>CAWKMC010000031.1:0-38279 GCA_963850535.1 uncultured Alphaproteobacteria bacterium | reverse complement strand
GGCGATTTATGCCGGGGTGTTCATGGCGCTGCTCGGTGCGGCTGGCGCGGTAGCGACGATCGCTGAGGCGCTGATCCTGCGCGATACGCCCTCTGGGTGGGCGTCGACGATGACCGTGATCCTTTTGGTTGCCGGCGTGCAGTCGATGATCCTGGGCGGTACTTGGTGAATACGTCGGGCGGACCTTTCTGTCGGCCAATGGCAAGCCGCAGGGCACGGTGCGCTCGATCGAGCGGAATGCAGCAGAGGCGCGCGTCAACGCGTGATCTACTGGGCAACGCTGTTCATCGCGATCGCGACGAGTATGGCCGGTCAGACGCTGCTCAAGGCTGGAGCCGGCGCGACGCAGTTCTTCGCGCAGCTGTTGGACGGGGGTACGCTGCTCGGGTTTGTCCTCTATGGCGGCGCCGCCGTCCTGTACATCATTGCGCTGCGCCGTATCCCGATGTCGCGCGCGCTGCCCTGCACAGCAATATCCTATGTAGCGGCGGCGGTGATTGGGCACGACGGCTTTGGCGAACCCTTAAGTGTCGCGCAGATCGCTGCAATTGCCTTGATCTGCGGGGCGTGTTCATTCTGGCGCTGGCGTAGCAATGACGGATCCTTGCCTGCGGTGCAGCACGCACTCGGCTTACAGAATGTTGACATATGTATCGTGACCGGGCCGGAATGAGGGCATCGTTCTGCGCGCCGCCATCATTCAGTGCTAGGCGCCTGGACCGAACATTCCCAACCGATCGGTCCGCACTCGTCTTTCGTCGCCGCTGCGCACGGTGAGGCCAGCGCGGTCGAAAAATCCAGCACGAGAATCGCCACCTTCCTGCCGTTCGCCAACCGGTCCCGGAATGCCGCCGCCGTGAGTGCACCGTTGTCCTGCGAAGAGTCGCCGCGATGCCGGCCATTTCCGCCACGGTCTCGCTGAGAAAGAACTGATCAGGTGCGACCTCGATCAGCCGGCCCATCCTTTGCACCCGCTTCAGCAAAGTCCCGATGGCGGTCTCAGGCACTCATAGCGCCCGCGCCAGATCGCGCGTGCGGGGCGGAGGCAACGATTCGGCAGCAATCAGCTCGCGTGCCTGCTGCCAGAGACGCTCGTCGCGCACCGATAACGTGACCCGATGGGTCGGAAGGCGCAGCCATGGCCCGTCCTGACTGATGACATCACGACGCAACAGCGAATCAACAATGGCGCGAAACGCCGCGGCAGATGGCCTGCCAGGCATCGCCATCCGCAGCCGTTCAAACTGGAGACCGGGCTGATCCGGGGCTGATGCGTGATGCTCCGCCAGCAGCCGCACCACATCATTACGCAGCGCCTCGAGTACTGCCGGCTCGATCAGCAGATCCGCCATTGCTACCGCGGGCATGGCCGAGTGCACCGCCACGGGCAGGTTTCGCGCCCGCAGGAATGGCAACCGCTCGGTCCACCCCGGCGGCAATGCGAGCAGCGCTCGCAGTGCATCTGCCGCATCGGCGTGATCGAGCGCCTCAAGTTGAGAAGTCGCTCTGGCCTGCGACGACCACGTCGTGGTGGAAACGGGTCGATGACGCTGCCGCCACCAATGGTACGCGTCGCGGTGGCATCACGCAGGACGAACCGGTCGTTCGCCAATGCCCCGATCGGCCGATCCAGCGTCAGTCGCGCCAATGCTGGACCGCCTGGTTCGATCCGGTCCACGGTGAGTGCCGCAACGCGTGCCATTACGTGCGCTGCCCCGAGGTGGAAATGCACCGGCGCATCGCTGCGCAGCGCACGCGGCGTGTCGGCGAGCAGTGTCAGGCGGACGTCGAGGCGCGCGGTCGGTGCGTGCACGTCGGGATGCAGCACCCAATCACCACGCGTCACTGAATTTTTGGAGAGCCGCTGACCAGTGACGTTCAGCGCCACACGCTGACCAGCCACCGCCTCCTGGGCGGGTCGGTTCTGTGCATGCAGGCCTCGGACGCGCAACTCGATGCCAGGCGGCGACAACATCAGGCGATCCTCGACGCGGATGCGCCCTGCGGCGAGGGTGCCGGTGAGCACGAGGCCCGCACCGGCGATGGTAAAGGCACGATCGACGGCGAGGCGCGGATGCAGGTCCGTGGCACGTGGACGCGGCCCGAGCGAGGTCAGCGCCAATCGCAATGCCTCGACCCCCTCGCCGGTCAACGATGACACGGGCAGCAGCGGCGCTCCGGCAAGCAGTGTCTTCGCCAACACCGAGCGCACCTCGAGGTCGACGTCGTTGATTCGGGCAGCGGCAATATCTGATTTGGTCAGCGCAATCACGCCGCGATCGATGCCGAGGAGCTGAAGGATCTGCACGTGCTCGCGGGTCTGTGGCATCACGCCGTCGTCGAGCGCCACCACCAATAGCGCCGCGTCGATGCCGCTGGCACCGGCCAGCATTGTGTGCACAAAGCGCTCGTGTCCCGGCACATCGACGAAGCCGAACTGGTCCGTGTAGGCATAGCCCAGGTCGATGGTAATGCCGCGGCGCTTCTCTTCTGCCAGGCGGTCGGCATCGATACCGGTCAGCGCCTTCACCAGCGCCGTCTTGCCGTGATCGACATGGCCGGCCGTGCCGATAATCATGGATCAACTGTCGGGAGCAAAACGAGGGCGCAGGCCCGCCGACCTGCAATATGGGTCGGCGACATCCCACCCAAGCTGGCGATCATCGTCAATGCCCCGCGCGTGCTGGCCGATTTGCCCTCACCACGGCACGCCGCGAGAAGACATGCATCGTGCAGTCTCGGTTCACAACTGAGCCACTGAGCTTAATATTTTCTAGACTATGCAAGCATATTTGTACGCCCCTGCTCAACGGGTGGCTTTCTGGCTCTCGCCCACGTATTTAGCGTGACACGTCCGGCGGAGCAGCCGGCCTGGGGTTGGGACTGGCGATTACGCGCCTACTTAAGCAGGAGAGGAGGAAGCAATGCAGGCATCAGACATTGCACGTGTTCAAGCTTACCTACGGCAGACGCTGGGGACGGAACGATTAAGCATCGAAGTGCCGAAGAATCGCGGCGGGTCGGTTGAGTACGGGCGGGACGAGAGTTCCTAGGAACGTTGCACCGCGATGACGAGGACGGAGAAGTATCGTTCTCGCTGCACATCACCATCCTCGAAGAGGATCTGCCCGATGTCACGCAGCCGCAAACCGCGAAACGACGCTGATGCTTAATCCGCAGCGTAGGCCACCAGCTGCAGCAACTTCTCGAAATCGATCGGCTTGGTCAGCAGATCGATTGCCCCAAGTGCGAGGGCCTCATTCCGGACCGCCGGGTCCGGCAGGCCGGTGATGAGCAGCGATGGGATCGTGTGGCCTGTCGCATCGAGCCGACGCAGCAGGTCAAGCCCGGTCATCTCCGGCATCTTCTGATCCACCACAATGCACGCTACGTCGCTCAACTCCGGATCGTCGAGCAGCTGTTGGCCAGACGTATAGGTCTTCACCGTGTGGCCCGCCGATTCGAGCAACGCATCAAGCACATCCCGCACGTCCCCGTCGTCATCAATAATTGCCACTATATTCAGCATGCCTGATGGCACTGTGGTATCTCCTTCGAAATAGCTTGCATATCCTGACGGTCCGCTTGCGGCTGCACCATGGCGGCATGCCGATGTTCACGTTGTGTTGTCAACTGTGAGTTGACGCGAAGAACTGCCGTCGATAGCTTGCTGCACCTGAGACAAGACACTGCGAGGAACGATGCCCGACGCTGACATCGCCAGGATCCGTGCCCTGCTCACCAGCAGGCCACGCCCCGTTGGTCCGGAGGAACGTCGTCAGCGGCTCGACATGTTCGGACAAGCACTGGGTGCTCCTGACGATGCGCACGTGGAGACCATCGAGATTGCGGGCGTTCCGGCCGAGTGGTCGACGACGCCGGAGGCTAACGCCCGACGAGCCGTGCTCTACCTGCACGGTGGCGGCTATATGGCTGGCTCGATCGTCAGCCATCGTTACGTCGCCGTCGAAATCGGCCGCGCCGCGCACGCCCGCACGCTCGCTCTCGGCTATCGGCTCGCACCAGAGCATCCTTATCCAGCGCAGCTGGAAGATGCGCTCGCTGCCTACAGCATGCTGCGCGATCAGGGTTTAGCGCCCGGCGAGATCGCGGTGGGTGGCGACAGCGCTGGCGGCAATCTCACGCTCGCTCTTCTGATTGCACTGCGCGAGCGCGGTTTGCCATTGCCGGCCTGTGGTTGGCTGATCTCGCCGTGGAGCGATCTGACAGCAAGCGGCGCGACGATGCAGAGCAAGGCCAATGTCGATCCAATGATATCCAGGCCGTATCTGCTTGAACTCGCGCAGGCGTTTGCGGGCGGCAGGGATTTTGGCGATCCGCTGATTTCACCACAGTTTGCCGATCTCGGCGGCCTGCCTCCACTGCTGATCCAGGTGGGTTCCGATGAAACATTGCTGGATGACGCGATCACGTTAGCTGGCCACGCCGGCGCCGCTGGGGTGGCGGTAACTCTGGAAGTCTGGCCTGACATGATCCACGCGTTTCCGATGTTTTACCCACAAGTGGCAGCGTCGCGGCGCGCGACGGAACACGCAGGCGCCTTCATGCGAAGGCACATGGGATAGAGTGCGATGACCGGCCGACAGAACACCGATCGGATCCTGACGACGCATGTCGGCAGCCTGCCACGGCCGCACGATCTGCTGGACATGATGAAGGCGCGGCTCGCCGGACTGACGCACGACGAAGCCGCCTACCAAAAACGCGTGCACGACGCGGTGGCAGAATGCGTGCGCCGCCAGGCAGGCACTGGCATCGACATCGTCTGCGACGGCGAGCAATCGAAGTCCGGCTTTTTCACCTATGCACGCGAGCGGCTGGATGGGTTCGAACCACGACCCGACCGGGCGCGCACCAGCTTCGCCGCCGAGGTCGCCGCCTTTCCCGAATACTATGAGCAGTATTTCCGCATAGCGATGACAGGCGGCTCCGTAGCACCCGTGGTACCGCTGGTATGCACCGGACCGATCCGTTACCGCGGCGAGGGCGCGCTGCAGCAGGACATCGCCAACCTGAAGGCCGCATTGGATGGCATCGCGCACGTTGCGGCGTTCATGCCAGCGGTGGCGCCGAGTGGCGTGGGCGAGAACGAATACTATAACAGCGATGAGGCGTTCTTCCACGCGGTGGGCGCAGCGTTGCATGCCGAGTACCAGGCGATTGTCGATGCCGGCTTCATCCTGCAGATCGACGATCCGTTTCTGTCGGACTTGTTCGGTGATCCGTCATTCGACGAGGATCAGCGACGCAGACGCGCCGAGATCTATGTGGCGGCGCTGAACGCGAGCCTGATGGGCATTCCGCCGGAGCGAGTACGGTATCACACCTGCTATGGTATCAATCATGGGCCGCGTATCCACGAAGCAGCGCTGGCCGACGTGGCGGGGTATATGCTGCAAGTGGATGCCGGCGCCTACAGTTTCGAGGCCGCCAATGCGCGGCACGAGCATGAATACCATCTGTGGGAAACCATCAAACTGCCCGAGGGCAAGGTGCTGATCCCTGGCGTGATCACCCACTCTTCCAACATTGTCGAACATCCGGAGTGGATTGCCGAGAGGCTGGTGCGTTTCGCCCGCATCGTCGGACGCGAAAACGTTGTGGCCGGCGCCGATTGCGGCTTCTCATCTCAGGCAACGTACCGGCCGGAAGTGCATCCGACGGTTATCTGGGCTAAGTTTGAGGCCTTGCGTGACGGTGCTCGCATCGCGACCAGCACCTTGTGGGACTAACTGGCAGACAAGGCCTGCCAGTTAGAGCAGCATGCCAGCAAGGTTGCGACTGCGCCGGTCGGACGCGGCGTGCTCTTCCGTGGAATGCTCCAATCGGCGAATTCGCGCACCGTTAGTCGCGCAGTTCTGGAATAACCCAAAGCGGTTTTTCGCCGCGTGCCACACGTTCGACATTGTCAAAACCGTTGCGGAAGCGTGCGGATTGGTTGTCCCACGTCGGGCCGGCGTAGTGCGGGGTAAGGATCACGTTGTCCAATGTGAACAGCGGATTGTTGGCCGGTGGCGGTTCCTGGTCGAACACGTCCAGCCCCGCGCCGGCGATCGTGCCGTTGGTCAGCGCCTCGTAGAGGGCCGGCTCATCCACAACCGGACCGCGGCAGGTGTTGACCAGATAGGCGGTCGGCCTCATCAGCCGGAACTGCGCTGCCCCCATTACGTGGCGGGTCGCCGGCGTTAACGGCACGTGCAGCGAGACGATGTCCGACGTTCGCAGCAACTCGTGGAATAGCCGGAACTTCACTCCGAGCGCGTCCGCCGCATCCTCGCTGAGCCGCGCGATGTCGAAATACTGTACGGACATGCCGAAGCCTTGCGCAAGGCGCGCGACCTTCTTGCCAATGTTGCCGAGACCAACAATGCCGAGTGTGCGACCATGCAGTTCGTAGAGGCGAACGCTGGCAACGTCGTTGCCACGCCAGCGGCCGGACTTGACCATGTCGTGCAACCAGGTGAGTCGGCGGCACACCGCCAGCATCAGCAGGATCGCGTGTTCCGCTACTGCGATCGCATTGGCTCCTCCGTTGTTGCACACGGGTACGCCGGCGCGCCTGGCGGCCTCGATGTCGACGCGGTCGTAGCCGGCGCTCAGCAACTGTACGAGCTTCAGATTGGGTGCCGATTTGTAGAACGCGTCATCCATCTTCACTTCGCCCAAGCCGACGATGTACTCCGCATCCGCCAGGGTAGCATTGAATTCGGGGCTGCCACCGCGGGCGACCACCAGGTCGAAATCCTGAAGGGGCAAGTTCGCGGGCGATGTCCATCGCACTCAGCGGATTGTCGGTCAGCAGGATTTTTCGCGCCATCGGTTTCTTCCTTCTCCGCCGGGTGACGTCACCGAGGATATCTCACCCGGCCCGATCAGCCCAGGGGCTCGGTTAGCAGATCGTTCATCGGTTGATCCCATAGTCTCTGCCCCCCGTTGCGGGCGGGAATGCAAAACCATGGGTATTGGCACGATGTTCGGCAGCTCCCTTGCAAACCGCAGCATAGGCACAAAGATCGGCTTAGGGTTCGTCGTGGTACTGGCGATTCTGGCCGCCAGCTCGGCCACCGCCTGGGTGGCATTTCGCGGCGTGAGCGGATCGATCGATCAGTTCGCCGGCCTGATGTCTCGATCAGGAATGTATCGCGATATCGACCGCTCGGTCGCGCAGTATCGCGGTCGGGTGCGCGAGTATCTTTACTCGGACACCGATGCCGCCGAGAGCGCAGCCAAGGCGGACGGAGCAACTGTGCGACGCTTCATCGACCAGGCGCTTGGGAGCGTCGTCGATCCGGGACGGCGGCAGATGCTGGCCGAGATCAGCAAGCTGGCCGACACCTATGCGGCCGGCTTCGAAAAGCTGGCAAACCTGGAGCACGAGGCGACGAAGCTGACGACCGAGGTCCTGGACGTCGCCGGTGCGCAGTTGACAGACGGGTTCTCTGCCGTGATTGCCGCCGCGGGACAAGCGGACAAGAACGAATTGCTTGCCCTGACGATTGAAGGCCGGCGTCTCAGTCTGCTGGCACGTCTCGAGGTGAACAAGAGAATCGGACGTCAGGACGCGGCGGCGGACAAAGCGGCTGAACAAACATTCAATGCACTCCGCCAGCAGGTGACACAGCTCGATGCAGCGACCAAGGGCACCGAGCTGAACGCTCCGGTGGCTGCCGAGATCAAACTGATCGATACATATCAGGCAGCGTTTCGCCGGGTGGTCACCCTGAGCGCCGAGCGGATCGCCCTTGCCAACGGCGTCATGCGGGAAGCTGGCGATGCCATGGAGGCGCTGGCGGTCAAGGCGAAGGACAGCAATCTGGCCTCGCAAGCGGTAGTTGAGCGACGAACCAAGGCGGTGGTCAGCAATGGCAGTACGCTTGTGGCCGTTTTCGGTGCAGGGGCGATCGCGATCGGCTCAGCGCTGGCTTGGCTGATCGGGCGTGGCGTTTCGCGGCCGGTTTTACGAATGACCGACGCAATGCATCATCTGGCAAGGCGTGAATTCCAGGTCGAGGTCCCGGGTATCGGCCGCAAGGACGAAATCGGCCGGATGGCTGAGGCTGTCCAGGTTTTCAAGGACAACATGATCGAGGCCGATCGCCTGCGCGAGTCAAACGAGCGGCAAAAGCAGGAAGCGGAGGCGGAGCGAAAGGCGGGCATGTTGCGGCTGGCCGACAACTTCGAGGCCGGCATCAAGGGCATTGTCAGCTCGGTCGCCTCGCAGGCCACCGAGATGCAGTCGGCAGCAGAGAGTATGACACACACCGCCCAACAAGCGACGCAACAGGCGACCTCTGTCGCGGCTTCGGTGGAAGAGGCTTCGGCCAACGTCCAGACCGTTGCAAGCTCCGCCGAGGAATTGTCCGCATCGGTGCAGGAAATCGCGCGACAGGTGGACCAGTCCTCGAAAATCGCCGGCCAGGCGGTGGTTGAGGCGGATCATACCAACACGACCGTAGAGGGTCTGGACCGTTCCGCGCAGCGCATCGGTGAGGTCGTGCAGCTGATCGAGACTATCGCCGGACAGACCAATCTGCTGGCGCTGAATGCAACGATCGAGGCGGCGCGCGCCGGTGACGCCGGCAAGGGGTTCGCCGTGGTCGCCAGCGAAGTGAAGTCGCTTGCCAGCCAAACAGCCAAGGCAACCGAGGAGATCCGCGCGCAGATCGGCGAGATCCAGGGTGCCACTGGACAGACAGTGGAGGCGATCCGCAGCATCGGCGCCACGATCCGGGAGATGAGCGAGATCGCCACAGCGATCGCATCGGCGGTCGAGGAACAGGGAGCGGCGACGCGCGAGATCGCCACCAACGTGCAGCAAGCCGCGCAAGGAACCGGCGAAATCGCCACCAACATCGAGGGTGTCAGCCGTGCGGCGAGTGAAACCGGGGCAGCAGCCAGTCAGGTGCTGAGCGCCGCGGGCGAGCTATCGCGCCAGTCGGAGACTCTGCGGCGTGACGTTGATGCGTTCCTGACCACTGTCCGCGCCGCGTGAGAGCAGCGGCAGGCCCATTGCCTGGCGCATGAACAGACGCTTGAGCCGCGGCGTGCGATGCACCGCTGCGATCCCGATATCGCGCGCAAGCCGTAAGAACTGATTGTCGTTGCTGAACAGCCGGTCCAACGCATCGGTCGCCGTCAGCATCAGCAGATTGTCCGGCCTCCTCCGTCGCTGGTAGCGACGAAGCAATTCGGGCGCGCCCAGATCCGCGCCACGCTGCGACGCCTCGATCAGCAGGTCGGCGAGCGCCATTGCGTCGCGGAAGCCAAGGTTTAGGCCCTGGCCGGCGATCGGGTGAATGGTGTGTGCGGCATCGCCCACCAGCGCCAGGCGCCTGTCAAAATAGCGATGCGCATGCAACGCACCGAGCGCATAATTCCATCGGCGCCCGATCACGCGCACGGCGCCGAGATGATCGCCGAGACGGCGGGCGATCGCGGCGGAGAACGCGGCGTCATCGCTTGCGAGCATACGCCGCGCGATGGCATTGCGCTCGGTCCACACAATGGCCGAGATGTTTGCCGCACCTCCTTCCTCCGCATCCGGGCTGGCACACATCGGCAATTGCGCAAACGGTCCGGAAGGAAGGAAGTGCTCCAAGGCGACGTTATTATGCGGATGCTGGTGGCTGATCGCACAGACAATGCCGATCTGATCATACGGTAGGTAGGTCACGGGTATGTCCGCGGCACGCCGCAGCGGCGAGTTGCGTCCCTCCGCGGCCACCACGAGCCGGCAGGTGATGGTGGGTCCACCCACGACAGTGACCCTGGCATCCGCATCCTGCCGTTCGACTTCGGCGTTGGCGGGCGCGAATACCTGCAGCGCTGGCAGCGCGTGCATCCGCGCGTTCAATGCGACACGCAGGCTACGCGCCTCGACCATGTGACCGAATGCCGCATCGGTGACGTCCGTGTGATGGAAGTGCAGACACAGCGACGAGGCAGCGCGGCCGAGGCGACCATCGGTGACCCTGATGTCCAGGATCGGGCAGGCCGGCTCGATCAGCCTGTCCCATACGCCGCTTGCCACCAACAGCCGCCGCGAGCCGGTCGCGATGGCATAGGCGCGGCCATCGAACGCCGGATGCTCCATCGGCGGCAGAGGAGCCCGATCGACCACTGCCGTGGCAATGCCGGCCGCAGCCAGTCGACAGGCCAGCGTGCCGCCCACCGGGCCCGCTCCCACCACGCAAACCTCTACCGATAAGTTATGGCTCATCCGCGGAGAGTGGCGTGACGGACACAGCGCCGACAAGCCACTGCCGATCGCGCTTCAGGAATCAGTCGCCTCGCCCGTATAGTTCCAACCTTGCACGAACGGCGGACACAAGCATGGCCAGCGCCAGGACCGCAGAGACCCGTCACCTCGCCTCGCCCACCATACGGGCGCTTATCCAGCAGCGTTCGGCGGAATTGATAGGGCTGATGCTGGGCCTGCTCGGGTTGGCGGTGCTGGTCGCACTGGCCTGCTACGATCCGCGAGACCCCTCGCTGAATACAGCGACCAGTCATCACACCGCCAACCTAGCCGGCCCGGTCGGGGCTATATTGGCGGACCTCCTGCTGCAAGGGTTCGGCGTGGCCGCGGCCTTGCCTGGAGTGGCCATGCTGACCTGGGCGTGGCGCATTGCCTCCCGCCGCGGCCTTGGAAGCGCCGCGGCTCGTCTCGCGGCCTTACTGGCAGCGCTCCCGGTCGTCGCTGGGGTGCTGGCGAGCTTGCCTATCTCGTCGCGGTTGGGATGGCCGACTGAGGCAGGACTGGGCGGCGCAGTCGGCAATCTACTAGCCGCCTCGGGGCTTGCCGCCGGGAGAGGCGTCCTGGGTCCGGTGGGCGCACTGATGATTTGGGTGATGGGGCTCGCACTTGCAGGAACCTTGACGGTCCTTGCCCTTGGCCTGTCGGCGAGCGAATGGCAGACGGCCGGACGAGGCGTCCAGCAGGTGGCGCGGTTCACCACGCGGCGGCGATGGTCAGTGCCATCCGTTCGACTATCACTATTGCCGCGCTGGCTGCGGTCCCGTCGCCACCCGGATGGCCAAGAGCGGCGAGAACCGGAGGTTCTGACCCGGCTGGTCCCGCTGAAGGAGGAAGAAGCGCCGCCGGTGGTCACTCGACTGACACACCCGGTGCCCCAGCCGCTGCGCCGACCCAGGCAGGATAGCCTACCGCTGCCTGAAGCCGGATGGCATTTCCCTCCTCTGTCGCTGCTGAAGCCTCCGCCGGCACGCGCCGCATCGGGCCCGAGCGAGGAGGCGCTGCAGGCGAACGCTCGGCTGCTCGAGTCGGTGCTATCGGACTACGGCGTGCAGGGCAGTATCGTCGAGATCCGACCCGGGCCGGTGGTGACACTTTACGAGTTGGAGCCGGCGCCGGGGATCCGCAGCGCCCGGGTAATCGGGCTGGCGGACGACGTGGCGCGGAGCCTATCCGTGACTGCCGTACGCATCGCCACGGTGCCAGGGCGCAATGTGATCGGAATTGAAGTGCCGAACGCAAAGCGTGAGACGGTGTTCCTGTCGGAGATCCTTTCCTCCGATGAATTGCGCAAGCATGGCGGGCGTTTGACCTTGGCGCTGGGCAAGGAAATTAACGGTGCGCCGTTGTTCGCCGACCTTGCGCGCATGCCTCACCTGATGATCGCCGGCACCACCGGGTCGGGGAAGTCGGTGGGCGTCAACGCGATGATCTTGTCGCTGCTGTACCGGCTGTCGCCGGACCAGTGCCGGCTGATCCTTATCGATCCGAAGATGTTGGAGCTCTCGATGTATGAGGGCATTCCGCATCTCATGGCACCCGTGGTGACCGAACCTGCCAAAGCGGTGACGGCGTTGAAGTGGACTGTGCGCGAGATGGAGCGGCGCTACCGCGCAATGAGCCAGCTCGGGGTGCGCAACCTGACCGGCTACAACGATCGGGTGGCGGAGGCGCGCGCCAGAGGCGAAATGATCACGCGGCGGGTGCAGACCGGCTTCGATCCGGATACCGGACGTCCCACTTTCGAGGACCAACCGCTAACATTGGAACCGCTGCCACTGATCGTCGTGGTGGTCGACGAAATGGCGGATCTGATGATGGTTGCCGGTAAGGAGATCGAGGCTGCAGTGCAGCGCCTCGCACAGATGGCACGCGCCGCCGGCATCCACGTGATCATGGCGACGCAGCGGCCGTCGGTGGACGTGATCACAGGCACGATCAAGGCCAACTTTCCCACGCGCATCAGCTTCCAGGTGATCAGCAAGTTCGACAGCCGCACCATTCTCGGCGAGCAGGGTGCAGAACAGCTGCTTGGTATGGGCGACATGCTGTACATGGCGGGTGGTGGGCGCATCACCCGTGTGCATGGACCGTTTGTGTCGGACGAGGAGGTGGAAAAGGTGGTTGCGTTCCTGCGCGAGCAGGGTGAACCAGCCTATCTCGAGGAAGTCACCGAACCATCCGATGACGACAACAGCGCGTCTTTGCCGGGACTGAACGCGGCCGGCGAAGGGGAGCGTGGGCTTTATGAGCAAGCGGTCTCGGTGGTGGCGCGCGAGGGCAAGGCGAGTACCAGCTTCATCCAGCGGCACTTGAACATCGGCTACAACCGCGCCGCCAAGCTGATCGAGCAGATGGAAAAGGAGGGGATCGTCGGACCGGCCAACCATGTTGGCAAACGCGAGGTGCTGATCCGACGGGTGCTGGACGAGGATTGAAATGCGGCGGCTGCCTAACTGCAGGCCCGCCGTCTTATACCAGCCCGCATAAGCAGTGACTCGCGCCCCTTCCCGAATCACCTGGATCACGATTTGGTTGACTGATCTGGCGGGGAGCGGGGCGATGGGCCGGCCAATCGAGATCACACGGGGCGATCTGAGCGCGGAGCAACTTCGCGCGCTGGCGGGAAAGACGGGTGACGGAGCCATTGTTCGCCGCTTGTTGGCGATCGCGCTGCTGCTGGACGGTGGTCCCCGGGAGCGGGCCGCGACGTTGAACGGCATGACCCGACAAACCTTGCGCGATTGGGTGCATCGCTACAACGACCTCGACGTGGCGGGTCTGCGTTCGCGGACCGGTCCGGGCCGTCCGCCACGGCTGACGCCGGCGAGAATGGAAGAGTTCCGCGAGATCGTCGCCACGGGCCCGGACCCGGAACGTCACCTGGTGGTGCGATGGCGTTGCGCCGATCTACGCGAGGAACTGGCGGCGCGGTTTTCCGTCACGGTTTGTGAACAGACCGTCGGCCGCTGGCTGCGTTGCCTCGGCATGACGCGATTGCAGCCGCGTCCTGTTCACCCGAAGAAAGACCCCGAGGCCGAGACGGATTTTAAAAAAACTTCGCCACATCCGTGACTGCCGCCTTGCCCGCCGAAGCCGCGGGCAAACCCATCGAAATCTGGTTCCAGATGCTATGAGGGTGGACACGCGAGAGACTGGCGGGTGTCCAACCTCACACACGGGAGCCACCCATGGCATCAATGACCACCCAAGGAGACGTCATCCATGTTGCGATTGAACTCAGCCAATCGAGCTGGCTGGTAGCCGCGCGCCTACCCGACGCCAAAAAGTCCCATCTGTTCAGAATTGCAGGAGGCGAAGCTTCCGCTCTGCTGAAGCTGCTCTCCTCACTGCGTATGCGTTTTGCAGCAAAGACACGCCGGCCGGCCAAGATCATCTGCTGTTTCGAGGCGGGCCGGGATGGCTTCTGGTTACATCGGCTACTGATCGGACATGCCATAGAAAGCTATGTGCTCGAGCCGACCAGCATCCTCGTCAATCGCAGGGCTCGTCGGGCCAAAACGGACCGCCTGGACGCCGAGGGCATGCTACGTGTCTTGGCCACTTATCTAGCGGGCGATCACAAAGCCTGCAGCATGGTGCGCGTGCCAACGCCGGACGAGGAGGATGCCAAGCGACCGCATCGTGAACGGCAGCATCTGACGCGGGAGCGGTTGCGCATTGAGAACCGCATCGAAGCACTGTTATTCACTCAAGGCGTTCGGGAACGACCGTCGCTTCGCTCTTGGGAGCGCGACGTTGCCGGCTTGCGCACTGGAGATGGGCGAGCAATACCGCACCGTCTGCGGGCCGAGTTGGATCGCCTCCGCCGGCAACTGGTGCTTATCCTCTCCCTGATACGCGAGGTCGACGCGGAGCGTGGCTTGGCCCGCCAGGCGGAGCCCCAGGAGCCGATCCACGGCAAGATCGCTGCGTTGTGCCGCATCAGAGGCATCGGCGATAATTTCGCAGCGGTGCTCGCACGCGAGGTCTTCTACCGCTCATTTGCTAACCGCCGTCAGCTTGCCAGCTACGTCGGTATCACTCCGATGCCCTATCAGAGCGGCAACCTCGACCGCGATCGTCGCATTGGCCGCGCCGGCAACCCACGCGCCCGAACAACGATGATCCAACTTGCCTGGCTGTGGCTTCGCTATCAGCCAGGTAGCGATCTTGCAGAATGGTTCCGCAAGCGCGTCGGAACCATGGCGGGGCGCACTAGGCGGATCGCCATCGTAGCTATGGCGCGAAAATTGTTGATTGCGCTGTGGCGCTACGTTGAAACCGGGACCATACCGGCCGGTGTAGAGTTTGGTGGCCCCGCTATGGCCGCAACCGCCTAGCGGACAGGGATTGCCATCGGCGACATCACGCTGATGGCGATGCGGGGAGCGCGACCGTCTTCGTCATTGGTGGATCCTTCATCACCGCGTTTCAGGTTGGTCGCGTCTCATCGGGGCTCGCCTCGTGCATGAGGCATTATGGTGACGGGTCGATCAGTGGCCCGACCGCATGTAAGGTGACGCAGCAGCTACAGCTGAGCGAGACAACCAGCCCCGGCCTCAACCACCACTCGGTCCCAAATATCCGAACCGGAAGGGAGAGAAATTGATGCATTGACAACCGACCCCTCATGTAAGGACGAAGCCCGGGTCGGGCAGAAAGGTTCACTGGAATACATCTGGGCGCCCGTTGGCTCCCGGCCACGGGCCGTGCGGGACAATCGTCACGACTCAGTGTACCTGTCCGGCGCGCTATGCCCGGATCGCGCCGCTGGCGCCGCCATCATCATGCCCGCGGCGAACAACGAGGCCATGAGCGAGCACCTTCGCGAAATCAGTTCACAGGTCGCGCCCGGCGCGCATTGCGTGTTGTTATGTGACGGTGCCGGATGGCACCAACGTGGTGGGAAACTCGTCGTTCCGGAGAACATCTCGCTGTTGCCGATACCGCCATACTCGCCCGAGCTGAACCCGATGGAAAACGTCTGGGACTATCTTCGCGGCAACAAACTCAGGTCAAACTCAGGTCGTGTCCCTGGTGGTGGTGTAGGAGCTGTGGGTAAGTGGCTTGCCTGCGCGGCCGCTGAAGTCTGGCGTAGGCAGGCCACTTAATCCACAGCGGTAGCCATCGCGGTGCTCCTGGGTAGGGTTGGATTGCGAGCGCAACTCTGACCTTGGAGGCCACCACGATGACCGACGACATGATCGCCCTTCGCGAACTGCTGGAGAAGGGCTCCGATGCCACGCTGCTGCGCGAAATGATCGGCTTTGCCGCGCAGCGGCTGATGGAGTTGGAGGCGGAGACGGCGTGCGGCGCCGGCCACGGCGAGCGCAGCGAGAACCGCACCAACCTGCGCAATGGCTACCGCGATCGCGACTGGCACACGCGTGTTGGCACGGTGGAGTTGCGCATCCCAAAGCTCCGCAAGGGCAGCTATTTTCCGGGCTTTCTCGAGCCACGTCGAATGGCGGAGAAGGCGCTGACGGCGGTGATCCAGGAGTCCTACGTCCAAGGCATCTCAACCCGTTCAGTGGACGAACTGGTGAAGGCGATGGGCATGGACGGGATCAGCAAGAGGCAGGTGTCACAACTCTGTGCCGAGATCGATGAACGGGTGCAGACCTTCCTGCGCCGACCGATCGAAGGCGAATGGCCGTATCTGTGGCTGGATGCGACCTACGTCAAAGCCCGGCGCGATCATCATATCGTCTCGGTGGCGGTGATTGTCGCCATGGCGGTCAACACCGACGGTCGGCGCGAAGTGCTCGGCATGACCATCGGCAACAGCGAAGCTGAGCCGTTCTGGACCGAGTTCCTGCGCTCGCTCACACGGCGTGGCCTGCGCGGCGTCAAGCTGGTGATCTCCGATGCTCATGAGGGACTGAAAGCGGCGATCACCAAGGTGCTCAGCGCCACTTGGCAGCGCTGCCGCGTGCACTTCATGCGCAATGCCCTGGCACATGCCGGGAAAACGCAGCGGCGCATCGTCTCGGCCTGGATCGGCACCGCCTTTGCCCAGGACGATGCCGAAGCCGCCCGCAAGCAGTGGCGACAGGTCGCTGATCAGGCCAGGCCGCGCATCAGTCGGCTCGCTGGATTGATGGACGATGCCGAAGCCGATGTGCTGGCCTACATGGGCTTCCCGGCACAGCACCGCACCAAGATACACAGCACCAACCCACTCGAACGACTCAATGGCGAGATCAAGCGCCGCAGCGAGGTTGTCGGCATCTTCCCAAACGAAGCCGCCGTTATCCGCCTCGTCGGGGCACTTCTACTGAACAGAACGATGAATGGGCCGTTCAGCGCGCTCGCTACATGAGCCTGGAAACCATCGCACCGCTGAGCCATGATCTCAGCGTCAGCCTGCCTCTCATCGCAGCCTGACACGGCGGTCCAATCCGCCTCGGAGTTCCACTCCTACACCACCCGACGGGGCAGGATCCCGCTGCCTGTGGGACTGCGGTTGTTCCTGCAGAGCGTCTGGGCTGATGAACCGGCGCGTTGCACCAAAAAGCAGAACGGCGCATGCACAAACCAAGCCTGAGATCGCGCTGGCCGATATCGGCGGGGTGATGGTTCCAGAGTGCGCTTCGGTTGCTTGCCTGCCGATGCCGACGGCCGGCAGCGCGTTCGCAAGTGGCGCCCTCCGGGGCAAACGCCAACGGCTCCTCAATCAGCGCTTTCCGCGCGCCATACAGACCTCCTGGGCCCGGCGCTCCTTGCCCGTATCGGAAATAGCGCCGGCCTCGCACCGTTCCGCGATTACAAGACTATCCGGAGGTCGCGCGTGACATCTTAGAAGGGTCTGATCCACCATCGGGTGCCCTTGCTGCGCCGCGCCCCTCCTGTAAGCCGCGCGGAAACCCACTTCGATCGCTGCAGCACCGCCGCTCATGGCGCTTGCGTGTATGTACGCTGGTTGTCATCTAACAATTCCGATTGCCAGCCCGACATTGCACCGCTTCGGTTTGTCCCGCCGAGCAGCGCCGCCAAACCCATTCCGTCGCCCGCAACGCGGCTCCACATGCCCGCCTGCCTTTCTGTGGACAACGACACAATACCGGCGCTGATCTCGCGAGCGCCGAACGTGCGCACGAGCTTCTCCCGCCCCTTCATACCTAGCAATCGCTCCACCGCACGAGGCGCCATCAGCTCGACCGCCCCATGGGCGATGCTGAACCACACCCAGGCATCGCGCCATGCGATCACTGAAGGTCAGAGAACTAGACCCGCTGCTCAGGATCTTGGGGTCGCCCGCAAAACGCAAAATATTGGCAATGTAGCTCACGGCGCGACCTCCAACGGTTCAGGGCTTCAACACGACCTTGCCGCAATTGTCTTGTTTGTCACGAAACACCGCCGGACTGCAGACATAGATCATCTCACGCAGCACGTGCGGCCGGTCGCTTTCCAAGCCCATCACCTGCTTTGCCCGATCGTAGATCGTGTCTGGCTGTGCAAACGTGACGTGGCTCTCCGGCCCGGTCGCATCAATACACTTCTCCGGCCCCTTTCCGTCGGTCAGGTCATTCAAACGTCCGACAACAGTCTCTTGGTCGAAGTTGATGGTGATCGCGCCGCCTGCCTCCGCCATGCTGAGCCGCTCCGGTAAACGGTCAATCGCAATCACCTGCCGTGCCCCGAGCAGCACCGCGCTGCGGATCGCCATTTGCCCCACCGGTCCGAATCCCCAGATCACGACTGTGTCGGTCTCCTCGATCTCGCACTTCACGGCCGCCTGCCAGCTGGTCGGGAAAATGTCGCCCAAAAACGGCACCTGCTCGTCTGTCAGCCCATCAGGGACTTTTATGTGCGTCCTATCGGCAAATGGTATACGCAGGTACCCTGCCTGGCCGCCTGGATAACCGCCTGTTAGGTGGGTGTAGCCGAACAGACCAGCGGTGCTGTGGCCGAATACCTTATCGGCGTTATGCTTTGTTGCGATTGGTTTTCTCACAGACCGAGAAGTTCCCACGTTTGCACTGCTCGCACTCGCCGCAGATAATGGTGAACGGCACCACGGCACGATCGCCAACCTTGAGATTGCCGTGCAGGGCGGAGCCCACCTCGACCACCCGCCCATCATCTCATGGCCCATGATGTCGCCTGGCAGCATCGCGGGCACAAAGTTGTGGAACAGGTGCAGGTCCGAGCCGCAGATGGCGCAGCTCGTCACTTTCACGATGGCGTCGCGAGAATCCTGGATCTCCGGGTCCGAGACCGTGTCGAAGCGAATATCCTCTTTGCCGTGCAAAGACGAGCGCTCGCATCGCATTACTCTCCCGACTGCCAGCACTGGCCTGCTTAGGAGCTTGAATGCGGGACTTGCTACAAGCGTTCCGCCCGACGCTCTATCGTCGCGTCACCAATGCCGTGACGCTCCAAGCTGCAGACCGGTAAGCTTGCCGATCAGAACTCTCGTACCGCGCCATATAGTCTGTCATTCCCAGCTGCTGCTCCGCATACCGGCGCGCACCCTCACGCAACCGACGCGCCATCGCTGCGTCCTCCAGCGCCCCCAATACCGTGTTCGCGAGCCCCTGCGAGTCAAAGAACGGGACCAGCAGTCCGTTCTTTTTGTCTCTGACGAATTCGCTCACCGTCGGCGTATCCCCGCCGATGACCACGCATCCCGTTGCCAAAGCTTCGCGCAACGACCACGACGCGACGAACGGGTAGCTCAGATAGACATGGGCATCCGACCGCTGCAGCATCGCTGCGTAGAGCTTGTAATCCAGCCGCCCGGGAAACAGCACGCGATCCGGATCGATCCTGTCGCCGAGTTCCTCCAGCATCTTCTGACGCCACGTTCCTTCTGGCGGAGGCCGGCCGTAACTGATGCCATCCGCACCCACCAGCACCACGCGGACATCCTTCCGAGCGCGCAGGAGGTG
Organism: uncultured Alphaproteobacteria bacterium; assembly: GCA_963850535.1. Classification (GTDB taxonomy): domain Bacteria; phylum Pseudomonadota; class Alphaproteobacteria; order Acetobacterales; family Acetobacteraceae; genus JAMXLO01. The sequence continues at coordinate 19,103 of CAWKMC010000031.1, read as the reverse complement.
CGGCACAGCCCGCATCATTACGTGGAAACCGCGGTACGGCTCCAGGTCGCGTGCCACGTAGGTCACAAGTTTATCGCCTGGTCTGATCGTTGTACCGTTGATCTTCAACGGACGCCGCCGCACCTCGGCGTTTGGTTTGCAGATATCCAGATCCACCCCTTCTGGCAGTAGCGTGATGCATGGGCGCGCCCACTCAGGATAGGTGGAAAGCTGCCACTTGGTCGGTGTCTGCCCATGAGCTCCAAGGTTCAGCGCCAGCAGATTGACACCGTTCTTCGCCCGGATGCGCGGATGTTCGGCCGGATGTGTCGGAAACTCCGGATCGAACCCGACATCGATGCCATCGGCGCTAGTAGAACTCGAAGTAGCCGAGAAGCGGCGTATCCGGCCAGACATCGCGCACGTTGAGCAGTTCCCCCCAGCCATGATGTCCGATGATGATGTCCGGTCGAAATCCAAGCTGCTTTAGGTTCTGCGCCGTGTGCGCAACGATATCGGCGCGCCGGAGTGCTGCGTCAAGTTCCCGCACGGCAACGTGGACCTCTGCCGGCGGACCCGCCGGCTTCGGGTAAGGCACCACGCGTACGCCATCAATGCGGTTGGCATTGGGCTCGCTGACGAAGACGACGTCGTGCTTCTTCGCCCTGACAAGGTGTCGGACGATATGCAGATACTGGCCGGGAAAGTTCTGGTGTACGAAAAGGAATTTCACGGGTGGTGTACAGGGGGGCTCAGCGTGACTTCTTCCGCGGCGCCTTCGCTGGTGCCGGTTCCTTGCCTTTGCGGCGGATCACCAGTTGAAACGATTCGAGCGCGGCCAAGCTCTCCGCCTCACACGTCTCACCCGCTGCCACCGGCCCTGTCGAGCTGCCATCGACAAATGTCGCCGAATAGCTGCACTCGTGCGTCTTGGATACATTACCCTTGAGCCGCAGTTTCAAGCCGAGCAGCGGCAGTGCCATGCCGCGGCTACCGCAGAATTTGCCCCCTTCGATCCAAGGTGACATCCACCCGCGTCCCAGCACCGCCTGGTACTCGATGTCCGACGGCTTCACGCCATTGCGCGGCGTCAAGCTGAACCCCTCGATCCACAGTCGACTGCCGCGCTGGCCAATCCACTCGCCAATCTTGGCCGGGACATCTCCGGTCCGCTGTACATGCGCTACGACTTCAGCATCGGCGGGCGCAGCGCCGCCGAGCCCTCCCTGCGTGGGTGCTCCCGCCACAGCCTGCCCATCCGCCCCGGGCCCAAGCCGCATCACCTGCAGCCGTGGCGCTACTTCAGGAGGCGCTGATGGCGCCTGATAGACCGTGACCAATATCTGTGCCGGTCCCTGCGAGACACGAACCAATGCAGCCGAGTCGCCGCCGTTCATCCAGCCATCCTCACGAAACGTGCTGATGCTGATGGCGTCAGGCCGCCCGACCGGCCCCGGCGGCAGCGAGACGCGCACCCCGGGCAGACCGGAGCGGTCATTTGCCGCTGGCGAGCCGGGCACCTGGAATACGCAGAACAGCCCGGTATCCAACGTCATCAAATGACCGGATACCTTCAGTTCGGCGACACGACCCGTTCCGGCGGTGGTGTTCGGAACCGGCTTTGCGGATGTGGCCTTGGGGGCAGCAGTGACAGCTTCCGACATACAGTATTCTCGCTCTGGTTGTTGCACTTATCCCGAGAACAGCAATTCATGCCGAGTCGATCCAGCTTCTGCAACCATCGCGTTATTAATCTGAGCAGGAAAAAGCCCAAGTGGTAATAGAATGCCGCGGCCTGTGCGGCGAATCCGCTCCGCCTGGGCCCCCAGGTCGAATGCGACGACGCGCAGCCCTGCCTGCCAGGCCTCTCCGAGCGTAAAGCACCAAGTTTCCGGAAAGATCGACGGCAGGAGCGCCAATCTCGCATGCTGGGACTTTATCAGCGCCACTGCCTCGTCCACTGCATAAGGGCCGGTGACGAACACACGGCCAGTGGCCAGCAGCGTCCGGTCGTCGATTGTGTGACCCACAACGACAAACTCCAGCGGCAGGTCCCTCGCATCCGCGTCTCGCGCGCAGTCGAGCAACACCTGGAATCCCTTGTGCACACCGATCGCGCCGATGACGCATACCCGGAACGGACCTGTCGCAGGATATGAGTGCGGCTCTGCGATCGCCAAATCATTCTCGTGCGGCTGCACCACCGGTCGAACTGAGGGGAAGTAGCGCCGAATTCTGACCCGCGTATCTTCCGAGGGGACCACCACGCACCGCGCACCGGCCAGCAGCTTCGTTGACCGACGACGCAGCGCTGCGACCTTGATGTCTTCGTCGATCAGGTTCCCGCCCTCAGCAACGCACAACTCACACTGCGCCACATGCGGCTCGCCGCAATAACGGCCCTCAGACCTCACCAGCGCGACCCGTCCGCACAGCCATGCATAATCGTGCACATGCACCTCGTACGGCACGTCCAGATCCCTGATCAGCTCGATGATTGCGGGATGATGGCCGACAAGGTGATGCAGTTCGATGCCGATTGGACGCTCACCCGCCAGCAGCCGCTGCAGCGCACTCAGCTCCTCAGGCATAGCGTAGCGGAGGTCCGGGAACTCCTCGCCAACTACGACGCAGCGGCGGCCAGCGCCATCACAAGCCGGCCGCAGCACGATCACCCGCAATCCGTGTGCCCGATGCCGCGCGGTCGCAGCCTCGACCTGCCGCTCAACACCACCACCTTCAGCATGGCTGACCACGATCATGGATCTGCCGCCCCGCCGCCGACCATCCCGCCAGCGCGCCAGATCAAGCCGACGGCGGGCAGTGGCCAGCGGATCTCGCTGCACATGCGCCTCGATCAGCTTCTCGTAACCGGGATGCAGTCGCTCCAGCAGCACCGAGTTGCGCGTCCGCAGATGAACCGCCGCACCACCGAATGACTGCCCGCCAACGTGTGCAACGAACACTCCCGGCGCCGCAACGCTTCGCCACCCCAGATGACGTGCGCGGAGGCAGAAGTCGTTCTCCTCGCCGTATCCCTGCGCAAATATTTCCGCACGGAATAGGCCCACCGCATCGATACATGCGCGGCGCAGGTAGAGGCAGAACCCGACGCCTACCGGAATATCGACCGCGCGTAGGCCGTTCGCGTGTCGCGCCAGCGCATCGAGGTGAATGGTGTCCGCGAGATCCGGCCGACGGTATCGGTAGGTCACGATGGTCGCGTCGTTCGACAGCGGCGTCACCGTGCCAATGTCAGGCGAGCTGTATGCAACCGCCCGAAGTGCTTCCAGCCAACCCGGCGCCACGAGCGTATCGCTGTTCAACAGCACTACATCGTGCCCACCCGCAGCCCGGATTCCCTCATTCGCGCTGGTAGGGAATCCGCGGTTCCTCCGATGTCGAATAAGGACGATCCGGCCGCGTCGCTGCAGCGCGTCCAATGCGGCCACCAATTCCCGCTCTTCGGAGGCGTCGTCGATCACGATAAGCCGGCCGCCCCGCCGCTTCCCGGCCATCACGCTGTTCAGGCAAGCCAGCGTATGACGCACGCTCCCATGCACCGGGATAACAACGTCGACCGGGAACCGCCGGCGCGAGCCTTGCTGGCGTGGCACGGTGGCGGCCACCGGAACCGGCATAAGTTTGCGCCGGGGGTGCAACGGGCTTCCAAGCAGGTCCTTGCCATCGCTTCCCAACACCCGAACCGGTCCACGGAAGAGCAACTCCGGGATCGCAAAACCGCGCGGGCGAGCCAGTAATCCTCCAATCTCCACGGTTGTGTCGGACGCCTTGACCGTCAGGCGCCCTTTTCCTTTCAGCGGTTGGATGGTCAGCACGGGATCTCTGGCGGGGTCTCGCGGATGCCACGCCCATCCCACCAACCCGCCGTCCTGTCCGCGCACACATCCTACAGTTGGCGTCGGTCTGTCGCTCGCATCGCGAGCGGCTTTCGGGATGCTATTTGCTTCGGCGACCGCGGACTCATCCTCGCCCACCACGTACCGGCGTCGCACCTCGGCCAGCGCCTCCGCCGCGCTGCAGGTGTCCCCCAAGCGCCGCCGCGCCGTCGCCAGCCCGAGCCATGCCTCGCGCACGTCGTGCTCCGCGACGATGCCCGCGAACAGCGCCTCCGCGCGGCTGTCGTTGTGGCCCAGACAGGCTGTCGCCAGCGCCAACGCCACCGTCGGATCTCGCGGCGTCAGGCGCCAGGCACGGTCCAACCATCGCAGCGCATTGCGCCAGTCACCGGCGGCAGTAGCAGCCTGGCCATGCTGAAATGCCTCTAATGAGAGTGCCGCCGGATCTGTCGACCCGCTCAGTGGCCGACCGCCTGTGGCTCTGCTTGCTGCGCCTCAGTCGCCGCCGGAGGCAGCGCTGCAAGGTCGTTGCGTGCCTCCTGCAGACCTTGGGCAAGCGCCCGCTCCAACCATATCCGGGCTTGGTCGAAGTCGCGCTCACCGGCGAGCCCCCGCGCGAGGTACCGACCGAACATCATTTGCGCATAGGCATGACCACGTTCCGCCGCCGCACGGAACCAGCGCTGCGCCGCCGGCCGGTCGGTCGGCACCTCATGACCTCCGCCATGCATGGCACCCATGGCGAACATCGCGCCGACATGACCCCGCCCCGCCGCCTTTTCAAACAGCGCCAGTGCTCCGGGATGATCCTTCGGTCCGCCCCGGCCCGTCAGCATCAGCTCGGCCAGCTGAACTTCAGCCTCTACCATGCCGACATCGGCGGCCCGCTTGATCCAGGCGCGGCCTTCCTCGGGATTCGCATCCACCCCACGGCCTTCGACCAACATGCGACCGTACCAATACTGCGCGTTCACCACGCCATCCGCCGCCCGGCGCAGCCACTGGGCTGCCTTGCGGTCATCCCGTTCGACGCCGACACCTTCCGCAAGGCAGACGCCGAAATTGAACGCTGCGACGAGGTCGCCGGACGCCGCGGCCTTTTCGAACCATTCGCGGGTGCGGATGGCGTCTCCCGTGCCGCCCTCGCCGCGCAGCAGCAGGTTGGCGAGGTCGACTCGCGCTGCGCCGTCCCCCGCATCGGCAGAGACGCGGAACCAGCGCGCTGCCTCCTCCGAATCACGCGGCACACCGGCTCCGGTCAGGTGCATCATGCCCAACGCACGTGCCCCGCCACGGTGACCTGCCTCCGCCGCGCGACGGAACCACATCGCCGCCTCGGCAAAGTTGGGCGGCAGCTTGCCGCCTTTGGCATACATGTCACCCACCACCGCGGCGGCCTCCGGATCGCCGGCGAGCGCCGCTCGGCGCAGCCACGACTCGCCCTCGACGAGGTTGGCGGGCACCGTCAAGCCTTCCATCAAAGCCATGCCCCAGCGCGCTTGGCTCGGCCGGTTGCCTTTTTCGGCAGCTTGACGGAAAAGCTGGATGGCAGCGGCGCGATCGGCGGGCCCGGACATGCCGCGTTCCGTAATTACTGCCAGTAGATACAGTGCCGTGGGCAGGCCGGCATCAGCCGCTTTGCGCAAGAACTGCGCCACCTCGGCGTGCTGCTCTGTCGTCTTGGCGTCGCGCGCCAGCGACAGCGCAAACCCGAGAGCGCCCTGTGGGCTGCCAGCCGTAGCAGACCGCTCATACCAGCGATGCGCATCCTCCAGGTCGCGCACATTCTCAGGGCCAGACGTGCGGATGTAGCCAAGCACCGCCTGGCCATCGGCGGAGCCGCCCTGAGCCGCCTTGCTGGCCCAATGGAGCCCGGCCTCGAAGTCAGGCGCCGTGGCCTCCTGGGAAGCGAAGAGCCGCGTTGACGAAGCGTCCTCCGACTGTGTCACCAGCCCGTGGATCGCCAAGGTCGCGAGCTGCGCCTGCGCTTCGACATAACCTTGAGCGGCTGCGCGTTCCAACCAGCGCGCGCCCTCGGTCCGGCTGGGTGGGACACCGGCGCCCTCCAAATAGGACCGCCCAAGCCGATACTCCGCCTCGGCTATGCGCGCCCGCGCTGCCCTCGCCAGTAGCGGAAACGCCCGCTTGAAGTTCTTCTGTTCCGCCAACCGCACTGCCCGCCGCAGCGCGGCAGTGGGCGTTAGCGCTAGTAGTCGATCGAGAAGCACCACCAAATTTATCTCAGATCTGTCTACTGTGTGTCAGGGTTCGCGCATCCCTTCGGATGCCACAGGCAGCGCTCGACCGAGCAGGTATTGCAGCACCGTTCGCTTGCCAACCTTGATGTCGGCGGTTACCGGCATACCAGGTAGCAATCTGAAGCCTGGCGGTGTGCCATGCAGTTCGACTCGGTCAATGGTCACGCGCGCACGATAGAATGGCTCACTTGTGTTGCCCGGCAACGGTATAGCGCCAGTCGGATTCCGCTGATCGTCCTGCGCGGTGAAGCTGTCAGCGCTGATCGTGCGAACCGTCCCATACGCCATCCCGTACTGAACGAACGGGAAAGTGTCGAATTTGATCGCCACCGGGTCGCCCACATGCACAAATCCGTCGTCGCGCCCATTGATATTCGCCTCGATCTCCAGGGGCGCATCGGCCTCTATCAGCGTGATGAACTGCTGGCCCGATTGCAGAACCGACCCTACAGATACCTTCGCGACCGTCAGCACTGTCGCATCGCGATCCGCCCGCAGTTCGACCAACTGCTTGCGTAACTGCGCCTTATTCAGCGACTCCCGTGCATCGGACAGTTTGCTGGTGGCGTCGGCCAGCTTCTCCGAAACGTCGGCGTGCCATGACTGCACGTAGCCGTTGCGCTCAGCCACCAGGGCCGCCAGGTCCCGTTGTGCACTGGACACGGTCTCCGTCGCCCCTCGCAAATCGCGATCCATCTCAGCTCGGTTGTCCATAGCTGCCAGCGTGTTCAGCTTGCTGCCGACCTGTAGCTGTTCAAGATCGCGTCGCATCTTTTCGACCTGAGTCGCAACCTGCAGCCGGTCGCGGAAGCCGGCGGCATCCGCATTCGCCTTGGCAATGTTGGCGACCAGGCCATTTATCTTCTGCGTGTAGTTTTCGAGCTTGAAGTTGTACTCCGCCTGCCGCTGAGCATATGTCGCCGCCTGCAGGGCCAGATTGGGATCGGTTCCTGCATATGTAAACGGCTGCCCGCCGGCTTCCGCCTGCAACCTCGAGACCTGAGCCTGAAGGCTGGCAACCTGCGCCGCCAGCGCCCCCATGTCGGCCGCGGCAAAAGTTGGGTCGAGCTGAGCCAGCACTTGGCCGGCCTGCACCGACTCGCCTTCATGCACCTCAATCGAGCGCACGATAGAAGTGTCCAGCGGCTGCACCACGATCGTGTGCGATCTCGAAACCACGCGCCCCTGTGCAGTCACCACGCGATCGACATGGATCGTGCCCAGAGCCACCAGAACCGCGGCTAGCATACTGACAACGATCCAGACGACGTGGCGTGCCGATCGCGGCACCGGCGCCGAGGTGATCGCCGTCGAGGGCATCTGGAACTCGAGGATGACCGGCAGCGTGGGATCGCCCCGGTCGTCAACGACTGTGCTAATCGCCTTGGACGAGTGTCGGGGCGAGCGCGGCATGGCGGGAACCTTGCGTTTCGAGGTGACGATTTTGCTGTGCCCAAAGCTGGCGATAAACGGTGCAACGCTCCAGCAAAGTGCGATGCGGAGCGATGTCCATCACGCAGCCCTTCTCCAGGACGAGGGTCTGATCACATTCCGTTAGCGACGACAGCCGGTGCGACACGATGATCATGGTGCGGCCGCGTGCGATGCGGAGCAGGTTGGCGTTGACCAGCGCCTCCGATTCGGGATCAAGCGCGCTGGTGGCCTCGTCCAAAATCAGAAGACGCGGGTCGTTGATCAGCGCGCGGGCAATCGCCAGCCGCTGTCGCTGCCCGCCCGATAGGTTGGGAGAGCCTTCCTCGATGTAGGTCTCATACCCGTTCGGCATCCGCTCGATGAACTCTTCAGCGCCAGCCAGCCGCGCCGCACGGACCGCATCCTCCAATGTCAGGCCAGGACGCCCTGCCAGGATGTTGTCGCGAATCGAGCCACGGAACAGGAAGTTGTCCTGCAAAACCACACCGAAGCTCTGGCGCAAATGACGCAGGTTGATCTCTCGCAGATCCGAGCCATCAATCTTCAAAAACCCCGAGTAGTCGCGGTTGATGCCTTGCAGCAGCCGCGCAATGGTGGACTTGCCCGACCCTGACCGACCCACGATACCCAACATCGTCCCTGCCGGGATAGAAAAGCTGATTCGATCCAGGGCTGGCAGCTTGGTACCGGCATAGGTGAAGGTGACATCCTCGAAGCTGATTGCGCCCGCGAATCGTGGCCGCAACCCGCCCGATGCAGCATCCACCTCCAGCGGTCGGTTCAGCACCGAAGCTGCCAGTCCGATCGACGCTGCCACGTCCTGGTACTCGTCCGTCAGCCGCGCCAGTTGAACCAGCGGCTGTGCAACGCGCTGCGACAGCATCATGAATGCGAACAGCGCCCCGGCCCCTGCGCCGGTCTGGTCACTCAGTGCCCAATACACGCCGAGCAGGATCGCACCCATCCACATGAAGCGCTCGATCGGCGTCACCAGCGTCTGCGGCCAGTTGCCAAGTTTTCCATATGCGAGCCGCCACTTCCCGGCTTCGGCAACTCGCTCGTCCCACAACTGCTTGCGTTGCGGCTCCAACGCCATCGACTTCACGGTCTTTACGCCGAACACCGTCTCGCCGAGTGCTGCCTGCTTATCGGTCTCCGCCTGCACCACGCGTTGGAAAATTGCTGCCAGCGGCTTCAGGAACACCAGGATGATCAGCGCAATGACGCATGCGCAAGCCAGCACGATCCAGGCCAACGGTGCGTTCAACCAGAACAGGAACGGCAGCAACACGCACAGCGTCATCAAGTCCAGAAATGCCGATAGCAGCTTGCCGGTTATGAACTCACGGATCCGGTGCACCTGGCTGATCCGATACATCGTCTCACCGGCCGGGTGGCGCTCGAAGTAGTCCAGCGGCAATCGCAATAGGCGATTGAAAACGTGCAGGTTCAGCCGCGCATCGATCCGCGTGCCAACCACAAGGACTATTAATCGGCGTGCGTATCCCAGCAGCGTCTCGTAAAGGATCGCGATGGAGACGATCACCCCGATCAGCGCCAGAGTGGAGTAGGAGCTGTGGGTCAGCACCTTGTCCACGACCGTCATCACAAGGAACGGGGGGAAGATCGTCAGGATACTGAGTGCCAATGAAGCGAAGCCGATTTCGCGAAGCGAGCGCTTCTCCTGCATCACCAGCCCGAACAGCCAACGGAGCGAGAACGGCGCGTCGGTATCGACGTACCCGCGATTGGCGCGGACCAGGACTGCATCGCCTGACCACACCTCGGACAGGCGCAATTCGTCCACAGGCACCGGCGCGTCAGCCGCCGGACCAGTCGGGTCCTTGATGAAGACGACCTTGTGCTCGGTGTTGACCGCGGTCAGCAGGCCCGCGCTGCCGTCATTAAACAGCAGCACCACTGGCGCGGCATTGTCGAAGCGCATGAGGTGGCGCCAGCGAAGCCGCACCGCGCGCGCCCACATTCCGGCATTCTGGGCCCAGGTTGACAGTGCCGCCGCTGTCGGTGCGGCTTCCCCAGGCGTACCGCGGAACTCGTTCGGATCAAGCTCCTGCCCATGGTACCGGCCGGCGACAATCATCGCCATCAGGCGCGGGTGAACGGGCCTTTCTTCGACCCCTGCCAATCCCAACGGTACCCGGTTGCCTGCGTCCCCGCCGGTGTCGGTCAGTGCGTGACCCTGCCCCGGAGGTCCGGAGGTATGTCCGTCATTTACATCCACGCGTAGTCCCCCTCGAAGGCATGTTCCATCTGCGGGCCCAAAGTGCCCCTGTGACGGCCGTCGCCGCCGTCGTTACGTGGCCGGGCCTGGAACCAATCCGCCAAAACCGTAACATCGACGGAAGGAAGATCGTGGTCAGTATGCCTCAGAATGTTTACAACTTGCCAAACAATTCCTTGGGCATGCGGCGGCTACCGCGAAAGGTTGGCCCGTCGTCCTATGATACAGCCAGGACGAGAGGACACAACGAATGGCAATACTGGACGACGATGTGGCCGATGCCTTTGTTCCCGGTCGACGGCTGGAGCGGCCACCTCTTGGGACTGGCCGACTCACCGGTCTGAACTTTGCCGTAAAGGACCTGTTCGACGTAACCGGCAGTGTAACGACCTACGGTAACCCAGACTGGGCGGCCAGCCATCCGGCCGCCACCGCGACTGCGCCGGTCGTCACCACTCTGTTACAGGCGGGTGCGCGCCTGGTGGGCAAGACCAAGACCGTGGAACTCGCGTACGGACTGACCGGGGAAAACGTCTGGCAAGGGACCCCCATCAATCCTCGTGCACCGGACCGTTTCCCCGGCGGGTCGAGCTGCGGCTCTGCCTCCGCGGTCGCCGCTGGCCTGGTCGACTTTGCACTTGGCTCCGATACCGCCGGTTCAGTGCGCATTCCCGCCAGCTATTGTGGCTTATATGGTATCCGCCCGAGCCACGGCGCCGTCAGCCTCGCCGGCGCGTGCCCACTGGCGCCCAGCTTTGACACCTGCGGTTGGTTCAGCCGTGCTGCCTCGCTCCTGGCTGGGGTGGGCGATGTTCTGCTGCCCGGCGGCCGGCAGCCTGTCGATGGCCCGCTGCTTCGGGTCGAGGAGGCATGGGTGAACGCCCTTCCCGAGGTGGCCGAGGTGCTCCGCCCGCGACTGGAACGGATCGAGCAGCTGCGTGGCCGCGCCGTAGGCATTCGTATCGCACCCGAGGGCATCGATAGCCTGTTCGACCACTTCCGTACCGTGCAGGCGGAGGAGGTGTGGGCGTCGCTAGGTGATTGGATAGAGACGGTGAAACCGCGACTGGGCTCGGGCGTCCGTGAACGCTTCGCGGCCGCCAAAGCAACCGATCCCGCTATCGCCGGCCCTGGCCGCACCTTTCGCCGTGTGCTCCAAGCGCGCGTCCGGCCATTGCTCGCCGCCGGGGCGGTATTGGTGTTCCCGACCAGTCCGTGTCCGGCGCCGCTGCTGACAGCGCGCCCGGCCGAACATGACGCCGTACGCGCTGCCACCATCGGCGTGACGGCGATCGCCAGCCTCTGCGGTCTTCCCGAAGTCACCTTGCCAGCCGGCATAGTCGACGGTGCGCCAGTTGGATTGTCGCTGGTCGCCGGCCCCGGCCTGGACCGCGGACTACTCGCGTTTGCGTGCGACGCCGCCGACGTGCTTGGACTCCCGATCTGAGCGGAGAGGCACAGTCCATGCAAATTCGCGCGGCGACCGAAGCCGACATTGCGGAGATCCAGTCGATCTATGCGCACCACGTGCTGACCGGCGCAGGCACGTTTGAGGAAGTTCCGCCGTCGGTCGAGGAGATTTCGGATCGCGTCGCAAGGGTGCTGCAGCGCGGTTGGTCGTGGCTAGTGGCGACCGATGCGACCGGCGTTCTCGGCTATGCCTACTACACCCAATTCCGCGACCGCTCGGCCTATCGGTTCTGTGCCGAGGACAGCGTCTACGTTCGCGAGGATGTCCGCGGGCAGGGTGTCGGCAAGGCACTGGTTGCGCGCCTGATCGATGACGCCACCGCTGCGGGCATGCGCCAGATGATCGCGGTGATCGGCGACTTCCGAAAACACCGGCTCGATCGGCGTGCATGCCAGCCTTGGTTTCCACATGGTGGGCACCATGCGGGCAGCCGGCATCAAGTTTGGCCGTTGGGTGGATGTCGTCACTATGCAGCGTCCACTCGGCAGGGGCGACGCCGATATCCCCTGAACTCCTCCCCCTCCCCTTGCGGGAGGGGGGCGGTGGGTGGGGACAACCCCGCAGTGACCCTGCCCTTGCCATCATGGCCGCCTACGGCTTCGTCGCCGGCCTGCCTTTGCCGCTCTCTGGCTTCACCTTGCGATTGTGGCTGTCCGAAGGTGGCGTTTCGCTCGCCGTGATCGGCCTCACCGCCAATATCGGTCTCGCTTACTCGCTAAAATTCCTCTGGGCTCCCGTTCTGGACAATGCTCCGGCTCCCGGGCCGCTTCACAGGTTGGGGCGACGCCGCGGCTGGCTTGCCGCCATCCAGCCTGTTCTTGCTACCGCCGCGGCGCTGCTGGCTCTGTCCGAGCCTGCGCACCGGCCGTTCCTTTCGCTGACCCTCGCGGCGCTGGTTGCCTTCCTCTCTGCCAGCCAGGACATCGTGGTGGATGCCTGGCGCATCGAGACCTATCCTTCGTATCGGCAAGGCGCCGCGATGGCCGCCTATATCTGGGGCTACAGGGTCGCTCTGCTGATCGCCACGACCGGTGTGATATCCGTCGTCTCTACCATCGGCTGGCATTTTGCCATGGTTGGCATTGCCGCTTTGATCGGCTGCGGCCTGTTCGTAACTCTGCTGGCGCCGGAGCCCTCGCCGGCCGAGCATCATCTGGCCATCGCGGGCATTGGCGCCCGCTTGGCGCATGCTGTCGTCGAGCCGCTGCGCGATTTCCTCACCCGGCGCGGCGCGCTGCTGATCCTCGCCTTTGTCGCGCTGTTCAAGCTGGGCGAAGCGATGGCCGGCATCATGACCGCGCCGTTCTACCGAGCTCTGGGCTTCTCGCGTGAGGCAATCGCCGCTACTGGCTGGTTCTCCCTCGGGGGCACTCTGGCCGGCATCGCACTCGGCGGCTGGCTGGTTGCGCGCATTGGCACAGGCCGCGCCCTGCTACGCACCGGCTGGGCGCAGACCATCGCCATGGCGATGTACCTGCTGCTCGCCGTATCTGCCGGCGAGTACCACGTGCTCTACGGCACCGTCACCACAGAGGCGTTCGCCCAGGGCATGGCCGACGCAGCATTCATTACCTATCTCTCCGGCCTCTGCTCGCGCGCCTTCACCGCCACTCACTACGCGCTGCTGTCCTCTCTCGCCGCCATTGCGGTTCACACGATCGGCGGCGTTTCCGGCGTCCTCGCAGCGCAGCTGGGGTGGATCGGGTTCTACGCACTGTGCATGTTCGCCGCGTTGCCTTCGATGGCGCTGATGTTGCTGCTGCTGCGGCGATATCCAACGGAGCCGGACGCCACCCAGGCAGCAGGATAAAGTCCAAGACCATCGCATAAGAAGCACGAACGACAAGACGCGCCGATCCGTGAATGAGCGGCAACCGGATCTACACGTCGAGAAAGACCGTCTCTCCCTCTCCCTGCAACCGCACATCCATTCGCCATGTTCCCGGCTCGGCAGGTCGCGCGATCAGCGTGCCCCGTCGCGCCGGTTCCTCGATGGACATCAACAAAGGATCGGTGTCATTCAGCTTTTCCCCCTGAAAATACGCGCGGGTCACCAGAGCGCGCATCAGGCCGCGCGACAGCACGCAGATCGCGATATGCGGCGCCTGCTGTGCATTGCCCCGGCCAGGCACAGGGCCGGGCTTCACGGTGGTAAAGCGGTAAACACCGCCTCCATCGGTATTGCTGCGACCGAAGCCTGGGAAATTGTCTGATGCCGGCGGATCCGACTGCCAGATCTCCACGCACGCATCAGCGCATGGTTTGCCGTCGCCATCCAGCACGGCGCCCGTCAGCGTGATCTTTTCACCAGTGGCGCCAAACCGCGTCAGGTCGGCCCAGGACGGATCCTCCATCAGGTGCCAATAGGGCCCGATCGTCTGGCTCGCGGTCGCAATCGGCATCGCTCAGCCCTCCATTGGCGTAGCGGCGCGACCGCGTAGCGCCACATCGAAGCGATAACCCAGTGCGTAGTCCGGTTCGGTGATATCGAGGTCGAACACCGCTATTAGCCGGTTGCGTGCATGCTCGTCCGGGACTGCGTGGAAGATCGGATCGAATGCCAGCAGCGGATCGCCTGGGAAATACATCTGCGTGATCAGCCGAGTGGCGAAGGCCGGGCCGAAGTATGAAAAGTGGATGTGGTTGGGCCGCCAGGCATTCTTGTGGTTCGGCCAAGGATAGGCCCCGGGCCGGATCGTCAGAAACCGGTACCGCCCTTGCCCATCCGTGAAGAACCGCCCCGTGCCATGGAAGTTCGGATCAAGCGGCGCGTCGTGCTGGTCCGCCGGGTGGTCGTAGCGCCCTGTCGCGTTGGCCTGCCAGATCTCCACCATCGTGTTGGGCACAGGCCGGCCATCCTCATCGGTGATCGTGCCGGCAACGATGATGCGCTCTCCAATCGCTGGCTTTCCGTCCGCCACGGTCAGGTCCGTCAGCGGCGGGAACCGGTCCGGCGAAAAGCCAGGCCCAGTCGTCTCGGTGATTGTATGCGGCATCGGATGCAACTTCTGCTTCGGATGTCGCTTGACCGTCCCGAGATAGCCCGGGCGTCGTACGGCGGCTGGGTGCCGGGAGAGTAGGGACGGAATGGGAGCGGGTCGGACATCGCAGTCCCTCCTTGTGGCCTCACCTGCGCACTGCGCTTACCAGTCCACGTGCCTTGGCGGCAACCGTCTCCGGGATGTCGCCGGCCCTGTAAATTGCCGAACCGATGCCGAAGCCGGCCGCGCCTGCCCCGCGCCAGCCCGCGATATTGACCGCGTCGATTCCACCCACCGGCAAGACTGCAGTGCCCGCTTGCAATACCGCGAGCAACGCCCGCAGCACCGATGGATTGGCCGCTTCCGCCGGAAACAGCTTCAGTGCGTCCGCTCCTGCGGCCAGCATCGCGAATGCCTCGGTCGGCGTGAAGCACCCGGGCACGGCGAGAAGCCCCCGCTGCTTCGCCGCGCGCACGACCGTCGCATCGGCATGCGGTGTAACGATCAGCTCTGCCGCCGGCGGTGGCAACCTCACCCACCTGTGCGGCCGTCATCACCGTCCCGGCGCCGATCAGCAGCCGGTCACCGAAGGACCTTGCGAGGCGCCGATACTGTCGATCGGTTGCGGGGAATTGAGCGGCACTTCCACGATGGCGATGCCCGCGCGCTGCCAGCGCCTGGCCAATCGCAACCACCTCATCCGGTTTCACCCCGCGCAGGATGGCGATCAGCGAGCACCGTGCGAGCCACGGTGTCAGTTCCATGCGGCGTGCCCACCAATCAGCGCCAGACCACGCGCTGCCGCCTCGCCGTCATGCCGTTCGGGATAGCCGCCGTTTGCCGATATCGCCCGGCCATACAATTTTGTCAGCTCCGGCGTGCCGATCACATGGACCACCTGCCCTGCCTGTCCGGCAAAAGCGGCGCGCACTTCATGTCCGATCAGGATGCCCGAGAGATAGGCCGCGGCATCGGTCTCGGCCAACCGGCCAGCCAGCACCAGCGCCCGTGCCCCGAAGATGTGGTGCAGCAGGCCGCCGGCGTCGCCCGACCGGCGCACGCCTTCGTCGAACGGTGCGCCATCCGCGGGACCCTCGCGCATCATCCGTCCCAGTATCGTGTGCCCACGCAATGCGCCGAACGCCTCGCCGGTCATATGGGTGGAGAAGCCGATGATCCTGCCGCCCTCAAGGCGCACCCACTTCGAATGTGTGCCTGGCAGGCAGGCCAGCCCGCTGCCGCCCATCGCATCCAGCACACCGAAGACCTGTGTCTCCTCACCTCGCATTACTTCGGCGACACCCGCCTCATCGACAGCGGACAGGCCGGGCACCAACTTCACCTGGCCCCAGTCGAACTCGATCTCCGTCAGCGCCGCCGCCACATCGGCCGCGCTCGCCGGACACGGCAGATACGGGGCCTCCTTCCAGCCTTGTCGGCTGCCGATCATGCCGGACAACAAGACGTGCCTCTCGCCCGCAGCCAGCCATGGCCCGATTTCCTCACGGAGCGTGTCGGCGAAGCGATTGTCCGGCACGTTGACCAGGCCCTTCAACGCGCTGCGCCGGTCCCTCAGGTACCATCCTGCGTCAGTCGGAACGCGCGGAAACTGGTGGTTCCCCAATCAACCCCGATCATGCGACGCCGATCATTGGCCGATCCCCCTATTCATCATCCGACGCGAGCAGCGCCGCATTGCCACCCGCTGCCGCGGTGTTGACGGACATGACGCGCTCCTCGGCAAATCGATACAACGTGATCGGCCCCCCCGCTTTCGGTCCGGTGCCCGAAAGGCCCCGGCCGCCGAAGGGCTGCACACCGACCACGGCCCCGACCTGGTTGCGATTGACATAGCTGTTGCCGATCCGCAGCCGCTCAGCGATGCGCCGCTGGGTCGTCTCTATACGGCTATGGATACCCAAGGTCAGCCCGTAGCCGTTGGCTTCGATGGCTTCCATCAGCGCATCAAGCCGGTCCGCCGCGTAGCGAACGACACACAGCACTGGGCCAAAGATCTCCGCCTGAGGTCACGCGCACTCTGCAGCAGGAAGGCACGCGGAGCGAAGAAGCTGCCGTTCTCGGTGCCAGGCGGCAGAGGCAAAGCGAATAGTGCGGTTCCAAGCTGCGCAGTCGATTGTTCCAATGCCTTGCGCGCATCCTCATCGATCACCGGCCCCACGTCGGTAGCAGGATCGAGCGGATCGCCGATCACCAGCGTCTCTGCCGCGCCTTGCAGCATGCGCAGGACGCGGTCGGCGATGTCGTCCTGCAGGCATAGCAGCCGCAATGCCGAGCAGCGCTGCCCAGCCGAGCCAAACGCGCTGGCCAGCACGTCGGTCACCACCTGCTCGGGCAATGCCGAGCTGTCCACGATCATCGCATTCACTCCGCCGGTCTCGGCGATCAGCGGGATAATCGGCCCGTCTCGGGCGGCCAGTGAGCGGGCGATGGTCCGGGCCGTATCCGTGCCACCGGTGAACGCCACACCGGCAATGCGCGGATCGTTCACCAGCGCCTGGCCCACGGTGCCATCCCCTGGCAGCAGCGTCGAGCGCCGTTAGCGGCACGCCGGCCGCATGCAGCAGCGCGACAGCCCGCGCCGCCACCAGTGGCGTCTGTTCGGCCGGTTTGGCGGCGACAGCGTTGCCGGCGGCCAATGCCGCCGCGACCTGACCCACGAAAATCGCCAGTGGGAAATTCCATGGCGCGATCGCCGCGAACACGCCACGCCCACCCAGGGTCCAGGTGTTCCGCTCGCCGGTTGGTCCCGACAGCTCACGCGGCGCCGCAAAGTCGCGGCGGGCATGCAGCGCGTACCAGCGGCAATGATCCGCCGCTTCACGCAGTTCGGCGATGCCATCCGCCAGGATCTTACCGCCCTCGCGCGCCAGCAGGAACAGAAGCTCCTCGCGCGACGCCTCGATCAGGTCCGCGGCACGCTCCAGCACCGCAGCACGGTGCGCTCCGCCCGCGGCATCCCAGTCACGCCAGCCGCGCGCCAGCTTGTCGATCGCTGTGCCGATCTTGCCCGGCGTCGCATCATCGATTGCACCGACCAAAATGCGACGATCGGCGGGACTACGGATCTGCCGCCCGCCCCTGGTGGCACGATCTCCCGCGCGATGGATCGCCGCCAGCAGCGACGGCGCTGTCGCGCGATCGGCCAGATCGATGCCCGCCGAATTCACCCGATCTGGATACAAGTCGCGCGGCGGCGGGATGCGTGGATTTCGGCAGCGACGACGCGCTGCAGCTTCTCTACCGGATCGGCAATGATCTGATCCTCGGGCACCGAGGGATCGACCAGTCGATGCACGAAGCTGGTGTTGGCTCCGTTCTCCAGCAGCCGTCGCACCAGGTAGGCCAGCAGGTCTTCGTGCGTGCCTACAGGAGCATAGACACGTACCGGATAAGGCCGCATCTGTGATACAGCGCCTCGCCCATGCCGTGCAGGCGCTGCATCTCGAATGCGCCTTTGGCGCTCTCCAGCACGAACGCCAGACTGTGCGCGTTGTGCGTCGCGAAGGCGGGATAGATCGCCTCGCCACACTCCAGCATTCGGCGAGCGCAGGCCAGCCAGCTCACATCCGTCGCCGCTTTGCGGGTGAACACCGGATAATCGGGGTGCCCCTGCAGCTGTGCCAGCTTGATCTCGCTGTCCCAGTAGGCACCCTTCACCAGCCGAACCGGAATACGGTGATGTGTTCTGCGGCCGAGCGCTGCCACCCAGTCGATCAGCGGCAAAGCCCGCTTTTGATAAGCCTGCACGGCAAGTCCCAGCCCGTCCCAGCCGGCAAGGATTGGATCTGCCAACACGGCAGCGAAGATATCCAGACTGATCTCCAGCCGATCTGCCTCTTCCGCATCGATGGTGAGGCCGATCGCGGCATCCTTTGCCGCACTTGCCAAGCCGCGCAACGTGCAGATCAGCGCTGGCACGCAACGCGCTGCCTGCAACGGTTCGTAGCGCGGATGCAGCGGCCGAAAGCTTGACTGAAATGCCTGGCCCTTCGATCGGCCCTCGACCTGCTTGCGCTGCGCCCGATCGCACCGATCGCGTCCAAATACGCACGGCAATAGCGCTCCGCATCAGCGTGCGTCTTCGCTGCCTCGCCCAGCATGTCGAAGCTATAGCGCAGCCGTTTGTCCGCGCGTCTCAACGCCTCGCCGATGGTGCGCCCCATCACGAACTGGCGTGCCAGCATCCGCATGCCTCGACGCAGCGCGGCACGGATCACCGGCTCGCCAAGCCGACGAACCATACCGCCGATAACGCCTGCCATATCGTCAAGCGCCAATACGCGACCGGTCAGCATGAACGCCCAGGCCGACGCGTTAACCGCCACGCTGTCGCCGTGACGCAGATGCTTCTGCCAGTCGGCTGCTCCGATGCGGTCCTCGATCAGCGCGTCGGCGGTCGCAGCATCCGGAATTCGCAACAGAGCTTCGGCCAGGCACAGCAACGCCACACCCTCCGCGGTGCCGAGGCCGTACTCCGCGAGAAAGTCTGAGACATCAGCGCCTGGCTTGTGGGCGGCGCGTGCGGCCTGGACGAGAGCGCGAGCACGGCCGGCGACACCCGGTGGCGATTCCGCAAGAGCCAGCAGCGGCGCCAGCACCTGGGCCTCGGGCGCGCGGTGCAGGCGGCGGATCTCTGACCTGTCGTCCCGAATCGGTGGCAAGGATCACCAAGGAGAATACGGAGCTCGACGGAATATATAGTGCAATCCCGCGACCGCTTCTCCCGGTTCTGCGTGTGCTTTGTGGTTAGGGCGATTCGAATATGGTCAGCCTGCGCGATGAGCGGTGGATTGCATTAAGGTCCGGCCGTCTCCGCCGCGATCGGCACGTCGGGGTTATTGGGACGAACATCACCTA
>CAWKMC010000030.1:0-46357 GCA_963850535.1 uncultured Alphaproteobacteria bacterium | reverse complement strand
GAGATTGCCGCGCGCGCGCATTTGGCCATCCTGCCAGACCAGGTGCATCGCCTGATGGCCGGCGCTGGCCTGGAATTCGGCGATCTCGGCGGTGTGGCGGGCAAGCGCAGGGCCAGGGCTGATCGGCGGCCTGATCGTCGGCAGCCAGTTCGCCAAGGGCATCGCCATTGCGCATGGCCTACCGTTCGTCGCGGTAAACCATCTGGAAGCGCATGCGCTGACCGCCCGCCTGCCAGGCCTGGTCGACGGCGGCGTGGCCTTCCCCTATCTGCTGCTGCTGCTCTCCGGTGGCCACTGCCAGTGCGTCGCGGTGGAAGGCGTTGGCCAGCACGTGCGCCTTGGCAGCACGATGGACGATGCGGTGGGGGAAGCCTTCGACAAGGTGGCCAAGTTGCTCGGACTCGGCTGGCCGGGCGGCCCGGCGCTCGAGCGGATGGCGGCGGATGGCGACCCCCGGCGCTTTGCCTTTCCACGACCGCTGTTGGGGCGGCCCGGCTGTGACTTCAGCTTCTCCGGGCTGAAGACGGCGGTCGCGCATGAGGTGGCGCGGCAGGGTGCAGGCGCTCTGCCGGTGCAGGTGGCAGCCGACATTGCTGCCAGCTTTCAGTGTGCCGTGGCGGATGTGCTGGCAGACCGCGCGACGCATGCCATGGCGATGATGCGCACGCGGGCGCCTCATGCGCATGTTCTGGTAGTGGCGGGCGGTGTGGCGGCCAATGCCGCAATTCGGGCGGCGCTGGCCAGTGTCGCCGACCAGCATGGGTTTAAGCTGATCGCGCCACCGGTCCGGCTATGCACCGATAACGCGGTGATGGTGGCCTGGACCGGCATCGAGCGGCTCCGGCTTGGCTTGGCGGACGGACTGGACGTCGCGCCGCGGCCGAGATGGCCGCTGTGAACTATCGCCACGCCTACCACGCCGGAAACTTCGGCGACTGTCTCAAACATGCGGTGCTGGTCTGGTTGATCCTCGCCATGCAACGCAAGTCCGGCGCCTTTGTTCGTCTTGGACACCCATGCTGGTGCCGGTCGCTATCGACTGAACGAAGGGCCGGCCGCACGCACCGGCGAGTGGCGGCACGGCATCGGCCGGCTGCTCGACGATCCGCCCGGTGCTTGCCGGGTATGTCGAACTGGTCCAGGCGCTTGGTCTTTATCCTGGCTCACCTGCCATCGCGCGCGCCCTCATGCGCGCCGATGACAGACTGGCGTGCTGCGAGCGACATCCGGAGGACGCAGCCGCGCTCCGCAAGCTTTTCCATGATGACCGACAGGTTGGCGTGCACTTTCGGGACGGTTGGGAGGCACTCGGCGCGCTGCTGCCGCCACAGGAGAAACGCGGGCTGGTGCTGATCGATCCGCCTTTCGAGGATCCGCAGGAATTCGCCGTATTGGCGCGCGGTTTGGCAATCGGTTGGCGACGCTTCCGCACCGGCGTGTTCGCCGCCTGGTATCCGATCAAGCAGCGTGCACCGGTGCGGCAATTGATGACGGACGTGCGCGATGGCGGCATCCGCGATGCAGTCACGGTCGAGCTTGTGTTGCGCGAGCCCGTCGATCCCGGTCGACTCAATGGCTGCGGTATGCTGCTGGTCAACCCACCGTATCGCTTTGAGGCGGAACTGGGACCGATACTGGCCGCGTTGCTCGATCGCCTCGGCAATCGCGAGCCGGGTGAGGCTGCCGAGATCAGACGGATTGCCGATGAGTAGCGTTGCGGTCATCGGTGCCGGTGCCTGGGGCACAGCGCTGGCGATACAGGCGGCACGGGCCGGCAACCAGGTGACTTTATGGGCGCGCGATTCGGCACGGGCCGCGGCGATCGCAGCCAACCGTAACAACCCCCATCTGCCTGGCGTGCGGCTGCCTGCGGAAATCGTCGTGACCGCGACCCGACCAACCGAGACCGATGCGGTGCTGCTCGCGGTCCCCATGCAGTTCATTCGTGCGATGTTGCCAAACCTGCCGACCGCGCCGCTGGTCATCGGCGCCAAGGGGCTGGAGAGCGGGACGCTGCGACTGCCGCTGGAGGTCGCCGCCGAAGTGCGGCCTGACCTGTCGGCGGCCGTGCTGACGGGTCCCAACTTCGCTCACGAGGTCGCAGCCGGACTGCCTGCCGCCTCGGTGATCGCAGCGGTCGATGGCGCGTTGCGTGAAAGAATTGCCGGCATTCTTGGCACCCCCTCATTCAGGCTGTATGGCAACGATGATCCCATCGGCGCCCAGGTCGGCGGCGCGACCAAGAACGTGATTGCGATCGCTGCCGGCGCGGTGATCGGCGCCGGTTTGGGTGAAAACGCCCGTGCCGCCCTGATCACCCGTGGCCTTGCAGAACTGTCGCGGCTTGCGGTGGCGCTGGGCGGCCGCGCGGAAACGGTGATGGGGCTGTCGGGACTGGGCGATCTGCTGCTGACCTGCACCGGCACCGCCAGCCGGAATTACAGCCTGGGCGTGGCGCTTGGGCGTGGCGAGCGCTTGGCGGATGTGCTCGCCGCGCGCAGCAGCGTCACCGAAGGCGTCGCCACTGCACCGGCGTTGGTGGCTCGCGCTCAAGGCCCCGGATCGGGGTTCGGGGCGGGCCCCGGATCTGCGTCCGGGGCAGGCGTGGAGATGCCGATCTGTGCGGCAGTTGCCTCGCTGTTGGCGGGACGCGCCACTCTGGCCCAGGCGATTGCATCGCTGTTGGCGCGCCCACGGCGGGACGAATAGTGCTTCGCGGCATGCTGACTGTCGGCGGCTGGACCATGGCGAGCCGCATCCTGGGCTTCGCCCGCGACATGCTGATCGCGGCCATGCTTGGCGCCGGCCCGGTGGCCGATGCGTTCTTCGTCGCGCTGAAGCTGCCGAACCTGTTTCGCAGGTTGTTTGGTGAGGGAGCATTCAACGCCGCTTTCGTTCCGGCGTTTTCCGGCATGCTCGCCGCGGAGGGCCGTCCGGCCGCGCGCCAGTTCGCCGAGGAGACTTTCGCGGTGATGGCGTTCTGGCTTGGCACGCTGACCATTGCCGGCGAACTGCTGATGCCGCACTTGATGGGGGTGCTTGCACCGGGGTTCCGTGCAATCCCGGAAAAATTCGACCTCGCCGTGGCGCTGTCGCGCATTACCTTCCCTTACCTGCTGCTGATCTGTCTGGCTGCGTTGGTATCCGGCGTGCTCAACGGGTTGGACCGGTTTACCGCCGCCTCCGCCTCCTACGTGCTGTTCAACATTGTCTCGATCGCCTGCATGCTGTGGCTGACGCCCTACGTGCCGACGGCAGGACACGCCTTGTCATGGGGCATCACCATCTCCGGCGTCGCCCAGCTTGGCCTTCTGCTATGGGCGCTGCAGCGCGCCGGCATGGGGCTGCGACTCCCTCGCCCACGCCTGACGCCGGAGATCCGCATTCTGCTGCGACGTATGTTGCCGGGGCTGATCGGTGCCGGCGTCACTCAGCTCAATCTAGCCGTGGATGTGATCATCGCCAGCCTGCTGCCGGCGGGCACCGTGTCGCTGCTCTATTACGCTGATCGCGTCCAGCAATTGCCGCTCGGCGTGATCGGCACTGCGGTCGGCACGGCGCTACTGCCGCTGTTGTCGCGTCAGGTCCGCGCCGGCGAGGCGGAGGCTTCGCTCGCCACGCTGAACCGCGCCATCGAGTATGCGCTGTTCCTTACTTTGCCCGCGGCGGTGGCACTGATCATCTGCGCCTGGCCGGTGATGTGGTCGCTGTTCGGCCGCGGCGCGTTCGACGCGGAAAGCGCCCGGCTGTCGGCACAATCGCTGGCGGCCTATGCGCTTGGGTTGCCGGCCTTCGTTCTGGTGAAGGTGCTGGCGCCAGGGTTCTTCGCGCGGGGCGATACGGCGACCCCGGTCAAGGTCGGCATCACTGCGGTTGTGCTGAATTTGGCGCTGAATCTGGCCTTCATGGTGCCGCTGCAGCACATCGGCCCCGCCCTGGCGACCAGTCTGGCGGCAATCTTCAATGTTGCATGGCTGGCTGTCGTGCTGATACGCCGGGGGCATCTGCAAATCGATGGCCAGCTTCGTCAGCGCTCAATCCGCGTTATGGGAGCGGCAGCTGCGATGGGGCTCGTGCTCGTGGTCACGCAGCACTTGCTGTTCGGTACCGATCATAGTGCCAGCCAACTCCTGGCGTTGACGGCGTTGGTGAGCATCGGCCTGGTCGTTTACGCGGTCGCCGCATTGTTCAGCGGCGCGGCAGACCTCAGCGAATTACGACGACTTTTAAATCGCCGTCGGATAAGGACAGTCAGATAGCTACGCTGCCGCTTTGCGGTTCTGCTCCAGCCTCGCATCGACCAGCGCGACCGTCTCGTCCAGCACGGCATTTCGCATGCCTTTCTGCGCGGCGATGCTCTGCACCAACCGATCGACCCGCTCGATGTTCGGTGCACCGGCGAACAGCGCGCGGGCCGCGGATGAGGGGCGGATCAGTCCGTTGGCCGCCGCAGCGTATTTTTCGAACGGTACGAGATCGTCGGGCCGCGCACCCAGCAGCAGACAAAGCTCGCGCACCCAGTCATAGACAAGCTGCGATGCCTGCAGGTCGGCGTGCACCGCCTCCTTGATCGATACCGCCTGGTCCTTGTGCACACAGCGATAATTCCCTGTGCACAGCATCGCCCACTTGGCCAGTGGCACGAAGATCGAGTCGTGCACCTTCAGCTTCACCGGCAGGTCGATCAGCGCGTCGCCGGCATCGAAGCGAATTGCTTCGATCTCGCGCTGGAACTGCCGCATGATATTGGTCGACGCTTCGGAATCGAACCGTGCAGCCTTGAAGTTGGTCGGCAGCGTCACCGTCAGCACGTTGATCTTGTCGTCCGGCATGCGAATCGCCTGCGGATCGGGGCTGCACAGGGTTAGGCAGCCCGGATCGAAGTTGGCCCACACGCTGGCATCGGTGAAGCAATGGTGCAGTTGGTCTGTGTTCAGATCCGGGATGCGCTTCAGGTATGGCAGCGGCGGCATGTTCATAATCGACATGCAGGGCTTGCGCGACTTGGCCACCGCATCCAGCAGTTCGCGCACACCCGAGGAGCGGTACTGCGGCTCCTGCATCGCCAGAGCCACCAGGTCGTAGTCTGACGGATTGATGCCAGCAGCTCCCGCCGCGGTCACTTTGCCCGGCAGCTTGCGCGAGTCGATCTCGACCGGCGCGGTGCGCCCCCTGATCGGCATGCGCACCCTGATGCCGTCGCTGTTGATTGCCTCGACCTCCGCCGGCAGGCAGATCAGCGTCACCTCGTGCCCTGCGAACAGCAGCTTGCTCGCCAGCAGCGAGCCGTAGGACGCGCCCATGATCAGCACTTTTTGTGTGGCCACTGAACCTTTACTCCCTCGTGCGGTGGGCCCGGCGTAATCCGCCGATCCCCAAGATCACCGTGCTTTGCGCCGGTCCTGCAGGGTATCATACCAGAGGTGGTGACGTACGTTAACCGCAGTTTCGTTTGACGGGGGCTTCCATCTGACCTGTGTGCGTGGCACCGAGTGACGCAGGCGCGAGTAGCCCATCCACGAGGAGTGCCAATGCAAGATGCCCGTGGCCGACCGCGAAAAGAAGCGGGCGCTGCAGTCGGAAGATAGCAGACAGCCAAGTTCTCGGCCGAAGTCTGGCTCGGCCGTTGGTACCGACCTCGGAGCTTTCTCCTATGAGCCGCTTGATAGGACCACATGCGGCCGGAGGTTAGGAACTCAGAAGCTCCTTGAGGACGTTGTCGATGAATCTGACATCGTCGGGATTGACCCCCGGCCCGCCCGCGATATGGCCCCAGATGGACGGAATCGGCCGGCATTCTGCGCTCGGCATGTGGCTTACTTCGTACTCGTTGTCCTCAGGCGGGAAATACAGATCGGTCTGGCCCGGCATGACGATCGCCTTGCACTTGATCGCCGAAAGAGCCTTCTCGAAATTGCCGCTGTAGGTAGGGTTGGCGCTTATATCGCCGTGCTGCCAGGTCCAGAGCATAGCCAGCAGGTTGTTGGCGTCACGCGGTAGGAACAGTCCTTCCCAAAATCCGATGAGAAAGTCTTCCAGCGATGCAAAGCCCATTCGTTTGATATCCAGCTGCTCGCGATAGAAAGCCTGGGAAAAACCCCAACCGGCATAAACGCGTGCCATGGCCCGCAGACCTTTCGTTGGCTGCTTTTCATACCAGCCTCCCTGAAAGGCATCATCTGCCGTGAGCGCTGCTTTGACACCTTCTAGAAAGACGAAGTTGTGCCTCGACGTACGTGCGGACCCACAAAAAGGCGCGATGCGTTCGACCATCTTGGGGTAAAGAGCCCCCCACTGAAAGGTCTGCTGCGCGCCCATGGACCATCCGACAACGAGCAGCACCCGCTCAATTCCAAACTTCTCTGTCACCAGACGATGCTGAAGCCGAACATTGTCGTACAACGTCACTGCTGGAAACCGTGCGCGATCATATGGTGAAGGCGTGTTGCTTGGCGATGAGGAAAGCCCGTTGCCGAGCATGTTGGGAATGATGATGAAATACCTATCCGGCGTCAGCGCCATGTCCGGCCCGATCAGCCATTCGTTTTCGTAATGCTGGCCAGAGTACCAAGTGGGATAAACAACGGCATTGTCCTTTGTCGCGTTGAGGCGTCCAAAGGTTTTGTAAGCCAACTTCGCTCCGCGCAGCGTTGCGCCGGACTGAAGTACCGTGTCACCCGCTTCGAATATTTCATAGTCCGCCATGTCGCTCTCCAGTGTCAATTCGACGCCTGAAATGGGCTGGGGTTCATGTTCTGCGCAGAAGCTGTCCGCGCCTTACGTACGGCCAAAAGCCACTCAGACCGCTGGCGGCATGCCGCCAATCGAGCGATCAACTCCGGTATGCGATGGGCCACGGTCGACCGACGCGGGCGTTGTGCTTACCCCTTCGGCTTGCAGAACGCATCGAGCGCGCCGATCTCCTTGCGCTCTCCGTCGAAGTCTGCGGCCAGGCGCTCGTAGAGTCGCGCGGCACCTTCGTAGAAGCTGCGAGCCGCGGGGTCCTCGCCGACGAACTGGGCGATCTCTTCCATCTCGGCCACCCAGCGATACGCCTTGGAATACATACCCGGCACCTGACGTGTCAGCCAGCCGAACAGGGCGGGCTGGCTCGCGGACAGTTCCGCCCTCAGGTCCTCTGCCGTGCCCGCGCGCGAAGCCGCCAGCATCATCGCCGCACCTAGTGCGGTGAAGCCCTTGGTGATGCCGGCATAAGACATCTTCATCGCCGATGCCGCGCCGATCGGTCCCGGCTGGATTGGCATCTGCAGACCGTGCTTCGTCAGCTCGGCGACGCGCGGCGCGGCTTCGCCGGACAGGTAGATCTTGGGGCTGTAACCAGGCCTTGGTGGGCCACCGATGATGCCGCCGTCGACGAAGGTGGCGCCGGTCTCCTGTACCACGCGGCTGATGCGCACCACGGTCGCCGGATCGAGCGCGTTGCAATCGACATAGATCGGCTTTTTGGTTGCGGTCCGCAGTACCGGCGCCAGTCGCTCCGCCAGGCCGAGCGCATCGCCCGGCGGCAGGATCGACAGGATGATGTCGCATGCAACGATCTGCTCATCCGAGGCGTCCATCATGCCGGCGGCCTTGGCGCGCGCAAGCGTGGCTTCGCTGCGGCCGGCAAGCAACGTGCGAACTTCGATGCCATTCTCCACCAGTCGGGCACCCACCGCGCTGCCCATCATGCCCGGTGCGATCACTGCGACAACAGGTTGCATTGCTTGCCTCCTTAATTACTCAGCACGCCCTGGGAGCGCAGCCGACCGATCTCATCTGCCGAATAGCCTGCCTCGCGCAGCACGACCTCGCTGTGCTGACCGACCTCCGGCGCACGCCGTGGCGGGACCTTTGCCTCGCCATCGATGTGGAATGGACTCGACACCGTCAGTGTCGCGCTGTCAGTGAACGGCACCAGTGCGCCGATCGCGTGCATCTGCGCGTCATCCGCGGTGTCGTCCGTCCGCGCCACCACGCCAAAGGTTACGCCGACGCCATCGAGGATTTTGCGCCACTCCGCCATGTCGCGCGTGGCGAACACCACATCCAATTCGGCGACCAGCGCCGCGGCGTTCTGCTTGCGCGCCTCTTTCGTGGCGAACCGCTTGTCGTGCGTGAGGTCTTCCAAGCCGATCGCGTTCAGCAGCGGCTTGAGCTGCCGGTCTTCGTTGAACAGCGCCATGATGAACCAGCGGCCGTCGCGACAGCGGTAGTGGTTGGCGAGTGCATTCGGCGCGTGCTCGCGCGTCGGCCGATGCGGCACCGGTTCGCCGAACAGGCGCGTCTGGATGAAGCAGCCGTTGGCCCAGGCGCCATTCTGCAGCAGCGACGACCGCACCACGCCGCCGCGACCGGTCTTTTCCCGGCGATACAGTGCGGTGACGATCGCGGCGTAGAGGCCGGTGGCGCTCGGGTGATCGCCCATGCCGGGAGCCGAGCGGGCGGGCGGCGTATCCACATCCGCCTTGACGGCGTCCATCAGCCCGGTGCGCGCCCAGTAGGCGGTGGAATCGAAGCCGGTCTTTGCGGCTTCCTCGCCTGCTTCACCGTAGGCGGTGAACGAGGCGTAGATCAGCCGCGGGTTGAGCGGCAGCAGATGGTCGGGCGCGAGCTTTAGGCGGTCGCGCACGGGCAACGGGAAGTTGGTGACGAACACATCGGCTTCGGCGACAAGCCGGTACAGCACGTCGCGGCCGGCCTTGTGCTTCAGGTCGAGCGCAAGGCTGCGCTTGTTGCGCGAGGTGAGTTGCCAATAGTAGTCGTTGTTGGCGCCGCTCGCGCTGCGGCCGCGCCAGGGGTCGCCGACGCCTGGTGGCTCGATCTTGATCACGTCGGCACCGTAGTCGGACATAATCGTCGCCGCGGCTGGTCCGGCGATCCAGCTCGCACAATCGATGACCTTCAGGCCGGTGAACAGGTGGTCGGACATGCTGGCTCTGACTCCCGGGCCCGTTTATGGAAGGGGCTGCGGGAGGGTAATCGCGGCATCAAGGCCCCCTCCCCCAACCCCCTCCCGCAAGGGGAGGGGGAGTTCCTTTTCCTGCTTATGGTTTCTGGTTGCTGAAGATGATCGTGCCCGATGCTGCGAACATGCCGCCGACGCCGTGGCACACGGAGACCTTCGCGCCTTGTATCTGCGCCGGCGCTGTGCCGCGCATCTGGCGAACGCTCTCCTGCAGCGCATACATCCCGTACATGCCCGAGTGCATATACGATAGCCCGCCGCCATTGGTATTGAGCGGCAGCTTGCTGCCCGGCGCGGTATTGCGTTCCGCGATGAAGCGGCCTGCTTCGCCGCGCGGCACGAAGCCAAGATCCTCCAGTCCGAACAGCGGCAAATGGGCGAACGCGTCGTAGATCATCAGGTGATCGACGTCGCTATGTTTGATGCCAGCCTCGCGAAATGCGGTCGGCCCGGCAACGCTGAATGCGCGCGAACTGGTAAAGCTTTCCATCTGGCTTACCATCGGCGTTTCAACGCTCTCGCCAGTGCCCAGGATGTAGACAGGCTTGGTGGGAAAATCTTTGGCGCGCTCGGCTGATGTGAGGATCAGCGCGCCGCCGCCATCGGTGACCAGGCAGCATTGCAGCAGCCGGAATGGATAGGCGATCATGCGCGAGTTCAGCACGTCCTCGACGGTGATCGGATCGCGAAACGTCGCGCGCGGGTTCTTCGCTGCCCACTCACGCTGCACCACCGAGACCATGGCGATCTGCTCATGCGTCACGCCGTAGGTCTTCATGTAGCGAAGCACAGGGATTGGGAACAAACTAGGCGGCCCCATCGGACCGAACGGCTGCTCGAACTGCCCGTTCAGACTGGATGGCGGCACGCTGCGCGGCGGATTGCCGACGCGCGAGCGGCCGCTCTCGCCGTGGGTCACCAGAATGGTCTTCGCCAACCCGGCCTCGATCGCGGCGGCGGCATGTCGCACGTGGATCATGAACGAGCAACCGCCGACCGCGGTGCCGTCCACCCAGGTGGGTGTGATACCAAGATAGTGCGCGATCTGCACCGGCGTCTCGCCGGCGGTGGCTACGCCGTCGATGTCCTTCGGCTTCAGTCCACAATCCGCCATCGCGTTGAGCGCCGCATCGGCGTGCAACTGGATCTGCGACATGTCGGGGATGACGCCGAGTTTCGTGGTCTCCGCCGCGCCGACGACGGCAACAGTGTTGTGTGGCATCGGCTCAGCCTTTCGCCGGACGGAAGAAGGGCAAGGTGATCGCGTCATTCTGCTGCGCGAACACCACTTCAAGCGACATGTCGAGCTGCAATGCTTCCGGCGTCTGGGGACATTCGACGATGTTGGTCATCATGCGCGGGCCTTCGGCGAGCTTCACCACGGCGATTGCGTAGGGCGGCTCGAAACCGGGCACCTTGCGGTGATGGATGACATAGGTGTCCAGGATCGCTTTGCCGGATGCAGTGAACATGCTGACCTTGCGCGTGCCACATTTTGGGCAGAACGGTCGCGGCGGAAAATAAACATGACGGCACTCGTCGCAGCGCTGCAGGCGCAGTTCGCCGGCCTTCGTACCGTCCCAGAAATGCTGTGTTTCGGGCGTGGGTTGCGGCAAGGCGCGGCCTGGCTCTGGCATGAACGTTTCCTCGGAGCTGATCGGGAACGCACAGGCTAGAGCGGTTTCCGTCTCTCTGGCAACGCAGCACGGGGCGCTCCACGGCGCGAAAGCCAAGACTCACGTGCGCGTTGTCAATCCATCCAGCACAGTACGGATGGCCGTCGCCAGACCGCGCCTGCCATATGGCTTGCGAAGAACCTGCCGGTCTGCACCTTCAACCGACGTCTCCGTATAGCCAGTCGTAAACAGGACCCGCAGGCCAGGTCGCAACCGGCGCGCGGCTTCGGCAAGTTCCGGGCCGTTCATTCCCCCGGGCATGACCACGTCGGTGAACAACAGATCGACAACTGCGTCCGATGCCAGGATGGCCAGCGCTGACCGCGCGTCGGTCGCCGGCACAACCTTATAGCCCAAAGCTGAGAGAGTGCGCCTGGTGACGGCCATCAGCGACTGATTGTCGTCAACCAGCAGGATCGTCTCGGCCCCGTTTGGCTCGCCAGCTCCTGTTGCAGAAGCCGTTACCGGGTCAATGCGACCGTTCAGTTGGTTCGTTTGCGCGCGGGAGATAGATGCTGACCTTGGTGCCCAATCCGACAGCACTCTTGATGTCGAGATGCCCACCAGACTGCTTGGCAAAACCATAAGCCATGCTGAGGCCGAGCCCGGAACCGATGGACGGCGGTTTGGTTGTAAAGAATGGCTCGATAGCGCGCTGCATGACCGACTGCGGCATGCCTGTTCCGGTGTCCGTCACGGTCAGCACGACATAGTCGCCGTCAGCGAGCTCGCTGTACTCGGCAGCACTTTGCGCATCCAGGTGCAGATTGGCGGCTTCGATCCGCAGCGTGCCACCATGTGGCATGGCGTCGCGCGCATTGAGTGCCAAATTGAGCAAAGCGTCGCCGATCTGCGAGGGATCGGCGCTGGTGAACCATAGATCCGGCGCACTTACTGCCACCACATGAATCAACTCGCCGAGGGTCCGGCGCAGCATCTCGATTTCGCCGCTGAGAAGCAGGCTCAGGTTGACTCGTTGCGGCCTTAGCGGCTGATTGCGCCCTACAGCCAAGAGGCGACGTGTCAGCCGCGACCCGTTCAGAGCACTTTTGAGTATCTCATTTGCAAGATCGGTCTGGTCTGGCATGTCCTTCACAGTATCGATCAGCACCTCGACGCTGCCGATGATAACGCCAAGCAGATTGTTGAAATCGTGGGCTATGCCCCCGGTGAGCTGACCCAGCGCTCGCATCTTCTCAGATTGACGCAGCAGTTCCTCGGCACGCAGGCGGTCTGCAGTCTGGTATTGGAGTTCCTGATGCGCCGTCTCCAACCGAGCATAGGCTTGCCGGACTGCCGTTTCGGCGCGCTCTCGTTTGCTAATCTCAAGCCGTAGGTTCTCGTTGAGCTGCGCCAACTCCTTTACTTGAGCCTGCAAGTTGCTGGCCATTTCGTTGAATGAGTTGGCCACCACCCCGATCTCGTCGCCCGACAGTACCTCTGGCGCGAGAGCTCAGATCGCCTGCGGAAAAGGAGCTTGCCGCGTCGATGATATTCGTAAGTCCCTTATGTATCCCCCTGCTCACGGACGCAGCTAAGAAAAGCCCTGTGGCTTCGACAGTGAGCGCAGTCGCAAACAGCAGCTTGAGTACAATTCTCTCCAGCCAACGCGAGCCTTCACCGAGGGTGAAAGAGAAATCGTCTTCGTAGGACGTCAGCTTCTCGTTGATGTTATAGATAGTGGCAAGCAACTCATCGATCTTGGCCTGGGATGGATGCGGAGACACGATCTGCTCGTGCAGAGCCTGAGAAATCGGCAGCAATTGCGTTGCGATGGCCTGCGCATCACCCCAGATAGCAATTGCCTTTTTTATATAGGAAACGTTGCTGAAATCGACGAAGAGGCTGATCATTCCATCAATATCGTCGGGATGGTTGCGCCCCTCTATGAAGCCCTCATGCGCCACACTCATACTTGGATCGGACTGCATCAGTTCCCGGCGCGCCTTGGCATCACCCATCGGAACCTGCATGAATTGCTCGAAGAGCTGGTAGTCCTTTTCGGTGCGGGAAACTCCGTACCGGTACAGGTGAAAGACCGCATCCTTTTGCGCCTTGGACCAAAGGCCCTCGCCACCGACATAGGCGCGCAAGGAAGAGAGTGTGCTCAGGGAGAAAAACAGCACAAAAAGTTCCACACCAATCAAGACCGCCATCGTCCCGACCGTAAAGTAGAGCTTACGGGAGATCGAAACGTTCTTGAACCACCGATAGAGGAAGAACCCCCTCTCCATCAGCTGTCACCTGAACACCCTGAGCGCCTCTCGACAACCATCTGCCTGGGAGGCTCGCGAGCGTAAGCTCTCGGACACTCCTAGGTCCAGGCGATCACTTTGGCGTCGCCACTCCTACGAAGCTTTTCCAGCTTCGGCTGCAATCTTAGCACTCTTGCCTACAAAAGGTTTCGCGCAAGCATGAATTCCCACCTGGGACTTCACATTCTCGGGATATGCAGGAGTGCCATGGCCCGGCCCGCTACGAGACCAGCACGGCCTTGCCGACCACCTGACGGTCAATCACTGCCCGCAGTGCCTCGGCAGCCTGCGGCAGGGGATAGCGATGCGAAATGCGTGGTCTCAGCTTGCCCTCGGCCGCCAGCTGTGCCAACGCCTTCATGTTGGCAATCGCAAGTTCCGGGTCTGCCTCGTTCAATCCGCCAATTCGCACGCCGATCGCGTCGATCCCTTTGATCAGCAAGTAGTTGCTGCGGATGTTGGTCGGTCCACCGCCCAGAAAGCCCAAAATCAGCAAGCGGCCACACCAGGAGAGACAACGCAGCAATTCATCCGTGACCTGAGCGCCGATTGGGTCGTAGACGATGTCGACACCGCGACCATCAGTGAACTCCTTCACCTTGTCGAGGAAGCCACCGTGGTAGTCGATCGCGTGATCTGCACCCTCGTCCAGGCATGCGCGGCGCTTTTCCTCGGTGCTTGCCGTCGCGATCACCTTGGCGCCGAACCGCTTTGAGACCTGGATGGCGGCGATGCCGATACCACCGGCAGCGCCATGCACCAACACCCACTCATCAGCTTTCATGCGGCCGCGCTGCAACAGCGCGTGATACGCCGTGGAATAGGCGCCGCGGAACACGCCGGCGGCTTCGATGCTCATGCCCGCGGGCACAAGGTCGCATAACGCCGCCTTCGCATTTCCCAACTCCGCACACGCCCCCAACGTATGGCGGCTCATCACCCGATCACCGACGTGGAACTGCGTGACGTTCGGCCCCACAGCCACGACACTGCCGGCCGCCTCGCCACCTGGGATGAACGGCGGGTCGGGTCGGAACTGGTACTTCCCGGCGAGCATCAAGACGTCCACATACTGCACGCCGCGCGCCTCGATGTGCACCTGGATCTCGCCCGGCCCAGGCGGCGGCGGATCGGGCACATCGCGCCAAGCCAGGACCTCGGGTCCGCCAAATGCCTCGCAAACCACCGCTTTCATACGCACTCTCCTGATGGAGCGAGTATGGCTGTCTCAGCGGCGAGGCGCCAACAGCATGGGCCCATATTCTGCCGCGAACAGAACAAAAGCGGCGACCCAGGCGGCGGCTGAGACCTCCAGCAAGTCGAGCTGTCCCTCCGCCATCCAGACAGCGACGATGCGCAACATGGCCGCGACACTCACCAGCGCGTAGATCACCATCGTCGCCACATCGGCGCGCAGGACGCGACCAGTGTGTCCGAGCGTCGCACGCGTCATCACCGCAAGAATCATTGTGCCCATCGCGCCGGCGGTCAGCGCATGCACGGCGGCTGCATTAGGAACGATGTCACTCAGCAGCGCCAGTCCCAACAGCGCAACCCCGACCACCAGCCAGAGATAGCCCACATGCAGCACCAGCAGCAGCGGTTCATCCAGTGTCGCCACGCCGCGCCAGCGCACCAGCCGCGCCAGGTTCAGTGCGGCGGCGAGCAGCAGCAGCGCGCCCACTGCTCTCCAGTCGGGCAGAAACGTCCAGCCGATCAGACTCGCGTGCAGTACACCAAGCGCTATGCGATCGAGCATGTCCGCCGCGGGCGGCACGGGCGAGAGGCCGCGCGCATTCAACCAGTTGCGGGTAAATGCCGGAACGATGCGGCCGCCGATCACCGAGATCAGCACGATGACCACCGCAATGCCGAGCCGCCAGCCGAGCCCGAAGGGCACGGCGACACCGAGTGTCTGCAGATGCGTCAGCAGATTGGCGATCGCCAGCACGGCCACCGGCGCAAGCAAAGGGTAATTGCGCCGATTGCCCGCCGCCAGCAGCTCGCGCGCTGCCACCACTTCGAGTGCGACAGGGAACGCCAGGTCCAGCACCGGCGTAAGCCAGGCAGGGAGCAAGTCCGAGATCAGGCAGGCAAAACGCCCGAGCAGCCACAGCGATACAAGCATCACCAACGGCCGACCTGCGACCGGATCGCGGCCGGTCCAATTTGGTATCGCCGTGAGCAGGAAACCGCCGACCGCTGCCATCGCGAAACCGAACAGCATCTCGTGCACATGCCAGCTCAATGGGTCGAACCGGCTTGGCAGAACGAGGCCGCCGTTCATCAGCGGCAGCCACATCGCCATCGCCACCGCGGCCCAGCCCGCGGCGGCCAGGAAGAACGGGCGAAATCCAGCCGTGAGCAGCGGTCGCATCGGCTTCACTTTGCGGTCTTCGATCAGCTCCCCATAATCCCACGACAGCCGCGAGGACAGAGCCATGTCGGGTGCCAACACGTTCAAGTTCGTCATGCTGCCACCGCAGTCGGATGATCACCCGCGACTGGGGCCGGCAGCTTGCCGAAGCCATGCCGGAGGTGCGCGTGGTGATCGCCGAAGACCAGGCCACCGCCGAACGCGAGATCGTCGACGCCGAGGCGGCGTTCGGCTGGCTAACCGCGGACCTGCTCGCGAAGGCGAAGCGGCTGCGCTGGCTGCAAGCGCCGCAGGCCGCGCCGGCTGCCGGCTATTACTATCCGGAACTGATCGCAGCATCCGCTGACCGTCACCAACTTCCGGGAGATCTTCAACGACCATATCAGCGCGCACATCATGGCCTTCGTGCTGGCCTTCGCGCGCGGCCTGCACGTGTACATTCCACAGCAGCTGCGCCGCGAATGGAAGAAGCCCGCCGAGGATCACGGTGTCGTGCACCTGCCGGAAGCGACCGCGCTGATCGTCGGCGTCGGCGGCATCGGCGCGGAGACCGCACGCACTGCTGCGGCGTTCGGCATGACGGTGCTGGCGACCGACGCGCGCCGTACGCCGCGCCCCGCCGGGTGTCGCGGAACTGCACCAGCCCGAGGCGCTGGATGCGCTGCTGCCGCGGGCCGACTTCGTCATCCTGACCGTGCCGCACACGCCCGCGACCGAGGGCTTCATGAACCGCGCGCGTTTTCAGCGCATGAAGCGAAGTGCGTTCTTCATCAACATCGGCCGCGGCATGACGACGAAGCTGGACGATCTGGTCGCGGCGCTGAATGCCGGGCGAGATCGCCGGCGCGGCACTGGACGTGTACGAGCAGGAGCCGCTGCCGGCCGACATCCGCTGTGGACCATGCCGAACGTGCTGATGACACCGCATATGGCCGGATACGGACCGTACCTGAACGACCGCCGCTACCAGATCATGATCGACAACTGCCGCGCATTCCTCGGCAGACAAGCCGTTGCGCAACGTGGTCGACAAGGCGTCATGGTTCTGAAGGCCATGAGCACGCGTCGTCGTGACCTTCGAGCTGGATGGCCGCGGCGCGGCACGATCGTGAGCGAAGCACTGGAGGGCGCGGC
Source organism: uncultured Alphaproteobacteria bacterium (assembly GCA_963850535.1). Classification (GTDB taxonomy): domain Bacteria; phylum Pseudomonadota; class Alphaproteobacteria; order Acetobacterales; family Acetobacteraceae; genus JAMXLO01. The sequence goes on along the minus strand of CAWKMC010000030.1, from coordinate 29,947 downwards.
GGATGCGGTCTACCTGCCCGATCTTGACGATGCGGCGCGCGCGGATGCGCTGCGCAACGCCGATGCGGTTCTGGCGCGCACCACGCGCGAATTGCGCCCGGGTGAGATCGCGCTGTTGAAGGATGTCCGCCTGATGCAGTTCGTGCACGCCGGCATCGATCTGTGCCGCTGGCGGAGCTGCCGCCGGGCGTGCCCGTCGCGACCAACGGCGGCGCCTACGCCGAACCGATGGCGGAGCACGGGCTGGCAATGGCGCTGGCGGCCGCGAAGCGGCTGTTGGTGGAACACGCGGCGCTGGCGCGGGGCGAATTCAATCAGTTCGCGCCGCAACCGCATGCTCGCGGGCGGCGTGTGCGGCATCCTGGGCTTCGGCGGGATCGGTGTTGCGATGGCGCGGCTGGCGCGCGGCATCGGCATGCGGGTGCACGCGATCAATCGCCGTGGCCGCAGTGAGGAACCCACCGATTGGATCGGCACGACCGGACCAACTCGACGCGCTGCTCGCGGCATCGGACGTGCTGGTGATCTGCACGCCACTGACGCCTGCGACGCTGGGCATGATCGGTGCGCCGCAGCTGGCGCGGATGAAGGACGACGCGATCCTGGTGAACGTCGCGCGCGGCGAGATCGTCGATGAGCGCGCGCTGTATGAGCGGCTGGTGGCATTTCCGCGACTTCTTCGCCTGCATCGATGCCTGGTGGATCGAGCCGGTCCGGCACGGCGCGTTCCGCATGGATCATCCGTTCCTGTCGCTTGCCCAATGTGATCGGCTCGCCGCACAACTCTGCGGCGGCTATCGCCGAGACGGGGGTAGTGGGATTGCAGCGAGCGTGTGCAAACATCAGACGCGTGCTCGCCGGCGAAAGGCCGCTCAACCTGGTGGGGGCGGAGGACCGGATGATGTGACTGCCCGGCTCACAGCCCAGTCGTCAGCACCATGCGGAAGCGGGCTTCGTTGGATCAATCTGTTGCATCTGTTATCGCCAACCGGATACCTAGTGCGCGGACTAATATTCCTAGGAAAGGTCACCGATTTCCTACCCCAGTCAAGACCGCTCAAGTCGCGTCGACTAAATGCGACGAACACCGAGCACGTACAACGTGCCGCGCCTGTTCCCCCTAAGATCGGTCTTGCTCGTTGAAGAGGACCTCGATGGGCCCCAGGAGAGGGTGAGCACACGCGTGTAGACGCGACAGCTGTTCGGTGAGGACGTTTGGTCCTAGGGTCAAACAGCGGCAAAGGGCAAGCCTGCATACTAGCGCTGGTGCAGGATGGTGAGCCTCCGCTGCTAGGCGCCACAAACATAAGTCACTTGCTGCTGATCGAACTTCAGAACCTAAACCGGATCGCCCCGAGAAGATCTGACCGCTGATCGGTCCAAAGCGACCGTGCACTAAATGGGGGAAGCTGCTCCACCCAACCATCCGCCGGTTTGAACCGGTTGGGATCACTGCCACGTATTGCCGGCGCCATCACGATGGCCGGTGAGCGTCGCCAAAGTTCACCCGGCGGCGGGCGGTCATACAACATCCACACCGCCAACCCCGCGTCCGCGGCCAGCGCTCCGACCACCGGGCGTAGATCAAGCGTCCGACTGCTGATATGGAACAGCAGCGAGCCGCCAGGTGCCAACTTGCGCAAGTACAGTGCCAGCGCCTCGCGAGTAAGCAAGTGCATCGGGATACTATCGGAGCTGAAAGCATCCACTACCAGCACATCGTAAGTGCCGTCTGGCGTGGAAGCTATCGTCAACCGCGCATCGCCGAGAACGACGCGCGGTCGGTTCCCGCAGTTGGCAAGATATTGGAAGTAGCGGGTATCACGCGCAATACGCTCAACCAGCGGGTCGATTTCATAGAACGTCCACTCTTGGCCAGGCTGAGCGTAGCAGGCGAGTGCGCCCGTTCCTAACCCGATAGCCGCGACGTGTCGTATCGAAGCGGGATTGGCAGCCGCGAAGAAGCGCCCGAACGGGCCGTCGTAGCTGTAGTATGTCATTGGAATCGCTTCCTCACCCGGAAGCAGGCTCTCCGCCCCGTGCAACGTGGTCCCGTTCATCAGCAGATGAGTGTGCCCGTTATTCGTCGCACTCACGCGATAGACACCGAAGAAGCTACGATAGGTGGCAATTGTGTCTCCTGTGCCTGCCCCAATCGCAATAGGGGCAAATAGAAAGGCAGCTATGCCGATGGCAAAGCGCCACCGTCGCGCAGAAAAGTTCAGCAGCGCTATTGCCGGTAGCAGGTAGCAGGACACCATCACCAGGCTCGTTATGACGGCGCCTGCGCTAACGGTGGGGAGCAAGCGGCGGAGGAGAAGCACAAAGCTTAAGAGTGCGATTGGTAGTATGATATCCCACGTAATGCGGCGCTCAACACGATCTGACGTTGCGGGCCTCAATAGGCATGCCGCAACCAGGGCCAGTGGATATTCCCACACTCCCGGGAAAACTAATGGAGCCAGTAGCGCGTTGAACACGCCGCCGAGCACGCCACCGATTGACAGAAAGAGATAGAACTCTGTTAGGCGCACTGTGGACGGCCGCCCCCTTGCCAACTCTCCGTGACAGACCATACAGACCGCAAAAAAGCTGCCGAGGTGCAATGCCAACGTTAGCGGAAGAGGCAGCATTATCTGCGTCCAAGGTGTTGCTAGGATCACCAGCAGAATGAGCAGTAATGGCAGGACCCGAACCATGATCGCCTGCCGCAATAGCGGCCGGCGGGCGAAGACGAGAATGAAGGTCAGCAAGTACAAGATCAGTGGCGCGACCCAAAGCAGCGGTGCGGAGGCGATGTCTGTTGTGATGTGTGTTGTGACACCGAGCAGTAGCGAGGACGGCACAAAAGACAGAGTGATCCAAGTTAAGCGCTCGCGAATGCTCGATGCGGTGTGGACCTTCTGCCAGGCACCGGAGGAGCTGCTTCGCCCGTAGCAAGCGAACGCGGCAGCGCAAAGAACAATCCCCAGCGCCAGAGCACTACAACCCCAAGACCATAGCTCCGCCTGCCGGTCCAGCGCGAGCGTAGGTTCCACGAGCAGGGGATAAGCGAGCAGCGCGAGCAGGCTGCCGGCGTTACTGCCAGCATAAAGGAAATAGGGGTCGTTCGCTGCGTCGTGGTCAAGTTCAGCAAACCAGCTTTGCAGAAGCGGCGCGGTCGCCGAAATGGCGAACACTGGCGGCCCGGCCACCAGAGTTAGTCTGATCAACAGCCATGCTGCCGGAACTTCGCTTGGTTGCGGAGCGCCTGCGCCGAAATCGAGGGGGAGTGCCAGCGCTGCGAACGGCAGCACCAAGCCGACATGCACAAGGATTTGCCCCCGCCGCGATAATAGGCGGACGATTGCATGTGCGTAGGCGTAGCCAAGGAGCAGCACGACCTGGAAGAACACCAGACACGTGCTCCACACTGCTGGCGAGCCTCCGAGCCGGGCACACCATCTTCGCCACCATAGGCTCGACCAGAAACATCAACGCTGCGCTGATAAAGACGGACGTCGCAAAAGCCGGCAGTACAGTTACACATGGCGTTAGCCGAGCACTTGCTATTATCTCAGGCCGCAAGATGACCTCCGATTATACTGAGATTTTAAGGCGCGCTCCAGGGATGGTCTCATCCGTAGATCGGCGGCCAAGGACGCGAGCAGAGTAAAAAGCACGTTGGCCATTGTCCCCCCGGGACTGCTTTCCGTCCGGTTACCCTGGCGCTGACATTCTGACTGGCCGGCGGTCCAGTTATCACTTTTCCCTACGGGCGGCGGAGCGGCCGGTCGTCGATCCGCTTCGCTGCATCGCCGGCGAATAGGCGGGGGTCAATTCGCTTCGTCCGACGGGCGGCAGGGGACAGGGTGCTATGGACGGCATCATTCGCGTCGTTATCTCGGATGTATTTACTCAAACACCACGCAATCAGCTGCGGCGAAGATCCCATGAAGTGCGTCTTCGGCCTTCCGGCGCAGTTCAGTCACCGACATCCGGCTGTATTGCGGCATCGTTGCTAGACGGGAATTCACGAAGTCGAATGGCGGCTATTTATTAGCCAAACGCAAATTCTGGGGCAAAACAGGCGCTTGCGGGGCTGATTGCCGTATCCTATCAAAAGAAACAAGGCACACGCGACCGGCGTCAAAGGGACGTCGGTATTACCGGGAGAAGACGAGTATGGCGAACATTGGCCGGCGCCCACTATTCCGTGGCGCCTTGGGCGCGGCAGCTGGGATGTTGGCACGGCCTTATATTGCCAAGGCGCAGGCGAAGACGGCGGTGGTCTGGCAGAATCAAGGCTTCGTTCGCCAGGAGGACGAGGCGTTCAAGAAGACCGTCGCCGATTATGAGAAGGCCAGCGGCAATAAGGTCGAACTCAGTGTCATGCCATTCATGGCGCTCAACCAGAAGGCGGTGTCGGCGCTGACCACCGGTGACGTGCCCGACCTGATATTCTTCGATGCGCCGTCAGCCATTCTACCGCAGAACGCCTGGGACGATAAGCTCGTCGATGTCAGCGACATTGTCGAGCCGCACAAGTCGCAGATGTCCGAAAGCGCACTGCTCAACTCGACCTTCTACAACAAGGTGACGAAGGCGCGCAGCTTTTACCTGGTACCGATCAAGCAGGGAGCGACTCCCTTCCATTATTGGAATGATCTGGTTGAGAAGGCTGGGTTCAAGGCGTCGGATATGCCCAACACCTGGAATGGCGTCTGGGAGTTCTTCAAGCCGGTGCAGACGGAGTTGCGCAAGAAGGGCATGCGCAAGATGTACGGTTGCGGTCTGCAGATCACCACGGTTGGTCCGAATGACGGCAACAATCTGTTCGCACATTTCCTGATCGCCAACGGCGGCAAGGACATCGTGACCCCCGATGGCAAACTGCACACCGACAATCCGCAGGTGCGGGAGGCCGCAATCAAGTCGGTGGAATTCATGACCGGCCTTTACAAGGATGGATTCGTGCCGCCGGAGGCGCTGAGCTGGAACGATGCCGACGACAACAATGGATATCACGAGAAGCTGTTTGTGATGGACTTCGACGGCACGCTGTCCCCCGAGCTGGCATGGATCAGCCACGAGAAGGAATACTACGAGCAGATGCGCGTGCGGCCCCTGCCGTTGATGAACGACGGCAAGACCCAAATGCCCTGCCAGGTCGGCGCCGGCGGCGGGTTCATTCCCAAGGGCGCAAAGAACGTAGAGGTTGCCAAGGACTTTATGCGGTTCTTTATTCAGCCGCAGGTCATGAACGAGAACCTGAAGAGCGGCCTGGGTCGCTGGTTCCCCAGCATTCCGCAGGTCGCGAAGGACGATCCCTGGTGGCTGGATGACTCGAAGGATCCGCACCGGAAGCCGTATATAACCGAAGGTGTGCTGCAGCCGACCATCGCCGCCTGGTACGGCTTCAATCCCGCATGGGGGTTGTCCAATGCCGAGCAGCTCTGGGGACGCGCCCATGCCGATGTTATCAAGAGCGGCGCGAAACCGGCCGATGCGGTTGACGCGGCGTTCCGGCGTTTCGAGGAGATCTTCGCCAGGGTATCTTTCAGCTAAAGGCTTTTGGCCGGATTATCGTGCGACCAGCCTGGCGAACTGCGCCAGCTGGTCCGCCTCGACATCCGATACCGCGTAATACCGGATGCCGTCCTGCCGCCAGGTGACGACGTTGAATCCCTGCCGCGTCTCATCCCGGAACGGCTCGTTCGCCCCCGAAGAAGCCCACGCAAACAGGTTGATGACGTGCTTGGCGCGCTGATAGACCACCGCGGCCGCCGAATGCCCATCGATGTAGTCGAGCCGTCCCCCGATCAGCGGAAATCCGTCCTCCTTCAGATCACGCACCGGCGGCGACACGTCGAGCCGCGCCGACAACCACGGCTTCACCGTGTGCTGGTCGCTGGTCTGCACGTCAGTCAGATGTTCGGCCTGCATGGAACGAATGTGGCTGTCGATCACGTCCGTGGTCTGGTAGCTCTGCCCACCTATCACCGCGACGGTGAGCGCCACCCCCGCCAGCGCACCGGCAAGACCGGTTCCAGCCAGGCTGAATGCCGGCATGGGAAACCAGCGGCGCAGACCTGTTCCGGCGATGACCGGAGGCGGAGCTTCGCGCGGCAGGGCGGCGCCGATGCGCGCCGCCAGGCCTGGGGGCGCTCGGTGATAGGTCAACTTGGTGCGTAACGCGGCCTGCATGGCACGCAACTCCTCAACCCTGGCCGCGCAGGCTCCGCAACCGGCGATATGACGGTGAACGCGCAGGCGCGCGACCGGACCCAGAGCGCTGTCGATCAGCGCCGACAGCAGTGTGGTGGCGCGCTCACATTCCATGCGCGGCCTCCGTCTCTTCCTGGCGCAGCCACAACTTGCGCAGGCTGAGCCGCGCCCGTGACAACCGCGACATCACGGTGCCGATCGGCACGCGAGTGATCTCGGCAATTTCCTTGTAGGAAAGGTCTTCGACCTCCCGCAACAGCAGAACCTCGCGGTACTCGGCGGGCAACTGCTCCATCAGCCGGCTCAACATCTGGCTGTCTACGTTCTCGAGCAGCAGCGACTCCGGATCGCGCGGCGCTTCGCCCCACATCGCAGCGTCGCTTTCCGCCCGATCGGCAACCGGCGTATCAGGCACGAACACCATGCGTCCGGAGCGGTTCTCCTTTACCCAGGTCATGAAAGCGTTGCGCACGATCGTCAGCAGCCACACGCGGAAGTTCCCTCCCTGATACGCGTCGAAATAGCGGTAAGCGCGCAGGTAAGCCTCCTGCACCACGTCCTCGGCATCGGCCGTGTTGCCCGCCAGCCAGCGGGCCAGGTTGTAGGCGGCGTCGAGGTGCGGCAGGGCCAGCAGCTCGAAGCGTCGGCGACGGTCGTCCTGGGGCAAGGCCTTCATCCTGATTACGGGCTGCCGCGTCCAAGACCCGGCGCAGGCGGATCTTATTCCCGTCAAACTCCCGGTTTTCCAGCCTTCTCCGTTCGCGCGGTGGCCGCAATGCCCACAGAACAGGGCCACTTGACGCCGGGGCGGATGACGAAACGCCTGCCGCCTTGTTCTCGGGCATCGATCCAGTTCAATGCCCGAGCCGCAACCGCTATTCGGAGCCGTGTCGGCGACGCCGGTCCTGGAGGTGATCACGAGCAGCTTGCAGGGTCTGCTTCAGCGTCTCCAACACCAGGCGCGCCTTGGCCACCAACTCGTAGGGGTCATTGCGCCGCTCGATCTCGGTCAGCCGATGGACTTGTTCGGCGACGCGATTCTCGTCCTCACGGACGTGGCGCTCAGATTGTTCGATCGGGTCTTCCATCGCGCAAGCTCCGTCACGATGCGAAGCAAACGGTAGAGCGACCTTGGGGTTTTGCTGGGGTAACAAGCGCGCGCCCATTTCCCACCGCCTCCGATAGTCCCGGGAATAACCAAGCGGCTCCCCTGGTAAGGCAGGCACAGCATAGGGAGAGCCCATCCGATGATCATCGACCCCAACCTGCAACGCCGCGGTTTCCTGAAGTGCATGACCTGGGCAGGCACCGCTATGGTCTGGACCGTCGCCGGAGGCGTGCCACGCTCGCAGATCCTTGGGACGGCCGAGGCGGCGACCAACGAATTCACCTTCGTGCAGATCAGCGACAGCCACCTGGGCTTCGACAAGGCCGCCAACCCCGACGTGACCGCGACCCTAAAGGAGGCACTGGACGATGTCGGCAAGCTGAAACAGATGCCGGCATTCATGATCCACACCGGCGACATCACCCACCTGTCGAAGCCGGCCCAGTTTGACACAGCGGCGCAACTCTGCGGCGCGACCAAACTGACGATGCACACGGTGCCAGGCGAGCACGACATCCTGGAGGAGGAAGGGAAGAGCTATCTGAACCGGTTCGGCAAAGGCGCCAAGGGCGATGGCTGGTACAGCTTCGACGCCAACGGCGTCCATTTCATTGGCCTGGTGAACGTCGTGAACCTGCAGGGCAACGGGCTGGGCAATCTCGGTCACGATCAGCTCGAATGGCTGGAGGACGACGTGAAGCATCTCTCGGCAAGCACGCCGATCGTGGTGTTCGCGCATGTACCGCTGTGGATTGTGTATCAGGACTGGGGTTGGGGCACTGCCGATGGTGCGCAGGCGCTGTCATACCTGAAGAAGTTCGGCTCGGTTACCGTGCTGAACGGCCATATCCACCAGGTGATGCAGAAGGTGGAAGGCAACGTCTCCTTTCACACCGCGCGCTCCACCGCCTTTCCACAGCCCGCACCGGGAGCCGCAAAAAGCCCCGGGCCGATGGTGGTTCCGGCTGGTGAGCTAAAGCGCTACCTGGGCATCGCCAACGTCAACCTGGTATCGGCCAAGTCGCCGCTCGCCATCGTCGATTCGCCGCTGGCCAGCTAAAGGACAGGTCATGCACGGAACGTTGGAGCCGGGCGGCATCGCCCGGCGCCAGATGCTGCGCCGCGTCCTGGGCGCCGGCGCACTGGTCGCGATCCTCGGCAAAGTCGCGCACGCCGCGGCGACTGACATTGTCATCGACAACTTCACCTTTGCGCCGACGCCTTTGAAGGTAAAGGTCGGCACCTCTGTTACATGGGTCAATCACGACGATATCCCACACAGCATCGTCTGCCCCGACCTGAAGGTGAAGTCGCATCCGTTGGATACCGACGACAGCTTTGCGTACAAGTTCGAGCAGGCTGGAACATACGAGTACATTTGCGGGCTACACCCGCACATGCACGGCCAGGTGGTCGTCGAGACATAATTTGAGGCTGGCGCGCGCGACGGCTAGTGCGCGCCAGCCCCGGCTAAACCTGAATAAAACTGCTGGCGTTAAATACCCAAGGATGCGCGCCGTCCGTCGTGATGATCCCAATCAAAGTCCCGCCGCCCGCGAAAGAGCCGTTGCTGCTGTAATACAGTTGTCCATTATCCTGCTCAAATGCGAAACCGCCCTTGCCGTGGTTGGCAAGATTGGTCTTCAGGCGTGACGTGGCATTTGCCACGTCAACGAGGTCGACGTTGAGGTCGAGTGCAGCGCCGCCGAGGTCATAGACATTGTGTCCCAGGGTGCTGCTGCCCGTCGTGTCAAGTGCGATCTTGTCGCCTTGCAAGGTGCTGAAGTTCATCACTTTCGTGACGTTACCGTTGCTGTTCTGATCGAACGCGAACTGGTTGGCGGCTGTGTTGCCCGTGATGAAGTTCATGCCGCCGCCGCCGATCACCTGGCTCGCGACACTGCCAGTCAGCACGATCGTATCGTTACCACTGCCACCCATGACGGTTTCAGTGTTGGCAACGCTGACGGAATTGGTGGCATTGGCAAGGGTCAGCGTGTCGCTGCCGCCGCCCAGATCCACCGATCCGTTCATCATGGCGGTGCCGAGGGTCACTGAGTCAGCGCCCGCGCCGCCGATCAGCGTGCCGACGTTCCTGATTGTGCCAGAATTTCCGCCATTGGCGAGCACCAGCTTGTTGCTGCCTGCGCCAAGGTCCACTGACATTCCGAGCGTAAGCGCCGTGGTCAATGTGATCGTGTCGCTGCTGTTGCCTCCCACGATGGTCTCGGTGTTGGCTACGTTCGCAGTGTTGGCGAAGTTGCCGAAAGTCAGCCTGTCGTTACCGGCGCCAAGATCGATATTGGAATTGACGGCCGCGGTGCTCAGGCTGACGACATCCGCGCCGGTCCCACCAGTCAGCGTCTCTACATTGGCCGCGGTGAGCGTGTTGCCGCCATCGGCCAGGGTGAGCCTGTCACTGCCGGCGCCGAGGTCGACGCTTCCGTTCGAAAGCGTCGTCGCGAATAGGATGGCATCTGTGCCAGCTCCGCCAACAAGCGTGTTGACATTGCGGACGGTGGCCGAATTGCCTTTGGCAGCGAGCGTCAGCTTGTTGCTGCCGGCGCCCAGATCTACCAGCATCGCCGCGCTGAGCGGCGTTGTAAGAGTAATCGTATCGTTGCCCGCGCCGCCGATGAGCGTCTCGACATTCGCGATCGATGCGGTGTTGCCGCCGCTAGCCAGGGTAAGGCTATCGATGCCAGCGCCTAGATCGACGCTGCCATTGGTCAACCCGGTCGCCAGGGCAATCACGTCGGCACCGCTGCTGCCAACCAGCGTGTTGGCATTGCTGACGGTGCCGGCGTTTCCACCGGCCGCGAGCGTCAGCTTGTTGCTGCCGGCGCCCAGATCCACCAGCATGGCGCTGGTCAGTGCGCTGGTGAGCGTGATTGTGTCGTTGCCGCTGCCGCCGATGATTGTCTCCACATTTGCTACGGTCGCCGTGTTGGCGAAGTTGCCGAAGGTCAGCTTGTCGTTGCCGGCGCGCAAATCGATGCTGGTGCCGACGGCGGCCGTGGAAAGGATGATCGTATCGTCGCCGGTTCCGCCGATGATGGTTTCAGTGTTGGCAACCGTGAGGGAATTCACCCCGTTCGCCAGGATCAGCGTGTCCCGCCCAGCACCGAGGTCGACAGTGCCGTTGACGATCGTGGCGGTCAGCGTCTTGGTATCGTTGCCGGCGCCGCCCAGAATAACGTTGCTGTTGTTATTGACGAACTGGCAGATATCGACTTCGACAATCCCGCTCGACGCGAGCTGCGACAGTGGGATGAGAGACGGCTGGCTGAAGCCCCACGGGTTGCCCAACTGTATCATGGCTGTGCCACCCACCATCGTCAGGCTCTCGAACATGTAGGCGTGGCTGCCGACGAGCCCGTAGGACAGGCCTGACGAACGGGTGTCCATCACGATCAGGTTGCCAGCGGCGATGTAGCTCTGCAGCCCCTGCAGCGTCAGCGACGTGGGCGACATCCAGGTGGTGGGCTGGCCGACCAGCTCTTCCATGGCGATCATCGGGTTGCCGCCATTGGCGATTGCGCTGTAGCCACCATTCAGTGTCGCCACCGCCTTCTCGATGACCTGGACCCAGATCTCCTTCTGGCCGTTGAAGACATCCTGCGTAGCGCCGTTATTGACGGCGTAGCTGGCAAAGTCATTGCTGACGGTGATGGCCACCGGCTTGAACGAGGTGGTTCCAAAGGTCGGCAACCGCCCCCAGGCATCGAGATAGAGAGTGACGGTCTCGGTCCCGTCCGCATTCACAGTGATCATGTTCATGATCGCGCTGGGGTGAAACAGCGCAATCTCGCCGATCGCGGACAGCAGGAAGCAGTCGCCCATCTGGCCCTGGTTGATGTCACGGACGCTGATCAGCGAGGCATCGCCCGCCTCTTGAAGATACAGCACCTGGGTGAGCGGAGCTGACGCCCTCACGGCGGTCAGCCGCGAAGCGGTGATCTGAGCGACTGGCGGCCCCCCAGCCATTACCAACTGGACGCTGGCGCTGAAGCCGCCGGGAGCGGGAAGGGGGATGGTCAGGTTGGCTGCGAGATCATCACCGCTGTCAAAAGGCGTCCTGGATGACGTCTTAACAAAGCGTTGTAGTTTCGACATGGCAACCTCGCAGGGACGCTTGGTAGGGCGGCCCTGGCTTCGCAGGGCACTGGGCCATGCGAATTTTTCGCCATGAGTGGATCACAGGAGGTCAAATCTCGTGGATCCGATGCCAGACATATTAGGAACGATTGCTTAATGAAGAATGAACTTTGTGGGGGGGAAACGTGATATTGTCTCCGAAATCGTGCCAATTGAGGCGTCAGGAAGGAGCGATGGCGTTCTTACTGACAGGTGAACACGCCGCGCGGGCGGGGGTCTCATACGGGCGTCTGCATCGTCCTCATCAGGCGTCGGGAAGAGGTAATAAGCTGATTAACAATGACCCTCAGGCGACCGCCATAGTTACCGGTCGTTCGTAATTCAGTCGGGCATTTTCCTGTGCGGGCCCCCTGGTCGCTGGCGCGCCCCCCGCGGGCGGGTAATGCACGAACCAGCCCGTGACATCCCTTTGTCCCGCAACTGTGACGTGCTGGTCGTCGCGGTGGTCCCTCCGGCACCGTGGTTGCTGTCGCCTCGTGCACACCAGCGTCGCCAGCGTCCCTGCCCCATGGCTTGCCTGGTGCCTCGAACAGTGGGCGGCACATCTCGAACGATGCCTCGAGCCATTCGTTTCGGCAGCCGCTGCCCACACGCACGAGCGCTCGCCTTGCTTCGGCGGATACATCAATCGGCGGATCAACGAAGGCTAAGATGCTAGGCAACAAAGCGCCTGCTCCAACGTTCAGAAGCGGGCCGCCAAAGCATGCGAGCGAACCTGCAGCGTTCTTGGTCCCGAATTTCTGCGAGCCGACGCGGCGCGACTATCTGCGCCATTTTCTATCTGGCGTTCTTTGCTTTCTATTTCGCCGAGCGTCCCAGCTATGATTGGGACATGCTTGCCTACATTGCGGTCGCGCTGCACATTGAAGGTACGCCCGCGGCACGCATTCACGATGAAACGTATGACACTCTGAGGTCCTCGGTACCGCGCGCGTGGGTTGACAATCTTACAGGCAACTTCAACCCGGACGCCGTTGCCGTCGGTGAAGCCACCACGAGAATGAGCGATATCGACCTACGGCAAGATTGGGCAGCCCACAGCGACAGTTTCGCCGCACAACTGCCGTTCTTCAGTGTCAAGCCGCTTTATCCCGCTCTTATGGCACTCGGGAACAGTCTCGGCCTACCTCTCATTCGGAGCGGCCTGGTTGTCTCGGCAGTTTCATTCGTTCTGATAGGCCTCACTCTGTATGCGTGGTTCCTGCACTGGATGCCGCCCTTCGTAGCGCTCGGGGCTATGGCTTTGCTGGTTTTGAACCCATGGTTGGTGATCCTGGCCCGATCTGTGGGCCCAGACATACTGTCCATAGCATTCCTGCTCGGCGGCGCTTACTTCGCCATGCAAGATCGCCCGGTCGTCAGCGCCATAATCTTCGTTGTCTCAATCACCGCGCGTCCGGAGAATTTGCTGTACGCCGGCACCTTCCTTTGTTATCTGGGGATCGTTCGCGGCCTATCACTGTTGCAGACGGGCGGTTTTCTGGTGGCGGCATTCCTTGCGTATCTAGGAGTTAGCTCTCTTAGCAACAACTACGGCTGGAAAACCCTATTCTACTTTGTCTTTGTCAATCGGAATGCGCGGCCGGGCGCGGCTGCTCCACATATCGGGCTGCAGGAGCTCATCGTGGCCTATATCGGACGACTCGATCGGATCTTTTTGGGTCAGGGCGAGCTGCCGGTGTTCGCGCTCGTCGGTTACGGCGCTGTTTGCCTGAAGCTTCGCGCCCGGCACGCTCACGAGATACTCAGGGACAAATACGCTCATCTGATTGTTATTGCCGTCGTTGCGGGGCTTGCCCGGATAGTTCTGCTGCCGACTGAAGCATTTCGCGGGCTTCTGCCAACCTATATGTTGCTTACCATCGCGCTGGTGAATGCCTGCTCAACATCCTTCGCCCCACCGGCTCGCTCCAGTATGATCCCGAGGTGACGAGGACTCCCGTCATGGATGCCGTCGTGGCCAACAATGGCCCTGTTCCCACTCTGTCAATCGTGGCTCCCTGCTTCAATGAGCAGCAAGTTCTGCCGGATTTCTTAAGGCGTGTCGCCCAGGTCTGCACCGCCCTCTCGTTGAGATACGAAATCGGTACTCGTCGACGATGGCTCGCGAGACGCCACCTGGGATATCATCGTACAGGCGGCAATGGCGGATGCGCGAATATTGGGCGTCCGACTGCGCCGCAATCATGGGCATCAAACCGCACTGTCTGCCGGCCTAGCTGCATCGTCGGGCGACCTCGTACTGATAATCGATGCCGATCTCCAGGACCCTCCCGAGCTGCTTCCCACCATGATAGATACCATGCGCAGCGCTGGGGCCGACGTCGTGTACGGGCAACGGCGACAACGAGCCGGTGAGAGCGCCTTCAAACGTATCACTGCGCTGGTATTCTACCGAATGCTGTCCTGGCTTTCCGATACCCCTATCCCACGAAATACTGGGGATTTCCGGCTACTCTCTCGACCGGTCGTAGACTTGATATGCAATATGCGGGAGCAGCATAGGTTCCTGCGTGGAATGGTCGCATGGATCGGCGGCCGACAGGTCCCCCTGGTGTATGACCGCGAGCCGCGTCAGGCCGGGTCCACGAAATACCCAATCGGGCGAATGATGCGTTTCGCCAGCGACGCCATCACAGGCTTCTCACGTCGTCCGCTCCAGATAGCGACTGGAGTTGGTGTTGCGGCGGGCTTCTTCAGCCTGTGTCTTGGCTTTTATTCAGTTCTGGGTTGGTGCCTTGGTCGGGCTGTGCCGGGATGGGCGAGCGTTATGGCGGCAGTCGGTTTTCTGAGCGCGCTGCAATTCGTGATGCTTGGAATAATTGGCGAATACCTGGGTCGCCTCTACGAGGAAAGCCGGTCAAGGCCCTTATTTCTTGAATGGGAAAGAACCGGACACGGTTTGGCTGCCGGCCATCGGGTCCTTTCGTGACCGATAGCGCGCCCGAATTTGACGCTTATTCGGCCGAATATGGCGCCGGGATGGAAAACCCGGTCAAGGCGCTGATGGGGGATTCGGCAGAGGCATTCATCGCGGTGAAGCTGCGCTGGTTGCTCAGGCGCTTTCCTGACATCCAGCATGCTGGCAGCTCATTCCATGTGCTCGATTACGGGTGCGGGATAGCCACCCTGCTGCGCCTGATGTCTGAGCGGACCGGCGCGACCCTGATGGGCTGCGACATCTCCTCGGGCATGCTTCAAGAGGCGATGCACGCGTGGCCCAGCGAAGCGCGCAGGCCGGAATTTCACCTGCAAAACGGTGCTCGCACAGAGCTGCCGAACGACTGCGTCGACCTGGTTATCCTCAGTGCCGTCCTTCATCATATCGTGCCTGACGCCAGGCCTGATGTGTTTGGCGAAATCCGCCGCATTCTGCGACCTGGTGGTCGTTTAGTTGTATTCGAGCATAACCCGCTTAATCCGGTCACTCGCTATGTTGTATCCCACACCCCGATCGATCAGCACGCCATTCTGTTGCGCGCTTCAGAGGTGCATGCAGAACTCCGAAAGATGCAATTTGCGGATGTCCGTACGTCTTACCTCATGTTTGTGCCGCCTCGCTTCGGGCGGCTCGCAAACATCGAAAACGCCATCGGGTGGCTGCCATTGGGCGCCCAATATGCCACCGTGGGTCGACGCTCTACCTGACTAACCCTGAACGGCTCGCATCGTAGTCAAGCACGAGTTCTGCGCGGACCATTACGTTCGCTCCTATTGGCCTGAAGCGCGCGAACCGCCTAATCCGCTCGGTACCATCCTGGCCGGCGCTTCTCGCGAAAGGCGGAGGTGCCTTCCCGACCCTCAGACGACTGGCGTTGCATCCACCCTTCATGCGCCAAGAGCGTGGCCTCGCGCTCATCCAGCAGCATGCCATTCGCACCAAGAAACGAGAGCTTGGTCTGCGCAATCGCGCCCGGCGCTCCGCGCAGAATGGCATCCAGCACCTCCGCGAGACGCGCCTCGATGCGATCGGCCGCCACAACCTCGTGCACCAGTCCGATGCGCGCCGCCTCATCGGCGCCGAAGCGCTCGCCGGTGAGGGCATAGCGTCGCGTCTGTCGCAGTCCGAGCGCATTGACCATATGCGTCGAGATCGGCGTGGGTGCGATGCCATGCCGGACCTCGCTGATGGCGAACAGCGCGTCAGGTGTCGCAAGCGCCACATCGACGCAGCACGCAATCCCCACACCACCGCCGAAGCAGGCGCCATGGATGACCGCGATGGTCGGTCTCGGCAGTTCGTTGAGCGTCTTGCTGAATCGCACTGTGATGATCGAGGCGCGATAGTTCTCCTCCAGCCCCTGTTGTGACAACCGGTTCAGCCAGTTAATGTCGGCGCCTGCCTGAAAATGCCTGCCCACGCCGCGGATTACCAGCGCACGCACCGAGGCGTCGCGCGCCAGTCCCTCCATCGCATTCGTCATGCCGAGCAACAGGTCGTCGTCGTAGGCGTTCGCGACTTCCGGCCGGTTGAGCGTCAGTGTCGCTATCCCCCGCTCGTCCATGGAAAGCAGGAAGCGATTTTGGCTCATGTCCGGGCGACCTTGGCTGGATCAGTGTTCGCGCCACACACAAGCACGCCCACCCGCGCGCCGTCCGGTGGCCTGAACGCCCCACTCAGCAGCGCAGCGAGCGCCGTCGCACCACCTGGCTCGGCAACGAGGCGCAGTCGGTCCCAGATCAGTTGCTGAGCCGCGGCGATCGCAGCGTCTGACACCAAAACCGTGGCGGCAACCCACGCTTGGGCGATAGGGAACATCAGCTCGCCGACCTGGCGCGCGCCCAGACTGTCCGCTGCCAGTCCACCAACGGCTGCCTCGACCGGCCTCCCGGCGCGAAGCGCGGCGTGTAAGGCGGGGCAGCCTTCCGGTTCAACGCTGACCACCCGAACGCTGCCTGCGTACCATGCTGCCATGCCGCCGATCAGGCCGCCGCCGCCGGTCGCGACCAGCACGTGCGTCAAATCCGGCGCGTCCAATTCGAATTCCCGGCCGACCGTGCCCTGTCCGGCAAGCACATCTGCATGATCGTAGGCATGCACCTCCATCGCGCCGGTTGTCGCCTGACGCTCGCGCGAGGCGGCAAGCGCCTCGGCATAGGTAGCGCCGATCTGTACAACGTGTGCTCCGTAGCTGGCGATCAGGGCGACCTTCATTTCCGGCGTCAACGTCGGAACGAAGACTTCGGCTCTGACGCCGAGAGAACTGGCAGCATAAGCCACCGCCATGCCATGGTTGCCACCGGACGCCGCTATGACACCGGCTGCCGGCAAAGTCGTTGATAGCAGGCGATTGAACGCTCCCCGTGGCTTGAAGCTGCCAGCGTGCTGCAGAAGTTCCAGTTTCAGCGTGACGGGAAATCCGAGACCCAGCTCTGTGGCACTGAGGTGAAGCGATGGCGTGTGTCGGACGTGCCGACCGATACGCTCAGCTGCGACAGCTATATCGTTTCGGCTGATCATGCTGGGCCACGCTTGCACTTCCCCCGGTGCGGGACAAGCGGCTTCCCCTCCAGCGAGAACCGGCTCACACTGCTGCCCATGCAGATCCACGCGAGCTGCGCCAGCCGGAGGGGAGCCGGGGTGCTGCTGGTCGGACCGCCTGGCTCCGGCAAGTCCGATCTGGTGTTGCGCCTTCTCGCCCGCGGCTTCGACCTGGTCTCGGACGATCAGACCGAGGTCGAGGACGGCTTTGCCCGTCCGGTTGCGGCGTTGGCGGGTTTGCTCGAAGTACGCGGGCTGGGGATCGTCCGCCTAACCCACGCGGGATCGGCGCGGCTTGCATTGGTCGCGCAAATGGGTCAGCCATCTTTAAGGATGCCCAGTCCAACACGAAATGAATGCCTTGGCCTGCCCATGGTGATGATCGACCCACTTGCCGCTTCGGCGCCGGAGCGCGTCGCCCTGGCTCTCGATTGCGCTCTGGGCCAAGTGTCGCAGCTCGCCGGGGCTTTCGCCGCGTGACCGACAACCGCTTCCGCGTCGTATTGGTGACGGGCCTGTCGGGCGGCGGCAAACGCGCCGTCATGCACGAGCTGGAAGACCTCGGGTATGAGGCGGTGGATAATCCGCCATTCCCGATGCTCGAGGAGATGGTCAGCCGCAGCGACCAAAGGCTCGCGATTGGCGTCGATGCGCGAACCCGCGGGTTCGATGCGGACGAGGTCTTGCAGACGCTGAAACGCCTGCAGGTGCACCCGACCCTGCGGCCCGCGCTGGTCTATGCCTGGGCTGACGAAACTACATTGCTGCGTCGTTACACCGAGACGAGGCGGCGCCATCCGCTGGCACCGCAAGGCCGGGTCGTGGACGGCATCGCCCGCGAACGGGCCGTCACCGAACCCCTGCGCGAGGCCGCCGACCTGGTGATCGACACATCGGACCTACCGCTCGCCTCGCTTCGGCGGTTGATCGACTTCCACTTCGGGACGGGCAGCGACGCTCGAGAGAGCCGCCTCGTGGTATCGCTGATCTCGTTTGCCTATAGGCTGGGCCTGCCGCGGGAAGCAGACCTGGTATTCGATGCCCGCTTTTTGCGAAACCCTCACTACGATCCTATCTTACGGCCACGAACGGGGCTCGATGCCGAAGTCGGTGCATACATCGAAATGGACCCGGACCTCCCGGCGTTCTTCGCCAAAATGGCTGATCTGATCGACTTGCTCTTGCCGAGGTTCGTCCAAGAGGGCAAGAAATACGCGGCGATCACGATCGGGTGTACAGGTGGGCGGCATCGATCCGTCTATCTCGTCGAAAAGCTGGCGCAACACCTGGCGGAGAAGATTGCAGCGGCGGAGGCACCGGGGGCAGAAGGGCTCGGCTGGCGGTTGCATGTGACGCACCGCGAGCTGGCTCGCGAAGGGCATGAGGCAGCCTATCTGGCCGAGCGGCGCCCGCTACGGCCAGTCAACGCTTCGGAGTTGCGCGACGCGGCTGTGACTGCCGCGCCGGTTCAGGCACAGGAGGCCTGATACACCGTCATGGGTACACGAACGTCATTTTCTGCCAGGGAAGCCTATTTCCGAAAATGATCGGGATGGTCCTGGTAACTCACGGCCGTCTGGCCGAGGAGCTGCGGTCCGCCATGGAGCACGTGGTGGGGTCGCAACGGAACGTCGACACCGTCTGTATCGGCCCTGAGGACGACATCGACAACTGCCGTGCTGAAATCGAGCAATGTATCGGCCGCTGCGATACAGGCGACGGAGTGGTGTTGCTGACCGACATGTTCGGCGGCACGCCGTCGAATCTCGCGATTTCCATGATGCAGCGAGACGGTGTGGAGGTGATAGCTGGCGTAAACCTGCCCATGCTGGTGAAGCTGGCGAAGGTGCGCTCTAAGCAGCCATTGGCCGACGCCGTGAACTGTGCCGAGGAGGCCGGCCGCAAATATATTGCCGCCGCCTCGCACGTGCTGCACGGATGCAAGCCCAACGGCAACGGTCGCTGTTGCGAATGACGCCGCAGGACGGCGACACACCCCCCTCCGAGTCCTCGCCGCCAGCACTGGTTCTGAGCCGTAGCGTGGCCATCCCGAACAAGCGGGGACTTCATGCGCGTGCGGCCGCGAAGTTCGTCATGCTGGCGGAAAGGTTCGATGCCTCGGTGGACGTGATCCGCGATGGCCAATCAGTGCCCGCGCGCTCCATCATGGGATTGATGATGCTCGGCGCGGGAATGGGCGCGGTCATCGAGTTGCGTGCCGAGGGGTGGGACGCCAAGGAAGCTATCGACGCGCTGGCCGCGCTGGTCGAGTCCGGCTTCGATGAGCAAGGCTAGCCCGCCGCCCCCCCAGCATAAGCGTCTGCGGCGGCAGCGATCCGAGCATGGCCGGGCAGAGGCTCATTTCGCCGGCATCGCCGTCTCGGCTGGCGTGGCTATCGGTCCGGTCTTTCGTGCCTCGGAGCCAACGCCACAGATCACCCGACAAAGAATTGCCGCCGCCGACTGCGCCGCTGAGGGCGCCCGGTTCGATGGGGCCGTTGCACAATCGCGCAATCAGCTGACCAAATTGCGCAAGCGACTTAACGTTTTGCCCGAGGAGACCCAGGCCGAATTGTCGCCGCTGATCGAGGCCTACATTCGGATGCTGGGATCGACACGGATGATAAGGGGGGTGCGACAGCGGATTGAAGAAAGGCTGGTATCGGCAGAACGCGCCGTGGTGGATGAGGCAGAGACAATCGCCGGAGCCATCCTGGCACAGGCCGAGCCGGGCATGCCGGCGGAGGACCGGGGCAGCCTAGTGCGCCGAGCCGAGGAAGTCCGGGAAATTGGCCGCCGCCTCGTGCGAAACCTGACGCGCGCGCCGTTCCGCAGCTTCGCCGGTCTGCCGGAAGGTGCCATTCTGGTCAGCGAATCCCTGCGACCGTCGGACGCCGCGCTACTGGATCCGGCACGGTTGGCTGGTGTCGCAACGGAAGAGGGTGGCGCCGAAGGTCACACCTCGGTGATGCTGCGGGCGCTTGGTGTCCCTGCAGTACTCGGCGCTCCCGGCATTGCTCATGCCATCGCGCGGGGCGACCTTGCGGTGATCGATGGTTCGGCCGGAACCATTGTGGTCAACCCCACATCGGAAACGTTGGCAGCTGCACGCCGCGCCGTCACTGCTTATGCCCGCGAACGCCAGCGCTTTGGCAAACTGCGCCGATTGCCGGCCGAAACCCTTGATGGCGAGACAGTGGAATTGCAGGCGAACCTGGAGTTGCCGCTGGAGTTGCCCCTGGTCGCACAGTCGGGTGCATTGGGCATTGGCCTGCTGCGCACCGAATTCCTGTTCATGAACCGGGAGACGGTGCCGGACGAGGACACGCAGACCGAAACCTATCGCAGCATCATCGAGGCAATGGGAGGCGATCTCGTCGCCATTCGGGTGCTGGACTGGGGCGGTGAGAAGGACATCGAGGCACTGTCCACCGCGGGAATTGTGCCCGAGGTGGCCGACCCCAATCCTGCGCTTGGTCTGCGCGGCATCCGTCTGTTGCTGCGCCAACACGATCTGCTGGAAACGCAGTTCGCCGCGATCCTCCGGGCAGCCAATGCGGGCCCCGTCCGCGTCATGCTGCCAATGGTGACCGCCGTTGGCGAAGTGCGCGCGGCGCGCGAAATCTACGAGCGGGTAGGGCGACGGCTGCGTCGCCGCGGGGAGCGCATTCCCGAGAAACTGCCGCCATTGGGTATCATGATAGAGACGCCTGGCGCGGCCCTATCGGCCGACGCGTTGGCCCTCGAGGCGGATTTCTTTGCCATCGGCACCAACGACCTCACGGCTTATACGCTGGCAGTTGATCGGGGCGAGACCGAGGTTGCCGATCTGTACGACCCGCTGCACCCGGCAGTCCTACGGCTTGTGCAATTTGCCACCGAGGCGGCGCTGCGGATGCGCATGCCGGTATCGGTCTGCGGCGAGATGGCAGCGAACCCGCGCCTGACACCCCTACTGCTTGGGCTTGGGCTGCGCAGCTTCTCGATGACCGCCTCAGCAGTGCCGCGCGTCAAGCAGGCGGTGCGATCAGTCTCGATCGACGACTGCGCCCGGTTTGCCCGCCACATTATGGATCAGTCGGATCCGGAAAAGATCGAGGAGCTGGTTGCCAACTTCCCCCATGGCACTGCGCACGGGTGAGTGGTCGCTCTACGTCACGAAGTGAGAATACCGTCGTCTCGCAGAAAGGACAGCAGCGGCAGAAGCGGAAGCCCAAGCACGGCTGACTGATCTCCTTCCACCGCCGAAAAGAGATGCACGCCGCGGCCTTCCAATCGATAGGCGCCGACCGTGGTCATAACAGCATCGCCCTCGAGCGCGAGATAGTCGTCAAGAAACGCATCGCTGAAATTGCGCATCGTGAGGCGTGGCGAGACTACGGTTTCCCACTGAAGAGCAGCGCCTCGGTGGCAGACGACGGCGGTTGCCAGGCTATGAGTTCGCCCTCGCAAGGCCCGAAGCTGCGCGACAGAGGCTGCCGCATCGAGTGGCTTGTCGAACCAGAACTCCATCGCAAATCAGGATCTGGTCGGCCCCGATGACCGCCGCATCCGGTGCCTTACGGGAAACAGCCGCCGCCTTGAGATCCGCGAGACGCAGAGCGGTTTGTTCGGCAGAGGCGCCTTGCGCTCGCGCGGCTTGCTTGACGGCTGCTTCGTCGATGTCAGCCGGCCATATCTCGAACTTGAGACCTGAGGCCGTCAGCAGGGCACGTCGGGACGCCGATGCGCTGGCGAGAATGAGGGAAGGGTTTGGGCGCTGCAGCATCAGGCCGGGGCGCCGGCGTCAGTGCGTCGACGCGTATGCCAAGCCTCCATGAGTTGCAGCACGGTCGCCGCAGTCTCCTCGATTGATCGGCGCGTCACGTCGATCACCGGCCAGCCGCGCCGGTTGCATAGCCGACGTGCCCAGAGCAGTTCCGCCTTCACTGCGTCCTCGTCGATGTAATCGCTGCTGTTCTGGCGCGCGATGGCCACGGCGTTTCCGGTTGCGATCAGGCGCAAACGATGGCGGCGGATCTCGATCAACGCCTCTGGATCCAGCGTCAGGCCGACCACGGGACATTCGACGGTCTCCAGGCCAACAGGCTCCGGCAAGCTCGGCACCAGTGGCACATTTGCTGCTTTGATGCCGCGATTGGCCAGGTAGAAGCAGGTCGGCGTCTTCGAGCTGCGCGACACCCCAACCAGCACCACATCCGCTTCAGCCAATCCGGGCTGAGCCTGGCCGTCATCATGAGCAAGCACATAGTGCATGGCGTCGATGCGACGAAAGTAGTCGGCATTCATCGCATACTGACGTCCAGGCCGCGCCGCGGCTTCCTCGCCGATATAATCCTGCAGCAGGTTCATTACCGGCTCCAGCACGTTCACCACCGGCACATCGAGACGCCGGCAGGTCGTCTCCAGCTCCCCGCGCAAGGCGCGATCGACCACGGTGGACAACACGGGACCTGGCTCGTGCTCGATGCCCTCGATCACCCGATGAAGCTGGAACCGGGTCCGGATGAGGCTCCAGCGATGATAGACAATGTCGGCGTGCTCGAACTGGACCGTTGTGGCCCGGGCAATGGCATTCAGCGTCTCTCCGGTCGCGTCGGATACGAGGTGCAGGTTGATGCGGACATCAGGCATGGCTCTGAGGATAACGGGGAAAGAGGGGGCTGCCAGCACAATGTGGTGCCGCCTGCGTGCAAATCGGGGATAAGCCGAGCTGCGCCGGGTACTGTGAGCGAATCCTGACGGCGGTATGAGGAGACTGGGATCTCACTGAATTATCGCGGCCGATTCAGTTGGTTCGCAACCGGCTTCCGGTGGATATCGGCGGCAAACTTGGTGGGCCAACTTGATCCACATAGTTCACATCCCCTAACTCCTCTTCACCCCATTCCTTTATCTATTCTTCCTGTTAAAGCGATAGGTATGGAGGGGCTAGCGAAGCCGTTTCTGAAGGTTTTCGCCGGCGAGCCGGTTTGGCCACCGCCGATCTGGCTGATGCGCCAGGCCGGTCGATACTTGCCGGAGTATCGGGCGGTGCGGGCGAAGGCTGGCGATTTCATTACGCTGTGCACGACGCCGGAACTGGCGGTCGATGTGACCATGCAGCCGATCCGCCGCTATCGCTTCGATGCTGCGATCCTCTTCAGTGACATTCTGATGGTCCCCTGGGCGCTCGGCCAAGGATTGGACTATCGCGAAGGCGAAGGTCCGGTGCTGCCGCCGCTTCGCTCCGTGGCAGACATTCGGTCTTTGCAACTGGACCGACTGGGATCTGAGATCGCACCGATCCTGCAGACGGTCCGAGGGGTCCGCCACAGTCTTGCGCATGAAGGCTTTGCTGATTGTTCGCTGATCGGCTTTGCGGGCGCACCGTTCACGGTTGCTTGCTACATGGTAGAAGGCGGCGGCTCCCGTGACTTTGCGGCGACCCGGACGATGGCCTATGCCGAGCCCGTGCAGTTCGGGCAGTTGATGGAACTGCTGACCGAGGCGACGGTGCGATACGTTTCGGCGCAGATCGATGCTGGCGCAGATGCAGTCATGCTGTTCGACACCTGGGCTGGCATCCTTCCGCCAGCGCAGTTCCGGGAGCACGTCATTGGGCCGGCAAAGATTATCCGGCTGCGGCTGAAGCAAGACTATCCCCAAGTTCCGGTCATCGGCTTCCCTCGTCTCGCCGGCGCGCTGATCGGTGACTATGTGAGCGCCACAGGGATCGATGGGGTTGGACTGGATAGCGGGATGGAGTTGCGCTTCGCCAAACAGGTCATCTCAGCGCGTACGGTGATGCAAGGGAACCTCGACCCAATGGCGTTGGTCGCTGGTGGCTCGGCGCTGCGGCGCGCGACGGCCACCGTTCTGGACTCTGCGAAGGGTCGGCCGTTCGTGTTCAACCTGGGCCACGGCATCGTGCCACAAACGCCGCCCGAGCATGTCGCGAGCCTCGTGGAGCAGGTGCGTGCGGCCTAAGGTCGCTGTCGTTCTCTTCAATTTGGGTGGCCCCGATCGACCTCAAGCGATCTGGCCTTTTCTGCTGAACCTGTTCAACGATCCTGCGATCCTGAGGGTGCCGTTCTTCGTCCGGCCGTTGCTGGCGCGCCGGATCGCGTCAGCCAGGCTGGAGCCAGCGCGCACCAGCTACGCCGTTCTCGATGGCCGTTCGCCATTGCTGGATCTGACGCAAGAGCAGGCGGCGGCGCTCGAAGCCGAGCTGTCGGAGGTCGAAGCACGCTGCTTCATCGCCATGCGATATTGGCATCCGCTTAGCGATGCGACGGCGAAGGCCGTGCGAGACTGGGCCCCGGATGAAGTGGTTCTGCTGCCGCTCTATCCCCAGTACTCAAGCACGACCACAGGCAGCTCGCTGACAGCATGGCGGGAGGCGGCCGCGCGGGCAGGGTTGGTTGCTGCGACATCGGTGGTTTGCTGCTACCCGGTCGATGCGGACTATATTGCCGCGACCGCCAGCCTGCTGCGCCAAGCCTGGCAGAAGGCGCGCGCGGCACTGGACTCCGGTATTTCGCTGCGGGTTTTGTTCTCTGCCCATGGCCTGCCCCAGCCAATCGTGGATGCAGGCGATCCCTACCAGTGGCAGGTGGAGCAGACTGTTGCGGGCGTGGTCGAACGTTTCGGTCAGCAGTGCGACTGGACTATCTGTTATCAGTCGCGCGCGACGCCGCAGCGTTGGCTCGAGCCCAGCACCGAGCATGAAATAGAGCGTGCCGCGCAGGACAAGGTCGCCATCCTGGTGGTGCCGATTGCCTTTGTGTCGGAGCATTCCGAGACTTTGGTGGAACTCGATGTGGACTATCGCGGCTTGGCGGAGCGACTTGGCGTTCCGGGCTACTTCCGGATGCCGACGCAGAACAGCGACACCGCTTTCATTGCTGCACTCGCGGGGCTGGTGCGCCGGGCGCGAAGTGGTGAGCCGAGGCGACGTCTTTGCCCCACCGCGTGCCGCTTGTGTCCAACTTCGGCACCTCTCGGGCCAGCGACATGACGATCCCGTTCCTGTTGTCCTGCTACCCTTGGACAAAGGCGCTCCACATCATTTCGTTGATCGCCTGGATGGCCGGCATGCTCTATCTGCCGCGGCTCTACGTCTATCACTGCGAGGTTCCTCCAGGTTCGGTCGAGAGCGAGCGCTTCAAGGTGATGGAGCGCCGGCTGCTTCGGCAGATCATCAATCCGGCGATGATCGCGACCTGGACTTTCGGCGTATTGCTGGTGTTGACCCCGGGCATCATCGGCTGGTCGGCCGGATGGTGGTACGTGAAGCTTACGGCCGTGCTGTTGTTATCCGGCTTCCATGGGCAGCTAGCGAAATGGCGGCGTGACTTCCTGGAGGATCGCAATACCCGGCCACAGCGCTTCTACCGCGTGGCCAACGAGGTCCCCACCGTGCTGATGATCGTGATCGTGGTCATGGTCGTCGTCCGCCCGTTCTGAGGCATCGCCCTCGGGGTAATCTCTTGACTTTGCCTGCTGATCGTCCCACCTGGACTGTTGACGGGGGGCGGCCCGCCTGATTAGTGTCAAGCCTACCTCCGTGCGGCGGCGGTCAACGTCGCTCAGAATCTCACACCATACGGGATCGAATCTGGCCATCCTCCGCGATGGTTGGCAACGACACACCGGGCATCCTTTTCTGTCCCACATCACCAATCGGACTGCGTCCATGCATCTTGCCGAACTAAAGGCCAAATCCCCCTCCGACCTCCTCAGCTACGCCGAATCGCTGCAGATCGAGAACGCATCATCACTGCGCAAGCAGGACATGATGTTCGCGATCCTCAAGAACCTGGCCGAGAACGACCAGGCGATCCACGGCGAGGGAACGCTAGAAATCCTGCCCGATGGCTTTGGTTTCCTGCGCAGCCCCGAGGCAAACTACCTGCCGGGGCCCGACGATATTTATGTGAGCCCGAGCCAGGTCCGTCGCTTCGGCTTACGAACGGGTGACTCGGTCGAGGGCCAGATCCGGGCACCGAAGGATGGCGAACGCTACTTCGCGCTGCTGAAGGTCAACAGCATCAACTTCGAGCCGCCGGATTCCGTGCGGCATCGGATCAATTTTGATAATCTGACGCCGCTTTATCCGGACGAGCGGCTGAAAATGGAAGTTGAGAACTTCCAGTCGGTCGCCAAAGGCCCGAGCAAGGACTACACGCCGCGGGTCATCGACCTCATCTGCCCGATCGGCAAGGGCCAGCGCGCGTTGATCGTATCGCCGCCCCGCACCGGTAAGACGGTGATGATGCAGAACATCGCCACCGCGATCGCCTCCAATCATCCCGAGGTGTTCCTGATCGTGCTGCTGATCGATGAGCGGCCCGAGGAGGTCACCGACATGGCGCGTTCGGTGAAGGGCGAGGTGATCAGCTCTACGTTCGATGAACCCGCGACCCGGCACGTCCAGGTGACCGAGATGGTGCTGGAGAAGGCCAAGCGTCTGGTCGAGCACAAGCGTGACGTGGTGATCCTGCTCGACTCTGTCACCCGCCTGGCGCGCGCCTACAACACGGTGGTGCCGTCGTCCGGCAAGGTGCTGACCGGTGGCGTGGACGCCAACGCGCTGCAGCGGCCGAAGCGCTTCTTCGGCGCGGCGCGCAATATCGAAGAAGGTGGCTCGCTTACCATCATTGCGACTGCGCTGATCGACACCGGCAGCCGGATGGACGAAGTGATTTTCGAAGAGTTCAAGGGCACCGGCAACTCGGAAATCATCCTGGACCGCAAGCTGTCCGATAAGCGCACATTCCCAGCGATCGACATCACCAAGTCGGGCACGCGCAAGGAAGAACTGCTGGTCGAGAAGAGCACGCTTTCAAAGATGTGGGTGCTGCGCCGCATTCTGAACCCGATGGGCACCGTGGATGCGATGGAGTTCCTGCTGGACAAGCTGAAGTACAGCAAGACCAACAACGATTTCTTTGACGCGATGAACACGTAGGCTGGCGCATCGTCGCTGGTCCCCTCAGGGGTGTGGGATGTCTCATCTGAGGTTGTTGCTGCTCGCTCTGCTGGTCAGTAGCTGCGGAGGCAGCAAGACTACGGGATCGCTATCGGTCGTTTGCGGCAGCGGCACGCAACTCTTCGGTGCATCGTCCATCGACGTGCTTGGCGACCTTGCGGATGGACGTCCGACGATGGAATTCCCAGATCCCGCGAATCGCGAAAGCACTGGGACCATTTCGGTCAGGCCACACGATCATTGCAAAATTACGCCGGGATAAACCTGTGTGCCGCCACTCTGGTCGCTCTGTTCAATCAGCTCACCTGAGCTGATTCGCCACCTTATCGATACCTGCCTGCACACAGGGCTCGTCGACACCGGGCGAACCAGAGACGCCAACTCCGGCGATCACTTCCTCCCCCAGCCTCACCGGTAAGCCGCCGGGAATTGCGATAACATTTGGCAAGGTCACCTGCTGGCGTACGACCGGATTATTGTCGGCGTAGCGCTTTGCATAGTCCGAAGTCGCTACCCGGAAGCTGAGTGCCGTGTAAGCCTTCCGACGTGCGTTCTCCATTGTGTGTGGCGCTGCGCCGTCAGCACGCATCGCCACCATCACCTCGCCTGCCCTGTCGACCACCACGGCGGACACGGAATAGCCCTTGGCGCCGCAGCTCTCGATCGCTGCTTCAGCGATTGTGCGGGCCATCAGATAGGAGAGATCGTGGTGCGTAAGCGGTTGCCCCATGGCCGGCAGCGCAGGGGTGGCGCCAAGTGTGGTCGCAACGGCAATCATACAGACCTTCCGCAGCTGCCGGTTGGCGCCGCTCGCGTTGCTCAGGTTCATCGTCTTGCCCTCTGCAGGGTTACACTCTCTGCCCGCCGTCGATATGGATTTCTGATCCAGAGATATAGTTGCCGGACTCGCCGCACAGAAACAGCAGCAGGTCGGCCACCTCCCTGGGCTTGCCCAGCCGGTGCAGGGGAATGTCGTTCTCGACGATTGATTCCGTGCCGGGCGACAGGATGCCAGTGTCGATCTCCCCCGGTGACACCGCGTTGACCCGCACGCCGGCAGGGCCAAGATCCGCAGCAAGCTCGCGTGTGACAGCCCAAAGCGCCGCCTTCGATGCGGCATAGGCGGCAGAAGCGAACGGATGCACGCGCGATCCGACGATAGAGGTCATGTTCACCACAGTGCCGCGGGCTGTCTCCAGCGGGTCACGTAATCCTTGCACCAGTGCCACGCAGGCGAACAGGTTGACGTTGAAGATGTGCAGCCAGTCGGCATACGCCATTTGCAGCGCCTGTATTTTGCTGCCGTCCGCGTGCTTGGGTGAGATCGCCGCATTGTTGACCAGTGCATCCAACCGTTCGCCGACAATGTCGCGCAGTCGCGGCATCCCGGTGAGGACCTGATCGATATCTGCCAGATCCACCTGGATGTGATTCTTCGCACCCCCCTCCCAGGGACAGCGCGGGTCGAACGGATGCCGGGAGATGGTCAGGACGCGCCAGCCGGCGTCACTGAATGTCTTGACGGTCGCATGGCCGATGCCGCGGCTCGCGCCCGGTCAGCAGAAGTACGCGCTGTCGTTCGGTCATGACCGATCCCTTTGCGGTGGTTGCCGATGATTGCCAAACATGCAGATATCTTTATATAGCGTCGCCATTCAGGCAGGAGTGACCTCGCATGGCGACCCCCGACTATAAGGTAAAGGACATCTCCTTGGCCGAGTGGGGCCGCAAGGAAATCGCCATGGCCGAGGATGAAATGCCCGGGCTGATGGCGACCCGCGAGGAGTATGGCGCATCCAAGCCGCTGAAAGGCGCCCGTATTGCCGGCTGCCTGCATATGACGGTGCAGACGGCGGTGCTGATCGAGACCCTGCAGGCGCTGGGCGCCGTCGGTCCGCTGGTCGTCATGCAACATCTTCTCCACCCAGGATCACGCAGCGGCAGCGGCAGCGGCAGCCGGTGTGCCGGTGTTCGCCTGGAAGGGTATGGAAGAGGACGAGTTCTGGTGGTGCATCGAACAGACGGTGCGCGGACCCGACGGCCAAGGGGGGTGTGGACGCCGAACATGATCCTCGACGACGGCGGCGACCTGACGTTGCTGATGCACCAGAAGCACCCCGAAATGCTGAAGGACGTGCGCGGCATCTCCGAGGAGACCACCACCGGCGTGCATCGCCTGCGCGACATGGCCCGTGACGGCAAACTGCTGACCCCGGCGATCAACGTCAACGACAGTGTGACCAAATCGAAGTTCGACAATCTGTACGGCTGCCGGGAATCACTGGTCGACGGCATCCGCCGCGGCACTGACGTGATGATGGCCGGCAAGGTCGCGGTGGTGAACGGCTTCGGCGATGTCGGCAAGGGCTCGGCCGCCTCGCTGCGCAATGCCGGCTGCCGCGTGATGGTGACCGAGGTCGATCCGATCTGCGCGCTGCAGGCGGCGATGGAGGGCTATCAGGTCATCACCATGGATGATGCCGCGCCGATCGGCGACATCTTCGTGACCGCCACCGGCAACGTCGACGTCATCACGCTGGACCACATGCGGCGGATGAAGCACCGGGCCGTCGTCTGCAACATCGGCCACTTCGATTCCGAGATCCAGATCGAAGCGCTGCGCAACTACAAGTGGGAAAACGTCAAGCCGCAGGTCGACGAGGTGGTGTTCCCCGATGGCAAGCGCCTGATCGTGCTGAGCGAAGGGCGGCTGGTGAACCTCGGCAACGCGACGGGACACCCGAGCTTCGTCATGAGCGCAAGCTTCACCAACCAGGTGCTGGCACAGATCGAGTTGTTCAATGCGCCCGCCGGCAAGTACGAACGCCAGGTCTATACGCTGCCAAAGGCTCTGGACGAAAAGGTGGCCGCACTGCACCTGGCCAAGGTCGGTGCGCAACTGACCAAGCTGACGCCGCAGCAGGCCGAATATATCGGCGTTCCGCCGTCGGGCCCGTTCAAGCACGATCTTTACCGCTACTGAGACGGATAGTTTCCCTGGCCGGCGCAATTGCACTAG
>CAWKMC010000029.1:0-92540 GCA_963850535.1 uncultured Alphaproteobacteria bacterium | reverse complement strand
TCTTTTGTTGCTCCGACGCGGGTCGGCGTGGCAGACACGTGCGCATGCTGAAACGTCGCGTGGTGCTCGCTGCATCGCTTTCTGCTGTCTGTGCGGCGCCGGATGGGTTCCAGAATTTCCTAAATGGCCTACGCGCGGAGGCGCGTCGCGCCGGGATATCTTCCGCCACACTGGACCATGCGCTCGCGGGCGTGCAGCCGAACCAGAAGGTACTGGATCGCGCCAGCCACCCGCCGGAATTCACCATGACCTGGGCGCAGTACCGCGCCATGCTGATCACCGACCAGCGAACCGCCAGCGGGCGTGCTGCCTATGCGCAAAACCGGGCGCTGCTGCAACGCGTACGCGAACGGTTCGGCGTCGAACCCGGCGTCATCACCGGCATCTGGGGTTTGGAGTTGAGCTTCGGTACCGGGATGGGCGATTACCGCGTCGTCGAGGCGCTGGCGACGCTCGCCTGGAAGGGGCGGCGCACAAGCTTCTTTCGCAGCGAACTGATCGCTGCGCTGCGCATCCTCGATCATGGCGACGTGTCGCCCGCTCATATGCTTGGTTCTTACGCCGGCGCAATGGGACAGCCGCAGTTCATGCCCTCCTCGTATCTGCGCTACGCAGTTGATTTCGAAGGCCATGGGCGACGCGATATCTGGACCAGCAAACCCGACGTGCTGGGATCCATCGCCAATTACCTGGCCCAATCCGGTTGGCGCAGCGGCGAATCGTGGGGCCAGCCGGTCACGCTGCCAGCGAACTTCGATCGGATTGCGACGGGGCGGGAAGAACGCAGGCCATTGGCCGACTGGACCAGGCTTGGCGTGCGGCCGGTGGATGGCTGGCCGTTGCCGCGCGGTGATACTTTAGCCGCGGTGGTGCAGCCTGACGGGCCGGGCGGCGAGGCATTTCTGGCGTATTCAAACTTTGCCGCGATCCGCCGCTATAATCCATCGGACTATTACGCCCTGGTCGTCGGCCTGCTCGGAGACGCAATCGTCACGTGAAGCTGGTTCTGGCCATGTGTGTGGCGGCACTGTTGGTGTCGTGCCAACGGCCGCCGCCGGCGAATCCGCACTACGTACTTGGCGCTCCCTACCAAGCCAGGGGAGTTTGGTATTACCCGCGCGAGAGCTTTGAAGGCGAGCAGACCGGCCTGGCAACCATGTATGCCAAGGAGCATGGGCCGCTGACCGCAGATGGCGAGGTATTCGATCAGTCAGCGCTCGCCGCTGCGCATCAGACGCTGCAGCTCCCCTCTATCGCACGGCTCACCAACCTGGAGAACGGCCTGCAGGTGACCGTGCGGATCAACGACCGTGGTCCTGCCACGCCACATCGACTGGTCCAGGTTACCCGCCGCACCGCCGCCCTACTGCAGTTTGCGCAAGATGACGGGGTCCGCGTTCGCCTGGAGATTCTGCCGGCGGAAAGCCACGCAGCGGTCGACGCGGTGCCTGGCGCGCCGAAACTAAATCTGGCGGCCGCACCGGTGATCGCCGTGCAGCAGAGCGAGTTGCCGCCGCCAGGCAGCACCAGTCGGCCGACCGCCATGCGCGAACCGATCGCACCAGAGGAACACGAACCGACTGTCGCGCCAATCGAGCGGTTGCCGGAGACCGTGACGCGGGTGGCGGCCAGTCCCGGCCGACTGTTCATCCAGCTCGGCACCTTCCAAAGCCATGCCTACGCCGACATCCAGCGTGCCAAGGTCGCCGCGTTGGGTGCCAGCATCGTCAGCACATCGCAGGGGCGGAGACAGTCGATCTCACGCGTTGTCATTGGCCCGCTCGCGAGTGTGGAACAGGCCGACAAGGTGCTGGACCAAGTGCTGCGTGCCGGAGTAACCGATGCGCACATCGTGGTGGAATAGGAGTTGAGTCGGATGCTTACTCGTCGCCAAGCCCTGTTCGTATCGGCAAGTATCGCCGCGATGGCGCCAGCCGCGGTTGCGCAACCACGCCATCCGGCACAGCCGAAAACCGGCGCGGGGTCGCACGGAAGGAAGGACGCGGGATCGGCTGGTAGCCCGGCCGACACGCCGATCGGCCCGGTCGATACCCTGGCGCGATGGGCCTATGTCATGGACTACAACACCGGTGCGTCGCTGCTGGAAAAGAATGCCGATGTTGAGATGCCGCCTTCCTCGATGACCAAGTTGATGACGATCTACCTGGTCTATGAGCGGCTGAAGCAAGGCAAGATGCGGCTTGAAGACGAGCTGCCGGTCACCGAGCGAGCCTGGAAGATGGGTGGCTCGAAGATGTTCGTGCAGATTGGCACGCAGGTGAAAGTCGAGGACCTGGTTCGTGGTGTCATCGTGCAGTCGGGCAATGACGCCTGTATTGTGTTTGCCGAAGCGATTGCTGGATCCGAAGAGCAGTTCGCCGAACTGATGAACCAGAAGGCGAAGGAACTCGGCCTGACCAACAGCTTCTTCAAGAATTCGACCGGCTGGCCGGATCCGGAGCAGCATATGAGCTGCCGTGACATCGCGACGCTGGCGCGGCGGATCATCCGCGACTTCCCGGAATACTACCACTACGACTCGGAGAAGACGTTCAAGTACAACAATATCGAGCAGGGCAACCGCAATCCGCTGGTGCAGAAGGGCACGGCCGATGGGCTGAAGACCGGTCACACCGAGGCCGGCGGCTATGGACTGGTAGCCAGCAGCAGGCGCGGCGATCGACGGATGATCTTGGTGCTGAATGGCCTGGAGACGATGCACGCACGTGCCGAGGAGGGCGAGCGGCTGATGGATTGGGCGTTCGCCAACTTCGAGGATGTAACATTGTTTGCTGCCGGCGACGTTGTGGAGCGTGTGCCGGTCTGGCTCGGCGTGTCACCGACCGTGCCGTTGATCGGCGGGCGCGACCTCGTCGTGACGATGCCGCGCAACTGGCGGAAGAACGCCGCGGTGAAGGTAAGCTACGATTCGCCGATCCGGGCGCCGGTTGCGAAAGGCACGACCCTGGGCAAGTTGGCGGTGAAGGGTGATGGCGTTCCGGCAATGGAGGTGCCGCTGCTGGCCGGTTCGGACGTGCCCAAGCTCAGCCTGCCGGGACGCGCCATCGCAGTGCTGTCGCACTACGTGACGGGTGGCTAGCTTCATCACGCTGGAGGGCGGAGAAGGCGCCGGCAAGTCCACCCAGGCCGCACTGCTGGCAGATGCGTTGGTCGCTCTGGGCCTGTCGGTGCTGCGGACGCGTGAGCCAGGTGGGGCGCCGGGCTCGGAAACACTGCGCGGCCTGTTGCTCTCTGGTAACGAGTGGTCACCGTTGGCGGAAACGCTGCTGCATTTTGCGGCACGCGCCGAACATGTCGCCAAGACCATACGGCCCGCACTCGATGCAGGCATGTGGGTGGTCTGCGACCGCTTCTATGACTCGACCATGGCGTATCAGGGCTATGGCCAGGGTGTGGATCGCGGCGTGATCGCGCAGCTGATCGGGTATCTCGGCATCGTTCCCAATGTCACGCTGGTATTGGACGTCAGCGACAAGGTCGCGGCAAAGCGGCGATCACAGCGGGGTGGCGATGCGGATCGCTATGAGCGCCTCGATGCGGCATTCCACGCGCGCGTGAGGCAAGGTTTCCGCGAAATTGCCACAGGAGAGTCAGCGCGCTGTGTGTTGATCGCGTCGGGCGGGTCCAGGGAAGAGGTGCATTCGGTTATCATGCGGACACTGCGCGCGCGATTGCCGCAGACGAAATAGCCATATGATGTGCGACAGTTCCGGACGGAATATTGTAGTTACCAAACCCACCATACCGACCCGGCCTCTTACAGATTGGTCATTCCACCGTCGATGACGAATTCACTACCGACCGTAAAGGCGGCTTCGTCGGAGGCGAGGAAGACGACGGCCTGGGCAATTTCGCTGGGGTTCCCCCAGCGTCCGGCCGGAACCTGACTCTGAATCAGATCAACCCTCGCCTTGAGATCGGCTGCGGACAACCCGGCCTTGCCGAGGAGGGGTGTTGCTATTGGGCCGGGGCAGACGGCATTGACACGGACGCCGCGTGAAATCAGTTCTGCCGAAAGAGTTCGCGCAAGTGACCGAAGCGCGGCTTTCGTGGCCGCATAGACGCTGCAGTTGGGCATGCCGATCCGGTCGTGGATTGAAGTGTTGAGCACGATCGAGGCGGGATTGGCTAGGAGCGGCAATAACGCCTGAACGAGGAAAAACGGCCCTTTCAGAGTAATCGCAATCGAGCGGTCGAAGCCGGCTTCGTCCCACCTTTCGACCGGTCTGTGGTCTACGACGCCGGCATTGACGAATAGAATATCCAGACTGCCGAACGCTTGGCGAAAGGCCTCGGCAACTGCCGACTGACCTACGACATCGCCGGCGTCGGCGTGGATTATGAGAACATCGCCGCCAAGCTCGGTGCGTGCCGTTTCAATAGTCGCCGGGTTTATACCGGTGATGGCGACGCGGGCGCCCTCAGCAAGGAACCAACGGGCCGTTTCCAACCCGATGCCGCTCGTACCGCCAGTAATGAGCGCGCGCTTATCCTTAAGCCTGTTCATTACAATCCCTCTCAGCTCTTTTCAGCTGTTTCCTGGGCCATTTGAACTTCTTCGATGCCCGCTTCCTGGGCTGATGCTTCCGCGACGGGACAGGCTGGCGCGACGTGCTTGGGCAAGTTCGTGGTAGCCGGGATCAGATGCAAGACGACCGAACAGGCTGTGTCTCGCCATGCCTGCCGCTCGCTCGAAATGTTCGATAATCTGTTTCAGGCCTTTCTGAATTTTCGGGAACTCGCCGGGATCCTCGACATCGTCGGTGATATACGGGATCACCAGCTTGCGGTGCTCGACTTCGACGACGACCTGTCCGCCTTCCGTCACACCGACGCGCAGAGCTGCAAAGTTCGGTGCTCTGAGTGCCGCCATTGTCGCGTACACCGGCTTTTCCGCATCTCCGTCGGGCATCGGGTTGAAGGCATAGGCCCAGCGTGACCGCTTGTCGTGGGCATATCCCGGTGTCGCCGCGGCGAACGCCTCGATCGCCTCCTTCAGGAAGTGCACAAACTGCTCCCGGAACGGCTCCGAGAGCTTATAACCGGGTCTTGGGTTCATATCGTACATGCGTGACAGCATCTGATTGGACCGTACAACGGTAACGCGTGCCCGGCGCCAGCAGCAAGGCATTGTCGCCGGGGCGGCTGCTGCGCGGGCCGAGATCATATGGACCCGGGCGGACCAATCTTACCCGCCACTCGCGCGATCGTGCGGCAGGGCTTACTCCGCCGCCTGGGCGTACGCTTCGAGTGGCGCGCAGCTGCAGACGAGGTTCCGGTCGCCATAGACATTGTCGACGCGCCTGACCGGCGGCCAGTATTTCGCTGCAGCAACCCACGGCACCGGAAACGCCGCCTGCTCGCGCGAATAGCTGTGCGTCCATACATTCGCCATGACATGGGCGGCGGTGTGCGGGGCATGCTTCAGCGGGTTGTCCGCCTTGTCGAGTTTACCGGCAGCGATCGCCGCAATTTCCGCGCGGATCGCGATCATCGCCTCGCAGAACCGGTCGAGTTCGGCTTTGCTCTCGCTCTCGGTCGGCTCGATCATCAGCGTGCCGGCGACCGGCCAGGACATGGTCGGTGCATGGAAGCCGAAATCCATCAGCCGCTTGGCGATGTCCTCGACCATCACGCCCGCCTCCGACTGGAAGCCGCGGCAGTCGATGATGCACTCGTGCGCCACCATCCCTCCCGGTCCGGCGTACAACACCGGATAGTGCGCGCGCAGGCGCTTCGCCATGTAGTTCGCGTTCAGGATTGCCACCTCCGTCGCGCGCTTCAGCCCGGCGGCGCCCATCATGCGGATATACGCGTAGGAGATCGGCAGGATCATCGCACTGCCGAACGGTGCCGCAGACACCGGGCCGAAGCCGGTCGCAGGACCGGCGTCAGCATACAGTGGATGGTTGGGCAGGTGAGGCGCGAGATGCGCCGCTACACCGATCGGCCCGACCCCGGGACCACCGCCGCCATGAGGAATGCAGAATGTCTTGTGCAGGTTGAGATGACAGACGTCGGCGCCGATCGCGGCGGGGCTGGTCAGGCCAACCTGTGCGTTGAGGTTGGCGCCGTCCATGTAGACCTGTCCGCCGCGCGCATGCACGATGTCACAGATCTCGCGGATCGCCGTCTCGAACACGCCATGCGTGCTCGGATAGGTCACCATCAATGCAGCGAGATTTGCTGCATGCTTGTCCGCTTTGGCCTTAAGATCCTTGACATCGATGTTGCCGTCGCGATCGCAGCCGACTACCACAACCTGCAGCCCTGCCATCGCCGCGCTTGCCGGGTTGGTGCCATGCGCGCTGGAGGGGATCAGGCAGATGGTGCGATGCGCTTCACCGCGCGCCTTGTGGAAGGCGCGGATTACCAGCAGTCCGGCATACTCGCCTTGCGAGCCTGCGTTCGGCTGCAGCGTCACCTCGGCGAACCCGGTGATTGTCTTCAGCCAATCGGTCAGGCGTTCGGTCAATAGGGCATAGCCCTGAGTCTGATCGGGAGGTGCGAAGGGATGGATGTCGGCGAACCCCGGCAGCGTAATCGGCAGCATTTCCGCCGAAGCGTTCAGCTTCATCGTGCAGGAGCCGAGTGGGATCATGCTGCGGTTCAGCGCGATATCCTTCTCCTCCAGCCGCTTCAAGTATCGCAGCATCTCGTGTTCTGCGCGATGCTGGTGGAATACCGCCTGCTCCAGGAATGGCGTGTTGCGCGCAAGTTCTGCCGGAATGGAGGGAGGCGCATCCATAACCGTACCGCCCAACACACCAGCGAGGCGTTCCAGCTCCTCGCGCGTCACCGTCTCGTCGAGTGATATGCCAACGCGCACGTCGCTGATCCGTCGCAGATTGAAGCCCTGCGCCAGTGCCGCGTGCAACAGCGCATCGGCGGACGCAGCTTCAAGCGTGATCGTGTCAAAGAAAGAATCGTGTACCAGACGATGGCCGCCTTGCTGCGCGGCAGCAGCCAGCAGCCGTGCCTGCAGGTTGACGCGACGCGCGATCCGCTTCAGCCCCTCTGGCCCGTGCCAAACCGCATAGCAGCCGGCGATGACCGCCAGCAGCACCTGCGAGGTGCAGATGTTCGACGTGGCCTTTTCGCGCCTGATGTGCTGCTCGCGCGTCTGCAGAGCGAGGCGCATCGCAGGCTGGCCGGCGGCATCAAGCGACACGCCGACCAACCTGCCTGGCATATGACGCTTGTAGGCATCGCGCGTCGCCAGGTAGCCGGCATGTGGGCCACCGTATCCTATCGGCACACCGAAGCGCTGCGAAGAGCCGACCACGACATCGGCGCCCATCTCGCCCGGCGGTGTCAGCAACGCCAGTGCGAGCGGATCTGCGCAGACAATGACCAGCGCGTCGGCTTCATGCGCTGCCGTGATCTCCGACGACAGTGCTCGAATGGCGCCGGTGGTGCCGGGATATTGCAGCACCAGCGCAAACGGCTGCGCCGCCTCGATGGCGGCAAGATCTCCAGGCGCCACATCGACCAACCTGATGCCGATCGGCCGTGCGCGTGTCGCCAGAACGGCACGGGTCTGCGGGTGCAGGTCGGTGGCGACCGCCAGCACGTCCGACTTCGTCTTGCTGACGGCGTGCGCCATTGCCATGGCTTCTGCCGCCGCAGTTGCCTCATCGAGCAGCGACGCATTGGCGATTTCCATCGCCGTCAGCTCGGAGATCATAGTCTGGAAGTTCAGCAGCGCTTCCAGCCGGCCCTGCGCTATTTCCGCCTGGTACGGCGTGTACGCGGTGTACCAGCCTGGGTTCTCCAGCACATTGCGCAAGACGACGGGTGGCGTGTGCGTGCCGTGATAGCCCATGCCGATCAGCGATTTTGTCCCCGCGTTCTTCGCCGCCAAGGTCCGTAATTCAGAGATTACCGCGGCTTCGTCGATCGGTGGCGGCAAATCCAGTGGCTGGCTGCTGCGAATCGCTGGCGGGACAGTCTTTGCCGCCAGTTCGTCGAGGGTCGCTGTCCCAACCTCGTGCAGCATTGCGGCAATATCGATTTCGGACGGACCGATGTGACGCGAAACAAAACTGTCCGCCGCTTCCAGCGCAGCGAGCTCTGCAAGAACGTCCATCAGTCCAGCGTCTCCAGGTATTCGTCGTAGGCGGCGTGATCCATCAGCGCCTCAAACGCGTCGGTGTCATCGAGCTCAACACGAAAGAACCAACCTTCGCCCTCGGCATCGCTGTTCACCAGCGAAGGGTCGTCGATTATCGACTGATTGGTTTCAACAACTTTGCCGGTGAGCGGCGCGTAGACGTCGGATGCGGCCTTGACGCTTTCCACCACGGCGCAGGCCTCGTCCGCGGCGACATCGCGTCCAACCTCGGGCAGCTCGACAAAGACCACATCGCCAAGTTGCTCCTGCGCGTGATCGGTGATGCCGACGGTCGCTATGTCGCCGTCAAGCCGGACCCATTCGTGTTCCTTGGTGAAGCGGATATCGGCAGGGGGTTTCGCCATCGGACGCTCCTTGTGTCAGCGGGCGTAGCGGTGGGGGACGAACGGCAGCGGCACGACGCGCGCGGGCAAAGGTTTGCCGCGCACCATCAGGTGCAGTGCTGTGCCAACGGCGTGCGAGGTCCTTGCGGACGTAGCCCATGGCAATCGGCGCACTGAGCGAGGGGGAATAGCCGCCGGAGGTGACGGTGCCGGCCTCGGTGCCGTCGCCCGCGACAATTTCGGTGAGCGCGCGGGCTGGTGCGCGTCCATCGGGACGGATGCCGACGCGATGGCGCGGCGCTCCATTTTCAATCTGATCGCGCACCGCGGCAGCGCCCGGAAAGTCCCAGTCGGTGCGGCGGCGTTTGCCGATCACCCAGGTCAGGCCGGCCTCGACCGGCGTCGTCAGTTCGTCGATGTCGTTGCCATACAGGCAGAGGCCGGCCTCGAGCCGCAGCGAATTGCGTGCACCGAGGCCTGCTGGGGCCACCTCGGGCTCATCCATGAGCCGCTGGGCCAACTCCTGCGCTGCCTCTGCCGGGACCGAAATCTCGAAGCCGTCCTCGCCGGTGTAGCCCGAGCGGGACACGAGACACGGAATGCCGGCGAGCGCGATCGGCTCGGCGCCCATGAACGGCAGCTGTGCCGCCTCGGGCAAGATGCGGCCGATTACGGCCGCGGCGGCTGGCCCTTGCAGCGCCAGAAGCGCGCGATCGTCGTGCAACTGAAGCTGCACGCCCGACGGCAGGTTGGCCGCGATATGGGTGAAGTCGATGTCCTTGCGACTGGCATTGGCCACCACGAACAACCGGTCGCCGGCAAGGCGTGTCACCATCAGGTCA
This sequence comes from uncultured Alphaproteobacteria bacterium, assembly GCA_963850535.1. GTDB lineage: Bacteria > Pseudomonadota > Alphaproteobacteria > Acetobacterales > Acetobacteraceae > JAMXLO01. The sequence continues at coordinate 83,220 of CAWKMC010000029.1, read as the reverse complement.
TCGAGGATCCCGCCCGCCTCGTTCATCAGCAGCGTGTAGCGCTGTCGCGCAGGCTTCAGTGCGACCATGTCGCCCGGCACCAACTGTTCGAGCGCTTCCGCCGCGGCGGGTCCGGACACAGTTGCCTGGCCCATGTGCGACACATCGAACAGTGCCGCGTGTGAGCGGCAATGCAGGTGCTCCGCCAGCACGCCTTGATACTGGACGGGCATCGAATACCCGGCGAACTCGACCATCCTCGCACCGAAAGCGCGGTGCCACGCGTCGAGAGGAACGGTCTTCAGCGGCTTGGGGGTAGGATCGTCCGGCAGGGCATTCTCGATCACTGGGCCGCTCCACAAGGGTCATGCACCAGCGATTCGTGCCAGTGCGGATGACCCCCCTCTGTCGCGGGACCTGAAAAATTCAGGACGCTGGAAGGCGTCCCTTACTTCTTCGGTGCGGCAGGCATGTGGCACGCCGGCCGGCTTTCCAGAGATCCCTTATCCCGCCGCGGTCCTTTTGCCTGAGCGTTTCCGGGGGCCGGTTGCGCCTTCGGCGGCGGATGCGACCCTCGGGTCAGGCCCAAGGGCAGGCTCCGCTCTCTCCCGCGCCGGGTGGCTGGGACTCGCCCAGGATGCCGGAATCCGCGCGAACGGGCAATGAGCGATTAGGCTTAGGACAAGGCTGGTGGGCGCGCGGGGCGTGAGTAGGGTGGCTGAACAACGCGTGAAGAGGATGCGAGACCAAGGCCATGAACCCAGCTCTGCCGCTCTCCGGGATTTGCGTTGTCGATCTCACGCGCGTGTTGTCCGGTCCATTCTGTTCAATGCTGTTGGGCGACCTTGGCGCCGATGTCATCAAGGTGGAGACGCCGGGCGAGGGCGACACCGTGCGCCACCAGGGCGCAGGCCGGGACGGGCTTTCCTGGTATTTCGCCAACTATAATCGCAACAAGCGCGCGATCACCTTGAATTTGCGGAGCGAGGAAGGCCGCGAGATCTTGGCGCGTCTGATCGCGCGCAGCGACGCGCTAGTCGACAACTACCGCCTCAGTGTGCTCGATGCGATGGGCTTTTCCGAAGCACGGCTAGCCGAGCTGAATCCTCGCCTGGAGCGTGGCAGCATCAACGGGTTTGGTGCAACAGGCCCGTATCGCGACTGACCCGGTTTCGATTTCATCGCTCAGGCGATAAGCGCTTCATGAAGTCACTGACTGAGACCGGCGGCGGTTCTACCGGGCAGGCTATGTGGGTGTCAATTTACTCGCCTAGCAAAGAGCGAGCCAAACCCCGCGAGCAATATGCCAAACGACGGCGGCCCAAGCTCGGTATTCCTAAGCCGCCGCCGATTGACACTGAAGCTCTGGCCAAGGCCTGAAAAGGCGCTGGTCGAAGCGCTCGGAAAGAAGGGCGACTAACCTACGACGAGAAGTAGTGGATTGCCGATCCAGCGAGTAGTGGTCATGGTCGTCTCTATATCCGACGACGCTGACTTGTTCTCTGAGCTCATCGAGAAATATCGTGACCATCAGCCGTATCCCAGCTTGCTGTCAGGAGACATTGCTATCAATTCGCTGTTACGTAGCATTTTGGTGCAAAAGCTTCCAGACGTTTTGGAGAGGCACCACGTAATCGGCAGCAGAGATAATCCGAGAGTCAGTTGTGGATACGAGCTTCAAGCTTACGTAGCAGGGAGTCCGTATCTACGGCATAAGTGCCAGTCACGACAGCGGAGGCATTCGGAGCAGGCATTAGCGCGCGCCGGTTGCGCGACAGCATAAACTCGCCTCCCCCTTTCCTGAAGCCGATTGAACTGCGAAGGCGGAACTCAGATGCGGTATGGCCATCCTGTACCATGCGGGTACGTATCATGTCGGAGACCATATTCCCGAACGCTGAACTCCTGTCCATATTCTCTGCATCCGATATGGAAGCGACAATCAACGGGGTAGTAGGCGTCACCTCCGGTGCAGAACCGAGCATTAGATCAACAGCACGGTAGGTTAGCGAACCAAGATCACCGCGCACGAAGGGCGATGACCCTAGCGTTACGGAGCTAGTTGCCGGCACTTGAGGATCACGTACACAGCCAATCAGAGCAAGGCTTAGTGACCCGACATAGATTGCTCGCCGGAAATGCTTATGCATGGCTGCGCCTCGCCGGGTCAGGGGTCGTACCGGATAGTGCGAGGACGAAGCGACCCGCTGTTGTTCGTCCAAGAAGATACCGGACTAACCGTCGTGTCCTTTGCATAGAGCGGAATGTCAGGCGACCGGATATACACGGGCTCCTGAAGCTTCATTACGATCCGGTCATTAGTGACAATAGTAGCCTGCCAGATCGCTTCGGCGTTCATCGTGGGAGTTAGTGCAATCACACCATCAAGGAATGCACCGACCCCCAATGCCGTGTATGCTGCGGCACGCGCCGCAGCCCATGTTGACAACGGTGCGGACGCGCCAATGATTATCCCCGGTATCGAGAGAATGCCAACTGTCGTGCCGGCAAGACCGGGCGGCTTATCGCGCGGCCCCCACTGGATGAAATTGACGTCCAGATTGACAACGGTTGCACCATCGGGAGAGCGAGCTACTATGCCTCCCCTTCGCATGATGTCAGCCGCTAATTCATCAGACACCTGATGAATGAAAGCTGAATTGATTGCCTGTGCGTGAATGAAGACAGGTCTTGCCTGTGGCGCGGCCTCGCTCGGAGGTTGTTCAGTCGGATAGGCTGGCACAAGTCCAATCCACGCCATTTGCGAAGTGATCTTGTGCGCGACGTCATTCCAGTCGCGGGCTGTATTCTCGCTACTCTGGAATGCTGGTGGCTTCAGTGAGACGGCTGGCTGGTTACAGCCAACCAGAAGGCAGCTAAGAACCAACAGTGAAGCCATAGCCTTGGGTCGCATGTCTCGTCCCCATTCGGCAGTGTCGGTCACAGGACCATTACGATATAGCACAGGGATGTTAATTGCTACCTAGCTTAGTGGTGACTGAGTGCTGGCCGCAAAACAGTCGTTATAAACAGTAAATAGAGCGTTAACATCGCGAGAACTTCGGTACATTGGACTTTTCTAGGTTATGCTCAACCCATCAGGATCGTGAGTAGAAGCGAGATGTCGAATGATCCCCTTTACGCGTCCCGCACATGAGGCTCTTTCGCACCACCGACGGCGAGGTCGCCATCGCGCCAGCGGGCGAGTTGCTGTACCAGCGGCTGTTGCGGGCGCTCGAGGCCGAGGAGCTGCGTCAGCGTCCGGAGTTCGCCAGCAACACATTGCGTGCCGAGAACCGAGCCGCGATCAACGCGGAGATCGAGGCTCGCACGATATGCGAGACAAGTGAACACTGGATACGCGTGCTGAATGAAGCAGGCGTCCCTTGTTCCCGAGTGATGCACCTGGATGAAGTGTTTGCCGATCCGCGGTGGTTGATCAGCAGGCAGTGGTGACGATGGCACACCCAGGTCATGGCAACGTCTCGATGCTCGGGTCAGCGTTGCATGTCGATGGTGAGCCATTGCCGGTGCGCCTGCCAGCGCCGGCACTTGGTGCGCATACAGTCGAGGTGCTGGAGGAGCTTGGATTGTCGGCTGGCGAGATCGATCAGTTGCGCGAGCGTGGGGTGGTTTGATCCGTTTGGCGATGGCAACGCGGACGTGTAGCTTAGCCTGGCAGCAAAGGAGGCAACGCCATGGAGTTCGGCTATTTCGCCATGCCCTCGCATCCGCCGGAGAGAGGACTGAAGGCAGGCCATGACTGGGACCTCCAGACGCTGCGCTGGCTGGACGAACTCGGATACGCCGAGGCGTGGATTGGCGAGCACTACACCGCACCCTGGGAGCCCCACCCGTCACCCGACCTGCTGATCGCGCAGGCGCTGATGCAGACCAAGCGTCTGCGCATCGGGCCTGGCGGCTTCCTGCTGCCGTATCATCATCCTGCCGAACTCGCCGCGCGCGTCGCCATGCTGGATCATCTGTCCGAGGGGCGGCTGAATTTTGGTGTGGCAGCGTCTGGGCTGCCGAGTGACTGGGCGATGTTCGAAGTGGACGGCACCTCGGGCGTCAACCGCGAAATGACGCGCGAGGCGCTCGACATCATCCTGCGCCTGTGGAGCGACGAGCCTCACTTCAAGTACGAGGGAAAATTCTGGAAGGCGGCGAAGCCCGAGCCGATGTTCGGCTTCCTCAAGCCGCACATCTATCCGCTGCAGAAGCCACATCCGCCGATCGGTGTGGCGGGGTTTTCGAAGCAGTCCGACACGCTGAAGCTCGCCGGCGAGAAGGGCTTTCTGCCGCTCAGTCTGAACCTCAATCCTGCCTATGTCGCCAGCCACTGGGAGGCGGTGGAGATCGGTGCTGCGCGCGCCGGCCGCACGCCGCACCGCAGCGACTGGCGCCTGGTGCGCGAGGTATTCGTGGCCGAAACCGACGCGGAGGCGTGGCGGCTGTCGGCTGGCGGCATGATGGGGCGCATGATGCGCGAATACTTCCTGCCGCTGCTCGGCAACTTCGGCTTCCTCGAGTTCCTTAAGCATGATCCGAATGTAGCGGACTCTGACGTGACGCCGGAGTACTGCGCCGAGCACAACTGGCTGGTTGGATCACCGGCGACGGTGGCGGAGAAGCTGGAACGAATTTATCACGAGGCCGGTGGTTTCGGGGGTCTTCTGGTGTTCGGTTTCGATTACGCCGATCAATCAGAAGCCTGGCACAATTCGCTGCGGCTGCTGGCCGAAGAGGTTGGGCCACGCGTGGCGCATCTGACGCCGAAGCGTGCATGAGCGCTGCGATGCCCGAGCATGATCTAGAAGCGCTGTGGGAAGAACATTGCCGCCACGAGTTCGAGACGCGCGATGTCGATGCGACGATGGCGACAATGGTGGCGACGCCCTACGTCAATCATGTCCCCACGATGGCGGGGGGCGTTGGCCATGATCAGCTGAAGCGCTTCTACAAATACCACTTCATCGGCACGAACCCTCCCGACATGACTATGACGCCGGTCAGTCGCACGGTTGGCGCCGATCGCGTGGTCGATGAAATGGTCGTCCGCTTCACGCATACGACGATGATTGACTGGATGTTGCCGGGCATTGCGCCAACCGGGCGGGTGGTGGAAATCCCGCTGGTCGCGATCGTGCAGTTCCGCGACGGCAAAGTGGCGCACGAGCACATCTATTGGGACCAAGCCTCGGTGCTGGTGCAGATTGGACTGCTGGACCCACAAGAGCTGCCCGTCGCTGGTGTAGATACAGCACGAAAGGTGCTCGATATACGTCTGCCCAGCAATGCCCTGCTTGGTGACCTTTGGCAGAGCAGTGAGGGCAAGCCGATCTGACTGCATGATGCGCGACCCGTCAGCAGTCGCGCGCCAGGAGCGCATTTCTTGTTCTGACGCGCCATTTGGCGACGATCCTCTCGTCTACGGAACGCATCAGAAAGGCCAGGCCTTAGGGGCGGCACAAAGGGCGAGGAACGTATCGCTGCCCCAACTTGGCCGAGATTCCGGACACGATCAGCATGGACGACCGTGGCCTACCGGCACGTTGCGTTCGCTATCTCGTTTAAATACAGGAGGAGATACAGGCGCCGGACGTTGAACGCGGCGCGCCGGCAGGGAGGGGGGACAATGAAGCGGCGGATATTTGCTTCGCTTGCGGTTTCGACTTCTGCGGCCTCGACCAGGATCGCCTGGGGGCAGGGCGGCGCCGATGCAGGCAGCAGCGATATGCTGCGCAGTGGCATCAGCGGCGATCTCGGCGCGGCGCTGCGGCGCTATCTCGCCCTGCCAGGGACCAAGAGCTACCTGGTCCACGCCGGCCCGGGCGGCGCGCTTGGCCAACTCTCGCACCACCCTGGGCGCTTCCTGTTCACCGCCAGCGCCTACAAGACATTTGTGCTCGGACAGTATCTGCGCGACGTCGAGGCGGGCCGGCTGTCCGAGGATGAGCAGGTGGCCATCGACGACGGCGTGCGCATGTTCAGCAGCCCGCTATTCCTCGAGCTCGACGGCACGACGCAGGCGCGCTCGGTATTGGACGCGATGATCGCCTACAGCGACAACACCGCGACCGATCTGGCGACCGGAAAAGTTGGAGCCGACCGGGTGCGCGCGCTTATTGCCGAGCTTGGCCTCGCCTCCATTCGCATCCCAGACTCCACGCGCCGCTTCTTCTCCTATCAGCTTGGCGCACCGGCTGGCGTGGACCTGGGTTGGTCGGGCATCGCGGACATCCTGGCAGGGAGCAAAAGCCTACCCGGCGCCCTGCGTCCGCCCCTCAATGACGTGATAACGCTGGCCGGCAACGCGCGCGACTTTGTCTCCTGGTACGAACAGGCGCTCCAGGGCGCCGTGTTCGCCAAGCCGGAGACGCTGAGAGAGTTCAAGCGCATCCAGGCCAGGTCCGTGCAGATCCCGCTGGCAGTGCCTCCGGACACGCCTGCCTACGCAAAGGGTGGGGAGTTCCCCACGTTCCTTGGGTTCCCACTCAATGCCAAGAGCTTCGCTGGGCAGATGATCGTCGGCCAGGGTGAAAAGCAGACGCCGGTCACGTTCTGCTTCGTTGTGAACTGGGAAAATCAGTCGGCTGGAGATTTTCCCCCAGTCGAGATGGAGTTCTTCGCGGCGATCCAGGGCATCCTGGCGGCCATCAAGCAGGCTCTGCAGTGACCGGTACGGATCGCGGCAGGAAGCGTCTCGCCATAGCCGGTCTGCAGAACGGCCGGCGGCTGACCCTTATAGGCTGTGCATTCCTTTTCATCGCATCGTCCGTCCAGGCTCAGACCGTGACGCTTGGCCCGGAAGGAATTGCGAGCAGCGAGGGGTTGGGACGCGCTTTCCAGACCTTTTCAATCTTCGGCGGCACGCCGGGGGTCGCCGCCGCAAAATTCTACAGCGACTTCGACCTGAACAACTTCCAATTGCCCGTCACGCACACATTCGAGCCTTTCGACGGCGGTTACCTTGACGGTGTCGCCCCGTATGCCGAGCTTACTCTGGACTATCTGACGGGAAACCAGACCTTCCCCCTGACGCCCAGTCCCAACTCCCCAAGCAACGTGAAGCTGTCGTTCGACGCTTGGTCCGCCCTTGCGGGCGGCGGGTTCGACATACCGCTTGGCAACGGCTTCCGGTTGCGGCCGATCGTGCTCGCCGGCTATTCGCACGTCGGAGGCGACGCCAATTTCTTCGGCCCCAACTCCGCGCTGTTCCGCTCGCTCGTAGGCGGCGTTTTGAGTAACGCGTCCCTGGATTCTGCTCTGGTGGGAGGTGCCGTTGAGCTTGTCTACGAGACGCAGTTTCCCGGCGATCTGACGTTAAAGGCACAGGTCCGCTACAACGAGCTCGCCGCCCTGGTGACGAGTGCTTCGAGCAATGCGTTGAAGCAGAATAGCAGCTTCGGCGTCGCGAATGCCTCCGTTGTCTTCTCTGGACCAACGGATTGGCACATCGCTTCAAATGCCATTCGCTGGCTTGGCTATGCAAAGGGTACGTGGCTGCCCAGCACCGACCGCGCGATCTTGGGCTTCAACGCCTTCGCCGAGATCGGCGGCGGGTTGCAGCTGATAGCTCCGAACGTTATCCGCGGTGTGCAGGGTGGGACTGTACGCGCCTCGGCGATCGTCGGACCCGGTGTCACCGGCTGGCTGGTCAGCGCGGCACTCGATTTTTAGACGTCAAGGCGGCCATACTCCGGTTTGCGTCGGAGTCACTCGCCGGATGGACGGAAGTTAACAGACTCGCCACTAAGCGGCAACGCGCGGATCTCTTCCAGGTTTACTCGTACGTAAGACTCTGACGCCATGGTGCGCCGCTGTTTGTGCTGGCCTACAAAGTGGCGGAGGAGCGACTATGAGAGTTTTGGTTGTAGAAGACGATCCTGCATTGGCGAAACTCGCTAAGCAGATTCTTTGCTCACACGGCTACAGTGTTGATCACGCCGAGACGGGGGAAGCGGTTCTCACTCTGATTGATCACTCCCGGTATGACATCGTCATACTGGATTTAATGCTTCCAGGCATTGATGGGTTCGAGGTCGTCAAAAAGATGCGGATCGCCGGACACGACACCCCCGTGCTGATCCTTTCCGGTATCACACGAGCGCCTGACAAAGTCACCGGGCTGAAGCTCGGTGCGGATGACTACCTCACGAAGCCGTTCGAGCCGAGTGAACTGATCGCGCGTATCGAGGCAGTTGTCCGGCGCAAACGGATTATTTGGAATTCGCCCCTCTGCGTGGGACCAGTCACGCTGCATCAGGGGAACCGAGAGGTGTCCGTCGACGGCAAGCCTATTCACGTGACCCCAACGGAGTTCACAGTTCTAGAGGCTCTCGCCCTTGGGAAGGGTATGCCGCTCACCAAAGAGAGCCTCATGAGGCACATATATGGCGGAATTGACGAACCTGACGCGCAGACCATCGATGTATTAGTCTGCAGACTCCGAAGGAAGCTCAATGAAGCTGGTGTCTCTGGTTTCATCGAAACGGTATGGGGACAAGGCTACATGGTTTCCTCGCAAATGGCATACCCGGCACTGCCTGTAGCGAGTATGCACCGGCTGGAGCCGGGCTTCGATCGGAATGGTGGACGCACTCCTTCTGTGGCCAGCAGCTTGAGCAGCCGATGAGGTTGTAGGCTGCGTGCGGCCTTCAGCTGGAATATCCTGTCGAGCAGACGTGCGGCGACCCACGACGCTTGGTCGTGCCATTCCCGCGATCGACGTTGTATTCGGGATGGCGCGGCGCATTGTTGTTCGAACCGCAAACCCGCTAATGTTCTGCGGACCGTGGCGTAACGTTCATCTCGCGCAGTCCAGCCACGAACGCCGCTGAATCACGCGCCTCTCCGCGCCAAGCGGTGACCTGGTGCGTGCCGCGGACCTCGCTCAGTATATCAGTCTCAGCCTACCAGGGCCCACTGCATCCTTTCCAAGTGGCTTGGCCCGGCCGATCAACCAGCTCCGCCGGACGTTGGCTGATCATAATTGCTGCAGAGACGAAGGTTTTACCTCGCCCGCATGTCCGCCCTCTATGTCCAAAACATCCACCCGGTATCAAGCAGGTCGTCGTGTCGCGGGTTAATGCGTCACGGCTTTGAACGAACAGCGCTACGTTGCGCCTCGGTGCATAGACCCGCGCGGGGCCTGGCTCCTCGCTGAAGCGTTTGCCGGATTGGCTAGCTGCGCCATACGGGCGGGACAGGTCGACGAGGGCAATCGGCAGACCCTGCAGATCGGCTCGGCCCAGTACAGGGCGCGACGAACGTCACCGAACGAAATCATGGGTCGCACTCCGATCCCCGGACTTTAGGGACAAATCGACTTGCTGCCCTCTTGGGCATAACTCCATCCTCTCGAGCTGTTGCGCTTCGGGCAAATCCGAAGCGGTTCATTGGATCGACCCGAGGTCATGTCGAGCAGGGTTTGTTCGGTGGGTTCTTAACTTTTTGCGGCCGGATGTCCTGTATGGTGCCGTTCGTCTCGATGAGTAAAGCATAGGATCAAATCGTGGATTTCGCAGCCCCCGGAGCTCACTGCACATTCAGACGGAATGTTTGGTTAGATCCTTGGCTTACGCTGATCCCTTACCTTGGCCCTAGCGGCAGGCTGGCATGGCGGCGGGCGAACGAATTAGAGGCTTATTTGGCTGCAACCGGCTGTGTGGTCATTGCCACAGGTATGCGAGTTGCTCTCGACAAATACATCTACGGAGCTCAGTTTTTCACTTTTTGTCTGGCTGTCTTAGGTTCCACGTTCGTGGGCGGAGGCTGCACCGGCTTGTTCGCTGTCCTCCTGTCAACATTGTCGGCTTGGTACTTCCTCGTGCCGCCGTACACGTTCACCTTCTTGGTGCAGGGTGAGCCGATAACACTTCTGTCCTTTGTTGCAGTTGGTGTGGTCTGCGTTGTGCTAATTGCTTCTCTCCAGGCAGCCGCCATCACTATCGCAGATCACCGGGCTCACTTGGCCACACTCGAGGAGCGCCTGAAAGCTGCAGAGGAATTGCACAAGTGGCAGGAGATATTTCAAAACATCGCCGTGGGAGTGTGTGTGACGGACCCAGGCAATGATACTATTGGTTTGGCGAACCCGGCTTATGCTGCAATTCATGAGGTTCCTCGAGAAGATGTGCTAGGAAAATCGTTATTCGAATTCTATGATCCAAGAGAATGGCAGCGCGTCCGCGGACTAATCGCCAACTCCGACTGCACCGGTCATAGCAGCTACGAGACGGACTGCCGCAACAAGAGTGGCTCAGTTTTCCATGCGCGAGTCCATAACACTAGTGTAAGTGGAAGTGATGGTGAATTGCGGTACCGCATTACAACCACACAGGACATCACCAAGGAACGGGAGCTGGAAGAACGTTTGAGGCAAGCGCAACGCCTGGAGGCGGTCGGCCAGCTTACAGCCGGTGTTGCTCACGACTTCCGGAATGTATTGCATGGCGTCGTGGGCTGTCTTCATCTGGTCCAGGGTGATCCCCACGTCTCAGAAGAGATGATGCAGGCAATTGTCGATGCGTTGCAGTTCACCGAGGCAGGCACCAAATTGACGGACCAGCTCCTGTCCTTTGCGCGTAAGCAGGAATTGGCCCCTCAACGGATAGAGCTCCGTCGCTTCTTAAGCGAGTTCTGCACCATAGTGTCCCGCACGCTGGGATCGCGCATTAAGGCTGTATGTAACGTTGAGCCAGGACTAGGGTGTATCTGGGCGGATCCGTCGCACCTTCAGCTTGCGCTATTGAACTTAGCGGTCAATGCCCGCGATGCTATGCCTTCAGGCGGTCAGTTGAGGTTTGAGGCCTCGGTAGGATACCCGGAGGACGCCGGCGGGGGAATAGAAGGTGCGCCGGAGGGGTTCGCGGCGATCTGTGTCATGGATAATGGTGAGGGGATCGCCCCAGAACACCTTTCCAAGGTGCTGGAACCTTTCTTCACTACCAAGGGTTCAAACGGCACAGGGATGGGGCTATCCATGGCATACGGTTTCGCGAAGCAGTCGGGAGGGACGCTGCGCATCACGAGCGAACCAGGGAAAGGAACCAGCGTGGAGCTCTTTCTGCCACTTGCCATTGCCCGACCCGTCACGCAGGCAGCATAGGATACCCTTGATCGAGCATTACAGTTGGATTCTCTTTTGCTCGTGCGAACGGGTCTGGTTACCGATCGCGCTGTTTAGACGGATCTCAGTGCGATCACTCCGCTACAATTCACTGAAGGCTGAGGAAACAGTAGACGTTCAGGCACTCGGTCTGGCGCTTGCCGTTGAACCGCGCGTTGTTCCGCCGGTTGCTCTATCTCGAGAAGTCGAACTCGACGCCGTGCAGCCAGCCCCACGGGTTGACCTCCTTCGAGATGAGCTGCAATCCCCTCAAACTCTGATCCGTGCGCCATCAGCCTCCTCATTCGATACGTCGGAAAAGCAATAGCCTGGGCAACGAGTGTGCCCGCGGTGATGCCGGCCCTGTCCGTGATAGCGCACATATGGTAATTTCTTCACATGCGAACCCGAAGTGTCGGCAGCCGCGTCCTGCACCGCTCCGGCGCCATCCCACCCACCGCGGTCGGCGGCGAGGGCATCTACCTGCATCTCGCCGACGGCACGCGAGATCATCGATGGCTCGGGCGGCGCCGCGGTGGCCTGCCTCGGCCACGGCAACCGGCGCATCGCCGAGGCCATCGGCCGGCAGGCCGCCACCATGGCCTACGCCCACACCGGCACGTTCAGCAGCCAGCCAGCCGAGGACCTCGCGCACATCGTGCTGGACGGCGAACCCGGCGGCCTGACGCACGCCTATTTCTGCTCGTCCGGCTCCGAAGGCACCGAGGCGGCGCTGAAGCTGGCGCGGCAGTATTTCGTCGAGATCGGCCAGCCGCAGCGCACGCACTTCATCGCGCGCCGCCAGGGCTATCACGGCAACACGCTGGGCGCGCTCGCCGCCGGCGGCAACATGATGCGGCGCGCGCTGTACGAGCCGATCCTGGCGCCGGCGTTCAGCCTGGTCTCGCCCTGCTTCGCCTATCGTTTCAAGCGCGACGACGAGACCGACGCAGCAGTACGTCGATCGCCTGGCCGACGAACTGGAGGCCGAGTTCCAGCGCCTCGGCCCCGACACGGTGATCGCCTTCATCGCCGAACCGGTGGTCGGCGCCACCACCGGCTGCGTCGCCGCGCTGCCGGGCTATTTCAAGCGCGTGCGCGAGATCTGCGACCGCCACGGCGCGCTGCTGATCCTCGACGAGGTGATGTGCGGCATGGGCCGCACCGGCACGATGCATGCCTGGGAGCAGGAAGGCATCACGCCCGATCTGCAGGTGGTGGCGAAGGGCCTTGGCGGCGGCTATCAGCCGATCGGCGGCGTGCTGATCGGCGGCAAGATCGTCGATGCGATCAACGCCGGCTCCGGCGGCTTCATGCACGGCCACACCTACCAGGCGCATCCCGTCGCCTGCGCCGCCGCGCTGGAGGTGCAGCGCATCATCCGCGACGACAACCTGCTGGACGAACGTCCGCGCCATGGGCGAGCGGCTGGAAGCCGCGCTGATCGAGCGCTTCGGCAACCACCGCCATGTCGGCGACGTGCGCGGCCGCGGCCTGTTCTGGGCGCTGGAGTTCGTCACCGACCGCGCGACGAAGCAGGTGTTCGATCCGGCGCTGAAGATCAACGAGCGGGTCAAGCGCGAGGCACTGGCGCGCGGCCTGGCGATCTATCCGATGGGCGGCACGATCGACGGCAAGCAGCGGCGACCACGTCATCGTCGCGCCGCCCTACATCGCCACCGCCGCCGATATCGACACGATCGTCGATCGGCTCGGTGCGGCGGTGGATGCCGCCCTGGCCGCTGATCCCGGGCATGGAGCACTGCTGTTGCGAAGCATTCGCATCGTTTCGCTGCTCACTTGACGCGCTCGGCGCGCATCCGCCAAAGTGCGCGCCATGCGCAATTTCTCCGATCTGACCGAACGGGAAGTCCTCGCCCTGGCGATCGCCAACGAGGAAGAGGACGGCCGCATCTACACCGACATCGCCGAGGGCCTGCGCGCAGGACTACCCGGCCAGCGCCAACGTGTTCACCGAAATGGCCGGCGAGGAGAGCGACCATCGCCGCCGGCTGATCGAGCTCTACCAGCGAGAAGTTCGGCGAGCACATTCCGCTGATCCGCCGCCAGGACGTGCGCGGCTTCATCCAGCACAAGCCGGTCTGGCAGATCCAGCCGCTGAGCCTCGACGAGGTGCGCGATCTTGCCGAGAGCATGGAGACCGAGACCCAGCGGTTCTATCGCCGCGCCGCGGCGCGCAGCGAGGACGCCTCGATCCGCAAGCTGCTCGGCGACCTGGCCGAGGCCGAAGTGGTGCACGAACACCGCGCCGACCAGTTGCGTCGAGGAGAACCTGCCGGCCAACGTGCGCGCCGGCGAGGACGCGCATGCGCGGCGCATCGTTCGTGCTGCGGGTGATCCAGCCGGGGCTGGCCGGGCTGATGGACGGCTCGGTCTCCACCCTGGCGCCGGTGTTCGCCGCGGCCTTCGCCACCGGCACAGTCATGGAACGCGTTCGTGGTCGGCATGGCCGCCTCGATCGGCGCCGGCATCTCCATGGCGTTCGCCGAGGCGCTGTCGGACAACGGCAGCCTGACCGGCCGCGGCGCGCCGATCGATGCGCGGCGCGATCACCGGGCTGATGACCACGCTCGGCGGCATCGGCCACACGCTGCCGTTCCTGATCCCGAACTTCTGGACCGCGACGGTCGTGGCGATCTGCGTGGTGGTCGTTGAACTGGCGGTGATCAGCTGGGTCCGCTGGAAGTACATGGACACGCCGCCGATTTCCGCCGCATTCCAGGTGGCATTCGGCGGCGCGCTGGTGTTCGCCACCGGCATTCTGATCGGCAGCAGTTAGAGGCTATTGCCCTCCGCCAAAGCTGCGTGAGCGACCAAGGACGTCGGCACCGCTATCGTCCAGAAGGACGCCGCGCACGAATCTCCGATGAGGACGTGTCAAGACGGAAACGATGCTCTGGAATTTCGGCGAAAAGATCAACATAGCGCCGAGGCACAGGGATGTCGCTTAACGCACACACGCGCCCCGCCGTATCGACGCGCACAGCGACTAGAAAGCGGCTCCCGGCATTGGCGATTTCCTCAAGCGCCGCGTGCATCTGAACTTCGTCATCGCCATAATACCTCGGTGCAAATAGCCGCTCTGCTGTATCTGCGCCGATCACAAACGTAGTTCCGGGAAACAACCGCGCCTTTTGAACAAACGTCGGCGCCCGCGTGAGTTCGAGCGGCCATTTCCAGGCGAATTGTGTTAGCCGGTGACGCACCGTCTCGCGCGCGAGTGGTGGTTTGTCGACGTTGGTAACAGAGATTTCGAACGTCAACGGTTGCTGCCTGAGTTCCTCGGCGACTCGTGCCAGCAACACATGTCCCTCGTGCAGCGGGTTGAAAGAACCTGGGAACAGCAGAGGGGGCGGCGGCGCCGACAACACGACTTGGCCATCGGGCTGAACGGTGATGCGGTCGAACTCGCCGGCAAGGAGCTGATCGATTTTGTCCATCGTAGCGACCACAGCTTCCGAAAACTGCTCGTCAGCATCGAGCAGGCTGCGAGGCGATGGTGGGGCTATTCCGCAGACGGTGGCCAGCCACAGGATGATTGCACGTGATACGACGTCTTCTTCAGCGGCCCGATCGCGCCGGCCCTTGGCCAGCACGGCCGTGCAGTGTGCCAGTCCGGCGGAGTTGGCGCATGCGATGTGAAACCGGTGCTCGCCTCTACGCGGACGATCGCTCACGAGTGCCGCCGTCGCGCCGAGGCCAACGAGATCGGTGCCCGCCGGCACCAGCTTGGCCGCCCGTGCTCGCACGGTGCGTGCCATCGCGATGGCGGTGTCAGCACTGCATGCCTGTTCGGGTGCAAAGCCGAGGAACGCCTCAAGCGCCTGCGGGTCATAGGGGACTTGCGCCTCGATCAGCAGCCGGGAACCGCCGGGAACACGCAGCAGTTCGCCGATCGCCCCGCTACCGCCACCGGTGATCGCGAGCGCGGCCTTGCGGCCGGACGCGTGCAATCTGGAGATCAGTTGTTGCCACGCAGCGTCCGACGCGCTCATGGGCGTGTGTGATCCGAAGCTGAAAGTACTCTGCGAGGGTGGGAGACGGTTCGGATCGAGTTCAACAGAGCGGGTCGGCAATGCCACGCGCAGCGCGCCAACCTCTGTTGACTCGGAGCTGCTAGCGCGTCGGTCGAGGGGGCGACACTGTATAGTCGTAAAATCCCGCGCTTGGCCTTGCGCCCAAGCCACCCCGCCTCGACATATTTCACCAGCAATGGGCAGGGACGATATTTCGAATCCGAAAGTCCTTCGTACAGCACCTGCATGATCGACAAGCAGGTATCCAGTCCGATGAAGTCTGCCAGCTCCAGCGGCCCCATCGGATGGTTCGCGCCAAGCCGCATGGACGTATCGATGCCTGACACCGACCCCACACCTTCGTACAGCGCATAGACCGCCTCGTTGATCATCGGCACCAGGATCCGGTTGACGATGAACGCCGGGAAGTCCTCGGCCACCGCGGCGTTCTTGCCCAGCTTCTCGGCCAGGGCGCGCACGGCCTGGAACGTCGGCTCATCGGTGGCGATGCCGCGGATGATCTCGACCAGTTTCATCACCGGCACCGGGTTCATGAAGTGCATGCCGATGAACTTTTCCGGCCGGTCGGTCGCCGCGCCCAGCCGGGTAATGGAAATCGATGATGTGTTCGACGCCAGCATGCAGGAGGGCTTCAGGTGCGGCGTCAGGAGCTTATAGATCGATCGCTTGACGTCTTCCTTCTCGGTTGCCGCCTCGATGACGAAGTCGGCCTCCTCGAGGCCGGCGTAGTCTTGCTTGGTGTGAATGCGCGCCAGCGCGTCCACCCTGTCTTCCTCAGAGATCAGCTTTCGGTTGACCTGCCGGTCCAGGTTGCGTCCGATGGTCGCCATCGCTGCATCCAGCGCGGCCGCCTTCACGTCCAGCATGGTCACGTTCAGGCCGGCGAGCGCACAGACATGGGCGATGCCGTTCCCCATCTGCCCGGCGCCGATCACCCCCACATGCGCGATCTCCACCGGCTCCGCCAGCAGGGCGCCAGCGGCCGGGGCAGGCTTTACTTCGACATTCATTAGGAGCGCTCCAGTTCCTCTTTCAGCTCGGGCAGAGCCTTGAACAAATCAGCCACCAGGCCGTAGTCGGCGACCTGGAAGATGGGCGCTTCCTCATCCTTGTTGATCGCCACGATCACCTTGCTGTCCTTCATCCCCGCCAGGTGTTGGATGGCACCCAAGATTCCGACAGCAATGTAAAGTTCCGGGGCGACGATTTTTCCGGTCTGCCCTACCTGGTAGTCGTTCGGCACAAAACCGGCATCCACCGCGGCCCGGGAGGCCCCGACCGCAGCGCCTAGCTTATCAGCGATTGGTTCCAAAAGATTAAAGTTATCCCCGGACTGCATCCCGCGTCCGCCGGAGATCACCACCCGCGCGGCCGTCAGTTCCGGCCGTTCGCTCTTGGAAAGCTCCGCCGAGACGAAGCGAGACATTTCCGGCAGGTCGGGAATGTTCACCGGCTCGACCGGTGCGTTGCCGCCGTCAGCGGCAACCGGATCGAAACTCGCCGCGCGCACCGTGATTACCTTTTTCGGGTCCGACGACTTTACGGTCGCCATGCCGTTGCCCGCATAGATCGGACGAACGAACGTGTCGGCGTCCACCACTTCGGCGATGTCGCTGATCGGCTGCACGTCCAGCAAGGCCGCGACCCGCGGCATGATGTTCTTGCCCACGGCGGTGGTCGCCGCCAGCAGGTGGTCATAGTTCGGCGCCAGTGCGATCAGGAGTGCCGCCGTCGGCTCGGCCAACAGATGATCGAGTGCCGGAACATCCGCCGTCAGCACCTTCGCCACACCCGGTAACTTCGCTGCCGCCTGGCCTGCGGCCTCTATGCCGCTGCCAGCCACCAGTGCATGTACGTCGCCCAGCTTCTGCGCTGCGGCCACGGCACTGCGCGACGGCTGCTTGATCCCGGCGGCGTCGAATTCCAGCAGAACCAGTGCCGTCATCGCTCAGATTACCTTCGCTTCCGTCTTCAGCTTCTCCACCAGCTCGGCCACCGAGCCAACCTTCACCCCGGCCTTCCGCTTCGGCGGTTCTGCGACCTTCACCGTAGTTAGCCGCGGTGCAGGATCGACCCCCAGATCGGCCGGCTTCATGTTGTCGATGGGCTTCTTGCGCGCCTTCATGATGTTGGGCAGCGACGCATAGCGAGGCTCGTTGAGCCGCAAGTCGGTGGTGACGATGGCGGGCAGCGTCAGCGCCACCGTCTCCAGTCCGCCGTCCACTTCGCGCGTAACCGTGATGCTTTCGCCCTCGATTGTGATCTTCGACGCGAAGGTCCCTTGCGGCCAGTCCAGCAGTGCCGCCAGCATTTGCCCGGTCGCACTCATGTCATCGTCGATCGCCTGCTTGCCCAAAATGATCAGCTTGGGCTGCTCCTTGTCGGCAATCGCCTTCAGCAACTTGGCCACGGCGAGAGGCTGCAACTCGACGTCGGTTTCCACCAGGATGCCGCGGTCGGCGCCCATCGCCAGCGCAGTACGAATCGTCTCGGCGCATTGCGGCACGCCCATCGACACAGCGACGATTTCCGTGGCGGCGCCTTTCTCCTTCAGGCGCACCGCCTCCTCCACGCCGATCTCATCGAACGGGTTCATCGACATCTTCACGCCGGCGGTCTCGATGCCCGTGCCGTCCGCCTTCACGCGGACCTTCACGTTGTAGTCGACCACCCGCTTCACCGGGACTAGAATCTTCATGAGCCCATATCCAGGAATGTTGCGTGTCCGTGCGGCGGTACGTCCGCCTGTTCGCACCTGCAATAGAGGGCGCGGACCATATGCACCGGCCGGAATGCTGTCAAACGCCCCTTCAAGAGCGCAGCAGGGTCATCAGCAGCAGGAAGAGCAACAG
The DNA here is from genome assembly GCA_963850535.1 of uncultured Alphaproteobacteria bacterium. GTDB lineage: Bacteria > Pseudomonadota > Alphaproteobacteria > Acetobacterales > Acetobacteraceae > JAMXLO01. Next base: position 65,218 of record CAWKMC010000029.1, on the reverse strand, counting down.
GGCGGCGCCCTGCAGAATGACCCGCCAGCGCATCAGCTGATTGGATCGTGCCGGATTGCCGTTGCCTCTGGCGAGGCCGACCAAGCCAGCAAACAGCACACCCAGCGTGGCAAACATCAGCAGCGCCACGCAAAGGGCGAGGAACGTCTTCATGGAGCTGATGTAGGACTCGGCATCGCCTGACCCAAGGCTCGCCCTTTTCTCGCCCGACCTCGCATGCTCGTGTGCCGCTTCATGGGATACCTGCTGCCGCGCCTTTCGCTTCTCGCCTGCCTTGTGGCCTGCCTGGCTACCGCGCCAGCCACGGCCCAGACCACCAGGGAGGAAGCGCAGCACACGCTTGACGTGCTGCAGGATCCCGCCAAGCGCGATCAGCTGATCGAAACACTGAAGACGATTGCGCAGGCGCAGCCCGCGCCGAGCGCAACTGGGGAACTCAAACCCAACAGTCTGGGTGCCGAGATGCTGGTGGGTGCCTCGGGCTTTCTCAACCAGTTCTCCAACCAGCTCATCGCAACCTTCGGCGCGATCCAAAGCATTCCGCTGCTCTGGGTCTGGCTCAAGGTCATGGCGACCGACTCATGGGCGCACGGCGTCCTCCTGGATACCGCATGGCGCCTCGTTCTCGTCCTGGTGATCGGACTGGTCGTGCAGTGGGCGCTCAGTCGCGCCGTCAACCGGCCGATCCTGGCGCTCGTCCGCCGCGCTCCCGATGGCAGTCACGCGGTGGAAGAGGCCGACTCCGAAGCACGCGCCGAGCAAGGCGAAACCGAGCCGCCGCACCGCCGCCGCATCGCTGCGTTCACGTTGCTTCGTCGCGTGCCGTTGGTTCTGGCCCGATTGTTCCTCGAATTGCTGCCGGTGCTCGGGTTCCTCACCGTCACCCACCTGCTTGCGGCAACGCCTCTCGGTGGACGGCGCCTGCCGAGCCTCGTGCTGCTCGCGGTGATCGATGCTTATGCGCTGTGTTCGGCACTCCTCTGCGTCGCTCGAATGATGTTCTCCCCCAAGGAACGCCGTCTGCGCCTGCTCGCAATTGGCGACGATACTGCCAGTTACGCCATGCGCTGGTCGCGCCGCATCGTGCTGGTGAGCGTGTTCGGCTATGCGGCGGCAGAGGTCGGGCTGTTGCTGGGAATGTCCGACTCGGCGCACGACGCTGTGCTGAAAGTGGTTGCGTTGGTCAACCACGTTCTGATCGGCATCGTGGTGGTGCAAAAGCGGCGCGCCGTCCGGCGTCGGTTGCGGGCCCCGCAAGGCGCAACCGGTCTCCTTGCGGCGCTGCGCAACTGGCTGGCGCGCGTGTGGCACTGGCTGGCGCTGATCCTGCTGGCAGGCCTATGGCTCGGCTGGGTCGTCGAGGCGCCGCATAGCTATACGCAGATGCTGCGCTATTTCCTCAGCCTCGTGGCGGTCGGGATCGTCACGCGGTTCGCGCTGATCCTGGTCCTGGGAAATCTCGATCGCGCGCTGGCGCTCGATCCCAACGTGACGGCGCGTTATCCCGGTCTGCAGTCGCGGCTTGCGCTCTATCACCCGGTACTGGTCAGTGCTGTGCGTGCACTCGTTCTGGTCCTTGCAGCAATGGTCCTGCTGCAACTCTGCGGTCTCGGATCTTTCAGGTGGCTGTTCTCAAGCATACTCGGTCAGCACCTGGTCTCCTCGCTCGCTACGCTGGTCGTCACCGCGCTGATCGCGATTGCGGTGTGGGAGGTGGTCAACGGGGCAATCGAGCGCCACCTCGCCAAACTGACACTTGAAGGGCAGGCGGCGCGATCCGCGCGCTTGCGCACGCTGCTGCCGCTGCTGCGCACCACGCTGCTGATCACCATTCTGATCGTGGGTGGCATGATGGTGCTGTCGGAGATCGGCCTCAACATCGGTCCGCTGCTGGCCGGTGCCGGCATCGTCGGCGTCGCCGTCGGCTTCGGGTCCCAGAAGCTGGTCCAGGACCTGATCACCGGCATCTTCCTCCTGCTCGAGAACGCCATGCAGGTGGGCGACTCGGTGACTGTCTCGGGCCTCACGGGCACGGTGGAGAACTTGTCGGTCCGCACCATCCGGCTGCGCGCCACCGATGGCTCGGTTCACGTCATTCCGTTCAGCTCGGTCACCACGGTCACCAACGTGAACCGGGGCCTGGGGAACGCGTCCATGAACGTCAGCGTTGCTGCTGCCGAGGATCCCGATCGGGTGGCGGAGGTGCTGAAGGAGATCGTCGCCGGGATGCGCGCCGACAACGAGTTCGCCTCTCGCATGCTCAGTGACCTGCAGCTTTGGGGTGTGGACAAGGTTGACGGCGCGTCGGTTACCATCGCCGGGCAAGTGGTCTGCACGGATTCCGGCCGATGGAGCGTGCAGCGTGAATTCAATCGGCGGATGAAGCAGCGATTCGGAGAGTTGGGGATTCAGCTCTTCAACCCGATGCAGCACGCGATCACCATGCGGCAGCTTAGCGAAGAGGCGAACCAGTGAATCAGTTGGCCAAGAGTTTGGCCGCGGATGGCTTCTCTTTCATGCGCGGCCACGACATGCGGGTACTGCTCGGCCCGATGGCGGATTGGGATGCCTTCGCCAGAAGTTGGGATGATCTCGGGCTCGATACCTACATGGCCGATGGCGGGCGCTACCGCAAACGGCGCTTTGCGGCGTTCGGTGCCCGGGCCAGGTGAGCCGATCCATCGCAAGACGCACCAGCCGCATTATCAGAGCCGCGACTATAATCCGCTGAACGGGGGTATCGCCCGGTGGTTCGACCCGGTACTGCCGGAGATCGCTGCGGGTGCCAGCATGACGGTGATTCTCGCGGCCTGCCGTAAGCTGTTCGAACAGCTAGCGCCGACGCGCAACTGGCACATCGAGGTTCATCAGTTCCGTATCGAGACCGGCAGTGGCGAGACGGGGCGTCCGACACCGGAAGGCATGCATCGCGATGGCGTGGACTACGTGCTGGTGCTGCTTATCGGCCGTCGCAACGTGCAGAGTGGCGTCACGTCGATCCGTGGCACGGAAGGCCGCGATCTCGGCAGCTTCACCCTGACCGAGCCATGTGATGCAGCCTGGGTCGACGACCACCGGGTTACGCACGGTGTAACGCCGGTTCAGCCAATCGACCCATCGGAACCCGGCTTCCGTGATGTGCTCGTCGTGACGTTCCGTCGCGAGGGCGAGGCGGCCTGACCCGTAGCTACGGCCCTCCACTCTGATGCATCATCAGCATCAGCGCCCGGCGTAGCCGTAGAATCCCGCCGCGCGTCTGGCCCTGATCGCACATGCGCTGCCCCTCGCTCGACAGATAACCGACCTCCTGGGGCGGCGGAGTGCCTGCAGAGCGGACCATCCCACTGACCCGGTCCAGCAGTTGCAAGCAATAAGCCGGCGTGTCGCTGGTGATCTGCTGCGGCGGCGACGACTGGCTCGCCACCGGCATGAGACCGAACCACACCATCAATCCCACCACTCCGACTGCCAGCACGAGCGAACGCATGACGAGAATTCTGACAGTGCCGTGCTCTCCCGCCCGTGGTGGTCGCATGACAATGGCGTTAGGCACGCGCGCCAGCATCCTCGTGCCCTGCCAGCGTCAGTATGGCCGTCACGCCGGGCGCGGTGTCGACCAATCGCAGGGTTCCGCCATGCAACTGCGCCACGGCTTGGACAAGCGCCAGCCCGAGCCCTGAGCCGGGAGTGTTGCGCGCGGTCTCTCCTCGGAAGAACCGTTCCGTCACCCGCTCCCTGTCGGCCTCAGGAATGCCTGGTCCCCGATCGGCAACAGAGATCTCCACCCCAGCTTGAATGGCTTTCGCCGACAATCGGACCGCGGAGCCTGGCGGTGAAAACTTCACAGCGTTGTCCACGAGGTTGACAACCGCCTGTTGGATCAGTTCGCGATCGCCATAGGTAGGCAGGTGGTCCGGCTCCTCCACCGACAACGCGACGTCTTTTTCATCAGCCACCGCCCCATACAGTTCGGCTGCATCGGCGAGCACCGGTGCGAGATCGCACCGTGGCAAAGGCGGCGCGGCGTGAGCCAGCTTCGATCTCGGCGATCCGCAACAGAGCCTGAAACACTGCAACGATGTCATCGAGATCGGTGATCGCCCGCTCAATGGCGGAGCGCAGCTCGGCCACCGACCCGGCATGGGCGGCAGCCTCTTCCAGTCGCACCCGCGCCCGGGTGATTGGTGTGCGGAGGTCGTGTGCGATCGCGTTCGACACTTCGCGCACGCCTTCCATCAGCCGGGCCATCCGGTTCAGCATATCGTTGATGGTCTCGGCGAGCTGATCGAACTCGTCGCCCCGGCCGGTCAGCCTGACACGCTGGGTGAAATTGCCGCCGGCGATCGCCAGCGCGGTGTCGGAGACATTGGCCAGCGCACGGCGGAACAGGCTGCGCACCACCAGCGCACCAGCCGTTGCCATCACCAGGACGACCAGCAGCGCCCACAGCAGCGCGTCGGTCAGCAGCGTGCGCAATTGGGCGCGCACCTGCACATCACGCCCGATCAGCAGCCGGAAGCCACCCGGAAGGGTGAACGCCTCCACCACGGCGAGCGAGCGAGCTCCGGCGCGTTCTATCGGCAGTTCATACCAGGCACCGTTCTCGACCGCGCCCTGCGGCCAGTGCTGCAGGTTGCCGGCGAGGGGGCGCCCAGCGGGATCCGCCAGCAGGTAAATCGCATCGTCCTCGACATTCTGCGCCAGCCTCTCGTCGATGGTGAGTATCAGGGCGGCAACCTGACCAGCCGCGAACCGCTCCGCCAGGCTTTGTGCGTCCGCGCGGATGGCCGCCTCTGTCTGCCGATCGAGTAGGCCCGCCGTGGACCACCACAGAAACAGCGCCAGCGCGGCTGCACTTGCCGAAAGCAGCACCGCATAGATGACAGCGAAGCGGACGCCTGCCGATCGCAAGAGCCGCCATGTCGAGACCCCTGCCGCTGCTTCGATTGGTCGTCGGAAGAGCGAGAGCTGCGTCACGCACTCTCAGCGCGCAGCATGTAACCCGCGTTGCGCACGGTATGGATCAGCGGCTTTGGGAACGGCTTGTCCACCTTCTGCCGCAGTCGCGAGACGTGCACGTCGATCACGTTGGTCTGCGGATCGAAGTGATAGTCCCACACGCCTTCCAGCAGCATCGTGCGCGTCACCACCTGGCCGGCATGGCGCATCAGGTATTCGAGCAGGCGGAATTCCCGCGGCTGCAGATCGATCTTCTGCCCCGCCCGTTTCACCTGCCGCGACAACAGATCAAGCTCCAGGTCTTCGACCACCAGTTTGGTCACCGGACCCTCGCCCTTGCCGCGGCGCGCCAGGGCCTCGACACGCGCCAGCAACTCGGCAAACGCGAACGGCTTGGTCAGGTAGTCATCGCCCCCAGCCTTCAGGCCGCGCACGCGCTCGTCGACATCGGCCAGTGCCGACAGGATGAGCACCGGCACGGTGTTCTTCTGTCCACGCAGCGTCTCCAGCAATCTGATGCCGTCGATCCCGCCGGGCAGCATCCGGTCCAGGATCACTGCGTCGAACGCCTCGCTTGCGGCCAGGAACAGACCGTCGCGGCCGTTATCGGCCAGCTCCACGACATGGCCCGCCTCCTTCAGGCCCCTTACCACGAACGCTCCGACGTCCTTGTCGTCTTCCACCACGAGGATGCGCATTGAGCTTGCTCCTTTAGCCGGCCCCCTCCGTGGGCCGGAGGCCGACGGTAACCGGTACGTCCATCTGCCGTCCCTGCCGCCTGATCGAAAGGGTGACGCTGGTTCCGGGCGATACCGCCGCCACCGCGCGAATCAGACTGCGGGCCGTCTCGATCCGTTCGCCGTTCAGCATCAGGATCATATCGCCTTGTCGCAGCCCGGCACGCGCAGCCGGGCTGGTGCGCTCGACATTCGCTATGTTCACCCCCATTCTGCGAATCGTCGACCGACACGCCGAGCCAGCCGCGCTCGATATGGCCGCTGGCCCGCAGCTGGTTGATGAGCGGGATGAGGAGCTCGCTTGGCGTGGCGAAACCGATGCCGACCGAACCACCGGACGGCGATACGATCGCTGTGCTGATCGCGATCACCTGGCCATCCATGTTGAAGATCGGCCCACCGGAATTACCGGGATTGATCGGCGCATCGAGCTGCAGAAAGTTATCGAATGGCCCGGCACCCAGGTCACGGCCGCGCGGCCGAAATGATGCCCGCCGTAACCGAGCCGCCGAGACCGAATGGGTTTCCCGCCGCGAGCACCCAATCGCCGACCTCCACCTGACGTAAATCGCCGAACGGTACCGCGGGCAGTGGCTGGAAGCCTGCACCTTGATCAGGGCAACATCGGTCAACTCGTCCGTGCCGATCACGCGCGCCGGCAGCCGTGTCGCCGTCGCTCAGCGAGACCTGAATTTGTCCGCATGACCCACGACATGATTGTTGGTGACGATCAGCCCCGACGGATCGATGACGAAGCCCGAGCCGGCCCCCATCGCCTGTTCGCGCCGGTTGCCGAATCGACGGCGAAACTCGCGGCCGAGCGGTGTATCCCGCAGCTCCGGTGGCAGTTCGGAAAGCACATCGCCACCGGTTACGGTTTCGGTCACCGCAATATTCACCACCGCGGGCAGGACGCGCTTTACCAGCGGGGCAAAGCTGTCGGGTGTCGAGCGAGCCACGGCACTGCCCGGCATGCCATTGCAGCCGCTGATCAATAAGGCCAGAAACAGCACTGCAAATCGGGGTCTCCTGGTCGGTAACCGCCGCCACGTCATCAGAACGGGTGTCTCCCGATGGGATTGCTTGAGCAGGACATGGCACGCGGTCGCGGTTGCAACAAGAATTGCCGCCGGGAGTTTGCTCAGCGCTCGCTTCGGCCCGGATCCTCCGGCCAGGAGTGCTTCGGATAGCGGCCCAGCATGTCCCGCCGCACGTCGGTCCAGCCGCCCCGCCAGAAGCCAGCCAGATCGCCAGTGATCGCCGCCGGCCGTCCCGCCGGCGACAGCAGAGCGAGCCGCAGTGGCACGCGGCCGTCAGCCAGTTGCGGCGTCATCGTCATGCCAAAGAACGCCTGGGCTCGCGCTGCTGCCACCGGGATCGGCTGAGTGTAGTCGATCGCCGCGCGTCCCGCCGGCAGGGTCAGTTGGGCTGGCAGCATTGCGTCGAGCCGACGCACGAGCGGCCGAGGCAGCAGGCCAGTCAGGATCGCCACCAGGTCGAGCCGGCCGAGGTCAGCCAGGCGCGACATGCCGTCGAGCTGTGGTGCAAGCCACTCATGGACACGGGCCGCCAAGGCCTCATCCGACAGGTCAGGCCAGTCGTCGCCCGGCTCCAATTGCCGCATCAACCCGACCCGTGCCTGGAACTGCCGCGCGGCATCGCTCCAAGGCAGTGAACGCAATCCCTCTGCCGCCGCCGCGTGCACCAATGCATCTGCGACGTCAGCTGGGCTCGTCTGCGCGGTGCGGTCAGCCAGCACCAGCGCGCCCAGTCTTCGCCGTCGTCGCGCCAACACCGCGCCAGACTTCTGGTCGAAGCTGGTTTCTACCTGCTCGGTGATCCGCTCGGCAGGCAGAGCATCGGGGTCGAGCCGTGCTGCCAGGCGAATACGCGCCGCCGCTTTAAGTTCCAGCGCTGCGATTGCCAGGAGTGGCGCGCTGGACAGCGGATCGCTGCGTGCGAGCCGCGCGCCGCCGCCACCCGCCAGCCGGAAGCTGCCCGGCTCGCCACGTCGCTGCGCGATACGATCGGGGAAGCCCACACCGATCAGCCGCCCTGGATCGCCGTCGGCGCGGGCGTCCGGGGAAAGCCGCAGCCGCCGGCGATATTGGGCCGCCGCCCGGCGGATACGCGCTATCGCGGCGCGATCCGCGGCCGGATCATCGGCTGCGATCGCTGCCAGACGCAGGCCGATATCCGCTGGTGTATCCGGCCTTCGCAGCGGGTCGCGCTCCTCGAGCAACGCGGATAAATCAGCCGCCAACGCCGCCTCGCCCGAGGTTCGCGCGGCCAGCATCATCGCCGCCAAACGAGGATGCGCCCCAAGCGCCGCCATTCGCCGCCCCACTTCCGTGATCCGACCGTTCGCCGCCAGGGCGCCCAGCTCCGTCAGCAGCGCGGTTGCCGCCGCCGCAGCCCCCGCAGGCGGCAGGTCGAGGAATGGCAGCTCCGAGGGCGGCGTGCCCCATGCTGCGCAGTCGAGCACCAGCCCTGACAATTCCGCCTCCAGGATCTCGGGCCGATCGTAGGCCGGGAGCCCGCGATGCAGAGAAGCGGACCAGAGGCGGACGGCCGCACCAGATGCCTCCCGTCCTGCGCGGCCAGCCCGCTGCTCCGCCGCGGCCCGCGAAATGCGGAGCGTGGTCAGCCTGGTAAGCCCGGTCGTCGGATCCAGTCGCGGGGCCCGCCGAAAACCGCCATCCACAACGATCCGCACTCCCGGCACGGTCAGCGAGGTCTCCGCAATCGAAGTCGCCAGCACCACACGTCGCTGCGCGGCGGGCCGCAGTGCAAGATCCTGTTGGGCGATCGGCAGCTCGCCATGCAACGGCAGGACCAGCGCGCCACAATCCTCCAACAGAGCCTGAGTTCGGCGGATTTCCGCCATCCCGGGGAGGAAGCCGAGCACGTCGCCCTCATGTTCTCCCAGGGCGGCTCGGATGGCACGCGCCATCGCCGCCGGCAGTTCCCGGGCGCTCGGAATGTCCCGCGCAACATGCGCGGTGGTAACCGGAAACATGCGTCCTGGACTGTCGATGACTGCCGCGCCCAGCAGTGACGCGACCCGTGCACCATCCGCGGTCGCCGACATCGCGACCAGCCGCAGTTCCGGCCGCAGCACCCGTTGCAGATCGCGGCACAGCGCGAGCGCAAGGTCCGACTCCACGGAACGTTCGTGGACCTCGTCCACGATCACCACGGCAACACCGTCCAGCCCGGGGTCTGATTGCAGCCGTCGGATCAACAGGCCCTCGGTTACCACCTCGATGCGTGTCGCCGGTGAAACCGCTGCATCCAGGCGCGTCCGGTACCCGACCGTACTTCCGACGGTCTCGCCGAGCAGCGATGCCATCCGGGCCGCGGCAGCGCGGGTCGCGAGCCGACGGGGTTCCAGCATCAGGATCGTCCCGTCGCCTCGCCAGTCGGCATCCAGCAACGCCAGCGGCACCAGCGTGGTCTTGCCGGCTCCTGGAGGCGCGGTCAGAACAACATTTCGGCCGGCTGCGACGGTCGCGAGCAGCGCCGGAATTGCCTCGGTGATCGGAAGTATTGGGAGCATGCTGGCGGTCTGGCGGATTCTCCGTCATATGGCCGCGGAATCGCGGGGACGCCATGCCGCTCGTTGTCAGGGCACTTTTGTTCATCCTGGCTGCCTGCTGGAGCCTGCCTCTGGCGGCGCTGGAGAGCGCGCCGGTCACCAGCGCGCATACCACGGCGTCGCTGGTCTCCGACGTTGACTCGGTGGCTCCCGGCAAGGCGTTCCATCTCGGCCTCAGGCTGCGACTGGCAGATGGCTGGCACACCTATTGGCGCAATCCCGGCGATGCCGGAATGCCGCCTGAACTGACATTGGACCTGCCTGAAGGAGCCAGTGCCGGACCGATCGCCTGGCCGACACCCGCGCGTGTGCCCGAGGGACCGTTGATGACCTACGCCTACGCCGGCGAGGTGCTGCTGCCGGTGACTGTTACGCCACCTCCGTCCGGGGGTGCTTTCAGCGTCAAGGCGCATGCCGCATGGCTGGTCTGCCGGGAGATTTGCGTGCCGGAGGAAGCCGACTTCCAGCTCGACATGCCTGCCGGTGCTGCTGGGGCCTCCGATCAGGCGCCACTGTTCGCCGCCAGTGAGCGGCGGATGCCCCGACCATCTCCGTGGACCGCTATTGTGAATCGCGACGGGACGTTGTGGCTGCGGGGGCCGGAATTGACTCCGAGCACGGTGGTGGATGCCTGGTTCATCCCCGATACCCCCGGTTCGATCCGCGACAGCTCGGCCCAGCCGCTGACTGTCTGGGAGGGCGGCTTCACCCTCGCTCTGCGTCCGGGCAAGGCATTCAAATCGGAGCAGGGGCTTTCCGGTCTCGTTTCGGTCCGCGACCGAAGCGGGGTCGAGACCGATGTCGAGGTGCATGCTGCGCCCGGTTCAGTGCCCCCGCCGGCTACAATGCGGCTCAGCCGGATCGTGGGCCTCGCGTTTCTCGGCGGATTGATCCTGAACCTGATGCCCTGTGTGTTTCCGATTCTCGCGCTGAAGGTGGTGGGCCTAGCGGGAATCGCGGGTGGGAAGGCGCGTTGGCAGGCGATCGCCTACACCGCGGGCGTGCTGGTCGCCTTTGCCGGGCTGGGGGGCGCCCTGCTTGCCGCCCGCGCGGCGGGCACAGCCGCTGGCTGGGGATTTCAATTCCAATCGCCAGTGTTCGTGACAGCGATGGCGTGGCTGCTGTTTGGCATCGGCCTGAACCTATCCGGCGTTTACCAGGTCGGGACCGGACTGGTGCACGCTGGCCAAGGTGTGAACCTGCGTTCTGTGCAGCTTGGTAGCTTCCTCACCGGCCTCCTGGCTGTCGTTGTGGCGACGCCGTGTACTGCTCCGTTCATGGGCGTGGCCATCGCTGCCGGGCTGGCTGCTCCGGCCGCAGTGACGATGCTCGTCTTCCTCGCCATGGGGCTGGGGCTGGCGGCACCCTACGCCGTGCTGGCCATGGCGCCGGCACTTTGGCGGGCGGCGCCGAAACCTGGGCGCTGGATGGAAGTGCTGCGCCAGGTGCTCGCCTTTCCGATGTATGCCGCGAGTGCCTGGCTGGTGTGGGTGGTAAGCCAGGAGGCGGGATCGTCCGGCATTCTTGCGGCCGTTGCAGGGTTGGTGCTGTTGGGCTTTGCCGGCTGGGTACTCGGGGTCACGCAAACCGGCAGCAATCGGATCCGCCGCACGGGTCAGACCGCAACTGCGGTGGCCCTGCTTGCCGCGCTGACGGTGCTGAGCGGTATCGCCCCAAGCGCCGATACGGGCGCGCGGGCCGCCGAGGCAGGAGCCGAGCCGTTCAGTCCCTCGCGGCTCGCCAGCCTGCGCGCTGAACGGCGGCCGGTCTTCGTCAATATGACCGCCGCCTGGTGCGTCACTTGCCTGGTGAACGAGCGGGTGGCGATCGGCACCGATGCGGTGCGTCGAGCCTTCGTCGAACACAACATAACCTACCTGAAGGGCGACTGGACGCGACAGGATCCGCAGATCAGTGCGTACTTGCGCGAGAATGGCCGGGATGGCGTGCCGCTGTACGTCTATTACCCATCGCACGGTCCGCCGGAAGTGCTGCCGCAGATTCTGACCGAGAACGCCGTGCTGGACGAACTGAACCGGGGTTAGTCGCACAGGCGAGACTGTACAATCAGGCTTCCGTCGTATCAGAATTAAAGCGCGGCAATGGTAATTTGCGATTTTTGAATGGGCGCAGCCTGCGCTTTGGCCCAAAGCAGGCATCGCACGGCAGCATTGCATCGTTCTTGTTGACCCGTCGCTCTCGATCATTGACTGTTGCGATCGCATCAACTTGAGGCGCAGGGCTTTTCGTGCAGACGGCGACGTTCGCTGACCGACGAGCCGAAGCGGTGCGCGCTGCCCAGGTGCGGTCGTCGTTCGAGCACTTGCCGCTCACGTTGACCGCATCGGTGATCAACAGCCTGCTGCTTGGATTTGTCGAGGCGTCGGTGGTCCCGCCGCCGATCGTTACGTCCTGGATCAGTCTTGTGATTGCACTTTCGGCGCTACGTGCTGGCCTGTGGTACGCGCATCGGCGGACGCATGTCGGCGTTCTGCGCAAAGTTGGATGGGCTACGCTGGCGACCACCGGCACACTGATCTCCGGGGTGCTGTGGGGCTCCACGCCGTTGCTGTTTGCGCCTTTGGATGAAGCGCATCTTCTGTTCCTGGCTTTCGTACTGGCGGGAATGTCCGCAGGAGCCGCGACCGTGCATGCGGCGCATTTTCCTTCTTCTACTGCATTCATCGTCCCAGCGATTGCGCCACTCGCCGCTACGTTCTTCGTCCTGGGCGGCCGCCTGCAAACCGTCTCGGGTGCGATGACGGTCGTCTTCGGTATCTCGTTGTGCGTGGCAAGTGCGCGATTTGCCCAGTGGTTTCGCGCCACAACTGAAGCGCAGCTGAGCCTTGCGGCCAGGACCCAGGAACTCGACCAGACAAACATGCGACTGACGGCTGAGATTTCCAGCCACCGCTCGACGCAGGCGAAATTCCTGCAGGCGCAGAAGCTGGAGGCGATCGGTCGCCTGACCGCAGGGATTGCACATGACTTCAACAATCTGCTGATGGCGATCAGCGGTGCCGGCGGCTTGATCGCGATGAAGTCCGGTGGTGAGGACGTGTATGTGCCGTATCTCGGCACGATCATGCAATCGATTGAAAGAGGAACCACGCTGACCCGTCGGCTGCTCGCGTTTGGCCGCCAGCAGGCACTAACCCCGCGCACCGCGGACATAAACGGTGTGCTGTCTGGTTTGAAGGATCTGCTGCTTGCCACTCTTGCTGGGTATGGCCGGCTCGAGCTGCAGCCTGCCCCGAGTTGGGTCACCGCATTTGTTGACGTAAATCAGCTGGAGCAAGCGGTTCTCAACCTGGTCATAAATGCACGAGATGCGATGCCGGATGGCGGGCTTGTCACGATCAGGACCGGCAACGTCGATCTTTCCGGCAACGAGGTCGGCGCCGAAGGGTTGGTCGGTCGGTTCGCGCTCATAGCCGTTTCCGACACCGGAACAGGAATGCCGGAAGATGTGCGGTTGCGGGCATTTGATCCATTCTTTACGACCAAGGGAGTGGGAGAGGGGTCTGGTCTCGGCTTGAGCCAGGTCTATGGTCTGGTGCAGCAATCGGGTGGTTCCACCAAGATTAACTCGGAACCAGGAAAAGGCACCACGGTCAGCATTTATCTACCCGCAGGGGAAAGAGACACGTACAGCGATCCGGGAACCCCTCGCGCGGTTCCCGCCCTCCGCGCTGATGCGCGCCATGCAGGGTGCCGTATCGTCCTGGTGGATGACGATAAGGAGGTGCGCAACACGTTGTCAGCGATGCTGGATGAGGCCGGCTATGTCGTCGTGTCGTTCCGCAGTCCGTTGCAGGCGCTCGAGGAGCTCCGGAGCGCCCGCCCGGCACACCTTGTGATCGTAGACTTCGCCATGCCTGAACTGCGCGGTGACGAGTTTGCTGCCCAGGCGCGTCGCTTGCGTGGTGGCATTCCAGTTGTTTTTGTCACTGGTTATGCCGCGCCGGCAGGGCTTCATTCCGAACGGTGGGTGTTGGAAAAGCCATTCGGGACATCGTCACTGCTGGACATCGTCGAGCAGGCAATTTCTGATGCCGAGGCACTGACGTCCAGAGTTTGACTGCGCAGAGCACGATGGGAGGGGGATGTTTCCATCCCCCTCCATCGCGGCCGACTCCGGCATCGGTTTACGCCGGATAAGATACGAAGCACTTCTCCGACATGAAGATGTGCGTCTCTGCGTAGTCGTGGACCACTGGCTGCGTGCGACCGAGCCCTTCCATCGCACCGGCCAAAGCCATCCAGTTCAGCATCTCGTGCTGGCCGGCCTGCTCCATCGCCTTCAACGGCCGCTGCCGCCAATAAGCATAGTCACCACTGGACAGCGCATCGAACATCAATCGGTCGGCCTTGTGGTCCGGCCACAGGTAGCCGTTTGTCGGCGACAGGAAGCAGTGCGACCAGCTCGACGACGCAATCAGTGCGACCCGCCACGGCGATTCGGCCAGGACCTCGGCCACCGCCCTGCCAACATCCATGCACCGCCACGGCTGCGGCGCGGGTGGATCGGGCAATTCTCGTTCGTCGCGCGGCGGAACGAACAGCGCCGCCATGCCACCTTTGGCGTGGATCAAGTTCCGGCCATAACAGTTGATCGCGAACGGCAGCACCGGCCAGGGGAAGCCACGCCGGTCCCAATCGAGATATAGCAGCGTGTTGGTGAACGCGTGCGCCAAGCCGTCGAGGTGCAACGGCTTGTAGGCATACGCCATGTCGATGCCGCGCTCGATCAGTGCGCTCGCCAGATGCTTTGCCGCATCACGTGCGCCGCTGCAGTTTCATCGTCCAGTCGCCGGGCTCTCCCCACCGGTTCGGCTTGCCGCCGTTGCCATTGTGCCACGGCTTCAACGCGAATTCCTGATCCAGGCCAAAAACGCAGAACGCCGGGATGATGTCTTCGCGGAAGTTCTCGTACTGATCGTCGCCCCAGATCAGCACGAGATCTGGATTGAAGTCGTCAAGCGCCTTGCGGACGGCACGGAAGTCATCTGCCATACGTGCGCCGTAACGTCGCGCCGAGGAAACCCCCGCGTCATTGCCCAGCTCGGCGAGCAACTCCGAGGGCCAGTTGGCGCGGTCCTTGTACTGCGCGGGAACATTTGGTGCCGTGAGCAAATGATGAAAGCCGCCAGGAAGCTTGTCATCAGGCTGCAACAGGCCAGGGTAATGCGTGCAGCCCAGTCCGATGATCTCGGCCATGTGTTTTGCTCCTCGTTTTCTTGTCGTTTGCGCCTCCGTGGTCGCAAGGCTAGGCGGGATCAGGCCGGGTTGCCAAGTCGGCGTGCGGCTACGATGCTGACGGCCTGGAGGACATTGCCATGCTCAAGCAGTTCGACAGCTCGTACGCCGGTCATATCGATTTGGAGAATGTCGGCTACGCCGGCACGCCGATCAACGACCGACGTTATCCGAACGAAAAGCTTGCGACCGCACTGCACAAGGCGCAGGCGATGGCAGTGCTGATGGATCGGCTGGGCTACGGCACCTTCTGGATGGCGGAGCACCACTTCCAGCCTGAGGGCACCGAGTGCATTCCGAACGTGCTGATGATGGCACTGCACCTGACGCACGTGACCCAGAAGCTCAAAATCGGCTGCGGCTTCAACATCACGCCGATGTGGCATCCGTTGCGTCTCGCGGAAGACTACGCGATGGCGGACATCCTGTCCGGTGGGCGGGTCATCTTCGGCGTCGGGCGTGGCTATCACACGCGCGAGGTGGAATTTTTCGGCACGCCGTTGCTGGACCAGGCAGCCAACCGCGAACTGTTCGAGGAACAGGTCGACGTCATCTTCAAGGCGTTTAACCACGAGTTGTTCAGCCACAAAGGCAAGCACTATACGCTGCCTCCGGAAGTGCCATATCGCGGCTATACGCTGAAGGAGCTGACATTGGTGCCACGGCCGGCGCACCTGCCAGTGGAATGCTGGCAGCCGATCCAGGGCGGCACTCAGCGCGCGCTCGACTTCATGGCCAAGCACGACATTCGCGGTGTAATTGGTGGCGGCTCGGCCGAAGGTGGCGCTGTACACAAATCGATGGTGGACTTCCAGGCGGCCTATGCGCGTGCTGGCAAACACATCGAGCTGGGTGAACGTATGGCACTCGGCTTCCAGTTCTATCTGGCGGACAGCGTCGAAAAGGGCCTGAAGGTCGCCGCGAAGTACTACGAAGAGAATATGAAGATGTTCGGCGAGTTGCGTCTGGTGCGCGCGCTGACCGATGAGCAGATCGAAATCATGCGCCATCCAAAGCGGGCACCGACGGCAAAGCTGCCGCGCATCGAGGATGCGGTGAAGGCGGGCGGTTTCCTCACCGGCACGCCGTCTGACGTTATCGAGTCGCTGAAGAAGCTCGAAGAGCGCTACCCTGGCCTTGATCGCGTCACCGTCAGTCTCTCGGTCGGCGTGCCGTTGTCCGAGGCGCTGGAACAGCTCGAGTGGTTCGCGCGGGATGTCATGCCGGCGTTCAAGGGGGTCAAGGTTGCGGCCCCTGTAATGGCGAATTGACTGGAGCCCGCATTAGACCTTTTCAGTGGGTGTGACTCCGGCGATCTCAACCAGCAGTTTGCGTAAGATTGCCGAGCCGAATGACGAGCTATCGCGCGCGACCACGACAAAGGAGTTGGGACCGCCTATGACGTTCTCCCGATAGTATTTCTCCAGGCCTGGCTCGACCTCGGTGATCGGCAACCCGTTAATGGTGATGCCCGCTGCCACTGCGGCATCGCGCGCCTCGGTTACCGGGCGGCCATCGTTGTTGGCGCCGTCGCCGGAGATGTCGATCACCCTCCGCGCCGCGCTGTAGCCGCTGGTCAGCAGCAGCCTGGCGCAGAAGTCGATCGCGCCGCTGATAGAGGTCCAGCCGGGGACCGGCCTCAGTGCGCCTTGCACGCCCTGGCAGAATCGACGTGTGCCTGCCTCGTCCTCGATCACCTGCCAGGGCACCGTCTGGTCCTGCCGTCGCGCATCCGTCCACGTGACAAAGGTCAACCCGACGCGGCCGTGCCGTCCGCCGCGAACCGCCTCGAGAAAGGATGGGTGGCTGATCGCGTCCAAATAACCCTGGATCTGCATCCTGAGTCGTTCCTCGCTGATACTGCCGGAACTGTCCACCGCCAGCACCAGTGCAACGTCGACGGTGGCGCGCGGTCCCACGACATCCGCCCGCATCGTCCAATTCGTCCAACGCTGTCGTCGGCTCGCCATCGTGACCTGCGCGCAGCTTCCCCGAAGTCAGACCCGTGCGATGGAGTGTGGCTGCGATTGTCATTTACACCAAGCCACCGGCTGGACTAGAGGCAGTGCTGTCCGCGTAGCCGATGCATTATCGCGTGATTTGGACGTGCGGCCGGGCCCCCAATCGACTAGTCGATTGGAAGCTCGATGCCGCCTCCGCTCGTCACGCATTGGGAGCCGAGTGACGTCTTGCAGTCGACCCATCCGCCGCACCTGAAGGCGCTCGAAGCCGAAAGCATTCATATCTTCCGTGAAGTTGTTGCTCAAGCGGATCGTCCCGTCCTATTGTATTCGATTGGCAAAGACTCGTCGGTGCTGCTGCACCTGGCTCGCAAGGCCTTCTTCCCTGCCCGCGTACCGTTTCCGCTGCTGCACATCGATACGACATGGAAGTTTCGGGACATGATCTCGTTTCGCGACGCCACCGCGAAACGATACGGCCTGGACCTGCGGGTGCATACCAACCCGGAAGGCCCGCGGCAGAACATCAACCCGTTCGACCACGGCAGCAACATCTACACCCAGGTCATGAAGACCGATGCACTGAAGCAGGCCCTGACCGAGGGGCGTTATGACGTCGCGATTGGCGGCGCGCGGCGCGATGAGGAGCGGTCGCGCGCCAAGGAACGTGTGTTCTCGGTTCGCGGGCCGGGACACAGCTGGGATCCGAAGCGGCAACGGCCCGAGCTGTGGCACCTCTACAACGGCAATCTGGCGCCTGGCGAGACGCTGCGTGTCTTCCCACTGTCGAATTGGACCGAACTCGACGTCTGGATCTACATCCTGGCCGAGGGCATCGACGTGGTGCCGCTGTATTTCGCCGCACCTCGTCCGACGGTGGAACGCGACGGACTGATCATCGTCGTCGATGACGATCGGATGCGATTCAAGCCGGGCGAACGCCCGGTGCAGCGCGTGGTGCGATTCCGCTCACTCGGCTGCTATCCGCTGTCCGCGGCAGTCGAATCGGAGGCATCCGACCTCAAGGAGGTCGTCGCCGAAATGCATACAACACGGGTCTCTGAGCGTGCGGGGCGGCTGATCGATCAGGATCAGGACGCCTCCATGGAGAGGAAGAAGCGCGAGGGCTATTTCTGATGCCCGACTCGCTGCTTCGCGTGCTCGCCTGTGGCTCGGTCGATGACGGCAAATCGACGCTTATCGGCCGCCTGCTGTTCGAATGCGGCACGATCCCCGATGACGTGATGATGGCGCTGAAGCGCGACAGCAAGCGCTTCGGCACCGTGGAAGGCGGGATCGACTACGCGTTGCTGGTCGATGGTCTCTCGGCCGAACGCGACCAGGGCATCACCATCGATGTCGCCTACCGATTCTTCGAAACACCACGCCGCCGCTTCATCCTTGCCGATGCGCCAGGCCACGAGCAGTACACTCGCAATATGGTCACCGGTGCTTCAGGATCGGACCTGGCGGTGCTGCTGGTTGATGCACGCAAAGGCCTTCTGACGCAGACGCGCCGGCATGCCGCCATCGCGTCGCTGTTGGGTATTCGCCAATTGGTGCTGGCGGTGAACAAGATGGACCTGGTCGGCTTCGGTCAGGATGTGTTCAACAAGATTGTCGCTGACTTCTACCGATTGTCGGGCAAGCTGGGCCCGTTGCAGGTTACCGCAATTCCGGTCTGCGCGCGCGACGGCGACAATGTGACGTCACCCAGTACGCAGATGCCGTGGTACTCGGGAACCACGCTGCTGACGGCACTGGAAAGTGCCGAACCCACCTCGCACGTGGCCGAACGGGCGTTCCGCATGCCGGTGCAGCTGGTTGCTCGGCCGGACCATACGTTCCGCGGCTATGCCGGTACGGTGGCCACAGGCGTGATCTCTCCCGGGGCCGCGGTAATGAACGCCGTATCGGGAACCGAGGCCAAGGTCGCGCGGATCGTCACCATGGATGGCGACCTCAAGGAAGCGGTGCCAGGTGACGCGATCACCTTGGTGCTCGACCGCGAGATCGATGTGTCGCGCGGTGATGTGCTTGCAGTCGCACCGCCGCCACCGCTCGCTGATCAGGTGACCGCCTGGGTGGTGTGGATGGACGAGACGCCGCTGTTCCGCGGCCGCGCCTATCTCTTCATGCTCGGTTCGCGCAGCGTCGTCGGCACCATCACCGACATCGCCAACCGGCTGGACGTGAACTCGCTCACCGAGGAACCCGTGCGTGAGCTCGGGCTGAACGAGATCGGCCGGGTGACGATTTCGCTGGCGCAGCGCGTCGCCTGCGAGCGCTATGCGGTCAGCCGGGAGCTGGGCGGCTTTATTCTGATCGACCGGTTGACCCGTGGCACTGTGGGCGCGGGGATGATCACCGACCTGCGCGCCGGGGCGGGCAACGTCTACTGGCACCGGCTTGATGTGGACAAGCGTGCGCGGTCGGGGCTGATGAGCCAGAAGCCGGCCGTGCTGTGGTTCACCGGCCTGTCGGCGTCGGGCAAGTCGACAATCGCCAACCTGGTCGAGAAGCGCCTGCACGCGCAGGGTCGCCACACGATGAGCCTGGATGGCGACAACGTCCGCCATGGCCTGAACCGCGACCTGGGCTTCTCCGAGGCCGATCGGGTGGAGAACATTCGCCGCGTCGCGGAAGTATCCAGGCTGTTCGTCGAAGCCGGGCTGATCGTGCTGGTGTCGTTCATTTCGCCGTATCGCGCTGAGCGCATGCTGGCGCGGGACTGTGTGGAGGACAGCGAATTCCTCGAGATCTTCGTCGACACCCCAGTGGAAGAGTGCCGCCGCCGGGATCCGAAGGGCCTGTATGCCAGGGCCGATGCCGGGCAGATCCGCAATTTCACTGGGGTCGATGCGCCTTATGAGGAACCGCGCGATCCGGAAATCCGCCTGCCTACTCTGGAAGCGCCCCCCGAGGTGCTGGCAGAGCGCGTGGTCGATGAACTGATGCGTCGTGGCATCGTCGGCTGAGGCCAAATTCAAGCCCAGCACTCCCCCTCCCCTCGCGGGAGGGGGGCGGGGGGAGGGGGCCTCTCCGCTCGAACACCTCGCCGCCGAAATCCGCGCCTGTCAGGTCTGTGCCCCTCACCTGCCCCTCGGCCCGCGCCCCGTGTTCCGGGCTTCCACGACAGCCCTTCTTCTGATTGCCAGCCAGGCGCCAGGCACCGCGGTGCACGAAACAGGCCTCTCCTTCAACGACCCCTCGGGTGACCGCCTGCGTGAGTGGCTGCAGATGGACCGCGGCACGTTCTACGACGAGAGCCGTGTCGCCATTGTGCCGATGGGCTTTTGCTATCCTGGCCGCCTGCAAAACGGCGGTGATGCACCCCCGCGGCCGGAGTGCGCACCGCTGTGGCGCAACCGGTTACTGGCGCTGATGCCAGAAATTCGTCTCACCCTGCTGGTCGGGACCTATGCGCTGACCCATGTGCTCGGTCGCGGCGCGATGACCGAGCAGGTACGCGCGTTTCGTCAGCATCTGCCGCACTATTTCGCGTTGCCGCATCCATCCTGGCGCACCACCGCCTGGGAGCGACGCAATCAGTGGTTCGGCGCGGACGTCCTGCCGGCATTGCGCGCTGCAGTGCGCAATGCCCTGAACGGCACTGCCGTCGAGGCATGATGATTCGGCGCCAACGTCATAGCTTTCGTCTGTTACATAGCAAGACGGACAGACCCAGGGGGACAGCATAATGGCCGCCACCATCCGCCAGCCGGAAATAACGAAATCCGCGCTCATCATCGTGGATATGCAGAACGACTTCGTTCACAGCGACGGTGGCTTTGGCTGCATTGCCCGAGACATGCCACAGGCGGGAATCGATCTGCCATTTCTTATGGGCACGGTTCCCCAGGTAAAACGCCTCGCTGATGCCTTTCGCAGCGCACGACGGCCCGTCGTTTACCTCGCACATGTGGTCAAGCCGGACTATTCGGACGCGCAGTTTCCTTATTGGCGCGTCGGTGTTGGCCCTGGCACCAATCGCACCTTCATCGTCGAAGGTACTTGGGGCGCGCAGATCGTGGACGATCTCAAGCCCCGTGGCGGTGAACACCTGATCGTCAAGAAGGGCTTTGGCGGGTTTTCCAATACGCCGCTGGACACCATCCTGCGGAACATGGGCGTGACGACGTGTGTCATTACGGGGGTGACGACGTGTGTTTGCGTTTCAACCACGATCCGCGGTGGCGTCGAGCACAACTACCATATGATCCTTGTGAAGGATGCGGTCGCCGAAGTGAGTCGAGACACTCATGAGGCAGAACTGAAGACTATGGATCGGATCTTTGCCGATGTGAAGACGACAGACGAAGTGCTGGCGATGCTCTCTCGGCAACATGCCGCGTGATTCGACGCTGACCAATTCGCTGACATCTGACGGGAGTCTGGTGATCCTACGCAAGCCAGAAAATGGAAGTCGACAAGTCATGGCAGACGTCACACCCGAACCGATCATGCAGATTGCCGAGGGCTTCATGGCCGCGAAGCATCTCTTTACCGCCAGCGCTATTGGACTTTTTGAGGCACTGGCAGACGGACCTGCGACCTGTACCGAGATCGCCGCCAAATGCCGCATCCCACAGCGCACGCTGAGCATCAGTGCCGATGCGATGGCAAGCATGGGTCTGCTGCGGCGGGATGGTGACCGTTATCGCAACAGCCCGTCCGCAGCCGCCTGTCTCGCTGGCGCTTCAGGCCCGGATCTGCGGCCGCTGCTGCGCTTCTGGGATCAAATCAGTTATCGACTGTGGCTGGACTTCGAGGCGGGGGTGCGCGCCGGCAAGGGCCAGCGGCAGTTCGAAAGTTTTAGCGACGAGCAGCAGCAGATCTTTTCGGCCGGCGTCGAAGCCATTACGGGAGGAGCGGCAGCCGCGCTGGCCGCAAGTTATGATTTTACCCGACATCGCCGCGTGCTTGACCTTGCCGGTGGCACGGGGTCATTCCTGATCGCGATTCTGCGTCGCTTTCCTGAGTTGCAGGCAACGCTGTTCGAACTGCCCGGCGTCTGCGCAGTTGCGCGCCAGCGATTGAGCGGCGAGCCCGAGGGAGCACGGATTGCTGTTGTCGAGGGCGACCTTTTCAAGGACGCGCTGCCTGATGGGCACGATGCAATCATCGTCGCCAACACGGTGCATGTATTGTCGGCGGCGCATAACGTTGAACTGCTGGAGCGCCTCCGAGTTGGCGCGGACGCTTCAGCGCGCCTGCTGCTGGTCGATGTCTGGCTCGACCAAACCCGCACGCAACCCCAGCACGCGGCGCTGGCATCGGGGGAATTTCTGATGTTCTCCGGCGAAGGTCAGGCCTACGGCGAGGACGATGCCGTTAGCTGGTTGGCACAGAGCGGCTGGCGCAAGCTGGAGCGGCGTCCGCTCGCAGGTCCGGCCAGCGTTGTCATCGCCGAAGCGATCTGAGACGTCAGACACACGCGCATCGCTATTGGTCACCGTAACCATGCCGCAACGACGCCGCCGACTGCCAGCACGACCAACGCCACCGGGGCGAAGCGGATGCGTCCTGCGGAATACACTGCCGCATATACACCCTTAACCAGGTTGTTCGACGATGTAGCGATCAGGATCGCGCCGGCATCGACCGTCGTCTGCGCTGGGTCGCCCTGTGCCAGGTTCAGTACGAAAGGGTCGATGTCCGACACGCCGACGATCGCCGCCAGGGCGTAGGTACCGGCGGCGCCGAAGCGTTGCGTCGCCCAGGCCGAGGCGACCGAGATCACCACGAACAGTGCGGCGAACGTTGCCGCGGTGGTAAGTGCCAACGGATTGGCAGGCGCGACATCATGACCGGCATCAGTGTAATGAGCGCCGCGGATCCAATACCAGCCGAACGCCAGAACCAGTGCGAGCACTGACAGCACCAGCAGCGGCGGTGCCAACGTCATCGCGAGCGCGCGATTGAAGACAACGATGATGATCAGCAGCCGCAGATACATCACCGCCGTCGCCAGCATTATGCCGGCCTCCGACTGATGGAGCGATGCTGCTTCAGCCCGTGCACGCCGCGCCAGTACAAGCGTCGTCGCGGTGGACGAATACAGGCCGCCGAGCAGTGCGACCCATAGCATGGTTCCAGGGGGCGCCAGGTAGCGCTGCAGCAGATAGCTCGCATAGGAAACCGTGCACACGGCGACCATCGCAAGCCAGATCTGATGCGGCGTGATCGGCGTCAGATCTGTGACGGGAGTATCCGGCAGTAGCGGCAAGGCAAAGCCGGTCAGCAGCAGGAACCGTCCTGCATTGACGATCTCGGGTAATTCGACGCGGTGCGCGAAGCGGTGCAACTCCTGTCGTGCGGTCAACAGCAACACCGCGGCGACAGTGACACCGATTCCGACCCAAGATGGCTCGGCCAGAACGATTGGTCCCAGCAGGAACGCCAGCACATTCGAGGTGAGCACGATAAGCCCGACATTGGGAAAGCCCTCGGCATCGGTCTCATCCAGGTGGCGCCAGTAATAGCAGGCGAGCCACACACCAAGTACCAACAGCCCCGCCGAAAGCGGCAGCAAGCGATTTGGGTCGAGCCGATACAGCAGCGCCCCGGTCAGGGCGAGCAGCGGGAAGGTGCGTATCCCTCCCGGACGCTTCTGACGCGCGCGCGCATAGAATTCCTCGAACGCAAGACCGAAGAAGAACCCAAGGCCCAGGAGCAACAGGAGGCCAAGAATGGACGGGTTGGCTGGCATCGCGCGACGCCATCGTGCACGTTTGCCGTGCATTCGGCTATGCTCGCGCGAACCAGGACGAGGAGACAGTCATGGACGATCTGTTCGAGATCATGCAGACGACGCGCTCGATGCGGCGGCTGAAGCCGGATCCCGTTCCGGACGAACTGATCAGCAAGATCCTGGAAGCCGGAGCCTGTGCCGCCAACGGCGGCAACACCCAGCGCTGGCGCTTCCTGATCATCAAGGACCCGAAGATCAAGCAGGCGGTGCAGGCCTGGTACAAGCGGGCATTCGACGAAGTGGTCGGGCCACGCTACGCGAGCAGCGCGCCGCCGCCCGGTGTCTCGCCGGAGCGCTACAAGCGGCAGCATTCCGCCGTGGAGTATCTCACCGAACACTACCACGAGGCGCCGGTATGGATCGTTGCCTGCATCGACGAGGGCACGGCGAGACCGACGCGCTGGTCGGGCGCGTCGATCTATCCGGCCGTGCAGAACATGTTGCTCGCAGCCCGCGCGCTGGGACTCGGCTGCACGCTCACCACCCGCCACCTGCTGTACGAACGCGAGAGCGAGGCGGCCATGGGCCTGCCCGAGGGCGTGCATTCTTACGCGATCCTGCCGATCGGCTATTCGATGGGACGCTTCGGTCCCGTGGGGCGCGGCAAGCTGTCCGACATCGTATTCCAGGACAAATGGGGCCAGCCCTACCAGGCACTGAACTGAGGGGGCGAGCATGTCGCGATACACGCCGGTCACCAGCAAAGAGGCCATGGCACCGGAACAGCAGCATGTGTTCGATCAGGTCATGGGGGTGTTCGGCCGCATCCGCGGGCCGTTCAGCATGCTGCTGCACAGTCCGAAGCTGGCCGAGAAGCTGCTGCCCATGGTGCCGTTCGCGCGCGAAGGCACCGTCATCGATCCCAAGCTGCGGCAGATCGCCATTCTGACGGCGGTGCGGGAGCACGACGCCAACTACGTCTGGGCGGCGCAAGTCGATGTTGCCCGGCGTGTCGGGCTGCGCGAGCCGGTGATCGACGTGCTGCGCGTCAAGGGCGACCCAGCGGACTTGCCGCCGGCAGAGCGCGACATCGTCCGGTATATGCGCCAGCTCATGCGCACCAACCGCGTGGAGCAGCCGGTATTCGATGCCCTCAAGGACCGGCACGGCCTGCAGTGGCTGGTGGAGCTGACCACGGTGGCAAACTTCTATGTAGCCTTGTGCGGTGTGGTGAACGCGTTCGATGTCCCCGTGCCGCCTGAAGGCGATCGGTTCGACCGATAGCGCAGACCAGAAGGCCGGCTGCGAGGCCGGCCCTCTTTGTCAGCGGCGGTAATGGTCAGCTGTTGGCGCCGGCGTTGCCATTCGGCGCGAACAGCCATGTGCCTTGGTTAGAGCGAGTCACGTAGACGGGCACCGCCTGCCCATTCTGCGCGGTGGCGACCGCTGGGGCGTTCTGGGCGGGTGCCTGGGCGACAACGCCCGGGATTTCGGTGAACCGGGTTTTGGAGACAACGCCCTCACCCTCGCCGGCATAGGCCGAACCGATGCTGGCGATGCTGGCCGCGGCCAGGGCGGCGCGAAGCATGATCTTCATGGTCCTCTCTCCTCGTTCGTCCGCACGTTGCGGAGCACCTTGTTGGCGAACCGGGATATAGACTTCCGCCTTGCAGGCTATAATCGCGGCCGTCGGCATATCATTTATGCGCAACTCGTGGTGAAAACTGTGACGCAGTTCATCGACTCCGCTACCGGACCACGGGGTTTCGCGATAACCTGGGGCAATCCGAGGAGATGGCTGCTCATGAACGCACCGGTGCACTTCGACCCGACCGAGGAAGCCTATTCGCTTCCCCTCGACCGGATCGATGTCAGCGACCCGAGGCTCTACCAGAACGACATCTGGTATCCGTATTTCGAGCGCCTGCGCCGCGAGGACCCGGTGCACTGGTGCCAGAACGGCATGCACGGTTCGTATTGGTCGGTGACCAAGTACAAAGAGATCATGCATGTCGAGACGCACCACCAGATCTACTCATCCGAGGCACGTCTCGGCGGCATTACCATCCGCGACATCCCGGAGGAGTTCCGCCGCCGGAGCTTCATCTCTTCCGATCCGCCGTATCACGACGAACAGCGGAAAGTGGTCTCGCCCGTCGTTGCGCCAATGAACCTACAGCGCATGTCGGGACAGATCCGCGAACGCACCGAGCGGGTGCTGGATGGGCTGCCGCGCAATGAGACGTTCGACTGGGTGGAACGCGTCTCGATCGAGCTCACCACGCTGATGCTGGCGACGCTGTTCGACTATCCGCTCGAGGAGCGGCGGAAGCTGACCTTCTGGTCCGACGTGGCGACGATGGACCCCAAGGCGGGCGGCATTGTCGATTCCGAGGAGACACGGCTGGAGCTGCTGACCGAATGCCTTCAGATGATGACCAAGCTGTTTTACGAGCGGCAGAACCGCGACCCTGCGCCGGACCTGCTGTCGATGCTGGCGCACGGCGAGGCGACACAGAACCTGCCGCAGAGCCCCAGTGATTTTCTCGGCAACCTCGTGCTGCTGATCGTCGGCGGCAACGACACAACGCGCAACTCGATGTCGGGCAGCGTCTGGGCGCTGAACAAGCACCCCGACGAGTATCGCAAATTGCGCGAGAATCCGGCGCTGATCCCTAGCGCGGTGTCAGAGATCATCCGCTGGCAGTCGCCGATCGTGCACATGCGCCGCACTGCGACGGCGGACGCCGAGATCGCTGGCCGGCAGATCCGCGCCGGCGACAAGGTCTGCATGTGGTACATTTCCGGCAACCGCGACGAGGATGCGATCGATCGGCCGAACGAGTTCCTGGTAGACCGGGCACGGCCGCGTCAGCATCTGTCCTTCGGGTTCGGCATCCACCGCTGTGTCGGCAATCGCCTGGCGGAGCTGCAGCTGCAGATCCTGTGGGAGGAGATCCTGAAGCGCGGCATGGTCGTCGAGATGATGGAGGAACCGAAGCGAATCTACTCCAACTTCATCCACGGCATCACCGCGCTGCCGGTCCGCATCGCTGGTTAGTTCCCTTCCGCGCGACCGCTTCCTTGGTCGTCATCCCCGCGAAAGCGGGGATCCAGCCCATCGGGTAGTAGTTGCGGCGAGGCTGGATTCCCGCCTGCGCGGGAATGACGGACAAATCGGTCCCACCAGCCTACTCCGCCGCGTACTTTAGGTGCTCCTGCAACCTCGGCATCAGCTCGACCAGGTTGCAGGGGCGGAATCGGTTGTCCAGTTGGTGCACCAGTATGTCATCCCATGCATCCTTTACGGCACCAGTACTGCCCGGCAGCGCGAACAGGTAGGTGCCGCCGGCGACACCACCGAGGGCGCGCGACTGCACCGTAGACGTGCCGATCTTCTGATAGCTCAGCATACGGAACAGCTCACCGAAGCCCTCGATGCGCTTCTCCAGCACACGTTCGAACGCTTCCGGCGTGACGTCGCGGCCGGTGATGCCGGTCCCGCCGGTGGTCAGCACGACGTCGATCTCGCCATCGGCGATCCAAGCACGCAGGTGGTGCTCGATCGCGGCCGCGTCGTCCTTCTCGATCGCCCGTGCAGCAAGGCGGTGGCCGGACTTGGTGATGCGGTCGGCCAGCGCGTCACCCGAGGTGTCATTGGCCAGCGTGCGTGTATCCGAGACGGTGAGGACGGCGATGTTGACCGTAATGAACGAGCGGTTCTGGTCGATGCCTGGCATGGTGGTGCCCTCCTGCTGAGCCGATAGGTTAGGAACCGCCGCGGTTTGCCGCCAGGGTGCAGGCTAGGAATGCCCGCAGCGCGCTCGAGGTAAAGCCGTTCCGGCGGCGGATAAAGGTGGTCTCCACCAGCGCGTCCTCCGCCGGCAGGGTGTGGATCCTTACACGTCCCGCATCCCAAATGCCGCCCACCAGCGCTCGCGGCAGCATCGTGATCCCGAGGCTGGCGCTGACACAGCCGAAGATCGCCTCCAATGTGCCGAACTCCAATTGGCGCTGCACGACGATACCGCGTCGCGCCAGCAGGGCCTCCAGCATCTGGCGATAGGAACAGCCGGCGCGCAGTACGACCAGGCGCACCGCGCCGGCACCCAGCGCCTGCTCCAGCGAGGCAATGTCAGGGGCGGTCAGGATCACCAGTTCCTCGCTGAACGCAGTCTCCTCCTCAATATCCGGATGAGAGACCGGGCCGCACACGAAGGCGCCGTCGACCCGCTGTTCCAGTACGTCCGCCAGCAGTTCCCGCGTCGTGCCGGTGCGCAGCACAAGATCGACCTGCGGGTAGTCTGCAGCAAACCGCGTAAGTAACGGCGTGAGGCGCAGCGCGGCAGTTGTCTCCAGCGAGCCGATCGTCAGTATGCCGCTGGGCACACCGTCGTCGCGCGCCGCGCGCCTGGCGTCCGCGAGGATGCGCGCAACCTGATCGGCGTATGGCAGCAGCCGCTGCCCCGCCGGTGTCAGCGACACACCGCGACTGTGCCGGTCCAGCAGAGTGCAGCCAATGTCTGCCTCCAGCGCCTGTATGCGCGCTGTGACGTTGGACTGCACGGTGTGCAGTTCCGCCGCGGCTCGGTTCATCCCCCCAAGCCGTGCGACGGCGGCAAAGACTTTCAGGTCGCCCGCGTCCATCGGCGGCTGCCCTAAGTTATCTAAGTGAACGATAGCGGATATCATAAGGAATCGTTTTTCGAAATACCATGGCCGCCGCAAATAACCGGCCATGCAAGGTCCCCGAGCCTATTCAACAGCCCTTGGCGGTTTGATCGCCCTCGCCGCTGCCCTCGGCATCGGTCGCTTCGTTTACACGCCGATCCTCCCCCCAATGATGCAGGCGCTTGGGCTGGGTCAATCGGCAGCCGGGCTGATCGCATCGGCCAACTTTCTGGGCTACCTGCTGGGAGCATCGTTGGCCGCCAGGCCGAAGCTTCCCGGCTCTCGGCGCACTTCGCTGCTCGGCTGTCTCCTGCTCAGCGCTGTCACCACGGCTGCGATGGGCGGCGCGTCGACCATGGCATCCTTCCTGCTGCTTCGCTTTGTCGGGGGAGCCGCCAGCGCGGTCGTTCTTGTGCTCGCGTCTGCGATCGTGTTCGAGAGCCTCGCCGAGGCAAAGCGCCCAGGCCTGGCGGCGCTGCACTTTGCCGGAGTGGGCACTGGTGTCGTGGTTTCCGCGATGCTGGTTGCTGGACTGCAGCGCGCCGGCCAGAATTGGCAGTCGCTGTGGATCGCCAATGGAGCGGTCGCGTTGGTGGCCGCATTTGCAGTGGCGCCGCTGCTGCGTGACCGGCGGGCACCAATTCAGCAAGCGTGGCAACCGTCGGCGCAGCCGCTCGACCGCAGGCTGCTGCGGCTGATCGTCGCATACGGCTTGTTCGGTTTTGGCTATGTGATCACGGCGACATTCATCGTGGCGATCGTCCGCAGCGTGCCGGTGATCCGCGCGCTGGAACCGGTGATCTGGATTGTGTTCGGCCTGGCCGCGGCCCCATCTGTGGCAATCTGGACAGGTGTTGCAGCGCGTTTGGGCGTTCCCGCCGCCTTTGCTCTGGCCTCCGTCGTGGAGGCCTGCGGCGTGCTGGCCAGCATCATTTGGCCGAGTGAGCTCGGTGTGTGCCTGGCGGCCATCCTGGTCGGCGGAACATTCATGGGGCTCACGGCGCTTGGTCTGATCAGGGCCCGCGCTCTGGCAAGCGGCGACCCACGGCGCGCGCTGGCTCTGATGACGGCGGCGTTCGGGCTGGGGCAGATCATCGGCCCAGGTTTCGCCGGTGCGCTCTCCGACCGCCTCGGAGGTTTCGCCGCCCCGTCCGTGGTCGCTGCGACCGCACTGCTGATCGCTGCCGCGCTTGTCTCGGAGAGCCGCGCCCTCGCCCTGCGTGCCGGACAGTAGGCGCCGATCCTGATTGCCACGATCGGCTGCTCTTCCGCCAGCGGCACGGCGAACTGTATCTTCGCCATTCGCCGCAATGAGGTTCCGATCATGCTGACGGACGGCTACGGGCTTTCGTTGTCCACCACCTCGTCCGTCGCGCGGGACGCCTACGTTCAGGCCTGCAAAGCAAAGCTCACCATGTATCCCGGTGCGGTCGAGGCGCTCGATCGAGCCGTGTCAGCGGACCCCGGCTTTGCCCTCGCCTACGCCGCCCGCGCGCACACGCTGCTGGAACGCGGCAACGCTGCGGCGGCGCGCGAGTCGATCGCCGAGGCCAAAATCCTCGCCGCCGGTCTGCCGGCACGGGAAGCGAGCCACGTAGAGTATTTCGGCCTGCTGGTCGCCGGCGATACCGAAGCCGCACTTGCTGCTCTGCCTGCGCATCTCAACGCCTGGCCGCGCGACGTGTTGGTCCTCGGAACCACGGCTTTCACCAACGGCCTGATCGGTAGTTCCGGTCGGTTGGGCCAGAAGCGCACGCTGCTCGCGCTGCTGGATCGGCTTGCCCCGCACTACGGCGAAGACGATTGGTGGTTCGCCGCCCATCACGGCATGGCGTTGTCGGAGAACGGCGAGCATGCGGCTGCCCGCCCGAAGATCGAGCGCTCGTTGGCGCAGAATCCGACCAATCCATGGGCGGCGCACGCAACTGCTCATCTCGCCTACGAGGAGGGTAATCCAGGCGCGGCCAGGGACTTTTTGGCGTCGTGGTTGACCAGTTATCCGCGCGAAGGCTCGCTGTACAGCCATCTGAACTGGCACCTCGCGCTCGCCCACCTCGAGACCGGCGATGTGACGTCGGCTTTCCGTCTGTTCAGTGAGGCCTTCGCACCCGACGTGCACAGCGGGCCGCCGCGCGGCAAGCTAAATGACGCGGTGTCGTTTCTCTGGCGCTGGGAGCTTGCCGGCCACCCACGCGATACTGAAGCCTGGCGCGCGATGCGGGATTTCGTGCGAAGCGCTTTCCCGCGCGCCGGCGCGGCGTTCTCCGATCTGCACATTGCCGTTGCCTGCGCAGTAGCCGGCGATGGCACGGCGCTGGAGGAGCGAGCACAACAGATCGACGCGCTCGCGCGAGCCAGCCGTTATCCGTCCGGCCAGTTGGTGCCGGCCGCGTCGCGTGGCTTCGCGGCGATCGAGCAGCACGACTACGTCACCGCGATTGACGCGCTCGAACCGATTGCCGACGAACTCGAACGCATCGGCGGCAGCCACGCGCAACTGGACCTGGTGCGTTTTACTTTACTGAAGGCCTACCTGGGCGCCAATCGCCCGGACGATGCGCGTCGGATGCTGAACGTGCGACGTCCGCGCGCTCCGGTTGCTCCCGTGGCTGGCTTGGCCGCCATACACTGATCGCATCGCCTTGGTAATCAACTTGACTCAGCGAAACCCGCCGCGCGACATAACCGCGAGGCCAGGCTCAGGAGATCCGAATGAAAACGCGGCTGCTCGCAACGGTTGCGGCATTGGGCGCGCTCGCCGCATCGGGCACAGCGCAGGCGCAGATCAAACTCGGCGCCATCCTTTCGATCAGCGGGCCCGGGGCGGCCATGGGCGTCGGCTACAAGGGCGCGTTCGATCTATTCCCCACCGAGATCGCCGGCCAGAAAGTCGAATACATCATCCGCGATGACGCGACCGATGCCAGCACCGGTTACACCATCGCGCAGAAGATGATCTCGGAAGACCATGTCGACGCGTTCATCGGTCCGTCGCTGACCGCCACAGACGCCGCGGTCGCGCCGCTCGCCAACCAGGCGAAGGTGCCGATGCTTGCCATGGCGCCCTACGAATACGATCCGCAGAAGCAGCCATACACGTTCAACGATGCGCAGCCGCTGTCGCTGATGGTTAGCGCCGTGTTCAAGTACATGCAGCAGCATGGCGTGAAGGACATCGGCTATATCGGCTTCTCCGATGGCTGGGGCGACCAGGTCCTCGGCGCCACCAAGCAGGTCGCCGGTGACGACGGCATCAAGATCCTCGCCGACGAACGCTATGCTCGCACCGACACCACGTGCGAGGCGCAGGCTCTCAAGCTGATCAGCACGCATCCGCAGGCGGTCATGATGGGCAACTCCGCCACGCCGGCGACGCTGCCGGTCGTCGCGCTGCGCCATCGCGGCTTCAAGGGCGGGATCTACGGCAACCACGGCATCGTCTCGCCCGCCTTCATCAAGGTTGGCGGCGCCGCCGTCGAAGGGCGTGATCGCTGCCACCTCGCCGGTCGTCGTCGCGGACCAATTGCCTGACTCCAACCCGGTGAAGCCGGTCGCCGCGAAATTCGCCAAGGACTACACGGCCAAGTTCGGCCCGGCCAGGGTGTCGGACCCGTTCGCCGGCTACAGCTACGATGCGTTCCTGTTGCTGAAGCAACGCCATTCCGGAGGCGCTGAAATCCGCCAAGCCAGGCACCGAGGCGTTCCGCGTCGCGCTGCGCGATGCACTGGAAAAGACGCACGAGCTGGTCGGGGTCAGCGGCGTCTACACGATGTCGCCGACCAACCATAACGGCCAGGACGCGCGGGCCGCGGTGCTGGTCGAGGTGAAGGACGGCGCCTGGAGGGCCATCCAGTAGACTCCTTCATATTTCTTCGCGCTGCTGCAGGACGGCGATCACCACCGGCGCGATCTATCTGCTGCTTGCCATCGGGCTGCTGATCGTGTTCTCGGTCACGCGCGTCATCTTCGTCCCGCAGGGCGATCTGCTGGCGTTCGGCACGCTGACCGCCGCGACACTGCAGTCCGGGCACATCCCTGGCACGCTGTGGCTGCTCGACGGCGTTTGCGCCGCTCGCGCTGCTGACATCGTTGCATCAGGCGCCCGCTGCGTGCCGCGCTGACCTGGGGCGTCTATCCGCTTGTAGTGACGCTGGCCACGCTACTGCTGGCTCGCTTCGAGCAGCCGGCAATCTCGATCCTGCTCGCGCTCGCGATCGTCACGCCGATGGGCCCGCTGATCTGGCGCTTCGCCTTCCGCCCGGTGGCCGATGCTTCGGTGCTGGCGCTGCTGATCATCGCCATGGCGCTGCACTTCGTGCTGATCGGCGCCGGCCTGGTGTTCTTCGGTCCCGAGGAAGCCAGCGCCCCGGCGATCACCGACGCAAGTTTCGACCTTGGGCAACTGAACGTCTCCGGTCAGTCCCTCTGCGTGCTGGCAAGCTGCGCCATTCTGGTCGCCGGACTGCGCTGGTTCTTCGGCGCGACGATCCACGGCAAGGCGCTGCGCGCCGCCGCGTCCGATCGCTTGGGCGCGCGCCTCGTCGGCATCGACGCGACCGCCACCGGCGCACTGGCCTTCGCGCTGGCGTCGTTCATCGCGGCACTCGCCGGCGTACTGATCGGCGCGGTGACGCCGCTCTCCTACGACGCCGGCTTCGACATCGGGCTGAAGGGCTTCGTCGCTGCGATCATGGGCGGCCTGGCATCTTTTCCGCTCGCCGCCGCCGGCGCGGTGCTGGTCGGCGTGCTCGAATCGCTTGGCAGTTTCTGGGCCAGCGCCTATCGCGAGGTGATCGTCTTCACGCTGCTGATCCCGGTGCTCGCCTGGCTGTCGCTGCGCGCCGGCTCCGGTGAGGAGCGCGCGTGACACCCACGCCGCCGTCATCCCCGCGGATGCGGGGATCCAGGGTCGCGACACGCAAGCGGTTGCTCTGGGTCCCCGCCTGCGCGGGAATGACGATCCTGGCGCCGCTTCTGCTGCCGCCATTCTACGTCACCTTGGCTGGCTATATCGGGCTGGCGACATTGGTTGCGCTGGGCCTGGTGCTGCTCACCGGCATCAGTGGGCAGACCTCGTTCGGACAGGCGAGTTTCGTGGGCTTGCTGCCTATGCCACCACGTTGCTCACCAAGCTCGCCGGCCAGCCGCCGATCATCGGCCTGCATCGCCGGCCTGCTGGTGACCGGCATCATCGCGTGGCTGCTCGGCCTGATCACCGCGCGCCTGTCTGGCCATTTCCTCGCGCTGGTGTCAGTCGCGTGGGGCATCTCGTTTTCCTCGCTCTTCGGCACGTTGCCGCTGCTGCACGGCTTCAACGGCATTGGCGATATCCCTCCGCTCCTCGGTGCCCCGCAGCCGAGTCAGCGCGTCAACTCTGGGCGTGATCCTCGCCGTCGTCGCAGTCGTCATGGTGATGTCGGCCAACCTGCTCGACAGCCGTATCGGGCCGCGCGCATGCGGACGCTGAACGGTGCGCGTCTGATGGGCGCCAGCATGGGCATCGACACGGTGCGGCTCAGCCGCCAGGTGTTTGTCATCGCCGCGCTGTATGCTGCCCTCGCGGGTTTCCTGTTCGCGCATTTCCAGCGCTTCGTCAGCCCGACGCCGTTCGGTCTTGGCACCAGCATCGACTACCTGTTCATGGTGATCATCGGTGGTGCCGAATCCCTGTGGGGCGCTCCGCTGGGCGCAGCGCTCGTCGTGGTGCTGCGCGATCAGTTCAACGACTGGATACCACGCCTGACCGGTCGCTCCGGTGACTTCGAGGCACTGGTGTTCAGCCCTGGTCGTCATCGTCCTGCTGCAACGCGCCCCCGACGGTCTGATGCCGCTGCTGACGCGCCTCTGGCGCGTATCGCCCAGAGGCCGCTCCCGCCGATGCCGAAGACAGGCTGACAGTCCCTGCAGTCTCAACTGCGATCGCAGGCGACGGTGTTGCTCGCCGTCGATGCCGTGTCGCGCAACTTCGGCGGTCTCGCCGCAGTTCGCGACGTGTCGTTCTCCGTGCGCGCCAGCGAAATCGTCGCGCTCATCGGTCCGAACGGGGCAGGCAAGACGACGCTGTTCAACCTGATCAGTGGCGTGCTGGCACCGAGTGCCGGCACCGTGCGCCTGTTCGGTGCGCCAGGCTGCGCGTCTCTCTCCGCATCGCATAGCGGCGCTTGGTGTCGCCCGCAGCTTCCAGCACGTGCGCCTTCTGGCACGCCGCAGCGTGTTGGAGAACGTCGCCCTTGGCGCGCATCTCTCCGGCCGCGCCGGCGTGTTGCGCGCCATGCTGCGCCTCGATCGCGCGGAGGAAAGTGTGCTGCTCGACCACGCCCGCATTCAGGCGCGGCGACTTGGTCTTGGCGCATTGCTCAATCGGCAAGCCGGCGATCTGCCGCTGGGCCAGCAACGCGTGGTGGAGATTGCCCGCGCCCTCTGCGTCCGCCCGCGTCTGCTGCTGCTGGACGAACCTGCTGCGGGATTGCGGCTAGCGGAGAAGCAGCGCCTCGCCGCATTGCTGCGCCAGTTGCGTGCCGAAGGCATCGGCGTGCTGCTGGTCGAACACGACATGGACTTCGTCATGGGCCTCGCCGATCGCGTCGTCGTCATGGATTTCGGCCAGAAGATAGCCGAGGGACCACCGGAGCGCGTGCAGGCTGATCCCGCGGTCATGGAAGCCTATCTCGGCACGGTCGCATGACCGCGCTGCTGCGCGTCGACGGTCTGCACGCTGGCTATGGCAAGGTGGAGGTGCTGCATGGCATCAGCCTTGCTGTTCCCGAAGGCCGCATGATCGCCATCGTCGGCCCGAACGGCGCCGGTAAGACAACGCTGCTCAGCGCGATCATGGGTCTGCTGCCACGTATCGGCGGCCATGTCCTCTACTGCGATCAACCCGCCGGCTCCACCGAAGCACTGGTCGCGTCTGGCGCCGTTCTGGTGCCAGAACGCCGTGCGCTGTTCGCCGACATGAGCGTGGAGGACAACCTGCACCTCGGCGCCTACACCCGCCATCGTGCCGGCAATCGCGACGCACCGACCATTATGCGCGAGGTGTTCGCGATCTTCCCGCGCCTGGAGGAACGCCGCCGCCAACTCGCCGGAACGTTGTCCGGTGGCGAGCGGCAGATGCTGGCGCTGGGCCGCGCATTGATGGCACGCCCGCGTCTGCTGCTGCTCGATGAACCAAGCCTCGGCCTCGCCCCACTGATTGTAAGGGCCATCTTCCGCGTCCTCGCCGAACTGCGTGCCCGCGGCCTGTCGATCCTGCTGGTCGAGCAGAACGTCCGCGCCGCGCTCCAGGTGTCGGACTATGGCTACGTGCTGGAGATGGGTGCCGTTGTCATGGAGGGACCCAGCAGTGACCTCGCGGCGGATACGCGTGTCATTGCGACCTATCTCGGTCATCGTCGTTGAGCGCGACGCGAGGGGTTTCTCAGGAGCCGTCGCAGCGCGTTCTCAGGCGACAGGGGCGTGTCGCCCGTCTGACAAGAGCCAGAACTTTGGTTGACCACGGCGGAGGCGCTTCCTAGCTTGGTCTTGAGCTTCCATGGACAGCCCGCGCAACCCGACCGGCATCCCTCTCCGCACCGTCCTGCCGCCGGGTCTGGATGCGCGATCGGCCGCCGTCCTGCGCGAAATCGTCGAACAGTACGTTGAGACCGGAGAGCCCGTCGGGAGCCGTACCCTCTCCCGCCGTCTGCCGATGAGCCTGTCACCGGCAACCATCCGGAACGTCATGGCCGACCTGACCGACGCGGGTCTGCTGTTCGCGCCGCACACTTCGGCCGGCCGGTTGCCCACCGATCAGGGGCTGCGTCTGTTCGTGGACGGACTGCTGCACTTCGGTGAATTGGCGGAGGACGAACGCGAGGCGATTTCAGCCGCACTCGCTGCGTCCGGCCGCAGTCTCGAGGACACGCTGGCGGAGGCCAGCTCCATGCTGTCCGGCTTGTCTCAGGCCGCCGGTCTGGTCCTCGCTCCCAAATCCGATGGCGCCGTCCGGCATATCGAGTTCGTCCCTCTCGGACCCGGTCGCGCCCTCGTTGTGCTGGTCAACGCCGACGGTCACGTCGAGAACCGAGTGATCGAGACTCCCCCGGGCCTGCCGCCCTCCGCGCTGCAGCAGGCGGCCAATTTCCTCAACGCGCGCCTTTCCGGCCGCTCGCTGGCGGAACTGCGTCTGATCGTCGCCGATGAAATTTCGGCCAATCGTAGCGAGCTGGATATCCTGTCGGCAAAGGTCGTCGAGGCCGGCCTGGCTACCTGGACCGGTGAAGGACGGCCGGGCAGCCTGATTGTTCGGGGCCAGGCGCGGCTGCTTTCCGATGTCACGCAGATCGAGCGCCTTACCGCAATTCAGTCGCTGTTCGAGCGACTGGAGGCGCAAGAGACGATGCTGCGCCTGCTGGAGCTTGCCGAGCAGTCGGAGGGGGTGCGTATCTTTATCGGCTCCGAAAGCGGCCTGTTCGGCACGTCCGGCGTATCCATGGTGGTCGCCCCTGCCCGCAACGACGGCGGTCGCATCGTCGGCGCCATTGGAGTCATAGGTCCGACCCGGATCAACTATGGCAGGATTATCCCGGTCGTGGACTATACTGCGCGGGTGATTGGCCGGTTGCTGGGCTAGACACCGGCCCCCTTCGAGTTGCCGCCAGGTAAACCAGCCCTTCACCGGTTGGGGTTACGCCAATGGGATCCTCAAGCCCTAAAGCGCTTGTCCACCACGCCATCTGACCCTAACTGATCGCCGGCATGAGCAACGAAAAAGGCCAAATGACCCAAGACCCTGCCAACAACAACGAGACGCCCGATGCGCCCGGGGCGACGGACGCGCCGCAGACGCCGGACCAGATCATGCAGGCGGCCACGACACGGATCGCGGAGCTCGAGGCCGAACTGGCGGAGATGAAGAACCGCTGGATGCGCGCCGAGGCCGAAACGGCGAATGTGCGCGCGCGGTCGCATCGCGAGGTGAACGAGACGCGGCAATACGCCGTGCAGAAGTTCGCTCAGGACGTGGTGGAGGCAGCCGACAATCTACGACGTGGCCTGGAGAGCCTGCCGGAGAGGGAAGCGAACGAGCCGGAACTCGTGACGCGGTTCCGCGAAGGCCTGGAAGGCGTCGAGCGCAACTTTCTCAACATCCTCGAGCGCAACGGGATCAAGCGCGAGGATCCAACGGGCCAGCCGTTCGATCCTAACCAGCATCAAGCAATGGCCGAGCAGGAAAGTGCCGCCCATGCGCCCGGCAGCGTGATGCATGCGTGGACCCCGGCGTGGACATTGCATGGTCGGCTGCTCCGGCCAGCGATGGTTGTGGTCGCCAAGGCGCCGCCCGAGGAGATAGGCAGTTCGGCGAAACTGGATACCACCGCCTGAGGAAACCATGTCGCTCGCGCACGAGAATTCCCACACCTGCCCCTTGCCCGGCCGGGCACCCCCTCATACATCCTTGATATCTGACCCCATAGGGACGTCCGCGGTGCCTCGGGCCGCCGGCGTCCGCTGAAAAGGAGCCGATAATGAGCAAAGTCATAGGCATTGACCTTGGCACCACGAACTCCTGCATTGCCATCATGGAAGGCAAGGATGTTCGGGTAGTCGAGAATAGCGAGGGCGCACGTACCACCCCCTCGATGGTCGCTTTTACCGACAGTGGCGAGCGCCTCGTCGGCCAGTCTGCCAAGCGACAGGCGGTGACCAATCCGTCCAATACGCTTTACGCCATCAAGCGCCTGATCGGCCGTCGCTACGACGATCCGATGGTCGAGAAGGACAAAGGCCTGGTCCCGTATCAGATCGTGCGCGGTGACAACGGCGACGGCTGGGTCGAGGTGAAGGGCGAGAAGTATTCTCCGAGCCAGATCAGCGCCTTCATTCTCGGCAAGATGAAGGAGACCGCCGAGGCTTATCTCGGCGAGCCGGTCAAGCAGGCAGTGATCACTGTCCCTGCGTACTTCAACGACAGCCAGCGCCAGGCGACCAAGGACGCCGGCCGGATCGCCGGCCTCGACGTGCTGCGCATCATCAACGAGCCTACGGCGGCGGCACTCGCCTACGGCATGGACAAGAAGCATTCGGGCACCATCGCGGTCTATGACCTGGGCGGCGGCACGTTCGATATCTCCGTGCTGGAAATCGGCGACGGCGTGTTCGAGGTGAAGTCTACCAACGGCGACACCTTCCTGGGCGGCGAGGATTTCGATGCGCGCGTGATCGACTATCTGGCCGATGAGTTCCGCAAGGAACAGGGCATCGACCTGCGTCGCGACAAGCTAGCGCTGCAGCGGCTGAAGGAAGCCGCCGAGAAAGCGAAGATCGAGCTTTCGTCCTCGAAGGAGACCGAGATCAACCTGCCGTTCATCACGGCGGATCAGTCCGGGCCGAAGCACCTGGTGATGAAGCTGACCCGGGCGAAGCTGGAAAGCCTGGTGGATGACCTGATCAATCGCACGCTCGATCCGTGCCGTGCGGCGCTCAAGGATGCCGGCGTGTCGGCAGGCGAGATCAGCGAGGTGATCCTGGTCGGCGGCATGACCCGCATGCCGAAGGTCATCGACACGGTGAAGACCTTCTTCGGCAAGGAACCCGCACGCAACGTCAACCCCGACGAAGTGGTGGCGATCGGTGCGGCGGTGCAGGGTGCGGTGTTGTCCGGCGATGTGAAGGACGTGCTGCTGCTCGACGTGACCCCGCTGTCACTCGGCATCGAGACGCTGGGCGGCGTGTTCACCCGGCTGATCGAGCGCAACACCACGATCCCGACCAAGAAGAGCCAGATCTTCTCGACGGCGGACGACAACCAGCAGGCGGTGACCATCAAGGTGTTCCAGGGCGAGCGCGAGATGGCCGCCGACAACAAGCTGCTGGGCAACTTCGACCTGACCGGTATTCCTCCCGCACCGCGTGGGGTGCCGCAGATCGAGGTGACGTTCGACATCGACGCCAACGGCATCGTCTCCGTCCAGGCGAAGGACAAGGCAACCGGCAAGGAGCAGCAGATCCGCATCCAGGCGTCGGGCGGTCTGTCCGAGACCGATATCCAGCGCATGGTGAGAGAGGCAGAGGCGAACGCCGAAGCCGACAAGAAGCGCCGTGAGCAGGTGGAAACCCGCAACCAGGCCGATGGCCTTATCCATCAGGTCGAAAAGAACCTGAAGGAGCATGGCGACAAGGTGCCGGCGCAGGAGAAGGGTGAGGCCGAGGCAGCGATCGCCGCGGCGCGCTCTGCCATGGAAGCCAACGATCCTGAGGCGCTGAAGCAGGCGACCGAGCGGCTGAGCCAGTCGGCGATGAAGCTTGGCGAGGCGATGTACAAGGCGCAGCAGGCCGACAATACCGCCGAGGCGACGGCGCAGGCCGGTGGAGCCCATCCGGGCGGTGCCGGCGGCCCGGACGATAAGGTGGTGGACGCCGAATTCGAGGAAGTTGACGAGAAGAAGAAGAAATCGGCCTGATAATTACGGGCCGACAAGGCATGAGGAGTCGCGCCCGCGCTTCGTCGAAGGCGGGCGCGGCTTCATTCAGCGCCAACGAGAAGGGCTGAGATGGCGAAGCAGGATTACTACGCCACGTTGGGCGTGGCACGCGAAGCGGGCGCTGAGGATATCAAGAAGTCGTACCGCAAACTCGCCATGCAGTGCCACCCCGACCGCAATCCCGGGGACAAGAAGGCCGAAGCACGGTTCAAGGAAATCAGCGAGGCTTATGACGTCCTGAAGGATGACCAAAAGCGTGCGGCCTACGATCGTTATGGCCACGCAGCGTTCGAGCAGGGCGGCCCCGGTGGCTTCGGCGGCGGCTTCGACTTCGCCGCCTCGGGCGGTCTGGGCGACATCTTCGACCAGATGTTCGGCGAATTCATGGGCGGCCGGCGAGGTGGCCCTGGGGGCCGGACCCGCGCCGGCAACGACATTCGTCAGGCGGTCGAGATCGAATTGGCGGACGCCTTCACCGGCGCCAAGGTCAACCTACGGGTGCCAACCCGAGTGGTATGCGATGCGTGCAGCGGCAACGGCTCGGAGGACAAGAACCGCGCGGCCGATACCTGCGCGACGTGTCGCGGCAGCGGCAAGGTGCGCGCACAGCAAGGCTTCTTCCTGATCGAACGCACCTGCCCGACCTGCGGCGGCCAAGGACGGGTGATCCGCAATCCTTGCAAGGTCTGCCACGGCATCGGCACGGTGCAGCGTGAACGCACCCTGCAGGTGGCTGTGCCTGCAGGCGTCGAGGACGGGACACGGATCCGGCTCGCCGGCGAAGGAGAGGCCGCGGGACAAGGTGCCCCGCCCGGCGATCTGTACGTGCACGTGGCGATCCGGCCGCATCCGATGTTCCAGCGTGATGGCGCGAACATCTTCATGCGAGTTCCGCTGAGAATGACGCAGGCGGCACTCGGCGGCGACATCGAGGTGCCGGCAATCGATGGCACCAAAGCGAAGGTGAAGGTCCCGCCGGGAACGCAGACCGGCGAGCAATTCCGCCTGCGCGGCAAGGGTTTCTCGGTTCTGCGCAGCGCGGCGCGTGGCGATATGTATATACAGGTCTCGGTGGAGACACCGCAGCACCTGACCCGCCGCCAGCGCGAACTGCTCGAGGAGTTCGAAGCCGAGGCGCAAGGCCACGGCAAAGGTAGCCCGGAGAGCGAGGGCTTCTTTTCCAAGGTCAAGGAGTTCTTCGAGGGCGGCCGCGGATGATGCCCTGAGGTGTATGTGCCGAACACAAGGGCAGGCACCCGAGGGAGAGTTTTGTCATCAGCCGCTGCCAATGCCCAGATCGTCGGAATATCCCGCCTTCAGCCGAGACCATTGGGCTACTGGACGCTCATCGGAACGGAAATTCTGCTTGCCTTTGGACCGCTGAAGCCAGCCGCGAGGCGAGTCTCCCACATCTCCTGCCGCCCGTAGACCGTTAAGTCGAGCAGACCGTAACTGTTGTCCATCGCCTCGACGCCGCGACCCGTTCGTCCAATAGGTCTCGAAGACATTCGAACCTTGTCGCAGGTAGCAGACGAGGTGAAACCATGCCCAAGCGGTGGCCGACCAGATGTTTATCGAGCGAATCCTGAGCTGAGTTGAGAAAGTCTGGACTGGATTCACCAGACAGCGTCGAACGCGCTCGATACTTCCCCTCCGATGGGCAAGCAGCTTTGGCGACAACGGCATCAATGCCAGACTGGCGGTGCGTGGGCGAGGTCAAGCCCCGCAGCCGCGGAGCGGGGCGTCGAAGACGCCGGGCTTGAGGTCGGCCATGCAGCGCCGGACCATCATGATCGCCGATTGACGCTCATTGCATCTGACACTGTCAGACAGTTCGAGTGCCGATTTGTACAGCTGATAACCAAGACAACTCCCAGCCCATGAAGTCGCGGTAGGTAAGCATCCGCTGCGAGATATTTCCGAGATGGCGCCGCAACTCTCCGTGTCGATAAGGCTTCGCTTGCAGCGAGAACAAGATCCTGGGTGTCCATCTGCCGATGAAGAGAGGCGAGGGCATTTTTCCCATCCGTGGTGCTCGCCGGCCGTGCAACAACGTGGGCCCCGGCATCGGATGGTGAGAGTTACAAGTGTGGCGGGATTTCGATGGACTCGCTGATTGCAGCAGCGGCACTGGCGCTCGCCAGGGGTGATCCGCTCGGGGCGCTGAACCGGGTCGCCCTGCGTGACGACCCGGCCGGGCTGGCGCTGCGCGGCATCGCCATGGCGCAACTGGGCGATTTCGAAAAAGCCAAGGCCCTTCTGCGGCGGGCCGCGCGTGCATTCAGTTCAAGCGATGCGGTCGCCCGCGCGCGGTGTGTCGTCGCCGAGGCCGAGATTGCCCTCGTGTCGCGCGACCTCGGCTGGTCGACCAAGGCTCTCGACGCGGCTGCGGCGACTCTCGAAGCGCGAGGCGACCGCATGAACGCGGCGCACGCGCGGATCCTCGAAGTCCGTCGCCTGCTCTTGATCGGCAATCTCGACGAAGCGGAGGGCAGACTTGCCAACATCGATCCTTCACTGCCGTCACCCGCAGCGATCGTTGCTCACCAACTGGTGGCCGCAGGAATTGCTGTTCGCCGTTTGCGTACGAAGGCAGCGCGCGCAGCGCTCGTTCGGGCCGAGCACGCGGCGCGCGAGGCAGACATTCCGGCGCTGATCGCAGAGGTCGAAAGTGCCACCCTTGTCCTGAACACGCCCGCGGCGCGGCTTGTCGCCCGGGGCGAGGAACGCACGCTACTGCTCGAGGACGTCGAAGCGCTGCTGGCGTCAGGCGCCCTCGTGATTGACGCGTGCCGCCATATCGTGCGGCAGGCTGGCACGGTGATCTCGCTGGCAAAGCGCCCGGTGCTCTTCGCTTTGCTGCGCGCGCTGGGTGAAGCCTGGCCGAGCGACGTATCGAGGGTCGAATTGCTCGCGTGCGCGTTCCGCGCAAAGCATGCCGATGAATTGCATCGTGCGCGGTTGCGGGTGGAGGTCGGACGGCTTCGGAGCGAACTTCGGATGCTGGCAGACGTCGGCGCGACCAAGCGAGGCTTTGTACTCATGCCAAACGTTGCGCGCGAAGTCGTCGTATTGGCTCCGCCGGTCGAAGAGCGGCATGCGGCGGTGCTTGCCTTCCTCGCCGATGGCGAATCGTGGTCGAGTTCGGCACTGGCGATTGCGCTTGGAACCAGTCCGCGCACCGTTCAGCGAGCGCTCGACTCACTCGCGGCAGCGCGCAAGGTGCAATCCTTCGGTCGCGGTCGAGCACGTCGCTGGATGACGCCGCCTCTGCCCGGGTTCCCGACAAGCTTGTTACTCAGAGGTCCGCTGCCGGGTGACTAGGTTGGAGGCATGAAAACATCAGCGGCTGAAGTCCTTTGTGAATACGGACCCTTTCCGAAGGTGGACCACGTGCGTGGAGTGACCTTTGACGGGAAGCACGTCTGGTTTGCCGCCGGAGACAAGATGCTTGCCTTCGATCCTGACAGCGGTGAACCGGTGCGCGCGATCGATGTGCCTGGGCATGCCGGAACGGCATTCGATGGCCGCCACCTGTTCCAGATCGCCGAGGATCGCATCCAGAAGATCGATCCGGAGACCGGCCGTGTGCTGGCCATGATACCGGCGCCCGGCGGCGGCGGCGACTTCGGGGCTGGCGTGGGCCGAAGGGACACTCTGGGTGGGCCAGCATCGGGGCCGCAAAATCCACCAGATCGATCCCGACACAGGGGCGGTTTTGCGGACCATCGAGTGCAACCGCATGGTAACGGGGGTCAGCTGGGTCGACGGCGAGCTTTGGCACGGCACTTGGGAAGGCGGTGAAAGTGAATTGCGGCGCATCGATCCGCAAACGGGAGAGGTGGAGGCGAGGTTGGAGATGGCGCCCGGGATCGCTGTGACAGGGCTCGAATCCGATGGCGCGGATCGGTTCTTCTGTGGCGGCGGCGACAGCGGGAAGGTGCGCGTCGTTCGCCGCCCGCATAAGCTTCCGAAGCCCGATTGACGGCTGTCCTGCGATTGCTTCCTCCCAAGGGGACTATCAGGATCGGGGGCAGCCACGGTGGGGGGAAATGACATGGCAATCCGCATCGGCATCGCTGGCGTAACCGGGCGCATGGGGCACCTGCTGGCGGAAGAGGTTGGTGCCGCCGGCGCGGACCTGGCGGGCGGCATCGGCCGCGCCGGTTCGGCGAAACCCGGACCGACGGGCGTCGCGCTACTGCCCGATATCGCGGCGCTGGCCGGCGCTTCGGACGTGGTGGTGGACTTCACCAACGCAGCGACCGCAAAGCCATACGCCGAAGCCATGGCCAGGTCGGGCAAGGCGTGGGTGCTGGGTACCTCCGGTCTCTCGGACGCGGACGAGGCCAAGGTAGCGGAGGCGGCGCGAGACGTTCCCGTGGTGTACGCGTCCAATTTCTCGGCGGGCGTCAACCTTGTGCTGGCCCTGGCCGAGCGGATGGGAGCAGCACTCCCGGCGGAGACCTACGACGCCGAGATCATGGAGATGCACCATCGGCAGAAGGTGGACGCACCATCCGGGACCGCGGTCGGGATGGGCCGCGCGGTTGCCAAAGGCCGCGGCGTCGCGCTGTCCGACGTGATGGAAAGCGGGCGGCACGGCCACACGGGCGCCCGCAAGACCGGAGCCATCGGCTTTGCCGCGTTGCGTGGTGGGCAGGTGGTCGGCGAGCACACGCTGATCTTCGCCTCCGGCAC
Source organism: uncultured Alphaproteobacteria bacterium (assembly GCA_963850535.1). Taxonomy (GTDB): domain Bacteria; phylum Pseudomonadota; class Alphaproteobacteria; order Acetobacterales; family Acetobacteraceae; genus JAMXLO01. The sequence goes on along the minus strand of CAWKMC010000029.1, from coordinate 21,172 downwards.
CGAGCACATCGCACTGAGCCATCGCGCCTTCGATCGCCGGGCCTTCGCCACCGGCGCGATGCGCGCCGCGCTTTGGGCCGCCGGACGACCGCCGGGGCTGTATTCGATGATGGACGTTCTGGGCATGGCTTGAGCGACGGCGCCGGCAAGGCTGGCGGCACGCTACCCGGTCGTCTGGCACGTTATGGAGGCGGATGGCGCCGGGCCCTGGCTAAGGGAGACGGGTTTGCTGCCGGCTGCGGTCTTGCGCGAAGGTAGCGAGAACCGGGACACCTTCGTCTCCGTCACCTTGGACAATGGTGGTGTCGCTGTTCTGCGGCCGCAGCAAATGCCGGACCGTCAGTTGATGCCAACGCTGGGGGGCAGGTTTGCCGGGTGCCCGGAATGTTGGCGGCAGCATGTCAACCGGCACGTGTTCTTCTGGGCCGAGGCGCGGCGACGGGACGCGTTCAGGCGTGCCTGCTTGCGGATGCGGGCCGATGCGTCGGCGCCTCCCGTCACGCTCGCCTTCGACACCGCGTCCCTTCTTGAAAGGCACCAGGACAGCGCATTTTTTGCCACCATCAACACTGGTTCGACGGTGCGCGGCGGCGGGCGCGTGCGTCGCGACGAGAACACGCTGCAACCGGTCTCAGCATACCGTGGCGGCACGATTGCCGAACTCGCGATCCGAGGTCGGGTCGATGTGGGCAGACTGTCCGGGACGGCACCGGAGTTCGTGCAACCATCGCGACCTTGACCCTCCGGGGGGTTTCCGTCACACACCGGAACCCCCTCTCCAGCGGCAACCAAGCGATACGAAAGACCCCATCCCATGCGCGATACGGGCGAATTCCTGTTCACCTCGGAATCCGTTTCCGACGGCCATCCCGACAAAGTGGCTGACCGGCTCAGTGATACCGTATTGGACGCGTATTTGGCTGCCGACCCCTATTCGCGCGTCGCCTGCGAAACGTTGGTCACTACCAATCGCGTGGTGTTCGCTGGCGAAACGCGCGGACCGGCCACGGTCACGCCGGACCTGCTGACGCACCTGGCGCGCATGGCCATTCATGACATCGGTTACGACCAGCCCGGGTTCAGCTGGGAAAAGGCCGAGGTCGTCTGCCATCTGCATGCGCAGTCGTCGGACATCGCCCAAGGCGTCGACGCCGCCGGCAACAAGGATGAAGGCGCCGGCGACCAGGGCATGATGTTCGGCTATGCGTGCCGCGAGACCGACGCGCTTATGCCGGCGCCGATCCACTACGCCCACGCCATCCTGCATCGCATTCGCGAGCTGCGGCACATCCGCGACAAGTCCGTGGAAGGCCTGCTCCCCGACGCCAAGAGCCAGGTGACGCTGCGCTATATCGACGGCAAGCCGGTTGGCGCGACGAGCGTGGTGGTCTCTACTCAGCACGTCGAAGATCTCGAGCAGGGCGAGATCAAGCGCATGCTGTGGCCGATCGTGAACAGCACGCTGCCGAACGGCTGGATGTGCCCGGACGCGGAGTTCCACGTGAACCCCACGGGCAAGTTCGTCACCGGTGGCCCGGACGGCGACTGCGGTCTGACGGGGCGCAAGATCATCGTCGACACCTATGGCGGCGCTGCTCCGCATGGTGGCGGCGCGTTCAGTGGCAAGGATCCAACAAAGGTCGATCGCTCGGCCGCCTATGCCTGCCGCTATCTCGCCAAGAATGTGGTGGCCGCCGGTCTGGCCGATCGCTGCACCATCCAGATCAGCTACGCGATCGGTATTTCGCGGCCACTATCGGTGTATGTTGACCTGCAGGGCACCGGTAAGGACGTGGACGAGGCGCGCCTGGAGCGGGTTCTGAACGAACTTATGAATCTATCGCCGCGCGGTATCCGCGAGCATCTGCATTTGAACCGACCGATCTATGTGCCCACCTCGGCGTATGGCCATTTCGGCCGAGAGCCGGATGAGGACAAGGGCACTTTCACGTGGGAGAGGACGGATCTGGCACCGAGCCTGAAGGCCGCCTTCCACCGCTAACCGCGTGCGGGGTTGGCGGGGCGGCCGCGCGCAGCACTGTCAAGCCGCCGCCGGACCGGCTGTACGGGCGCGCTCGTGGCCACAGGTTGCGAGCGCGGCAACAGAAGCTGCTCGACGTTACTCTCCCGCGCCTGGCGTTCGCGCCGGAGCTTCTAACCGATCCGCTGTCGGCCTTTTCCCCGCGCCGGTCGAAACTATGGGTGGAGGTGGGAGCCGGCGGCGGCGAACATGCTCTGGCGCAGAGCGCAGCGCATGCTGAGGCGGGACTGATCGCCTGCGAAGTGTTCGAGAACGGCATTTGCTCACTGCTGTCACGGCTGGTGCCCGAGGGCGGGGAGGCAACCGCATCGTTGCCCGGCAACTTGCGTCTGTGGGCAGACGATGCACGCACGCTGCTGCGGCTGTTGCCGGAGAACAGCGTCGATCATCTGTTCCTGCTGTTCCCGGATCCGTGGCCGAAGGCACGCCATGCCAAGCGCCGCTTCGTGCACCCAGTCCTGCTTCCGGTGGTGGCTCGCGTGTTGAAGCCTGGAGCTGAGTGGCGCGTCGCCAGCGATGATCCGACCTACCAGGCATGGGTGGATGAGGTCATGGGCGCACAGGCGCTGTTCGACATCTTGCTTCACGCGCGCGAACGGCCGCGGGGTTGGCCGCCTACCCGCTATGAGGCCAAGGCACTGCGCGAAGAGCGCATGCCGCTGTATTGGAGCTTCAAGCGACGCTGACTGTCGAGGCCGCCAAGCCGCGGCCGTAGCGTTGTGCGGGCCGTTCGATCCGCTCGTGCAGCCACCATGAGGCGAAGATCGGCAGCACCACCGCGCCTGGCAGCCAGAGCGCGGTGAACAGCACCGCATCGCCTTGAACCAATGCGGCCAAAGTCACACCGAGCAGCTTCTGCACGGGCTCATTCACCAGGTAGATGCAATAGGAGACGGCACCGAGCCAGACCAGCGGTCTTGATTGGAGCACCCGGCCCACCATCGTCGCGAACGGCAAGTACCAGCCTCTGAGTTCTCGCTTTGCTGCCGACGATGATTGAAGTTGTGCCGCGAGGCACAGCGTCCACAGGAGCGGTGGCAGCAGCTTGTCGATGCCGCCTTGGAGCGCGCAGACCGTCAGCGTTGCCGCCAATACTGCGATATACGAGCCTCGATGTTCGCTGCGCTGCTGCACCACCATGGTGCTGACGATGCCCAATGCAAAATACTGCGCCTTGTTGGGCAGGAACGCGCGGCTGAACTGCCAGGCGTCTGGCCCCAGCGTCTGCCACAGCGTCGCGGTTGCCGATAACGCCAGGAACAACCATGCAAGTCGCAATACCCCGAGGCGCTGCCCGATCAGCAATGCGACAATGTAGAACTGCCATTCGGTGGACAGGCTCCATGCGGCGCCGAGGAATCCTACCCACACATCGGGCAGTGTGCCGTTTGGGAACAGCCCGTGCGTCATCGTGAGATGCGCGGCGATCCCCACACCCCCGCCGGATGGCCAACCTTCTGACCAGATGTAGTGCGCCTGACTGTCGGGGCCGATCCAGGCCATCCGCTCGAAGCCGGTCTCCAGCGGCTGGATCGCTACGGCGAAAGCGAATGTGACCAGGAACACCGGATAGATGCGTGCGACCCGCGCAATCAGGAATGGCGCCGATTGATAGTGAAAGCTCGCCAGCGACTGCATGATGACGAGGCCGCTGAGGATGAAGAATACGTCAACACCGGCGCCCCCGTGTTGGAACAACCAGTGCAACCAGTGTGGCAGCGGCGCAAACGGCATCGTGTGGCTCAGCATGACATAGCACGCTAGCACCCCACGCAGGCCGTCCAGGCAGACCAGCCGCTTCATTCCAAGCACTATCGTGCGGGTCACTTAACAAGCCGCGAAAAATTGCGCCGTCGCCTGCATCCGATCGGACACCTGACCGAGATAGGGAACAGCGGCCACTGACGGCCACTCCAAGCGAGAGGGCACAACCATGAAGCGACCGACCCCAGCCAGCCCCGCACGGTTTCCCGGGAAACTCCGCGTGCCGACCGAGCTCGGGTTCAAGAACCCGAAACACATCGTCTCGATCGTAGTGACAAATGTATATCCAGGCAGATTTTGGGGAGGACTACGGCTACAACTGGTTCAGCGGCAGCTGATACAGCGCCACGTTGCGTGAATCGTGTCGAATAAGCGCCTTCGGCGCCATACCGTCTGCATCGGAGCGGCGGCAGGACGGCCGGGACAAAGCTTCAAGGTGGGCCGGTGCCGGCGCGTGATGGGCAGGGCAGGAGCGGCAATGGGTGTATGGGTGTCTCGGCCCATGCCTGGGCGAAACGACGAGCGCCCTGGGCGATGATCTCCTTCACCAGGCGGGCGAGGTTGCCGCCGTTGAACATGATGGCCTCGCTCAATTCGCGCCATAGCGGGTGGCTCGGCAGGACGCCGAGATCGCGGCAGATGTCGGCGAGCACGGCGCCGATCGGGCGGCGGCGCACGTCTGCCGCGATCTGCTCCGCTGTTGGCAAGCGGGCGAGAGGCGAATCACTCGGTTGGCTGCACTCGACGGCCGACTGCGTCACACGCGGCTTGTGTGTGGCTGGTGTGGTCTGTGGCCGGCGCGGGGCGTCGAGGCGGGCGGCGTTGCGGACCAGGCGCTCTTCCAGGACCTGCGCGCGCTGCAGGCCCCGGGTGATGCGGGCGAGGATCAGCGATATGTCGCTGGTATCGAAGTGGCGGATGTCGGTGGCGGGATCGGATCGCTGGACCTTGGCGGCGAGATCGCGGCCGTAGTCGATGAGCCTGCGGACCAGGGCGAGCAGACGGCCGACGCGGCTTGGCTGGGTCTCTGGGCTGGCGGCGGTCGGCGCGTCGAGCATGAACAGAACAGGAACATAGATCGGCGGCCGCGTCAAGGAGTAATGGTTCGGGCAGTGCCTCAGCTCAGTCGTCAGTTGCAATGGATTGCGTTGACGAGGGGCTACCAATCGGCCGGCCGCACCACTTCTTCGGGCTTGCCAGCTACCTCCCAGGCCTGGCGGCCGCCGCGATACCAGTAGACATCCGTGTAGCCCGCGTGACGGATGCGCAGCGCAAGGTTGTAGCCATCGAAGCTGGCCGCGCTCCAGCCTAAGGCAACGATCGGTCTCGTCATGTCGCTGCCGGTCAACTGGCGCAGCTTCTTCTCCAATAGTTCCTGAACGTGGTCGGTGAACGTACCGTGCGTGTTGTCATGGAAGTCCAGGCCAATCGCTCCAGGAACCGAGCGAAACCAAGAGTTGGCCATCGTATCAATCACCAATGGCTTCTTATCACGCAACATGCCCGCAAGCTCCTCGGTGCCCACGGTCGTCGCGCCGGGTGTAGTCGTCGGTGTCTTGCCGGCGAATTCGAGATGCAGAACGTCTTCCGGAGGGACACCGAAATTCGCGTCGGGGTCGACGTGGTCGCGCATTCCGGCCACTCGTAGCGCCTCCATGAAGCTCCGCACCTGCACCCTGTTCGTTTCTGAGTCCGGATCATCGGGATATCGATCACGCCACGTCCAAAACGGCTCCTGATCGGTCACCTGTTTTATGATCCGTTTTGCCGCCTCCAGGTTCCCCGTCCGGGCATAGGCGACGGCGCGGAGCATGTTCAGGTAAACTGATCGGAAAGCGGGCAAACTGCCCTCTGCACCCATCGTGCGATCGACCCAATCGAGGCCTTCGCGGTCACGTCCGGCATAAATCGTGGAGTAGGCCATGTTCCAGTAGAGGGTCTTGATTGAACGCCAGCGCGGATTGAGGTGGATCGTCTTTGCGAAATGGCCCGCTGCATCTTCGAACCTTTGCTCGTTCCGTGCCAGTACCTCCGAGCCGGAAGTAGCCGATATAATTGTTCGGATAGAGATCGATGAGTTTCTGCCCGGTCGCCCTCAACTCGGTTCGTACACGCCGGTAATCTAGCTCTTGCAGCTGAAAATCCAGAACCGTGGATTGAGCTACCAGGACACTCTCGGCATTCGGTTCTAGCTTCTGTGCGCGTTCGAGATATTGTAGCGCGCGAGGCATTGCGCTGTCATATGGCAGCGCGCCCAGGTAATAACTGTCCAGCGCCATATTAGCCGCCCCGGCCAAGGCGGTCGCGGAGTTCGGATCGCGCACGAGCGCCTGCTCGTATAGCCCGAGAGTTTTGGTGGTATTCTCCTTCGTCATCGGCAGCAAAAAGGCGGCCCGCGCCTGCAAAATCAGGTCGAACGCATCCGGGTTTGTGGTACGTTCCCTCAGGCTGCGCGCCGCCTCAATCTCGGCCAAGCTGATGTCCAGCGCGCCGCGCATGCGGATGACAATCTGTTCCTGCCCCGCGGCGAGCTCCTCGATCTTCTGATCGAAGCTGTCCGACCAGAGTTGTGCGCTGGACTCGGTTGAACCAAGTTCGGCGTTCACCTTCAGCACTTGGCCGAGTCGTCTTATGCCGCCGCGCACCACGTAGCGGACGTTGAGGTCGCGGCCGATGGTGCGGATGTCCTCAGCCTTGCCGCGGTAGGTATTGGCGGTAGCGCGCCAAATAACGAAGGCGCCGGGGACGTGGGACAGGGCGGTGGTGAGGTCGTCGGTCACGCCGGTTACGAGATAGTTGTCCGCATCGTCGCCGCCGACATTTTCGAACGGAAGCACTACGAGCGATAAACGCGGCGCATTGGCCGTAGTGTGCTCGCGCCAGAACCATGCGCCCACGCCGGCCCCCGCTACCAAGAGCACCGCGACGAGGGCGATGACGAAACGCCGCGCGGCGCGCGGCGAGGCAAAGCTCCTCCGTCCGACGTCGGCATCGTGGCGCACGCGGAAGACATGGATAGGACGCGCGATGTTCTTCGCTGGCATCTCCCCAAGTCTTCGAAGCTAAACGCGAGCTTGTCGCGCACCGGGTCGCGAACTGCGCGGGACACGTAGATGCCGCCCGGTTCTGCCATCGCCTCCAGCCGCGCCGCTACATTGACGCCGTCGCCGTAAATGTCGTCACCCATCCCGATGATATCGCCGACATTGATGCCGATACGGAATTCGACGCGCTTATCCGCTTGCACTGCCTCGTTGCGCTCTGCCATGCCCCGCTGCACATCGACCGCACAGCGCACGGCATCGACGGCACTCGCGAACTCCACCAACATGCCATCACCGTTCGTCTTCACAATGCGGCCACGGTGGCTGGCGATGGTGGGATCTATCAGCTCTCTCCGGTGCCCATTCAGCGCACGGAGGGTCCCGACCTCATCGGCCCCCATCAGCCGGCTGTAGCCGACAACGTCCGCGGCCAGGATCGCCGATAACCGGCGCTCGCGTAGCTCGCCGTCGACCCCCTGCTGACTCATGCGTTTCCCGCCCCAGGGATAATCCACTGGCAGCCAAGCGTGATCCGAATGTATTCAGATAGCAACAGAGTTGGCGAACGCCATCCGACACATTGCTCGGCACGCCGTTTGGCAATCGCTGATTTGGGATCCCAGCCTTCGTGGCGGAAAGGGCTCTTCTTGCCCTATTGCAGCCACTGAGGGAGCAACGCGACCCACGGCGATCGCACTCACACGCTTTGTGGACCGCCCTCGATAACGCGCAGAGCCGGTAGAATGGCTGCGAGCGGCACGTTGTAGGCAACGACCGGCTGGGTGAGGCCCTTGAGGGCGAGCGCGCCAACCTGTTCGGTTACGACGCTTCCTCTAAGCGCGGCATTGACGCGTTGACTGAGCAGAATCTGACCATCCTTGGCCTCTGCACAAAGGCGGGCAGCAACATTGCAGACTGTGCCGATCGCCGTATAGCCGGAGCGCTCGGAGAACCCGATCTGGCCTAGCGTCGCATAGCCTTGCGCAATGCCGACGCCAAAGCCCAAATCACGACCGCGTTCGCGCCAGTCGGCGATCAGCGTGCCGGCCGCCTCGCGCATCGCCACCGCCATGTTGACCGCACGAGCGGCAGGGTCCGGGATCGGCACAGGATCATTGAAGAACACCATGATCCCGTCGCCGGAGAACTGATCGAGCGTGCCCTCGAACTGGGCGACAAGAGGTCCCAATGCGCCGTGGTAGTCGCGCAGGAAATCCAGCACCTCCTCGGGCTCGGCCGTCTCGGTGAAGGCGGTGTAGCCGCGCAAATCGCAGAACACGACGACGATCTCGCGGCGATGGCTTTCGAGGATCTGTTCGTTGCCCTGCGAGACGATCAGCTCTGCCAGCTGCGGCGCGAGGAACCGCTTCAGTCGCCCGACCCGCCCTAGCTCTTCGACCTGTTCGGCGACCCGCGCTTCGAGACCACGGTTCAGCTCCGCCACCTCCTCGGTGCGCTGGTGCAATTCACCCAGCAGCCGAGCATTCTCGATTGCAATCACCGCCTGTGCTGCGAAGTTCTGCAACAGTCCGATCTGCTTATCGGAGAACGGCCGAACTTCCTGGCGGTATACGCTAATCGTGCCAAGGAGGGCGTCGTCCTTACTCAAGGCCACCAGAATTCCGCTTCGCATCCCGGTGAGCTCTACCATCTCCTTGAAGCCGGTGGAGTTCCATTGACCCTCGTCGCCGGGCGCATGGTGAAGCGGACAACCTGCTCTCCCTTTCTGATTTGCGAGAGTGGGGAGTCATCATCTCTTGTCGGCACCCATGGTCCGTGCCGCCGGACCCAATCGCTGAATTGTGGGTCGCCATATGCAGCACCAAAATGAAAGCGCTCACCGTCCCAGGTTCGGAGATTGCCGAAGGATGCCTCACATAACCGCGTGGCCTTTTCCAGCATCGCGTCGAATACCGGCGCGAGATCGCCGGGCGAGGAGTTGATGACCTGCAACACCTCGGCAGTCGCGGTCTGCTGCTCCAACGCCTCGCGCGTCTCGGTGATCAGTCGCGCGTTCTCCATCGCGATGACCGCCTGCGCAGCGAAGTTTTGTAGCAGCGCGATCTGCTTGTCCGAGAATGTGCCGATTACCGACCGGCCGATAGCAAATGCGCCGACGGTGACGCCTTCCTTCACTATCGCCACCCAGATCGCGCTTCGCACACCGGCCTCAACAGCACCCTTCGCGTGCGGATCGCCGGAGCGGGAAAATTCTTCGACAGTGTCGGGGAACTCGATCAACCACTCGCCTTGCACGACCCGCTGGAGCGGCGAATTAGTGCCGCTCTCGCCACGCTCACGTAGCAATGCCACGAATTCCGCCGGGAGGCCGCGGGCCGCGGCAAGGCGGCCGCGGCCACCTTCGATAGTCCACAATACGCCCCTGTCGCCCCCGCAGAGCCGGATTGCCTTTTCCAGCATCGCCTCAAACACGGGCGTTAGATTGCCGGGCGAGCTATTGATGACTTGCAGCACCTCGGCGGTCGCGGTCTCCCGCTCGCAGCGCCTCATCAAGCGCTCGACTTTGCACTCGGCAAGTTGACGTTCGAGATCGGCTATGACCTGCTCGGGATCGGCTAACGTGTTGTCGGGCGTCGCGTTCATTGCTGACCTCGTCGGGACCGACCTTCCGGGCGGATCATACCGTGATCGGCACGGGCCACCACCGGTGTCGATCAGGACGAGCAGTCAATGTCGGGGAAACCGCCAAGGAGCGTGTCCCGCAGGTATAAGGCAGCCGCTGTTGGAAGGTGACGCCGCCCGGGGGGCGGAACTTTCGCAGCCTTTTTCGCAGCGACATTGTCCCCTCGGTGCTCCGAGGGAATAACGAAACGGGAGGGATACAAAAATGCGCAGACGTTCATTCCTCGCCGCCTCAGCCGCAAGCCTCGCGCTGCCCTCGGTTGCGCAGGCACAGAGCAAGCGAGCGCTGAAATTCATCCCATTTGCGGACCTGGCGATCCTCGATCCACTGGCGACCACAGGCTATATCACGCTTTGCCACGGCTACATGGTCTACGACACCCTGTACGGGCAGACAGGCCAGCAATTCGGCTTCAAGTGTACGCCGCAGATGGTCGAGGGCCACCTGGTCGAGAACGACGGCAAGACCTGGAAGCTCACGCTCCGGGACGGCCTGTTGTTCCACGATGGCGAGCGGGTACTGGCAACCGACTGCGTCGCCTCGATCAAGCGCTGGGCCGTGCGCGACCTGTTTGGTCAGGCGTTGATGGCACGCGCCGACGAGGTATCGGCGCCGGACGATAAGACGATCGTGTTTCGCCTGAAGCAGCCATTCCCGCTGCTGCCAGACGCACTTGGCCACGCCTCCTCCAACATGTGCGCCATCATGCCGAAGCATCTCGCCGAGACCGACCCGTTCAAGCCGATCACCGAAGCGATCGGCAGCGGTCCGTTCCGCTTCAAGACCGACGAGAGGGTGCAGGGCTCGTTCTTCGCCTATGAACGCTTCGATCAGTACAGGCCGCGCAGGGATGGCGACGTCAGCTTCACCGCCGGTCCGAAGATCGTGCATTTCGACCGGATCGAGTGGCACGTACAGCCCGATGCCGCTACCAAGGCCGCGGCGATGCAGGCCGGCGAAATGGATTGGTGGGAAAACCCGGCAACAGATCTGCTGCCGCTGCTGCGAAAGCACAAGATCGCGACGCCGATCCTTGATCCGACGGGAATGCAGATCACGCTGCGGTCAAATCATCTGTATCCGCCATTTGACAAACCGGCGTTCCGCCGCGCCCTGCTGAGCGCGATCGACCAGAAGGAATTCATGGTGGCGTCGCGCGGTGAGGACACTTCTCTGTGGTCGGTGCCGCTGGGCTTTTTCCCGCCTGTGTCGCCGCTGGCCTCGGATGCCGGCCTGTCGGTGCTGACTGGCGAACGTGATTACACAGCAGTGCGACGGGCACTGGAGATCGCGGGCTACCAGGGCGAGAAGGTGGTGCTGATGGCGATCACTGAGTCGCCGTACTCCGGCCCGGCCAGCAACGTTGCTGCTGATTTGCTGAAGCGCATCGGAATGAACGTGGACTATCAGGCAATGGACTTTGGCGCAGTGATGAAGCGCCGCGAATTGAGTAAACCGCCAACCCAGGGCGGTTGGAACCTGTACTGCACCGCCATTCCAGGGCTCGCTTGCCTTACCCCTGCAACCCATTTGGCACTGTTGGGCGACGGCTCCGGCCGGCCAAACGATCCGAAGATGCAGGAACTGCGAGAGGCGTGGTTCAACGCGCCTGACCTAACCATACGGAAGCAGATCGGCGAGCAGATGCAGCTTCAAGCGTTCGAGAACGTGCCCTACCACCCGCTTGGGTTGGCGCAGTCACTGACCGCGCTCCGGCCAGACATTGTCGGAAGGCTGGAGGGGTTCCCGGTTTTCTGGAGCGTGCGCCGAACCTGAGCATCGAAGCGGGCGTAGACCCGCCTGATAATCTGCCAAGCAACTCCAGCTCGCCATCACGCTCGCGGGCGGGACGGAACGGCGACAGAGGCCGGACCAGAGAATATCTCGAAACAGGGACACAATGCGCAATAAGTTGGCACGATCCCAAGCTCTCATCCCGGGGTAGGTGCAATCCTCGGTGTTGAAAAACTTCAGCACTCCCTCGCGAGCACTTGGGCACACTCGGTCCACGTGGTGGTAAATCGAGCCACACAATTGGTTGCGAAATATGGAGAAGGCAATGCCGGCCTCGCACCTGCAGACACTGCGCGCGATGGCGTACAACAACGCATGGGCGAACCACCGTTTGCTTGGCGCCTGCGCCAAGTTGACGCAGGCTGAATTCGAAGCGGGGCGAACCGGATTTTTCCCATCGCTTCAGGCAACGCTGAACCACATCCTTATCATCGACTGGTTCTACGTCGATGCCCTGGAAGGTGGCGTACTCGGCCCGGACGCATGGTCTAATCGCATCCCTTGTACGACCGTCGCGGACCTGCGGCCTGCGCAGTCGGCTGTCGACCGCCGACTTATCGTTTGGTGCGAATCGCTGGACGAGGCTGGCGTCAATCAGACCATCCGAGTCCATCGCGGTACCCGTGTGCAATTGGAACGCGCCGACCGTCTCCTCTTGCATCTGTTCCAGCATCAAATCCATCATCGCGGCCAGGCGCATGCGATGCTCAGCAGCACCCCTGTGCCACCGCCACAACTTGACGAGTTCTTCTCGGCTGGAGAGGCGCCGTTGCGCGCGGGCGAGTTCGGCGAGCTTGGATGGACAGAGGAAAAGATTTGGGGCGAGGCGCCATAGTGGCCCGGATTGCAATCCGCTCATTCGCCGAGGATGACGCCTCTCAGGTGCGAGAACTATTCGTCGCGGTCAACCGGCTGCTTAGTCCACCGCATCTCCGCGACGCGTTTGAGACGTACATCAAGCGTGCCCTGGCTGACGAGATCGATCGCATCTCAGACTATTACGGCGAGAGGAAGGGCGGGTTCTGGGTTGCAGTTGCGGGGGATGAGGTCGTCGGTACCTTTGGTCTGGAACCCGCTTCGAACGAGGCGATGGAGCTGCGGCGCATGTACGTCAAGCCGTCGGCCCGACGCAGGGGTATCGCCAGACTGATGCTGCAATTTGCCGAAGACGAGTGCCGCCGCCGCAACGTTGCGCGTCTTGAGCTTAGTACAGCGATAATCCAAACAGCTGCGCTTGCGCTCTATCGGAGCGCTGGCTACTCGCTGGTGCGAGAGGAGACCGCCGAGGTGTTGAGCAACAAAACGGCAGGTTCCGGGCTCCGTCGCTATTTCTTCGAGAAAAGGTTTCGATTGAGCGACACCAAACACCACCGCTAACCCGGCGGCGACTCCACCATCGTCAACCATCCACCATACAACACCAGTCCGGTCGGTGTCCCGTCGGCGATCCGCCCTTCGGTTCCAGGCTCACCAGCAGTTGCGTGCTCGGCGTGAGTTGCGCTGTCAGCTGCCGTCTCGACGGCGGCAGCACGCCGAGCGAGCGTGGCTTCAACTCGCCCGGCGGGAGCGCCCACAGTCCGAGGTCCTTGTCGGTCGGCACGGAAATCGCCCGTCGTTGGTCGCACCATCGCCTATCATTCGTGCCCGCTTCCGCCATCAGCACCGGCGCGCGCTGCCGCCCATCATTCCCGGGTGGCGGGCTACGGCTCTTCCCGCTCCATCCGATGCGGCACGATAAACATGAGGGGCACGATCACCTGGATGATGAGTGACAGCCACGGCGTGGCGAACGCCGCGACCGTTCCGAGTAAATACAGCAGGGGCGCGAACAGGCTGCGGCGCACCGCCATCATTGCGGCGCTCCGCCCGATCTCGGGCTTCAGCAACCCAGCGTGGATGCTCGCGTACCAGCGCAACAGCAGGAAACTGGACGCGGTCAGCAGCATCGCGAGGCTGAGCAGGAAGGCCGCTGGCACCGTACCCGGATAACGCGCCTGCAACGACGTCGGGAACGGCGTAAAGGAAATGCACAGCAGAAACAGCCCGTTCAGCCACAGCACGCCACGGTCGACCTTGGCGAGCGAGGCGAACAGGTAGTGGTGCGATACCCAGAACACCAGGACGAACAGGAAGCTGACCACCCAGGCGCCGATCACCGGCAACAGGTGCAGCAGCGCCAGCCACAGTTCCGCCTCGCCACCATGCACGACGGGAGGCGTGATTTCGAGTACTAGCAGGGTAATGACGATTGCCAACACGCCGTCAGAGAATGCCTCGACCCGGTTCGTCTCCGCCTGCCCGGTGCGAAAAAGGCGCTGGATCACTCAGGTTCGATGCGGATAAGTGTCGGCAACTCCAGCACAGCGTTCAGCGCCGCAATGCGGTTCAGCGCTTCCCGCATTGCTGCCTCCTGGGTCTCGTGGGTGACCAATACCACGGGCACTGCCTCGCCTGGCGCGCGGCCCCGTTGCAGCATCAACTCAAGCGAAATACCGAGATCCCGCAATATCGCCGTGACGTCGGCAATCACGCCTGGTCGGTCCACCACCATCAGTCGCAGATAATAGGCGCCGATGTGCTCGCTCATCGGCACCGACGGCGCGTTCGACAACTCCGTCGATCCGACGCCCCACACCGGAGTGAAGCGGCCGCGTGCGATGTCGATCAGGTCGGCGACGACCGCCGATGCGGTCGGACCTGCGCCTGCGCCCCGCCCTTCGAGCATGACTCGGCCGACGAAATCGCCCTCCGCCACCACCGCGTTGAACACACCATCCACCCGCGCGATCGGCGCCGAGGCCGGGACCATGCAGGGGTGCACGCGCGCCTCGATGCCGCCGTCGGAGCGTCGCGCGATTCCCAGAAGCTTGATGCGGTAGCCGAGTTCGCTGGCGAACGCGATGTCGAGCGCCGAGACGTTGCGGATGCCCTCGACATGCACGGCATCGAACGCGACCGGCCGCCCGAACGCCAGCGCGGCGAGGATCGACAGCTTGTGCGCTGCATCCACACCATCGATGTCGAACGACGGGTCAGCTTCGGCGTAGCCCAGCCGCTGTGCATCGGCGAGCACTTCCGCGAACTCCCGTCCGCGCTCGCGCATCTGCGTCAGGATGTAGTTGCAGGTGCCGTTCAGAATGCCGGCGATGCGCGTGATCCGATTGGCGGCAAGCCCCTCGCGCAGGGCTTTGATCACCGGAATGCCGCCCGCCACCGCCGCCTCGAATGCGAGCGGCACACCGCGCTCCTCCGCTTCGCGCGCAAGTGCCGCGCCGTGGATGGCCAGCATCGCCTTGTTCGCAGTCACCACAGGCTTGCCGGCGACCAATGCCGCCTGCACGAGTTCTTGTGCCGGACCGCCCGATCCCCCGATCAGTTCCACCACCACGTCCACCGCCGGGTCAGCGGCCAGTGCGACGGGGTCTTCGTACCAGCGCAATCCTGACAATGACACGCCGCGGTCGCGCGTCCGGTCACGCGCCGACACGGCGGTCACGGCAATCGGTCGCCCGGCCCGTGCCGCAACCACGCCGGCATTATCGCGCAGCAACTTCAGCACACCGCCGCCCACGGTCCCCAGGCCAGCAACAGCAACAGACAAAGGATGGGTCATAGGGACGCATTTACCGCCCGGTGCACCAAGGAAAGTCAAGCCTGCTCGTCCGGGCATCGTTTGGTTGCAACAGGTCGAGCGGGAACCTCTCCTTAATCCCGCGCAGCGCGAACTCTACGGGCTGCCCCAGACCCAGGAACGAACCTCAGAATTCTGGATACCTGTCGGCTCATTGATCTGTGGAGGTGGTGCGTACGTGTGCTCGATCGTGAATGCGAGGACGACGCATTGTGACTCCACACGGACCTCCTTGGCGGTGTCCTTTGGCATCGGGATCTTCGACCGGATGCAAAATGACACCAACAGCGCGCCGAGTGGCTTGGCATCGATCATCACCGATTTGGCGGTCGCTCCCGAACCATAGATGGCGCACACCTTGCCCTCAGCGGGGATCAATCGGACCCATTGCGGGGGTACCGGAGGCAATCCAAACGCAGCCGCACTACGGAGAGAGCAGGTAATCGCTGAAAGAATACCTTCTTCATAGAAGGTAAGTTCTCGACGTTCCCGGATGGCCGGACCTGCTTTTGGCATGATAATGCCCCAATTATCGCGCTGCTATACAAGGACTTTCATAGCGAGCCTTGCATAGCGGCGGCAGCTGCATCAGGACCCCGTAAGATTTCAATAAGCCGTATCCGGCTTGTGCGTGCCGCAGTGTCCTCGTCGCGCTGTGGGGACAAAGCCTGCGCCGCGCCCCGCAAATGCCGGTCATAGAATTCGGTTCCGCCAAACTTCTTCGCCACGCTCTCAAACCTCCGTAAGGCACGT
The DNA here is from genome assembly GCA_963850535.1 of uncultured Alphaproteobacteria bacterium. Taxonomy (GTDB): domain Bacteria; phylum Pseudomonadota; class Alphaproteobacteria; order Acetobacterales; family Acetobacteraceae; genus JAMXLO01. The sequence goes on along the minus strand of CAWKMC010000029.1, from coordinate 5,501 downwards.
GCGGTGTCCTCAAGAGCCTCGACGTCTTCATCATTTGCTGTAGCGATGGCCGAGGACGGCTCCACCAACTGATTTGCGACCTCGGCGACAAAGCTTTCCCGGCATACGCTATCGACCGATTGACGCACTTGCTCGATCCGGTTTCGGCGACCTGGTTTGTTCGGTGAAGAGTCAACCAAGTCCTCCAGCATGACTGCCGCTCGCCGCATTTTTTCCACAGCCGTTGTCAGTCCAGCCTTGTAAGCTGTTGGTTGCTCTATCTCCGAAAGTACGAACTCTACCGCGCGGTTGGCAATGGATGAGTTGCCGAGAGTATTGGCAAATTCATCGGCAATCTTGACGAAAAGCTTCGCGCTTGGAAGCCAACCCAAACCCATCGCAATAAAGATTGCGGTAGCGTGAGCCCCGGCTGGTGCAATTGCTTGCAGCATGGCAAGCAGTTGCTCAGGCTCCGGGTCGATGCCTTTGCCCGCATCGATCGCTAGCTGGATCAGCGGCGCTACCTGAGGGAACAAAGCGCGAAAAGCGTTGCTCAGCGCTGTGTAGTCTTGATCTCTCAGCCCGGTTTCAGTCCTCCATTGCTGCGGTACTTTTGCATCTTCGACTGCTTTGGCCGCGCATGGCCATAGCGTCCGACCAAGTGCGAGAACCAACTCGAGATCGTCATTGGTCATGTCCGGTGGAAAGCACCTGTCTGCATTGTCAAGCTTGGTCTGTATGTAGCGTGCCACAGGCGCCAGCGCAGTTCGAGGAATTGCCGGTGAATCTGGCCGCCAATCTGGTGTGTCGACTATTACCGGGTTGAATGGCGTGAATAGTAGCCGAGCAAAGGTCAGCTTGCGTTTCGGCTTCAATTTCGCCAGGCGCCCTCTAAGGGGTGCAATCAGGCTATCAGCCTCGCCGCGTGCTTCGAGCCTATCAACCAACTCCAGCACGAGATGGATCTTGCTATCTTCCGCAGCAGTGAGCTCGCTTCGCAGCCGCCGCAACTCCGGACCACGCATCGTCGCACCCCTCAGGTCAGGGTCCATAGCAGGCACCTTCGGCAGGGAAGTCATAGCGATTGCTCAAACAGGGACTCATTCCGCGCTATCAGGTCGGTGACCGTCACGCCGGTCCGCCAGTCTTCCAATTGGCGAACCACCGTCCTTCTAAATTGCGGCACGTCTATCAAGTGGCCCACGCGATAGCTTGACCACATCTCTGCTTCCCGGGGTATTACCGGTACCAGCGCGGCCATTTCGCTGACCGCATCTTCCGCACTGGCCGCGGAAGACCACAACGCGCATATGCGGTTCCAGCCATCCAAGAGCCAGTCAGGCCTAGCCAGAAGTTGCATCGTTGGCCCAGGACTGCTGACCCAATCCCTAATGAGTGTCCTGATGTCGTCCACCAGTGCACGGGCGTCGGCCAGAGTAGCGGTCCCCAGCGTGATGGTTAGGTCCGCAGAAGCTGCGATAAGTTGGGCTTCAGAAGCCTTGCTGTCCGAGGCAGTCTCCGAAAACTTTGTCACATCTCGACGGATGCACGTGAGGTTTTCGAGTTCCCGGGGAATGCGGGCGGCGTTGCGAACACCAATTCCCTGAAAGACAGTCGCCAGCTGCTCCAGGGCAGCTGCCGCGCCGTCTTGTGTGCACCCCAATTTTGCGGCCACTCGTGCGACAGCACGCCGGCCGCGATGTTCCAGTTCGATGGGGTGGGCTTTTTGGACGGGGATGGGCTCCTCCCCTTTCCGCTCGGTCTGTAAAACCAAACTGATAAGCAGGTCGAAATTCGCCTGTATCCGGGCGAGTTCATCGTTCTTCTGTGCCTGCTTCGCCGCGGCGACCGCGCCACGGCCGGCTAACCCTTCAGCCGCAACGTCTCGCGCCACATGTCGAATGGTGTCGGGTGTCACTCCGCGAAGCTTGGCGATCGCGTCAGTGAGCCGACGATCGTTGATGGTCAGCGGACAAAAGTCGTGAATGCCCTCCAGCGGCAGGATGTACACGCCGCGACCTCCGGAGGGGTTTGGAATGATCAATTCGAGCGGGGCACGCTCACCTGGGCGGGCGCGTGCCCCGTTTAGCTGGGGGCTGGTAAACGGAACTGTAACTCCACGCTCAAGAAAAGTGGCCGGGAGGAACGACTCGACCGGCTTTATCATCGGCGAGAGTGTGATCTGGGTCGTTCCGCTCATGTGCCGTCAGGTGGGGCTAGGACAGCACTAAGTGACACAAATTAATCAATCATTCCCTACTTTGGTATGACCTGTCTGCGGACAGTGCTTTTTCACCGAACGACGGATGACGCAAGCCGTTGGTTTAAGAGGCTGACCGAAAAATCTGTTGAGTGATTTCAGTGACCTGTGATTCGGTCGTGGTTGCGAAGCAACGACGGATTCGACGATGGCCTGGACTGAAATCACTCGCCCGAAGTATCGCCGCGACGGGCTGCGCTATGCAAGTAATACGACGGACGAGGAGTGGGCGCTGATCGAACCGCTGCTGCCAGCGCCGAGCGAGCGGGGTCGGCCACGCGAGACGGCGATGCGAAAGGTGGTGAATGCCATCTTCTATATCGCGCAGAGCGGCTGCCATTGGCGGATGCTGCCGCGGGACTTCCCGCCTTTCACCACGGTTCAGTACTACTTCTACCGCTGGCGGGACGATGGCACGTGGTGCCGCGTCAACCACGCTCTGGTGATGCGCACGCGCGAGTTGGAGGGGCGTGAGGCGAGCCCGTCCGCCGGCATTATCGACAGCCAGTCGGTGAAGACCACCGAGGCGGCTGGTCCGCGTGGCTATGATGCCGGCAAGAAGATCAATGGCCGCAAACGGCATCTGCTGGTCGATAGCATCGGGCTGATGGTGGCCGCCATCGTGCATCGCGCCGACATCCAGGACCGCGATGGCGCGCCACTGCTGCTCGCGACGATGCGCAGCGCGTTCCCCTGGCTGCGGCACGTCTTTGCCGATGCCGGCTACGCCGGAGAGAAGCTGCGCCAGGCACTGGCCAAGCTGGGGCAGTGGACCCTCGACATCGTCAGGCGATCTGAGGCGGCCGTCGGCTTCGAACCACTGCCACGGCGCTGGGTGGTGGAGCGCACCATCGCCTGGCTCAATCGAAACCGGCGCCTCGCAAAGGACTTCGAAGCAACGATCGAAAGCGCACAGGCTTGGCTCTTCATCGCCAGCGTCAAGCTGCTCTCGCACCGCATCGCCAGGCAGTCTCCCGCAGCCATCGAATTATGAGTCAGACTTCTAAGCTGGACTTTGGCCAATTTCTTGGAGGTCAGTCGGCTACGGCGGGTTCCCGATAGACGACGTTTTCCATGATTCCGGTCTGGATTGCGTTCCGATAAATTGCCGCAGCGAACCGCGGATCGTCCGCTAACCTCTGTGGATCGGCATGTGATAGCCAGGCTGTGCTGTCGGAGAAGGCGTCTTCGATCAATTCGACATCGACGGGCACGATAACGCCGCAGGTCATAGCAAATTCGGCTGGCCAGCAAAGGCGGCTGGCGACGGTCATGCCGGGATTCGCGCTGTGGGCGAGACCTTGGTCGAGCAACCACGTTTCACGGTCGCGCAGCAAATCGGCGACGATCACACCAGCGGTCTCGTGCCGTCGTTCAATCCGCCAGAGGGAGAAACGTGCTTGGCACATTGCGTCGAGTGTCAATGCTTCATCGGAGCCGGGCTGGAGCATCACTGACTTCGCATAGCGATCTATGGCACGTGAACGCCCTCGCTTGGCGGTGTAGATTGCCAGATCGAACAGCAGTGTCATCTCTTCCTCACTGTCGGCGACAAGGGTCTGGCCATAGGCCAGACCGAGATGCTTGGCTTGTTCGAGGATGGCTTGGCGGGCCAGACAGCCGAGAGCGGCGCTGTGATGATGGGTACTGACCGCGCGAAGACCGCGATAGCGATCCATTACGTCGGTGTAAGGCATCGTTTTCTCCCCGCCTGTTTCAACACCGTGTGCCGGTCAAGGGCGGAGGATACGCCTGCAGTATCGAGTCGTGCCGGCTCGGCGAGGTTCTTGGCAGCGTTGAATTGATTGTGATGGCCGCAGGGATTTGCCGACGACTTACCAGCGTCGAGTCTCCCCCGAACATCGAGTCGGGGGATCAATGTCGGGGACGAAGGCCAGGTCGGATCGCGGGATGTCAAACCGACTGGCCGTCTGGCTGCAGCCGTTCGGCGATTGCTTTACAGGACCCGACCTGGCGACACGTCCTCGTGCTGATCGCTGGCGCTATACTCAGCCCCGGACGGCGGACCGTTGCCGCGGCACTTCGTGTCGTGGGGCTGGAGCAGGGGGCGAGCTTCACCAACTATCATCGGGTGCTGAACCGCAACAGCTGGTCGAGCCGACGGATCGCCGGCCGTTTGTTGCAACTCTTGGTCAGCACGTTTGTTCCCGATGGCCCTGTCATAATCGGTCTCGATGACACTCTTGAGCGACGATGGGGGAGCAAGATCAAGGCGCGTGGCATCTACCGCGATCCGGTACGCTCCTCGCACGGCCACTTCGTCAAAGCCAGCGGACTGCGCTGGCTTTGTGTGATGTTGCTGCCGCATATTCCTTGGGCTGGCCGCGTCTGGGGTCTGCCATTCCTAACCGCCCTGGCTCCTTCCGAGCGATACGCGCGACAGCACCAGCGGCGACACAAGAAGCTCACCGACTGGGGTCGACAGACCTTGCTGCAGATCGCGCGATGGTTGCCAGGGCGGCAGATCATCGCCGTCACTGACAGCAGCTATGCGGCGATTGATTTACTCAACGCGGTGCGGCGGCGGATCTGCATGATCACCCGCCTGCGTCTCGACGCGCGGCTCTTCGACCCACCGGCGCGACGTCGCCCGAGCGCCATCGGACGTCCCCGAGTCATCGGACGCCGTCAGCCCACTTTGGCCGCGCGCCTCGCCGACCCGAAAACACGCTGGGAGCGCCTCAAGGTAACAGGCTGGTATGGCCGGGGCGAGCGCCTGGTCGACATCGTCTCCGCCACCGCCATCTGGCATCATCCCGGCCGCATGGTGCCCATCCGTTACGTGCTGGTCCGCGACGTCGCCGCTGAATTCAAGCCGCAGGCATTCCTGTGCACTGATCTCGACGCAAACCCGCTCGATATCCTCCGCTGGTTCATTCGCCGCTGGTCGACTGAAGTCACGTTTGCCGAGGTCCGACGCCATCTGGGAGTTGAAACTCAGCGACAATGGTCAGATCCCGCGATCGCTAGAACAACGCCCGCTCTGCTCGGGCTGTTCTCGCTGATCACCCTGTGGGCCAATGAGCTCTGTGCGATAGGTCAGCTCACTCCGCTCACTGCCAGTTGGTACCACAAATCGCTCCCGACTTTCAGCGATGCCATTGCTGCCGTTCGTCGGGAACTGTGGCGAGGCCAGAATTTCGAAACGTCCATACCCAACCTGAACATCATCAAAATGCCACGCACAACAATCAACGCGTTGATAAATGCCGCTTCCTATGCCGCATAGACGGCCAAAGCC
>CAWKMC010000028.1:0-161472 GCA_963850535.1 uncultured Alphaproteobacteria bacterium | reverse complement strand
AGGAACACCGGACGATGCCGGCGCGAGCTCGATGCGGAAACCGCAGCGGCGTATTGCCGTGCGTATTGCCCGAATGCGGCGACGTTCGACGGTCTGGCAGAGTGCGCTGGGACGCCGGCCGTTCTGTAGCATCTACACGGGCTGGGCCCCCAGCGCGCAAACAGCTGAAGTCTGGCACCTACGTGCAAAGCGGCAGACAATACTTGCTCAGGCCCAACGGAGGTGCCTAACATCCACCTGGCGCGCGCCAGGTGCTTGGCCGAAATTACCCTGTATTGTGCCCTAGATCATTGATGACAGGAGGTCCCCGAGATTAGGACAGCGAAGCTCGGCGAACACTGACCATGAGGGATGGGCGAGCAACAGGGGAGGATGAGGACAGGCGTGGACAAGGTCAGCGAACGGATAGACGGCGTCGTTATTGGAGCCCTGCTAGGCTTTGGTGACGAGGGGCCGCTCGTGATCTTTCCTAGGGCAATCCACTTGAGACTGCGCAGCCCGCGCGCAGCCTGTGTGAACTGGCCGCCGACATGATCGGTTGCGAGGTTGCGCTGCTGTTCCAGGATGGCAATCCGCTCAAGCCGCTGATTGTCGGTCGCGTTGTCGAGCCAGCGCGGGAAGGCGCCCCCGGCAGGTGATACGTGACGGACAGCGCGTGCCGGATCATTGCCGATGAGCGGCTGGAGCTGCGCTGCGGCAAGGCGACCATACTGATGGAACGCGACGGCCGTATCACCATTCGAGGGTCGCATATCACCAGCCACGCCAGTGGCGCACAGCGCATCCGCGGCGGCTCGATAAACCTGAACTGATGCCGGCCGCGGCTGCCTGCAGACCTCCATGCCTGCGCGCCGCATTGCGGCAGAGACGGTGCGGCAGCACGTGGAGCTTGCAGCCTTCCTATGGGCGCAACGCGACACGATGTCGCTCGACGATCCTGCGGACGCCGGACCAATCGGCGACATCGATCAGCGGGTCGAGGCCAACCTGGACGGATTGCGAATTGCCGGCCCCGCCGCGTGGCCTGCCGCTCGACACCGTGATCGAAGATTTCCACGACAAGGGCGAGCTGTTCGTCGCCGGCTGGATGGCCGTCGAGCAATCCGATCCGCAACGGCTCGACAAGGCGGTCGAGCTTGCGCGTCAGTTCGATCAGCCACGCGGAGTTGTCGGTGCGCTGGCCTGGCACACGGTGTCGAAGATCGGCCCTCTCTTGCGTGACTGGCTGGGCGACCGCGATGGCTTCAAGCGCTATCTTGGCGTGGCCGCCTGCGCCGAGCACAGAGTGGATCCAAAGCAGTGGTTGGAGCGGCTGATCCGCGATCCTGATACGAGGGTCAGAGCAATCGCGCTCAAGCTGGCCGGCATGGTGGGGCGGACGGACCTGGTGGCGGACCTGGAGAGATGCGCTGGATGCCGATGACGGGGGCGTAGAGGCTGTGGGCTGGCTGGGCGCTGACGGAGCTTGGCCGCGGCAATCTTGCGAGCGCGGAGCTGCGTAAGGCTGCCGTTGCGGGCGGGCCGGATGCGCTCTTTGCCCCCCTTGCGCGCTGCCGTAAAGGCCGGGCCAGAGACGGATGTCAGAGCCTGGATGGGCGGACTGATGCAGACACCGGCGACGGCGCCGGTCGCGGTGCGCGGCGTGGGCATGCTGGGCGCCAGGTCGGTGCTTCCGTGGCTGATCGAGCGGATGCGCAGAGCCCTCCGTCGCGGTGCCGGCGGTCGCCGCATTCCTGGAGCTGTTTCCGGAGGCGCGAGAGGGAGACGAAGCTGTTCACGGTGGATCCGGAGGAATTAGGGCCGGGTTTCGCCAGACACATCGGGGATGAGATGGTGAACCTCGCCTTGCCGGATAGGGTTGAGGCGTGGTTGGCGGGACGCACCAACGAACGGGGGGACCGATCTTCGAACCCTCCAAGATCAAGGACTTGATTGGATTGGTCCCGCCTTAATTCGGGAACTGGGTGGCCGAGAAGTAGCGGCGGCCTGGCTCGAAGCGGCCAGCCTCGGGGCTGTCCAGGAACCCTTGCACGATCGCCATCGCGTCGAGGCGCCGCAGCGCGTAGTCGCGGGTCCAGAAGGGGGTGCAGTCCACGCCCGTGGCCGCCCCGAAGACTATGGATCCCCCGGAACGCCCATTCCTCGTTGAGATCGGCCGCCCCAAGCCGGCGCCAGGAGCCTGCGGGTTGTCCCCCCGACGTTCCAGGGAGCCACCCTCGAACAGCGTCCGCGCGTCCGGGGCCTGCTCCCCTCGGGATGTCCGAGGGCAGGGCGTCCATGGCGCGAGCAGCGTCCCGAAGCAGCTCGGCGTATTCCTCGATCCGTGCATGGACCCCCGGTCCCACCTCGCCCTCTTCCTCTCCGCGCCCATCCAGATCGGGCCGGGGCCCTCCTCCAGCAGAAACGACAGTTCATGCGATATGGTGAGCCGTCCATTGAGGTCGTGGGCCTTGGGTAAAGACGTAGGAGCGGACCCACCGCCGCCGCATTGCAGCTCAGGCTCAGCGTCCGCGCCCCAACATGTGCGACTCATGGTCCGGGATCACGCCCTGGAGCCCGGCCACGAAGGCGCTGGATCGACCCCCAGGCTACCGGCGCATCCCACGATGTTGACGATCGCGGAGCGATAGAGGTAACCGTCGACCCTCGTCATCAGGCCGGCGAGCAGTGGCAGGCCCAAGAAGTCTCCGTGCTGGCAAAGCCCCAGCACCTCCGCGACGGCACCCCAGGCCTCCGCAGCTCCCCGCCGGGCAGCCCGTCCTGCGCGCCCTCCTCCCGGCGCCGCGCGTGGAAGCCGAAGGCGAAGTCGCGATGCTGCAGGTCAGTGAGGTCGATGCGCGGCATTAGGCTCCCCCAAAAGCGGCCTTGGTCGAAGAGGCCGTTGATCTGCTCCATGGCGCTCTGCAGGTCCTCGATCTTCTGGCAGCCCGGGTCGCCCATCTGGCTGTCGGGGACCACGTTGTGGGGATTGTGGCAGCCCCGCCCTGGAGCGGCGTTTTATGGTTCAACTGGTAGTAGGTCATATTCGGGTTGTTGGTGGCCGTCTCCCAGGCCGCCACGGCCCGCCCCTTGGCCGCCGCGTTGAACTGCCCGACGGGCCTTTTGGGCGACGGTGCGGTCCCCCGCCGGATGGCCGGGATAGCTGTCTACGGGCGGGCTGTCGCGGGTAAGAAGCGCAGCCGCTCTCCTCGTTGGGGTGGACGTTGTTGCAGGTCTTGCGGCCCGCCGCGGCGTTGGCCCTGGCGTTGGCTTTCCTCCTCTTTGAGTTGGTCAAGAATAGGCTGAAGTGCGCCTTGTCAGCGGCGTCCGTCAGCGCATTGATGCGACCCTGCCAGAAGTCGTCCTCCTTGACGAGGTCGAACGGTTTGCCGGTCGCGTCCTTTGCCAGGGATGGGCCGGGTCACCGCAGCAGGGGCACTTGGCGTTGGCGGCCTGGGCGTCGGCCAGGGTCTGCGTCTCGCCGCTGGCGCCGGTGGCGTCCCGGGCGGCGTGGACCCATGGTTGCTCGTCGTGATGTCGATGTGCCGGCACACATTCTTGTCTTCGAACTTCACGTCCATGCACCGCCTGGAAGTAGGTCTTGCCAGTGATCTGATGCGTAATGACATTGGAGCCAAAGGTGCGCGTGGCCGCCTCGTCGCCCAGCACCGGCCTTGTAGTAGGACTTCTGCGCCAGCGCCGCGCCCTTGCCGCCGATCTTGACCGTGCTCGAACCAGATTTGAGGTTGTTCGAGAATGAGGTGTCCGGATAGGGGATCGGGATCGGCCCGGCCGGCGGCGATGGCGGTGACATGCACACATCCGGGAAGCGCGCGATCGACTTGTTCATGCCGTTCTCGGCAGCAATTTCCCAGGTCCCAGCGAACACGTTCTTGGTCATCGCGTCGCGCTCACCCCGGAGACCACAGCAGCCGCGCGGCCGCTGAATGCCATCGAACTGCCGTGCAGCGCGGCGATGTCGCCCGGCGCGTAGCCGCAATTGTGCTGCTCTGCCCAGGCGAACTGGATCAGGCCAGCCGCAGCACCGGTATCGCCGATGCAGTCGGCAGCGTGCCAGAGGGCTGCTCGGGACGGGTTTTGCGCATGTTGCGCAGCTGCGCCAACACCAGTTCCTCGAAGGCGTAGGACTCCACCCGCGACATCGCTTAGCCGGAACGCGACATCGTGCATTTCCGTCCGCGCTTCGGCGAGGGCATTTTTGAGCGCTGCCGCCAGCCCGTCGGCGCGAAACGGCTCTTCGTTGGTTGCCGTTGCCATCTCGGTGCCGAGACCGAGGCCGCGGACGACCACAAAGTGCGGCGTCAGCGGCTCGCGGCTGACCACGGCGAGGCACGCCGCTTCGCCCGGGATGAGCCCATCGGTGACCGCGCTCGTCTTGAGGCGCATTTGGCCGTCGAGCCATGCGAGCGTTCTGGCGTCGATGAGGCTGTCGAGGGCGAGCAGCAGGCAGGCAGGCTCGTTGTCGTCGTCGAGCATCTTCCGCGCCTGCAGCAACGCGGCAAAGGCCGAGGTCTGGCCGGTGGGGATATGCGCCGTCCGCCGCTGCGTCAGCACGATCCGTCCGGTAGCCTCAGCCCGGCTAGGATGCCGTTCAGCCGAGCGCCGGGTACCTCCGTTCACGCGTGCACAGTATGATCGGCATCTGCGACCAAGGCAGTGCCGCCGCTTCTGGGTCGATGTGTTCTATTGCAAGCTGGGCGAGGGCGACCAGGCGCTCGCGGCCTCGCTTTGCCGGCGCTATGGCATCGATCCGCGCTCCCCGCAGCGGCACGCCATTGTTGTCGGGATAGTCCAGCTCCTCGAAAGCGGAGATGCCAGCACGCAATGCGGCGCATGTCGCGGCGGCGCTGTAGCCGACCGGCGAAATCATGCTGATGCACGACACCACGGTCATCGCTTGCGCCGTATCCTGGAAAGCTCGGCAACCGCCTCACCCAGGCTGGCATAATGCGGCTTGAATGGTGATGGCTCCAGGTTTGCTTGCCCCACCTGCACCTGCTGCAACTTGACGAACTTGCGCGGCAGCTTCGCCGTCGCCCGACCCACAAGAACGATCCTGCTCTCGTGCGGAATGATGGTCAGCGTGTCCGGATTTATGTTCTTGTGCTCCGTCCGGTCATCGAACACAAACCGCACCGGAACCTTGAGCTTCGGCAGCACTACCTTGAACCGGCCGCTGGCGCTCATGTTCTGGCAATCGAACCTCATTCCCTCGGTCAGTGTGTCGAGCCACTGATCCTCCGGCGCCGCCTGGAAGTAACGATCATCGAAATCCTGCCGGCAAGAAAGGCATCACGTTCTCGATCCAGTGCTCGTCGTAGGTACCGGCGTAACGCACCCGGGCTTGCGGCAAAGCGTGGCACGGGACCGAAGCCGATCGGCGTCGGGCGACCATTCCAGAAGTTCATGCGCGAACGCGGATCCTCGATCGACGGCAGCAAGGCGCCATCGACATGACCTTGCCTGAACAGGTAGCCGGTGCCGATCGGATTGACGGCGTCGCTGCGGTGCCTTGTGGCATCAGGGTCGGTGCGATCCCAGCCGCCGAAGGTCAGATGCCACGCCAGCGGCATCGATACGAAGGGCATCGGGGCCGATGGCTGCGTGCCAAGCGCACCGCTGAACCATCGCCGTTCGCCGGTGACGACAGCGCGCTTCTGCATGTTTGGGCCAAACAAGCCGACTTCCAGGGCATCGACGGGGTGGCCTCCCGGGGCGACGGCCATCGCATCTAGCAGAACCTCGCAACGCGGCTTGACGGGTACGAAATCCATCTCGACACGGACCGATGTAATTTCCGGATCACCGTAGTGCGCGTCGGCGAAAACGAATGGAGTCTGCTCCTCGCTCGGAGTGCAGCTTCCGTCGGCGCCCACGTCGAATGTCGCACGGACGACAGCAACGCAGAATTTGCGCACTGCTTGTCCTGATACGGGAACGTCTCAGCCAGGAAAGGCGTGGTGTTCTGACTGACAAACATCCCGTTTCCTCACATCGTGGCGCATCCCGGCACTAGCGATTTGCTTGATCAATACTTGGTAGGTCTTTGCCGCGCCTTCAGTTCTGGAGGATCTTTTGTCCTTTAATGATGACATCGCCCGACCCCTTGATCGTTATCTGCTTGCCTTCGATGGTGATATCACCATTCTTCTTCATGGTGATCGTGGCCGACCCGGTCTTCAGCATGATCTCGTCGCCGGCATTGATGGCAATCTTCTTGCCCACCTCCAGCGTCTCGTTTTCCCCGACGTTGGTGGATCGGTCCTTGGTGATCGAATTCGCTTCGCTGCCACTGACCGAAATCGTCTGATCCTTGGCGACCGAAATCGTCTGATCCTTGCCCACCGACACCGACCGGTTATCCGCCACATCGGTCGATTGCGACGCACCCACCGTCGTCGCCTGCACTGCACCCACCGTGATGGTCTGCGCCGCACCGACTGTGATCGCCTCTGCCGCCCCCACCGTGTGCACACGCGCTGCACCGACCGTCAGCGTATCCACCAGGCCCACGGTATGCGAGCGATTCAGATCGATATTCACCGTCTCGTTCATATGCACCGTCTCGGTGCGATTCTTGTCGATGGTGATCGTCTCGTTGGCGTGCACTGTCTCGGTGCGGTTGTTGTCGACCGTGGTGGTCTCGTCGTGCCCCACCCAGTGCGACGCGTCGTGCTCGACCTCCTTCGTCAGGTCCTTCTCGGCATGCAGCAAGACCTGCTCCGACCCCTTCTTGTCCTCGAAACGAAACTCGTTGCAGTTGGCCGCACCTCCACCGAGCGACGAACGGGTGCGCAGCCCGCTCTGTGTCTTGTTGCCGGGCAGTGCGAACGGCACCATCTGCTCGGCATTATAGACCGAGCCAACGACCAGCGGCCGATCCGGATCACCCTCCAGGAAGGTAACGACCACCTCCTGGCCAATACGCGGCAGGTACCAGGTGCCGAAATTGCGACCCGCCCAGCTCTGCGCCACCCGCACGAAGCACGAACTGTGTTCGTCCTTCTTGCCCTGGCGGTCCCAGAAGAACTGCACCTTGATGCGGCCGTACTTGTCGGTGAAGATTTCTTCGCCCCCCGGCCCCGTAACCACCGCAGTCTGCGTGCCATGGATGCGCGGAACTAGTGTCTTCATCGGCGGCCGATACGGCACCTTGCGCGACGTGCAGATGAACCGGTTCGTATAGGTGGCCGGATCGGCATCCTGCGTCACCAGGCTCCAGTCATCCGCCTCATGCGAGACCGACGTCAGCACGAACTCGCTGCCAGCATCATCGCCTTCAGCGTTGGTCACCTTGAAGACACTGCCGGCATCGAACCCGACGCAGGCACCCTCGCCATTGATCGCCTGGTAGGCCGACTCCTCGTATTCGATGCGAAGCTTCGCCGCATTCTGACCGGGACCACTCGTCGCATAGCGGCCCGGATAGTCGAACATCTCCAGCTTGCGCTTCGTCAGGACCGGATTGATCGATGGCTTCTTCGCCAGCAGATTGGTCGACGGCGTCTCGAAATTGTAGTCCTCGAGCGCCCATTGCCCCGAGCGGACCTGATAGCTTTTCGCCCATTCCCAGATGCCGCCCAGTGTGCCGACCTCGGGCGACGCCACCACGTGTGTATTGGCACAATTGGCAAAGCCGCGGTTGTTGTCGCTGAACACCACGATGTGGCTGCCGTCGTCGTGCTGGAAATAGAAGAAGATCCCCTCCTCTTCCAGCAGACGACAGATGAAGTCGTGCGCCGTCTCGCGATACTGCACACAGTAATCGCGCTTCGGATGTTCGCCGTTCAGCCGCCACGACTTCTTGCTGATGCCGTATTCGCCCAGGATCTTATCGACGATCTGCTGGACGCTCATGTCCTGGAAGATCCGGCAATCGCTGGTGCGCGTCAGCAGCCACAGCGTCGGTACCAGCCGGACACGATAGACGGTCAGGCCGCGGCCGCCCCGCTGCACCATGGAAAAGCGCGAGAAGATGCCGTTGATCGGCGCCTTGAACCCGGCGCCGTCCACCAGCCATATGGTCGCGGGCGTTCCCAGCAGATCTTCCGGCTTTATCGCCGCGTCAGTCGAGGCCAGTTCGAGGTCATAGAAGAAACAGGTGGACAGCACATCCTGCCCGCGCAGCGACACCAACAACACATGGTCCTGGCCCAGGACCGTGTTGATGCGCAGCAATCGGCGTTCTTGTGTATATGCGTCCATCCCGGGGTTCCAACAATGCAGTATGAGGTGTCGCCCGCTGCCAGGCAACCATCGAAATAACCTCCTGGTGAACCGCCTCCTGTCTCCCTATGCTGTCTCCAGATGCCCCGAGGAACTGCTCGAGCCTATGAAGTGCGTCACAGTCCGGTCGCATCGGCAGGAGTTCAAGGAATGATACGCATGGGTCCGCTCCGTGCATCGGTCTTCATCGCCCAACTCGTGCTGCTGCTGGGCTGCGCGTCCGAACGGAGCCCGCAGGACCTCGGCGACCGATTGCAGGTTGAACTTTCCCCCGAGCTCGCCAGTGGCAGCGTGACGTTGGAACGGCTGCAGGACGGTGCGCGCGTGACCCTGCCCGACCAGACATTGTTCCCGACCGGCGGCGCGGAGCTGGACGCCAAGGGCCGCGACGTCCTTACCAGTCTGGTCGCAGCGTTGTTGGCGCCGCCCCTGCTGCAGGTGGACGTCGCTGGACCGGCAGAAACCCCAATGCCGCTCCAGCAGGCCAGGGTCCGTGCCGTGTCGCAGTTCCTGCAGGACATCCAGGTCGCCCCCAACCTTTTGTTCATCGGGTTGCAGGAAGGCCCACCAGCAGCAGGCTACGTCACGCCCCAGGCCACGACGATCACGGTGACGCGGCCAGGGCGTTCTTCACGAACCGACCATTCGACATGATCGCGGGAATGCTGCGCCCGTCCCCGAGCAATACCGATATGTCGCGATAGGGATCGCCGTCCACCACCAGCAGGTCGGCGTGCGCGCCAGGGACCAACTCCCCTAGCTTGCCCTCCTGACGAATGATCTCGGCATTCACCAGCGTGGCCGAGCGAATGATGTCCGGCGCGCTCATCGCTTCGCGTCGGATCATGAATTCGTTGCAGTGATCGTTCTGCAGCTGCCCCAACAGATCGGAACCGAACCCGATCTTCACTCCTGCCGCGCGCGCGATCTCCAGCGAGCGCAGGCCGGCGTCCAACACCAGCTCGTTCTTCGCCAGGCTGTAGCTGGACAGGCCGTATTCCGGCCCACGTCGTTTCAGAGCGTCATATGCGACAAGTGTCGGCACCAGGTAAGCGCCGCGCTCTGCCATCAGCTGCGCTGTCGGTGAGTCGATCAAGTTGCCATGCTCGATCGTACGCACGCCAGCCCTCACCGCGCGTTCGATCGCCTTGGCTGAGTAGGCGTGCGCGCAGACATAACTGCCCCACCTCGTCGCCTCGTCCACCGCGGCCTCGATCTCGTCGATACGGTATTGCAGGCTCTCCAGCGGATCGGCCTGTGATGCGACGCCGCCCGAGACCATCAGCTTGATGTGGTCGGCGCCCTTGCGCAGTTCGTCACGCGTCGCCTTGATCACTTCAGGCTGTCCGTCGGCGACGCGTGCCGTCCAGGACAGGCCCGAGCAGCAGGCACAGAACTCGCGGTCGTGCGTGCGCAGGCGATGGTCGGCATGGCCACCAGTCTGACTCAGAGGCTGGCCGGCGATGAATAGCCGCGGACCTTCGAACAGCCCCTGCTCCACCGCCGCCTTCATCCCATAATCGGCGCCACCGGTATCGCGCAGCGTAGTGAAGCCGCGGCGCAGCATCGCGCGCATCGCGACCGATCCCTTGGCCGCGAGCAGCGTCAGCGGCACGTCGGCCAGCAGCCGCAGGTTCACCTCGGTCAGCACGACATGGATATGGCAGTCAATCAGTCCTGGCATCAGCGTGCGTCCGCGCAGGTCGATGCTTGTGGCAGCCCCGCTGCTGATCTGTCGGTCCGAGACCTCCTTCACCGTTCCGTTCTCGACCAGCACCGAAATGCCGTCCTGGAGCTCGTCTTTATGGGGGTCGAGGAAGCGCCCGCCGCTGAACAGGTAACTGGTCATGATTACCCCAATTCCCCTTACGAAATCTCAACCAAACCCTTGTTCTCTGCATCCGACCGCGACCCGCGCCGGTGCGGCAGGAGATGACCCATGCGCGTCAACGAGCCGATCACCAACCACGAAATCGAGGTGCCCGAGGGCGAACCGCTGGTCTCCCGCACCGACCGCAGCGGCAATATCGTCTTCACGAACCACGTGTTTGTCGAGACCAGCGGATTTACCGAGGGGGAGCTAGTCGGTTCGCCGCACAATATCGTTCGCCACCCGCAGATGCCGAAGGAGGCGTTTGCCAATCTGTGGGCGACCATCAAGGCCGGGCGCCCTTGGGACGGATTGGTGAAGAACCGCTCCAAGAGCGGCGATTTCTATTGGGTGCGAGCGAATGTCACACCGGTGGTCGAGGGCAGTGAGGTCACTGGCTACATCTCGATCCGATCGAAGCCGACGCGCGCGCAGATCGACGCAGCGGAACGGTCGTACGCCGCCATTCGTGCCGGCACCGCCAAGGGTATAGCGCTCGCTGACGGCGAGGTGGTACGCAGCGGGCCACGAGCATGGCTTGTGGAGTGGGCACATTCGGTGACCGGCCGCCTGCTCGCGGTGACGGCCGCGGCACTGCTGACGATCGCATCGATTGGCTGGCTGGGCTTCGGCGGCATGGGCTCCTCAAACGCAACGCTGCGTCACGTTTATGACCACGATCTTGTCGCAGTGAACCAGTTGCGCACGATCGTGGATCGCGTTCGAGACAACCGCAACCACATCGCACAGATGACCGTCGCGCTAGGGCGTGGCGCGGCAGTCGGAGTGGTGCTCGGTGACCGCGAAACGCCGGTCCGCGCCAACATAAAGCAGATCGATGAATTGTGGCATGCCTACCGGACTGGAGAGCTGACCGCCGCACAGCAGACTTTGGCCGACGGGTTCGAACGGCAATACGCTGTTCTGGTGCGCGAAATCATCGAGCCAGCGTTTGCCCTGGCGCGCCGCGGCGAACTCGCCGAGCTGAACACCTTGTTCGAGAAGCAGGCACCCCCGCTGTTTCAGGCGGTTTTCGATGGCGACCGCGCGCTGGTCGATCAGCAGATCGAGACAGGTCACGCCGCATACATGCACGCGGTAAAGGAACTGGACTGGCGCCTGGCGACCGGCATCGCTTTGGCGCTGGCTGGGCTGATCAGTGTTGCGATCCTGGCCCGAACCTTGTTCTCCGCGGTGCGACGCTGCACGCACCAGCTCGAGACGCATTTCGCTGCCATTATCAATGGCAACCTGACAGCGGAGATCTCGCGACCGACGGCACGCGAATTCAACCGAGTGACAGCGATGCTGCGCGCCATGCGGGCGCATCTCGCCTTTGCCGCATGGGAGCGCAGCGAATTCGAACGGCGTGCGTCGGTCGTCAGGCGCGAGACCGTGGACCGCATGGCACAGACGATCGAACAGGAGGCCGGCACTGCGGTGGAGCAGGTAGCGGCAGATACCGGCATGATGGCACGCGAAGCAGACGCCATGGCCGGATCGGCTGAAAGAGTCAGTGCAAATGCGCAGCACGTCGCGGGCGCAGCCGATCAGGCGATGAAGAACGCGCAGGTCGTTGCCTCTGCAAGCGAGGAACTGGCCGCCGCGATCCAGGAGGTATCGTCGCAAGTGGAACGTGCCAGCAGCGTGTCACGCGGCGCGGCTACCAAGGGTGCCGATGCACAGAACACGATCCGCTCGTTGTCTCAGGCCGCCGAACGCATCGGTGCCGTGGTGCGACTGATCGCCGACATTGCCGGCAAGACCAATCTGCTTGCGCTCAACGCCACGATTGAAGCGGCGCGCGCCGGCGAGGCGGGCAAGGGATTCGCCGTTGTGGCCGGTGAGGTGAAGGCGTTGGCAGCACAGACCGGCAAGGCGACCGAGGAGATCTCGCAACAGATTGCCGGCCTTCGCAGCGCGACCGACGCGGCAGTAGCCGCCGTCGATGCAATCGGCCTAACCTTGGATGAGGTGGCGCAGGTGGCGGTGTCGGTCGCTGCGGCGATCGAAGAGCAGAACGCAGCGACCCAAGAGATTGCCCGCAATGTCACCGAGAGCGGCGCGGCCGTCCAGGAGGTGACCAATCGGATCGCCGAGGTTTCGGATGAAGCGCGTATGACCGGCGAACAGGCGGTAAAGTTGCGGGCGACGTCAAACAAGGTAGCGGGCGACATCGCGCTGCTACGCGGCGCCCTGGTGCACACCGTGCGCACAGCAACAACCGAGGCCGATCGCCGTCTCGAACCTCGTACAGTGCTCGAGGAACCCTGTTCAGTTGCATTCGGCGCGGAGACCAAGCGTTTCGCCGGCGTGCTCAGCGATATATCCCACGGCGGCGCGGCAATTGCGCTGACCAATGCCGGCGATGCGATTGGCGAGCACGGCACGGTCATGCTCGAACGCCGCGGCGGCGCCCGCGCTAGCTTCGACGTCCGCACGAGGGATGCGGAGGGTCGTCTGCACGTGCGGTTCACCAAGCTCGAACCGGCATTCGAGCAGACGTTGGACAGTTTGCTCGCGGCGCCACGTGCCGCACGGCGTGCCTAACCGGTTGCGGTTTCCGACGCACCGGGCTGAACTGGCCCGGTGCCCCTGCTTGAAATTCGTCGCCTTGTTCGCAGCTACTATGGCGTCCATGCCCTGCGCGGTCTCGATCTCGTCGTTGAGGCCGGCCGCATCACCGGCCTGATCGGTCCGAACGGCGCCGGCAAGACAACACTGTTCAACTGTATCTCTGGCCTCGTGCCGCCGGACTCCGGGAGCGTGCTGTTCGAGCAGCGCGATATCACCGGCTGGCGCCCGGATCGGATCACTGGCCTGGGCCTCGTGCGCACGTTCCAGATCGCACGCGGCTTTCCGCGACTATCCGTGCTGGAGAACCTGCTGCTCTATGGCAGCCACCAACCGGGCGAGCGATTGATGCACGCGCTTCTGCGGTCTGCCCCTGCCCGTCGTCGCGAAGCCGAATTGCGCGAGCGGGCGATTGTCATTGCGGCACGATTGAACCTGACGCACTTACTTTATGACCGCGCCGCCGATTTGTCGGGCGGACAGAAGAAGCTGTTGGAAATCGGCCGGGCGCTGATGGCGGAACCGAAGCTGCTGTTGCTGGACGAGCCGGTGGCCGGGGTCAATCCATCGCTCGCGCGCGAGATTGGTGAACATCTGCGCCAACTGGTCACTGAAGGCATCTCTGTGCTGCTGATCGAGCATCACATGGACACCATTGCCTCGCTCTGCGATCCAGTCATCGTCATGGCCGAAGGCCGCCATCTGCGACAGGGATCGTTCGCCGATCTGGCGGAAAATCCTGAGGTGCAGGAAGCGTATATGGGGCGGCGGCATGGCTGAGCCATTGCTCGCGGCCCATGACATCGTCGCAGGCTATGGACGGGGCGACGAAATCCTGAAGGGCGTGCACCTGACTGTCGAGGATGGTGACATCGTCGCCATCATCGGACCGAATGGCGCCGGCAAATCGACGCTGCTGAAGACCATCGCGGGCCTGCTGCACCCCGCGCGCGGCAGCATCACACTGCGCGGCGAACCGATCCATGGCCTTGCCCCACGCGAGATCAGCCGGCGCGGCGTCGCTTTCGTGCCGCAGGAACAGAACGTCTTCGCCACACTGTCGGTCCGCGAGAACTTGGAGATGGCGGGCTGGATAGAGCCTGTGGCCACGTGTCGGCGCATCGAGGAGGTGTTCACACGTTTCCCCCTGCTGGCCGAATGCCGCAGCCGAGCCGCGCGCACCTTGTCGGGCGGACAACGCCAAGTACTGGCCATGGCAATGGCGCTGATGGTGCACCCAACGGTTTTGCTGCTCGACGAACCGTCCGCTGGTCTGTCGCCGGCCGCTGCCGAGACCCTGTTCGCGACCATCCAGTCGATCAATCACGACGGCATCGCCATCGCCCTGGTGGAGCAGAACGCGACCCAGGCGCTGGAGATCGCGCACCGAGCCAGCATCCTTGTGGACGGCCGCAACAATCGCGATGGTGCGGCGGCCGACCTAGCTGCCGATCCGGACATTCGCCGTCTCTTCCTCGGCGCGACGCCGGCCGAAATATGAGGAGGTCCGATGCTCACTCGCCGCCGGTTGCTGTCGACCGCAGCTCTCGCAGCACCCGCCATAGGGCATGCACAGGTTGCGCTGCTGCCTCTTGGCATCCTGACCCCGCTCACCGGTGCCGGCGCGTTCGATGGACCGCGCATGCTGAAGGCGATTGAGGCAGTGGTCAGCGAGATCAACGGCACTGGTGGCGTCCTTGGACGCAAGATCGCTCTGGTGGTCGAGGATGACGAAACCAATCCCGAGGCTGCGGTGCGCGCCGCGCACAAGTTGATTGATGTGAACAAGGTGCCTGTGCTCATGGGCACGTGGGCTTCTGCCGTGACTACGGCAGTCGCGCCAGTGTGCTGGGAGAGCAAGACCTTCCTCACCACGGTTTCAGGTGCCAACTCCATCACCCACCTGCCGCATCAGGGCTATCTGATCAGGACGCAGCCAAACAATCAGCTGCAGGCCACGAAGCACGCCGAGTTCATCATCCGGCATGGCGCGAAGCGCGTGTTCATCCTGGCGATCCAGGCGCCGTTCGCGGAGCCGACGCGGAAGTACCTGACCGACACTCTGACGCCGAAGGGTGTCAGCGTTATAGGCTCGCTGGTCTATGACAAGGACAAGACGAGCTATCGTTCGGAGGTGGACCAGGCACTGAAGGCGAAGCCGGATTTTCTCTACCTCAACGGCTACGCACCTGATGTCGCTGTCGTGCTGCGTGACCTTTACCGTGCCGGCTATGACGGTGATCGTTTCTGCCAGTCCTATGCGCTGACCGCAAAGAGCCTTGAAGAGCTCCCGAAGGAAGTGACGCAGGGCGTCTACACCGTGCAGCCGTCGGCCGATGTCGATTCACCCGCCTACGCGGCGACGGCAAAGCGTCTCGGTATCGCAGCGCCGGACTCCTACGAAGCGCAAGCGACCGACTGGATCAGCATCGTAGCGTTGACCATCGCCAAGGCCGGCGAAGCCACCGGGAGTGCAATCCGCGACAACGTCCGCAAGATCACCAACAGCGATGGCGAAAGGGTCTATACCGCGGTCGATGGCTTGGCCGCGCTGAAGCAGGGGAAGAATATCAAATATTCCGGTGCCAGCGGGCCATGCACGTTCACCGATATCGGCGACATCACGGACTGCAAGTTCCGCTACAATCGGGTCGACAACGGGGCGCTCAAGTTCCTTGAAGTCTCGTAGTGCTGATTGACATCGCGCAGCTGGCGCTCAACGGCGTGATGGCCGGTGCCATCCTCACCGCACCGGCCATTGGGCTCACCGCCATCTACGCCGTGTTGCGTTTTCCGAATTTTGCCGTCGCCTCGCATGCGACGATCGGCGCCTTCGCCGGCTACTGCGCCAATGTCTGGCTGGGCCTGACGCTGCTTCCTGCTGCCGTCATCGCGTTCATCGTCGCGGGCGTGTTCGGCGTGACCAGCGACACGCTGGTCCTGCGGCCGTTGCGGTCCGCGGGGCTCATCACCACCACCATCGCCTCTGTTGCGCTGACCATCGCACTGGAAAACGTCGTACGCCTCGCCTTCGGCAATGCGCTTCGGAATTTCGACCTGCCGATCACACGCGATTGGCGCTTTTCAGGTCTGCGGGTCGGACCGCAGCAGCTTGAGGACCTGGCGATATCAGTGGTCGTCGTGGCGGTGCTGTTCGCGCTGCTGACCTTCACCCGACTGGGCAAGGCAATGCGCGCGGTTGCAGACAATCCGACCCTTGCAGCCATCAAGGGCATCGACACCGATCGAATCGCCGCCATGGTCAACTTTGTCGCGATGGGGCTCGCCGGCCTGGGCGGCATGTTGCTGGGTCTGGATACGTCGATCGACCCGTTGACCGGGTTCCGCGCCATCCTGGCTATTTTCGCCGCGGCGGTGGTTGGCGGGTTGGGCAGCATTCCCGGTGCGGTCGTCGGTGCGCTCACCGTTGGCATTGCCGAGGAACTGTCGCAGCTCGCGCTGCCGCCGGACTATCGCACTGTGGTCGGCTTCTTGGCCATCCTGCTGGTGCTGAGCTTCCGTCCGCGCGGCATCCTGGGCGCACGCGCCTACTGATGTCGGCCTACCTTATCGCAATGGCGATCAGCGCCGGCATTTACGCGTTGCTGGCGCTGGGCGTGAACCTGACCTGGGGCATGGCGGGCCTTGTGAACCTGGGACTCGCCGGGTTCTTTGCTGTCGGTGGCTACACCACCGCGCTGCTTACCAAGTCCGGCATTGCCATCCCGCTCGGCATTATCGCAGCTTCGTTGGCAGCAGCGACAACCGGTGCGGTCGTGGCGCTGATCACTGCTCGGCTGCGCGCCGACTATCTTGCCATCGTCACTCTCGGCTTTTCCGAATCCGTGCGCATCGCTGCCGCCAACGAGATCTGGCTGACCAATGGCTCAGACGGTATTGCCGGCATTCCCGGCCCATGGCGCGGCACACTCGATCCGCGCCAGTTCAACCTGGTGTTTCTCGGCATCGTCATTGCAGTGCTGATCGCAACATTGCTGGTGATGCAGCGTCTGTCGCTGTCGCCTTTCGGGCGCGTGCTGCGCGCGATCCGCGATGATGAGGACGTCGCCGCGGTGGCGGGCAAGCAGGTGCTGGCGTTCAAAGTGAAGGCCTTCGCTGTCGGCGCCGCCGTGATTGGGATGGCAGGTGCGCTGTATGCCCACCAGACCTCCTACGTCGCGCCCGACATCTTTGCGCCACTCCTGACGCTGAACATCATCCTGGCGCTTGTCGCCGGCGGCATTGGCAACAATTATGGCGCAGTGCTGGGCGCAGTGCTGATCATGACGCTGCTAGAGGGCACACGCTTCGCCGCGCCGTTCCTGCCATTTCTCGCGCCGGCGCAACTGGCTGCGGTGCGCGAGTTGCTGGTGAGCGTGTTGCTTCTGGTGATCCTGCGAGTGCTACCGGAGGGCATCATCGCGGAACGGGTGCCCGAACCAGCGCCTGCGCGGCACAGACGATAGCGGCCGGGACGTTACCCGGCCGCTTCGCGTCGATAGCAGGGCTTACTACGGGTATTCCTCGCGCTCGAAGATCTGCAGGTCCGGCACCAGCTCCTTGCCCTTGGTCTCCGGGCCCAAGAATACGGCAATGACCAGGACCACCAGCCACCCCATGGTCGAGACCATCATCGGCCAGGCGAAACCCATCCCTCGCTCTACCGCGAAGTAGGCGAGAACCGGTGCGACGAAGCCGCCCCAGATCGCGCCCTGGTGGTAGACGAACCCGGCAGCCGAAGCGCGGATCTCAGTCGGATAGCGTTCAGAGAGCCACGCGGGGTTAAGCGTGTCCTTGCCGCCGACGATCAACGCCTGCAGCAGGAACCCCGAAATGAATACCAGTGGATCGCGCGTCGTCAGATAGATCGGGGTGATGAAGATCGCGATGGTGCAGGGAATCATGAGCGCCCAGCGCCGCCCGATCCTGTCCGAGAGGCCGCCCCAGAAGGCCGACGAGGCGAACACCAGGATATTGCCCCAGAACAACGGTATCGACACCATCGCTGGCGTCCAGCCGAGTTCTTTCTGCAGATAGGTGCTGGGCAGCGCCCAGATGGAGTAGTAGACGCAGAAGTTGGCCGCCATCCACAGGCACCCCGTGATGGTGTTCCACAGATATTGCCGCTTGAAGATAGCGAACAGCGGCAGCTTCACTTCCTGCTTGGTGTCGGCCTGGATCTGCTGATTTTTGGACCAGACCTCGGGCTCCTTCACGTAGTAACGGATCCATACACAGGCCAGCGCCGGCAGCACGCCCAGGATCAGCATGCCGCGCCAGCCGTAGCCCTTGTGCCAAGCTTCAAGCGGCGTGTAGAGCAGACCGTAGGCGGCAGCCGACAGCGCGTAGCCGAGACCCCACGATCCTTGCAGCACGCCTGACATCAGGCCGCGCGAACGCGCCGGCCAGGATTCCATTGCCAGCGCCGCACCGGCCGGCCATTCAGCGCCCATCCCGATGCCAAGCAATGCCCTGAATAGGAACAGGAACAGGAAACTTGGGGAGAATCCCGCGATCAGATTGCAGATCGAATACCACAGGATCGAGATCATCAGCGGCGTCTTGCGGCCCCATCGATCCGCGAGCCAACCTGCCGCCGTCGCCCCAATCAGGCGCAACCACAGAGTCACAGCGAATACCGCAGTCACCGCGGTCAGCGGCACACCGAATTCCTGGCTGATCGGCAGCATGATCAGTAGAAAAATAGTGAAATCGAACGCATCGAGGGTCCAACCGAGCCACGCGGCGAAGTAGGCGTACCATTGGTCCTTGGTGGGTTCCCTCCACCACGGGACGGTCGAGGTAGTTCCGACAATTCCAGACATGACGACAACCCTCCGTTGTTCTTCACTTTTGACGCGCGGTGCATGAGGCTTTACCCGCCCGGCAAGGTTAGCCGGTTATTCGCAACAGGCAACGCCCCGCAAACGGCTGAAGTGCCGGTGTTGCCTCAGATGCGGTAGCGGCGGGGGATCAAGCGATTTGCCGCTGCCGTCAAAAGCAGTGTGGTCGCCATCAGGATAAAGGCGATCGACGCGGCAAATGGCCAGTTGTTGTCGCTGCTAAATGCCCAGAACAGCAGCGGTGCCATCATCTGGAAATGCGGGCCGCCGAGCAGCAGAGGCGTGGCAAAGGCATTCATACACAGGATGAAGCAGAGCACCGCCGCTATGGCGATGCCCGGCAGCGCCAGCGGAAGAACGATGCGCCGGAACGCGCGCGACGGCGCAGCCCCCATCGAGGCAGCGGCTTCTTCCAGCCGTGGGTCGATGCCCTCAAAAACGCTCTGCAATGTCAGAACCGTGAATGGCAGGTTGATGGCGATGATGCCGGCGATCACCGCAGGCTCTGCGAACATCAGGTTCAGGCCGGTCAAATTATCCAGCAGGCCCCCCCGAGCGAATAGGATCATCCAACCGGCGGTGCGCGTGGTGGAGCCGACAAACAGAGGCAACACCATCAGCACGACCAGCGCTGATTTCCAGCGGCTCGTCGTGCGTGCCAGGCGCCATGCCATTGGCAAACCGAAAATCAGGCAGACCACAGTGACGATAATGGACACGCGGATGGTGGTGACCAGCACGTTCCAGTAGAACGGATCCGCGAAGAACCGCAGGTAGTTTTCTGCAGTCAATGCCGAGATCATCAGTTCGGTCGGGTCGAAGCGGTTCAGGCTGGCTCGGAACAGCATCACGAGCGGCGCGACCAGAGCCAATAGCATAAGCAGACTTGCCGGTCCGAGTAACGACAGCGCTGCACCGACCTCCCGGTGCCGCGCCGTTCGTTCGTGGTCGCGCGTCAACTGTGCTGCATGTTCTTGAGCCACCAGTCGTTCAGCTCCGGCGCCGCCTTCGACAGCACTGGATAGTCCGGGGTGACCAGCTTCGGTTTTGGCTCCGGTAGCGAAAGCTGTTCGCCGACACTGCCCGACAATGGTGCATCCTCCACTGTCGGCAGATAGCCCATATGCGCTGCGAAGCCTTGCTGCGCTGACGGCTGGAGCAGCGCGTTCATGTACTTGTAAGCGGCCGCCTTGTCGGGCGCATTCTTCGGCAGCACCATGCCGGACACATAGAGGATCGAACCTTCCTTCGGGAACTGCCCGGCGACCGGGAAGCCGCCATTGCGCCACATGAAGCTGCGCGCAAGCCAGATCATGCCGACCTCGATCTCCCCGGACTTGAATGCCGGTGCCAGATTGTCGGTCTCCGGATACAGGCGCAGGCCGTTGCCGTTGATCTTCAGCATCAGCGCCTTCGCCTTGTCGAAATCCGTGGTGGTGCCGCTTTCGTGCAAGCTCGCCGCCTGCAGCAGCCACGACCCGGCGGTCGCCACCATGCCAATCTTGCCCTTCCATTTCGGATCGAGCAGATCGCTCATAGTCTGCGGCGGCTGCTTCACCGTATCCGGGTTGTATACCAGCACCTGTGCACTATAGATGTGCGGCACGAAAGCCGGCATGCGCAGATCCGCCAGCACGTGCTTCAGGTTGGGAACCTTCGTCTCGTCGAGCGGTTCGACCACCTCGCCCTCAGTGACACGATAGCCGTTCAACGCACCGACGCAGGCGATGTCCATCGTGCCACGCGGCAGCTTCTTCTGCGCATACAGCTTAGAGACGCGCGGGTTCTCGTCACCGATATCCTGGACAACGTCCACGCCCACCGGCTTCAGGATCGGATCGTCAATATTTTCACGCAGCAAGCGCGCGTAGTCGCCACCCCAGGTGCCCACCACGCACTGCTCTGCCGCGCGCGCCTGCCGCACGATCGCTGGCGCGGCTAGCAACGTAGCGCCGGCCAGCACAGCACGCCGCGACAAAGATGGTTCATGCATGACTCGTCTCCCAATTGATTGCTTGCATAGCGCGATCCTCCGAATCGAAGAGCCGTTCGTCCTCCGCCTCCCAGCGCAGCGCCACGCGCGTTCCTGCAGTGTGACGAGACGTTGCATCAGGGCCAAGTCCCGGCCCGCGCGTCAGCAGGGTGAGGTTCGGCGCGATGCGTACCGCGTGCTCCACCACCGCGCCCAGCCAGGTGCAAAGTTCCACTTCGCCATCAACCAGGCCGCGTCCAGGTGGCACCAGGCGCACGCTATCGGGCAGAACGGCAAGCGTCACTGCGCCCTCGTCTGCATAACGTTTGGCCAGGCCGAACGCCGTTCCGTCGGCCAGTTCAAGCCTGCCGTCGCTCAGACGTCCGGCAACGATGTTGCTGCCGCCAATGAAGCGCGCGACGAAGGGATTGGCGGGCGATGAGTGCACCTGTTCGGGCGTACCGATCTGCTGGACGCGACCCTCGTGCATCACCACCAGCCGATCCGCCAGCGCCATAGCCTCGGTCTGGTCATGTGTCACCATGATCGTGGTGATGCCGCCGGAGTGCTGCAGGATGCGGATTTCGCGCGCCATCTCCTGGCGCAGCGCGGCATCCAAGTTGGATAGCGGTTCATCGAGCAGCAGCACGCGCGGATGAATTGCCAACGCACGCGCCAGGGCCACTCGCTGCTGCTGACCCCCGGACAGTTCGCGCGGCAGTCGCGACGCGAACGCTTCCAGCTTGGTAAGACGCAGCATCTCTGCGACGCGCGCGTGCAAGGACGCCGGCGGCATCCGCCGCATTTCCAGGCCGAACGCGACATTTCGCGCGACGGACAGATGGGGAAAAAGCGCGTAACTCTGGAACACGATGCCCATCTCGCGCCGGTGCGGTGGCAGCGCCGTGATGCTGGAACCATCGAGTTGAATGTCGCCCGCTGACGGCGGCACGAAGCCAGCGATCATGCGCAGCGTGGTGGTCTTGCCGCAGCCCGACGGCCCGAGCAATACGATCAGTTCGCCGGCCTGCACATTGAGGCTGACTTCATCTACCGCGGTCACGCTGCCGAATTGCTTGCTCAGTTTGTCTAGCATCAGTGCCGCCGTCTTCATCGAACCACCTGACCCAGCCGCACGAAGCGATCAAGAATCAACAGCACCGCGGCGATGGCGACGATTTGTGCGACGGCAATCGCCGAAACGAGCGGATCGATGTGGTATTCCAGGTACTGCAGCACCGCGACCGGCAGCGTCGTGACGCCCGGGCTGGTGAGGAACAGCGCCAGCTCCAGGTTTTCAAACGAGATCACAAACGCAAACAATGCGGCAGCGACGATGCCCGCGCGCATCGCCGGTAAGGTGACACGCCAGATCACCGCAAGCGGTCCTGCCCCGAGGCTTGCCGCGGCCTCTTCGGCAGCGCGATCGTGATTGGCGAGACTGGCGAGACACAGCCGCACCACCCAGGGCGTTGTGATCATGACATGCGCGAGCACCAGGCCGATCATCGAACCGGTCACCATGCTGCCAAGCTGTTCATCCATGGCCACCAGCGCGACATAGATCGCCAGGCCAAGCGCGATACCAGGCACGGTGAGTGGGGCCAGCAGCAGCATTGAGATGGCGCCGCGCCCGCGAAAGCGATGGCGCGACAGGCCGATGCCAGCCGGGATGCCAAGAGCGAGGCTGCCGATCACGGAAAACGCACCCAGCTTGAGGCTGGTGATAACGGGGCCGCCAAAGTTTGGGGCGATGGCGGAATACCAGGACAGCGTATAGCCGCGCGGCGGAAACAGGATCAGCTTCTCGTCGAACAGACTGAGGTACAGTGTCAGCAACAGCGGCACGATAATGAGCAGCGCGCCGCAAGCGATCAGGATTAAGAGCGCGATGCGCTCCGCCGTCTGCACGACCGCGTCAGCGCGTACCATACAGCCGGTCGCCAGCGTCACCCAGTCCCGGACAGATGTACCCGTGTTCGTCCAATTGGCGGTCGATCGCCGCGACATAAACCGGCAGACCGGGATGCACATCGGCCAGCGCACCAAGCCCCTCGGGTGCGGCGATCAGACAGGCGAAGCTGATCTGGGAAACGCCTGCCTGCTTCAACCGGGCTATAGCCGCGGCAGCCGAGTGACCCGTCGCCACCATCGGATCGACAACGATCACCAGCCGCTCCTGAATGTCGTCGGGGAACTTGAGATAGTATTCCACTGGCACCAGCGTGGCAGGATCGCGGTACAATCCGATATGGCCCACGCGTGCAGACGGTACCAGGTCAAGCATGCCTTCGAGCATGCCGTTGCCTGCGCGCAAAATGGACAGAAAGCATAGCTTCTTGCCGGACAGCAGTGGCGCCTGCATCGCCTCCATTGGCGTTTCGATGGCCACCGTCCCCGTCGGCAGATCGCGCGTGACCTCGTAGGCCATCAGCAGGCTCAACTCGCGCATCAGCTGGCGGAACTCGGACGTCGACGTCGCCTTGCGGCGAAGCAACGTTAGCTTGTGCTGGACCAGCGGGTGGTTCAGCACGGTGACGTTCGGGAAAGCAGGGGCCATTGCAGCTCTTTCGGACAGTGGCCTCAAAATACGGTGCCATCGCTGATCACAACAAGCGGTGGTGACCCGTTCGGCCGCCGCTCGCGCGCGATCCTCCGCCCTGCATCCCAGGTGCCCCCCTGAAGAAGCTTCGCAAGCGGCATGTCGCCAGCCGAGACGCCCAGCCGAGAACGCAGCCTGGGCGCCAGGGCATCCAGAAGCGCCACAGTGAGCGCGCGCCATTCGATGATGGCAGCGTGATCCACCGGCAACGGCCGCGACGCGACCGACCGATCGCGCAATCGCAACGCGCCAAAATCGATGAACAGCCCCCCGTTGCGATACTCCGCAAGTCCGGTCAGGCCGTCGAGCCCTGTCACAGTGATCGAGGCCTGCTCAAGCACCTCGATCAGCGAGTAGCACAGCCACTGCGACAGTTTGTGAAATGGGACCAGGCCATCGCCAGGCAGTCCCGGGTGAAGCCACACATCGCCGAGGTTCTCACCGGCGAGCTTGAGCCGACCCGGCCAAATTGGCGCAAGCACATCCAGGATCGTGCTCAAGACGTCGGCTGCCGTCAGAACACCGTTGCTGGCCTGCGTGTACCAGGTTTCGAGCAGGTCGCCGATCCTGCCATCCTGTAGCACCGTGCCAAGATTGCGCAGCAGTGCTGCACGGCCAGCCAGGCCAGGCAGGGGATTGTTCGGCGCTTCCTGAAACGCGACTGCCAAGTCTGCGTCAGAGATCCGCACCAAGGCTGCCGCATCAGCACGCAACGGTTGCTGCGGATCGGAGGAAAACAACCCGGAACGGAAGGCATGCAGGCTGGCCACAGCAAGACCTTCCGAGCGCTGGAGCACCAGTCCGGTTTCAGGTTCACGATAGCGCCATGCAGCGCCCGCCCCTGCGTCCAGCAACACGCTCACGGTGCACAGATCGACCCGCGCCCTCGCAACCTCGCTCACACCGCGCCCGTGCAGCTGTCGCGCCAACCCTGCCCAGCGATCGATGCCGCCGGCTTCGAAATGTCGCCAGCGCGAATGATAGGGGATTTGCAGGTTCCGATAGTTCTGCCGGATCACCGCCGCCACATAGTCCGCGACGTCGTCCAGCCGCGCAGCATCGAGGGCGAAATGCGTCAGCGCACCCTGTTCCGCCATGCGCAGGATCGCATGGCACCGCTCGCGCACGGCGCCCGGCGAACGAAGCCAGTTCAGCAGGCGGTGCTCAGCCGCGTCGTGATCAGTCACCCAGCGCGCGGCCCTTGGGCAGCTTCAGTGCGAGCGGATCGGGGACACTTTCGGCGTAGTAACCCGACGCCTTCTTGGCATCCATCTCCACGTTGGCGTCAGGCGGGATCAGTTCGTCGGGGATCGGCACGCGCTCGATCACTTCAATGCCGCTGGCGGCGATCTGCGCGTATTTCAGATGGCTCATCGACACCAGATGATCGATCCGCTGGATGCCAAGCCAGTGCAGCACGTCCGGCATCAGCTCTTGCAGCCGCATGTCGGCGACGCCCGCGACGCACTCGGTGCGCTGGAAATACGCCTCGGCGCGATCCCCCCCAGCCTGTCGTTTGCGCGCATTGTAGACGAGGAACTTCGTCACCTCGCCGAGCGCACGACCTTCCTTGCGGTTATAAACGACAACGCCCAGACCGCCTCGCTGCGCGGTCGCCACACCCACTTCCACGCTATGTGCCAGATACGGGCGGCAGGTGCAGATATCGGAGCCGAACACGTCTGAGCCGTTGCATTCGTCGTGCACACGACAGGCTATCCGCGTCTCGGGTCGGCCCAGGCGCGATGGATCGCCGATGATGTAGACCGACATGCCACCGATAGGCGGCAGGAAGACCTCCAGATCAGGCCGCGTCACCAATTCCGGAAACATCCCGCCGGTCTGCTCGAACAGGCCACGACGCAGATCCGTCGTGCTGATGCCAAACCGACGCGCCACACCTGGCAGGTACCACACCGGCTCCACGGCGACTTTGGTCACCCGCACCTCGCCGGCCTCGGTCAACACCGCGCCGTCCGGCTCGAGCCTTCCGGCGCGGACCGCAGCGGCAATCTCCGGCATGTTGATGCGCGCGCGGGTCACCGCGATGGTCGGACGGATGTCCCAGCCGGCGGCGATTCGGTCGGCGAACATCTCGCTCGTCAGATGTCCCCAGGGGTCGAGCGACACGATACGCTCCGGTTCGCCCCATTGCGGATAAGGCCCGATATGCGCCGCCGGGGTGGTGTCGGTCAGGTCGGGGCGGTGTCCTGGCGCCAGTTTGCCTGCAGCGATTGCCAACGCCCGGTGCAGCGCGTAGGCGCCGGCATGTGTGCCGATCACGTTGCGCACCTCCGGATCGTGCAAAGTGGCGACCACCGGACCACGCTCGGCCGGGTCGGCGGCACCCCAGCGCAATGGCACGAGGCGCCCCGCCGGCGGCGGATGCGATGTCAGGACGATGGCGCGCGGCGGGGCATTCCTCACCCGAGGCATTAGTGGCGGCACGGCCGGCGAACCGGTCATCTGCGAAGACCTCCAGACGGTGGGGGGATTCCCCTTCTCAACCGCAAACTATTGTCCAGACCTTGCAAGGCCAAGGCTGGATAAAGCGAGTCAGCAATCCGTGCAGTCCTGCGTCCGGAGCCTGCACGGGCGTCAGTACATGACGTCGCCGCCGTTCGGCGACAACGTTGCACCGACATAGAACCCGCCGTCCGGACCCGCCAGCAGCAGGGCTGTCGCGGCAATCTCCTCAGGGCGACCGAAGCGGTGCACCGGCAACGCGTCGATAAACGCCTGGCGATCATCGGGCGCCATGGTCGCGGTCAAATCCGTGACGATCGGGCCGGGGGCAATAGCGTTCACCCGCACGCCTTTCGGTGTCGCCTCGCAGGCGAGCGCGCGGGTGAAGCCGATGATCGCCGCCTTGGCCGCGCAGTACGGCGTCGAATTCACTGCCCCCTTGATCCCGCGCTGCGAGGCAATGTTGATGATGCAGCCGCGGCCACGCGCCGCCATCGCCGGATACACCGCCTGCGCCATAAAGAACATGCCTTTAACGTGCACGTCCAAAATCCGATCGTAGTCCGCCTCGGTATAGTCTTCGAATTTCTTGCGGATGTTCATGCCAGCGTTGTTGAACAGGATGTCGATAGGCCCGAACGTGGTCGCTGCTTCCTGCGCAAAGGCGCGAGTGCCGGAAATATCGATGACATCAAGCGAGCGATGCATCGCCCGCCGACCAAGCGCACGGATTTCGCTCGCTGTCTCTTCTGCCCTCGGACCATCGTCCAGATGGCAGAACGCGATATCCGCGCCTTCGGTGGCGAACGCCAACGCCGTCGCGCGGCCGATGCCGCGCGATCCGCCGGTCACCACCGCAATCTGCCCTGCCAACTTCATCGTGTTATCTCCCCTTCATCGATCCATTCGATCCAGCCGCCATGCGGGTCGGTCCACGCCTGCGGTACGCCATCAACCGCAAGCAGGAATGCACCACGCGGTCCACGTGGCACCGCAAACGAACGGAACACACCCGGCGTCTCGTTGCTGACCCAGACCGCTCCGCTGCGCCGGACCACATCTGCGAATTCTTCGCGCAATGCAGCGTCCGCGACGTATGCCAGCACCGCCGTATGGAACACGACCAACGTCGCCGCGGCAGGAGCCTGCCGCACACACGAGGCAAAGTCCTGCAATAGATCACCTTGCACGACGCGCGGCGGATCACGTCGCGCTATCGTCAACGCGCGACGCAGCCGTTGCAGGCGAGCGTCGTGTTCCGGCCATACCAGCGTCTCCAGCCACGCCGCATGCTCAGCATTCCCCACATCCAGCGGGTGCAGGTCGAGACCAAGTCGCCATGCGACGCGCAATGTCTGTCGCGGGATTGGCGTCGCGGCGTTGGCGCGGCAAGGAAACACCGGCGCATCCGCAATAGATGATGCGACACATCGTCTGCCGTAGTCGTAACCATACCGATCGGGCAGCAGACACAACCCTGCTGCCGCACCAACTTCGAGCAAAGCAAGCGGCTGCGGCAGGCGCGACAGCACCGGGAACAGCGTCGCGCAACGACCTGGCTCATTGGTCTGCGTGCGGCGCTCCAGCATGACGGTTCGAACGTCTGCCGCCTTCGCGTGCAGCATGGCGCGAAATGTCGGCCAGTCGGCCGGCGTACCGCAGAGATGGCGAACTGCGCCAAATAGCAAATTCGGCTGGCGCTTCGCCTCCGGTAGTCCCTCAAGAAACTCCAGCGCGAATGCATCGGCAGCCACGCCCAACGCCAACGCCTCGTACAGCGGCGAGCTGCCGTGCGCCTCCACCTCGGCGAATCGCTGGAAACGTGCTGCGAGTTGTTGCGTCACCTGGTCCTCCAGTCGTGCGCACATGTTGCGCCGTCGCCACCACGAGGCCAAGTTCAGGGCATGGAAGTCGTTCGTAAGATCGAGGCGTTGCAGTCAGCAGGCGCGGCGCTGCGCCGACGTTTCGGCTCCCTTGCGCTCGTGCCGACCATGGGCGCCCTGCACGACGGTCATCGCGCGCTGGTCACTGCAGCAGCGACCAGTGGTGCCGCCGTTGTTGTGTCGATCTTCGTCAATCCGCTGCAGTTCAATGCCAACGAGGATCTCTCACTCTATCCACGCGATGAAGCAGGCGACCTTGCTGCGCTGCGAGCCTGCGGCTGCCATCTGGTGTGGCTGCCGGACGTCAAGACGATGTATCCCCCCGGTGGTGCAACAACAATCGATGTCGCAGGACCGGCGGAGCAGTGGGAAGGTTCAGCACGCCCTGGTCATTTCCGTGGCGTCGCAACAGTCTGCGCAAAGCTGTTCGGCCAGGTGCACCCTGATCGCGCGTATTTCGGCGAAAAGGACTGGCAGCAGTTGCAGGTGGTGCGCCGAATGGTCGCCGATCTGCATTTGCCGCTGGAGATCGTCGCTGTGCCGACGGTGCGGGAGTCGGATGGGTTGGCGATGTCCTCACGCAATCGCTTCCTCAGCGCCGACGAGCGCGCCATCGCACCGCGATTGCACGCAATCCTCAGCGCAACAGCAACCGCACTCCGGAGCGGAAGCGCAATCGACGCTGCGCTGGCCGCATGCAAACCGCGCATCTGACGCGGGCAGGCTTCCAGCTTGATTACCTAGCACTGGCCGATGCGTTGACCATGTCGGCGCTGCCGCGGATGGCATCTGGTGCCAGACTGATCGTCGCTGCACGATTGGGATCGGTCCGACTGATCGACAACATCGCCGCCTGAGCGTTCAGCCCGTCAGCGCCCGTTTGGCCACACTTGCAAGATAGGCTGATGCGGCCGGCAGGATCGCATCGTTATAGTCGTAATTTGAGCTGTGCAGCCCACGGCCTTCGTCGGCCGGACCATTGCCGATCCAGACGAATGCTCCGGGTCGCTCCTGCAAGTACCAGGCGAAGTCCTCGCCGGTCATGGCCGGGGCCAGATCGCGACGCAGTGGCAGGCCCGCCGCTCGCACGGCCTCAGCGGCAGCATCGCGTTCTGTCGGCGTATTCACCGTCACCGGGTTGCCACGCCGCAGCGTCACCTCGATGTCGACGTCACACGCCTGCGCGACGCCAGCGGCCACACGGCGGATGGCATCCTCCACGTCATCGCGCACCTCGTTGCGCAGCGTGCGCATGGTGCCGCGCATGAACGCTTCGTCGGGAATTTGATTGGCCGCACTGCCCGCCTCCATTGTGGCGACGGTGATAACCGCCGAATCCAGCGGATTGACGTTGCGCGCAACAATCGTCTGCAGAGCCAGCAGCAGATGCGCCGATGCCACCATGGGATCGCGCGTCAGATGAGGTAAAGCCGCGTGGCCAGAGCGGCCGGTGACCCGGAACTCGATACGCGAACCCGAAGCCATCACCGCACTGTCGTGCACCGCGACCGTGCCGGCGTCGAGGCCCGGCCAGTTGTGGTAGCCGAAGATCCGCTCCATCGGAAAGCGTTGGAACAGCCCGTCGGCGATCATGCTCTTCGCCCCACCGCCGCCCTCTTCGGCCGGCTGGAAGACAAGGTGCACGGTGCCGGTCCAGGACGTGTCCTGTTGCAGCAGTGCGGCAGCGCCGAGCAGCGACGTCGTGTGACCATCGTGGCCGCAGGCATGCATCACGCCTGGGTTCTTCGATGCGTGCGCCAGCCCGCTGGTCTCGGTGATCGGCAGTGCGTCCATGTCCGCCCGCAGGCCGACACTGCGGTTCGACTGGCCCCGCGCAGATGGTCGCCACCACGCCATGTCCGCCGACATCAGCAACGAAGGGCACCCCAGTTCCTGAAGCTTCGCCCGGACGAAGGCCGCAGTTTCCGTCTCGTGCAGTGTCAGCTCCGGGTTGGCGTGCAGATGTCTGCGCCAGTCGGTCAGGGTCTGGTGGAGCGTGTGGTCCATTGTGGGGCGCTACTCGATTTTGCTTGCGCCGGCAATTACCACAGATTCACCGGCGCCATTTACCGTCACCCTCGCGAAAGCGAGGGTCCAGCCGTGGCTCAGCCACGATGAAGCAGCCATGCGTGTACATGTTGGCCAGCCAGCGCAACGGCACACTGTACATCGGCGTGACCAGCAACATCGAGCAGCGTGTTTGGCAACATAGGGCGAAGGTCTTGGAAGGCTTCACCAAGCGCTACCGGGTCCACCGTCTGGTCTATGCCGAATTCCATGACTTAATGGATATCGCGATCCGCCGCGAGAAGCGGCTGAAGCACTGGCGCCGTGCGTGGAAACTAGCGCATTGATCGAACGCGACAACCCGGAGTGGGAGGACCTGTATCCCTCGTTTGTACCCGGGGCTGGACCCTCGCCTTCGCGAGGGTGACTTTATCCGGCTCTGCCTCCGACTTACCCCGGATCGCGCCCTACCCGCACCAGCATCTTACCGAAGTTTCGCCCGCTCAGAATCCCAGCCAGCGCCTCGGGCGCATTTTCCAGCCCGTCGTGCGTGTCCTCCCGATACACCAGGCTGCCGCCGGCCACCCAGGGAGCGGCCAGCGCACGCCACTCCGCAAGCTTCTCTGGCTTGTCCGAGACAATGAACCCCTGGATGAGCACGCGTTTGCCGACCACAAAGCCAAGATTGGGACCAGCCGGGAATTCGGCCTCATTGTATTGGGACACCATGCCGCACATCGCCACCCGGGCGAACGGATTGAGCAGATCGAACACCGCCGCCTGAACCGCACCACCGACATTCTCGAAATAGGCGTCGATGCCA
This sequence comes from uncultured Alphaproteobacteria bacterium, assembly GCA_963850535.1. Classification (GTDB taxonomy): domain Bacteria; phylum Pseudomonadota; class Alphaproteobacteria; order Acetobacterales; family Acetobacteraceae; genus JAMXLO01. The sequence continues at coordinate 131,206 of CAWKMC010000028.1, read as the reverse complement.
TTCGGGCAGGCGGCCGATAGCTCGCGCCGCAGATCGAGCGAACGATGATCGACGCAGTCGTCGAAGCCAAGACTGTCCTGCACCCAAAGGCATTTCTCCGGACCGCCCGCCACGCCAACGACGCGGGCACCGGCCCGCTTCGCGAGCTGCCCCGCCACCGATCCGACCGCACCGGAGGCTGCGGATACCACCACCGTCTCACCCTTCTTCGGCTGGCATATCTCGCTGATGCCGCGATACGCCGTCGCCCCCGGCATCCCGAGCACCCCAAGATACGCCGACAGCGGTGCGGCATGCCGCGGCAGCTTCACCAGCCGGTCAGCCGGCGACAGACAATGGGTCTGCCAGCCACGAGCCCCGACCACCACATCGCCGGCAACGAAGTCCGGGTGCGCCGAGGCGACGACCTCACCGACGGTCTCGCCAGTCATCACGTCCCCGGGGTTGACCGGCTGCGCATAGGTCTGCTGCTCGCGGAGCCGCCCGCGCATGTAAGGATCGATCGACAGCCAGATGGTGCGCGTGACCACCTCGGCGGACGCCAGGTTGCGGCACGGCGTCCTCACGGAACTCGAAATCCTCGCGACCTGGTGCGCCGTGAGGCCGACGCTTCAGCACGATCGAGCGGCGCATTGTGGCAGTCTGGCTCATTGCAGGCTCCGCTGCTCCTGTTTCCCGTACGGAGATTACCCGATTTCCCGCGATCTTCAACGCATGCTGAATTTCGGTCATGGTTCGGACAGAAGTTTGCGTCATGCGCCAGCGCTCAATCGCCACCGCCCAGCGGGCCGACGTACAGCCGACCGCCATCCTCGGCGCGATGGGCATGATCACCCTGCTGATGCTGATGTGGCTTGGACTGGTGCTGTAGCGATCAGGCAGCGTCTGATCGCAGTATCAGCCGTCCGGTCACCTTACCGTCGCGCAGCCGCATCAGCGCATCGTTCGCCTGGCTCTGCGGCACCATGGCAACGGGCAACGCCGGCAGCGTGCCATCCTGGGCCAGCTTCACCAACTCTCGCAATTCCTTAGGGTTGCCGACGTAGCTGCCCTGCACGGTCAGCGCGCGGATCGCCATCAGCGGCAACGGCACGGTGAGTTCGCCGCCGAACAGACCGACCTGCACCAACTTGCCGCCCTTGCGCAGCGCATCGAAGGCGAAGCGCGCGGTTTGGGTGCCGTTGACCAGATCGATCACCGCGAGCACCGGCCCACCGGCGGCGTCGATGATGCGCTGGGTCACCCCCTCGCCGCTGCCATCCACCACCTTGTGCGCGCCGGCCTTTAGCGCGGCTTCGCGCTTCTCGGCGCTGATATCCACCACCACGATTTCTGGTGCTGCATCGCGCGCAGCACCGCGATCGCGTTGAGACCGAGCCCGCCAGCGCCGACCAGCACGATCGCCTCATTCGCCGGCAATTTGTCCCCCGGCATGACCTTGCGGATCGCCGAGTAGACGGTAATGCCGGAACACGCATAGGTGGCCGCAACCCCGGGATCGACCGTGCCCGGATCCACCAGGTGCCGCGGATGCGGCGCAATCACGTGCGTGCCGTAGCCGCCATTGGCATACACGCCGAGACTGCGCGGCGTGAGGCACATGTTGTCCTCTTCGGCCTGGCACTTCTCGCACTGGCCGCAGCCCAGCCAGGGAAAGACGATGCGCAGGTCGCCCACCCTCACGCCCGTGGCGTCCGGACCAAGCTTCGCCACCCGGCCGACGATCTCGTGTCCCATGGCCAGCGGTAGCACCACACCGCGGTCTTTCAGCGACATCTTCTTCCCGCCGCCGATGTCGTAATAGCCCTCCCAGATGTGCAGGTCGGAATGGCAGACGCCGCAATGCGTCACCTCCACCAGAACCTCGGTGCCCTTGGGCTCCGGCGTCGGCAATTCGAGTTGCTGCAACGGCTTGCCGTTCTCGACCACAGCCCAGGCGCGCATGGGACAGCCTCCAGTATAGATCCGCCGGATGGATAGCGCGGGACGGCCGCCGGTCAACCCCGCTTCGCGAGCGCCTCCGGATTGGTGACACGCACCGGCTTGCCATCCAGAAACGCCAGCGCATTCTCGACGCTCTGCGGGTAGAACACGTCCCACGTTTCCTGCACGCCATAACCGAGGTGCGGCGTCATCACCACGTTGTGCGCATTACGCAACGGATGATTGGCTGGCAGCGGCTCGCGGTCGAACACATCCAGCGCCGCGACGATGCGCCGCGCCTGCACGGCCTCGATCAGTGCCCTCTCGTCTACGATCGGTCCGCGCGAGGTGTTCACCAGGATCGCACCAGGCTTCATGCGCGCCAGGTCCGATGCGCCGATCAGACCGCGCGTGCGGTCTGACAGTACCAGATGAATGCTCACTGCATCGGATCGCGACAGCAGATCCTCTTTAGAGACCATGGTCGCTCCCGCCGCCTGCGCACGCTCCGGCGTCAGGTTCTGACTCCAAGCGAGCAGATTCATATTCAGCGCCTTGCAGTAGCGCGCCATGTGCGAGCCCAGACGCCCCAATCCAATCAATCCCATCGTCTTGCCGGCAAGAGCGTAGCCGACCGGCACATCGTCCTGGAATTTGCCCGCACGGATGTTGGCATCACCGGCTGGGATCGCGCGCGCGGCACTGATCAGCAAGCCGAGTGCCAGTTCAGCAGTCGCCGCCTCGTTGTTGTTGCCACCCGTCGTGTTGCAGACCACGACGCCACGCGCGGTGCAGGCCGCCGTATCAAGCGACGCATTGCGCGCGCCGGTCATTCCCAACATGCGCAGCTTCGGCAGGCGATTGATCAGCGAGCCTGGTAACGGCGTGCGTTCGCGCATCGACAACACGATGTCGAAATCCGCCAACTGCCGTGCTGCATCGTCCTCGTTACCGAATGCTTTGGCGAAGAACACCACGTCGGCGCGAGCCTGCAGCGGCGACCAATCCGCATTGGTCCTGGCCACACCCTGCCAGTCGTCAAGCACCGCCACCTTGGTCATCCGACGCCTCCCTTGCTTTGTGGGCGATATACACGTTGCGCATTAGCCTAGCCCGCGCAGCGCGACATTGCGAGCAGCGGGCCGAGGAACCCTCGTGTCATCGGTTTCGCCGTCCGTGCAGAACGCGCTACGCTGTGCAGACTACATGCATCGGGGAGGTGGAGATGGCGCAGCCAGGCAATGCCAAGACTGAATATCGGGGCCTGATCCATCGCAACGACGCCGAGCTGAAGACATGGCTGGCCAAGCGGCCGGCGGAACCCGTGCTTGAACCGGAACTGCCGATCATCGATCCCCATCACCACTTCTGGGATGCACCCCATCGTGGCCGCTACTTCCTGCCCGACCTGCTGGCCGATATCGGCGGTGGCCACAACGTTGTGGCGACCGTGTTCCTCGAGTGTCAGGCGATGTATCGCAAGTCCGGGCCGCCCGAAATGGCGCCGGTCGGCGAAGTCGAATTCGTCAATGGCATTGCGGCGATGAGCGCATCCGGCAACTACGGCCCATGCCGCGTCGCGGAAGCCATCATCGGCCATGCCGACCTCACTCTTGGCGCTCCTGTGCGCGATGTGCTGGAGGCACAGATCGCCGTCGCTGGCGGACGCTTCCGCGGCATCCGCTACGGCGTATCGTGGGACGCGAGCCCAGCGATCAGCAAATTCGTATCCCGCGTTGTTCCACCGCATCTGGTACACGACGCGAAATTTCGCGAAGGATTTGCGCAACTCGCCAAGCTCGGGCTGAGCTTTGAGTTGTGGCAGTACCACCCGCAACTGCCGGACGCCATCGATCTCGCACGCGCCTTCCCCGACACGACAATCATCCTGAACCATGTCGGTGGTGGACTGGGCGTCGGCCCCTATGCCGGACACCGGCCGGAGATCCTCGCCAGCTGGAAGCAGTCCATCGGCGAGCTCGCAAAATGTCCGAACGTCAACGTCAAGCTAGGCGGCATCGGCATGACGTCATTCGGCTTCGACTTTCATGAACGCGATGTTCCGCCGCCATCCGAAGAGCTTGCTGTTGCCTGGCGGCAGTTTGTCGAACCCTGCATCGAGGCATTCGGACCCACCCGCTGCATGTTCGAGAGCAACTTCCCGCCGGACAAACAGTCGTGCGGCTACACGGAATTGTGGAACGCGTTCAAGCGGATCACCTCCGGTGCGTCAGCTTCGGAGAAACAGGCCCTGTACCCGGAACGGCCGCCCGTGTTTACCAACTCGCCCGGCCGTAGCACAGGTGCAGCCCTTACGTTGTCGCGGCGACCGTTCTTGGCTGGCGTCGGCCAATGATCAGCACCGAGATCGTGCCAAGAGTGGCGACAGCGGCAATCGGCATCAGCGCCAAGGGGAAGCTCCCGGTCTCCGCCTGAATGTAGCCGATCAGGTAGTTGAACACGAATGCCGCCAGGTTCCCCAGCGCATTGATCTGCGCCAACCCTGCCGCTGCGGCTGCCGGACCGAGCCATTCCGATGACAATGCCCAGAACGGGCCCTTGCTGGCATAGGTGCCCGCGGCAATCAGCGTCAGCAACGGGATCACCGCCCACAGGCTGCCGATGGCCCAGAAAGTCCCCACCATCGCCAGCACCATCCAGGCCAACGGCACCGCGTTGTGCCAGACGCGTTCGCCGGTCCGGTCCGAGCTGCGCCCCCACACAATCATACAGACGGCGGCAATTGCGAACGGCACGGAATTGAGCAGGCCGGTTTCCCAGTTGGTCAATCCGAACGATTTCACCAGCTGCGGCATCCACAGCGCCAGCGAGGTGGATGCGCCGGCCGCACCGGAATAGACCAACGCCATGATCAGCACATACTTGTTGGTCAGCACCTGCCAGATAGATTCGTGTGCAATCCGCGGTGCCCGGCGGCGTTCTGCATCGAGTTTCCCGACCAGCCATTGCTGCTGGTCACGCGTCAGCCAACTCGCGTGCTCCGGTCGATCTGTCAGCCAGACAAACGAGGCAATGCCCAACAGCACCGCCGGTAGAGCCTCAAGGAGGAAGATCCACTGCCAGCCGCCCAGACCGAGGAATCCATCCATGTAAAGGATGCCGCCGGAAAGCGGCGACCCGACTACTCCCGCAACGGGGATCGCCACCATGAATATGCCGACGATGATCGCGCGATAGTGCGCCGGGTACCAGTAGGTGATGTAAAGGATCACGCCCGGAAAAAACCCGGCCTCGGCAGCGCCCAACAAGAACCGCAACACCAGAAACGATATGGGGCCACCGATCAGGGCGAATGCCGCGGATACCAGACCCCAGGTGATCATGATCCGCGCGATCCAGGTACGCGCCCCAAATCGTTCCAATGCCAGATTACTTGGCACCTCGAGAAAGAAGTAGCCAACGAAGAAGATGCCTGCACCGAGGCCGTAAGTCTTGGGATCGATGCCGACCGCCTTGTTCATCTGCAGTGCGGCAAAGCCGATGTTGACCCGATCGATGTAGCAGATGAGATACGCAAGCAGCAGGAACGGCATCAAACGCCACGAAACGCGGCGCATTGTGGACGTCTCAATATCCTCGGCGACAGCAAGAACAGACATAAACCGGCTTCCTCGATTACCTTGATGGCAAGGTAGCGTCGGGATCCTCGCAGGGCCAGAGCGCGGCAGCCGACACGCGACATAGCACTCCATCATGGCGACTTCCCCATCGTGGCGTGCCATGCGACCGTGGCCACGAACCAGCGACAAGGATCATTGCATGCCGCGCATGACCGGTGGAGAAGCCATCGTCGACAGCCTTCTGCGCCATGGCATCGACACGGTATTCGGTCTGCCAGGCGTGCAGACATATGGCCTGTTCGACGCCTTCGCCCGTGCATCGAACAGCCTGCGTCTGATCAACGCGCGTCACGAACAGACCACGGCGTACATGGCGCTGGGATACGCCTGCGCGACGGGTCGTCCCGCCGCCTACGCTGTCGTGCCCGGTCCCGGCGTGCTCAACACGACGGCCGCACTCGCCACCGCCTGGGGCCTGAACGCACCGGTGCTGTGCCTGACCGGCCAGGTGCCAAGCATGATGATCGGCCGCGGTCGCGGCCAGCTACATGAACTGCCGGACCAGCTCGCAACGCTGCGCAGCCTGCTGAAATGGGCCGAGCGCATCGAGCATCCCAGCCAGGCCTCGTACCTGACCGCGCGCGCGTTCCAGGAGATGCAGTCCGGTCGGCCAGGTCCAGTCGCACTGGAGATGCCGTGGGATCAGTTCGGTGCCTCCGCGGAGGTGACACCACAGGAGCCGTTGCCGCTGCATCCAAAACCGCTGCCGGATCCAGACCGCATTGCTGCCGCCGCGAAACTGCTGAACGAGGCGAAGGCACCGATGCTCTGGGTCGGTGGCGGCGCGCTGCACGCAGCCGCCGAAATTCGCGCGCTGGCGGAACGCCTCAATGCCCCGGTCGTGTCGTTCCGCAGCGGTCGCGGCATCGTCGACGACCGCCATCCACTCGGCCTCACTATCGCTTCGGCCTATAAGCTCTGGCCGCAGACCGATGTCCTGGTCGCTTTCGGCACGAGGCTGGAAGTGCCGATGTCGCGTTGGGGTGCCGCACCTCCCGGCCTCAAGATTGCCCGCATCGACATCGACCCCGCGGAAATGCGTCGCCTCAAGGCCGACATCCCGATCGTTGCCGATTCAGCCGATGCCGCGCGGGCTCTCGCCGCGGTCGTCGCGCCACGCAGCGAACCCTCGCGCGTCGAAACCATCGCACGCGCCAAGGCCGAGGCTGCGCAGACGATCCAGAAAGTTCAGCCGCAGATGTCGTATCTGTCGGCGATCCGCGACGTGCTGCCCGAGAACGGCATCCTCTGCGACGAGATGACCCAGGTCGGCTACGTCTCCTGGTTCGGCTTTCCCGTCCACGCACCGCGCACGCTGATTACCTCGGGTTTCTCCGGCACTCTGGGCGCCGGCTTTCCGACGGCACTCGGCGTCAAGGTGGCGATGCCGGATCGGCCGGTGGTCGCGGTGACGGGCGATGGTGGCTTTCTGTTCGGCGGCGCGGAACTCGCGACTGCGGTGCAATTCGGCATCAACCTGGTGACGATCCTGTTCAACAATGGGTCCTACGGCAACGTGCTGCGCGATCAGCGCCGCCTGTTCCAGGGCCGTGATGCCGGTTCCATGCTGCGCAATCCCGACTTCCAGATGTACGCCAAGAGCTTCGGCGTGCCGTCATGGCGCGCCAGCGACGCCGATGGCCTGCGCGGCGCATTGCGCGAGGCGTTGGCCGCCAACTCTCCTGCCCTCATCGAGGTAATGACCGACATCACCCAGGAATATGCGCCATGGGAGTTCATCGCGCCCGGGCGTGATTAACACCGCGGATGCGCGGGAGCACTTTACTCTGACCCGATCCGAGCCCCCTTCTCTGCGACAGAGCGTTTCATCACCGGCACGACGAACACAAGCGCGACCATGACAACGGCCAGCACCCAGAACACATCGAAGTAGGCGAGCGCCGATGCCTGCTGCTGGCGGAGGTTTGCGAGCGCCTGCAAGGCCAATTGCTGCGCGGCGACCGGATCGCCGGTCTGCTGCAGGAACGGTGCGGACGCCTGATCGAGGAACGAACGCGCCGCCGCGTTGAAGGGATCGAGCAATTCGCCAAGCCGCAGGCTGTGGAATTGGTCGCGGCGCTCCTGCACCGTCTGCGCCAGCGATGTCCCGACGCTGCCGCCCTCGTTGCGCAGCAGGCTCAACAAGCCGACCGCGGCCCCACGCAGTGCCAGCGGCGTATACAAATAAGCCGCCACGTTGGCTGGGGCGAAGCACATAGAAAGTCCGATGATGAGCACCACCCGCGGCCAGACAGCCTGGCCCGGACTGATGTCCAGGTTCATCTGCGACATCCAGTAACTTCCCGCGGCCATGGTCAACAGACCCGCGGCAATCACCCACCGTGCATCGGTCCCAAGTCCGAGTGCCCGCCCGACGAATGGCATGGTGACAACGGCAAAGAAACCAGCCGGCGACATGACCAGTCCGGCGCTTAGTGCATCGTAACCGAACAGCGACTGAAGCAAGGCCGGCAACGAGGTGCTCGAGGCATACAGCACCGCGAAGGCACAAAAGATGATGATTGAGCAGGCGATGAAATTGCGCTCGCGCAGCGGCCGGAAATTCACCACGGGGGCAGGATGGCGCAATTCCCAGACCACCAGTCCGACAAGGCCGACGACGAACAGGATCACCAGTGTCTGCACACGCCAGAACGGGTCGCCCAACCAGTCCCATTCCTGACCCTTGCTGAGCGTCACCTCCCAACAGACGATGACGATGACCAGCAGCGACAGGCCAACGCCGTCAAAGCTGAACGGGCGCTTCCGCAGCTCGGCGCGTTCTGCGGTAAGATAATCGGGGTCGCGAAGCGTGATGGCGCATGCACTCAGCGCGAGCAGGCCGACCGGGATGTTGATCCAGAACACCCATCGCCAGGAGTAATCGTCGGTTATCCAGCCACCGAGCGTCGGACCGACAACCGGCGCAATCAGTGCGGCGAGCCCAAACAGCGTCATGGCCATGCCTTGGCGCTCGGGGGGAAAAGCGTCCAGCAGCACGCCCTGGCTGCTTGGCTGAAGGCCGCCGCCGGCAAGGCCCTGGACCACGCGGAACAGGATCAGTTGCCCGAGACTGGTGGACATGCCGCACAGCCCCGAGGCGAGGGTGAACACGGCGATTGAAAGCAGGAAATAGTTACGGCGCCCGAGATGCGCGATCAGCCAGCCGGTGATGGGAAGAATGATCGCGTTGGCGGCGAGATAGCTGGTGATGACCCACTCGCCGTCATCGACCGTGGCCGACAGCCCGCCCGCGATATAGCGCAGCGCCACGACCGCGATCGTGGTGTCGAGCACCTCCATGAATGTCGGCACCACGACAACAGCGGCGACGACCCACGGGTTCGTTGCCGCGCGCGATCCGGAAGTCGGGGTGCAGACGACGCGGCAGCGCCGCTCATTGCACATAGGCCTGGAGAAACTTCCCGGCATCGGGTCCCGCTGGCGGCTTATTGATGTAGACGTACGGAACGACCGAAGTGCCGATGAACAGCGGTGTTTGATCGGCGTTGTAATCGACAAGATCGATCCGAACCGGCAAACGCTGGACCACCTTGACGAAATTGCCCGTTGCGTTCTGCGGTGGCAGCAAGGCCAGCGTCGATCCGGTTCCCATTGTGAAGCCAGCGACGCGGCCTTTGAAGACGTGCTTGCCGCCGTACATGTCGACAAACAGATCGACCGGCTGTCCGATCCGCAGGTCACGTAACTGCGTTTCCTTGAAGTTGGCGTCGACCCAGATTTCGTTCAGCGAGCGGATCGCCATCAGGTTCTGGCCGACCTGAACAAAGTTGCCTGGATTGACGTTGCGCCGGGTGACGACACCGTCGATATCCGCAGTGATAGCGCAGTAACGCAGATCGAGTTCGGCCTGCGCAAGATCGCGCCCAGCGGCTTCCAGTTTCGCCTCGGCCTGTTTGACGGCCGGGGCATCGGCCGCGTAACGGGCGAACGTGGTGTCGACGTCGCCCTGTTTGTAAAAGTCATCGAGCATCGCTTTCGGACCCTGCTCGAACGAGTGCACGACGCCAAGCTGGGCGGCACTCTGAATGAGCGCCGCCTGTGCCTGGAGGACGGACGAAAAGGTCTCATCGAGATCGGCCGGCACCTGGCCAAGATCGCCACCTCCGTCAGGTTCCGCCGGAAGTCCTAGCGAGACACGGATCTGGTAAACTTCCGCCAGGGTCTGGACGAGTTGCGCGCCAGCCGTCGTCAGCTCGGCCTGCCGCTGATCGTACACCTCACGCGGCGTATCGCCCCGGGGAACCAGTTCACGCGCTCGATCGAATTGAAGCTGCGCCAGGGTCAGTGCGGCCTTGCTCTTGTTGATAGCGGCGACCCGCGAGTGCAAGAGAGCGACCTGGCTATCGACGCCCTCCACCGCGCGTTGCAGGTTCCAGCGTTGGCTCATGGCCTGCGCTTCGATCGCGCGCGCCGCCGCGTTCGCGGCTCGCAGATCTGCCTGCGCGGTGTCGACCGCCGCCTGCTTCTCGGCGACCGCGACCCGGTAGGGCTCCTTGTCCAGCTCGGCGAGGAGATCACCCTTATGCACACGGTTGTTGTCATCCACCAAAACTCGGGAGACCTGTCCCGCCACGCGCGGCGCAACGAACGTCACATGCCCATTCACGAATGCGTCGTCCGTCGAGACGGTGTTGAGCATCTCCTCGACCCAGGGGATGCCGAACACGAGCAGAACTGCCAGAACAACAACACCGACCCCACCGAGCACAAGCTTTCGCTTCCGCGTAGCCTTTCGGCCTTCGGGTGGTGTCTGTGCGGATGTCGCGTCGCCTCCCGTGGCCGGCTGCGCATCATTCAAAGCTGGCTGGTTGCTTTGCTCGGTCATGTCGGGCACCCGCTGCAACTGCGACGAATCACGGCGCTAAAAGACCACCACTCGTCCGGATCGGAAAGATGCCTCGGTCGCTTGTGGGGGCATATCTGCAAGCTCCCCAGAACGTTCGCCACCGATGGTGGCCAGACCACATCGATTACTGACTTCCGATCCTACAGCCTCCACGCCAGACCCAGGCTTGGGCACGAACGCAGGCCAATCCCGACTTCGTGATGCTCCCATTCTCTGGCGCAGGCGTATCGTTCTGGGCATGGGAGCCGTGGCTCTCTGACGGCTGCCGCTCCGTGACCATAGTGTTCGGGAGGATCGAGCATGGTCATTCAAAGCCCGCCCGGCTGGGGCTGGGACCAGGTACGGCTTGCGGCGAATCAGATCGGCTCAGCCAGGCCCGAGGAGTACTGGCGCGAAGGCGTCCGCGACGACATTGCACCAATGGTCAGGCGCATTGGCGTCGCCGACCTGCGGGACGCGCTCGCCCGTGGACTGGCCGATTTCCAGGCGAACCGCACCGACGTCATTTTCCTCTGCGTGATCTATCCGATCATCGGCATCGTGCTTGGCCGCGTGGCGTCCGGTTACGGGCTGTTGCCTCTCTTGTTCCCTCTGGCATCCGGCTTCGCGCTGATTGGGCCGCTGGCTGGCGTTGGCCTGAACGAAATGAGCCGCCGCCGTGAGCGAGGTGAAGAAACACGTTGGGTCGATGCCTTCGGCGTGCTGCATGCACCATCGATCGGCTCGATCGCATTGCTCGGGGTGCTGCTGATCGGGCTGTTCCTGTTGTGGCTGGTGCTCGCGCAGGTGATCTATGTCGTGACGCTCGGGCCTGCTGCACCCGTGTCCGCGGCCGCCTTTTTCACCGATGTGTTCACGACCCGCGCGGGCTGGGCGATGATCGTGGTGGGAGTTGGCGTGGGATTTCTGCTTGCGCTGCTGGTGCTGTCGATCAGCGTCGTCTCGTTTCCACTGTTGCTCGACCGCAATGTGGGGATCGGCACCGCAGTATCTACCTCGATGCGCGCCGTGGCGGCAAACCCCGGCACCATGGCCGTATGGGGCTTCATCATTGCCTGCAGCCTCGTGATCGGCTCGTTGCCATTGTTCGTCGGCCTTGTGGTTGTGCTGCCGGTACTGGGGCACGCAACCTGGCACCTCTATCGCAGGGTTGTGCCGCGCTGATCCGGCCCTCGCGACGTCACAGGCGGTGAGCGTTACACTGCCCTGAACCACCATTCAGGGCAGTGGCATGTCTGCACCGATCGTCATCGCCGGTGACCCACACGGCAACTTCCCGCCGATCTTGCGAACCTGCGCAACGCTTGATCCTGGCACATTGATTCTGCTGGGCGACTGCGACCTGCGCGAACCGCTCCGGCAGGTCCTGGCGCCGCTGTTCAACGTTGGCTGGAACGTTCGTTGGATTATCGGCAACAAGGACGCCGAGACGACGACAGCATTCGACAATCTGGTCACCGATTTCCCAGAAGGCGACATCGGCGGCAAGGTGATTGAGATAGATGGTCTGCGCATCGCGGGTCTCGGCGGCGTGTTCAAGCCGCGCATCTGGCATCCGCGCGCGGACGAGCCCGGTGGCAGCATCGACCCTCCAAGCTTCGCCACCCGCCGTGCGTTCCTCGACAGCCTGAAGCCACGCGAGCACTGGCGTGATGGCCTGCCGCTCTGGCATCGCGATTCGATCTTTCCCGAGGATTTTTCCAAGCTGGGCCAGCATCGCTTCGATGTGCTGGTCTGCCACGAAGCGCCGTCCAGCCACCGCCACGGCTTCACCGCGATCGATCGGCTTGCGGAGCTTGGGGCCGCTAGGCTCATCGTGCACGGACACCATCACGAATCCTACACGGCAAAGCTGTCCAACGGGATCGATGTGCGTGGCCTGGCCCTCGCCGAACCATGGATTTTGGACATGCCCTGAGCCGAGGTTTGCGCGCAAGTGACAGCCTGAATGAAAACGGCGAGATGCGGTCGGAGGTAAGCTATCTACCGTGGTTCATGCTCAGCATCCTCGTGTCAGCCCTTTTATCTGTTCTTGAAGGTCCCGCTAGAGTGCGGTGGTTCAGACATGCAGAGCATGAGTCTGTTCAACTGGTTCGCGCGGTGATGCACGTTTGAGGTCAGCAGAGGTGCAACAATGCACATCGTGGTCAACGGAGTGCGCCTGTTCTTCGATGTTGCCGGCGAGAAGCTCGTTCCGGATGGCCTCCGGATGCGCGAGCGAGCGGGTTACGGCAGCAAGTTCAGACTTTGCTAAAGGGGCGGATAGAGCAGGCAGGGATAGGAATGTTCACTTGCCATGTTCCGGTCTCCTAACAGGAGCTGGACGCCGAGCTTGGTTGCTATTCTTCCTGGTGGCGGCCCGGCTTAAAACCCCTTGCCGAAGTCGAGCTGCGCACTCGTCGCATCAGCACAAACAGGAGGACCCGGAGATGCACAGACGGAGATTCCTCGCAGCCGCCACGACAACTCTGGCGCTGCCGTCGCTGGGGAAGGCGGAGAACAGGCGGGTACTGAAATACATCCCACGGTCCGACCTGGGGGCGCTCGACCCGATCTGGACCACGCGGTACTCAACGCAAGAACACGGCTACATGGTGTTCGACACACTCTACGGGCAGAGCGGCCAGGAGGACGGATTCAGGACCTCGCCGCAGATGCTTGCCGGCCACTCGGTGGAGAACGACGGCACAACGTGGCGGCTTACGCTGCGCGACGGGCTACTGTTCCACGACGGCGAGAAGGTGCTGGCGCGTGACTGCGTCGCCTCGATCAAACGCTGGGGTGCGCGCGACACCTTCGGCCAGGCGTTGATGGCACGCACCGATGAGATTTCCGCCGCGGACGACAAGACCATCGTGCTGCGCTTGAAGCAGCCATTCGCGCTGCTCCCTGACGCCCTGGGCCACGGCGGACCCAACATGTGCGCCATCATGCCCCAGCGCATCGCCGAGACCGATCCCTTCAAGCAGGTCACCGAAGCCGTCGGCAGCGGCCCATTCCGCTTCAAGGTGAACGAACGGGTGCCGGGCTCGCTGCTCGTCTACGAGCGCTTCGACAAATACCAGCCGCGCGAGGACGGCGAGGCCAGCTTCACCGCCGGCCCCAAGATCGTGTATTTCGACCGCGTCGAGTGGCATGTGCTGCCGGATACGGCGACCAAGGCAGCGGCGCTGCAGGCCGGCGAGATGGACTGGTGGGCCGACCCTCCCCCCGATCTGCTGCCACTGCTGCGACGGCACAACATCGAGATATTGGTCGATCGCGCCGGAACTCCGATGTTCTTGCGCCCGAACCATCTGTATCCGCCGTTTGACAAGCCAGCGGCCCGGCGCGCGCTGATGGGCGCGATCGACCAGACAGAGTTCATGGTTGCGATGATGGGCGACGATACCTCGCTCTGGTCGGTTCCATGTGGCTTCTTTCCCCCGGTCTCGCCATTGGCGAGCGACGCCGGCCTGTCCCTATTGACTGGCAAACGCGACTACGCGGCGGTGGCGAAGGCGCTGGAAGCGGCCGGCTATCAGGGAGAGAAGTTGGTGCTGTTGGCATCCGAGCAAGATAAGCCGTTGGCCGACATCGCTGCCGACGTTCTTAAGCGTGTCGGGATGAACGTGGATTATCAGGTCATGGACACGGGGACAGCCGTGCAACGGCGTGCGCTCACGAAGCCGCCGAAGGACGGCGGCTGGAATTTGATCTGCGCATTGTTCCCTAGCCTCGACCTCCTCACCCCAGCGACCAACTCGCCGCTGCGCGGCAACGGCAAGGCCGCATGGGTCGGCTGGCCCGACGATCCGAGAATCGAAGAACTGCGCGAGGCGTGGTTCAACACCCCGGACTTGGCGGCGCAGAAAAAGATTGGTGCGGAGATCCAACTCGAGGCTTTCCAGAGCGTGCCCTATTGGCCGCTCGGGCTCGCGCGGCCTGCGACGGCATACCGTCGCGACATCACCAATGTGCCGGAGAGCTTTGCGAAGTTGTTCTGGAATGTACGCCGCGCCTAACGGCCGGGTCCGCTGAGAAGGCGTCCGCTACATGGCCAAGCTGGATTGTTCAGGGGCATTGGAACCGGACGTGACATTGAGGACAAGCGGCAGCCCTGCCCTCAGAATCTTGCGTATCACATGCGAGATTCCGCTCCCGTCGCCGACCTCGATCCCGTCCTGTTCTGCGTCGAAGGCCATGACCGGTCGTGGCGACCGCCGCCCAGCGCGCGCGGCCGAGAATGTCGAGAATCTCGGGCAAAGGCCCCGAGCCGCAGATGTCCACGCAGGACAAATCAGCTAAGCTTGTTGCTCCACTTGGCCTGACGGGCCGTCCAGGAAAGCAACGAAAGGCCCCGCCAGGCCATGCAACACGCCTCCCGGTGAGCGCGATGGCATCGTCCGCGCTGCTTGCACCGTTTCAGATTCGCAGCTTCCGCTTCCAGTATCCGGCCGACCTGCTCACCTCGTGGGGCAGCGAGATGGAGAACCTGATCCTCGGCTGGTACATCCTGGCCGAGACCGGCTCGGTGCTGCTGCTGACGTTGTTCGGTTCGCTGCAGTATTTTGGCACGCTGATCGCGCCGATGTTCGGCATGGCGGGTGACCGGATCGGTCATCGCATCGTGCTCTGCTCTATGCGCGCGATCTATACGATACTGGCGCTGGCGGTGATGGCGCTTGCCTTCACCGGCGCGCTGCGTCCCGTGCATGTCTTCATCATCGCCGTGATCGCGGGCCTGATCCGGCCGTCTGACCTCGCCATGCGAAGTGCGCTGGTCGCCGACACCATGCCGCCGGACCGCTTTGTCAGCGCGATGGGTGCCTCGCGCACCACCGCTAACTCGGCACGTACGGTAGGATCGCTCGCCGGGGCAAGCCTGTTTGCCGTCGTGGGGCTCGGGCGCGCCTATGCTGCCATCAGCGCCTTTTACTTCGTGGGGTTCCTTCTCACCCTCGGTGTCGCCGCGTCACCCAACGTTGTACACCTTGCCCAACGCAACTCGCTGTGGCGGGACCTGCGCGAAGGCCTCGCCTATCTGTGGGACACGCCGTCTTCGCAGGCCGCCTTGTGGCTCGCCTTCCTTGTCAACCTCACAGCCTTCCCGATGACCAGTGGCCTGCTGCCCTACGTCGCCAGAGACATCTACCACGTCGACCAGACAGGCCTGGGCTACCTGATCTCCAGCTTCGCCTTCGGCGCGTTGATGGGTTCCATCCTGATCAGCATTGCGGGCCGCACGATCCGGCCCGCGCGCATGATGATCATGTTCGCCATCGCCTGGTATCTGATGCTGCTGGTGTTCGTGCGCATGCGCGACCCGATGAGCGGCAGCCTCGCGCTGGTTTGCGCCGGGCTGGCGCAAAGCCTCAGCCTGGTGCCGATGTCAGCGCTGCTGCTGCACGGTGCTGGCGCCTATCGAGGCCGCGTCATGGGGATGCGCATGCTGGCGATTTACGGCCTGCCGATTGGCCTGCTCGGTGCCGGCGCGCTGATCGACCGCATCGGCTTCACGCCAACCGCGACGCTCTATTGCATTCTGGGCATCGCATTGACGCTGCTGATCGCCATCCGTTGGCGGGCCGCCCTCTGGCCGTTGCACGCGGCGGCCAATGCGCGGTGACCTATTTGGTCGCGCGCGCCTTGGCGATCGCCGACCGCAATTCGTCGCCTTCCACCGCACCAGGGATCAGCTCACCGCCGATGATCAGCGCCGGCGTGCCCTCGATACCGACCGAGCGTGCAAGCTTCAGGTTGGCGTCGATCCTTGCCTGGATGGTCGGATCGTCCATGTCATGCTGCAGCCGCGGCCAGTCGAGTCCCAGATGTTCGGCCGCGTCCTGGATCATCGCCTTGGTGGTCTGCGGCGGCGCCGACATGATCGCGTCGCGCAGCTTTTCGTAGCCACCCTGCTTCTGCGCCGCCAAAAGCGCCTTCGAGCCCAGCACGCTGGGCGGCCCCAGGATCGGCAGGTCCTTGAACACCACCCGGACGCCGTGATCGCGGGCAAGCAGGTCCGCCATCGTCGGTTCGAGCTTGCGGCAGTAGGGGCAGCGCGTGTCGAAGAACTCGACGATGGTCACGTCGCCGTGCGGATTGCCCGCTACGGGATCGCCTGGATCAATCAGCGAGGTCTTAGCGGCGGCCAGCATCTCCTTCTGTTTGCCGGTTTCGTCTGCCTGCAGCGCGGCCACCGCGTCGCGCAGGATCGATGGATCCTGCTTCAGCGCATCGCGCATGATCTTCACGATTTCGGCGCGTTGCGCGGAGGTGAACTCGTCGCCCAGAGCGACAAAGCCAGGCAGGCAAAGACCCAGCCCGAGCAAGACGGTACGGAAGATGCGAGGCATGCCGAAGCTCTTGCCCGATGCAGCCTTGCATGTCGAGTTCGGCGTCATTCCGCCCCCATGTTGCCGCTGTCGGCGAACGCGTCTATGGCACAGCCACCCACCAAGTGATTCGGGCCAGCAGACATTGGAGACCCGTGCAGATTAGCGGAGCACCGAAAAGGAGGAGGCTCTACAGCGCCGTCCTCCTCGCAATGACGCTGATCGGCTCCGGCTGCGACACCGTCAACAGCGTGTTCGGTCCCGGCAGCGCCCCGCAACAGGGGCAACCCGGCTTCGTTCAAGGATTCCTCGGCGGCGTGGCGACCGACGAGCCGCGGGCGACGCTGGCAGCGCGCCAGGTGCTGTCCGCCGGCGGCACGGCCGCGGATGCTGCCGTCGCCGCGGGTTTCGCTCTCAGTGTCACGCTGCCGTCGCGCGCCGGCTTGGGCGGTGGCGGCGCCTGTCTGGCCTACGCCGCAGATAAGAAGTCCCCAAACCAAGGTGTGCCCGAGGCGGTGCTGTTCACGCCCATCGCTCCCGCCAGCGTTGGCGCGAATGCCGACCGGCCAGCGGCCGTACCAATGCTGGCACGCGGGCTCTACCTGCTGCACGCGCGCTACGGCTCACTGCCGTTCGAGGGCCTGATCGTACCGTCGGAACAGTTGGCGCGCTTCGGTACGCCGACACCGCGGGCGCTGGCGAACGATATCGCGTTGGTCGCCGGCCCTCTGCTCGCCGACCCACAGGCGCGCGCCGTGTTCTCCCAGAACGGCACGCCGCTGACCGAGGGCCAGCCTCTGGTGCAGCCCGATCTCGGTGCGACGTTGGCGCAGATCCGCGTCTCCGGGGTCGGCGATCTTTATACCGGAGCGCTGGCACGACGCATCGTGCAGGCCTCACCCCTGGCCGGCGGACCGATCGCGCTTGCTGATCTGAACGGCGCATTGCCACGGCTCGCGCCGGCGCTGATGGTGCCGTATCGCCGCGACCGGGTAGCCTTCCTGCCGCCGCCTGCCGATGGCGGTCTCGCTGCCGCGTCCGCCTTCTCCGTGCTGGTGCAGGATCCATCCGCCCTCGGTGCCGCAAACGCGCGGGCGCTGGCCGTGGCGGCGCGCTGGCGGCAAGGGGGCGCTGACGCGGAAAGCCTGCTCACCGCCTCCATTCCGCCGGGCGGATCGCTGCCGGCCCTGCCCGCTTCAACCAGCGTGGTCACGCTCGACAAGGATGGCAACGCGGTCGCCTGCGCGTTCAGCATGGACAATCTGTTCGGCACCGGCCGCGTGCTGCCCGGCCTCGGCATCCTGCTCGCTGCATCGCCTTCGGCGATGCCGCCGCCGCTGTATGCCGCGGCCATTGCCTGGAACGACAACATACACGCGTTCCGCGCAGCAGTCGGCGGCTCTGGTCAGGAGGGTGCGCCGATGGCAGTCGCGGTCGGGATGCTCAATGCACTTCGCACCAATCGACCGATGGCTACGCCAGTCCCCGATCCTGGCCGCGCCAATGTCATCTCCTGCGTCAATTACCTGCCAGGTGAGAACGGCTCCTGCGCCTGGGCGACCGACCCGCGGGATGCCGGGCTCGCAGCCGGCGGCAGTTGAGGGGAATAGCAAAATGAACACCTTCAGGCCGGCAGCATGGTTCGGGCTGGTCGCCATGGTGGCAGGAAGCACCAGCGCTCTGGCGCAGCCGCCGACGGCCGCAGCCAGTTACGGGCCTGGCAGGATCACTTGCCACAGCGCGACATCTTGTGAACTCGGCATCGGCACACCTGCCAGCCTGAAGTACCGGGTCGATCCCTCCGCACTGCCGGAGGCCGACAAGAGCCGGCTGACCAAACAGTGCACGGCGAAAGGGACACCCTGTGTCGCGACGGTGACCGGCACTGAAGTCAGGAACGTGGTCAAGGCGGCCAGCATCAAGTTCTATAACTGACCATCACGATCTGGCTGGCCACCAGCAACAGAAAAGCGAAGGGCCAAGCCCTGGCCTCGCGCGCGATTCCCTTGTTAGAAGCGCGGTGACAGGCGGCGCCGGGCGCGGCCGGAACAAGGTGATGTTGAAGCGAATACCCGCCGTCCCCCTGCTGCTGCTCCTCAGCGCCTGCACCGTCGGCCCGGACTTCACACCGCCCGAGTGGCTGTCGCCCGCATCGTGGTTTGCCAAGAAGGACGAGCCGATTCCGCGCGAGACGAGTGTCGCGGTCGCTGAACCGATCGATCCGAACTGGTGGAAGCTGTTCAAGGATCCGATGCTGACCAAGCTTGAACGCCGGGTCGTGGGCGAGAACCTGGACGTGCGGATCGCCGGTGTACGGATCGCCGAATCGCGGGCACAGCTTGGCATTGTCGGCGCTGCGCAGTTCCCGACATTGAATGCCAACGGCTCCTACACGCGCCAGAAGGCCAGCGATGTCGGCGTGTTCTCAAAGTCGCCCAACGCATTGGGCGCCAATGGCGCGTTCGGCAACACGACGGGTGGCATCCGGAGTGGGACCGTTGCGCCGTTCGACGTGTACCAGGTCGGATTTGACGCCTCCTGGGAGCTCGATCTCTGGGGCGCAGTGCGGCGTTCAGTGGAATCGTCCACTGCATCCGTGGTGGCGTCGAACGAAGCCCGACGTGGGGCACTGCTCAGCAGCGTGGCGGAGCTGGCGCGCGATTACATGCAATTACGGGGGGCCCAGGCACGGCTGCAGATCGCCCGCGACAATCTGAGAACTGCACAGCAGAGCCTGCAACTCACGCAGCAGCGCGCAGCCGGTGGCGTCACCACCGACCTGGACGTGGCCAACGCGGCGGCGCAGGTGCGCAGCACTGCCGCCGAGATCCCGCCGCTGGAGCAGCAGGTATCGGAGCTGATCAACGCGATCAGTTTGCTGCTGGGTCAGCCGCCGAACGCACTACAGGCGGAGCTGATCAAGGCAAGGCCGGTGCCCCCGGTGCCTCCTCGGGTTCCTGTCGGCCTGCCATCTGAGCTGGCACGCCGACGGCCGGATATTCGTCAGGCCGAAGCGCAGCTCCATGCGGCGACCGCCGACATCGGCGTTGCGGTCGCGAACTTCTATCCATCGGTGACGCTCTCCGGCAGCGTTGGACTGCAGGCTCTGCAACCGTGGCAGATGTTCGATATCAAGGCACGCAACTACGCACTCGGGCCTGGCATCACCATTCCGATCTTCCAAGGAGGCCAGCTTCGCGGCACGCTCGAGTTGCGCAAAGCGCAGCAGCAGGAAGCCGCGATCGTCTACCAGAAGACGGTGCTGCAGGCGTGGCACGACGTCGATAATGCATTGACCGCTTACCGAGCCGAGCAGGCCAGGCGCGACCAGCTGACCCTCGCTGTGGCGCAAAACCAGCGCGCGCTGACCCTGGCACAGAGTCGCTATCAGGAGGGAGTTGCGGACTTTCTGCAGGTGCTGACGGCGCAGCAGAACCTGTTGTCAACGCAACAGCAGCTGGCGATTGCAACCACCAACGTGTCGGCCAACCTGGTCGCGCTCTACAAAGCGTTGGGTGGGGGCTGGGAGACGCAGCTGCCGATCGCGAATGACAAGCTGACGCCCCTCGGTGCCCCACACCTTTAGCGGCGCGGCCCTCGCAGTCGGCAGGCCAGCCTTGGTTCAGTAGGCGATGTAGTCGCGATTCCGCGCGTTGTCGGCTGCAAAAGCCGGATCGAACACCCGCGACAAATCAGCTCTCGACAATCCTATGTCGGAGAGTTCGCGATCGCTCATCAGTGCGAGCTCGGCCACGACCTGACGGCGTTGACGCCACTGCCGCAGCCACGCGAACACCGGGTGCTTCGGACCGGCCGCCGGAGCTGCCGACTGCTCGTCATAGCTCGCGTCGATGTACGACAGATTGCCCAGCGTAAAAGCCAGTTGGTCCTTGGTAATAGGAGCGGTCATTGTTCCAGGTCCAAAATACGACCGGGTCTGGCACCCCGTCCTTATGGCGAAGCGCTCTCGGTCTCTTTCGAGTGCGGAAAATAGCCTTCCTTGCTTGGTGGCAAAAATGCTGATTGGCGTCAGCCGCCATGCGCCAGTCGCATGCATCATTAACAGGATATGAACGCCACGCATGTCGGAGCCTGCAGCAACGTTGCCAGGGCTGCCGCCTGTTAAAGGGATCGTAGTTTGCTTGCGGCATGGTCCGCGGCCATGCCCGCCCGCTCCGCCTGGTTTCGGTTCGGAGGCCGAATTGGGGCAGGGGTCCTCGTCTGCACCCTGGCCTATGGTGGCTTGCGGGCAGAATTGCTGGACGAATACTTTCCGAACGGCGTGCCGGGCTATGGGACTGCTCCCGGTGTCACGGTGGCGTCGCGCCAGCGACCGAGCTTCGATCCTGTTGGTGTCCGCACCAGCAATTTCGTCCTGCATCCGCAGGTCGATGAGGGTCTTGGCTACGACAGCAACGTATTCGGCAGCGGGAAGCGCGCGCCGGGAAGTTGGCTGGTCGGCACCCACCCGTCCCTGCTGGTGGGATCCGACTGGTCCCGCAACAGCGTTGGCGCATATGTCGGGGCAAGCGACTTGCGCTACCTGGATCAGCCGAGCCAAAGCTACACGGACTGGACAGCCTCACTCGGCGGGTCGGTGTCGGTGGGGCGAGATCAGCTGACCTTGGCGGCCTCGCATCTGCAGTTGCACCAGCCGCGCACCGATCTCGACGCCCTGCCCTCCGATACGCCGGTGGCCTATCAGGTCAACGACGTAAGGGCGAGCTACCTGATACCTTGGGGCCGCTTCTCAGTCACGCCAAGCCTGGCGTTCACCACCTACAACTACGCAGCGACGACAATCTTCGGACTTCCCGCCTCGCAGGCCTATCGGGACCGCAATGTGCTGCAGGGGGCTGTCACCACGCGCTATCAGCTCTCGCCGCAGCACGATTTGCTTGTGGTGGGCCGCCTTCTGGGGGTCAACTATACCGCACCCCAGCCGGGGCAGCCGACGCGCAACTCGACCGGCTCCGAGCTGCTGCTGGGGATGGCGAATGAAACAAATGCCGTCTGGCAATATCGGGTTCTGGTGGGCTGGGAAATGCGCGCGTTTGCGGCCTCGCAGTACTCGACGCACCAGGCGCCAATTGCGGAAGCCGCCGTCACCTGGAATCCGAGCGGGGTAACGACGCTGACCACCTCACTGACCCGCAGCATCGAAGACGCGGCGCAGGAGGGCATCGCCGGCTATACTTACACCAGTGGGCGGCTCGTGCTGGACCACGAGGCGCGGCGCAACCTGCTGCTGCAGGCGTCGGCCGGCTTGCAATATGCCGACTACCTGCAAGGCGGCGGCCATGCGAGTGGGTTCTCATTAGGCGCAGGGGCAACCTGGCTGGTCAATCGGCACATGCGGGTGTCCGCCACCTACGATTTCACCGATCAGCGCGGGACCAGCAGTCCTACGTCGCAAACCACGGGCAACTATGTGCGCAGCGTCGGGCTGATCACCCTGCGGTTCGGCATGTGAGGCTTGTGAGGCTGGGCCACCGCATGGCACGGTCGCCGCGCCGAACAGAAGCAGCGAGCGACGTCCGTGACCCTCATTCTGGCCAGCCGCCCGAACGTTTATTCATCCAGCCCACTCGACCGTGCGGGCACCCGCCGTGAGGACTCAGAATGGATCGAGCGGCAGTTGCACGCCCCCGATACCCTGTTCGTGCCTGTCTGGCGCAACCGGAACCTGGTGCGAGGCATGGACAACGGGGCGCCCGAAGCGGTGTTCATTTCGGGCGAAATGGCCCAGACGCTGCGCATGCAGGGCGGACCGTGGGCATTCCTCGGACTGCACGACGGGCTCGCGATCTTCGCCGTCGACATCAGCACCGCAGAAGATCCAGTGCCGTTGTTGTCGGAGGAACTGGGTCAGTTCGTTGACCTACGATCGGTCGGGTGGGGCGTGGCCCGGCCAGAGGCATCGATCCTGGCGCACGCGCGTGGGTTGATGCACTGGCGGGCACGGCATCGGTTCTGCGGCGTGTGTGGCGCCGTGTGCGATGCTCGCAGCGCCGGCCACATGATGGCCTGCACGGCGTGCGAGGCGCAGCATTTCCCCCGCACCGACCCCGCCGTCATTATGCTGGTGACACGCGGTGACCGTGCGCTGCTCGGGCACTCGCAACGCTTTCCGCGTTCGAACATGTACTCGACGCTGGCCGGTTTCGTGGAGCCTGGCGAGACGCTGGAGGAAGCCGTGCGGCGCGAGGTGCTGGAAGAATCCGGCATCCAGGTGGGCGCGGTGCAATATCATTCGAGCCAACCATGGCCCTTCCCCGGCAACATCATGCTCGGCTTCTACGGCGAGGGGCTGAGCGAAGCGATCACCATCGACCCCGAAGAGATGCTGGACGTGCGCTGGTTCTCACGCCAGCAGATCCGCGATCCCGAGGCGCACGGCTTCCTCCTGCCGCGGGTTGACAGCATCGCACGCCGCCTGATCGAGGACTGGGTGGCCGCGGAGTGAGAGGTTGGTGTTGCGTGCTCTTGCTGATGGTCTCTTGCAGTGCGGACGACACCCCCCAGGCACAGTGTGAACGTCAGGCCGACCAGGATCCGACGGTCCGGTCGATCTATCGTGGCGACCAGGGCGATTATACCCGGATTGGACCGGCCCGCTCGAACCTGATGTTTGCCAAGCGACAGGCGACGATCACTTGCCTCCAGGCGAAAGGCATCCTGCCGCCTGGCGGGGTCGAGCCGGTCCGGCCGCCGGTGTATTGATGCCAGATCCTCTGCTGACCATCGGCTACGAAGGCTGCACGATCGGCGATGTTCTGGCCGAGTTGAAGGCGGCGGGGATCACGCTGCTGATCGATGTCCGCGCAGTGCCGCAGTCGCGCAAGCCCGGCTTCTCCAAGCGGCAGCTTGCCGCGGGCCTGGACGAGCAGGGCATTGCCTATGTGCACCTGCAGGGACTGGGCACGCCCAAGCCCGGGCGCGATGCGGTGCGTGCCGGCCATCCGGAGCGCATGGAGCCGATCTTTCGCGAGCATATGCGGTCCGACCGCGCCCAGGCCGAACTGGCGCAGGCCAGGCAACTGGCGCGCGATAAACGCATCTGTCTGCTGTGCTTCGAGCAGGACCCGATGCATTGCCACCGGCGCTTCGTCGCCGAAATGATCACCGCAGAGACCGCCCAATCGGTCGTGCATTTGCACGCGCGCCACTGACCTATCGCGCAGCCTCTATCGCCGCCTGAATGGCTGCTTCAGCCTCGGTTTTGTCCGTCCAACCGAGCACCTTCACCCACTTGTCCGGCTCGAGGTCTTTGTAGCGCTCGAAGAAGTGCTCGATGGCCGAGCGCGTGATGGCCGGCAGGTCGAAAATGCTCTCGACGCCTGCGTACTGCGGATGCACGCGTTCGTGCGGCACACAGATGATCTTTTCGTCCAGTCCCTTCTCGTCCTCCATCTTCAGCATTCCGATCGGTCGGGCGCGGATAACGGCGCCAGGCACGACCTGAGCCGGGATCAACACCAACGCGTCCGCAGGGTCGCCATCCAGCGCGAGGGTTCCCGGGATGAAACCATACGCCGAGGGATAGGCTGTCGCAGTGAACAGGAAGCGGTCGACGAAGACCGCGCCCGAGTCCTTGTCTACCTCGTATTTCACCGACGAACCCTGGGGGATCTCCACCACCACGAAAATATCGTGCGGCGGCGCGCGGCCGGTGGGGATTTTGCTGACATCCATAAGGATCTCCTCCGCTTACCTGACGTGATTAGCCTGCCGTGCTTACGACGCAGATGGCCGGTGACACTCCTGTGTAATTGTTCACGCATTATCGCGCATCCCAAAGTGCGTGTGATCGGAACCTTACGTCGTGATAGCAAAGAATTTGGGTCGGCCAAGCCTTGATGCAGCCCCAGCACGCGCCGCTGGCGCGCCATTGGCACTGGCCGGGATCCGCGTGGCCGACTTCGGTCATTTCATTGCCGGGCCCATCTGTTCGATGATCCTCGGCGATCTCGGTGCTGAAGTGATCAAGATTGAAAAGGTCGGCGGCGGCGACGACTTCCGCCGGCTGCGCCCCCCGGTGACCGAGCAAGAGGGAGGCCCCTATCTTTGGTGCAATCGCAATAAGAAGAGCATAGCACTCGACCTCAAGCTGCCTGAGGGTAGAAGGGTTGCGCGCGAGATCGTCGATCGCTCGGACGTGCTGGTAGAGAACTTCGCAAGCGGAGTGATGGCCAAGTTCGGTCTCGATTACCCCACCGTCTCGGCCACGAACCGCAGGCTGGTCTACGCCTCCGTGTCAGCCTATGGGCGCGACGGCAGCCAGAAGGACCGCGTGGGATTCGACCCGATCGCCCAGGCGGAGTCCGGATTCATGTCGATGAACGGCGAGTCTGACAGGATGGGCGTGCGCACCGGGCCTTCCGTCATGGACATGATGACCGGGGTAATGACCGCAAGCGCCGTGCTTGCGGCGCTTTACGCGCGCGAGCAACTGGGCCGTGGCCAGTTGGTAGAGGCGGCATTGTTCGACACAGCCGTCAACATGCTCGGCTTCCATGCGATGAATTATCTGGTGAGCGGCTATGAGCCGACGCGCTTCGGCAACAACAGCCGCGACACAGTACCATGCAATGCGTTCGAAACGGCGGATTTACCGATCTTCGTCGATTGTGCCAATGACCGCACGTGGCATCGCCTGGCAATGCAGGTGCTGGAAAGACCGGACCTGGCCGAGCACCCCGACTATGCAAAGATGCCGGAGCGGCTACGCAACCGCGAGGCACTGATGCCCGTCATCGCGCAAATCCTTAGGACGATGCCGCGCGCCCATTGGCTTGCCCGTATGCGCGCAGCAGGTGTGCCGGCAGGTGCCATCAACTCGATTGCAGAAGCGTTTGCCTCGGAGGAGTTGGCGGCCCGCGGTCTGGTGCACGCCATTCCGCACTCGGTGGTAGGATCGGTGCCGAATATCCGCTTACCGTTCCAGCTGCACGACACGCCACTTGCTGACCCTGTCGCCGCGCCGGGACTTAGTCAGCATGCGCTGGAGATCTTGACCGATGTTCTGGAGTACGATGGCGAGCGGATCACTGCAGTGGCCAAATCCGGTGCTGTCACCCTTCGCTGACCAGGTCACGCAGTGGTCTGACGCGATGTACTCGCGCTGAGGCCCGCTGGCAGGCGCAAGGTTAGCGTCAGGGCGGCAAGGCCCATGCAGGCGGTCAGCAGAAAGACACCATGAAAAGCGTATGACGCTGCCTGCGCGAGGTCTGCTCGCTCTGTGATCGCCACTGCGATCTGACGATCGAGCAATCTCCCTAATGGGTCCGAGACACCGGGCAAAGACCTTCGCAAGCTGAACGACAGGATGATGCCGCCCATGGCGGCCCCGAGCGCCTGACCCAGAAATCGCATGAACATCACCGCGGAGGTGGCTGCGCCGCGTTCGTGGTACGAAACGCCGGTCTGCACGCAAACGATCCATGTCGTATTGCAGAACCCCAAGCCAACTCCAAGGATCGATACGCCCAGCACGGCGTCGGCAACCGAGGACTGTGGCGTGAGCATGGCCAGCAGCAGTGCGCCGACGATGATCCCGCACGCGCCGGCGTAACTGGTGATGCGATATGTGATATGGACCATCAACCACCCTGAGCCGATGCTGCCGAACGTCCAGACGATCACCATGATTCCAAGGACGAGACCGGCAGTGCCTGTCGTGCCGCCCATGACCGCCTGGACGAAGCCTGGCAGCGACGCGATCACGCTCATGATCGCCCCACCAACGGCGAATGCACCCAGGCTGGCAACCACCACAACTCTGTTCCGCCAAAGCGTCCGCGGCACCATCGGTGCAGATGTCCTCACCTCATGCCAGGCAAAAGCAACAAGCGCGGCGATCCCTGCAGCAACGGAGGTTAGCGCGGTGGCTGCTCCAATACGTCCCCAGCGATCGGCAGCAAGAACCACACCACCAATCCCGGCCATCAACAGGATGGCGCCGACAATATCGATCGGGTGGCGGCGCGGCGTCGTGTCCTCGTGGAGGAAAGCGACCAACATGGCCATCGCGGCAACGACAATGGGAAGATTGATCCAGAACACCAGTCGCCAGGTAACCTGCGCGACAAGTAGTGTCCCGAGACTTGGGCCGGCGATCGCAGCGACGCCGAATACGCCCGACAGCATGCCCTGGATGCGCGCCCGCTCCACCGGGCGGTAAATGTCGCCGATGATCGTATAGGCGATCGGCTGGACACATCCGGCCCCACATCCTTGCAAAGCACGAAACGCGATCAGGCCTGAGATGTCCGTGGCGAGGCCGCATAAGGCAGAGCCGACGAAGAAGATCGCGGATCCGGCCAAGAAGATCTTCTTGCGCCCGTAGAGGTCGGCGAGACGGCCATACACCGGTATGGTCACGGCCTGCATCAGCAGATAAGCAGAGAAGACCCAGGAGGTCAGTTCGGCTCCCTGCAGTTCGACGGCGATAGTTGGCAACGCCGTCGCCACAATGGTGCTCTCAACGGCGGCCGTGAAGGTCGCCATCATACAGGCCGCAAGAACGAGACTGCGCCGCGCGCGAATTGGAGCAGAATCGACCACTATGCGAAGTCCTTCGAAAGGCGGCGCTCGGATTACGTCTTGTAGACGCAATAACATCACTGCCGTTAGAATGCACAGCTGAAATGTCAGTGTCCGGGAGACCACGCATCAATCCTCGCTTCGCACCGGTCGGCGATTACGCGCTGTCCGTTGAATTCGACAACGTAATTGATCCAGAGGTGAGTGCACTGGTACGTGCTCTGGACCTGGCGATCGCAGCATCGGATATCCCAGGCATTGTTGAGACGGTACCGAGTTTCCGCACACTGCTTATCGTCTACGAGCCGGAAGATATCGGGTTTGACCCGCTGATCCAGCAACTGTCACAGTTGATCAGCCTTGGCCTCAATGTGCGGGCGACCCGTGGCCGGTCCTGGATCGTGCCGGTGGCGTACGGCTTCCCCGACGAGGAGGATTTCCGCGACATCGTCGCGGCAACCAGACTGACGTCTGACGAAATCATTGCGATTTACAGCAGCGCCGCCTTCCAGGTCTACGTTGTCGGCTTTGTTCCCGGTCTGCCGGTGCTTGGCGGCCTGCCAGCGGCGCTGCATCTATCCCGTCGCCCGGACCCCCGACCCGATTTGCCGGCCGGACGCGTAATGATCGGCGGCATGCAGGGGATCATCGTGCCGATGCCGATGCCGTCTGGCTATTACAGTTTAGGGCAGACGCCATTGCGGCCCTACCAACGTGGCGCCACCAATCCATTCTTGTTTAGACCTGGGGATCGCATCCGCTTCCAACCGATCACGCCTGCCGAGCTCGATGTAATGGCAGGCACGTCCAGCGAGCACTTCCTCGCCACCGGAGACGAGTGATGCAGGGTCCGGCGCTGCGGGCCATCGCCCCTACTCCCTTTGTCACTCTTCAGGATGGCGGGCGTCGAGGATGGCGACGTTTTGGCCTGTCCGGCGCCGGCGCCATGGACAGAATGTCGCTGGTAATCGCCAATTCGCTCGTCGGTAACCGGGCAAGCGAGGCCGCACTTGAATTCGCCTACGCGGGTGGCGAGTGGACCGTGGAGGCGGCAAGTTGTCGCATCGCGGTCGCTGGCGCTGGCTTCGCCACGACCATCGACGGTGTCACTGTTGCGCCGCTGACGTCAGTGATCCTCCGAGGCGGGCAGCGATTGCGCATCGGTGGATCACCCCAGCGAGTCTGGGGCTATCTGGCGGTAGCAGGCGGGTTCGCCCTCCCACCGGAATTCGGCAGCCGATCGACACATGTGCGAACAAGAATTGGGGGTCTTCACGGCAGAACGATCCAGGCGGGAGCTACCTTGCCGCTGCTCGCTTACCGGGCAAACGATGAGCCTGAACGGGCGATGAGCGTGCCGCATGAGGAAGCGGGGCCCTGCCGAGTTGTGCTCGGCCCGCAGGACGAGTTCTTTGGCGAAGACTCGATATCATTGCTGCTGAACAGCGAGTATCGGGTAACTTGGCAGCAGGACCGGATGGCATACCGGCTGGAGGGGCCCAGTCTGCCGCACAGCAAAGGCTATAATATCATCTCCGACGGCGTCATGCCCGGCTGCATCCAGGTCCCAGGAAGCGGCACACCGATCCTGTTGATGCGTGATGCCGGGACAGTCGGGGGATATCCCAAGATCGCCACTTTGATCGAACCTGACCTAGGCCGAGTGGCGCAGATGCGGCCCGGCAGCGTGGTGCAATTTCAAGCCATCGGGGTCGCTGAGGCGCATGCCATCCGCCAGCGTTACCTGGCCCGATTGCAACTGGTTGCCGAAGGAACTGGGCCTCTGCCGAGCGCGCTGACTTAATTTGCTAGTCCGTTGTCGACTCGCTCATGAGAACGCATGCCGGTGAAGATTGTGGCGGTCGTTGAGACCCGACACGCTCGGCTAGTGACGGCGCGCGGGTGCTGTTGAATCCCGCCGCGGCCTGAAACCGCCTTGACAGCCCAGTTCCGCCACACCGTCCCAACAACTCGGCGAATTGCCAGGCAAGGTGGGGACGGCCGACGATGACGACCTGAAAATCGAACATCAGCGCGGCGCACGCCTCGCGCGCCTCTGCCAGCGACCCAGCATTGGTCAGACGGCTTATTCTGCGTATTTCCTCGCGCACGTATCGGACATCGGTTCCGGGCCGGAACAGGGGGCCAGAAGGAGATTCTCGTTTCTTAGCAGTTTCAACCATCGTCTCAATTGCCTGTCCCACTGCAAAATATTGCACCAAAGCCAGTTTCGATGCGGTTTCGGTAGCGTCGCGATTATCGAAACTGTCGGGTAACGTTCCGGCCAATATCCTTTCAACGCGTCCTGGGGCACCCCCACAAGAGCAGCGTCCGGTGATATGACATTGAGCAAGATCCTCCACGGCCTGCAATTGGCTGACCCCCTGCGAGCTACAGCATGCAAGGTGTCGTCCTTCGACACGGGCGTCGCCAACAGGCTTTGGCGCCTGATGCGGCGCGCTCTGATCGGGCGCGGCCTGCGCAGCGTTCTACCGGAAATGCTGGCCATTCTTGGCTTGCTTGGCATGATCTGGGTGAGCACCGTCATAATCCTCGAGCGAGAACGCGCGCATGCACTGGAAACAGCGCGCAGTATAACGGTCGCGCTGTCGGAAGCCTTCGCCGAAACGACCGCCCGCATCGTGTCGGAGGTGGACCAGACGCTGCTCAGCGCCCGGACATCATTGGCGCAACTTGGTAAGGACTTCGATATTCAGCGCTGGGCCCATGACCAAATCCGCAACGATCAGTTGCGCGTACAGGTTGCGCTGATGGACAAGGACGGCGACGTCATCAAATCCACACTGGAACGCTCAAACCAGGCACGGATCAACATCGGAGACCGGCCTCATTTCCGCTACCAGCTCGATCCCTCCCACGATGAGCTTTACATCAGCGATCCCGTAATCGGCCGCGGCAGTAAGGAACGGACCATCCAGTTTTCTCGCAAGGTCCTGAACCAGGATGGTGAGTTCACTGGCGTCGTGGTTCTGTCGCTGGGGTGTGCAGAACTGTCCCGCCTCTATAGCACCGCGGGTACCGATGAAGGATCGGTCACCATCGCAAATGAACGGGGCGTGATCATCGCGGCAAGCGACGCCTCGCAAGAAGTTGTGGGATTCAAGGCAATAATACCCCCTGCCGCAGTCCAGACGAAGGACAACGGCCGACCGTATGTTCTTGTTGCCAAGCACGACGATCTGCTCGCCTACAAGCAGCTGAAGCGTTACCCGATCACCACGATCATCAGACGCAATGCGGACCAGATTTACGCCCGCTACCGTGTCACTGCCAGACACTTTCTTGTCGCCAGCTCGCTCGCCAGCCTGATGGTTCTACTTCTCGGCATCTTCTGGGTATCGCAACGGAGGCGCGCGGTCGAATCATCGCACGCGCTATCGGTCACGCTTTCCAGTGTCGTGCAAGGCATTGCAATGATCGACTTCCGCGGCAGGTTATCGGTTATCAATGATCGCGCGCGGACGCTGCTGGGCATTTCGAAGCAGAGCAGCAGCGCCGCGGAAGAGATGATCGATCGCCTGGTAAATACTGGCAATCCTTGTCTTGTCTCCGGCCAGGCAGACACTCCGGACCCGAAGCGGCAATCGCTGGTTTCGATTGCAGAGGATGGCCAGGTGATCGAGATCAGCACCACTTGCCTGCCGGATGGCGGCAAGGTGCACACTCTGACCGACATTACCGAACAGCATAAGGCACAGTCGAGGATCCATCATCTCGCTCATCACGACGCCCTGACGGAGCTGCCCAACCGGGTCTTGCTGGCGGACCGGATTCGGGCGGCACTAGGCAATGCCGAGGCCACAGATCAGAAAGTCGTCGTTATGTTCCTGGACCTGGACGGCTTCAAAGGCGTTAATGATACGCGCGGCCACCTGTTCGGCGACCGCCTGCTCCAGCACGTTGCTGGCCTTATCAAGTCTACAATTGCCGTAGACGACTTTGTTGCCCGCCTTGGAGGTGATGAATTCACAATCGTCCGGGAAGGCATCACTGATCTGGCTGAAGCGCTGCAGCTGGCGCCTATGCTGATCGACCGTATCAGCGACCCGGTCACGATCGACGGCCGGGAAGTTCGGGTAAGTGCAAGCATCGGTATTGCAGTCTTCCCACGCGACGGCAGCGACCATCACGAGTTGTTCAGACATGCCGACATCGCGCTGTATCGCGCCAAGAACGAAGGCCGGGCGACATACCGCATGTTCCAACGCGGCATGGACGAGAGCCTGCAGCGGCGCATGCTGCTCGAAGCAGAACTACGGAGCGCACTCGACGCCGGCAAACTCGAGGTGCATTTCCAGCCGCAAGTGGAGATCGGCTCGCTCCGAATTGTTGGATTTGAGGCTCTGGCACGCTGGCCGCACCCCGGTCTTGGCTGGGTACCACCTACTGACTTCATTGCACTCGCTGAGGAATGTGGCCTGATCAATCAGCTGGGTGCATTCGTGCTGCGGCAGGCTTGCAGGGAAGCCACCAGCTGGCCTGCGTCCTGCTACGTTGCGGTCAACGTCTCGCCACTGCAATTGCTCGATACGGGGTTCCCCGAACTTGTCAGGAACGTTCTAGTCGAGGCTGGACTTCCGCCGCGTCGTCTTGAATTGGAAATCACTGAAAGCGCGATGACCGACAGCGGCGGACATACGATGGCTGCGCTCGAGTCATTGCAGGCACTCGGCGTCCGTCTTGCGCTGGACGACTTTGGCACCGGCTACTCCAGCCTGAGCAACCTCCTGCGCATCCGCTTCGAGAAGGTCAAGATCGATTCCTCCTTTGTTCGAGGTCAGCTGCACGATCCCAAGGCGCATGCAATCGTTGCCGCAATCCTTGCGATGAGCGAGCACATGGGGTTGACCGTGACCGCCGAGGGCGTGGAGACGGAAGCCCATCTGGCGATGCTTCGCGGTCAGAAGTGTCCGCTCATCCAGGGGTATCTTTCGGGCCGAGCAATCGCCAGTGGCGAAACCCTGAAGCTTTTGCGCGATAGTCAGAGCAGCCGCCGCGTTGCGCGCCAGATTGCTGAGATCGTGGCGGAACATGCCGCTGAGCAAGTGCCGCTCACACCGCTCGGTTAAATCACGGCCCTACCTGGGCTGCCCACCTGATGCGATTGCTGATGTCGGGTTACACGTGGTGCCCATTCCACCGTACGCATCGTTGGGCGTAGACGACGGACAGTCGCAGTGACCATTCGCAACAGCCGCCTGAGCTGCGGAAGTTGACGCCATGCGTCCGTTAGTCGCGTAAGCCACGACGAGCGTCAGGCCTGAGATGAGAGAGCCTGGCAGCACCGGATCAACTTCCAATCAATAAAGTAGTGCACTACGGTCGCGGGCAACAAATTCGATCAAAAACACCGAAACTGGAGACGTCTGCCATGCAAATCACCCGCCGTTCCCTCCTCGGCGCTGCCGGTGGTGCCGCCATCGCCCGCCGCAGCGCACAGGCCCAGACCCGGACGGTAATCCGGATCGGCGTCATCAATGACCAGTCCGGTCCCTACCGCGACGTCAACGGCCCTACCAGCATTGCCTGCACCCGACAGGCAATTCAGGAATTCGCCGCCGGCAGCTTCGACGTGGAAGTGCTGTCCGCCGATCATCAGAACAAGCCCGATGTCGGCACGGCGATCACCAGACAGTGGATCGACCAACAAGGCGTGGACTTCATCCAGGACGGTGCGTCATCGGCAGTCGCGCTGGCAATAAGCTCGATCTGCCGCGAGCGAAACAAGGTGTTTGTACCCGACGAGGACCTGCCACGTCGGATCTAACCGGCAAGGCGTGCTCTCCCAATACAATCCACTGGGTCTACGATACCTACATGGAGGCCAAATCGACCGGGGGTGCCATGGTGAAGACAGGTGGCGACACCTGGTATTTCATCACGCCGAACTACGCGGCAGGTCTCGCATTCCAGCGCGATACCACGAATTTCGTGGAAGCCGCTGGCGGCAAGATCCTGGGTAGTCACCAATACCCCTTCCCCGAGACCTCCGACTTCTCTGCCCCGCTGGTGGAGGCGAAGGCATCGGGTGCGAAGATCCTGGGTATCGCTGGCGCCGGCTCTGACCTTATCAACATCGTGAAGCAGGCGCACGAGTTCGGCGTGCAGAAAACGATGAACCTGGCAGCGCTGATTGCGTATTCGACCGACGTTCACTCGATCGGGTTGGAAACGGCGCAGGGACTGCGTCTATCGGAGACCTACTATTGGGACCTCAACGATCGAACGCGATCCTTTCAGAACCGGATCAAGGACAAAGTCTCCCTGTGGCCGAACATGTCGCAGGCGGGCAACTACTCCTGCACGCTGCATTACTTGAAAGCTGTGCAGACCCTGGGTCCCGCAGCATCCAAGGCAGACGGGGCGGCGACAGTCGCACGCATGAAGGCAATGGCGACGGACGACGACTGCTTCGGCACGGGCCGCATCCGCGAGGACGGGCGAAAAGTCCACCCGGTCTATTTGTTCGAGGTGAAGAAGCCGTCGGAAAGCCGGCACGAGTGGGACTTGTACAAGCTGATCGCCAGTACATCCGCCGAGGAGGCTTGGCGGCCGGTGTCGGAGCGTGCCTGCCCGCTGGTCAAAGCGTAGGCGGGAGCCCGTAGCGAAGTGATGCGGATGCCGCAACAACCAACTGCGGATCCACTGCGCTCAACCAGTCTGACCGCCACCCCATTGCGCAATCTTCGGTATTGATAGGGTGATACATCTCTCGCAATGCGGGCATTAGGACGACCCGAGCAAGGAAACCTAACCCTTGGCCGAAGTCGGGGGCTGATATACAACCCTAGGTCGCGCAGGTGCGGCGACTCGGGGAACATGTGCCATGGTGATGCGCTTTCTGTTCGGCCTGACCGGCTCGCTGCTATCAGGATCGGTGGTCGCCGTGCTTTTCACCGCCCTCGTGCAATACGTGTTCCCCGATACTGCTGAATATCAGAAGCCGCCCTCCTTGCATGTGGCCGCACCCCGGGACGGGCTGACGGCACGAATGTTCGGTGTGCCCGAGCAGTCGGCAAGCCCGCGCGCTTCAGCGGCGCTCACCGCGGGCATTCGGGAACCCGCAAGGTCATCGGAGGTCGATCCGCCGGCGCGGGAGGATCCGGTCGCCCCCAATCATGGATCGAACACCGGGGCTGCAGGGCTGCAGCCACATCCGGAGCCCGCTGCGTTGGCACAAGCGGGCGCGCAGAGCAAAGAACAACTCCTCTCCGCTTCGGCACCTGCTGACCTACTCACACAAAGCGAGCGCGACGCTGAAGCACCAACGACATCACCAGATCGTCCGCCGCAGCAAGATGAAACGGCGCACGGCATGCAATCAGTTGCCGAGGTATCCGCCCCGGGGCAAAATCCGGAACCGAGTTCACTCGGACAACAGGAAGCGCCGGGAAACAAGCCAACCAAGGCGGGTGACGTGCCTGGCCGAGCGGCGGCGGCAAGCAGACCAACGCGGGGTCGATCAGTCAATCACACTGCTCGGGCCGAGCACGCGCACCGGCGGCAGTCGGCCCATCAAGTGGATCACCGCCCGCTCATTCGGCAAGCGGAACGCCACGCGCAGGAGTGAGTCTATCGGCGGCGATCGATGCGCCGCCGACAACCGCTCAGCTCCGTCTATGCCAGTCAGCGCTAAGCGGAAGCGGGCCTCCTGTTCGGGCTCTCAGAGTTTCGCTCAGGCGCGGAACTCCAGCGCCACGCCAAAAGTCTCCGTGGCGGCGACGACAATCCGATCCGCCTCGCGCCGCACACCTCTAACCGAGCCCGCGCCCAGTGCTCCGGCTGCGAGCTGTAGCGAGCGTGTGCGGACAGTAAGTGCGGCCATAAACTCCGGACGCTCATCCCGCGGAGCCGCATCGGCAAACTCGCGAGCCAGCTGCTCCATCGTGACGATGTCGAACCGCGACAACCCTACAACCAGCGAATATCCTGTCCCACTCCGCTGCACCGCATCCTGCCCGAACATGCGGCGGAACACTCCGGCCAATCCCGACGGTTCACGCGCCGCGATAACCGCGCGCACGATGCCGGTCGCGCCGTTGGCATGGTGCCGCCATTCGTCGCGCCACACCAGGTCACGGGTGAAGTGGTGACAGAAGTATATGCGCCCAGCCGACACCGTTCCCGGCGTCAGGCGAACGGTACAAAACCTGGCGTCCTTTGGACCACCCGACAGCTCAACCGGGCGTGAAAACTCGAGCGGCGGCTCTACTGCGACCCCAGCCGCATGCAACGCTTCGTACACTCCGGCGGAGTCCTCGGTAGCAAACACCAAACCGTTCAATCCACAGGGCGCAGCCAGGATCTCGGCGCGGCGCGTGTCGCCGGGGGCGGCCGCGATCAACTCCAGATACTCGCTGCCCAGAATAGCCAGATGGTTCATTGATCCGAGCGTGTGATAGCCGCGCGGCGTCATCGTGAAGCCCAGTCGACGCCAGCAGGCCAACCCCCCATCGATCTGATCGCGCAAGTTGACCACAACGTGATCAAGCGTCGGCATTGGCAGTGATGTGTCCATGATGGCCCCCCGTCGCGCAGCAGATGCGTCCATTGTGGCGCAGCGGTAGCAGGAAACAAAATGACGGCGCCCTTGAGAGCGCCGCCAAGTTTGGGGGGGAAACGTCACGCGGCGATGGCGGGGAGCCATCCGCCGCTCCCCAGACATTGGGAGGCCCTACGTCATGTCAAGGTCACAGATTGGAGCGCACCATCAGGACGGATCGTGCTCGGCGCATCCACACCGGACATGAAAGTTTTTTCATGCGACAGCCGGTCAGTTCCGCCGCTTCGGCTTTGCCGCAGTCACGATGACCGCTTGCTTGCGCGATGTTCTAAGCTCCGCGCTCACGGACTGCTTCCCGAGGTCCGGCAAATGCTGACGCAGTGTCTGGAAGCCCTCCCACGGATCTTTGCCCTGCCGCGTCAGCCGGTCCGGCACTGTCAGTAGCGTGAACTTGCGAGGATCCAACCTGCGGTTCACCTCTGCCCAAGAGATTGGCGTTGCCACGGTTGCGCCTTCACGAGCGCGTGGGCTGAAAGAGGCCACCGCAGTGGCGCCGAGGCCATTCCGTAGCCAGTCGATCAGTATCCTGCCCTTGCGATCGGCCTTCTTCACGGTGGACAGAAAACGTTCCGGTTGTTGCTGGCTCAGCGTTTCGGCAAATGCCCGGCAGAACGGCTTCACCACGCTCCAGTCCGCGGCCGGTTCCAAGGGAACCACAAGATGCAGACCCTTGCCGCCTGTCGTGCGACAAAACGATTGCAGGCCCAGCCGTTGCAGTTGTTCGCGCAAGTCGTGAGCTGCCTTGGTGACGTCGGCGAAGGCGACGTCGTCGCCAGGGTCGAGGTCCAACACAACCTGATCCGGACGCAACGGGTCAGTCTCCGTCGCGCCCCAGGCATGCAGCTCGATACCAGAGATCTGCGCCATGGCGATCAGCCCGTCCACGTCGTCGATCACTAGATAAGGCTGGCCGGCAGCTTCGCCCTGGCGAATTGCGGAAGGCAACGTCCCGTGGCCATGCTTCTGGAAGAAGTGCTGGCCCGTGACCCCTGCGGGACACCGCACAATCGCCAATGGCCGCCGCGCGAGTCCAGGCAGCGCATGCTCCGCAACCGCCTTCCAGTATTCCGCCAGATCCTGCTTGGTGATCCCTGGCCACAGGGCGCGATCAGGATGTGACAGCGCGATGTTTCCTACCGTCACCCCTCGCCGCTTCGGTGCCTGCGTCGATACGATGGACGTCTTACGCTCCGGCGGCACGGCAATCACCGGCCCGCGCTTGCGTGCCGTTGGATCACCAGGCCGTGGCTGCACGGCCTTCCGTTCCGCTTCGGGATCCGCAGGCTCGAGCACCACGTCCTTCGCGTCCTTGTCCTCACGAAGTCCGAGATAGACCGCCTGACGCACACGGCCCGAGCCCGACCATGAGGTGAACTGCACCTCGGCAACCAGCTCTGGCCGCACCCAGTTGATCGTCTTCGGTAGCGGTTCACCAGCGACATACAATGAGGCAGGCGGATCGGCGCCGAGCTTCGCCAAGCGTTGGCTGAGCCGTGCGAGTTCGTCGTCGGAAAATCCCGTACCGACGCCGCCAGCATAGTGCAGTTTGCCCCGATCGTCGTAATAGCCGAGATGCAGCGACCCAAGCCCCGTGCGACTGCCTCCAGGAGGCGTCCACCCCAATACGATGAACTCCTCGCGACCGAGACATTTGATTTTAAGCCAATCCCGACCGCGTCCCGCGCGATACGGTGTGTCTCCACGCTTGCAGATGATCCCTTCCAGATGGAGCTTTGATACTTCGTGCAACATACCGTCGGCATTGCCGACCTGGTGGTCGCTGTAATGCAGCATGCCACGCCAGTCGCTCAGGCCCTGCAGGACGCGCTTGCGCTCCAGCAGGGTGCACTGGCGTAGGTCCCAGCCATCCAGATGCAGCAGATCGAACAGGAAGAAGATTCAGCGTGCCGTCTTTGCCCGCCGACAGGGCAGCCTGCAGGGATGGAAAGCTCGATGCTCCGCTCTTCTGGTCGAGCGCCACGAGTTCGCCATCCACCAGGGCCGTATCCGCGCGCAGCCCGCTCACAGCATTGGCAACTGCGGGCAATCGTTCGGTCCAGTCGAGGCCCTTGCGCGTCAGCAGGCGCACCTTGCCCTGATCAAGCCAGCACAGCAGGCGATAGCCATCGAACTTGATCTCGCTCACCCAATCACCGTCGGCAGGCGGATTCTTGGAAACTGAGGCGAGCTGCGGTGCTTGCCGCTGTGGCAGCTTGCCTCGAACGGCCGCTTCCGCCGGCGGGTTCTTGCTGCGCTTGTGTGCTTGCTTCGGTGCCGCCTCCTGCTGCTCGATCGTCGGCGCATCGGCGCCTGCACGCTCTGCCTCGTCGTGCCCTTTGATCAGCAACCAATTATCCTGGCGACTGCGTTGGCCAGGTCGCGGCTTCAGGCGCACGAGCGTGAAGCGCCCATGCAGTCGCTTGCCATCAAGCAGGAAGCGCAGTTCGCCTTTGCGCATCCCAGTGTCGGGATCGTCGAGCGGCTGCCATGTGCCACGATCCCACAGCTCGACCTTGCCTGCGCCGTATTGGCCGTCCGGGATGGTCCCTTCGAAGTTCGCGTAATCGAGAGGATGATCTTCGACATGGGCGGCGATCCGCTTATCCGCGGGATCAAGAGAAGGTCCTTTGCGAACCGCCCAACTCCACAACACCCCGTCGTGTTCAAGGCGGAAGTCCCAGTGCAAGCCGGCACGGTGCGCCTGATGTTTCTGCACCACGAATATCGGCCCATGGCTTTCCGACGCCCCGTCCTTTGGCGCAGGCTCACGTGTAATCGCGAAGTCGCGCTTGGCGCGGTAGGTACGGATCGACGTGTCGCGCGGTGCGGTAGTGCTGGAAGCCATACGTTCTCCCCGGACAATCTGTCGAGATCAGGAACGTCCGCCCTCTCGGATAGTCACTGCTCTATTCATGCACGACCTATTGAAGTGTCCGCAATGACGCGCGCGCCATCGATTACAATCTTGGGGCGTGGCGGGAGACGCTATGGCATCACGCAAAGCGGAGCAAATGGAGCTTGCTGCGCCCTAAGCTTCTCGACGAAGCTACCAGGCTGCATCTAATTCAATGAAGCAGCCCGCAAATCATTGCAGGGTCTTGCGATGCACTTTTGTAGCAGGCTTTGCGCGGCAATGTGTTGCATCGCGTGCGCGAGAACATGCCGGCACATTGTGAGATGGCAGTATGGTGGCAAGAAATCGTGAAGGTGCTAACCCGCTCGTGAACGCGCGGCGCAGGTTCACACGATTAAGGTTTCATTAACCCGTATCGCAGCAATAACATCCGTCACCTACCAGCCGGAGCAAAATGAAGGTTCTGTTCGTGACCAGCGAGTTCGCCGATTTTGCAAAGGCGGGCGGGCTCGGGGATGTTTCGGCAGGCCTGCCGCGCGCGCTGCGAAGCCGCTCGATCGACATCCGCGTGCTGCTGCCGGCGTATCCTGAGGTGATTGCAAAAGCGAGCGACATAACCATCGTGGCACATCTGCCCGGGCGAGCGGGTATCGAGCCCTGTTGTATCGGCCAGACGCTCACCGCGGACGGCCTGCCGCTGTTCCTCGTGCTTGAACCGTCGCTGTATCAGCGCACCGGAAGTCCTTACGCAGCACCCGAGGGGCATGACTGGCCGGACAACGATGTCCGCTTCGCACGCCTGTCGCTCGCCGCCGCGGAAATCGCCGCTGGTACCGCAGGGATGAACTGGGTCCCGGATCTGCTGCACGTCAACGACTGGCCGGGAGGCATGGCACCAGCGTACTCTGCACTGGCAGGGCGCGCACGTGCCGACGATCCTCACCATCCACAATATCGCCTATCAAGGCCTGTATAACCGCGAGCGTATGCAGACGCTCGGCATACCTGCGAGCGCATTCGACATTAACGGCGTCGAGTTCCACGACCGCATATCGTTCCTCAAAGCTGGCCTGTTCTATGCGGAACACATTTCCACCGTCAGCCCGACCTATGCCCGCGAGATCACCACCGAAGCCCTCGGCTGCGGCCTGCACGGGCTGACCAGTGGCATTGCGGCAGAAGGGCGCCTCTCTGGCATTGTCAACGGCATCGACGAGACATGGGACCCGAGCCGCGATCCGCACCTGCCGCACCATTTCGAGGCTGATGACCTCTCCGGCAAGCAGTCAAACGCAGAACTGGTGCGGACTGGCCTGTGCCTGAAGCAATCCGAGGGACCGCTGTTCGGTGTGGTCTCGCGGCTGGTGCACCAGAAGGGGCTCGACATCATTGCCGAGACGGCGCGCGAGATCGTGCATGAGGGTGGCCAGATCGCCATACTTGGCCTGGGTGACCCGGACACCGAGAACATGCTCAGCCGTCTGGCTCGCAGTCATCGCGACCACATTGGCCTCTTGATCGGCTTCAATGAGCCGATGGCACGACGGATCGTTGCCGCCAGCGACTTTTGCCTGATGCCGTCGCGTTTCGAACCGTGTGGACTGACGCAGATGCAGGCCCAACGCTATGGGACGCTGCCGATCGCCCATCGGACCGGCGGCCTGGCAGACACGATCCAGGATGGCGAAACCGGCTTTCTGTTCTCGGAGTTGTCGGGGGAGGGCCTGTTCGGCGCCTGCCGTCGAGCCTTCGAGGCTTACGATGATCCCGAGGTGCTCGACGAGATGCGCCAGGCGGCCATGGCCCGCAGCTTCCTGTGGTCGGGCGCAGCCGAGGAGTACGCACGGCTCTATGGCAAGCTGATCGGCCAACGTCTGCCGCGACCGGTGCCCGCAACTCGGCGTCGGCCGCGGCGTTCCGTCGACGAGCTGGCCGCAGCGGCCTGACAGAACCAAAGGTGGGCGCAGCCCGCCCTGAATGCGCATAATCCATGCACCTTGTCGCATGGAGCAGAGCATGAGCCGTCCACCACTACCGCCCTTCACCCAGGAAACCGCGATGCAGAAGGTACGCGCGGCCGAAGATGCCTGGAACACGCGGGAACCCGTGCGGGTGGCGCAGGCCTACACCGAAGACAGCCAGTGGCGTAACCGGGCCGAGTTCCTGCACGGTCGCATCGCAATTGAAGCATTCCTGACGCGCAAGTGGCAGCGCGAGTTGGATTATCGGCTGATCAAGGAACTCTGGGCGTTCCACGACAACCGCATCGCAGTGCGCTTCGCCTATGAATGGCACGACGATAGCGGCACGTGGTTCCGCAGCTACGGCAATGAGAACTGGGAGTTCGACGAACAGGGATTGATGCGCCGGCGCATCGCCAGCATCAACGACCTGCCGATCGCCGCAGCGGACCGCAAGTATCACTGGCCCTTGGGCCGGCGGCCGGATGAGCATCCGGGATTGAGTGATCTCGGCCTGTAGCTGGCACGCTTGCCGTCGCCGCAGTTGGTTGAAATGATCCTTCCCGCCAGGGAAGGGGACCTCCATGAGCACGACGACGCAACCTGCCAGCAGCCCGTATCTGCCGGTTCGCGACGACTGGCTGGCGCGACGGACCGAGGCGATCCTGGAACCCGACCTGCCGATCGTTGATCCGCACCACCATCTATGGGAACGGCCCGGCTGGGTCTACATGCTTGACGATCTGCTCGCCGATACCAACAGCGGCCACAACATCGTCGCCACCGTCTTTGTGCAATGCCGCTCGATGCACCGCGCGTCGGGCCCGGAGGAGATGAAGCCGGTCGGGGAGACCGAATTCGTCAACGGCGTTGCGGCGATGAGTGCGTCAGGGGGCTACGGCAAGACCAAGCTGTGCGCCGGTATCGTCGGCCATGCCGATCTGCGATTGGGCGAGCGCGTGCGCCACGTCCTTGAGGCACATATCCGTGCGGGTGGAGGACGCTTCCGCGGCATTCGTCACATCACAGCGTGGGATGCCGATCCGACGCTGATGAACCCGGCCTACGCGCCGCCGTCAGGACTGCTGGCGGACGCAACGTTCCGGCAAGGCTTTGCCTGCCTGGCGCCGCTGAACCTCACGTTCGACGCATGGCTGTACCATCCGCAGATCGATGAGTTGACCGCGCTGGCGCGGGCGTTCCCGGATACGCGCATCTGCCTTAATCATGTCGGAGGACCGCTGGCCATCGGTGTCTATGCCGGCAAGCGTGACGATGTGTTCGGCAAGTGGTCAGCCTCGATCCGCGCGCTGGCGCAGTGTCCGAACGTCGTGGTGAAGCTGGGCGGCATGGCAATGCGGATCAACGGATTTGATTTCCACGAAAAAGCCGACCCGCCATCATCAGAAGCGCTCGCCGCGGCGTGGAAGCCGTATGTCGAGACCTGCATCGCGGCATTCGGCGCCTCGCGCTGCATGTTCGAAAGCAACTTCCCGGTGGACAAAGGCTCGTACGCCTACGCGCCATTCTGGAATGCGTGCAAGATCCTGGCACGCGGAGCAAGTGCGGCGGAGAAGGCTGATCTGTTCTGCGGCACGGCGGCGCGGTTCTATCGATTGGAGATCTGAGCATGCGCACCCTGAAGATCGGCGACGTCACAATTACCAGCATCATCGAGCGCGATGGCCCCTGGCGGCAGCCGGAAGACATGTTTCCCGCCTATGATGCCGACCTCGGCCGCCGGTATCTGGCCGAGATGGACCCCGAGGTCTACGACACGGCATCCAACCGCATGGTGATCACCTATCAGACCTTCGTCGTGCGGACACCGCATCATACGATCCTGGTGGACACCTGCACCGGAGAGGACAAGGGCTATCCCGCGCCGATGGACTTTCCGAAACAGCCTTGGCTGGACGGATTCATGGCAGCGGGTCTCAGGTTCGAGGACGTCGACTACGTGTTCTGCACGCATCTGCACATCGACCACTGCGGTTGGAACACCGTGTTGCGCAACGGGCGCTGGGTGCCGACCTTCCCGAAGCGCGAAGTACATCTTCCACAAGAAGGAATACGCCGCCTGGGAGGCGGCGACGGCGCGCGGCGAAAATCCGCCCGGCAACGTCTGGCGCTTCAACTGCGAGCCGATCGTCGCGGCGGGCCAGGCGCTGCTGGTCGACGACGACTATACACTTGACGATACGGTCTGGCTGACGCCAACGCCGGGACATTCCCCATGCCATTGCTGCGTGAACATCCAGTCGGGCGGGCAGCGCGCCTCGGTGACCGGCGACATGATGCACCACGCTCTGCAATGTCGCGAGCCCGATTGGTCCACCATCTTCGACTGGGATGCGAAGCAGGCTGCGACGTCACGGCGCAAATTCCTGAGCGACGTCGCGGATACCAGCACGCTGATCCTGCCGATCCACTTTCCTTCACCGACCGTGGGTCGCGTGACAGCGGATGGCGATCGATTCAAATATGCATTTGTGCGGTGAGGCGATGCGGACTTATCACTACGACCATGTCCACCTGCGCAGCCCAGACCCGGACGCAACCGCGCGCTTCTTCGAGACAATGTTCAATGCCGAGGTGACGCGCAGCGTTTATCCGCCAGGTACCCTGTACCCGGGACAGATGCGCGTCACCATGAAAGTTGGCGGCCAGAAAGTGCTGATCGCACCGACGCATCCGCACGATCCCACCGACGTTGCGCCGCAGTTCCCTTACTTCGGGCTCGAACACATCGGCCTGACCGTTGATGATGTCGATGCGGCCTGCGATGAGCTGCGCGCGAAAGGTGCGGACGTGGTGATCGGTCCGCTGACCCGCGATCCGGGCACGCGGCTGGCGTTCATCCGCGGGCCGGAAGGCATTATGGTGGAGCTGGTGCAGGTCCGCTAGCGATGGCGGTCCATGC
Source organism: uncultured Alphaproteobacteria bacterium (assembly GCA_963850535.1). GTDB lineage: Bacteria > Pseudomonadota > Alphaproteobacteria > Acetobacterales > Acetobacteraceae > JAMXLO01. The sequence goes on along the minus strand of CAWKMC010000028.1, from coordinate 87,591 downwards.
GGCACCGCCGCGGCCACGCGTCGCGATTGTCGGTGCCGGATTCGGCGGCATCAACGCTGCGCGGGGGCTGGCCGGCCGCGGCGTCGACATTGTGCTCATCGACCGCACCAACCACCATGTGTTTCAGCCGCTGCTTTATCAGGTTGCGACCGCCGCGCTCGCCCCATCGGACATTGCGAGCCCGGTGCGCGCAATGTTGAGACGCGACCGCGCGACGAGCGTAATCATGGGCGAAGTGACGGCCGTCGATACCACCCGACGCGTGGTCACAGTCGAAGATACCGGTGAGTTCACCTACGACTACCTCATCCTGGCGACTGGCGCCGCCTACAACTGGTTCGGCCACGAGGAGTGGTCAGCGCATGCAACGGTGCTGAAGACCCTGAGCGACGCGGAGACGATTCGCCAGCGGCTGCTCTGCGCGTTCGAACGAGCGGAAAGCAGCAGCGATCCGCACGAGATCGAGCGACTGCTCACCTTCGTGGTGGTGGGTGGCGGACCGACCGGCGTTGAACTCGCCGGCTCAATCGCTGAACTGGCGCGTTTCACGCTTGCGCGCGACTTCCGCCATATACGACCGCAATCAGCGCGGGTGATCCTGTGCGAGGCCGGATCGCGCCTGCTCGCCGAGTTCCCGGCCACGCTGTCTGACTATGCCGCAACGGCGCTGCAATCACTCGGCGTAGAGGTCAGACTGCGCGCTTCGGTGGAGCAAATAGACGCTGCGGGAGTGCAGGCGGGAGGAAATCGCATCGAGAGCGAGAATGCGTTCTGGTGTGCGGGTACGCAGGCGCGACCTGCGGCCGCCTGGCTTGGGGTGGATGCTGCACGCAACGGCGGCGTGAAGGTCCGCCCCGATTGCTCTGTGCCAGGACATGACGAGATCTTCGTCATCGGCGATGTCGCAAGTCTCGGCTATCGCGACGGCAGGCTCCTGCCGGGATTGGCCGCTGTTGCCGCGCAGCAGGGCAAGTACGTCGCGAAGGTCATCGCCGCCCGTGTGAGCGGTCGCGGGGCGCCCGGCCCCTTCCACTATCGCAACTTCGGCACATTGGCCATGATAGGTCGCTCGCGTGCTGTTGCGGACCTTGGCCGTATCCGACTTCGCGGCTTTCCGGCTTGGCTATTCTGGTCGCTGGTCCACCTTTTTCTGCTGGCTGGATTTCGCAATCGGATCGTCGTCTACGTCGACTGGTCCTGGGCCTGGTTCACTTATGGTCGTGGCGCGCGGCTGATCATCGGCGAGGCAACGCTCGAGCAGCAGCAGAACACAAATCCGGCCGGTTTAGTCCAAGCTCATCGAACAGTTTCGCGGTAGCTGTTTGGCCGTGAGAGAACAGCCGCATGCATCGCAGACTTTGGTCGGCCTGACGAGGATCCGCAGCAGGCTGGCCATGGTCCGCAGGATTGGTAAACTCGTGAAGCTCCCTTTGACCGCGAACAGCGAGGCTTAAGTGGCGCCACCTCGTCAAGCATCCGCGCGTTCCATCTTTGGTTCGCTGTTACTGATCGCCATTGTCATCGGTGTTTGTGCCGGAGCGTTCGCCTATGCTGCAGGGTGGCTGTCGCCGCAGCGCCTCACACCGAACAAGCTCGTTGATGCTTTTGCGCCTCCCGGCGGCGAGCCGCTCGGCCACCGCCGCAACCATGCCAAAGGCATATGCTTTACTGGCTATTTCGAAGCGAATGGGGCGGGATCGGCGCTTTCGTCTGCGCAGGTTTTCTCTCGCGGTCAGTTCCCTGCTCTTGGACGCTTCAACCTTGCCACTCCTGACCCGAACGCGCCGGATGCTACGGTGCGGGTTCGCGGCATGGGATTGCGCATCTCGACGCCCGACGGGCAGGAATGGCGTACCGCCATGATTGACGCCCCGGTCTTTCTGGTGTCCACGCCGTCAACGTTTTATCAGCTGCTGCTTGCCTCGGCGAGCAAGGATCCGAAGGCAATGCAAACATTTGCTGCCGCGCACCCTGAGATTGCGGCTTTCGGCTCCTGGGCCAAGAGCGCCCCCTGGACCGGCAGCTACGCGGAAGTGCGCTACAACGGTCTCAACAGCTTTGTCTTCACCAATGATTCCGGCGCAGAGACGACAGTACGATGGTCGCTTCTGCCGGCGGCGCAACCCGTCCCCGTCTCGCCCGATGATTTGGCAAAGCGCGGCTCTGACTTCTTGGAAAAGGAGATTGTCGAACGTATTCGCGGTGGACCGCTGCGCTGGACCATGATGGTGACTATCGCCAATCCCGGCGATCCCACTGCGGACCCGAGTAAGGCCTGGCCAGAAGACCGCCGTGCCGTCGAGGTCGGCACACTTGTGGTGCAGCAGATCCAAGACGAAAGGGATGGCCCCTGCCGCGATATCAACTTCGATCCCACAGTCTTGCCCGCCGGCATGCGGACATCGGACGATCCGTTCCCAGCCGCGCGTTCGTCTGCCTACGCGAAGTCATATGATCGTCGCACGGCGGAGGCCAACTACTATCCTCGAACCGCACCGGATGCGAAGCCATGAATGGCGGCCATCAACGTTTCACCCCGTTGCAGCGCCTGCTGCACTGGCTCATGGCGATATGCATTCTGGGCATGCTGTTCATCGGTGTGGGCATGGTTTCCACGGTCATGCCGAAATATCTGACGCTGGTTTCCATCCATAAGCCGCTCGGGATTGCAATTCTGGTGCTTGCGCTCGTCCGCTTGGCAGTGCGCCTGCGCTACGGTGCGCCGCCGCTGCCAGCTGACCTGCCCGAGCCGATGAAGCTTGCGGCCCAGCTGTCGCATTACGCCCTGTACGCCCTGATGATCGCCATGCCCTTGCTAGGCTGGGCAATGCTGTCCGCGGCTGCCTATCCGGTCGTACTGTACGGGAGCGTCCATCTTCCAGCGATCCTGCCGCAGAGCGATGGCCTGCATACGCTGCTTTGGAGTGCCCACTTCTATCTGGCTTTCGCCTTCTTCGCCCTGATTCTGCTGCATGTCGCGGCGGCGCTCTTTCATGCGCTCGTCCGACGTGACGGTGTATTTGATGCAATGGCGCCTTGGTCGACTTCCGACAGGGTCGCTCCCGCCGAGTAAGGGACGCCGGCGGAGTTCGCGAAATCTCCGCCGACGCTTGGGTATTCCTAAAAGAAGACGAAGGACCGGACCACCACGTTCTTGCGGCATCGCGCATTGAGGGGCGTGGTAGGGTCGATGCAGGCGCTATGGAACGACCAGCGCGAGACCGACCCGTCGGTCACCGAGTCATAGCACTTCAGCATCGAGACCTCGTTGGTCTTCTGCTGCGGGAACCAGTACCACTCGTGGTTGGGACGGTGGGTAAAGCGCGTGGTCTCGCCGACGCGATCATCGTAGATCCGGTAATTGTTGATGTACGGCTGGTCGGCGAATGATGGCCAGGCGCACAACACGAACGGGTACTGCTCGATCGTCTCGATCGGCTTGGCGAGATTGATCGACATGAACCGGCGCGACATCTTCGCGTCGGCCTCTTCCTCGGTGTAGTTCTGCGTGCGCCCAAAGTTCCGGAGATTTTTCGTCAGTAGCTCGCGGCAGCGCACACGGCCGCTGTTGTCGTTCAGGTCGTTGTGCACAAGCATGGCGTAATTGGCGTTCACGCCTGGGTTCTTGGCGTCTTGGTTTTCCGTGCGGTCGCCCGCGTAGTCCTTGTCGAACACGTCGTGGTTATAGACCAACGCATCGGTGGCGTCCGGGAAGAATTCCAATAGGAGCTTCTCGATCTCCGGGTAGTAGACCCGCTCGACCTCTTCCGCGTCATAGATGTTCTTGCACTTGGACTCTAAGTGCGCCAGCGAGAGGCCAAGCTTGTCCATGCATTCAGGGCTGTCGGGACGGAGGCCGGGGTAGTACTCGCCGATGCGCCGCGCGTCGCGCAGCACCATCGGGAAGAACAAATCGCGCCGCCGGTTGTCTTTCTCATTCTGGCGCAGGATGGCTGCTGTGTCGGCGCGCGCCGGGTCGTGCCAGACGGCGTTGGACGGGACGATAGAATAGGTCGGCCGCTCATGGACAGTGTAGGGCAATGGCAGTGCCACGCCCCCTGCGGGGACTTTCATACTGTTCGAGTTCCGGATGTAGGCCACGCACTCGTCCCATTCGCGGAAGGCGAGACCCCACTGTGTCTTGATCGGGCCCGGTGGCGCCTTGTCGATCATCTCGATGACGCGCTGCCCCCCGCCCTCGGTGATCTCGGCGAGCGCATCCTCGATCGCCTTGGCGGTCCCTGCATCGCCGTCCCGGTCGAACGACGTGTAGGACAGGCCACCATGCGCCGCGATGGGCGGCGGCTGCCCTTCTGTGCGCTGGAGCGGCGGGACATAGGCCGACGTGGCACTCTCCGTGTTCGCCGCAACTGTGCTCTCGGCAACGAGCTGGCTCATGGCGCACCTCCGATGATTTCGACCTCACGGTGGCACAAGGAGACTGATTTTTCCAGACCATGAGCGCCTGGTGATCCATACAGCTAATCTCTGTCCAATCCGCCCGAAGCGTTGAGCCGTTCCGCCGTGATGTAGTCGGGCGCATCGAGCGCGAGCCAGACGATTGTGCTCGCAACGGTCTCACAGTCGGTGCGGCGGCCAAGCGGGATGCGGCGCGTGCGCTCATCAAGGAACGCATCGATGTCGGTGCGCCCCTCGATTGCGGCGAGCTGGCGCTCCGTGATGCGCTGCATCGGCGTGTCCATCATCCCAGGCGCCACGCTGTTCACGCTGATCCCGAACGGCGCCAGTGCGACGGCAGCACCGCGGGTCACCGCATCGACGCCGGCCTTGCTGGCGGCGTAGGCAAGGTAATTGGGCAGCGCCATGCGCGAGGCGGGTGACGTGACATTGATGATGCGTCCGCTGCCCCGCTCGCGCATGTGCCGGCCGGCCGCGGCACAGATCAGCGCCACCGTCTTCAGGTTGAGATCGAGCGTACGGTCCCAGGTCTCCTCGCGCATGTCGAAGAAGACTTCGCCTGCGCCGTAGCCGGCGTTGTTCACCACGATGTCGAGACGGCCGAGTGCGGAGAGGCTGCGCGCAACCGCCGCTGCCGCGCCACCCGGCGCAGCCAGGTCCTGCACAATCACCTGAGCGTTCCCGCAAGCGCGTGCGACATCCGCGGTCGTGGAGGCGTCGATGTCCACCAGCGCAAGCCTGCAGCCGCGGCCGGCCAGTGCCAATGCGGTGGCGCGACCGAGGCCACTGCCGGCGCCGGTGATCATGGCGGTGTGTGTGTCAGCCACGGCACTACATCCGCATCCAGTCGTCCGATTGTTCGAACGCATGCGCCGCGCGATAGATCGTCTGCTCATCGAAGTGACGGCCGACCAGCATCAACGACACGGGCAGTCCGTCGGACATGCCGCAAGGGATCGCCATCGCGGGGTGATGCGTGATGTCGAACGGCGCGGTGTTGGCGATCATGTTGAGCGCCTTGGCGATCACCTCCTCGCGCTCGGCTTCCGCCGCGGGCAATGGCGTCGCCTTAATCGGCGTCGTCGGCATCAGTAGTAGATCGCACTGCTCCAGCGCGGCGTCATAGGCGGCTGTCAACCGGCGCGCGATGTTCATCGCCTTGCCGTAATAGCGGCTGCCGTGCTGCCGGCGGATGTAAGTTCCAAGCAGCGTAAAGACCTTGGTCGTTTCCGATAGCTCGTTGGCACGGTTGCGCCAGTTGCGGTGAAAATCCATCAGGCTGGTGACGTAGAGATCGGGACGGCTCACACCGTATCCGTCGCCGTGCATCATCGTCTGGGTCAGGCCTTCGACGCCGATCGGCGTCCAGATCGCCGCACCGAGCAGATGCATCGGGATCGACAGATCCTGCACCGTCGCGCCGAGCCGGCGCAGCCGCTCCGCTCCCGCGAGGACCTTCGCGTTGACATCCTCCTCGGCATTGGCCGCCTGAAAGCCTTCCTTGACGATGCCGATGCGCAGGCCTTCGACACCTCGGCTAAGCGCCTCGCAATAGGGCTGAACCCGGACATTGTATTGCCGTGGATCATAGCCGTCGGGCCCGGCCAACACTTCCAGCAGCAGTGCATTGTCGGCAACATTCGTGGTCATCGGCCCGGTGTGATCGACAAAAATTTCGATCGGCATGATCCCGGTGTACGGCACCAGCCCGTGCGTCGGCTTCATGCCGCAGATACCGCAGAACGACGCGGGAATGCGGATCGAGCCGCCCTGGTCGCCGCCAAGCGCCATGTCCACGTCGCCGGCCGCCACCAGGGCCGCACTGCCGGACGATGACCCACCTGCCGAATAGCCACGCTTGCGCGGATTGTGCACAGCGCCGAGTGCCGAGGTGTGGCTGCCGCCGGATAGGCAGAACGACTCGCAATGTGCCTTGCCAAGGATCGTGCCGCCGGCATCGAGTATACGTGTGACCACCGTCGCATCGACATTGGGTAAATATCCTTCCAGTGTCGCTGCGCCGTTCATCATCGGCACGCCGGCGAGCATGATGTTGTCCTTGAGCGCCACGGTGCGGCCCTTCAGCTTGCCGTCCGGCGCACCATTCACCGTGGTCTTCACGTACCAGGCGTTGTGCGGGTTCTCCTCTGGCGCGACATGGCGGCCGGGTGTGCGCGGATACTTCACTTCCGGCAAGTGGTCCGGCATCGCGTCGATGACGTTGTACGCGGCGATGAACGGGCGCAGAATGTCGATGAAAGAGCCTGCATCGTTATTGCCGAGCGACAGGCCGATTTCGTCGCCGATTGAGCGTAGCTGATCATGGGTCGGTACCTGCACGGCCATGGCTGGTCTCCCCTGCTGGTCGGATGTGGCCACCGATGTTAGGCTACAGGCGCCGGGAGGATGCAATGCTGAGCAGGACCCAGATCGAGCAGTACAATGAAATCGGCGCCATCGTCGTGCCCGATATTTTGAGCGCAGATGAGGTGCAGCGGCTGCGCCGTGTTACCGATGAGTTCGTCGAGCGCGCCCGCGGTGTAACCGAACATACCGACATCTATGACCTCGAGGACAGCCATACCCCGGACAACCCGCGGGTTCGCCGCATCAAGGCGGCGCATCTGCATCATCCGGAATACGCACGCCTGGTGCGGCATCCGAAAATCCTCGCCGCGCTGCAGGACCTATGGGGACCGGACATCCGGTTCGATACGGCCAAGCTGAATATGAAGTGCGCCGGGTTCGGCGCGCCGGTGGAATGGCACCAGGACTGGGCGTTCTATCCCCATACCAACGATGACCTTGCCGCTGTGGGCGTGATGTTCGACGACATGGAGATGGCGAACGGTCCGCTGATGATCGTACCGGGCAGCCATCGCGGACCGATCCACGACCACCACGCCGAGGGTATCTTCTGCGGCGCGATGAATCCCGCCTGTGGCGATGTGGACTATGGGTCAGCGATACCGCTTACTGGCAAGGCTGGCTCCATTACGGTTCACCATGTGCGGGCGGTGCACGGCTCTGCGCCGAATGTCTCCGACAACGATCGTCGGTTGCTGCTGTTTCAGTTCCGCACGGCGGATGCATGGCCGCTCCTGGGCTTCCCCGCCGGCATAGAAAAGTTCAAGGAACTGATGGTATGCGGGCAACATCGTGAGCCACGGCTTGAGCGCGCGCCGGTGCGGTTGCCGCTGCCACCGGCAACGCTGCAAGGCTCGCTCTATGAAAACCAGAAAGGGATGAAGAGCCGCTACTTCACCACATCGGCCGAAGCGCGCGAGCCGGAGCCGGTGAAGTGAACGATGCCACGCCGGTTCGGCCGCCCGTCGTGGATTTAACGTTCGACAGCACACGTCCGCTATTCGCCGATGGTCCGCCGGATCCGGTGGTGTACGACGGCTCGCCGCGTGCGATCCGACAGCGCACGGTGAACTTTGCGGCAAAGCGCTTCGCCGACATGATGTACGTCACCGGCCTGGACCGTAGCACGGCGGAGCGGCATTTCCGCTGGCGGCCACTGGGTATGCCCGGCGGGCTCAGTGCACGTCCCGACGTGGCGGCTGGCCAGGGTGAACTGGTCGCCGCGCATCGTGTTGGACGCCTGACGATCGAGACCAGCGATACGGACCGCCGCGCGACTGTGCGCTGGAGCGATCCTGCCTTCGGTCCGACGCTCAGTGGGGCGGCGATTGCCTGTCCCGGGTACGGCGGCATCCTGCTCGGCTCGCGCGACGCGCCGTTGTTCGATCCCGCGCCGATTGCGCGCCGCACCGCCAGCCCCGATCGCGCCTGGCCGCAGGGCGATGCCGTCGAACCGCCGGCGCCACCGCCACCCGAGTTGGCTGCGGCGCTTGATGTGCTGTTCGCCAACTCGCCCGGCATCTACGGCATCCTCATCGCGTCGCCGGAACGCGTGCTTGCTGAGCGCTACAGTGCGTTCGGCGCCCCCGACCGTGCGACGCCAAGTTGGTCGATGACCAAAGCGATCACCTGTACGCTGATCGGTCGCTTGATCCATGAAGGTTGGCTCGGCTCCGTTTATGATCCGGCACCAGCCCCGCTATGGCGCGATCCACGTTCAATCCATCATCTGATCACGCTCGATCACCTGCTGCGCATGCGTTCGGGTCTCGGCTTCCCGGTGGTCGACGAACATGGCCGCGCGACGATCGGATTCGAGAACAGCGCCGTGTATCAGGATGCAGCGGACGCATTCGACGCGGCACAGCGTTCGATTGTCGCTACCGTTCCTGGCTCGGTCTACCGCTACATCAATGCCGGCATCAACGTGCTTGGTGCCATCATCCGCGACCGGATCGAGCATCGTGGACTGCCATACCACACCACATTGTATGGGCTGCTGGCCGACCGGCTGGGGATGAGCACGTATCAGCATTCGGCCGATTGCACCGGTAACCTCATCGCATCGGGTTCCGGCTTCGCCACGTTGCGCGACTACGCGAAGCTCGGCGTGCTGTATCTGCAGAACGGCGTTTGGCAGGGCGAACGACTGCTGCCGCCGGGCTGGGTGGACTATGCATTGTCGCCGACGCATGCCGGCAACAGCTATGCCGCATGCTTCCGCAGCAACGCCGACCGCAGCTTCCCCGATCTGCCGCCGGACACTGCCTGGGCATCGGGTGCTGGCGATCAGCGAATCTTCATCCTGCGCAAACACCAGCTGGTGGTGGCAGTCGCCAATGAAACCGACCACTCGATGGATCTGTCCGCGCTCAACCGTGCCATTGCGACCGCCATCGGCATAAGCTGGCGATAAGAGGAGTCGTTTCATGGCAACAATTCGCAACGTCGCCCGCGAAAAGCTCGAGCAGGGGCACCTCTCCCTCGGCTGCGGCGTTCGCCTGACTCGCAGCGTCGAAATCGCCATCGCCATGAAGACGGCGGGCTTCGACTGGCTGTTTCTCGACCTCGAGCATGGGACGATGTCCATCGACGCCGCGGCACAGATCGCTACTGCAGCGCTTGATGCCAGTATCGCACCGCTGGCGCGCGTGCCAAACGGCGAATATTCGATCGCAACGCGTCTACTGGACAATGGCGTTCTCGGCATTGTCGTCCCGCATGTCGATACGGCCGATGAAGCGCGAGAAGTTGTACAAAAGCTGAAATACCCACCCATCGGGCATCGTTCGATGGGTGGCACCGGTCCTCACTACAGCTTGCGCTCTGCCAGCACCGGGGATGCAGCAAAGGCCCTGAACGCGGCAAATCTCACGGTTGTGATGCTGGAAACGCCGACGGCCATTCAGAACGCCGATGCAATCGCGGCGGTGCCTGGCGTCGATGTGCTGCTGATCGGCACCAATGACCTATGCGCCGAAATGGGAATTCACGGCGATTTTGGCAACGAACGTGTCGCTGATGCGTATCGGACCATGATCGCTGCAGCGAAGAAGCACGCAAAGTTCCCCGGAATGGCCGGCATTTACAACGAGCCGTTGATGCAGCGCTACATCGAGATGGGTGCGCGATTTATCCTGTCCGGCAATGACGCGGCGTTCCTGATGGCGAGCGCCGCACAGCGCACCGGATTCCTGCGGAAGATCCACACGGCGATGTGACGCGCGATCGCGCGAGGGGTTCCACATCTACCCGCTGAACAGCGGGAGGTGGAACATGCCCAGCGTCACACGCCGCATGTTGCTTGGGGCCACTGTCAGTGGCCTCGCCCTGGGGGCGGTGGAAGGCCGCGCTGATGACACGACGCCTGTCAATCCTGCCACGTCAGCGCTCGGGTCACCTGGCGCAATAGATATCGTTTTGCAGATCAATGGCAGCCAAGTGGCGCTTGCGGTGGATCCGCGCACCACGCTGCTGGATGCACTGCGTGAACAGATTGGGCTGTCCGGCACGAAGAAGGGTTGCGATCGCGGTTCCTGCGGGGCTTGCACGGTGCACATCGATGGGCGGCGCGTCCTATCGTGCCTGACGCTGGCAGCACGCGCGCAGGACAGGGCGATTACCACGATCGAAGGCCTTGCCACGGGTGATTCGCTGCATCCGGTACAGGCGGCATTCCTCCACCACGATGGATTCCAGTGCGGCTATTGCACACCAGGCCAGATCATGTCCGCCGCAGCGCTGATCGAAGAAGGGCATACCAAGTCGGACGCGGAGATCCGCGAGTGGATGAGCGGCAATATCTGCCGCTGCGGCGCATATCCGAACATCGTCGCAGCGATCCGCGACGCGGCGCAGGGGGGCTAAGTCATGCAGGCATTTCACCTGTCACAGCCGGCCTCGCTCGATGCAGCAGTGGCTGCTGCAAGCGCCCAAGGGGCGAAGTTCATTGCCGGCGGCACCGACCTGATGCAGTTACTGAAGGACAATGTCGAGGCACCGACCGAACTGGTCGACCTGGAGCATCTCGGTCTTTCCAGCATCCAGGCTGACGGATCGGAATTGCGTCTGGGTGCGATGGCGCGGATGGCCGATGTTGCCGCACATCCGGACGTACGTGCCGGCTGGCCGGTTATCTGCCAGGCTCTGGAAGCCTCTGCATCCCCGCAGGTGCGCAACATGGGCACGATTGGCGGCAACCTGCTGCAGCGGACGCGATGCGGCTATTTTCGCGATACTGGTTTCGCCTGCAACAAACGCCAACCCGGCTCTGGTTGTCCGGCCATAGCCGGCGAGAATCGCCTGCTCGCGATCCTCGGCGGCAGCGACCATTGCATTGCAACCCATGCATCGGATCTTGCGGTTGCACTGACAGCGCTTGATACGGTCGTCGAATTGCGCGGCGTCAATGGCGAGCGGCGCGTGCCGGTCGCCGAATTCTATCGCTTGCCGGGGAATACGCCGCATATCGAGACCGTGCTGCAGCCGGGCGAGATCATCACCGCCGTCACGGTCCCGGCCAGCGGCGCGGCGCGCAACTCGCATTACCTTAAGCTGCGCGACCGGGCGAGCTTCGAATTCGCCTTGGTATCAGTCGCAGTGGCCTTCGAATTGCGCAATGGTGTCGTGCAGGACGCACGTCTTGCGGCGGGTGGCGTTGGCACTCGGCCGTGGCGGCTGCCGGACGTCGAAGCGGCGCTGCACGGCAAGGCGCCGAATGATGCCGTGTTGCGCGATGCCTCATCCGTGGCGTCGGTGGGAGCACATCCTGCAAGGCAGAACGGCTTCAAGCAGATCTTGTTGCAGCGTGCCGTGTTCCGCGCGTTGCAGACGGCTTCGGCCTGACGGAGGCTTTGCATGGCGTTCATTGGACAAGGAATCGATCGCGTCGACGGCAGGCTGAAGGTGACGGGCAGCGCGCGCTATGCAGCGGAGTTCAAGGTGCCGGATGTCGTGCACGCGGTGCTGGTGCAGAGCACCATCGGCGCCGGCGCAATCATCGGCTTCGACCTCGCGGGCGCGAAGGCAATGCCCGGTGTGCTGGCAATCATCACCCCGGAGAACGCACTGAAGCTCCATCTTAAGGGTGGCGCGCCGCAGACAGTGCGGGCGCCGCTCCTGCAGGACATGGATGTACACTACAACGGCCAACACGTGGCAATCGTGGTGGCGGAAACACTGGAGCAGGCCGATGCTGCCGCCGCGAGAGTGCGCGTGCAGTATCGCCGAGACGAGCCAATCACCTCCATGGACGCGGTGCTTGATCAGGCCTATCCGCCAAAAAACTTTCGCAACGGTGAGCGTCCGCCCGACTCGCAGCGCGGCGATCCGGACACCGCATTCGCTGATGCTGTGGCCAGGCTGGACGCCACTTACATCACGCCAATGGAACATCACAATCCGATGGAGCCACATGCGACGATCGCTCGCTGGGACGGCAATCGGCTGACGATCTGGACAGCGACGCAGGGAATAGCGGGGGCGCAGCAGTCACTGGCGACTTTGTTCGGCATCGATCCGCAGGATGTACACGTGATCTGCCCCTATGTCGGCGGCGGCTTCGGCTGCAAGGGCAACACCTGGCCGCCTGCGACGCTTGCCGCAATGGCAGCAAAGGTTGTGCAACGGCCGGTGAAGCTGGCTGTGACCCGCGCACAGATGTTCACCTCGAACGGTTATCGGCCACGCACTGTGCAGAAGCTGCGCTTCGCGGCTGACCAGCAGGGGCATCTGATATCGATGCGGCACGACGGATTCTCGCAGATGTCGCAGCCGGTAATGGGCGAATTCGCCGAACCGGTGGGATTGGCGACCGAGATGCTGTACGCCTGTCCGAATGTCGCGGTGACACACCGTTTGGTGGCAACCAATGCGCCGTTGCCGACGTACATGCGCGCTCCCGGCGAGGCAAGCGGCAACTTCGCGCTTAAATCGGCGATCGATGAGCTGGCGGCGGTGCTGCAACAGGACCCGCTGGACTTCCGCATGCGCAACTATGCCGAAAGGGATCCGCACGAGAACAAGCTGTTCGCCAGCAAGGCGCTGCGAGAATGCTACCGACAGGGTGCGGAAGCCTTCGGCTGGTCACGCCGTCCGTCCGAGCTGCGCGCCATGCGTGACGGAAACGTGCTGATCGGCTGGGGTATGGCAACCAGCACGTATCCGACGCATCGAATGCCGGCGAGTGCGCATGTCCGAGTCAATGCGGATGGAACGGCTTTGGTGCAGGTGGGCACCCAGGATCTGGGCACCGGCACCTATACCGTGATGTCACAGATCGCCGCAGACGAACTCGGCATTCCGGTGCAGCGTATCCGCTTCGAACTGGGTGACAGCAGCTTCCCACATGCACCGGTCTCTGGCGGTTCGATGACGGTGGCCAGTGTGGGACCTGCGGTTAAGGCGGCGTGCGAAGCCGTGCGTGCAAAGCTGAGCAATGAAGGCGATGTCAGTGCGCCCGTGCCCGAGTTGCTCGCCCGCCGCAACATGCCTTTGGTTGAGGCGAGCGGCGAGGCCAGATCCGGTGAGGAGCAGAAGCGGTACTCGATGCACGCATTCGGTGCGCAATTCGCGGAGGTGAGGGTCGATGCCGATCTCGGCGAGATCCGCGTCAGCCGCTTCGTTGGCGCGTTTGATGGCGGGCGCATCATCAACGCCAAGACTGCGCGTAGCCAGCTGATCGGCGGCATCGTGTTTGGCATCGGCATGGCGCTGCTGGAAGAGACGCATGTCGACGGCGAGACCGGCCGCGTCGTGAATGCCAACGTCTCTGAATACCTGATGCCGGTCAACGCCGATATTCCGGACATTCAGGCCATCATCGTGCCAAATGACGAGCTGGTATCCAATCCTCTCGGCGCAAAGGGCATTGGGGAATTGCCGATGGTCGGCGTCGCCGCCGCCGTCGCGAACGCCGTATATCACGCGACCGGCATACGGGTGCGGCAGCTGCCGATACGCATCGAGGATCTTCTCGTGTAGCGGAACCGGGTATATTGAGCCACGGCAACATCGCGCCGTGGTTCACCCTCGCAGGGAGTCTGTCATGCGTACCCTTCCGCTTGCTTGCCTCGCCGCAGGTCTCGTCGGCATGGCTGTCGTTCCGGCACGCGCTGACCTCAACAACGCCGATCGCAGCTTCATTGAGCAGGCCGCTTCCGGCGGTATGGCGGAAATACAGTCGGCACAGCTGGCGCAGCAGCGGTCCAACTCGCCGCAGGTGAAGCAGTTCGCCAATCGGGTCATCGCCGATCACACACAGGCCAACAGCGAACTGCAGCAGATAGCGCAGGATCAGAACGTCACGTTGCCGGAGCAGCCCAGTGCGAAGGATGCGTCTGCATATCGCCGCTTGATCGGTCTGACTGGCACGGCATTCGACCAGGCTTACGCCCAGGCGGAGGTCAGCGACCATCAGCAGGACATCGCGCTGTTCCGCAAGGAGGCGCAGTCGGGACAAGATCCGACTGTGAAGAGCTTTGCACAGAAGACGCTGCCGCTACTGGTGCAGCATCTGCAATTGGCGCAAGCGCTCAATCGAAACCAGTGATGGTTTCTCCGCCTCAGCCGATGGCGCCAGGCTGAGTGTGCTACTCAGCCTGCGGCATGACCATCCTCAACCTGATCTCAGGACGCCACTTCGCCTGCCGCCTTGCGAGTGGCTGACACAGCCTCGCGGGCGGCGCGGGCCATAAGGCCGCTATCGTTGGCGATGGTCACGAAGCGGAAGCCCATCCCGATCATGCGCGCGGCGTATGCGGCAGTACCGTTGTGCAGCCCGGCGAACTTGCCATGCTTCTTGCAGCTTGCCAGCAGCTTTTCATAGATGCCTAGGATCAGCGGTTCCTCGCGATCCAGTGTCGGAATCAGACCAAGCGACAGGCCCATGTCGGACGGGCCGATATAAATGCCGCTGATGCCAGGCACCGACAGGATTTCGTCGATGTTGTCGATGCCTTCTTGCGTCTCGATCATCGGGATCACCAGGACCTCATCGTTGGCGATCTTCTGATAGTTGCTTGCCTCGCCGTACATCGCGGCGCGGATCGGGCCGTTGCTGCGCTTGCCGGCCGGCGGATACAAACACGCGGTGGCAAGTGCCTGCGCTTCGACCTTGTTGTTCACCATCGGGCAGACAATGCCCCAGGCACCACCGTCCAGCGCCTTGCCGATGATGCCCGGCTCGTTCCAAGGCACACGGACCAAAGGCGTGACCGGGTGTGCGGTCATCGACTGGAAGCATTGCACCATCGTCGAGTAGTCCTGCACACCGTGTTGCATGTCCACGGTCACGCTGTCCCAGCCACACTGCGCCATCACCTCGGCCGAAAAACCCGAGGGGATCGCCAGCCACCCATTGACGCAGGCCTTGCCAGCTGCAAGCCGTGCCTTGAGCTTGTTGGACATTTCGTACATCCCCGCTGCAAATGAAGGAGTCGGACGCTAGGCGGGGGGAATAGGAGCGTCAACGCGTAAACAAATCGTGTCAGCCATGTTCCTGCAATGCGGCGCGAAAATTCCCATTGTGGTCGGCAAGCAGCCGTTCCGCCTCGGTGCGCGCCAGTCCATGCACCAGCAGTACGGCGAGCTTCACCTTGCCATCCGCATTGGCCAGTGCTGCCTGCGCTTGGGCCGTCGAGCAGTCCGTCAATTCCCGCAACATGCGAACCGCGCGTGCGCGCAATTTTGCGTTCCGCGCCTGCATATCCACCATCCGGCCGCGGTAGACCCGGCCCAGTCGCACCATAAGAGCCGTGGAAAACAGATTGAGTGCCGCCTTCTGTGCTGTGCCCGCTTTCATACGCGTTGAGCCGGCAATCGCCTCGGCACCAGTCTCGACCAGTACAGGCAGGTCAGCCTCACTCAGCAACGGCGACCCTGCGCTGTTGGCAATCGCGATCGTCAATGCGCCGTGGCTGCGCGCTGTCTGGATCGCGGCAACCGTAAATCGTGTGGTGCCGCTGGCAGCGACTCCCACCAGCACATCGGTCGCACCGATCGCATGCTGTTCGACGATTGCTGCCGCGAGATCAACGCGATCCTCCGCGTTCTCCACCGAGCGCAGCAGTGCTGCCTCGCCGCCTGCCATCATCAGGATCAGCCGATCCTCCGGCCAGTCGAACGTGGGCACAAGTTCGACTGCGTCCTGAACCGCAATTCTGCCCGACGTACCAGCGCCGGCGTACGCAAGCCGCCCTCCGGCTGCAAGGCGGACGGCTGCCGCATCCACTGCGCGCGCCAGCATCGGGAGGCCTGGCCCAAGAGCTGCCACCGCCGCCATCTGGCCCTCCCAAAGTGTGGTAAGAATCGTCGACACATCCCAGGTGTCGAGCAGTTCCGAGCGGAAACTGACCTCTTCTGTGGCCGGCAATATCATCAGGTGCGTTCCCGTGACCGTTTGAATTGCTCTGCAAGTCGATCGCCTGGCAGGTTGAAACATGGCAAGGCCAGCAGGTTTGTATGTCGCGCTGATTGGAGCCTAATGCCGATAGGATATCCGCGGATCGAGCCACGGATACAGCACATCGAGGATCAGCGTCGCCAGACCCAACGCCACGATGACAGTGAACACGATGCCTTGAATCAAAAAGTAGTCGTTTTCGCGTATCGCCTGGAACAGCAGCGCGCCGATTCCGGGATAGCCGAAGATCACCTCCACCAGCACAGCGCCCGACAGGATCTGTCCCAACGCGAGTGCCAGAGCGGTGGTCTGCGGCAGGATCGCGTTGCGGAGGCAGTAACGCAGGAAAATGGTCGAGCTCTTCAGCCCTTTTGCCTCGGCAAACGTGACATAATCCTCGCCCATGGTGGTGACCATCATGCCGCGCATACCCAGCGCCCAGCCACCGGTCGCCACCAGCACGATAGACAACGCCGGCAGCAGCGCGTGCGACACAACGTCCCACACGAAGCCTATTGAGAGCGACGGGATCGCACCGGCGGTATAGCCGCCGAAGATCGGCAGCAGCGGGATCTGGAATGCCAGCAGATATGTCAGGATCAGGCCCAGCAAGAAGAACGGTATCGCATGCAGCGCCCATAGCGGCGGCATGACCCAGCGCGTCCAGCGCGGCGCACCGGGCCATGCAAGCAACGCACCCAGCAATGTGCCAATGACAAACGACAGCAGCGTGGTAATGCCAAGCAGTCCAACGGTCCACGGCACCGCCTCGGCCACCATCTCGCGCACCGTTCGCGGGTAGTTGGCAATCGAGTAATTGAAATCCAGGCGAGACGTATCCCGCAGATAGGTCAGGTATTGCTGCCACAACGGCTTATCGAGACCGAAGCGCTGGTCGTATTCCTTCACCATGTCCTCGAGACCCGCGTGCACATAGCCGCCAAGCTGCGCCAACTCGAGCAGCTTGGCGCGCACCGGATCCTGCCCCGACAATTTCGGCAGGAAGAAATTCAACGTCGCGGCGAGCCAGACAATCAGCAGGAAGACAGCAAAGCGGCGCGCGATATGGGCAAGCTGCATGCGTCAGGCCGGCTGCAGATTCCACAGCACGATCGGATAGGTCAGATGCCAAGATGCGCCATTGACATAGGGGTTCTCTGCCGTCGGCCAGTTCTTCCAGTAGGTGGTATTCATCGGGATCCGGTGGAAGTTCTGCACCAGTTGGATGTCCGGCAGCTCTGGCAGCCAGATCTCCATCGCCTGATGGAACAGCTCGATCATTTTCGGCTTGTTGCTCGGATCGGTGACGTACATTTCGTCAGTGATCTTGTCGAACGCCGCATTCTTCCAACGGGCAAAATTCACCAGGTGCGCGCCGGGCACCGCGACGCTGGCCCCCTGATACAGCCGTAGCGTCGAATAAGGTTCGGTTATCGATCCGCCATGGCCGTAGATTGAGCCGACATATTGCCCCTTCTGAAAGCGATCATCGAAGTCGGGCGGCATGCTGAGCGATGCCTCGACGCCATGACGCCTCAGCATCTCCGACAGTACTGGCCCCATTGCCGGGCCCGCCGCGCCGAAGCCGATGATATCGACCGTCAGCTTCTTCCCCTGCGGGTCCGTCCAGAAGTTGCCTTCCTTCTTGAACCCCTTGCCGGACAGCAGCGCATCACCCTTCTTCGGATCGAACGCCAGCGTGTCGTACTTCGCCAACAGGTCCTTGACCGCGTCGAAATAAGGCTGCAGCGGCGGATAAGGTGGCATCGGCAGCGACGACACTTGCGAAGCTCCGAGGTAGCCCACATCGATCAATTGCTGGCGGTCGATGTAATGCGACAGCGCCCAGCGCACGTCCTTGTCGTCGAATGGTTTCACCTCGTTGTTCAAGTACAGCGAGATTGGCCACCAATCGACATAACCGAATGGTGGCTTCTGCCCAGTGTGGGTGATGATCTTCGGGTTGCCCCGGAACAGCGTCTGGAAGGTGGCGGGCTGGATGCCCGTCGAAGCGTCGAGCTGGTTGGTGATCAGCGCCTGCGCCGTCGCCTGCTCACCGGCGAACGGCAACCAGATCGTGCGTTCGATCGCCGGCAGCGGGGCAAGCCCAGCCTTCACCGCCCACCACTCGGGGCGACGATCGAACACCTTCTGTTGCAGCGATGCCTCAGCGACCTTCCATGGGCCGGTGCTGATCGGCCAGCCTTTCGCAATGTCGAAGTGCTTGAACGTCGTCCAGTCCTGACCTTCGAACACGTGCTTCGGCACGATGTAGACGCCGATGTCGTACTTGTAGGTCATGAAGAAGAAGAACCTCGGCGCCGGCACGATGAAGTCGACCACGACGGTGTTGGCGTCAGGCGCCTTGGCCTCTTTCATGACCTGCTGCACGTCCACACCCCATTTCACCTTCGGGCCCAGATCGCGCAGGCTGTTCAATGTAAACGCCACATCCTCAGCCGAGAACGGCTTGCCATCCGACCAGGTGATCCCAGGCCGCGTCTTGATGGTCAGCTGCTTGAAGTCAGGCGAATACTGATAGCTTTCTGCCAGCCACATGTACGTCTTGTCGGCGAACGCACTGTAATAAGCCAACGGCTCGTAAATGATGTTGGGTCCATTCTGATGGTTCGCGCCAATCGAGTATGGATTCCACAATTCGAAGTCGACCCAGCGCCCTTCCCGCCCGCCCCACACCAGCGTCATCGTCTTATTACGCGGCGGTGAAGCCGGCTGGGCTGTTGCCAAGCCTATCGGCGTGAGGGCGGCAACCGTCGCGACGGCCGCGCCCTGCACGGCGGCGCGACGGCCCATATTATGGCTCGACATCGAGTATTCCTCCCTCGCCTCGACAGTTGCCCGGACTATGCACGCGCCCCGGAGCGGATCAAGGGAACCGCCCAGCAACAGTGGACATCAGAACCCGAACATATGATCCAGCGAGAAGCCGCCGGCATCGTCCATAAGACCGTGGTAGCCGAACAGCCGGCATCCCGTATCGCGCACCAGCACATAACCATCCTGTCCGGCCCGCCGCAGCGTCGCCTGACCGAATACTGCATCAGGCCACACCGTCGCAGACCCGGAGCACGCGATCGCCATTCGCTCCTCCGCGATCACCTGCCCCATGCTGTCATGCAGCAGCAGCATTGTATCAGACTGCGCATGCCACGCCGCGGACGCGGGATAGATCAACACCGCGAAGCTTCGCCGCCTTGCGTCACCGAGCTTGAGGAACAGCCGAGTGCTCAATCCGGGCGGTGGCCCGCTATAGGACTGCGGTTCGTCCCGGTAGGTCATCACCGTATTGAAGATATGCGAGCCAAAGCTGGATTCGGCGACGTGTCCCGATTTCCGGTCCTCATAGCGGAACAGCGCGTGCAACCATCCGTCCGCCTCACCGCCATCGCGGAAGTCATACACCAACTCCGCGTGGCCGGCCGCGACATCATCGACATCCAATGCCAGGTCATGATGACGCGGCAGACGCCCAAGGAACCGCTCGGCGACCTTGGTTCCTGCTTCATCGAAAACATCGAGACGCAGTGACAGCGTCGTCTGCGCCAGCGACATAGGCGTCGGCTGCACGATGCTGCGGAATCGCTTCCGCGGCAGCACCGGGAACGGCAGCAGATAGCCGCGGCCCAATTGCGGAGGCAGGCGCGCGATGCCCGCATCGGGCTCAAGATCACTCCGCTCGACATTGACATGCGCGATCCGCACGCGTCCGTCACGTATGACCTCATAGCGCGGCCGTACTACGTGTCGCCCGGCGAGCAACTCGATCTGCGCCGGCCATCGCAATCCTGGCAACACATCGCCCACATCCACGGCGATCGTCGCGAACGGACCGACCTCCTGCGTCAGCGCCACACGTTCCTCGGCGCCCATTCGATCCAGCGATACTGCACCGGTCGGGATAGAGGTGGCGTGGCTGTTCTGCAGCCACAGAATCACCCGCTCATCCTCGCGCGGCGCGGGCAGGCCTGCATAACGGTCGGACGGCCACGCGTTGGCGTCATGCGTGCACGACAAACTTGCGCCGTTATCGCTTGCGTAGGTGTCCAGCGCGTATTTCACCACGTCGTGCCCGGCCGCACCGATCGCATGCACGAACAACTGTCCGGTGAACTGTGGAAGGTCGAAGCGTTCGCGCACACTGCGGCTCTCGACCGAGAAGCCGCACGGACCCGAGCCGACCTCCTGCTCCCACGTGGCCAACGCATTTCCCGTCTCGTCGAACAGCCGCAGCCACAACCTGATCCCACCGCCGCCATATCCGGACCAGTAATTTGCCGAAACCAGGCGGGTGGACAGCCCATTCGCGTCGCGGAAGAAGGCAAAATTCGTCGCAAAGTTCAGTTTGTCGAGATAGCGCGCACGGTTGGTCAACAGCGCATCCGGCAGCTTCACTTTGTCCAACGACACCAACTCGGCGGACTTCGGCAGCAGATGTGCGATGCGGGATGCGATACGTCCGGCATCGAACGCGGCGATCAGCACGGTGCGCGCATCGCTCTGCGGCAATTCGGTCAACGGTCGTGCTAAGTGGCCCGCTCGGTCCACGCCGACCGCGGCGACGTCGTGCACATAGAGCCCTGTGAGAGAGACTCGGATAAAGCGCAAGCAGTGGCGCCGCGATGCCCTCCGGATCATACAACGCCACCGGACCGCGCATCCGCGCATACAGCCACGCGATCGCCTCGGCCGCCAACGGATGCGTCAGCGCTTTGTAAAGCACGTTGCCGCCAGCGCGGTTGTCGAACGTCTGGATGTTCAGCATGGCGTCAGCCCCAGCCGACGGCACATCTCGGCCGCAGCGGCCGGCGTGTCATCAAGCGGTGCCACCGGCCACATCTCAAGCCGACCAGCGAACGTGCGCACGCGTCCGTCACGCAACAGGCCCTCGGTGAACAACGCATTACGGCGCGATCGACCCGGCAGGTTCGCCAGCAGGACTGGTGCTGACGTCGCCACCGCCTCCGACACCATCGAGACGCTGTCGACGGTCACAATGAGCGCATCGGCCACCGCCAGCATGCCGAAATACGGATTGTCGCCGCTGCCGTCCCAGACCCAAGCCCCAAGGGGGACCAGCGCCTCTGCCAACACCTGCACCGCTGCCGGATCGGTGCGTCGTGACGGTGTGATTGCGACACCGACCGCGTCGCGGCGCATCATCTCGCCAAGTTGCCCGGCAAGGTCGTGCGCCACCGCGGCATCCAGACGGAACCGCCCGTTGCTGCCGCCGACCAGCACCGCGACCAGCGGCCGCCTCAGATGGGCAAACCGCGGCCGCCATTCATCCGCCGCAGCCGCGAGCCTCGCCGGTGTCACCCGATGCAGCGCCGTGCGAGTGACCACTATGTTGGGTCCGGACAACTCGTCGTGCCGATTGGCCACGATCAGGTCGAAACGACGCGGATCCATCCGCGGATGCTGGACCTGCACCACCGGCCGGCCGTCGCGTCGCAGCGCGGCACCGACCGCGGCGGCAACCCCGCCGCAGCCAATCACCAACTCCGGCAGAGGCGCCCGCACCGCCTCCGGCACGGCAGCCAGAGGCTTCGGCCATAACGAAGCCGCCACCCACTTCCACGGAGCCCGTGGTGCGAGCACGCGCAACTCTGGATGCAACCCTGCTGCCTCGGCCAGACCTAGCGCCTGAGCCTGCAGGCCGGCGTAGCCTTCGCTCAGAATCCATGACGTTGCGGTGACCGACATGCGCGGCTTTTCGGCGCCTATCCTATGGCAGTCAACCAGTGCAATCTGCTCGCCATGGACAGAGACCTGATCGGCTATGGCGCCAACCCGCCCGACCCGAAATGGCCGGATGGCGCGCGTCTGGCGCTGAACTTCGTGCTCAACTACGAAGAGGGTTCGGAACCATCGGTCCCTGACGGCGATCCCGCCTCGGAGTGGGGACTGACCGAGAACGGCATGCTGAACCCCGGCGTGAAGGGCCGCGACCTCGCCGCCGAGGGAATGTTTGCCTACGGCAGCCGCGTCGCCTTCTGGCGCATCATGCGGCTGTTCAGCGAACGCAACCTGCCGCTGACCGTGTTTGGCTGCGCCCTCGCGCTCGAACGCCATCCGCCGGCCGCCGCCGCGATCCGCGCCGCCGGCTACGATGTCTGCTGCCACGGCTGGCGCTGGGAAAAGCACTTCGAACTCTCCGAGGCGGTGGAGCGGGAGCGCATCCGCCGTGCCGTCGCCTCGCTTCAGGCGACGATCGGAGACCGCCCGCTCGGCTGGTACTGCCGCTACGGCCCCGGACTGAACACCCGACGGCTCCTTGTCGAAGAGGGCGGATTTCTCTACGATTCAGATGCTTACGACGATGAGCTTCCTTATTGGACAAAGGTCCAGGGGAAGCCGCATCTGGTCGTCCCCTACAGCCTGTCCACCAATGATTCAAAGTTCGGCCGCGGCACCTTCGCAACTGGCGATGACTTCTTCGCCTACTGCCGCGATGCATTCGACTTCCTCTACCGCGAAGGCGCAACCCAGCCGCGGATGCTGTCGATCGGTCTGCACATGCGCATCATCGGTCAGCCGGCCCGTGCCGGCGGCCTGGAGCGCCTGCTCGATCACGTCGGCCGCGTCCCCGGTGTCTGGATCACCCGTCGCCTCGACATTGCGCGCCATTGGATCGCCACCCACCCGCCGGAATGAGGAAGGCCGAGAGCGTTAACTCCCCCTCCCCTCGCGGGAGGGGGTCAGGGGGAGGGGGCCAGGCCGCCGCTGTCTCGCGCATCTTGGTCGTCAAACTTGGCGCCCTAGGCAACGTCGTCCTCTCCTTTGGCCCCTTCGCCTCGATCCGTCGCCACCACGCCGATGCCCACATCGTCCTGCTGACCACAGCCCCGTTCGCTGACTGGCTCGCCAGGTCTCCCTGGTTCGATGAGGTGTGGATCGACGAACGCCCCGAGTGGTGGGACCTGTCAGGCTGGCGCAGGCTTCGCCAACGCCTGATCGCCGGCCAATTCGATCGAGCTTACGACCTGCAGACCTCGGGCCGCTCAAGCCGCTACTTCCAACTGCTGCCGCACCGGCATCGGCCCGAGTGGTCCGGCATCGCACACGGCTGCGCGCTCCCGGATCGAGATCCGCAACGGAACCGGATGCACGACATCGATCGCCAGTTCGGCCAGCTTCGGCAGGCCGGCATCCACCAGCAGGAATCCATCGACCTATCCTGGAACCATGGCGACATCACCGGCTTCGCCCTCCCTCGCCGCTTCGCCTTGCTCGTGCCGGGAAGCTCGGCGCACCGGCCGGTCAAGCGTTGGCCCATCGACCATTACCGCCGGCTCGCCGCAGCCCTGTCCGATTGCGGCCTAACAACCGTCGTGATAGGCGCTTCGCCCGAGCAGCCGTTAGCCGCCGCCATCCCAAACGCGGTCGACCTCACGGGCCAGACTGACTTCAACCAGCTCACCAGCCTTGCGCGTTCCGCTGCCGTCGCGATCGGCAACGATACCGGCCCAATGCACCTGATTGCGGCGGCCGGCTGCCCCTCGGTCGTGCTGTTCTCACGCGAACTCCAGCCCGGCGCTGCATGCGCCGCGTGGCGCGGCGGTAGCTTTGCTGCACCGGCCTGACTTGTCAGCCCTTGAGGTCGACACGGTTCTGACGGCAATCCCCCTATCGGTGTGGCAACAAGCCGGCGCGCTGGCTGCCGGCTGATGGCGGACGAGCCGAGCTCTCAGCCTCGCCCTGCCGTCGCTGATGGAGTGCCCCTGCCACAGCGCTACTGGGCGCTACTGACCATCGCACTTGGCCTGACCCTCGCCGTGCTGGATGGAGCGATCGCCAATGTTGCGCTGCCGACGATCGCGCGCGACCTGGACGCGAGCCCTGCAGCATCGATCTGGGTGGTCAACGCCTACCAGCTTGCAGTTACGATCTCGCTGCTGCCGCTTGCCTCCGTCGGTGACATCTACGGCTACCGGCACGTCTATCAGTTCGGGCTGATCGTCTTCACCGTCGCGTCGCTCGGCTGCGCGCTGTCCGATTCACTGCTCACGCTGACAATTGCGCGCATCATCCAGGGCTTTGGCGCTGCCGGCATCATGAGCGTCAACGGTGCATTGATCCGTTTCATCTACCCGCGTCGCCTCATCGGTCGCGGCGTCGGCCTCAATGCGACAATCGGCTCCATCGCATCTGCCGTCGGACCGACCGTCGCCGCTGGCATCCTGTCAGTTGCCCCGTGGCCATGGCTGTTCGCGGTCAATGTTCCAATCGGCGCGGTGGCCATTCCGATCGCCCTCCGGGCTCTGCCCGCCACGCGCAGTGCCGGCGTCCGCTTCGATGGTCCAAGCGCCGTATGGAGCGCGCTCACCTTCGGCCTCCTGATCACCGCGATCAGCGGCCTCGGCCACGGCGAGAGCGTCAACATCGCCGGCGCAGAACTCTGTTTCGCCGCAGTATTTGGCTTCGTGCTGGCGACCCGGCAGTTGTCCCAGACCTCGCCCATGCTGCCGATCGACCTTCTGAAGATCCGGCTCTTCGCGCTCTCGGTGGCGACCTCGATCTGCGCCTTCCTCGGCCAGTCAATGGCGCTCGTGTCACTGCCCTTTCTGTTCGAGAACACGCTCGGCCGCACGCAGGTGGAAACCGGACTGCTGCTGACCCCATGGCCGCTGGCCGTCGCAGTGATCGCGCCGTACAGTGGAAGACTGTCCGATCGCTATCCGGCGGGCCTGCTCGGCGGTTGCGGCCTGATCGTGCTGGCAGCGGGACTGGCGCTGCTCGCGATCCTGCCGACGCACCCGTCCACATTCGATATCGTCTGGCGACTGCTGATCTGTGGCATCGGCTTCGGTTTCTTCAATACGCCGAACA
This sequence comes from uncultured Alphaproteobacteria bacterium, assembly GCA_963850535.1. Classification (GTDB taxonomy): domain Bacteria; phylum Pseudomonadota; class Alphaproteobacteria; order Acetobacterales; family Acetobacteraceae; genus JAMXLO01. The sequence continues at coordinate 62,555 of CAWKMC010000028.1, read as the reverse complement.
ACCGGGCAATCCTGACCTCTGCGCCGCCACTCCGCGCCGGCGCAGCGAGCGGCATGCAGGCGACCGCAAGGCTACTGGGTCAGACCATTGGAGCGGCAATGGTGGCTTTGATGTTCGGTGTGTTCTCCCAGAGCGGCACGCGCGAGTCGCTGGTATTCGCCGCCGTCGCGGCCGGTGGCGCCGCGGCTGTCAGCTTCTCGCGATTGACCGGGTCACGCCGGTAGGTCAGCCGTCCCACACCTGGCTGGGCATGGGAAGGTCCGCGAAATCCGCCGCGCCGGGCGGTTGGTCCGCCGCGATCCCGGCCATGTCCAGCAACATGACCCATTGGCGTACGTGCTGGCCGACATGCCAGGTCGTGCGTTCCAGGCATTCGTGCAGCATCTGCTGGCCGTAATAGGTCTGCACCGGCTCGCGTCCGGACTTGTCAGGCTTAGCCGCCCACCAGTCCGTCAGCCGTCGTTTCACGCCCGCCCCATAGCCAGCGATGTCAGCCGTGGTCTGCATCGAGTTGGGCGGCAGTGATGTCAGCTTCTCGTAAGCGAGCGTCGCGCCGTCCGCGACCTCGAGAAATGTCTCGGGGATGCGGAAGATATGGTGGCCGAGAACCCGGTAACTCCGCGGCCGGTTCGGCACTTCCATGGATAGCTTCGTATCCGGCATCTGCGGGATCATCCGGATCGCCGCATCGAGGAAACCTTGCAGCCGCTGGATGAGTTGATCAGGCGTCAAGACTGGTCCAGTCGCCTCATTCAGACCAAGGAATTTCGCCACGTGCCCGATGTTCTGGGCGAACACGTAGTCATCCCCACGCGAGAGCACCGGAACCGAGCGTGCGCCCAACCGCCTCAGCTCATCCAACCCGGCGGGATCTTCCAGTACATTGATGGATTTGAACTCGATCGCACGGACCGAGAGAAACTCTTTGAGTTTCAGGCAGCTCGTTCACCCAGGCTGCCAGAAAACCTTCAGTGCGACCGTGTCCATCCGCGTCTTCCTCAGTTCTTGATGTGACGTTGCCCCCTGGACGCCGTGAGGTCAACCAGCACTCCGCTCAACCGGGCGCGCCGGCGTCCAAGTTCACACCAATATTAGAACCCTCTTGCACGAGATATAGCCGTTGCTATATTTCCTAGCATCGTCGAAATGGGGATGAGACTTGAGCGAGGCGGTGGCAAGACTGACGCTGTCTGAACAGACCGTGTTGGGCATGCGCGAGGTGCTGGATGGGCGCCGGCGCGGACCACGCGCCGCGTTGCTGTTCGCCGGCCCAGCCGTGATCGCCTCGATCGCCTACATGGACCCCGGCAATTTCGCGACCAACATCCAGGCGGGTGCGCGCTACGGCTATGCGCTGCTCTGGGTCGTGGTGATGGCGAACCTTATCGCCATGCTGTTCCAGGCACTGTCGGCCAAGCTGGGCATCGTGACCGGGCGCAATCTCGCCGAGATGTGTCGCGAGCACGCCCCGCGTCCTGCCGCCTATGCGATGTGGGCGGCAAGCGAGGTCGCCGCGATGGCCACCGATCTTGCCGAGTTCCTCGGTGGCGCCATCGGCCTCTCACTGCTGTTCGGGTTGCCGCTGTTGGTTGGCATGGCGGTCACTGCCGTCATCACCTACGGCATTCTGGCCTTCGACCGCTTCGGCTTTCGCCCGCTGGAACTGATTATCGGCGCACTCGTCGGCACGATCGGCATCTGTTACCTGATCGAGATCTTCATTGCGCCGGTTTCCTGGAGCCAGGTCGGGCTGCATGCGATCGTCCCGTCACTGCCTGACGCCGCAGCCCTGACCCTGTCAGTCGGCATCATCGGCGCGACCGTCATGCCCCACGCGCTCTACCTGCACTCCGGGCTGACCCAGGGTCGCGCGCCGGCCCGAAATTTTGGCGACCGGCGCAAGCTTCTGCGCTTTTCCAACCGCGAGGTCTTCATCGCACTCAGTGTTGCCGGCCTGATCAACATGGCGATGGTCGCCATGGCCTCAGCCGCATTCAACCAAGGCCACAGTGAGGTCGCGGAGATCGCGACCGCGTATCACAGCCTCACGCCTCTGCTTGGCGGCGCCGCTGCGGTGGTGTTCCTGGTATCGCTGATGGCGTCAGGCATCTCCAGTTCGGTGGTCGGTACGATGGCCGGTCAAACCATCATGCAGGGTTTCGTCGGCTTCCGCATTCCGATCTGGGTGCGCCGGCTGGTGACCATGGTGCCCGCGTTCGTCATCGTTGCGATGGGGGTCGATGCCACCCACGCCCTGGTGATGAGCCAGGTGGTACTGTCCCTCACATTGCCAATTCCAATGATCGCGCTCGTGCTCTTCACCCGCCGCCGTGACATCATGGGCGAGTTCGCCAATCGCCGGCTGACCGACGTCGCGGCGATCGCCGGAGCAACCATTGTGCTGCTGCTCAACCTAGTCCTGCTGCTGCAGACATTCGGCCTCGCCATTCCTGGGTTGATGGCTGAGTAAAGGCAGTCTGCAAGCAACATCTTCCGGCGCGCTTGCGGTCAGGGCCGGACCGACGCAGCCTGCAGACATCATAGTCGCCGGGACGCCCATGCTGTTTGAATTGCCGCCAGACAAACGCGACCTGCAGGCCATGGCTCGCGACCTGGCGGAGCGATCCATCGCGCCACGTGCAGCCGAGGTGGATCGCACCGAAGCGTATCCCTGGGACAACGTTGCCGCACTTCGCGAAGCAGGGTTGCTAGGCTACACCATCCCAAGTGAATTCGGTGGCGCCGGCGGCGACTTCCTGGATGCTACCGTAATCATTGAAGAGATGGCACGCGTCTGCGGTGTGACCGGCCGCATCGCGGTCGAGACCAACATGGGTGCGATCTCCGCGGTCATGCAGTACGGCAGCGAGGCACAGAAGCAACTTGCGGCACGATTGGTGCTTGAAGGTGACAAGCCCGCGATCTGCATAACCGAGCCCGAGGCGGGTTCTGCCGCCACCGAGATGACGACACGCGCTGAGCCACGCAACGGCTATTGGCTGCTGAATGGCCGCAAGCACTGGATCACCGGCGGCGGTGTCTCGAAACTGCACCTGATCTTTGCAGCGCACCCCGCAGGTATTGGCGGGTTCCTTGCCGTACGTGGCGAGGCAAATGGACTGGTGATTGGCAAGCGTGAGCCAACGATGGGACTACGGGGAATTCCGGAAACGGAAATCCGCTTCGAGAACCTCGAAGTGCCGGACGAGATGGTGCTGCAGACGCCTGAAGGACGCCTCCACGGCTTCGCCGACCTGATGAATGCCTACAACAGCCAGCGCGTCGGTGCAGCGACCGTCGCTCTCGGCCTCGCGCAGGGAGCGTTCGAGGCGGCGACCGCGTTCGCCAAGCAACGCCACCAGTTCGGTCGTCCGATCGCGGAATTTCAGGGGCTTCAATGGATGCTCGCCGACATGGCCATTCAATTGAACGCGGCGCGTCTCGGCATCTACCGGGCGGCCGCGAGCGCTGATCCGTTTCCTGATCCGCTGCTGGCAGCGCACGCCAAGGTCTTCGCTTCAGAGATGGCCATCAAGGTGACCAACGACGCGCTTCAGGTGTTCGGCGCCCGGGGTTACTCACGCGAATTCCCGATGGAGCGTGTGGCACGTGACGCTCGCATGTTCACCATCGGCGGCGGCACAGCACAGGTGTTGCGTAACTTTGTCGCCAGCCGGGTGCTGGGCTGGAAGCTGCCGCAGACGCGGAATGGGTATGTCGACCGGGATTGACGTTGGCGCCAGTAGTTCGTCACCAATGCCGATGCAATTCGGCAGCCTTCAGAAGCGGCCCTCTATCTCTTCTTGGGATCGTCGCTGATCCTCCACTATCCATGCTTCAGCGGCTTCCCGCGTCGGGAACCCTAACATGGTTTGCCGGGCCCCATTGTCGCCAACGATCTTGACGTCGAAGCCACGCTCCGTCCTGACCGAGATCACGTATGCGGGCATACCGCGACCAAAGCGTTCCGGTGGATGCAGCTTGTCGCTACAATCGTAGGCACTCGGAGCCATCCTTGACGGTTCTGATCCCGGACCTCACCGGGCACATCGTGCTGGAGCCGAGAAAGCGGACCTGTTATGGCGATCACACGGTCTCAGGTACAGCTGCGGTCGGTGTGGGGACCTCTTCCAGGTTCTCGCTCAATGCGTCGCGAGCGCGAAATTCCTCCCGCTCCCCGAAGCTGCGCCGGCGGCCGCTGTCGAACCGGCCGGCAGGCTTCGGTCCGCGAAAGTTCCGGTCACGCTCCTCGGCTTTGCGCGATAGCAGAGCCGACGGCCCTTCTTCGATCTCATCTACACCAAGCGTCATGAAGCGCAGGACATCTTCATTCAACCGTAGCTGCCGCTCCATCTCATTCACGAAGGCAGGTTTTGCATCAAGTCCCATGAGCATGTAGTGACCCTTGCGGTTCTTCTTGATGCGGTAGGCAAGGCTGCGCAGACCCCAGTATTCCCGCTTGATCATCGCCCCGCCGTCTGTCTCGAGCTGGCTGGCGATGCTCTCGACAATGCCCTCGACCTGTTGCTTGGTTACTTCGTTGCGAGCAATGAGCACGCATTCGTAAAGCGACAAAATTTACCCCCCTCGGTCGTGGCGGCAGCTTCCGGGAATACGCTACGCATCCCCCGGATCGTCTGAGGCGTTTTCCAAAAGCCGCCGCAGAGCAGCGTATTCGGGACCAGGGCCGCCCACGCTCAGAAAGTCCGCCACAGTGCTGTCCGTCACCTGTCCACCAGACGAGGGATTAGGTATGTGCCGCACCATCATGCTTGTTGGATCGGCAGCGCGAAGCAATTCCCAACGATCGCCATTGGAACTTCGGTAGATTTCGGCGATCAAGCCTGCCAGACGATCCGCTCCCCACACCGCCCGAGTGTCGACGGGCGCCAAAGGTCGCCGGGCGCCGCTAAACCAACTGTATGTACCCGTTATCGGTCGTAATACCTGATGGCAGTACGACCGATTGCGTCAGACCGCCTTCAGGTTCGTCGCCGACATCTTGCCCTGTTGACCGCGCTCCAGGTCAAAACTGACCTTCTGCCCCTCATTCAAGCCACTGAGGCCGGCGCGCTCCACCGCCGTAATGTGGACAAACACGTCCTTCGAGCCGTCGGACGGTTGTATGAAGCCGTATCCCTTCTGGGAATTGAACCATTTGACCGTGCCTTCCGACATCGCGTCATTCTCCTTGCAATCCGGCGATCCGCACTGCGCGGACCGGAATGCTTTTCATGTTGGGGGCACCGAAGTGCGACAAGGTCGCATAAGCAAGGCACGATAGAACCCACGCTGAAAAGCGCCGTCAGCCATATATAGGGGTACCGCGGCGATTCCACCAGAACAATTCTCGAATCATAGCCTTAACTATCGGCCGATGGCACCGCTGTGCGCTCCGCTCTTGCAGTGACCAATGTCTTGTTGATCATCTCGATCACGTCCGGCTTCGCCATTCCTTTGACTGCAGCGAGTTCGCCAGCAAGACGCTCAAGCGCAAGCTCGAACAAATTGCGTTGACTGAAGCTGCTGCCGGAGCCATCGGCGGCTGACTGCAGATCACGAACAACTTCGGCGAGCGCGCGCGGGTCACCGGTGTTGATCTTCGCGAGATACTCCTGGGACCGCTTGGCCCACATAAGCCGGCTTGCCCTGGGCCGGCCCTTCAACGTTGTGAGAGCCGCGGCCAGCATTTGCTGGCTGGCCAACTTGCGCAGCCCCGCAGAGCGCGCCTGCGCCACAGGCACACGCAGCGTCATCTGGTTGTCCTCAAACGAGATGTGGATCAAGTTCAGGCGGTGTCCGGCGATTTCCTCGAAACCTACACGCTCGACGCGCCCGACCCCATGTGCGGGGTAGACGACACCGTCGCCCTTGCTGAACGGGTGCGCTTCCTTCGGTTTGACTTTCGCTGCCGTTGCCTTCAAGGCAGCCGCCACCATCGCCGGCGTCATTTGTATCGCCGCCACCCTATTCACCCCACATGCCGGTTGATGTCTCAATATGATGCGTCTCACCACGCATGCATAGGGTAGACGGGCGATTTCTTCTGATTGTCCACCGACCGCACGCGCTCGTCATTGCCCTCCGCTGGTTGCGCAGGCGATATTTCTAGTCGCCTGTGGGCGTCTTTGATGAACTTAGCACTCGGATGCGCCTAGACTTGCTCCACTGCCAGCAGCGATCCTCGGGCGCTGGCGGCTGAGAGACGTTTACCGCGCTCCCCCTCAATAGAAATGCAGTGGCGTCGATTAGCCGATGAAGCGCGTTCCCCGTGGTGGGCGCCTTGGCGCGGTCGTTGCACTCTTCGGCTTATCGGAGGATCTATCGGACGCTTTCCTGGCAGTTGGAGCGGCGGTGGGAGATGCCGACGATCGGGCCCGCGATGTAGGCCAATCTTGTATTTACAACTTACAATCGCCAACTGAGTAGTGATTTCTTTTTGCGCACCTTTCGAAGCGTATACCGCCTTGTTGTCGCGAAGCCTGAAGGGATGAGCGGGCACGAGGGGTTATCGCCGCGGTTGAGGTCGAGGCCGAATTGGCCAAAGTGTTTAGGGGCAAAGATGCATCTGTCCGACGTTGACGGTCAGTTAGCCTATGAACTTGAGGAATTTTGTAAGGACTTTGGCCACCCGCGGGGACGGGCCTTCACGTTCGAGGTGACCTTTGCTGCTGTCACATATGTCTATGCAGACGTGGTCGGCACCGTATGCGACGGAAAGGTAATCTTTGATCTCTGCAGCGAAGACCTGGTGTGCACGAGGAAGGCCCATTGAATGGTCTGTGGACCCATGACCCAATTCAGCAGCCGTTACGGACAGCCATGCTCGATGCGAACTATCGTGTGATCCATCAACCCGATGACAGCTTCGCCGTGGAGGTGACCAGGACCGGTGCTCTGCCTCAAATGGCTGCCGGCTTTGCAACCGAAGCCGAAGCAGATGCATGGATCGCGCAGGATAAGCGCCTCTGGGAAGCCGCTGACCCGTTCAGAACACCGGCGTATCGGCGGCGGCGTGGGTTCTGAAGCGCGTCCTCTCACAGCAGCACGGCCGGTGGGCGTGTCTGTTTCAAGCGGCGGACCTCCGCCAGGCGCAAGGAGCGATGATCACCTCGGCAAAGGCACACGTATGGAGCGGGCGGTGCCGGCAATATGCATAAAGGTAGGTGATGCAGCGCAAAGCTCAGCGGTGCCGTGACTGATTCCATGCTGCAATCAGGTTGGAGAACACCGGGTGCCTTGGACCTGACGCAAGAACAAATCGCGTTCCTGGCTGACTTGCGCAAAGGAGCCAGTCGGGCAACTGCAGCGCAGGACGCCGGCGTCATAGGCCCGTTGATACGCGCCAACCTCGTGCGTTGGGATGACGACCGGGGCGAAGCGGCCGGTCGTGGCAAACGGCTGGGTAGCAGCTTTACTCTTACCCCGTTGGGTGAGGCGTGCCTCGCTGAGCATGAGGCGCGCTAACCATGGTCGGTAACGGCGGGCACGGCTTATGACGCCCGCAGTCGATGGCACGGACTGTTCTGCTTGGCGCGAGCAAGGGCAGCATCGGTCGCAGCATTGGGCAGTGCCAAGTTAGCGCCACGCGATGAGTATCCTACTGGAGGTACGCCATGGAAGCGCGAAAGTTTGCGATCGGGGATCAGGTCCGCCTGCTCTTGGACGCCTATGCGAATGACAATCCTGCCGATGTGTATACTATCTCTCGCGCCCTCCCGGCGACGGCCAATGTCTGGCAGTACCGAGTAAAGCGGGTCGGCGACTACCAGGAACGTGCGGTCAGCGAGCAACAACTCGCGAAGGCTGGATTGCAAAATCTCACGAGGCTGTCCGCGGCCGAAGCGCAACACGGAACCGAGCGCACGCGCAACGCCCGAGCCTTTGTGCGCGCGCCCGCGACGGCGAGGCGTACCGAGCAAGAGAAGCGCTGACAGCACATCCCGCCCTGAAAGCGGACGGACCGCATTCCGCCCTAAGCGGTCACTGGACAAGACGCGCGCCGGTTACATCCCCAGCGCGCGTCGATAGACGTCGAGCAGCGTCTCCTGCTCCTCGATAACCGCCGGTTCCTGCCGGCGCACGCGAATGAGCTGACGCAGCACCTTCACGTCGAACCCGGCCGACTTCGCCTCGGCAAAGATGTCGCGAATGTCGCCGCCGAGAGCCTTGCGCTCCTCCTCAAGCCGCTCGATTCGCTCGACGATGCTGCGGAGTTGCTCGGCGGCGATGCCACCCGTCTTCGCCTCGGTCGTCTCCAGAACATCCAGCGCCATCGATTCGCTCCGCCTCAGCAAGGCGGGCCGGAATAGCGAGCGCTTCTGGGGTGGTCAATGACCAGGATTGGCCTTGGCGAACGCCGCCTTTTGTTCCGCACTCGGTTCCTTCTGGTACTTCGCCTGCCACTCCTTGTAGGGCATGCCGTAGATGATCTCCCGCGCGTCGGGATCAGCTATTCCGACGCCGTTCGACTCCGCCGCCTCTCGATACCAGCGGCTGAGACAGTTTCGGCAGAACCCCGCGAGGTTCATCAGATCAATATTCTGCACGTCGGTGCGCTCGCGCAGATGATCCACGAGGCGGCGAAAAGCGGCTGCCTCCAGTTCGGTGCGAGTGTTGTCGTCAAGTTGCGGTGCAGTCATGTCGGATCTCCATCTGCTTCCCCCTGAAGATGGCGCGTCTTGGACCGGTTCGCCATACTCCGCCCATGGTCTGGACCGATGAACGCGCCCGCGCGGCGCTGAGGGCGCTGTTCGACGCCGCCGTGGCGGCGGCCGATCCACGGAAAGTCCTGGCGCAACACCTGCCACCCAAACCCGCGGGGCGGTGCATCGTCGTTGGCTGCGGCAAGTCGGCCGCCGTGATGGCCGCCGCCCTGGAAGATGCCTGGCCTGACGTGCCGTTGGAGGGCACTGTCGTCACCCGTTACGGCCACGCTGTGCCGACGCAGCGGATTGAGGTGATCGAAGCCTCGCATCCGGTGCCCGATGAGAACAGTGAACGGGGCGCTCGTCGCCTGCTCGAACGCGTAAGGGACTTGCGGCAAGACGACCTGGTGCTCGCGCTGATCTCCGGCGGTGGCTCGGCATTATGTGCCCTGCCGGCATCAGGGCTGACGCTTGCCGACAAGCAGGCGATCAATCGCGCGCTGCTCGCAAGCGGCGCGAATATTACGGAAATGAACTGTGTTCGTAAGCACCTCTCCGCGTTCAAAGGCGGTCGTCTGGCTGCCGCGGCGCAGCCCGCGCGCGTCGTCACGCTGGCGATCAGCGATGTGCCGGGCGACGATCCAGCGGTGATCGCATCGGGGCCCACGGTACCGGACACAACAACGTTTGCCGATGCACGTGACATTATCGCCCGGTACGGCATCAATCCATCGGCTGCGGTGACAGAGCACCTGGCTAAGGCCACTGATGAAAGTCCGGCCGAACTCAACAATGCCGACTTTCACCTCATCGCCACGCCAATGATGGCGCTCGCCAGCGTGGCGGAGGCGGCGCGCGATATGGGTCTCGGGACGTTGGTTCTCGGTGACGCATTGGAAGGCGAATCGCGTGAAGTCGGCACATTGATGGCCGGCATTGCCCGCAGCGTTTGCGCTCATGGCGAGCCGTTGCAAGCACCGGCTGTCGTGCTGTCCGGCGGAGAGACAACGGTCACTCTGACAAGCCGATCGGCCGGCCACGGGGGGCGCAACACCGAGTTCCTGCTGTCATTGGCCGTAGCACTTGGAGGTGCTGCAGGTATTTGGGCCATTGCCGGCGATACCGATGGGCTCGACGGCATGGACGACATCACGGGCGCCATCGTCACGCCCGACACACTGGCCCGCGCCCGTGCAGCAGGCCTCGATCCGCGTGCCGTGCTGGCCGGCCATGACAGCCACACGCTGTTCGACCGGATTGGCGATGCGGTCCGCACCGGTCCGACATTAACCAACGTCAATGATATTCGCGCCATCCTGATCGCCTGAGGTGAACCTTTGGCCACGCGACCGAGACTGCGCCGGCGGCGGCGCACCAAGATCATTGCGACACTCGGTCCCGCGAGTTCATCGCCCGAGATGCTGTCGCGGCTGTTCCAGGCCGGCGCTGACGTGTTCCGACTCAACTTCAGCCATGGAACACAAGACGATCACGCAGCGCGGTTCAAAATGATCCGCGAGTTGGAGGAGCGGTTCAATCGCCCAATCGGCATTCTCGCCGATGTGCAGGGACCGAAGCTGCGCGTCGGTCGTTTTTCTGGCGGTCGGGTATTTCTACAGACTGGGCAGCCGCTGCTGCTCGATCTCAATCCCACCCCAGGCAGCGCGTCCCGCGTCAATTTGCCGCATCCAGAGATTATCGAGGCTGCACAGATCGGCTGCTCACTGCTGCTCGATGATGGCAAGCTGCGCCTGCGCGTGGTTCGCAAGCGACCGGATGCGCTGGAGACCGAGGTCGTCGTCGGTGGTCCGCTCTCCGACCATAAGGGCGTCAATGTCCCGGATGTCGTGCTGCCGATTCCGGCGCTTACCCACAAGGACCGTGAGGACCTCGCCTTTGCGCTCGAACATGGCGCAAACTACATCGGCCTTTCCTTTGTCCAACGGCCGGAAGACGTGGCGGAGGCAAAGGCGCTGATCCACGGTCGCGCCTGGGTGATGGTCAAGCTGGAAAAGCCACAGGCACTGGACAATCTCGACGCCATCATTCAGCTTTCCGACGCGGTGATGGTAGCGCGCGGCGATCTCGGCGTGGAATTGCCGCCCGAGGAAGTACCCTTGGCGCAGAAGCGTATCGTGCGCACAGCCCGACAAATGGGCAAACCCGTCGTGGTGGCGACGCAGATGCTGGAAAGCATGATCAGCGCACCTGCGCCTACGCGAGCCGAGGCTTCGGATGTTGCGACCGCTGTGTACGACGGAACCGATGCGGTCATGCTGTCAGGCGAGACGGCGGCGGGACAATACCCGTTCGAGGCAGTGAACATGATGGACCGCATCGTGGCGCGCGTTGAACAAGATCCGGGCTGGCGCGACATGATCGAGGCGAGCCGGAGTGAGCCTGAACACGCCACTGCCGATGCGATCGCCGCCGCAGCGCGCCAAGTGTGCCATACGATCGGCGCCAAGGCAGTGGTCGCCTACACCGCCTCCGGCGCAACGGCGCTGCGCGTTGCCCGCGAGCGGCCCGAGGCGCCAATCATCTGTCTGACACCCCACGTCACCACCGCGAGACGCATGGCCGTCGTCTGGGGGCTGCATGCGGTGGTTGCCGCGGATGCGCACTCGATGAGCGAAGCGGTGACCCGCGCTCAGCGCGTTGCGCATGTCGAGGGTTTTGCCGAACACGGCGACGAAATCGTCGTTGCCGCCGGCGTGCCCTTCGGCCATTCTGGCACCACCAATTCGCTACGCGTGGCGACAGTAAGATAAAGCCAATCGATGTCGATTAGGCCGGCGCTTCGACCAGTCGATCCAACTCGGCCTCTTCGATCACCGTATTCATCATGAACTGGAAGATCGCTGCGCCGATCAGCGTGATTGCCGCACCGATTGCCAGGGCCACAACGAACGATCCCGTTATGTCGACGATAAAGCCGGTCAGGATTGGCGACAGCGTGCCACCGAGGAACCCGGCGAAATTCTGGTTGCTGGCAGCCGATGCGCAATAGGCTTGCGGCGTGACCGCGGTCACCAGGATCCACTTGCAGGTAATGCCGAACTGCATGCTGAACATCGAGATGGCGATGCAGGTGATCGCCACACCTGCGCCGGTAGCCATCGCCGCAAAACCAGTAAAAATCGCTGAACCAAGCAGGCCCAGTATCAGTGGCAGGCGACGGCTGGCGACCAGCTCCATTCCGCGTGACACCAGGCGGTCGGAAACATAGCCACCGCACAGCGCGCCCAGGAATGCGCAGATCAACGGCACCGACGAAAGAAATCCTGCCTTGGCAATACTGATATGCTGCTGCATCTCCAGATACGCCGGAAGCCAGGTCTGATACATCCAGGTGATATAGCCAGTGCAGAAGGCGCCCAGCATCAGCGCCCACATCGCCTTGAAACGGAACAGCGATGCCCATTGCTGCACCGTCACCGACGCACTGGCCTCGCGGTTGGCGCGCAGATAGTCCTCGTCCTGTGGGGCCAGTTCCTGAGCCCGAGGATCACGGTAGATCAAAAACCAGAAACCCGCCGCGACGATACCCGCCAGTCCCATCACGATGAACATCACACGCCAGTCGAATGCCAGCATGATGGCGGTGAGAATCGGCGGCGCAATCGTCGGGCCGATATATGCACCCGAAGTGTAAACGCCGCTCGGTGTGCCGCGATCCCTCACGTCGAACCAGTCGCTGACCGACCGCGTGGCCGACGGGAAGCAGGGTGCCTCCGTGGCGCCAAGTCCGATCCGCGACAGCATCAGCTGCACGTAGTTACCTGCGATACCGCCTGCTGCCTGGAACAGCGACCATACGATCATTGTTAGGCCGACCAGCGCCTTTGGACCGACGCGATCGAGCAGATAACCCGAGGGCAGCTGTGCGAAACCATAGGTCAGCGCCCACGCCGACCCGAGCGCCCCGACCGCCGTCGCGCTGATGCCGAACTCTTCACGGATCTTGATGTTGCCGATGGCCAGGGTAGACCGGTCCATGTAGTTCAACGCGATGGCTGCGGTCACCAGGACGATCGCGACCCACTGCATGCGTCGAAGCTGGCGAGACGGACCTGCAGGCATTTTCCCCCCGTTCAGTGCGGCGATTGTTTCGTGTGGCACTACTGCACGCACTAGTCGAAAAGCGGCGTGAGGAAAAGGCCCCGCGGATGGATCAGGCCGCCGCGCGCTGCGGTGATGCTATCGCATCCTCCAGGATCATTGCCGCCGCCTTCTCGCCAATCATGATGGTCGGCGCGTTTGTGTTGCCGCCGACCGCAACCGGCATGATCGACGCATCAGCGACGCGCAGCCCGTCAACCCCGTGCACACGCAGTCTTGGATCGACCACGGTGTTCGGGCCATGCCCCATGGCACAGGAACTGGTGGGGTGTTGGTTGGATACACCGCTCTCACGCACATAAGCTGCCAACGCGTCGTCGCTGGTGACCGACAACCCCGGCTGCAGTTCTTCCGCGACATACGGTCTCAGCGCGGGCTGTTCGGCGATTTTGCGGGCCAGACGAATACCGAATAGCACCGCCTGCATGTCGTAATCCGTGCGTAGATAGTCGAACAGGACGGCCGGCGGTGCCAGCGGATCGGCGCTGGCCAGTCGCACAGTCCCACGGCCATCAGGACGCAAATGCACCGGGCTGATCGTGAAGCCAGGAAACGGATGTGGCACAATGCCATCCCTGTTCCGCTGCAGTGTGCTCCATTCGAACATGTTGAGCTGGATATCGGGCCGTTCCAGCCGCGGGTCGCTATGGGTGAACACGCCGGCATGGATGCCGTTGCTTGCCATCGGGCCAGAGCGAAACAGCGCATAGCGCATGGCGGCCGAGACCTTGCGCAGCTTGCTGCGTTCAAGATCGTTGAGCGTGATCGCCTTGCTGCATCGCCAGGCAACGTACGAATTGAAATGATCGTGCAAATTCGAGCCGACTGCCGGCATGTCGCGGACGACCGTGATTCCCATGTCCGTCAGATGCTGCGCCGGCCCAAACCCCGACAACAGCAGCAGCTGCGGCGATCCGTAGGCACCGCCGGAAACAATGACCTCGCCACGTGCACGCGCCGTCTCGCGGCCATTCGAGGTGTGGAATTCGACGCCGACAGCGCGATTGTTCTCGATCAGCACCCGCGTCGCATGGGCGCCCGTGCGGATCACCAGATTGGCACGGTTGCGCGCCGGGCGCAGATAGGCCTGCGCCGCGCTCCATCGGCGTCGGTTGAGCGTCGTGGTCTGGTAGTAACCGCAGCCTTCCTGCTGGGCGCCATTGAAATCCCGATTGCGCGGAATGCCGGCCTGCACGCAGGCCTCCAGGACCGCATCGGCCAGTTCGAACTGGGCCGGCTGGTCGCTGACATTCAACGGGCCACCGACGCCGTGAAACTCATCGGCCCCACGCGTCTGATTCTCGGCCTTCTTGAAGTAGGGCAGGACCGAATCCCAATCCCAGCCTTCGCAGCCGCGCTGGCGCCACTCATCGTAATCGCCGTGATTGCCACGGATGTACACCATGCCATTGATCGAACTGGAGCCGCCCAGCGTCTTGCCGCGCGGCAGATAAAGCCGACGGTTGTTGAGCTGCGGCTGCGGTTCGGTCTCGAACCGCCAGTTCACGATCGGGTGGACGTACGTCTTCGCGTAGCCGAGCGGGATGTGAATCCACGGGTTACGGTCGGGCGGTCCAGCCTCGAGCAGCAGCACGCGATAGCGACCAGATTCGGAAAGCCGCGATGCCACCGCGCAACCCGCAGAACCTGCACCGGTGACGATGTAGTCATAGGTATCGCCAGAAAGCGCCATCAGCTTCAATCCCCCCGTATCCAGCGAAATACGCTGGGCTGCCGTTAATCATGTCAAGTTTCGCCAATCCCGACACGTCATATGCGTGATGTGCAAGCTACGTGCGCGACCGCGTGATTCCTGCGAAATAGTCGTCGATGGCATCCTTGATGGCCTGCACCAGTACGTGCCTGTGTGACGGCCGCTTGAGCAGCGCCTCATCCTGACGGTTGGACAGAAAGCCCATCTCCAGCAGAACGCTCGGGATATCACGCGAGGCAAGCACATAGAGATGTCCCGTTCTGGCGGGCACCGCAACCATTCGCACATCATCGTTGAGCTGGTCGATCATGCTGTACTGCAGCCACGCAGACCCTGGTTCCGGGTGCGGCGTCGGCGAAAGCGCGTCGGCGATTCGTGCCGCACTCACCGCCCCGGTTGCCAACCGCGTGGTCTTCTCGCCGCTTCGCACATATACGCTCGCACCGCGAGCGTGCCGATCCGGGGACGCGTCGGCATGAATGGCAATCAGCAGATCGGCGTCACGGCTTTGCGCAAAGGCAAGCCGACCTGCCAACGAGACCTGGCGATCGCCGGTTCGGGTGAGCGCGACCCGGTAATGTCCGGTGGCCAACAGGACGCGCTGCAGTTCGAGAGCGGTGGCGAGCGTTACGGTCTTCTCAGACGTTCCGGATACGCCAATCGCCCCCGGATCGCTGCCTCCGTGTCCGGGGTCGATGACGATCAATGGCCGGCTCGATGCCTCCTGTGTCTGCGCCGGCACCTGTCGCTGTGCCTGCTTTGGTGCGTGCTTGTGCAATGTGGGCGCTCGATACGACGCTGCATGATGATGCCGGCCAGAACCGGGGCGCGCAGCATGAGCCTGACCGATCAGAAGCACGAACAGCAGTCCGAGTAATACGGCGCTGCCGATTCCCGTGCCGCCAGGCCACACTCCAGCGTCAGGGCGCACCACGGTTCCGGACATACGTGGTGCCATGCTGGCGCTGCGCCTCTCTCCCGGCATGCTTCCCTTACCCCTATCGTTGCCTTCACTGTCTGTTTACTATTCCGCCTGTCAACCTTGGTCATCCATCGAAGGCATCACGACGGATGCAGCAGGCTGAAATTCGTGTGCGCGGTCGCGTGCAGGGCGTGGGTTTCCGTCCCACGGTCTGGCGCCTCGCACGGGAGTGCGGCCTCTCGGGCGATGTGCGGAACGATCCCGAAGGCGTCTTGATCCATGTTGCTGGCGAGACCGCGGCAATTGCCGAACTGGTGGACCGGCTGAAGCGCACGCCTCCGGCGCTGGCGCGTATTGACCAGGTCGAGATCGCACCAAGCGCCGAACCGTGCGGCGTGGGATTCCGTATCGTCGATAGCGGCGACGGATTGGCACGCACCGAGATCACGCCTGACGCGGCAATTTGCGACGATTGCGCACGCGAAGTGTTGGACCCTGTCGAACGCCGCCATGGCTATGCCTTCGCCAACTGTACCCAGTGTGGACCACGATTCAGCATCATCCGTACCATCCCCTACGATCGCCATGCGACCACGATGGCCAGGTTTCGGCTATGTCCGGCGTGCGCCGCCGAATATCGGAACCCCGCGGATCGGCGCTTCCACGCCGAGGCAATCGCCTGCGAGTTGTGCGGCCCGCACGTGCGGCTGGTGCCGGACATCCCGTCGACCGATGTGATCGGCACCGCAGCGCACCTGCTGCGCGACGGACACGTGGTCGCCGTGAAGGGATTGGGCGGCTACCAGCTTGCGTGCGATGCGACCAACGCCACGGCGGTCTCACGGCTGCGCATCGCCAAACGCCGCAACAGCAAACCCTTCGCGCTTATGGCGCGTGATCTCGACGTTATTCGTCGCTACTGCAACCTCTCGGCCGAGGAAGCGGCACTGCTGCAGAGCTCATCTGCGCCCATCGTACTGCTCCGCGCGCGCGGCCTGCCGTTGCCCGAGGCGGTGGCCCCTGGCTTGAGAACATTCGGCTTCATGCTGCCGACCACGCCGCTGCATCTGCTGTTGCTGCACGACATGGACGTGCCTGTGGTCATGACCAGCGGCAATCTGACAGATACGCCGCAGATCATCGACGACGACGAGGCGCTGACACTGCTGGGACACGTCGCAGATTTCGTGCTGACCCACGACCGCGCAATAGCGACGCGGGTCGACGATTCGGTGGTCCGTGTGGTTTCCGGCAAACCCAGAATGTGGCGGCGCGCGCGTGGCTATGCACCTTCCTCTATACCGTTGCCGCCTGAGTTCGCCGCCGCCCCCGACCTGCTGGCCGCGGGTGGCCAGCTGAAGGCGACCTTCTGCCTGCTGCGCGACGGTGCCGCGATCATGTCGCCCCATATCGGTGACCTTGAGGACGCGCGGACATCCGACGACTATCGACGCGGCATCACCCACCTGTTGAGGCTGTTCGATCACGCGCCGACCGCAATCGCGATCGATGCTCACCCCGAATACCTTTCTGCCAAGTATGCGCGCGAGAGTGGGCTTCCACTGATCGAAGTGCAGCACCACCACGCCCATGTTGCCGCATGCCTCGCGGAGAATGGCCGCCCACTTAAAGCACCACCCGTCCTCGGCATCGTGCTAGACGGCCTGGGCTGGGGTGACGATGGCACGATCTGGGGCGGCGAGTTCCTGCTGGCAGATTATCGCAACGCGCGGCGACTGGCCGCCTTCCAGCCCGTGGCGATGCCAGGCAGCACAGCCGCCGTGCGCGAGCCATGGCGGAACCTTTATGCGCATCTCAAGGCCGTGGGGCTGCAGCCCGAAGCATCGCATCCGGTCCTCGACGCAATGATCCGTGGCCGGGTCAACACGCCGATGGCCTCGTCATGCGGCCGGCTGTTCGATGCAGTGGCGGCTGCCCTCGGCATCTGCACCCAACAGCAGAACCATGAGGGTGAGGCCGCCGCCCAACTCGAGGCATTGACCGATCCGCATACGCTGCAGCACGAGGACGATGCTCTTGCATACCCACTGAGCATATCGATGGCGTCAGACGGAGGAATTGCGCTGATCGGTTACCAAGCGATGTGGCAGGCGCTCACCGGCGATATCGCCAGCGGCACGCCGTTCGGTGTCATCGCGGGACGTTTCCACAAGTCGGTAGCGATCGCCATCGTCGCGATGACGCGTGCTCTCGCCAGATTGGAAGACTTCGGCGCGGTTGCCCTGTCCGGCGGTTGTTTTCAGAACGCCATTCTGCTGGAGCAAACCGAGCGACGGCTGCACGATGCCAGGTTCGTCGTGCTGACACACAGCATCGTTCCGTGCAATGACGGCGGCCTCTCATTGGGGCAAGCTGCCGTCGCTGCCGCGCGGCTTATGTCTGCGGCCTAGGAGAACACCTCATGTGTCTCGGCATCCCTGCGCAGATCGTGCGCATCGACGACGCGGAACGGATGCTCGCCACCGCCGAGGTCGGCGGCGTGCGCCGTCAGGTCAACATCATGTGCATCGTCGATGATCAGCATCCGCCGGACGCCTGCGTCGGCGACTGGGTGCTGCTGCATGTCGGCTTCGCGCTCAGTCGGATCGACGCCGCGGAAGCCGCCGAAACGCTGCGTTTGCTGCGCGAACTCGGCGAGGCGCAGGCAGAACTCGATGCCATGGGACAGACCGCATGAAATATGTCGATGAATTCCGCGATCGCGACAAGGCCACAACCCTGGTGCGCGAAATCACCACGATTGCCCGCACGTTCCGCCAGGACCGCCCGATCCAGATCATGGAGGTCTGTGGCGGCCATACCCACGCGATCTTCCGCTACGGGCTCGAGGGCATGCTGCCGGAGCAGATCGAACTGGTGCATGGCCCCGGCTGCCCGGTCTGCGTCCTGCCGATGGGACGCATCGATGACTGCCTGTCGATCGCCACCCAGCCGAGCGTCATCCTCACCACCTTCGGCGATGCGATGCGCGTGCCTGGATCACAGGGCAGCCTGCTACAGGCGAAGGCCAACGGTGCCGATATCCGCATGGTCTATTCGCCGTCGGACGCGCTGGCGATCGCGCGGGCCAATCCGAACCGCGAGGTGGTATTCTTCGGTCTCGGCTTCGAGACCACCATGCCATCGACCGCCCTGACGGTGCTGGAGGCGGAACGCGATGGCAACAGCAACTTTTCGGTGTTCTGCAACCACATCACCATCGTGCCGACGATGAAGGCGATCCTCGACAGTGCCGATCTGCGGATCGATGGCTTCCTGGGACCTGGCCACGTGTCGATCATCATCGGCACCAAGCCCTATGAATTCATCGCACAGCACTATCGCAAGCCGATGGTCGTTTCCGGCTTCGAGCCGCTCGATGTGCTGCAGTCGATCTGGATGGTGCTGCGCCAGATTGCCGAAGGTCGCGCCGAAGTGGAGAACCAGTACGCGCGCGTGGTCACCGCGGGCGGCAATGCCGCGGCGCTGCGTGCCATCGAGACAGTCTACGAACTGCGCGAGTTCTTCGAATGGCGCGGCCTGGGATCGATCGACTATTCGGGCGTCCGCTTCCGCAAAGCCTACGCACGATTCGACGCTGAGTGTCGCTTCGCTGTACCCAATGTCCAGATCGCCGACCCGGCGGCATGCCAGTGCGGCGACGTGCTAAAAGGCGCGCTGAAGCCGCACCAGTGCAAGGTGTTCGGCACCGCCTGCACGCCAGAGACACCACTCGGTGCGCTGATGGTGTCATCCGAGGGCGCCTGCGCCGCCTACTACCGCTACGCTGCCAAAGCTGCATGAAGACAGTCACGCTCAGCCACGGTGGCGGCGGCAAGGCAATGAAGGACCTGATCGACGAAGTGTTCGTCGCCGCCTTCGACAACCCGTTGCTGGCGCCGCTCGACGATCAGGCACGCGTGCCGATGTCTACACTGGCGCAACAGGGTGACCGGCTGGCGATCACGACCGATTCCTTCGTTGTCGATCCACTTGAATTCCCCGGCGGCGACATCGGCAAACTCGCCGTGTGCGGTACGATCAATGACCTGGCGGTCGGTGGTGCGATCCCGCTCTATTTGTCATGTGCCGCGATCATCGAGGAAGGCCTGCCGTTCGACGTGCTGCATCGCATCGCCCGATCGATGGCCGTGGCGGCGAGCGACGCTGGCGTACAGGTGATCACCGGCGATACCAAGGTCGTGCAGCGCGGCGCCTGCGACAAGCTGTTCCTGACCACCACCGGCGTCGGCGCCATCCGCGCCGGCATCGAGCTGGCGGCTGATCGCGCACGACCCGGTGACGCGGTGCTGGTCAACGGCGTGCTGGGCGATCATGGCTCGGCAATCCTGGCGGCGCGCGGTGACATGGCGCTTGATGCGCCGATCGACAGCGACTGCGCCGCGCTGCACGGTCTTGTTGGCGCGATCCTGGCCGCGGCACCCGCGACGCGCTTCATCCGCGATGCAACGCGTGGCGGCATCGCCACCGTGCTGAATGAGATCGCGCTCGCTGCCAGTTGCGGCATCGAGATCGACGAAGTGGCGGTGCCTTTGCGCGAAGCGGTCAAAGGCTTCTGCGAGATCCTCGGTCTCGATCCGCTGTATCTCGCCAATGAAGGTCGGCTTGTCGCCATTGTCCCTGCTGATCAGGCCAATGCCGCGCTGGCAGCGATGCACGCACATCCACTCGGCAAGGGCGCATGCCGCATCGGCCAATGCACTGAACGTCGCCCCGGCCAGGTGGTGATGCACACAATGCTGGGTGGGCAGCGTATCGTCGATATGCTGATCGGCGATCAGCTCCCGCGTATCTGCTGATGCACGAGCTGGCACTCACGCACGAGATCGTCGCCATCGTCTGTCGGGCCGCGGGCGATCGGCGTGTCCACAAGGTGACGCTGGAGATCGGCGAGTGGTCATGCGCCACGCCGGAGTCGATCGAATTCTGTTTCGACGTCATCGCGCGAGGCACCTGCGCTGAAGGCGCACGGCTCAACATCTGCAGGACCGATGGCGATGACCTGATGGTGACGACGATGGAAATCGAGGAGGCTGCCTAATGTGCGGTCATTGTGGATGCGGCGAGCCTGACCATGAGCACGAACACGAGCACGCGGATGGCACGCGGCACAGCCATAGCCACACTCACAGCCACACGCACGCGCCAACCACGCTGGTCGAGCTGCAGACCCGCGTGCTGGCGAAGAACGATGCGATCGCAGCGCGCAACCGTGCCTGGTTCGCTGGCCGCGAGATGCTCGCGGTGAACCTGGTGAGTTCGCCAGGTGCAGGCAAGACGACGCTGCTGGAGCGGACAATCCGAGACCTGCGCAAGGAATACCCGATCAGCGTGCTCGAAGGCGATCAGGCCACGTCGCTCGACCGCGATCGCATCGCCGCTGCCGGCGCACCGGTGATCCAGGTGAACACCGGCACCGGCTGTCATCTGGAAGCGGACCAGGTCGCGCGCGGACTGAATGAACTGCGCCCCGGGCCCCGCTCCATCCTGCTGATCGAGAATGTTGGCAACCTGGTTTGCCCCGCCATGTTCGACCTTGGCGAGCGGGCGAAGGTGGTGATCCTGTCGGTCACCGAAGGCGACGACAAGCCGCTCAAATATCCGCATATGTTCCGCGCCGCCACGCTGATGCTGATCAATAAGATCGATCTGCTGCCGCACGTCGATTTCGACGTCGTGCGTGTCACAGCGAGCGCGCGCGATGTCAATCCAGCCATTACGGCGATATGCCTCTCGGCCCGCACCGGGGAAGGCATGCAGCAGTGGTACGATTGGCTGCAGCGCGAATGGACGGTGGCCGCCGAGACCGCTTTCGCCTAGACGCTTCCGCGATGTGAAGTGGTTGATGCTTCGACGACCGTCCTACGACTCGCAGGGACGGCAAACGGCTCATTAGCAAGGCTCTTAGCGGTCGTCATGTTGCCTTATGAATCGTTGGCCCCTCCGCAATCCTGACTAACAAGACTGCAACTGGTATAGGATCTTGTGAACTATTTCACTGTGCAAGACGTGATAAATGATAAAATGACAGCTATTCGCTAGTCATCAAGTTGGGGAGAAAGCACGTGGGAGACCTATCCCTCGGCGAAACAAATCACGCTGACAATGGGACGGAGCTGACGGGCGGAACATTGGCCCGCGACTGGGGCGGCAATAACTATATTTTCAAGGTAGACGGCGCGACGATTTCTCCTATCCCGCCAGGCGGCGTGATGGGTATCGAAGCCTCAGGATTTGGCAACGTAGCGATCCACGCTATCGGTGGACTGAAGGCGGAAGGCTTCTCCGCTGGCCCTCCTGGTGTTCTGGCGACGGGAGTTGTGGGGGTCGAAGGACAGGGTACGCGCTTTGGAGTTGAAGGGCTTTTGACGGGCTCGAACGTACCCGCAAATAGGATCGAGAAAGCCGCGGTAGTAGGTTCCGCGGCCGACAGCAATCTTGGCATTGGAGTGATGGGCATAAGCGATAATTTCGATGGAGTATTAGGCTCGTCTCAGAATGGCAATGGGGTAGAAGGTTTATCAGGCGGACGAGGAATTGGAGTTCTTGGTCAATCTGATTTCGTCGGGGTCAAAGGAGACGGTGGCGTTTCCGGGGATGGTGTCAACGGTACCACTACGTCTGGCCGTGGCGGCGCTTTTACAAGCGACACGGGCACCGGCATAGATGCAACGAGCACTTCCGGAAGTGGAGTGGCAGGCAGGAGCACGTCTGGTCCTGGCGGCACTTTCACAAGCGGAACTGGAACTGCGATAGACACTACGAGCACTTCGGGAATTGGTGTGGTAGGTCGGAGCACTTCTGGCAGTGGCGCCTTTTTCACAAGCTTTTCTTCAGAAGCGCTGGTGGCGATAGCTGGTGGGGCGGGCAATGGAGTTCGTGCCCAATCTGCCACTGGTAACGGCGTCTCAGGCTCATCGACCGGTGGAACGGGGGTTTTCGGGGATAGCCAGAATCAAGTCGGCGTCGCAGGCAGGAGTAGGAGTACTTCTGCAGCAGGTGTATTCGGTCTGAACGAGCAGTTCATCGGCGTTTCAGGTGGTAGCACATCTGGACTTGGCGTGTTTGGCCACAGCCAGAGTCAAGCCGGCATCATGGGAACAAGTGTATCGGCAACAGGCGTCTTCGGCTTTGGGGACGCTGTGTTTCAGGCCGCCCCAGCCGTGCCGCCGGCCGGAGTGCTCGGTGTGAACGATAAGAGTGTTGGAGTGTTAGGCAGTAGTGTCGGGATGATTGGTGCATGGGGGAATACGGACAAGGGTCTCGGCGTTGTCGGAACCGCTGATCTCGGCGCGGGTGTCCCGACCGACCGCGTCACAGACCAAGGCATTGGCGTAATCGGAGTAGCCAACACGGGTTTCGGTATTGTGGGGATGAGCACCTCTGGAACGGGGGTGTTTGGCTCAAGCACGAATGGCTTGGCCGGTCATTTCAAGGGGCCAGTCACCGTTGAGGGCGCCCTTACCGTCGTAGGAGGCGCCAAGAGCGCGGCCGTACCTCATCCTGATGGATCGGCTCGGCAACTATACTGCGTGGAAAGCCCAGAAAGTTGGTTTGAAGATTTTGGCGAGGCGCAGCTGGTAAACGGACAAGCACAGGTCCAGTTGGAACCGGTGTTCGCCGCCCTTGTCGAACTCACCGGATATCATGTTTTTCTGACCCCTTACGGAGAAACCAATGGGATGTTCGTCGCAGAACGGGACATGACTGGCTTCAGAGTATGTGAGCAGCAACGCGGAACAACCGCGGTAAAGTTTGCTTACCGAGTGGTCGCCAAACGCAAGGACATAGTGGCAGATAGGTTGGCGAAGGTAGCACTGCCACCGCGTTCGAACCAGCAGCGGTTGCCAGACTTGCAGTTGAGCATAGTACCTCCTGACCCCAAACAGCTGACTGCAGTGCCACCGCTGCCCGCAAGTTCTTGAACCGCCCGCCTGAGCGGGACGCGACAGCACCGCAGAAGGGCGCCGTTCTTTAGCGAAATACCAGATCCGGAATTGGCGGCTTTCCGGTGTGTGCAACACATACCCCAGGCGGGGCTGATATGCGAACAGCCGTATGGACGACGGTGAGCCCGGTACAGTGACGGGTAAAGGCGAATGCCGCTAAGCTACTGATGTGAAAATGTCCGTGACGGCCGATCGGGGCGCTGAGTCCGCCTATGCCTGGTTGCGTCTCGCCATCAGCGTTGCGCTGAGCACGCTGGGCGGTATCAGCCTTTGGTCGGTGGTCGTCGTGCTGCCCGCAGTGCAGGCCGAGTTTGGCGTCGATCGTGCCGCGGCGTCGCTGCCCTACACGCTGACGATGATCGGCTTCGCTATCGGCGGCATCGTCATGGGCCGACTGTCCGACCGCATTGGCATCGTGCTGCCGACCCTGATCGGCGCGGTGGCGCTCAGCCTGGGCTATGTCGCAGCGGCGTACACCACGACGCTGTGGCAGTTCGCCCTGGTGCAGGGACTGCTGATCGCCATGTTCGGCGGCGCCGCATCATTCGGTCCTATCGTCACCGACATTTCGCACTGGTTCACGCGCCGGCGTGGCATCGCAGTGGCGATCGCCGCTTCCGGAAATTATCTCGCCGGCACCATATGGCCGCCGGTGATCCAGCACTTCGTGCAGGCCGTAGGCTGGCGCGAGGTGCATCTCGGGATTGGTGTGGCGTGCGCTGTCACGATGATCCCGCTCGCCCTCGCGCTGCGACGCAAGGCACCGGCCCAAACTGCCGGCGCGATGCATCAACATGCCTCGGCACATTCCTCGCTTGGCCTCTCGCCTGCCGCCTTGCAGACCGTGCTTGCCATCGCCGGGTTCTGCTGCTGCGTCGCGATGTCGATGCCGCAGGTACACATCGTCGCCTATTGCAGCGACCTCGGTTACGGCGTGAACCGAGGTGCCGAGATGCTGTCGCTGATGCTGGCGCTCGGCATTGTCAGCCGCGTCGGCTCGGGCTTCGTCGCCGACCGGATCGGTGGCCTGCCGACATTGCTTCTCGGACTCCATCGGCCAGATGCTGGCTCTGCTGCTGTATCTGGGGTTCAGCAGCCTGTTTTCGCTCTACGCGGTATCGGCATTGTTCGGCCTGGTGCAAGGCGGCATTGTGCCAAGTTATGCCATCGTGATCCGCGAATACCTGCCGGCGCGCGACGCGGGCATGCGCTTTGGCGTGATCATCATGGCCACGCTGCTCGGCATGGCGTTCGGCGGATGGATATCGGGCGTGATTTTCGACGCCACCGGATCTTACAACGCCGCGTTTGCCAACGGCGCTTTATGGAACCTGCTCAATGCCTGTATTGCATTGGCGTTGCTGACGCGAAGTGCGCGGCGGATCGCACCTGCCTAAATCAAAAGTGAGAGCAAACTGTCGGACGCTGATCGATCAGCACCGGCAGCCGACGAGTGTCCACTAGGGCTGTGCTGCTGAGACCTGCCGCACTATCAAAGAAGGACTATGTTCAGCCGTTCATCGGTAGGATGGTCCCCGGAGGTGTTTCGTTGAACCCCAAGATCACGCTCGAGCCACTCTGCGCGATTGACACAGGCTGAACGGTCGGATTGCTCAGCCGAACCGTATCGATCTTTCTGTTGCCTTCATACAAAAATAGCCTATCCCCCTTCACACTGTAGTTGGTGGCAACTAACCCTTCTAGAATTACGCTTGTGTGCGGAGTTTCGAAGGACGGCACGTCAAGTAAACCGTGAAAGACATCCGGCTGCTTGACGTCCAGAGTGGCTCCGAAGTTGCTATTCACAAGCTCGAATGTCTGACCATGGCCCACCTTTCCGTTGACAGTAAGGACGTTTGGTCCCTTCGTGGCTCCGCTCACTTTGATAGAGCCATGACCTGATACATTTGTATTGATCGGCTGGGATATTAGCCTTCCAGCGCCTATAGTTCCGTCATTGATGATCTCACTTCCTGTGCCGCCGTTGATGCTGTAGCTGGCGAACTGCAGATCACCCTTCATCAGCAGGTGTGCGTTCTCTGCCAAATGAATGGTTGGAACCACAAGGATACCCGAGTTATCAGAACTAATCATATTGAGCAAGTCGTCGCCACCGGCATTCAGCGTAAAGCTGACGCCTTGCTGCTGCGCGGTACTGCCTTGCAATCTGAGATGGGCGTTATCCAGATTAATAGTGGGGCCTTCGCCAGCAAGGGTAAGGGTGTCTCCCTTCAAGTCATTGTCGGAGATATTGATTGTACCGTTGTTCAGTATCAGGGTATCGCCCGGCCTCGGCGCACCCGGCAAACCGTTTGGATCCGACCAATCATGAGGATTGGACGCTTGGTTGTCGCCGCCGCCTATCCACATACGCGTGGTTGTCTGGTTGCTTCGCATCGCTGTTCCCCCCAGTGTTCGGCCCAAATGATGTCATTGACAGTTGCAGGGCTGCTGGGCAGTAGCATGAATTAGGGGTGCAGACGAACAAGAACAGTAGGCTATTCCGGCGCCGTACCTGGTAAGGTTTCACAGGGGGCAAACGACGTTCATATCGTCATCGATCGTTGCAATAGCGCTCATCTCATGACAGCAGTCTCAGGCCACCTCTCAAGCTGTGACTGATTGATCAGCCACCCCGACCAGCTCCGTCAGCCGATGCGCGTCATTCAGCAGGTCCTGGCTCGGACCTGAGTACATCACCCGGCCGCGGTTCAGCACGGCAGCCTGTGGCGCAAATTCAAGCGCCAGCCTCGCATGTTGCTCGACCAGCACCATCGCCAGACCCTCATCCTCACGCAATCGGTGCAGTGCGACGAGCAGCGCATCGACGATCACCGGCGCCAAACCCTCCAGCGGTTCGTCGAGCAACAGCAGCGCCGGATTGCCCATCAGCGCGCGGCCGATCGCCAGCATCTGCTGTTCGCCGCCCGAGAGCTGATTGCCCAGATTGCGTCGGCGCTCTGCGAGCGATGGGAACAGCGCGTAGATGCGTTCGTGCGTCCAGAGATTGCCCGAACGTGCCGCCACGTTCAGGTTCTCCTCCACTGTCAGCGACGGAAAGATCTCGCGCTCCTGCGGCACGTAACCAATGCCGAGACGCGCTCGCTGAAACGGTCGCATTCGATCGATTGGCCGACCACGGAAGGCAACCCGTCCGGCATGCAGCGTCGTATGGCCGAGCACCGTCGCCAGCAGCGTCGACTTGCCGACGCCGTTGCGGCCGAGCACGGCCAGCGTGGCGCCTTCGCCCAGGCCAAGCGATACCTGCTCGAGCACGACCGTCTCCCGGTAGCCGGCTGATACGTCCTGCAGTACCAGGCAATCAGCCATGCTGACGCTCGCCGAGATAGACCTCGCGCACCCGCGCATCAGCAGCAATCTCCGCCGGCGGCCCTTCGACCAGAATGCGCCCCTGCACCAGCACGGTGATGCGACGGGCAAAGCGGAACACCAGCTCCATGTCGTGCTCGATGATCAGGACCGCGATGTCCGGCGGAAGCTGCTCGATCATCTCAATGATCGTAGCACTTTCCGCCGATGGCACGCCTGCCGCGGGTTCATCAAGCAGCAGCACACTCGGCCGCAGACCCAGTGCGATGGCGATCTCCACCAGACGCTGCTTGCCATAGGGCAGTTCCTGCACCCGCGTCAGCGCATCCTTGGCGAACCTCAGTCGCTGCAGCAGTGCGTACGCCTCGCTCCAGCACCCCACGACGCGAGCGGGCGCCGCGGAACATGTCGCCGCCGCGCCCTTCCCGTTCGCCCACGGCCAGCGCGACATTCTCCAGCACCGACAGGCCACGGAAGAGCGTGTTGATCTGAAACGTCCGCCCGAGGCCTCGACTGACTCGCGCGGCTTGCGGCAGCACCGTCACATCGCGACCGCCCAGGAACACTTGGCCCGCCGATGGCGACAGCCGACCGGTGATCAGGTTGATGAAGGTGGTCTTGCCAGCACCATTGGGACCGATCAGGGCATGGCGCGCGCCAGGCTCAAGGCGGAAGTTGATATCGTTGGCGACGATGAGTGCGCCGAAACGCTTGTGCAGGCCAACCGTCTCCAGCGACGGCATCATCGTCGCACCACCCGGTCGAACAAGCCAAGAATGCCGCCACGTGCGAACATCACGAGCAGCACCAACAGTAGACCGATCCAGAAATACCAGAACTCCGGATCCATCTTCGCCAACTGGTCCTGCGCGATCATATACACCGTCGCGCCGACAAATGCTCCGTACAGCCGGCCAACCCCACCAAACACCAGCATGATGACGATTTCGCCGGAGCGCTGAAACCCGAGAACGGTCAGGCCGACGAACTGCGTTGTCTGTGCCAGCAACGCCCCGGCAACTCCGGCAAATGCCGCGGCAATCGTATAGACAGTCAGCAATCGTCGCCGCACCGGCGAGCCGATCGCGTGCATGCGCGCCGCGTTTTCGCGAATGCCGATCAGCGACTGCCCGAACGACGAATGCACCAGGTGGCGCGCGAACAGCCACGCAAGGAACAGCACCACCAGGCAATAGACATAGGCTGTACGCCCGAACAGGTCGAAGCGAAACACACCGAAGATCGGCGCGATTTCGACGCCCTGCAGGCCATCGGCTCCGCCCGTGACAAAACTCGCCTTGTTGGCGGCTTCAGCAAGCAGAGCGGTGACCGCGAGCGTCAGCATCAGCAGTGCAAGGCCCTGCGTGCGCAGGATCACCATCCCTGATGCCCATCCCACCGCGGCCGACGCGATCCGCACCGATCAGCAGACCCGACAATGGCTCGCCGGAAACGCGCGCGGCATAGATGCCGGCAGCATAGGCGCCAACCCCGAAGAAAGCAGAATGCCCGAGAGTGACGATGCCCGCATAGCCGAGCACCAGGTCGAGCGAAAGCGCGAACAGGATCATGATCAGGATCTGACTGCCGAGTGGCAGATAGTCGGCGAACGCGAAATACCCGCCGACAGCGATGATCCAGGGCAGCAACTCGATCGCCCGCAAACGATGACGGCGGTTCAGCGCATCGACAGGCGACACTCAGGCGCGACCAAACAGGCCAGCGGGCCGCCACAGCAACAATGCGATCATGGCCGCGAACACGAAGAACGCGCCAAGCTGCGGAACCAGATACTTACAGGCCGTGTCGCCGATGCCCAACAGCAGTGCTGCGACGAACGGGCCGCGCAGCGAGCCCAGGCCACCGATCGCAACCACCATCAGGAAATAGACAAGATACTCGGTCGCGTACCCCGGATAGATCGCCAGAATATCAGCACCAAGTCCGCCTCCCAGTGCTGCCAGCCCGGAGCCCAGTGCGAACGCACACGAGAACAGGCGGCGCGTATCGATGCCGATCAATTCCGCCATACGCCGGTTGTCGACAGCGGCCCGCAGTTGCGCACCGAAGTTGGTACGTTCGACAAGCAGCCACAACAACCCAATCAGCACGAAGCCGACCACGATCAGAAACGAACGGTAGGTCGGGAAACTGCGGAACCCGAGATCGACTTGACCGCTCAGCATCGCCGGCAGGTGCACCGGCTGCGGCAGCGGCCCCCACAGGTAGCGCACCGCAGCGACCGACATGAAGATCAGGCCGATCGTGAACAACACCTGATCCAGCTCGCTTGCGCCATACAACCGGGCATACAGCGTACGCTCGAACACCACACTGATCAGCGCCATGGTGACGAATGCAGCCAGCAGCGCCAGGGCGAACGGCACGCTGTAGGCGTTCATCAGCGTCACCGTGACGTAACCGCCTGCCATCGCGAATACGCCGTGTGCCAGGTTGACGAACCCCATCAGCCCCATCGTCACCGACAGCCCCACGGACACGATGTACAGCACCATCGCATAGGCAAGCCCGTGGAACAGGATCGATATCAGCGCGTCCATGCGCCACGATCACTCCCCCTCCCCTTGCGGGAGGAGTCTGCCCCGGACTTGATCCGGGGGGTTGGGGGGAGGGGGCGACCCATCCTCACTTCTGCTTATTGATCTCCTTCCATGGGTCTTTCACCATCGGAATCGTCTCGAACTCGACATTCGCCAACCGCCCGTTCACCTTCTCGATCCGCCGCAGATATTCGTTCTGCACGATGTCGCGGGTATCCGGGTCGATCATGATCGGCCCGCGCGGGCTGTTGGCATCCTTCCAGCCCCTCAGCAACTCCATGGTCCTGTCCGGATCGATTTTTCCCCGCTGCTCGATGATGACGTGGAAGATCGCGGCCATGCCGTCATAGCCCCCGACGACCTCGAACGCCGGCTCCTGATCCGCGCCATATTCCGCCTTGTAAGCCTTGACGAACTCCTGGTTCGCCACCCGGTCCGCTGCCGCGGAGTAATGGAACGCCGTCACCACTCCCAGCGCGACGTCACCCATGTTCGCCAGTTCCTCGTCCGTGGAAATATCACCCGGACCGATCATCTTGATGCCGGCCGCCTTCAGCCCAAGATCGCCGAACACCTTCATGATCGCGGTGGCATCTTTGCCACCGGGAACGAACACGAACACCGCATCCGGGTTGGCATCCTTCGCGCGCTGCATGAACGGCACATAATCGGGATTTTGCAGCGGCATGTGCACCGACCCGACAATCTGTCCGCCCGCATCGGTGAAGCCCTTGCTGAATGCGGCCTCGGCGTCGATCCCCGGCCCGTAATCAGACACCGCCGTGAACACCTTCTTCAATCCGTTCTTCATCGCCCACGCGCCAAGCGGATAGCTTGACTGCCACATGGTGAACGACACGCGCGCGATGTAAGGCGACTTGGTGGTGATCATCGCGGTGCCCGCGTTCATCACCACGAACGGCACTTTTGCCTCGGTTGCCAGCGGGGCAATCGCCAGCGCGTTCGGCGTATAGATCGTGCCTGCCAATAGCTGAACCCTGTCGCGGGTAATCAGTTCTTGCGCCATCCGCTTGGCAACTTCCGGATTAGGTCCGGTATCGTCGCGCCGGATGATCTCCAACTTTACACCCGGCGGCAGATCCTTCTCGTGCTGCTTGACATAGAGGCGAATACCGCGATCCAGCAGTTCGCCCACCGCCGCGAACGGACCGGAATACGTATCAACGATGCCGAGCTTCACCGTCTGCGCCGATGCCGGCGCCGCGACGCCGAGTGCCGCGCATGCGGCCAGGGCGAAGAGTATCCCGATCCTCATGTTTTCCCTCCCTGTCTGCGCCGTTCTGCCGCAGATCGAAATGGCCGGCAATTTGGCCAACCGGTCAGTTCGTACGAATGCTCTGCGCCGTCTGGTTGAACAAGATCTTGCGTTCCTCCTCAGAGGGCGGCGCACGACGACGCAGTTCCTTGCCCAGATCGATGCCGCGTTGCACCGCCGGGCGCTGTTTGATTGCCTCTCGCCAGCGGGCGACGTTGGGAAAGTCGTCCAGCGCCTGACCAAGCGGCTTCGAAATCAGCACCCAGGGAAACGACGCCATATCGGCAATCGAGTAGTCGCATAGGATGTACTCCCGCTCCGCAAGCCTTCGCTCCAGCACCCCAAGGCAGCGGTTGTACTCATTGGCATAGCGCTGATGCGAATAGCTGTGCTCGCCCTCGGCGTAATTGACGAAGTGACTGAGTTGTCCGGCCATCGGACCGAGATTGCCCACCTGCCAGAACAGCCACTCCAGTGTCTCTTTCCGACCAATGCGATCGGTCGGCATGAAGCGACCAACCTTCTCCGCGAGGTGCAGCAGGATCGCGCCCGATTCAAACACCGGCATGCCGTCGTCCACGATCGCCGGCATGCGGTTGTTCGGGCTGATCCCCAGGAACTCCGGCTTGAACTGATCGCCCTTGCCGATATTCACCGGCACCATGCGATACGGCAGGCCGCATTCCTCCAGCATGATCGACACCTTCCATCCGTTCGGCGTCGGCCAGTAGTGGAACTCGATCATGGGATCGCGTCCTCGGTGAAGCCGATCTCGGCCAGTATCTCCTCGGTGTGCTCACCAAGCTCCGGCGCGCCACGGCGCACGCTGGTGGGCGTCGCAGAAAAGCGGGCCGCGGGTCGCGCCTGGCGCACTCGACCGGCGGCGGGATGCTCGGTCTCGATCACCACGCCATTCGCCACCACCTGCGGATGATTGATCATCCGGCTCCGCGTCAGCACCGGCGCACACGGCACGCCTTCCGCGGTCAGCCGTTGCAGCCACTCGGCCGCCGGACGCGTGCGCAGCACCTCCTGCGTCATCGTCAGCCGCTCGTCGATGTGCTTGTGCCGCAACGCCGGCGTGGCGAAGCGCGGATCGTCCAGCCACTCGGGCCGGTCCAGTGCCCGCGTCAGTGCGCCCCATTCGCGATCCGTTTGCACCGCGGCGCTGATGTAGTCGTCCGCTGTCTCATAGATCAGATCAATGAAGCTTGCGGCCTCCTGTTGTGGCAGTTCGTCGCCGACGAAGGTCTGGCTGCCCATGTCGGATCCCCACAGGAAAGCCACCACCGCATCCAGCATGGATAGCCGCACATGCTGCCCCTCCCCGGTCCGCTCGCGCGCCAGCAATGCTGCGGTGATCGCCTGCGCTGCCACCACTCCGGTCAGCTTGTCCGGCACGATCGTTCGCACCAGACGCGGCCGCGCCTGATCCGACCCGCCCTGGATGCTGGCAAGCCCCGACAGTGCCTGGATCAACGGGTCGTATACCGGCTTCTGTGCAAACGGCCCCGCTTCGCCAAAGCCGCTGATCGAGACGTAGACGATGTCCGGGCGCAGCGCCCGCACCGCCGCCTCGCCAAACCCCATCCGCTCGATCACCCCGCTTCGAAAATTCTGGATGAACACATCGGCGGTGGCGATCAGACCCTTCAGCGCCTCGATCCCGGATGGCGCCTTAAGGTCCAGCACGATTGACCGCTTGTTGCGGTTGTTGTTGAGGAACGAGGCCGAGAACCCGCCCCGCCGATTGGCTGCGGCCCGCGTGTGATCGCCGCCCTGCGGGTTCTCGACCTTGATCACATCCGCACCCTGGTCAGCCAGCAACATGGTGGCTGACGGACCCGAGACCATCGAGGTCAGGTCAACGATCCGATAGCCCTGCAACGGTCCCGGCATAGCGATCCTCTTGTCTACGACGGATTTGCAGATCGGCCATCTCTTAGAGTGGGTCAAGCTAACGAGATCGTGATGCTGCGCCCGCGAATGGTAGGCCAATATTGCTGTCCTAGAACCTCGAGGGAATTGTCCAAGGGCAGAACCCGGCAGCTTGACGATGATGAGAGGTTCGCTTTGACCGAATTACCTTCCCGCGCTCCGCTCGCCTTGCTTTGGCGCAGCCTGAGCCGGCCCTTCAATCCGGGCCCGCTTTCGGCGCATCCGCAAGCCCGATCGTCCGACGATCCGATCTTCCTACCCGACTTCGTCGCGCTGACCCCCGATCAGATGCAGGAAATCCTTTACCGAAAAGGCCAAGACCAATGAGAGGACGCAGGCGCCTGGACACTGAAGCCAGCGGTGGCGTCGGCCGAACTGCCTTGATGGCCAGTCTGGTCGCCGCCTTGCTGGCGGGTGGGGTTGCGATGGTGGCAGGCGCGACCACCCTCGATCTTGGACCAAAGGTGGGCGATATCCTGGTCTTCCGCCCGGGTGCCCGCCTGCCGAGCGATTGGGACTTCACCGTTACGCGCCACGGCCCTGCACCGGACAACTGCAGCCTGCGTCCCGAGGTGATGGCATCGCGTGGAGGCAGCCTGGTGGTCGAGGAACGCGTCACCAAGCCGCACAGCTTCCTTGTGCACTGGGCCGGCGGTCCAACCAGCACCGGAACCGCTGATTGTGGTGCCAGCGCCGACCTGGTGGTGCCAGGCCCCGAACTCCAGTTGCTGTCGAATGCCGTTGGCGGTCCGGGCGTCCAGAAGACCAACCTCTTCCGCTTCTAAATCTTGCGGCCCGTCCCGCCAGCCAGTTGATCCATCGGTACAGGCGCGCGGGTCCTTGTCCTCGCGCCAACGCACCAGCCGAGACCCATGGCGAAAGTGGCGATGCTCGATATGGTCGGCGCTGACCTCGGCCACCAATCGCGGCTCCAGTGGCACGGCTATGCGCTCGCGATCAGACCAACGGCTGCGTCCGCCTGGTGCCTCGCCGCTAAAACCTGATCCGCCGACCAGCGGACGGATCAGGCGTTCGACCTCTGCTCTCCTGTCGCCGACGCCGCACCTGCCGACGTAATGCAGCAGACCGGCATCGTCATATAGCCCCATCAGCAGATATTCGACCTGATCGCTACCGCGCCTTCGGTAAATTCCGCCCACCACGCAATCCACTGTCTGCCACAGTTTGAACTTCAGCATCGCCCGTTGGCCGGGCTGATACGGCAGGTCCAGGCGCTTTGCGACGATGCCATCCAAGCCGTGGTCGCGCCCATTAAGCCATGCCCTCGCTGTGCCGTGCGAAGTCGTCGCGCGCGACAATACGAATTTCGCCTGATTCGGATTGTGGCTAAAGAACAGTTCCAGGGCACGTCGCCGCTCATTGAAGGAAGTCGCGAGTAGTGAGTGCCCTTCAGCATCGGCCAGCAGATCGAATGCGACGAAGCGCGCAGGGTGTTCATGCGACATCTTCGCGACACGCGACGGCGCCGGATGCAGCCTGAGCTGCAACACATCGAACGGCTGATCCGGAATGATCAGCTCACCGTCCAGAACGAAGCGAGCGATTGGGCACTCCAGCGCAGCCTGGACGACCTCGGGAAAGTAGCGCTCCAGCGGCCGCTGCCTGCGGGATTGCAGATTGATCGTTTCTCCGTCGCGAAACACCATGCAGCGAAAGCCGTCGTATTTCTGTTCCAAGAGCCAACCAGCTCCTGCCGGCAGCTCGTTGACCGGCTTTGCCTCCATGGGCAGCAGTGAAAGTGGTACCTCCAGCGCCATCGCCCGCTCCGCGGTGTCTCCAGCGCAACAGCGCAGAAAGTTCATAGTTGCGCTCGCGCGAAGAAGTGCAGCCGCGGCAAACCCCGCGGCGCATCCCGCGTTCAGCCACCGCTACATCGTACAGTATATGACGGGAAGGAGATTCCATGCGCTCTATCATGCTTGCTGGATTATTCGGACTAATCGCACTGAGTGGCACTCCCGGTTCGTCCGAGGCGAAGGGATGTTTGAAAGGCGCCGCGGTGGGTGGCGTGGCGGGACACATGGTCGGGCACCATGGTACAGCTGGTGCAGCAGCCGGATGCGCCGTCGGGCATCACGAAGCGTCGAAGCAGGATCAGGCCCAGCAGGCCCAGCGAAGCAATGGCGATAACGCCAATCAGAACTCACTGAAGCCACGTCACTCGGCCCTGACGCCTCTTCGAAGGAAGGGTAACAGGGCCGTGCGCGGGGGCTGCCGCCTGCAACCGCTACGCTCCGCTCACGTTTTACGCCGCGCCTGAGAGGGGAATCCAACTTATGAAACCAACGCTTGGCGTCATTGCCCTTAGCGCGCTGTGTGCACTCGCAGCATGCGGCAATCAACCCAAGGAGCGTGCGGAAGGAGGCGGTGCGGCCGGCGCTGCGACCGGTGCTGCGGTCGGCGCTCTCGCCGGGCCGCCTGGCATGGTCGCCGGCGCACTGATCGGCGGTGGCGCTGGCGCTGCGACTGGCGCCGCCACATCGCCGCAACAGGTCAACCTTGGCAAGCCACCGTGGACCAACCCGAACACGCGAGTTCCCACCCCGAATGGACCTGTCTCGCCCACCGCTGCTCGCAGCCGGGGAAGCGCAAGCTCACAGAACGCCGAAGTCGATCGGCTGAATGATGAGAGTTTGCGCGCGGCGCAGAACGGCACCGCGTATCACTAACCGCGTATTGCTAGGCACATCGAGTAGCGCCTGCGGAAGCGCAGGCGCTACTCGGCCGCGCCCGTATCGTGCTCACCCGCGACGATCTCGAGGCTCTGCTGGCCGCTGTCGAGGAAACCGCACCTCCTCACCAGCAAAGCCAAGGCGAACAGGGCACCGACAACAGCACTATGGATGCGGTAAACCCGACGGTTGCAACCCCGATCGGGATCAGAAAGATGTTGATGGCGATCGCAAGCCGACATGCGCCATTGCAGAAGCCTTGTGAGCGCCCACGAAGCCGGGTCGGGAACAGTTCGCTCGACCATACCCATGTCAATACAGCGGGCCCTAGCCAGCTGAAGAAGCTGAAGGCGAAGAAGCCGGCCACCAGCCGGTCCTGCTATGGCCATGAAGAGCGCAGCACATCCTTCTGGGATCGCTGTAAGGTAGAGCAGCCGGCGCCGACTGATCCGGTCGATCAATCCAAGCCCCAGCAGCACACCCGCCAGACTTGTGCACCAAACGAGGGAACTGAATAGCAGCGTCGCCTCGTTGGACAGAGCCCCAACCGTCCGCAGCACGAAGGTGCGGCGATGGTGGACAAAGGCCCAGCGACACAGTTCAGGAAAAATATCAGGGCCACCAGCAATGCACGGCTGCGGTACGGCCGCCGAAACAATTCTCGATACGACCCACGTTGCGTGGTCAGCCGCGCAAGGTCGGCAGCATCGGCCTCAATCCCGAAGCTGCCCAGTGCCTGTCGCGCCTCCTCGATGCGCCGATGCGCGGCCAGCCACCGCGGTGATTCGGGCAATATCTGGCGGCCCAACAGGACCAGCGCGGCGGGAATTGCCGCCAAACCAAACATCCAGCGCCAGGCATCGGCTCCGGCAAGTGACAGCAACGGTAGGGCGATCAAGTTCGAGGCCATTGCGCCAAGGATCCACATGATGTTGAGCAAGGAGCCGGATATGATGCCGCGGTGCCGGCGCGGGGCGATCTTGGCCAGGTACGCGGCACTCGTGGGAATATCCATGCCCACGCCGATGCCGACCAGAAATCGAGCAATGAACAGTTGAGGCACCGACTGCACGAATGCCGAGACGATCGAGAACACGACGAAGAACGCAGGTTGGCGACAAAGATGGCGCGGCGCCCCATCGATCCGACATATCGCCGAACACCAGCAGCCCCAGCATGGCACCAAGGAAGGTGGATGCGCCAAGCGCCCCGGTCTGCGGGGGCGACAGGCCGAACTGGCCGCAGCAGAATCAATGCGGCGCCCATCACGATCAGGTCGTAGCCATCGATGAACTCGCCGCACGCGATGAGGATTGCCGCGTAGCGCTGACGCGGCGACAACGGTGCTTCGTCGAGATGGCCGAGCGGCGCTGGCTCAGGCTTAGTCGTCTGCATACACATCTCCCCCAAGCGCCGTCATGTCTGAGCAGCTGTGCAGAACTTACAATCAAACGATCTTTATTTGAGATCCGATCAGGCAGTGCCCATGGCGCGCTAGACCGCCCAGACCATGCATCCCACTATGCCGGCTACTTGTACGGCGGATTGCCCCTCCAACAGGTGGCTTATCTACTCAACGAGAGTATCTGCCATCGCCATGAGGTCGGCGGCGGTTCGATACCAAGACTCTTTGCGGTCTTCAGATTGATCGACAACCGAAAGACGCTCGGCTGCTCGATCGGTAGGTCGCCGGGCATGGTGCCCTTGAGAACTCGATCAACATACGGCAGCATCTTTTTCAACAGTTCCAGCCGCTTTGCCGCCGGCTCGGTAGCGTAATATGTCACGCCTGTCACGTTCATGCCGGGATGGCCCAGGCTTTTGGCGAGGCCAGTGGCGACCGGATCGCCGCTGATGACTGTGACGATCGGGACTGTGGTGGTAATCTTACGCGCCGACATCCCTGCTGGCTGAGAAGAGGTCACGATCACATCGACCGACGCTTGGAGAAGCTCGTTCGTGGCGGCACCCAGTCGATTGTAATGACCCTCTCCACTCCGGCACATCAATGTGATCGACTCCCCCGGCTTATAACCAAGGTCCGTCAGACCGATGACGAACAAGCTGAATTCGCCCCGCCCCTGCAGATACGTTTGGTATATTACATGGTTGATACGTAACCAACCCAATCTGCGGCTGGTGGCCCAGCGTCTGCGCTTGTACAGGAGCGCAATTGCATAGTATAACATAGGTGATGACAGTATACGACAGAAGGTGGCGCATGGGCTTCATGGTTCCCCCCACTCATGACAATAGTGCCACTGGCATCGCTATGGTAGCCGCTGGATTATCGTCATAAACATTGTCTAACCGCTTTGTCCGCCGGAAAATCGCCAGAGGGCAGCCAAGAGGAGAAATTATGGATCGAAATAATGCCGATTGGCTGGGGCTGAAGGATCGGATGTGCGTTGTGACCGGCGCCGGCAGCGGCATCGGGCGGGCGGTGGCACTTGCGATGGCATCGGCCGGTGCATCACTGGTGCTGCTCGACAAGGACACAGCGAAGTGCGATGCGACTGCCGAGGCGCTGCGGCCAACCGGCGCCCGGGCGCTCGCGGTGACATGCGACATTGCGGACCCGGCCAGCATCGCCGCCGCCGAACGTACGTCGCGCGCCGTTGGTCCATGCGACATCCTGGTCAACAACGCCGGTATGCTGCTTCCTGGCTCGCTGGCGACGGTTTCGCTCGAGGACTGGAACCTGCTGCTGTCGGTCAACCTGACCGGCTACCTGCTTTGCGCCCAGGCATTCGGCAAGGCGATGATCGAGCGCGGCCGCGGTGCAATCGTGCACACAGCATCGATCGCCGGCAGCAACGCCCAGGCATTCTCCGGAGCCTACAGCGTCAGCAAGTCCGGTGTCCTGATGCTGTCGCGCCAGCTTGCGGTTGAGTGGGGACCGCACGGAGTGCGCAGCAACGTGCTGAGCCCTGGCCTCGTACGAACGCCAATGAGTGAAAGCTTCTACCAGGCAACCGGCGTTGCCGAGAGAAGGGCTGCGGCGATCCCACTCGGTCGCGTCGGCACGCCAGAGGACATGGCCCAGGTCGTGCTGTTCCTCGCCAGTGACCGGGCAGGCTTCGTCAACGGTCAGGAGATCATCGTCGACGGCGGCTTCGAGCACATGCTGATGAGCCTTGTGCCGCGCCCCGGCTTCGAGCGAGCGAATTGAGATCGCGGTTCACAACGGTGGTGACCCGAAACGACATTGGCACATCCGCCAGCGGGTCGACTATGTTAACATCGGCATCTGATCGGTCGCGCGACCTCCGGCCGCGGGTCTCCGGTCAGAGATGGAGGTGATGATGACGTGGCGCACCAGCGGACCGATGGACATGAGGACTGCAGCTGCGATGCTGCTGCTCGCGGCGTTCTGCTACTCTGCGTGGCTGACCTCCATCGTATTTTGCGCAGGCAATGGTATGCGTCCGCTGCTTGTCGCCGGCGCAGCATTCTTCCCCGTCGGTGTTGTTCACGGGATCGGGGTATGGTTCGGAGGCTGGTGAAGCGCTGGGCTACTCCACTCCGTTTATTGCACCGGTCTCACGATTTTGTGATGCCCAGGCGCCGCAGCGGCTCTTAAGCTCCTTGGGGCGATGTGACCTGAGAGGTGGCATATGCCCTTCGACAATCCTCATGAAATGCCATTCGGCGATATCGAGATCCTGCGAGATGCGCGGGCCCGCATTTCCCACCGACGCGACTGGGTGCAGGGATGTTTCCGCGACGGCGATCGCCACTGTCTTGTCGCTGCACTATCACTTGCATCGGACAGTCGTAGCTTCCGACGTTCAAATCCGACCGAGCGCCGGCTCGCGCGTTTGCTCGCCCGCGAGCTTCCAGAGGCCGCGCCGTTCTGGGCGAGGTCGCGCTTTATCCCTGCCAGGCAGCGCCTGATGTGGTTCAATGATAATGCCGGCACCCACCACGCGGACGTGATGGTCCTATTCGATCGCACGATTGATCACCTCGCCAAGGTTATTCCCGTGGCAGTTGCCGCCTGATCGGATAGGAGGTCGCTATGGCGATCGTGCGCAATATCGATGTTACCATGCAGTCGGAGATCAGCTTCGACGACGCATGCCGTGCCGCCGTTACCGAGGCGGCCAAAACGCTGCGAGGAATCATGTCATTCCGCATCAAGGAGGCGGAATGCGTCGTCGAGCATGACAAGATCATCGCGTACCGCGTCACTGGAAAGATCGTCTTTTTGGTAGAGCGGTAGGAACCACCTACTGTTCTGAGTCGCCAGCCCAGCTGCCTGTCCGCCACGGTCAACAGCAGGCTCATTCCTGGTCATCAGCGCTGCTGTGCTGACCGCGCTGATCAACGTAGGCGCCGTGATTCCGCGCTGCTTCTCGCTCCTGGTGCTTGTTGTACTCGTGTCCCGCGATGCAGCCGCCGATCGCCCCAAGCACACCGTGATGGGCCATGTGCCCCGCGACGGCCCCAGCCGCACCGCCCGAGAGGCAGCCGATTGCCATGACGGGTGTGCTCAGCCCGACCCCGGCACTCAAAGCAAGCAAAGCAGCAATCGCGACGCGCACCTTCATCAGTCATCTCCTGTTTCGAAGCACATCGCCCTAACGCGATATCTGCAGTTCCGATCCATTGACCTGGTGTAGGAACCAGCACAGTTCCGTGGCGTTCGTGCGTTCGCATTGCCACGCGTGGAGGAAGTCTTGCGATTCATCTTGTTGGCGCTTTCGCTTCTGGTTGCGGTCTGCGGTGTCGCGCTGGCGGACTCGACAGTTGCCGGAGATTGGCGCGCCGACCTCGGCCAAGGGGTTCGAATCGACATGAACGTGACGCCGAATGGCGACTGGAGCAGCGAGACGAGACAGGGCAATCAGCTGGTCCGCCGCATGCACGGGACCTACAAGCAATCGCAATCGGAACATCAGTCGGGAACGCTCGTGTTTACGCCGGTCGAGACTTCCGCCGGAACTGGCAGCGCCCAGGTGGAGACCGACCAATATCAGATGGCGGAAAACGGGCAGGAGCTTCGGCTGACCTCCGGGGGCGACACCATGGTGTTCAAGAAACAGCGCTGAGCACGCGAAGGCGGCTTAGCGAGGTATTGGGC
This sequence comes from uncultured Alphaproteobacteria bacterium, assembly GCA_963850535.1. Classification (GTDB taxonomy): domain Bacteria; phylum Pseudomonadota; class Alphaproteobacteria; order Acetobacterales; family Acetobacteraceae; genus JAMXLO01. Next base: position 22,295 of record CAWKMC010000028.1, on the reverse strand, counting down.
CATCCACCCAGTCGCGCCAGAGCTGGATTAGCACTGACATCACGACAGGCCCGACGAAGAGGCCGATTATGCCGAACGTCTCCACGCCACCGAGGATGCCAAGCAGTACCCAGAGAAACGGCAAGCGGGTCGCCCCGCCAATGATTACCGGACGCACGAAGTGATCTGCCACGAAGGTGACCACCAGTCCCAGTACGAGGACGGCGGCGGCGGCAACCAATGAGGCCTGTATCAGCAGAACCAATGCGGCGAAGCCGAACACCAGGGGAGCGCCGAACGGCACCATAGCCGCGACGGCGGTCAGGCCGGCGAACAAGGTCGGATGCGGCACCCCTGTCAACCAATAACCGATGCCGATCACGATGCCTTCACCGATGCCCACCAACACCAGCCCGTTCACCGTGGCCCGCACCGACGTGGTCGACTGAGCGCACACGGCTGCGCCGCGTGGTCCGAACGCTCTGGTCACCGCCCGGTGCAGCTGGCCGCTGATGGTCTCGCCGTGCCGCAACAGGAAGAACAGCGTCAGCAACGTGAACACGGATGTCACAGCTCGATGCAGCACTCGCGCACCGACCCTTTCGCTGGAGGCCAGGAACTGATCGCGATTGATGCGCCCGAGCAGCGACGACAGGTTTGCGGGATCGCTCAGGTTCGCTTGCCACCAGTCCGTCAGGGCCTGGCTGCCAACGGGCAGGCTGGGCATGAAGCCTGGTACAGGGATGCCGGTGCGCTGGTATTCGAGCGCCAGCCTGACGACGCTCGCCCCCTCCCTGCCGATCTCGATGCCGACAGCGACAAGTGGCACGAGAAAGATAAGGGAAACCGCCAGGGTGAACAGCGCGGGCAGCATGATGTCGTGCCCACGTGCCGGCCATCTGTGCCGTGCCCAGCAATAGAGCGGCCAGACGGCGAGTGCGAAAATGACACTCCACACGAGCGCACGCAGGAAACCTTGCAGGATGTAGGCGCCAAGTGCAGCCAGAGCCAACCCAAGCGCTGCGAGCGCAATTTGTTGCGCCCTTGCAGCGTCCGGTGGCGGACGATGAAGATCATCAGGCATCGACACTTCTCTCTGGCGGGCCTCGCTCAGTCAAATGCCGCCGCCCCTGTCCGGCCTTGCGGGAAGCCGCCATAGTGCGTGCCAGCCAGCGATGGAGCGGACCGTGGCAGTAGAAAAGCAGGCCTACCGCGAAGCGATGGCGCGTCTCGGCGCCGCGGTGAACGTGATTACCAGCAATGGCCCGGCAGGGCGCGCCGGGTTCACTGCTTCGGCAGTGTGCAGCGTCACCGATAGCCCACCGACCCTGCTGGTCTGCGCCAACCGCACCAATGACTCCTATCCCGCGATGAAAGCGAACGGCGTGCTCTGTGTGAACACGCTGGCCAGCGCGCACGAGGGCCTGTCACCGGTGTTCGCCGGCATGACCGATCACACGATGGAAGCACGCTTCGAAGGTGCCACCTGGCACACTTTGCTGACAGGTGCGCCGGTGCTGGATGGCGCACTCGTCGCCTTCGACTGCCGCATCGTGCAGATCGTCGAGGTCGGCACGCACGACATCTTCATCTGCCCGGTGGAAGACGTTGAGGTGGGCGCGGCGCATGACGGATTGATCTACTACGCGCGCCGCTACCACCGCGTGTTCCACGAGGAATAGCTGCGCTTACGCTGCGGGCTTCGGCGCCAGTCCATAGTGCCTGAACCAGGCCAACATGCGTTGCCATCCGTCCTCGGCATCGGTCTGGTGATAGCTTGGCCGATAGTCGGCGTGGAATCCGTGCGGCGAGTTGGGATAGACATAGAGCTTGACAGTTTTGTGCGCCTTCTCGGCCTTTTCCTGCGCCTGCTGGACATCCGCCACCGGGATCGAAGCGTCCTGACCTCCGTATAGACAAAGCAACGGACATTTCAGCTTGTCAGCGATATCGAGCGGCGTCTGCGGCTGGATCTGACTGGTGGCGCCCTTCATCGGGCCATACCAGGCGACCGCGGCCTTCAGGTGTGGGTTGTGCGCAGCGTACAGCCAGGTGTTCCTGCCGCCGCGGCAGAAACCGGTTTCTCCAAGCAGGGTAGCGCTGCCCTTGTTCGTTGCGGCCCAGGCAAAGGTGGCATCGAGGTCGCTGTACAGCTCCTGATCCGGCTTCTTGGGGATCACCTCGCGGACGATCTGCTGGGTGTCCGTCATCTTCGACAGATCGGCGATGCGCGCGTAAATTTCGGGTGCGACGGCCATGTAGCCGGCCTTTGCCAACCGTCGGCACACATCCTTGATGTATTCGTGAACGCCCCAGATTTCTTCGTTCACCAGGATGACGGGGAAGTTGGTGCCTTTCGCCGGGTGCGCATAGTAGGCGGGCAACTTGCCGTCGCTGACGGGGATCTCGGTCTCGCCGGCATCGATGCCCGTGGTGTCGGTGTGGATCGCCTGTGCCTCGACACGCTGCGTCGCCAGAGTGAAGCCGCTGATCAGGCTGGTCATCACGAAGCCACGCCGGGCGAGTGGATAACGGTGCAGGCCGGCGATCTCAGGTACATCATTCATCGTGAGCTCTCCCCTTCACATGCGACAACCGAGACTTGGGGAAGATGTCAAATCGCGCAATGGTCGCGGATCGGTGCCGTATCGGCTTTGTCTCGTTGCGCCGCATTGCGAGACGGCGTCGCATGGGCTGCATCAGGCAGCCGCCACTTCAAGTTCGGTGGCAGGCCACGGTTCGCGCGCATGCGCCCGGCGGAGGGCGTGGATCAGCGGGCTATTGCTGGTGAGGAGTTCGGTGATCACCTCGGGGTCGGGCGGTGGGAAAGTAAGGCGCGCGGGCAGGCCGCCGGTGGCGACGATGGTGGCGGCGCGTTCGGGGTAGAGGGTAACGAATCGCTCGGCCGGCGTCATGACGCCGTATTCGAGTTTTGCTGGTTCCGAAGGTGGCGGCGGTTCGCTCGGCTGCGGGTCGGGTCCCACGGTCAAGCCCGGGGATTCGGCAGGATCGGCGACCGAGACCGAGCGGAACCAATAGCCCGCCCGTTCCATTGCGGCGGGGCGCATGGCGGTCTCGGCCTTCTGCCGTTCGGCCTGCATGCGGAGCAGCGTGCGGATGCTGCCGTCGGCCTGGCGCATCATGGAGGCGGCCTGGGCGGTACAGCGTCGGGTTTGATCAGGCTCGAGGCCCGGTTGGGACGCGGCACGCAACGCCTCGCGGGCGCGGAACTGGGCAGCGACGACGAGCACCGCGACTTCCGCCTCGGCGGCGTTTTCCGGCAGCAGGTGGGCGACGGCGGTCATGGCCCGTTCGTCACGGAGATGCCTGGCTTCGGGCGTGTCGTCGGGCGATGGGGGAAGCAGGAGGCAGAGGTCGGCGTAGATCGCGCGGGCGAGGAGATCCGAGATATTCGGGATGGAATACATGATATGGCAGCCGTCCTTTCGCGGCGGCGGAAAGTGACGGAGCTTGCGATGTTAGTGATGATTGCGTCAATAGGTGATTATACTGACGGTTGGATCCTGGCCTGTGCGGCGCGGTCGTGAAGTCTGATGAGGCTGAGAGTTCTACGTAAACCGGCGGCGTCACCTGTACTTGAAAACAGACGATTCTGGATACGCGTAGATCGCTAGGCTCCTAGGCGAGAAAGGCCCGTTTCTGGGCCCCTTCCTCCGAAGGGATTTCCGAACAGCCTACTCGTAGCTTTCCGGCTCAGCGATCTGAAGGCAACAATAACACTTCGACCAGATGAGCAATCACGCGGGCGCTAGTGTAGGCGGCATAATTTTGGAATGCATCGTTCTTATCCGGATCGGCAAAGTCGCAAACGCCCTTAAGTGACACTGGCATGGGACGTGGTCGAGTCGCCTGAAAGGCAGCATGGTAGACCGCATAAGTCTCCATCTCCACGCCGAGCAAGTACCTATTATGCCGTACAATTCCGTTGGCCAATGTGTCATCTGCGAGAACTGCTGCTCCCGAAGCCAGCGGCCCCAGGTGCAATCTAAGTGGTGTTTCAGGCCGTGTACCAGGCCAATTTGCAACGATCTCGGCAAGGACAACCGCATTCGATTCAATCCGCTCTATTTTTCCCCGCACATCAGGATCCAACGGGATCTGAAACGGAGCGGGGAGAAAATTCGGTTGTCCATCTTGCACAACGTATTTCCCGCTTCCCCAATCCCAAGTCGGGTCAGCGCAGATAACGTCCCCGATATTGACCCGGCCCTTAATCCCAGCAGTGATCCCAGCCATGACAAGGTACCTCGGGCGAAACCGCTCTATTACTCGCGAACAAGTGACAGATGCCGACGGCATCCCCATTCCCGGAGCAGCTACAGCCACAACTCTTGCCTGAGTATTTCTGTTTGGCAACAAGCCATGCCAGTATGTTAGCGCATCTCCATCGTACCCGGGTTTCGCTCCAACCCCATGGCAATCGCAAAACGGCATCCAATTCGACTTTCCGCAAAGCCGTTACTATAGCAACCTCGTGACCATATTCGGGATGGTTACCCCGGCTCGTCTCAGCGGTTCGGCGTATGTATTCCAACTTCCGGCGCAACATACTCCGCCATTCCGACTGCTGGTCATACAAGACTATGGCGAACAAATCAGCCGCGAATAAGGGAGCCACATTTTCGTATACATTAGGAAGTCCAGTAAGGCCGATGACGTGCGCAGGGATATTATATACCTCATCTTCCCGTATATCCTGAAGAAGTAGAAGCCCTTCAGTCGGACGGGGTTCCTCGTGAAGATGCCGAGGTAAATGCACATCCAGTATCATTACGTCGAACGCCTGGGCTTGCAATATTTGCCGTGCTTGGTGCGACGCCCGAACCTCTTGGAGCTTCGAAAGATCAATCCCAGGAATCTCGCGAAGAAGCGTCACAATCTGCCGAAGCTTCCCTGCATCATCTTCAACAACAAGAACTTTGAGCACGCTACTCCCCTTTCACAATTTCCTGGATTTCTTCCTTAGCGCACTCTTCCAGCTCTCTGTCGCAACATGATAGTGCACCTATCCCACAATACGTAGTTGGGAAGCAAGCCAACAGCTCTTGATCTAGATCAGCGAGTGTCAGCATTTTCGATGATTTATCACCAAAGGCGCTATACTGGGTAACGATAATGGAAGGCACAGATATTCCCTCTTCTTCCATATGCTCTAGTATTTCACGACCACCGTATGGTCCGGGCCTACCCCCCTCTTCGTCCTGGCCGAGGTCAAAAGTTGTCAGCGTCATATCGAGCAACAGAAGGGTAGGCGGTTTGCGGAGCACTTCCTTAAGTCCGCTCTGAAAGGACCGCCTTACAGTGAGATGAAGCTCGGGAAAGGACGCTCGAAGAAACGCGCTAATCCGTAGCAGCTTCTGCTCGTCATCCTCTACCAAGAGTAGAGATGTCATTGCCATCCAACAACGTCCAAGACGATGTCTACCACGAAGCGATGACAGCGCAATCCAAAGTCGAAAGTGTTAAGGCACCTGAGGTCACTTCCCAAAATCTTACGAAGCTTGTGAAAACCTGATCCACCCTCCCTCGCGACCGCCTGGGCGGAAACCGTATCATCTGAAGATGATTTCAACGTTTGAAGCCGTTCCAGTAGTTTCTTTTGATCAAAGTTCTCCGCCAGACCGTTTGATACCGATATCATCAGCAGTGACCCTGTGCGCTGGACTTGAACATCAACAGGGCAAGGATCTAATCCCAGAATGCCTTCTAGCATTTTCAAAAAGGATCGTAAACATATCTACAAACGCAAGCAGATATTTTCCATCAAGCATAAGTACTTGGGGTTACATTGACGTTTTCCTTTACGGCGTCTACTCCGAAACAGTTTCGGACGCTTTCTGCTGCAATCGCAATAGCCAGATCAATTCCAAAATCAACGGACGTGCTTGTCTTGGAGAGGCGGAACCAGTTGGCAACGCGAGCGCATGTGCGCTGCATAACAGCCTCTGCCTGTATGATGGCAGGCGCCAAACTAGGACAGACATTGTCAATACCAAGAGAGGCAACGTTTTCCCTAAGACGCTCCAGGTGCGACGCAAACCATGAGTTCACATCCATCAGGAAGAATGACTGTAGTGATGGCAAGGTCTGAGACAGGATTCCCAGAGTGTGTCGAAGACTAACGTGATGAGATCATCTAAAGTCCCACCCGGGTCAAACCGGGCGAGCATATGATTGATGAGACTCCTTGTGAGCCGGAAGTCAAATACGCCATCGTCATCATTATGCAACTTAATACGCAGTATGGAAGTCACTTAACCGTCCAATGAAATCGTCTACCTGTCCCGAGAATTCTGAAAAGGCGGCATTTAGCCGCTCGGTGTTTTCATCTGGAACAAGCCATTCAGACATCCAATGTGTGTTTGGATTTACCGATTCCCGTCATGTTGCGTCACAAGGTGCAAGGCTTCCAGGGGGCTGCGAAGCTGTCCGGCCAGCGTACCGTGCCGTATACGCACACTGAGATAGACATCGAGACTAAACTCGCTTCCCGTAAGAAATTCTTGCCAAATTTCTATGACGAGCGATGTAAACAGGGAGGCGGGGTCTTCAGTTGGCAGAGAAATAGACATCGACTCTGTCGGCTCGCCACCTTGGTTCGGTAGCTTGCGTTCCTGTATCTGAGCAATTTCGTTGAAGACCTGTGCGCTGTTTACGAGGGCGCTAAATCTCGCAAACTGCTCGGCAAGGCGTTTCTCAAGAGCACGACGTATGCTCTCGGCATCAACATAGATTTTGCTCTGTTCCACTCGCTTCAAGCCATCATAAATGACAAGCTTCCGCGTGAGCGCCTTAATCTCGTCGAAACACTCATCCTCCAACAATGGCTCTAGCTCAGCCACAATTTGGCAGACGGCGATGCGTTCCTGATTGAGAGCACGAGTTCCTTCTATGGCTGGGAACTGATCCATAATGGAAGGGATGCAGATCCATCGCAAGAAATACAGCAGTTTTCGCTTCTCGAAATGACCAAGGATCGGCCTTAAATCTGACGGCTTCGCGACTCCCACCGCTCGCAGAAATTGGCTGTAAGCAAACGCGAGTCGGCGGTCTTTAGAACTGTCTATATTCTTAGAGAAAATGTCGAAGCCGATAGGTCTCTCAAGGTTCTCGTGTGCTATGGGCGATGGTCTACGATCTACGTCGTTGATTATTGTCCTTACGTCGAACCGGGCGGCACACCCAGGCACCTCCAAGTATGCCTCGACCAGACAACGAAGTGCGAGCGCAAGCTCCTGGGCACGAACCAATACCATAGCGTGAAGGCTGAGCACTTCGAGGTAGCGTCCAAACCCCAAGTGGGTGTCAACACTCCCCTGATCTAGGGCCTCTTTTAGGTCACCGGTTCTGAGCGCACGTTTTGCCAAAACGTTGTGCCGAATAGCAGCGTCTAACTGACTTAGGTCGATCGCAGATATCGGAGAGGAGTCTGGGCAGCTGAGCAAATTCAAATAGCTGAGCATTGGTGGAACGGAGGCCACCGCCCCTGTATCGAGTTCTCCGGCCGTCGGTTTCGGGAGAAGGAAGGCAACAGACCATAAGCTCGGGTACCAGAAATGGCATGTTCAATGCGCTAAAGATCCAGTCGGGACTCTGCTGCGCTTCGCTTGGATATGAAGCTGTCTCGCTTATGAACGCCGCTAAAGACCAACTCCAAGGAAAGCATGAATGGCTAACTGCTAGCCTTTATAGGTCTTTTGCCGCTGCTTGCGCTGTGTCAGCGCAATGCACAATCTGCCGCATACCGACAACGAGGTCGCGCGTTAGGTTTGGAAGTTCTGCGACTGAGCTGATATCGTCCGCGATAAGCGGCAAATAAATCGACAATTCCGGATACGTTACGATCTCTCGCTTCGCGGCTTCACTCGATGCTGCCGCTTTACCGCTTATATACTGCCCCATGATAGCTAAATATCGTAGTGAACATGCATCAAAACTGCTCTTGTAGTCTTGCAGGCGCCGGATAGTATTAAGGCGGAAGTCGGGGACTTGTTTCGCGACTCTCTGAACAGCTTCTATCGCCATCGGCGAAAGAGATTGAAAACGCCCCGTAGCGACGAGGATTTGCACCACCTTGACGAATGTTTCGTATAGATCAACAGCGGAGAAAGCCGCTGCCTCGCGAAGCACATCGTCTAACTCGTTGTCAGAGAATTCGAGCGATCTAGATAACCTCATTCTCAGAAACGAATGTGCCCGCTTGCCAGAAATTGTGACTGTTTTAAATGAAGCAAGCGAGGCATTCAGCTTCTCTATTGATCCCCCACGTTCTGCCGCTAAGCTGAGGTAATAGGTAATGTAGTAGACATACCCATTAACACCTTCCGCATTATAGACCGACCGTCGGAAAGCTTTTTGTGCTCCGCGCCCTTTTGCGTTTTGGAGTGCTAGGATCCGACTTTGAATTGAAACAAGAGAATGGCCAATCTCTCGTTCAAGTTCCGATACGCAATCTAAAGCAGCCGGGTCATTCCCGAGCAAGAACTCTCTGCCCAACGCCTCACGCATCTGGAGAAAGCGCGCTAATCTTTGCGCACAAACTTCGATACGTCCGGACACCCAAATAATCTCATTATCGAGGCCGATGGGCTCGAATGGAGATCCGCTGTCTTATTTGTGAAATGGTCCTGGGGAACTGAGTTCCCAGAGCGTTCAGGCCAAAAAGTGGATGCAGTGCGATTATCTTCGAGATCTGTTCTAACTGATCCGGCTTTATGTTGCCTCTCAGCTCTGACACAAAGAGGCGTGTCCGTCGAGTGCCCCGAAGCATTCCGAGCAGCTGGGCCTCGCTGAGGTGCCCACTAGCGAGGCGGCGGTTGATGTTGGGTAAGGCACCGGAGCCACGTTTCATATCATCCTCAGCTCTTGGACGGGCAAACCATACACTGGCTGGACATCGGGAGACAGGCATTAGGCTCCGCCTACACTAGCTAGTGCCCGCGTGATTGCTCATCTGGTCGAAGTGTTGTTGTTGCCTTCAGGTCGCTGAGCCGGAAAGCTATGGGTAGGCTGTTCGGAAATCCCTTCGGAGGAAGGGGCCCAGAACGGGCCTTTCTCGCCTAGGAGCCTAGCGATCTACGCGTACCCAGAATTGTCTGTTTTCAAGTACAGCTGACGGCCAGGGTTTGTGAACACCCGGAACAGGCGCGCTAGACGTATCTGCGGCGCTGGCAGTCTGCTGAAAAACGAGTTCGCGGGCTCTGCACGGAACCTCAAGCAAAGCAGAGGTGGGCTCTTGCGCCCGCCAATCATGTCTCAATAGACACGCAGGAGACGTGGATAGCCGGCCGGCCGCCGGCCATGACGATGAGAGCCATCGCGTCGCTCTTCAGGCTCGGCGGTTCGCTCGGCTGCGGGTCGGGTCCCTGGGTCAAGCCCGGGGATTGGGCGGGCCCCCCTCCCCGCTTCCCCGGATGAAGTCCGGGGCAGGCTCCTCCCGCAAGGGTAAGGGGGTTGCATTGTTGCCTGGTCGAGGGTCAGGTTGGGCTCGGGGGATGCTGAGCGGAACCAGTAGCCGGCCCGTTCCATTGCGGCGGGGCGCATGGCGGTCTCGGCGTTCTGCCGTTCGGCCTGCATGCGGAGCAGCGTGCGGCTGCTGCCGTCGGCCTGGGGCATCATGGAGGCGGCCTGGGCGGTATAGCGTCGGGTTTGATCAGGCTCGAGGCCCGGTTGGGACGCGGCACGTAACGCCTCGCGGGCGGGGAACTGGGCAGCGACGACGAGCACCGCGACTTCCGCCTCGGCGGCGTTTTCCGGCAGCAGATGGGCGACGGCGGTCATGGCCCGTTCGTCGCGGAGATGCCTGGCTTCGGGCGTGTCGTCGGACGGTGGGGGCAGCAGCAGGCAGGAGGTCGGCGTAGATCGCGCGGGCGAGGAGATCCGAATATTCGGGATGGAATACATGATGTGGCGGCCGTCCTTTCGCGGCGGCAGGAGTGACGAAGCTTGCTATGTTAGATATGGTTGCGTCGATGGGTTATTATACTGACAGTCCAGGCCGGCATAACACAGGTGTTAACCACTCGTTCACGTGTTTAGCTCTAGGTGATGGACAGGACTCCCTCACGCTCGGCGACAGAAATATGAGCCAGCTCTGAGCGTGGATTTCAAAATATGCGAGGGATCCAAGACTGCTTGCGGTCACTACTCCGCCGTTCGATAGACCCAGGACGGGAAAACCTCCCATGGATAGCCACATCACTACTGTATCGCCAGCACTTGGCCAACTTCCAAAGTGCCCCACCGGTATCGTCGGCCTGGATACTATCACCGGCGGTGGTCTTCCGCGCGAGCGGCCTACTTTGGTGTGCGGCGCTGCCGGTTCCGGCAAGACACTGATGAGCATAGAGTTTCTGATCCGCGGCATCCAGGAGCACAACGAGCCCGGTGTCTTCATGAGCTTCGAGGAACGTGCGACCGATTTGGTCGAGAATGTGGCCTCACTCGGCTATGACCTAACGGCCCTCCTCGCCGACGAGAAGCTCATGATCGACCAAGTGACCATCGATGGCAACGAGATCATGGAGACCGGTGAATATGACCTGGAGGGACTGTTTATTCGCCTGTCGGCCGCCATCGACGCGATCAACGCCAAGCGCGTGGTACTTGACACGATAGAGACGTTGTTTGCCGCCCTGACCAACACGCAGATCATTCGTTCCGAACTTCGCCGCCTGTTCGCTTGGCTGAAGGAAAAGAAAGTGACTGCCATCGTTACGGGAGAACGGGGCGACGGGACTTTGACCCGACATGGTCTGGAGGAATACGTCTCCGATTGCGTCATCTCGCTGGACCAGCGTGTCGCTGACCAGATAGCGACACGCCGTCTACGCGTCGTCAAGTATCGCGGCTCCGCTCACGGCACCAACGAATACCCGTTCTTGATCGATGAACAGGGCATAACCGTTCTACCGATCACCGCGATCAATCTGAACTATCCGGCGTTGGGGGAAGTTGTCTCCACTGGCATTGCCAAATTGGACGTTATGCTCGGCGGCAATGGCTATTTCCGGGGTGGCAGCCTGCTGGTTTCCGGCACCGCTGGGACGGGCAAGTCCTCCATTGCAGCGCATTTTGCCGATGCGGCATGCCGGCGAGGCGAACAATGCATCTATTTCGCCTTCGAAGAATCACCCGACCAAATCATACGCAACATGCACTCTATTGGTTTTGACCTTGGTTATTGGAGCGCAAAGGGACTGCTCCGCTTCGCCGCATTCCGCCCATCCAGTTTCGGACTGGAGGTACATCTGAGCAAGATGCTGAAGATGGTAGAAGAGATCAAGCCCAAGGTCGTCATCATCGATCCGGTGTCGAGTTTCATCACAGCCGGCACGGAGATGGATGCCAAATCCATGCTGATGCGAATGATCGATCTGCTGAAGGCACGGCAGATCACCGCTTTGATGACCAGTCTGACCGATGCCACACATGCGGTCGAGCAAAGTGAGGTTGGCGTCTCGTCATTGATCGACACCTGGGTGATGTTGCGAAATCTGGAGCAGGGCGGGGAGCGCACGCGTACTTTATCGATCATAAAGTCACGTGGCATGAAGCACTCCAATCAGGCACGCGAGCTGGTAATAACCGATGACGGTGTTGATCTAGCACAGGTTTTCGTCGGTCCGGACGGTACAATTCTGACCGGATCCGCCCGCGTGGCCCAGGAAGCTGCTGATCGTGCCGCCGCCATCGCAATGGACGAGGATGCCGCCCGCAAGCGGGCTGCAATGTTGCGGAAACAAAAGACCGTCGAGGCGAGAATTGCTGAGATGCAGGCCGATCTCACCGCCGAAGCCGAGGAGGTCGGTGTGGCAATCAGTGAGCAGACATTGGCGGCATCGAGCCGATCGACCGCACGCGAAACCCAGGCACGGGGCCGAGAGCAGGGTGGTGGAGAAGCACAGCCAAGCCGCTCCAATGGAGGCGGGCGATGAGCACCATTCAACAACCATCCATCGACGAAGAGTCGGCCGTTGAGAAACCGGTCGCGTGGGACCTACGGTTATATGTAGCGGGTAAAAGCCCACGCTCCCTCACCGCCTTCGCGAATTTAAAGAAAATCTGCGAAAAGCATCTCGCCGGGCAGTACCGCATCGAGGTGATCGATCTGCTGGAGACACCCCAACTCTCCCGCGACGACCAGATCGTCGCGATCCCAACACTTGTCCGTAAGCTGCCTGCGCCGATACGCAGGATCGTCGGCGATCTTTCAAATACGGAGCGCACCCTGGTTGGATTGCAGTTGCGTCCTGCCGCCGGAGAGATCGTGAGGGCCTCATGAGCAAGCCTGATGCGGAACCGGCGAAAACGGCAGACGCCGCGCCGGAGCCGCTACGGTATAAGCTGCGCCTTTTCGTTAGCGGCGCAACGCCCCGCTCCACGCAAGCAATCCAAAACATCAAGGAGATTGGCGAAAGGCTCCTGCATGGCCATTACGAATTAGAAGTAATCGACGCGTATCAGCAGGCGGACCTGGTGCGGGACGAGCAGATTATCGCGTTGCCGACGTTGGTTAAGCAGTTACCTCTTCCGTTGCGGCGGATTGTTGGAGACCTCTCTGACGATGACCGCGTCGTGCTGGGTCTCGGACTCACACTCGATGAGCCGGACAACGATCTAGAGAAGCCAGATGACGACTAGCTCAGTCGCTCTCGATCCCCGGAGCGATGCTTATCGTGCAGAAATTGCAGGATTGCGGTCACGGCTTGAAGAGGCTGAAGAGACGCTGCGGGCTATCCGATCCGGTGAGGTAGACGCAATCACGGTAACGACGCCGGCCGGCCAACAGGTATTCTCACTGAGAGGTGTTGAACAGCCCTACCGCGTGATGGTCGAGACCATGAGCGAAGGAGCCGTCACGGTCTCGGTTAGCGGTACCGTGCTTTACTGCAACCAACGCTTTGCGGACATGGTCAGAGCCGATCTTCGCACTATTTTGGGCTCACCACTATTGGGCTATTTTGGCGCCGAAGGTGCAACTAAAGTCGCTGCTGCGCTCGGCGAAAGCGCGACCAGAACTCACCGTATCAGCGCGCAACTAGTGACCTCCGACGCGGCAATGGTTCCTGTCAATATCGCCATCAGTCGCTTGGATGGAGGAGTAACTCAGCGGGCCGTTATTGTGGTCAGTGACCTAACGGAGGTTATGGCGGCACAGCAAGAGACCGCAAAACTCAATCAGCATCTCGAAGAACTTGTTTCGGTGCGGACGGATGATCTGGCTCAGGCCAACCAGAAACTGGTAGCCGCCAATGAGAAGCTACAGGCGATCAACGAAGAATTGGGAACCTTCTCCTATTCGGTGTCCCACGATCTGCGGACACCACTCCGGGCGATCGACGGATTCTCGCGTAAGCTGATGGAAGACCACGCGTCGAAGCTGGACCAGGAAGGGCTGAGGGTCCTTAATGTTGTACTCTCCAATACCGTCAAGATGAGTAGGCTGATCGATGATATTCTTGCGTTCTCGCGCTTAGGACGATTAGAACTTCACCCGGCTGAAGTGGACATGGAAGCAATTGCATTTGAGTCTTACAAAGCGCTTGAACAGACGGTCGGCGGTCGCGCGGTTGAATTCAAGATCGGCGCTCTCCCAAAGGCGCGTGTCGATCCGGGGATGATGCGGCAAGTATTTGCCAACCTGCTGGACAATGCGATCAAATACTCCGCTAAGAAGCGAAATACAATGATCGAGATCGAGGGCCATATCAGTGCCGACGAGGCAATCTATGTTGTCAGAGACAACGGGGCTGGCTTCGACATGAGGTATGTCGGCAAGCTGTTCGGTGTGTTCCAACGACTGCATGGCCCGTCTGAGTTTTCGGGAACAGGCATTGGCCTATCGATTGTCAAGCGCATCATTACGCGTCATGGCGGCCGCGTCTGGGCAGAAGCTACGCCCAACGAGGGTGCCAGCTTTTATTTCGCGCTGCCACGGACGGAGGCGTTAAATGCCCGAGCGGCTTGATCCGCACGAAATACTGCTGGTTGAAGACAACGAGAGCGATGCTGAACTATGTATCGATGTGCTGAAGAAAAATCATATAATCAATGACCTTGTTTGGGTGAAGGACGGCGAGGAGGCACTGGATTACATTTTTTGCCTTGGAGCGTTTGCAAGGCGTCCCGTCGCTAATGTGCCGCGCGTGATACTGCTCGATCTACGCCTGCCAAAGGTTGATGGGATTGAGGTATTGAAGAGAATACGAAGTGACCAGCGTACTAAGAACATTCCGGTGGTCATACTCACCTCGTCTACCGAGGATCACGACCTTGTGGAGAGCTACGATAACGGCGCCAATGGGTATACAAGCAAGCCTGTCGAGTTCCATGCATTCACGGAGGCAGTTGTCAGACTGGGCCTATATTGGCTCCTTACTAATCGACCCCCGCTATAATCTGGTTGAATACGCGAAAGGTAGCGTCGCAGCGAGCGTTGCAGCAACCTGCGGCAGTGTCGGCGACCACACCATCAGTTGTTCATCCTCGCTGTAGGCGACGGCGCGGCCCACGGCCCATGCGGCGATCCATTTGCCGGCGAGCAGCACGGCGATAATGCCGGCCACCAGCAGGAAAAAATGATCGATAATGCCGGACGAACGCGACCGGGTTGATCAGAAAGCCTGTGACGATCGGGACCGCCAGGACGTGCTGAAGAACCCTGCCGGCAAGGCCATGCCTGGCTTAGAACACAGGCATCAGCGGTATCGGCACGACGTGCTCTTCTGTGCCACGCACGCCCGAGATGTTTTCTGCTGCAACCCGCACGGCCCGACGTCGCTCTTCAGGCTCGTCCGAGCCGAACCACAAGTGCACGACGCCGCCGCTGACGATGATGTCCTGCGCCCAAAGCCGACCCGCCCATTGCTGTTTCGCCAACTCGGTCAAGAGGGTCGTGCGTATCGTGCGGTCGTCCTCACCTGCACCAGCGGCCGGTGCAGCGAGTGTCGCCCCCAATGCTCGCACCAGGTTCGATCGGCTGATGATGCCGACCATCTGCCCATCGCGCATGACCGGCACACGTTTGATGCGCTTCGTCTCCAGCAACATCGCGATGTCCGCGAGGTTGGTGTCCTCCGCGACCGTGGTCACGCTGCGCGTCATGATGTCCTTGACTGCGCGGCCGTGCGATTTCACGTAATCCTGCGCAAGCCCCGAGGCGTAATGTACAAGCCACCATGAATTCCGGCGCTCGTCGCGCTTCTCGGTTCCAAGTTCCATACGGTGCAGCAGGTCACCTTCGCTGACTATGCCCACCATACGGCCGCTGGAGTCCACAACTGGAGCGCCGCTGATGCCCCGCTCGGAGAGCAGCGCAGCCAGATCGCGGACCGACATGTCCGGATCGACGGTAATGACGTTCGGGTCATAACGTCTCTAGCACGCATTGTGTCCCTCCCGACCTTTGTGTTTGACGGCTGTCACCGAGGTGCGAGGCCAGGGAAGCAATTAGCCGTTTTAAGACCCGGCCTTAGGTTCAGTAACCTTCGCCGACCCGGTGAACATCTTCATATTACGTCCGCTACGGGCTTTGCGTCCAGGTCAGCGACGATCAGCCGGGGCGGGTTCACCGTCTATAGCGGCTGCGCCGCGCTCAGCTATTCTCGTGGATATACATGTAGGCGTTGCCATCCACGGTGCCGAACGATACGGACACGCGGCCGTCGCCGAGATCGACAGTGGTATATCCGGCCAGTGTGATCGATGCCGTAGGTTGGCCTGAAGCGGTGGCGTGCAATGTCAGTCCGGTGAAGCCTGCGGCACCTTGGCCATCGACCCAGTCGAGGCTGAAGTCCTGCGGCGTGACACCCCAGATGGTCGCAGCGTCGCCGACATGAAAGCCATTGACCGTGCTCCAGGTATCCCCTGTGGCGCCGCGATTATCGACGAAGAACGAGTCGGTTCCGCTGCCGCCAGTCAGGAAGTTGGAACCAGTCCCGCCGTCAAGGACATTCGTCCCGCCGGTGACCGCCAGAGCATCATTGCCACTGCCGCTGTGAATGAACCAGTTCGGCGTGCCGACACTGATGTTCAGACTGTCAGAGCTGACATTGATATACTCATGCGTTAGTCCGCTGACAGGTCCGGTGTAGGGCTGATCAGTCGCCGCGAGGGACTGGCCCGTCGTCGTATCGGCGACGACGAGGTCAGAAGGTCCATACAGCGACCGGACGGCCTGGATGTCGGATTGATCCGGCCCGGCGTTGTTTTGCGGCGTTGCGGTCGGGAACATCACCGCATTCGGATCGGTCGGATTATGTGCAAGACCAAGCGCGTGGACCAATTCGTGCTCGACTATCTGTTGAAGGTCCGACATATAACCGGAATACTGAAAGTCACCATTGGGAAGCGGAAGCAACGGGTCCTGAGATGGATCTTCGATTGATACTGTTGTGTCCGGCCGGAAGTATTGACCATCGAAGCGCCAAGACGTGGAACCGACTTGACCCGTTTGAACGGGATCGAGCGTCCCGAACCCGATACGAATGTCGACTGATCCGAGGTCAGGCACGAGCTGGAATTGCACGTCGGATACCGCCGACCATGCGGCGGCGGCATTCTCGACTACATTCTGATAGGCTGCCTCGGTGATGAATGCGGAGAACTGGGCAGGCTGGCCCGGCACGTTCGCATCGGCGAAGGAATAGGTGATCACGTCCGACGGCCAACGATGGCCTTCCAATGGGTCAGTCAAGTCCGTCCACCGTCATTCTGTTCCGGGTAGCGTAAGCTGCAGGGTTTTGCTGTCGTTCATTAACAGTCGCCGAGATTTCGGAAAAGGTAGATCTGACGGCATCGCCAGCGGCATACTACTTAAACGTGTAATCTAACGGTGCCTCGACAACCCGGTGCAAGAGGGCATATGGCGATCGGGCTTCGGATCCAACTTGCTTCAGCTCCCGTATTCTTTCCCAGCTCCGCGGAGGGCTTCCCGCACGCCGAGGCGACAAGGCGCCGAATTTGTGGATAGTACCGGCTCAGCAGAAACCAGCCGGCGCGACAGAGGTGCAAGCATGTCAGATCTCGAAATCGTTTGGACAAAGGTCGACGAAGCTCCGGCGCTCGCGACGTTCTCGCTGCTGCCGATCGTCGAAGCCTTCGTCGGCACGGCCGGCGTCAGGATGAAGCTGAAGGACATTTCGCTGACCGGCCGCATCCTCGCCAATTTCCCCGAGAAACTGACGCCGGCGCAGCGGATCAGCGACGAACTCGCCGAACTTGGCCAGCTCGCGATGCGGCCCGAGGCCAACATCATTAAGCTGCCCAACATCTCCGCCTCGGTGCCGCAGCTCAAGGCGGCGATCAAGGAACTGCAGGACAAGGGCTGCGACGTGCCGGACTATCCGGACAACGCCACGACGGACGCCGAGAAGGATATTCGGGCCCGCTACGCCCGCGTGCTGGGCAGCGCCGTCAATCCTGTGTTGCGCGAAGGCAATTCCGACCGCCGCGCCGCCGGCGCCGTGAAGCAATACGCGCGCGAGCATCCGCACCGAATGGGCGATTGGAGCGCAGACTCCAAGTCGCATGTGGCGTACATGTCGGACGGCGATTTCTACGGCTCGGAAGTCTCCACCACCGTCGCGGCGCCGACCAATGCGCGCATCGAACTGGTTGGCACGGACGGCGCCGTCACGGTGCTGAAGGAGAAGACGCCGCTGCAGGCCGGCGAGAT
This sequence comes from uncultured Alphaproteobacteria bacterium, assembly GCA_963850535.1. GTDB lineage: Bacteria > Pseudomonadota > Alphaproteobacteria > Acetobacterales > Acetobacteraceae > JAMXLO01. The sequence goes on along the minus strand of CAWKMC010000028.1, from coordinate 4,618 downwards.
CATCGACGCGGCGACGATGAGCCGCAAGGCGTTGCGCGCATTCCTGGCCGAGCAGATCGAGGCGGCGAAGCAGGATGACGTGCTGTTCTCGCTGCACCTGAAGGCGACCATGATGAAGGTCTCCGACCCCGTCCTGTTCGGCCATTGCGTTGCCGTGTTCTTTGCCGACGTGTTCAAGAAGCACGCGGCCACGCTGAAGCGTCTCGGCGTCAATCCCAACAACGGCGTGGGTGAGCTGCTGGCGAAGATCGAGACGCTGCCCGGCGCCGAGCGGGAGGCGATCAAGGCCGATATCGCAGCCGAGTATGCGAAGCGGCCCGGCCTCGCCATGGTCAACTCGGACCGCGGCATCACCAACCTGCATGTATCGAGCGACGTGATCGTCGACGCTTCGATGCCGGCGATGATCCGTGAATCGGGGAAGATGTGGGGCCCCGACGGCAAGCTGCACGACGTGGAGGCGGTGATCCCCGATCGTTGCTATGCGCGGATGTACCAGACCGTCATCGAGGATTGTAAGGCGCACGGCGCCTTCGACCCTCGCACGATGGGCGATGTGCCGAACGTGGGGCTGATGGCGCAGCAGGCCGAGGAATACGGATCGCACGACAAGACGTTCGAAGTTCCCACGAATGGTACGGTGCGCGTGGTCGCCGATGACGGCACGGTGCTGCTGGAACGCACAGTGGAGACGGGCGACATCTTCCGCATGTGCCAGGTCAAGGACGCGCCGATCCAGAACTGGGTCAGGCTGGGGGTGCGCCGCGCGAGCCTGACGAACACCCCGGCGGTATTCTGGCTCGACGCGCAACGCGCGCACGACGCCCAGGTGATCGCCAAGGTCGAGAAATATCTGAAGGAGGAGCCGGACACTTCGTGGCTCGACGTCCGCATCCTGGCCCCGGTCGAGGCGATGAAGTTCACGCTCGCACGTATCCGCGCGGGGCTGGACACGATCTCCGTCACCGGCAACGTGCTGCGCGACTACCTGACCGATCTGTTCCCGATCATGGAGCTGGGCACCTCGGCCAAGATGCTGTCGATCGTTCCGCTGATGGCGGGCGGCGGATTGTTCGAGACCGGCGCCGGCGGCTCGGCGCCCAAGCATGTAGAGCAGTTCCAGCAGGAGGGCTATCTGCGCTGGGATTCGCTGGGCGAGTTCCTGGCACTTGGCGCATCGCTGGAACATCTGGCGCAGAGCCATAAGAATGCCGACGTGCAGGTTCTCGCCGACACACTCGATGTGGCCAATGGCAAGATTTTGGAGTTCAACCGCTCGCCCGCCCGCCGCGTCGGCGAGATCGACAATCGTGGCAGCCATTTCTACCTGGCACTCTACTGGGCACAGGCGCTGGCCGCGCAGGACAAAAGCGCGGCGTTGCAAGCACGCTTCAAGAAGCTCGCCGAGACGCTCGCGGCCAACGAGGCCAAGATCAATGCCGAACTGATTGCCGCGCAGGGCAAGCCGATGGACACCGGCGGCTACTACCTGCCCGATCCGGCCAAGACATCGGCGGCAATGCGACCGAGTGCGACGCTGAACGCCGCGATTGCTGCGCTCTGACGCGGGTCGTGCATCAGTTTTAGATTGTTGGCTTTCGGCCCATGCCTGCGGTTGGCTGCGGGACCAGCAACCGCGCCGAAAAGCCCACACCCAGGCGCAGCACTTTCTCTCCGCTTATGCGTGCACCAGGTGACAGCCGTCGCCCTCAGAGTAGCGTGACAGCATCATGGGTGGCCGCCGAAATGACAGCCGCATGCGGCCTTTATGGAGGCAGGCCGGCCAGCGAGAGGTGATGCGCCAATCGATCCATATGCTCCGGGTTTTTGTAGGCATAGCCCCGACAAAACTCGTTGACGCGAAACCCTGGTTCCAGTCGGAGGAGCGCCTGCCCCATCGCACGCGCTTCGGCGAGGTGTCCGGCGGCCGCCAAGCTGGCGGCCAGAAATCGCAACGTCGGATTATAAAGCCGATTTTCCGTGTAGGCGCGCTTTATTAGCGGGATTGCGCCCTCGTAATCGCCCTCGGTGTAGGCACCGACGCCGGCGGCAAGGCGAGTGTAGAAGTTATGCCGATCGAACGGCGATAATCGTAAGGCGTGCTCCGCGCGGCGGCGCCCTTCAGCGCCGTGGCCGATATAGCTGAAGGTGTTGGAACTGCGCGACCACGCGACGGCCGAGTTTGGACTGGCAGCCAGCGCTCGCTCGAACAGCGCCAGAGCCGTGTCGTAATCCCGAAATAGTAGCGACCTTAGATGCCCTCCGATCGACAGCGCGTAAATATCGAGAGGATTATGCGCAAGTGCCGCGGCAGTAAGTTCTTCCGCAGCGATCAAGTCTTGCCTCGTATCGGTAGACCAGCCCTGCTGCACGTTTACACTATGCCACACTGCAGCGAATGCGTAAGGCGCAGAATATCCGGGGTCCAGCGCGATAGAACGTGCTAACATGCGTCGGGCTTCTTCGAATTCCGGGCGCGTCATCCGATAGATCAGATCCAGCCCGCGGAGGAAGCAGTCGTAGGCGTTCAGGTTTTCGGTTCGCTTGAGCCGGATGCGCCGCAACTCAAACTCCACAATCTGCGGCGCCAGCGTTTGTGCGATCCGCTCGCTCAGTTGATCCTGAATTGCAAATAGATCGTCCGTGGCACCATCGACCCTTGAATGCCACACTACCCCGAGCGTTTCCGTGTCCGCCAATTCAGCCGAGATTCGAATGCGATTGAAGCTTCGCATGATCCGGCCGGAGAGCACGTAGCGGACTCCCAGCTCGCGCCGAACGGACTTGAGATCGGCCGGGAGTTTTCTGTATCTCAGCGTCGAGGTCCGGGAGATGACGAAGATTTCCGGCAACGCCGAAAGGCTGCCGATGATCTCTTCTATGACGCCATCGCCAAAATAGCTGTCGCCGGCGGTGATGCCTTCTTCGAGAAACGGTAAGATTGCAATGGATGGCCGCTCCGGAAGCGATAGCGCTTGCCGCGGAGGTGCCCCCACAAGCTCGGTTACCGACGGGCGGGGCAGCCCAGCCAGGCGATAGCCGCGACCGGGAATGGTGACAATATAACCATGGCCCTCACCATGTTTGTCCAGCGCCTTGCGCAAAGCCGAAACATGGACATAGAGGTTGCCGTCTTCGACAACACGACCCGACCATAGCTGCGCCAGCAGCTCGTCCTTGCTCACGACATCACCCCTCGCTGCGGCCAGCGCGCAAAGGATATCGAGCGCGCGGCGGTGCAGCGGTACCAGCACCTCGCCTCGCCGCAATTCGCGCCGGCTGAGATTGAGCCGGAAGCGCCCGAAGCTGATCTCCTCATTCTGCATCGGATTCGGCCCAATCGCGGCGACCCACAGATTTTTAAGACCCTAAAACCAAGACCTTAAGGCGGCCGCGCCAATACCGTCCAGGGCAATCGGCTCACAAGCCGTCGTTGGAACATGCATTGCAACTGGGGGTAGGCGGGGTCTTGCTGACAAACCTCTGCGTGATTGTGCTGTTCGAGGTCGCAGGGGACTTCTGCCAGCAGCTGACAGGGCTCCCAATTCCGGGACCGGTAATTGGCATGGCGCTGTTGCTATCGGCTTTGATCCTGCGCGGCCGTCTGCCCGACGCGCTCGATAGTGTCGCAACCAGCTTGCTGTCCTATCTGCCGATGTTGTTCGTGCCGGCGGGCGTCGGCATTATGGCGCATTTCGATCTGATCAAGGCGCAATGGCCGGCGCTCATCGCCGGGGTCGCCGGGTCGTCCGTTCTTGCCGTCGGCGCCACGGCGCTGACGATGCGCGCCGTGGAACATGCGCAGGACAGCATCCGCAAAGCACCGATCCTTCCGGTGGCGCTTAAGCTCGTAGAGGTTACCCATGAGGTTGATCATTCATAACGCCTGGACTGCACTCGCGCTGTCACCAGCGTTTGGCGTCGCCATTACGCTGATCTGCTACCAGCTCGGCTGCTGCTTGCAGCGCTATGCTCGCCGCAACCCTCTCTGCAACCCCGTTCTGTTCGCGATCGCCTCAGTCATCGCGGTGCTGCTTCTGACCGGGACCGACTACCAGACCTATTTCACGACGGCGGCCTGGCTGCACTTCCTCCTCGGGCCGGCCACCGTGGCACTTGCGATTCCACTCTATAAAAACATCGGCGAGATTTGGCGAGCGGCGCTGGCAATCGGCACCGCGGTCACCACCGGAGCCATTGTGGCGAGCGGCAGCGCGATGGCTATCGCCTGGAGCCTGGGAGCATCGCCCTCGGTCATTCGTTCAATCGCACCGAAGTCCGTAACAACCCCGATTGCGATAGGGGTCAGCGCACAGATCGGCGGTATTCCGGACTTGACCGCAGTACTCGTCGTCGCAACCGGAGTCGTCGGCGCCCTTTGGGCACCAGAAATCACTCTGCTGCTTGGCGTACGCTCGTGGCGCGCCCGTGGCCTTGCCGCCGGCGTTGCCGGTCACGGCATTGCAACCTCACGTATGCTATCGATGAACGAGACGGCGGGCGCCTTCGCGGGCTTGGCCATGGGCCTGTGCGGCCTGCTGACCGCGGTGCTACTACCCCTCGTGTTCCATGCACTATCGATTTACACGGCAAACCCGTGAGGGGAGAACCTACGAAC
>CAWKMC010000027.1:0-40256 GCA_963850535.1 uncultured Alphaproteobacteria bacterium | reverse complement strand
GACTGCACGATGCTCTCCAGCAGCGGCAGCATCGGCTGCAGACCACTGAGCTTCTTCTCGTGGATCAGGATGTACGGCTGATCCAGGTCAGCGATCATCTTCTCCGCGTTGGTGATGAAGTATGGGCTGACATAGCCGCGGTCGAACTGCATGCCTTCGACCACGTCGAGTTCAGTCTGGATGCCCTTGGCCTCCTCGACCGTGATCACGCCTTCGTTGCCGACCTTCTGCATGGCGTCCGAGATCATCTTGCCGATCTCATTCTCGCCGTTGGCCGCGATCGCGCCGACCTGCGCCGTCTCGGCAGGCGTCGTGATCTTCTTGGTCTTCTTCTTCAGCTCGTCCACGACGGCGGCCACGGCACGGTCGATCCCGCGCTTCAGATCCATCGGGTTCATGCCGGCGGCCACCGCCTTCGCACCTTCGCGTACAATCGCCTGGGCGAGCACGGTCGCGGTGGTGGTGCCGTCACCGGCGATGTCGTTGGTTTTCGAGGCCACTTCGCGCACCATCTGTGCGCCCATGTTCTCGAACTTGTCGGCCAGCTCGATCTCCTTGGCGACGGTGACGCCGTCCTTGGTGATGCGCGGCGCACCGAAGCTCTTGTCGAGCACAACATTGCGGCCCTTCGGCCCCAGCGTGATCTTCACCGCGTCGGCCAGGATGTCCACACCACGCATCATGCGCGCGCGGGCATCACCGCCGAACCTTACGTCCTTGGCAGCCATATATCAGGTTCCTTCGTTCTTCAGTTGATCAAGCGGCCTTGCGCTTGGCGGCGGGCTGGCCCTCGACGATGCCCATGATGTCGGACTCCTTCATGATCAGGAGGTCCTCGCCATCAAGCTTCACCTCGGTGCCGGACCACTTGCCGAACAGGATGCGGTCACCGGACTTGACGTCGAGCGGCACCAGTTTGCCGGTCTCGTCACGCGCGCCGGGGCCGACTGCGACGATTTCCCCCTCCATCGGCTTTTCCTTGGCCGTGTCGGGGATGATGATGCCGCCCGCGGTCTTCTCCTCGGCTTCAAGCCGACGGACCACAACCCGGTCGTGCAGGGGACGGAAGTTCATTCGGATCGCTCCTTGAGTGATCTCTTCAATGGGATTCGCGGTTCGCCAACACCCTGGCCATGGCCCCCTATGGGCACCGTAGCACGGCTTGTTAGCACTCCCCTCAGGAGAGTGCCAGGGATCTAGTCGCGTTCTCGTGTGGAGTCAAGAGACCAGCAGCAATGTGCGACGCCGAGTGCTAAACCTTTGAAAACATTGCGAGAGCCCTTGCGCAGGCAGCCGTTGTTGATGTCATGTTGCTATCCAAACGGACAGGGACACTGGAGATCAAAATATGAGCCTTGCCCTGCAGCTGAAGGACTATCGCCTGACAACCGCCGAGATCCTTTACCACATGCCCGACCACCCGGGAATCCTGCAGAGCTTCATATGGCAGGACCTCGATCTGGCACCGAGGTTCCCCGGTACTGCGCAAGTTTCTCGAGTTTTGGGATCGCGAACTTGACGCCCGTGTGCATTCGGTGCGGGTGGCATCTTCCAGTGTCATGAAGCCGCCATCGATCCGCAGCCCCGCGATCACCCTGCGCCTGCAATAAGGCTTTCGTAACAGGCATATCGCCAGGGCACGGGCCGCCCTCTATAAGATGTGACATGCCTTTCGACGTTCGCGACTTTCCCGGCGCGCCGCCGGAAGACCGCGCGGCCGGCCGCCCCACCCGTCGCCTCGTCGCCATCTGGCTGTTCTGCGTAGCATTCATGGTGCTGGTGATGGTCGTGCTGGGCGGTGTGACCAGGCTTACCGGCTCCGGATTGTCGATTATGGAATGGGCGCCGCTTGCCGGCACGCTACCGCCCATGAGCCACGTTGAATGGGAGCGGCTCTACCATCTTTACCAGCAGATCCCGCAATACGCGCTCGTCAACCAGGGATTTGGCCTCGCCGGCTTCAAGCAGATCTTCTGGCTGGAATGGATCCACCGCTTATGGGGCCGGCTGATCGGCTTCGCCTTCCTTGTGCCGCTGCTCTGGTTCTGGGCCAGCGGCAGGATAGAGCGCCGCTTACGCCTGATGATGGTCGGATTGTTTCTGCTTGGCGGCCTCCAGGGCGCCGTCGGATGGTTCATGGTGGCGTCGGGCTTCTTCCCGGAGACCACTGCCGTTTCGCCTTATCGGCTAGTCATTCATTTGGCGCTTGCTTTGTTTCTCTATGCCGCCCTCGTGTGGACTGCGCTCTCCGTGTTGTGGCCGGTCCCGCCACGCCCGGGGGCGAGCCGGCTGCTGCATCGCCTGGGGTGCTTTGGCTGCGCTGTTATTGCAGTGACCATGCTGGCGGGCGGCTTCGTCGCAGGCACTCGCGCTGGCTTCGAATACAACACGTTTCCGCTGATGGAAGGGCGCCTGGTGCCAGAGGGCTATGCTGCCCTGAAGCCATTCGTCCGCAATTTAACTGAAAACATTCCGGCCGTGCAGTTCGATCATCGGCTGCTGGCGAGCGTTGCCGTCCTTGCGATTGCCCTAACACTGGGCTTTGGCCTGGCCACGAATCCGCCGCGTCCGACGCGTATCGCCTTAATCGCCCTTGGAGCTGCATCGGCAGTACAGTATCTGCTCGGCGTGACGACACTTTTGCTGGTTGTGCCGATCCCATTGGCCGCGCTGCATCAACTCGTCGCAGCACTGCTGCTCACGGCGGCGATCGTGCTGGTCCACGTGACCCGTGCGCCTCCGGCCCGACTAATTCCGTGAACGGCGGCGAACCAGCGGCACACACCGAAGCCGTTCCGCAGGCGATACGGGCCGGTGTCGCAGTCGCCGGTGCCTCTCCGACCCACTCTATGGCGGCTGGACCATGACCGTCGCCGACGTCAGCCCCCTGGCGCGGGCCGAGGATGAATCGCGTCGCCGTGCTGACCTGCTGCATTCAATCCTCGAAGCATTCCCGCATGGCGTATGCGTGTACGGCGCCGATCATCGCGTGGCCATGTTCAACCAGGCATATACACAAGTGATGGCGGGCGCCCCGCTTAGCATCGGTGAGCACCTCGACGACATTATACGCCGACGGGCTGCGGCCGGAGAATACGGCCCCGGCCCAGTCGAAGACATAATCAGCCAGCAGACCGCATTCGACGTCACCCGCCCGCAGATGCGCAAACGCCGGCGGTCGAACGGCACCACGCTCGACGTACGCACCACGCCATTGCCCGACGGGGGCTATATCAGCGTGGTCACCGACATCACGCCGCTCACCGATGCCGAACAGCAGATCTCGCGCCGCGCCGAGGAAATGGCGGTCATGCTCTCCTGCATCCGCCATGGGGTCGTGCTTTGGGGCGCTGACCGTCGGCTGCTTGCCAGCAATGCGACCGCAGAAAAATTGCTCGACCATCCAATGGGACTGCTGACGCCAGGGCGGACCGAGGAACAGGTCCTGGAAAGCATGATCATACGTGGCCATTTCGGCGCGGGCCCTGGCGCGCCAGAACGGGCCCGTGCACTGCTCGAGCTCGACCGATCGACGCCTTACCAACGGGAGATTGTCACCCCAAGCGGTCGCGTTCTCGAAGCCCGCTCCGACCCGACACCCGCCGGAGGGTGGGTCAGCACATTCACCGACGTCACCGAGACGCGACAGGCTCAGGACGAACTGCGCCGGGCAAAGGAGGCGGCAGAATTGGCCAGCCAGGCAAAGTCACGCTTCCTGGCCACGATGAGCCACGAACTGCGCACGCCGCTGAACGCCGTGATCGGCTTCTCGGACGCACTGTTACAGGAGGCGGTCAGCCCCGCGCCGGCTAAAATCGCGGAGTTTGCCTCACAGATCAACGAGGCCGGCCGGCAGCTGTTGGGCCTGATTAACGGTATACTCGATGTGGCTCGCATTGAGTCCGATCGGGTCGAGCTAACCGCCGATCGGGTCGATGTGGCACGTCTGGTGCGTAATTGTGCGCACCTTGCGGATACCGCGGCGCATGCGGCCGAGATCACGTTGATAGCCGACTTGCCAGATGAACTGCCGCAGCTCTTGGCAGATGAGAGGAGACTGCAGCAGGCAGTCAATCACCTGTTGTCAAATGCGATTAAATTCACCGGGCCCCGGGGCACGGTCACCGTCGGCGCCACGCTTGAAAGCGATGGACGGCTGCTACTGTTCGTCCGTGATACCGGGATCGGCATCGCGCCCGATGATATCGATCGAGTCTTCGAGCCGTTCTCTCAGCTCGACGGCGCATTCTCGCGCCGCTTCCAGGGCGCGGGCCTCGGCCTGTATGCGTCGCGTGCCCTGGTGCACGGTCATGGCGGAGTGCTGTCGCTGCAAAGCGCCCCCGGACAGGGCACCCTCGCTGAAATTCGCCTTCCCGCCGAACGTGTACTGCCACCGGTGAGTAGCCAAGCGAGCGAACACGCACCATTTTAGGGCGTACTCACACGCTTTGGGGTTTTGCCATGACGCCGCTGGCCGTCACAGACAAGCTGTTCTTCGACCGCGCGGATTCCGTGCTGGACCGCGCGACTGCCGAGACGACCCTGGGGTCAGCCCTGGCGCGGAGCGACGACGGGGAACTCTATCTCGAATATCGTGAGGGCGAGCAGATCAGCCTTGACGACGGGCGGATCCGCAGCGCGGGCTTCGACACCTCGCTGGGCTTTGGCCTGCGCGCGATTGCCGGTGAGGCGACTGGATACGCGCATGCCAGCGAACTGTCGGATGCCGCGCTGCGCCGTGCCGCGGACAGCGTTGCGGCAGTCGCCGCCGGCTATTCGGGCGCCGCTGCCGAGCCGCCGCGGGCCACGAATGCCCGCCTCTACTCCGACGCCAACCCGTTGGGCGCAGCGGATTTCCCGAAGCGGACGGCCCTGCTGGCGGAAATCGACGCTTATGCCCGAGGGAAGGATTCGCGCGTCGTGCAGGTGATGGCATCTGTCATGGGCGAATGGCAGGCAGTGCAGATCATGCGCGCCGACGGCAATCGCGTCGCTGATTTACGGCCACTGGTCCGTCTGAATGTCTCAGTCGTGGTCGAGCAAAATGGCAGGCGCGAGACTGGCAGCCATGGCGTAGGTGGTCGCTTCGCCTACGACCATGTCACGGCGCCAGCAGTATGGCGTGGCGCGGTGGACGAGGCGCTCCGCCAGGCGTTGGTCAATCTGGACAGTGTGCCTGCGCCGGCCGGCGAGATGGAGGTCGTCCTCGGCCCCGGCTGGCCGGGCATTTTGCTTCATGAGGCAATCGGCCATGGGCTAGAGGGCGACTTCAATCGCAAAAAGACCTCGGCATTCGCTGGATTGCTGGGCACGCAGAATCGCATCACTGGGGATAACGGTGGTTGATGATGGGACACTGCCGGATCGACGTGGCAGTCTGACTATCGACGACGAAGGAACGCCGACCAGCCGGACTGTCCTGATCGAGGACGGCATCCTGGTCGGATTCATGCAGGACCGCCTGAACGCCCGACTGATGCGTATGCGCGCCACCGGTAACGGTCGCCGCCAGTCCTACGCACACGCGCCCATGCCGCGGATGACCAATACGCTAATGGTCGCCGGCCCGCATTCGCCAGACGAAATGATCCGGTCGGTTCGCCGCGGGTTGTACGCCGTGAACTTTGGCGGGGGCCAGGTGGACATCACCTCTGGGAAGTTCGTGTTCTCAGCAAGCGAGGCCTATTTGATCGAGGACGGCAAGGTGACCGCACCGGTCAAAGGCGCAACCTTGATCGGGAACGGCCCAGACGCGCTCACCAAGGTGGCGCTGGTTGGCAACGACATGGCGCTCGATCCCGGAATAGGGACATGTGGCAAGAACGGGCAAGGCGTACCTGTAGGGGTGGGCCAACCCACTTTAAAGATGAGCGCCTTGACGGTAGGTGGCACCGCCACTTAGCTGTTCACGATTATGTGAATTCACACAAAAGCGAGAATCACTTCGTCATTCGTTAATTAGGCCCAGGTCCGGCTCGGCGCCTTCGAACCGGCCAGCCGTTGGTGCGCTGAAGGCTGGCGCGAGCGCTCGAATTGGCACATCCTGAGGCCGCAGTGGCATAAGACCGGGCGTTAACCGACCCGGTCTGTTGCACTGGACCTCTCTCAATAGGACAGCGTTGGTGTCCGCTTCCGAAGTACGTCGCTCACAACAAATCGAGCAGAAGACGCCCCTCGTCGCCTTTCATCGGTTCATCCCTTCCGCGCGTCTGCCTCAGCGTGCCGACCGCTCCGCTGCGGGTTCACTCCCGACCCGAGCATTCCGTTATTGCGAGCCGTCAACCAGCGCCTCCGGTTATGGCTATTACATCTTTCCGCCGATCAGCTTCAGCCTGCAGTGGGACGGGCGTGATGTGATGTGGACCTGGGAGGGCGCCGGCGCTTGGTTGCCGCTCCAGTCCGCGCAGTTCCCGGACTTTCGCGACCTGTTCGACTCCGTCGCACCGGAGGAAATCAAGGAATATTCGCCACCTTTCCTGGGCGCACTGCAGGAACCGGGGCTGATCCAGTGCTGGACCGGCATTGTTGCCCGCACCGCTCCCGGGTGGAGCCTACTGGTACGACCGCCGGTAAATATCCCACGCAGCGGTTATTACGAGCTGTTCGAGGGGATCATCGAGACCGACCGCTGGTTTGGGCCACTGATTACCAATATGCGTCTGACCAAGACGGACGTGCCGATCGACTTCCGCGCCGACTTTCCATTTCTGCAGGTGCAGCCGATTCCACGTCATGCCTACGACGATGCAACGCTGAATAACTACGAGCTGGTGCCAGATTTGCAGCAACTGACGCCGGAGGACTGGGACGACTACTACGATACCGTAGTCCGGCCTCACGTGCAGGAGGTTCGGCCGCGCGGGCAGTATGCGGCGGCAGCGCGCAAGCGTCGTGCCGCCGAGGGAAGCGGCAAGCCGGAGTAATCCGTTAATCTTCTGGACACATCCAGTCGCCTATAGTTGAACACGGTTATGAACCGCGTTCTCCTTCGTTTGCGATCTATCGTGCTCAGTGCCGGCTTGCTGCTGTCGCCGATGCTCTCGGCTACAGGCACGGCTGCCTGCCCGAATACACCGCCCATGGCGCCTATGTCCTTGCCGCATCTGCTTAGCGCAGTCGGCCACGGTCTGGAGGGAGTGATCGTGGCACTCGGGTCATCATCGACCCAGGGCGTGATGGCATCTGACCAGGCGCATTCCTATCCCGCGGTACTGCAACAAGCGCTGTCGACCGCGCTGCCGGAGGCGCATGTGGCGGTAATCAACCGCGGCATCGGCGGGCAAGACGCCACTGAGGAGCTGGCAAGGCTCGAGACTGACGTGCTGGCAATCCGGCCACAGCTGGTGATTTGGCAGGTCGGCGCCAATGGCGCGCTGCGCAACGCCGATCCATCCATGTTCTATACCACGGTGACGGCCGGCGTGCGCCGGCTACAGGCGGCAGGCGCAGATGTGATTCTGATGGACAACCAGCAGTCGCCTGCGCTGCTGGCCAAGGCCTTGGAACCGGAATTCGATCACGAGCTTGCCGAGGTGGCGCGCGACACAGGTGCGGCGCTGTTCTCGCGTCGCGCGCTTATGCGGGGCTGGAGCCGCGAAGGCGCACCGCCGGTGCAGTTCATCGCGTCAGACGGACTGCATCACAATGACCACGGCTATCGCTGCGTTGCCCTGTCATTGGCGCAGACCATAGCAACTGCACTGACGCCACGCCCACCCGTGACGGCGAGCCGTTAGACATAGCTGCCTCGGCGGCAAACCTTCAGTTGGGATAGACGATGGTGCGCAGCATAATGCGGCGTTCTTCCGGGCGGGAATCACCCGCGCCGCGGTGCATCGTGGCGCGCTCGTCCCACATCAGCAGGTCGCCCACGCGCCAGTGATGATAATAGATGAAGCGTTCCTGGGTGGCGTGCTCGGCCAGTTCCTCGATCAACGGCCAGGCGTCCTGCTGCGCCATTCCGTCGAACCCATAGGTGTGCATCGGATTGACGAAAAGCAGCGGACGCCCCGTCACTGGATGGCGTGTCACCGCGGGCCAACGAACGTCGCGATACTGCTTCGCGGTGATGCCCTTGTTCTCACCGTACAGTTTCTCGCCCGCGGGCCCGATGCTACGACCATGCAGGGCGGTTAAACCTTGCAATAATTCCTTGCGCTGCTCTGGCAAGCCGTCATAGGCGGCGCGCATATCGGCGAACATGGTGCCGCCCTTCGCCGAAGGTACCTCCTTTGCATGCAGGATCGCCAGCAGTGGCAGTTCGTCCTCATAAGTCGAGTTGGTGTGCCAGTCGGTCGCTCGCTTCACGCCGTACCAGTCGACCTTGCCATCAGCCTCGACGTTGGTCAGCCAGGAGACCTCCGGACAATCGGCATGGCGGTACTTGATCAGCGCATGCATACGCGGGATGCCGAACTGACGGCCGAAAGCGGCTAGCTCGGCGGCACCGAGATCCTGGTCGCGGAACACCAGCACGGGGTTTTCGGCAAAGGCACCTCTCACCCAGTCGGCGGTGCTGTCGTCAAGAGGTTGCGAGAGATCGATTCCCAGTGCCTCGGTTCCCAGCGCCTGGCCGAGAGGGCGAAGCTGCGGAGCATTTGCCATGGCCGATCCTCCGATATGATTGCCCCCAGTCTACGCGTTGTCCTGGCTGTCGTGGAGTCATGCCGCATGCTCTCCGATCTGTTCGCTGCCGATGTGAAGCTGGCACCATACTGGTGGGATCGAACACCGCGTCCCGTGCTGCCAGCGATCGAACTGCCGCAGGCCGTGGATGTGGTGGTGATCGGATCTGGGTATACCGGACTGAGCGCGGCGTTGGTGACTGCGCGCGGTGGAAGAAAGACGCTCGTGCTGGACGCGGAGGACGCGGGTTGGGGGTGCTCCACGCGAAATGGCGGCCAAATCTCCACCAGTATCAAGCCCGGGTATGAAGAACTGGCGCGCCGGCACGGAGCGGAAACGGCGTTTCGCATTGTCAAGGACGGGCAGAACTCGTTGGCCTGGATCGGCGAATTCGTGGCGCAAGAACGGATCGACTGTGATTTTCAGATGGTCGGCCGGTTCCATGCCGCGCATGGGCCGAGGCACTACGAGGCGCTGGCGGAGCGGCTGCGCAACCAGCCGAAGGGACTGGAGATCGCGGCGCATCTGGTGCCGCGCGCCGTGCAGCACGAAGAACTGGGCACCGAAGCGTATTGCGGCGGTGTCGTGTATGAGCGGCATGTGTCGGTGGATCCGGCGCGGCTGCACCAGGGCATGCTTGAACGCGTGCTGAGCACTGGCAGCGACATAGTGTCGAACTGCCGCGCGACGCGTATCCGGCCGAACGGCAGAGGTTTCCACGTCGAGACCGTGCGCGGCTCGATTGCCACGCGCAACGTGGTCGTGGCGACAAACGGCTATACAAGTGAACTGATCCCCTGGTTGCGCCGACGCGTCATCCCGATCGGCAGCTACATCATCGCCACTGAGCCGTTGTCGCAGGAGACCATGCGGCGGCTGATGCCGAAGAACCGTGTGATCAGCGATACACGGAAGGTGGTCTATTACTATCGAGCGTCGCCGGACCAGACCCGCATCCTGTTCGGCGGCCGGGTGTCGGCGAGCGAAATGGACCCGCGAGTGACCGGACCACGACTGCATGCGGAGATGGTGCGCATCTTCCCCGAACTGGCCGGTGTCAGGATCAGCCACTCCTGGGCCGGGTTCGTTGCCTACACCTTCGACGAACTGATGCACATCGGCCAGCATGAGGGCGTGCACTACGCCATGGGATACTGCGGTTCCGGCGTTGGCATGGCGGGCTACCTGGGGATGCGGATGGGCCAGCAGGTGCTGGGGTTGCCGACGGGCGGCACGGGACTGGACGCGACGCGTTTCCAGACCCGACCATTCTATGGTGGCAACCCGTGGTTCCTGGCCCCGGCAGTCACATATTACCGCTGGCGCGACAAGGTGGGCGCCTGACGCGCTTTTCAGAACGGGGTGTCGTGGGGTGTAACGCCAGCAAGATTTGTGGCGACGAAGATCGGCGTCTCACGCCCGCGAATGGTCCTGTGCTGCTCGACCGCCTCGATCAGGAGGTCAACATCGCCTTTGTCAACGCCGTTACGGAGATGCGGTGCTAGACTTAACCCCGCGAGATCCACCAAGGCGTGGCGCGGCAGCTTGAGCCGATCAGTCACCCAGTGGTAGCGGTAACAGACGACCACCGGGCAACGCTCCGTGTCACGCGTGATACGCAGGTTCAGCCGTTTTCCCTGAAGAGAAGCCGTTCGCTGCCGACTTCTTTTCGTTTCCTCCCTATTAGGAGGGGAGGCATTCGCAGCTGGCACGGGCGTGACAGACTGCGCGTCGGGTTCAACAACGTTATCCCGCGGCGTCATGGTTTCAAACGCAACCACCGGGGCTGACTCCGTCGGCGCGGCGGTCTCCATGACCGGCGGCGGGGGAGCGGGCGGGTCAACACGGACGGTCGCCGGCACCACCTTCGCGCTCTGTATAAAGTCAGTAATAGTGCGTTGATCCAGCGCCGTCCGGCGGTCTTGGCCGAAGGGCGCAAGGACCTCAAGTATTCCGGCAGAAGTTATGCAGAGGGCAACTGCTCCAGCCCAAGACAAGAGCAACCTCCGCCAGCCGCGAGATAGTCGCATTTTCTATCTCCGTGACAATGGCGGGATTAAATTAGACACATAAGTTAACGATGACAAGGCGCCACAGCCTTAAGCTCACACGAGACTCGAACACTGCGACAAAAATGACATAATGGGCTGCCAGAGGCCTTGCAGCCGAGCAGCTAGCCGCGTGCGCAGGAACATTGCAGACTCCTGTTCGCATCAGCGGAGGCGAGATGAAAATCGAGGACATCGACAAGGTGAACCACCTGATCGGCGAACTGAACGGCATGAAACAGTTGATCACCCACGCTGAGCACGCCGATCCCGTCGACTACGAGCTGTTCATCAAGCTTCCGGGCGACGCTTCAATCCGGATGTCGGGCGAAGGCGCCGCATCCACCCACTACCAGGGATATGCGGTCTCGCCCGAGTTCCTCGAAAAGCTACGACGGCTCGCGGTCGAGGAACTCGATGCGCGCCGCCACGGCATCATCGCCGAATTGGCGGGCCTCGGCGTGGAAGCGGAGGCCTAGCCGCGGTCGAAACGGGTCACTTGATGCCGATCGCACAGAGTGCGACCCGAGGAAATTCAGCGCGCCACCTCTGATCGGCCTCTTGAAAGACAGACAATCGACGAAGCGCCTCGGGATCAAACGCCACCTCATCTGCCGCAAACGTGCACCAAGGCGTAAAGATGCGATCGATGCGTCCCCAATAGTCGCGCTCCGTTTCGCCGGACTCCCGCTGCAGCTTCACCATTCCGAACATCCCGACGAGATGCTCGAGCAGCGAGTTGCGCGCACCCTCGGCCGTATCGGCCCAGAACCTGAATGGATCGTAGAGCTCGAACACATCTATGTCCTTGAAGCCCGCGGCCGTTAGAAAGTTCAGAAACTCAGCCCGCTGGAAGTGAGGGAACCGGTGGCCGGCGTTGGTATAGCGATCGAGCCCTTCGGAATACCAGTTGGCGGTCGGTGACCCTTCTTCGAAGTCGACAACGAGTACGACGCCGCGTCGCTTGAGAATGCGCCATGCCTCGGTGAAGACGGCTGGCCGTGCGCCGGCGCTGACGTGATGAAACCCCCGCGATCCGACCACAAAGTCCAAACTCTCGTCGGCGAAAAGCGTCTCCTGTGCACACTGCCATACCGCCGGAAGATGGCGCGCAAGCGCGTCGTCCACCATATCGAGGCAGGGATCGCCGGCGATGATGTAGGGCGCGCTCTCCAATGGCAGCAGGTTCGAGGCGTTGCGAGCGGTCGTACCGTTGCCGCCGATGACGTCGAGGCCAACCTGTTTGAAGCTGAAGCCGCCCAGGCGTTTCGCTAATTCGGTGAAGATCCGCAGGTCCCCGTATTCTCTGGCGCGCGGAACTGCCAGCTGTCGTCCCCGGTAAGCGGCACCGCGCTCATCCTCGTCAAAGTCGCCGTGACCCCGGATTTCTTTCAGACGGTTTGCCCGTTCCGAGATCGCATCGATGGCAGAAATCACCGACTTGTCCAGCAGAGCGAACGTCCGCGGGTGGCGGTACTTGAGGTATTCGAGATGCTCGAACATGGTCGAGGCATTAGGGTCGACTGGCCTAGGCTCGACTAACGTCAGTCGATTGGTCGCAGCACTGAGCATCGGTGGCTTCTCCGGCACTGGCACGCCTTCAGCGAGCCGCGCAGCGCTGGCGTGCCCACGCGATTGACTCGTCTGTCGGACGCAAATGGCAGACAATTCAGCCCGCAGCCAACGGCGGCGGACCGGATCCTCCGATGCACTATCGAATTACTATTGTTTCAGTGGCGTTTCTGAATCGGCGGCACGATAACCGCGCCAGCCGTCACACCCCGGCGGTAGCTGCCACCTCAGAGGCGAAATCAGGTCCTTGCGGCTTATCGACCCCTTCACCCAACTGAAACCGCGAAAAGCCGGCGAGCTTTACGCCCGCCTTTGCGAGCACCGCTTTCACGCGGCTTTCGCCATCGTGCACCCAAACCTGCTCGAGCAGCACGATTTCCTCATAGAATTTGCGAACCCGTCCTTCGACCATCTTGTCGATGATATTGTCCGGGCGCCCTGATGCCTTTGCCTGCTCCACCAGCACCGCCTTCTCACGCGCCAACGCCGCAGGATCGACCCCGGAAATGTCCAGTGCCTCCGGCCGGCTCGCTGCGACATGCATGCCGACCTGCCTGCCCAGCGTCTCAAGCGCAGACAGCTCGCCAGTTCCCTCCAGAGCCACGAGCACGCCGATCTTGCCAAGGCCCGGCCGCAACGCCGAGTGCACATAGGTCGCCACCACGCTGCCGGTCAGCACGCGGGCGCGGCGCACGGTCATGTTCTCGCCGATCTTCGCGATCAGCTCGGTCAGATGCTCGTCCACGGTCTGGGCGCTGTCGGGATAGTGCGCTGCCTTGATCGCATCGAGGTCCTCGCCGACCTGGAGGGCGATTTTCGCCACAGCCTCGACAAACGCCTGGAACTGATCGTTGCGCGCGACGAAGTCGGTCTCGGCGTTCACTTCCACCATCGCCGCACGACCCGCCGCCGAGGCCACCCCGACCAACCCCTCGGCGGCCACGCGGCCGGACTTCTTCGCGGCGGCCGACAGGCCCTTCTTGCGCAGCCAGTCGACCGCGTCCTCCATACTGCCGCCCGTCTCGGTCAGCGCGCGCTTGCAATCCATCATACCCGCGCCCGTCTTCTCGCGCAGGTCCTTCACCAGTGCGGCGGTGATCTCCGGCATCGTTCGATCTCCTTACGCGTTGGCGGCTTCGCCCGCCACTTCGACGTCGGGCATGGCTTCGGGCGGCAGGTTCTCGACGGCGCCGAGGTCCTGGCCTGAAGCCGCCATCTCGGCGCTGATGCCGTCCAGCACGGCGCCCGAGAT
Source organism: uncultured Alphaproteobacteria bacterium (assembly GCA_963850535.1). GTDB lineage: Bacteria > Pseudomonadota > Alphaproteobacteria > Acetobacterales > Acetobacteraceae > JAMXLO01. The sequence goes on along the minus strand of CAWKMC010000027.1, from coordinate 26,759 downwards.
CAGGTCGCAATAGAGGGTGATGGCACGGATCGCATCGTCGTTGCCCGGGACCGGATAGGTAACTCCCGTGGGATCGGAGTTGCTGTCCAGCACCGCCACGACCGGGATGTGCAGTTTGTTGGCCTCCTCGACCGCCAGCTTTTCCTTGTTGGTATCGATGATGAACAGGATATCTGGCAGTCCGCCCATATCCTTAATGCCGCCCAATGCCCGCTCCAGCTTGTCGCGGTCGCGGGTGATGTCGAGCACCTCTTTCTTGGTGAGACCCTCGGTGTTGCCGCCCAGCTGCTCCTCGATCTGCCGCAACCGCTTGATCGACCCGGTGATGGTCTTCCAGTTGGTCAGCGTACCGCCGAGCCACCGGTGATTTACGTAGGTACCTGGCCGCAGCGCTTGGCCGCTTCAGAGACGTATTCGGCCGCGGCGCGCTTGGTGCCGACGAAGAGCACGCGTCCACCGGCGGCCGTAACGTCGCGTACGGCGCGCAGCGCACGGTCAAGCAAAGGCACCGTCTGCTGCAGGTCGATGATATGCACCTGGTTGCGCACGCCGAACAGATAGGGGCCCATAGCCGGGTTCCAGCGGCGGGTGTGGTGACCGAAATGCACGCCAGCCTCGAGCAATTGGCGCAGGGTGAATTCTGGCATCGCCATAGGGCGGGTCCTTTCGCGTCGTCCGGTTGTGCCTCCGCGGGGCTGCGTCCTGCGACACCGGACCCGCCCAGGATTTGGCCTGGCCGGGAAAGGCGCCCCGCGTGTGAATTACCGGCTAAGCCGGCCGGCGGGATATGGCGGAGAAGGGCCTAAGGTGCAAGGGTGACGAGGCGTCCCAGCTTCAGCGGTCGAATGGTAGTTTAACACCACCTGAGGGCGCTGCAGGTCCCGAACTGGTCCGGGCTGTACGCTGGGGGGACGCAGTCTTTTGCAGAACCGGCCGAAGTACAATCTCCTGACTTGGCGCCGGCAAATGGCCCGACACCAGCCGGGCGTAGGAGACCTTTGGCAGCACATCACTGATTTCGATCGTGCCTATCTCCTGCTCGGTCTGACCGAGCGATTCGTGCGTGTATGGGTCCACCAGCGCGTCGCCGAGCAGCATCTCTCGCAGACGCTGGCCCGGTTTCAGTCCAATCCCACCTTCATTGACGACAAGGGCCTGCGGATCATCGAACTTGATCAATCGCAGTGGGTAGATCGCTTGCATGATCTCCCCGCCTATGCGCGCGGCGATCAACGAGGCATCACCTTCAGATGCGAGTGTGACTTTGCCCGCCCACTTGATCTGCCGCGTAGCGATTTCAATGACTTGGAAATCCGCTGCGGCCGAACCAGCCGTCGTGTGCTGAACGCGCTCTCCGGTCAGTTCGATCACCTGCTCCGTGGTGCGCGACGCAACGATATTCAGCCTGCCGGTGACGATGTAGTCAGCGCCGATCACCTGGCCGGCACGGGCTCGCTCGGCAGGCGCCGCGTCGGGACCGGTCACGAGTGCCATCTCGCGGGCATAGACTTGGTCGTTTGCTCGATCAACCACAGCGAAGCGGCGAGACTGCGCGAGATAGGCGAGAAGGGTGTCGCGTAGTCGCAAACCCAGGCCACGTGTGCCGCCATCATCGAACGGGGCAACTGCGATGCGCCGGCGACTTCTCATTGCCAGGACCCTTGGCGCGAAAGACCTCGATCTCGATGCCCACCTCCGCGACGAAGCCCCCCTCGGCGGCAGGCGTTATCGATGTAACCCGATAGCTGCGGATAGTCCCACCTGCCTTGCGGCTGATCTCTTCTTGTAGGCCCGCTTCCATCCTCGTTTCGTATAAGGTCTGGTTCGCAATGCTTTCGGTCTTTGTGGCCGAGAGTTGCGCCACTTCGATTGCCACGCCGGTTGCCTGTTCGATCGCAGAGACGAGCGCTTTGGTCACGGCCATTTCTCGCGTAGCGCCGACGCCTTCCGCATCGATGTGGACAGGATCGGCCCACGCAATTCCGGAAAGACACAAGAACATGATAGAGAGGATGATATTGCGCATGATCAGAAGTCACTGATGTTCATCAAGTCGCGCCCCTGCTGCACGGATGGTGATCCGTGCGGCGACTTGGTTACGGCAGCCGATGTTGCCGGAACGCGGTGCTGGTCACGAAGCTCGCGGGTGGCCTTCTCGCCCGCAGCCGACCACATGCGGATCACGCCCACGATCTGCTTGCCCGTATCCGGGTGCTTCCGACTCCAGGTGTAAAGAGTTTGAATGCCGGTCGCTTGAACGCTTGCGTGGTTCCGGATTGTGGCTAGCAATGATGACGTGACGGCTTTTGTGGCGGCATCATCCTGGACATAGCCGTCCGGAAGGCGCTCGGCCTGCTTCTCGAGGTCGCGCCCGGTCTCGCTTTTCTCATCAACATTCATGGTGCCTTTGAGAAATTGCGCGATCTGGCCATCCGCCCTCGCCTGCGCCTGCTGGACAGCTACGCCTCGATATTCCTGGGCCACCGCGGGGTCGTTTCCAGCATAGTCGGAAGCCCACTGGGCGAAGGAGATCAACACTGGAAGCCCTGCAGGATCGAACATGCGACGTATACCGAAGTCGCGAATAAGTTTCGCTGGATCGCCATAGACTTGCTTCAGATCTTGCGCTCGCGCTGGATCCGGTTGGAATTGCCCATGTGCTGTCGCCACCTGACCTGCAAGTTCCTTCAGCGAGGGGGACACAACGGCCACAACGCCAATGGTGTAGTTGCCCCGGCCGTCATGACCTTCAAAGGTTTGAAGTGGAACGAGGCCAACCAAGTCTCCATATGCGTGCCGCACGGTTTCTCGTTTCAACGCATTCTGCATTTGCAGGTAACGCTGCGGTGGCGGTGCCTCTTCATATTCCTTGGGGTTGATGCCTAAGTTGCGCAACTCGCCGTCGAGCCTGCCACCTGCCAGGGCCACGACCTTGCGAATCAGTTCAGCCTGCTTGCCAGGCTCACGGACAGCCTCGTAGGGCGGCGGTTCCTGACCCGCCGCATGAAATAGGTTCTTGGTTGTGTCGTCAGTGATTTGCAGATTTTGCTGCCTGACATAGTCCGCCTCGGCTTGCAGTAACGCATCGTCATAGGCTGTCGAGCGCTGCATCACCCAGTCACGGCTGGTGCTCGGAACAAGCACCGCTGAGGTGCCCTTCAGGATTTCAATCTCGTGCCCGGAGCTGCCGTTCTCGCAGCCCCGACTTGTCCAGGTAAATGTTGATTTGGTCCTCGATGTTCTGGCCGACGTCGACGTCGTTCGTATCCAAGGACGCCTGGGCAACCGCCCTCACGACGTCGCGTTCCACGCCTGGCGTGGCGGTTGGTGCCGGCTGCGCGTGCACCAACATGGGGGCGAGAGCAATTCCCGCGAGCAGGATGTGTCTCATCACCACGCTACCGTCCGATATGTGCCCAGCTTGGAGATCGGCGTCTCGTTCTCCCAGATGGCCAGGCCTGTGTGCAGATCGGTCAGCGCCAGTTGGAACGAATAATCGACCCGCTGGCCGCTATCGACGAGGTTATTGTGCTGTATCAGCTTGCCGGAGAGACTTAGCTCCGGCGCAACCATTGCGCCCTTTGGCGCCAGATTGGCCTGCGAGAATTCCTTCGAATTCCGTAGCTCATGTACGCGCATCGTCATGTCGTCCTCTGCGACGGCACGACCAACGGCAGTTGTGACAACCGCCTTCCCTGAATTCAGAATTTGGACGCGGATCTTCTTGACCAACTCGTCGGTATCGATCCGTTGCATAGTGTCGTTGGTGATGCGCGAAATCGCGACGACGTAACGGCCGCCGCCACGGTGATCGAGAGCGCCCGAATTGAGCATCTTCTGCACTGAATCCGGGCGGCAGAGGTGAAGTCGCGCGCATCCAATCCCATGCCGTGGCCGCTGCGGTCTGCACGCGGGTCGAGCATTTGCGTCGATTGAGCTGCGCAGGCGCTGACCGTGAAGGCGGCGAGGAGGGCCGCCAGGTGGCGGCGCGAAAATGACAGCGTATGCATGTTGCTTGCTCTCCAACTAGTAGGCGGCCCAATCGGGCTCGATATGAATGCGGAAGCTGGTGGCTCTGGGGTGAGGCGCGAGCCGGTCGATCATCGCATCGCCGTAACGCGGCACGGTCAGCCGCATCGGCGCGGACATCAGGCTCGAGATCGGCCGGCCCTGCTCGTCAAACCAATCCGTGATAGTCAGTACCGGCAGATCTTGCGGCGTGCCGTTCATCAGGCGAAGCGTGACGCGTATCAGGCCAGCGCTCGTGGTGACGCTCGGTGCATCCGCCACAAGCGGGAGGTCGGGCGCCATCACGATCCGCAGGTCGGTCGGCGGCGGTCGAAGCGCACAGGCATTCGCCCCGAGCGCCAACACCGCCGCGAAGAAGACACGATGGCTCACAGCCGGAAGACCTGGATCGAGGGCTTGCCGCCAGAGGCCAGTGCTTTCACATAGACGATCGATGCTTGGTCGGCGGGCACCTGGATGTTGCCGAGATCGACACCACCGTCGATCCGCAGGTGCACCACCCCGTCCTTAGGCGCATCAACGCGCGCGGCTTGGAAACCCTTCGGCAGGGCAGTCCAGGATCGTGTGTCGGCCGTCGAAACGTTGGAGACAACGACAGCGGCGAGCTGGAGCAGGCCATTGCCGGTCTGCGCTGCGGCAGTCTGAAGACCAGCCTTCAGCACTGCCTCCAACACCACGCGGGTCATTATAGCCGGCTGACGGCGCGAGAATTCGCTTGCCATGACCCGATCGAAGTCGCCGATCGGTGCAGTCGAAGTCTGTGCGCCGGCCCCAACAATGTCGACACAAGGTGCGGCTGGCGCATGGAACACCATGCGTGGCATGGCCACCGTCACTACGCCAGCACCTACATGCCCGCCTCGACCGACGACCGGAACCGGGAAGGTGATGTTGTACTGCGCGAATGTCGGAGCTTGGCCATCCTCAAAAACGACCCAGGTGTATGGCTTCGAGCCCTTCTTTCCGGCTGTCGCAAGAGCAAGATCGGCTTGCACCGCGGGGCTGGGACCGGTCATGTCCGCCACCCGCTTCAATTCGCTGCGCGCCGTGTCGAAATCGCTGGCCGTATCGGCATTGTTGAGCAGATAGATCGCGCGAAGGTAGCTTGCCGCTGGGTTTATAAATGGCTTGTAGTTCGCGTATTGCCCGAGTTCGGCCTGCACCGCCCGATTTTGATCGCTTTGCGCACTCTGGATCGCACCATTCAGATCGAAGTTGCCTGCGGCACGCCGCTGGGCCTGCGCATCCAGCTTGGCCTTCTGCTCCGCAAATTCACGCTCAGCCCGCGCCTGCCGATCCCCTACACGGTTAAATTCGACGCGCGCGTCGGCCTTGTTACCGGTGCCGAGAAAGGCCAACGCCTTGTAGGTATTGACCATGATGCCGTCATAAGTGGCGTAGTCGTACTGGGTATTGCCAAAATTGCTCACATCGCGCGTCGTCATAAGTTGTTCAGCGCCATCAAGCACCTGAACGGCATGCGACGGCTCGCCCGCGTACACCAGCGCGGCGCCCGCATTGAGCGACCAAGCCAGATTGTTTGATTTGCCATCCGGCGCAATTTGGCCAGAAGCGATCGCCAGCTGCGCGGCACCAGGGTAATTTCCGCGCGCGAGATCAGCGTCGAACCCGGCAACGTCCTGGCGTGAAACACCGCCGGCACACCCGGCAAGCATCAGCAATCCACACGTGCTGGCAAGGAGTTTGGACCGCACACACTGCGCATGCGCGGTCGCGATTGGAGCCGTGCTCCGATCCATCGCCTCATTCCTCGGTAATACTTAGGCTTCCAAGGGCTGGTGATGAATTCGAGCCCAATCAGCCAATTCCGAAGGCGAAACACTCATATCGCCTGCCGGACCAATCGACTTTTTCGCCGAATGCGAGAACATATGGGCACCAAAACACTAAGAAATGCCTATCAGACATCACCGCCGGGCGGCGACGCGACGGTCGAAATGCCTCATTGAATGTCTTCGGAAGAAGCAGCAACACGGCGGCGGCTCTGGGCCGCAGGGAATCGGTACGGAGGATGGCCGCCACTCAGCGGGCATCTGCACGCGAAGTGGCTAACCAAGCGAATGCTATCGTCCGAATGCTCCCTGCCTACGCAGGTGTGGGGATTTTACAAGAACCCGACCGACAGCCAGGGCACCGCCACCACGACCGCCAGCGCCACTGTCAGCGCCGCCAGATACGGCCACATCCGCCACAGCGCATCGTCCGGTGACACCCGACCGATCGCGCATGCTCCATAAAACCCCACGCCGAACGGTGGCGAGAACAGGCCGATGCCCATCGCCAGGATGATCACCATGGCGTAGTGCACCTCATGCACCCCCATGGCCTTCGCCACGGGAAACAGCAGCGGACCGAACAGCACGATCGCGGGGATGCCTTCCAGCACGCTGCCCAGGATCACGAACGCCACCGCAGTGATCGCAAGGAAGCCGCCCTTGCCACCTGGCACTGATGCCATGGTGGCGACCAGCCATTGAGAAAATCCCGACTGAGTCAGCGCCCAGGCCATCGCGGTCGCCGTGCCGATGATCAGCATCACTGCGCCGGTCAGAGACAGTGTTTCCACCAGGATCGGGTAAATCCGACGCCAGTCGAATTCGCGGTACACCAGAAGCCCGAGCAGCGCCGTGTAGACCACCCCGACGGTCGACACCTCGGTTGCCGTCGCAATGCCGTCGATCACAGCGGCCCGGATCACAAACGGCAGCGTCAATCCAGGCACCGCGATGGCGAAGGTACGCAGGATCTGTTTCGCGGAGGCACGTTCGCCGCCACTCACGTCCAGATAGCGCGAGCGATACCAGCTCATCACCACCAGCGCCACTGCGGCCACTGCCGCCGGCAGCAAACCGCCGGTGAACAGCGCGGTGATCGACACGTTGGTGACCGAACCGATGGTGATCAGCACCAAGCTGGGCGGGATGGTTTCCGACATCGCGCTGGAACTCGCCAGCAGCGCCGCCAGTTCGCCCGGATGCGAACCGCGGCGGCGCATCTCTGGAAACAGTACCGGCGCGACCGCCGCCATGTCGGCGGCCTTCGAACCGGAGATGCCGGACACCAGATACATCGCGCCAAGCAACACATAAGAGAGGCCGCCGCGCACGTGGCCGACCAGTGCGGCGAGGAATGCCACCATGACGCGCGCGATGCCGGTCATCTCCATCAGGAGCCCGAGGAACACGAACATCGGCACCGACAGCAGCAGCAAATTCGACATGCCCTCATCCATGCGGTTGACCACGATGGAGAGCGGCATGGCGCTGGTCAGGCCGAGATACGACATGGTGGCAATGCCGAACGCGAAAGCGATCGGCACTCCGATCGCTACACAGGCAGCAACGATGACGACAAAGAACACGATAAGGCTGCCGAACCCCATGCCGATCAGCAAAGGTCGGCCGAGCCACAGCAGCGCGGCGATGCCGCCGACCGTCAGCAATGCGAGGCCGAAGCTGCGCAATGTGGTGGTTTCCAGCAGGCGCAGCAGCGCGATGGTCGCCGCCAGCGCAATGCCGACCAGAATGGCGACGACGCGATAGCCGTCAGAGATCTGCAGCGAGATCAGTTCGACATAGCGCTGTTGGTCTAAGTACTGGGCAGCGGGCAAGAGCACTTCCAGCACGAACACGATCACCACCAGCGAGGCAACCGCGGCGAACCAGCTCGCGACATGCGGTGGCACCCAGCGCGCCACCGTGGTCAGCCGCATGTGGCCGTCGCGCCGCAGCGCCACCACCATGCCCAGCATCGACAGCCACAGGAACAGAAAGTTTGCCAGTTCGTCAGTCCAGAACAGCGGACTGTCGAGCACGTAGCGTGACACCACCCCAGCAAACAGGATCGTCACTTCAGCGGCGACCAACAGTGCTCCGATGATCTCACAGACGAAGCCGATAGCCTGATCGACCAGCAGGGCGCCGCGACGCAATGCACCCCAACCGGGCGCCGCCGCTGCGACGACAGTGTCGCCGCTCATGCCGTAAGCGGACCCACATATTTCTCGAGCAGCGCCCAGGGCTTATCGCCGGCGGTCTTCTTCATGTCGGGGTAATAGCCGCTCTTGGTCAGTGCATCGCGGAATGGCTTGAGGTCAGGCGCATTGAAGGTCAGGCCCTTCGACGTCAGGTTCTGCTGTTCGGACTTGGTCATGGCCACGAAGTCATCGCGCTCGGCCAATGCGACGGCAGAGAAATTGCGGTGGCAGATCTCCTGCAGATCAGGCGGCAGCTTCTTCCAGGCGGCGACGTTGAAGGAGGTGTGGAACCCCGCCCAGACATGGTTAGTGAGGCTGCAGTATTTCTGCACCTCGTACAGTTTGGCGGTGTCAATCAACACCAACGGATTCTCCTGGCCATCGACGATGCCGGTCTGCAACGCGCTGTACACCTCGTTGAAGTTGATCGCGGTCGGCGAAGCGCCGAGATGGCGAAATAGCGAGATCAGGTACGGCGCCACCGGCAGGCGAATCTTGAATCCCTTCAGATCTTCCGGGCCGTTGATCGCCTTGGTGCGCGTGGTGATCTGGCGGAAGCCGTGGTCGTAACCTTTGTCCAAGCAGTATAGACCGATCTGCTCGGCGGCGGCGCGCAGCATGTCGCCGAACTCGCCATCCATTGCCGCCCAGACATGTGCATAGTCAGGGAACGCAAAGCCAACGCCGGGCAACCCGCAAACCGGGTTGCGCGGTGCCAGCAGATCAACCGGGAGGTTATACATCTCCAGTGCGCCGGAGATCACCTGGGCGACCATCGCCGTGTCACCGCCCAGAACGCTGTTCGGGTAGATGGTAATCTCCATCCTCCCGTTGGAGTCCTGCTTGATCTTGTCGGCAGCCTTCTGCTGAGCCGCCATGGCAGGATGTTCCATCGGCGAAGAGGAACCGAGCTTATAGCTGAACTCGGCGGCATTGGCAGGCCAGTGCAGAATCGCGGCCGCGCTGACGCCGGCCGCTCCTCGCATGATATGACGGCGTGACAGCTTCTGGCGCTGCATCGGCGCTACCCTCCCGAATGTTCCCAACAGCCTGTGGGGAGTGACGGGATTTCGTCAAGCGCCGCATAGTTACGACGCTACCCTTTCACCGCCGCTGCAGTCAGGCCCTTTACGAAGTATCGTTGAAAGAACACGAACAGCGCGGCGATGGGCAGCGTGGCCACGGTCGATGCCGCCATCGCGGCGGCCCACATCGGTTCCCGCTGGTACGGCTGGCTGTAGCTGGTCATACCAACCGACAGCACATTCAGGTCTTTGTCCTGCACGATCACCAAAGGCCACAGGAAATTGCCCCATGCCCAGATGAACACGATGATGGCCAGGCTGGCGAGTGCCGGTAGCAGCAGCGGCAGTGCGATGCGCAAGAAAATATGGAACTCGCCAGCGCCATCGACTCGCGCAGCTTCGATCAGCTCATCGGGCAGGTCGGACGCGTATTGCCGCATCATAAAAACGCCAAACGCGTTCATCATGCCAGGAATGATCAGGCCGGCATAGCTGTTCTCCCAGCCGAGCCACTTCACCTCGATGAACAGCGGCACGACCAACACCTGGAAGGGAACCATGATGGTCGACAGCACCGCGAGGAACAGCAATGTGCGGCCGGGAAACCGGTATTTTGCGAAGCCGAAGCCCGCAAGCGCACCGAAGAAGACGGTCACAGCGACATGCGAGGCCGAATAGAACCATGAGTTGAGGAAATAACGCCATAATGGCGCAATCTCGGCTGCCTGGCGAAACTGTGCGAGCCCCTGGAAGTGGTGCGGTAGCAGATGCAGTGGAATGGCCTGGACCTCGGATTCCGCCTTGAACGCTGAGGTGACCATGAACCAGATCGGAAAGGCGAAGATCGCCGCCGCTATGATGGCAATCATCAGTCGGATAGGGCTTTTATGCACGGCGGTTGAACCGCAGCTGGACAATGGTCACCAGCAGGATCATCGCAAACATCACCATAGAGACCGCGGCAGCGTCGCCCATGCGGAAATACTGGAAGCCATATTTTAGGACGAGGAGGCCGAGTACCAGCGTAGAGTTGGCCGGTCCACCGGGGTCATTCGGGATCACGTATTGCAAGGCAAAGGTTTGGAACGCGTTGATGGAAGACAGTGCAGCAACCAGGACCGCGGTCGCGCGAAGGTGCGGTAGTTCGATATGCCAGAAGGTTCGCATCGAGCCCGCGCCGTCGAGCGAAGCGGCCTCACGCAATTCGGCGGGAACGCCCGCAAGACCCGCCAGCCAGATCATCATGAAGAACGGGATCGCGGCCCAATCGTGCACGGCAATCATCGACAGTGGCGCCAGGATTGCATCGGCGAGCCAACGAATTTCCGTTGCGCCATAGGGGCCGCCGATCAGCCAAGTCATGACACCATTCGGATGCAGCAGGACGCGCCAGATCACTGCCACCACGACGATCGGTGGCAGAACCGGCAAGAAAAATGTTGCCTTAACAAGGTCACGACCGAGAAACGCGCGATCGAACAGCACGGCAGCCATTAGAGAAAGCAACCAAACGGGAAGTGTCGCACCCAGGACGAACAGCAACGTGTTGCGCAAAGCCGTCAGAAACAGGCGATCCGACACCAGATTGGCGAAGTTATCGGAACCGACCCAAAGGGGCGGATTGAGTAGATCGTAGTCAGTGAAGCTAAGATACAGTCCGAATAACATCGGGAAGACGTTGAATGCGGCGAAGAATGCCACCGCAGGAAGCGCAAAGATCAGTCCCCACCACTTGAAGTGAAAGCGACGCGGCACAAACGCCAACACGGATGCGAACTGCTTTGTCGCTGCACTCCTCGCAATGACATTCGTCACTTTGCCATCGCCGCCGCTCGTGCCCGCTCACGGTTCAATACCGCGTTCACCTCGTCGTTCATATCTGGCAGCACGGCTTCGACCGAATCGCCTTGCAGCATTCTGTCGCGGCCGCGCAGGATCGCATCGAGCACCTGGTCGTAGCCGACAACGCGCGGCGAGAAGCGTGCCTTCTTCAGCTCGGCCAGAAAGAACGGTGCTGCCGGGTTTGTCTTGTAAGCCTCGCTCTCGGTCACTTCCTTGCGCGGCACAAATAGCCCAGCTCCGGCAAACAACTCAGCGGCATGATCGGTGTAGAACCTCACCAGCTTCCATGCCGCCTTCTGCGCGGCTGGCGAGGAACGGGCATTCACCATCATGTAATACGCATAGGCATCGACGCCATTGTCCGATACAGCCCCCGAAAAGCGCGGCAAAGCATGCACTGACCAATCGACTTTTGCCGCGACCATCTGCGGAATGCCCCAGATGCCAAAGCTGCAATCGGTGGCGAGGCGGCCGCCGAGAAAATCGGTGCGCGAGTCGGTGTATTGCGGCCCACCGAGCCGATATTTGTTGGCCCAGTCCTGGAAATAGTGAAACACCTGGCGTGCCTGCGACGTATCGATCGTCGCCTTGTATTTCTCCTCGTCGATCATGGTTGCACCAAGCTGGTGCAGCATCGTGTTGGGCATGAACCAGAAGGTGCCCCGGATCGGCCAGTTGAAGTCGAAGCCGCGGCGGCGGGGCACGCCATTCGCATCGCGCTGGGTCAACTTCTCGGCGACTTCCGGCAATGCTTCCCAGGTCTTGGGAAAGTCTTTGTCAGGATCAAGCCCAGCCTCGTGCCAGATTGCATTGTTGGCAAAGCAGGCCCAGTTGCTGACCTCGGTCGGGATCCCATAGAGCTTGCCCTGAAAGCGGATGCCATCGAACCCGCTGGCAAACTGCGATGTCAGCGCAGCTTCATCGGCGACTCCTATGGCGGCGTAGTCGATCGGGGCGAGGGCGCGGGCATTGTAGTATTGCGCGACCAACATCGAACTCTGGTTGAAGATATCTGGCCCCGAACCAGCGGCGAACGCGGTCAAGAGCTTGGTCGGATATTCGGCCACGGGGATAATCTGGTGGTCCACCTTGATGTCCGGGTTGGCCTTTTCGAACTCGGCGACAATCTGCTTGTCGATCGGGATACGCGGCGGATGCTCGTGCATCCACATGCGCAGGGTGATTTGCTCTGCATGCGCGACGGCAACCCACGCCAGCGCCGCGACGCCCATAGCCAGCCTGATCCAGAGCGCCATCTCGCCGCCTCCCCTGTGCCGTTGCTGGTCAGGTTACCATGGGCGGGCTCCCTGCCCAGTGGCGAGTGAAGACAACAGCGAGGCATCAGGCGCGAGAGCGGGTTCCGCCTCTGTTCGGCAACGACCCTCCGGATCCCCGGAATTCCGACGGGAAATCCTTCAACTTAAGCAGTCCATCGCGCATCGGCAGCGCAGTCCCAGCGTAGTGGAGGTGTACCTGTGGGACGAACAGCAGATCAGGGATGATCGCAGAGAACACGTCCACCGTTTGCAACTGGGGAAAACTCGCCATCAGGTGACCGCCGCATAGTCGGCAGAACTGCCGATGACAGAGGTCCGTCTTGGGATCGGTCGCTATACGGCTTCAGACGGGTCCTGACAAACGATCAGTTCTCATCGGGGCGTCGTGGCCCGGTTCATGCCAGTGCTCAGGCCGCGATCGGTCGCGGTATCCCGATCGACAGCATGAACGCCTCAGTGCGGGCAGCCTCAGCGACCAACAGCGTCCGGAACGTGGCAATCTTTGTCTTCTCCCCATGCTCGGGCAAACCGAGCAGATGGTAGCTGAAGACTGTCGGAGCCGGCATTGGCAGCGGGCACACCAGAGCACCACCTGCGATATGGTCGGCCACCAGGCTGACGCGAGCAAGGGCCACGCCCAGTCCGAGCATCGCAGCGTTGATTAGCATACTGGCTTCGCTGAAGTGCTGTCCGGCGTGGCAGACAAAATTCGGCTTGCCGCAATGCATGAGCCAGGCTTGCCAGTCGCTGCCGCTGCCATCGCCTTCGGTCGCCGAGTTGTGCAATAATGGCATGGCGAGCAACGCTTCGACTGTCTCTATGGGGCCATGCTGCAGCAGCAGGTCCGGGGTGCAGACCGGAATTACGCGGTCGCCCATCAGGCGTGTCCCGTGATAGCTGACATGTGGCGCACGGCCGAAGCGGATGGCAAGGTCAATCCCTTCGGCACGAAGATCCAACAGGCGCGGATCGGCAATCACCTGCACATCGACATCAGGGTGGCGTTGACGGATGCGTGCCAAGCGCGGGATCAGCCAGTGCGACGCCACCGAGGGCAACATCGTTACCTTAAGCGGAAAGTCATCCTCAGTCTTCCAAAGATCTACGATACCGCGGTCGATCTCGCCAATTGCGCGATCCACCCGCTGCGCAAGAATCCGGCCCTGCGCCGTCAACTCAAGCCGCCGGGTCAGGCGATTGAACAGGTTCAGTCCGAGCTCTTCCTCCAGTCCGCGGATGCGATGGCTTACCGCGCTTTGGGTAAGGTTCAACTCGGCCGCAGCCTCCGTGAAGCTAAGGTGCCGAGCGGCGACAGCGAAGATGCGCAACGCATCCAGAGAGGGTGTGCGAGGCATATTATTCACGCGGGTCCAGACGATCAGGCTGGTCGGGAAGCCGGCGGCTTAACGCATGGAATTCGCACGCGAGCAAGATGAGAACTGGACTCACGCACCGACGCTATCGCATCACCTGCGGCAGGGATGTGAAGCAGTTCACACTGTCGATCATCCTGCCTCCCGGCCCGATGGCACAACAACAACTTGCGCGAGCAATGTTCGGGGCCTGCGAGAAGGGGCAGGCACTCCCATCCCGCTTCACCACGCTGAGTTCCATATGGGCAGCACGCTTGAACTGGCCTACGGCACCAGCAGGATCTTGCCGATGTGTTCGCTCAATTCCATCAGCGCATGCGCCGCTGCTGCCTCCCGCAGTGGGAATTGGCGGAAAGTGAACGGCCGCAGCTTGCCCTGTGCCCACATCGGCCAGACCTTCTCGCGCAGGGCCGTGATGATAGCCGCCTTCTGCGCCACGCTGCGGGAACGCAGCGTCGATCCGGTGACCGTCAGGTGCTTGCGCTGAATCGCACCGAAGTCGGCCTCGACCTTGGTGCCGCGCATCAGCGCGACAAAGCAGAGACGGCCTTCATGTGCCAGCAGTTCGATCTCGCGCGGAATATAGTCGCCGCCCACCATATCGAGGATCGTATCCACGCCACGCCCTCCGGTGAACTCCTTGCCCACCGTGACAAAGTCCTGCGTCCTGTAGTTGATGGCGACATTCGCACCGAATTCGCGGCAAGCCGCGCATTTCGCATCGGAACCGGCGGTGGCCAGCACCTTGCAACCCCACGCCTTGGCAAGCTGGATAGCGGTGACACCGATGCCGCTGGAGCCACCTTGCACCAGGAACGTCTCACCCGGCTGCAGATGCATGCGCTCGAACACGTTGGTCCAAACCGTGCAGAACGTCTCCGGCAGTCCGCCGGCATCGACCAGGTCGACCCCGGGTGGCACCGGCAGGCACTGCACGGCCGGGACGGCAGCATACTCGCCGTAGCCGTCGCCGATCATCAATGCGCAGACCTGGTCACCATCCTTCCACTGCGACACACCCTCGCCGCACCTCACGATGGTGCCGGAGCATTCAAGGCCCGGAATATCGGGGGCGCCGGGCGGCATTGGGTAACGGCCCATGCGCTGCAGGCAATCGGCACGATTTACCCCCCCGGCGGCAATGCGTATCAATACCTCCCCCGCTTTCGGCTCCGGAACAGGGCGCGTCGCCGGGACCAGCACCTCGGGGCCACCAGACTTGCTGATCTCGACCACGGTCTGGGTCGCTGGAATGTTGGCGAGCATCACCGGTCCTCCGCGTTGATGTAGCGAGGGGGTATCGCAAAACTCACAGGCTCGCGCCAGAACCGCATCGATGATACTGTTCTCTGATGGCGGCCATGGTTCCGCTGATAGAATACCCGTCTGCGACGGCGCTCCCGGTCGAGGCCTATCGGCTCTTGTATGCTGGGGCGCTCGCTCTGTGCGGGTTCATCGGCTTCAGCGTGCTGAAGATCCCCGGGGGTTGGTCGAACCCGTTATATATCGCGCCGTTGTTCGTGTGCGTCGTGCTGAGCTACGGGATGTTCTTCTACGTGTGGTCCTGGTTCGGCGTCCTGATCGCAGCGGCGTGTCTTGCAGGACCTTACCTACTCGCTGAAATAACCAGCTGCATGTTGCCGATCCGCATCCGCTCCATCCTGGTGTTCGTCGCGTTCGCCGCCGGCGTTGTTTGCGCCGACATGGCGGTGCACATGGGCGAGCTCGGCTGATGCCTTACTACACCAAGGTGCTGCAGCCCGATGAAAATGTGCGCGTGATCGGCAGGCTGCACTGGTCTGTGTATGTCCGTGGCCTGATCGTGATCGTGCTGGCCTGCGGGATTGCAGGACTGGCGTTGTCCGACCGGCTGCCCAATCCCGATTGGCAGCGCTATGCGGGCATCGCTGCGGGTGTGATCGGCGCGTTCGGACTGCTGCTCCTGCTGGCTGCCTGGATCCGACGGCGCGCGACCGAGATCGTCGTGACCGATCGGCGCGTTATCTTCAAGCGCGGTCTGCTGACGCGGCACACCGTGGAGATGAATGTCAGCAAGATCGAGACCGTGGATGTCGAGCAGGGCATCGGCGGTCGTATCTGGAATTATGGAACGCTGATGATACGCGGTACCGGTGCTGGATTCGAACCACTGGAAGGCGTGGGCTCGCCGATTCTGATCCGCAACGCGATCGTCGCCGGCTGAAGCCGCTACCGCTCGCTGCAGGTCACCTTCATTGCCTGACACACGCGCAAAATCCCTTCAACAATGCGCAGGGTGGCGGAGTCCTCGCCCGGCTTGGTTGCCGATGCCACGAGAATCTGCGAGAGCCTCGTGCCGAGATCGCTGACCGTGATCCCGGCGGAGCGTGCTCCATTGCTGAATTCGACCGTCCGATCTCTGGGATCTTCCGCCACGATATGCAGCGATTGGTTCTTGCGGAGCATGTTGACGGTGGTCGTGTATACGCGGCTGGCATCGGCGTTGAGTATGACCGTCGCGACGTCGAATCCCGGCTGATCTTCCTTTGGCTTCTGGCTCAACTGTTTTACGCGGCCGACGACTCGGCCAGCGAGCAGACCCCATGGTGTGTTTGCCTCGCTGCAAGGGATCAGCAGCGCATTGCTGGCGATAAGGCAGCAAGTGATCAGCAGCAGCCGTTTGGCATGAGGTACGACGCGCATCGAATGTCCCTGAGGTTGCGAAATCGCGGGCTGGTTCCGCAACGTTACGGCGTGCACGGCGCAACGACAATATCAGGCGTTCACCACGGTCAAAGGCCACCGCACATTGGAGCCAACTCGCGTGAGCAGCTTCGCCCCGGATAGAGGTTACGGTATCTCGTAGATCGCGAGACTATCGCCGATCCCACGGAGCGTTTGGCGCTGAGAAACGGGCGATACACCCGCGCTTTGCAGCAGTAGGGTCGTGGCTTCGTAGTCCACCACTGGCCCGGTCGCATAGATCGCTTGAGAAGACGCTAGGTTCTGCACGCGTGAAGCGATGTTGACGGTCTGGCCAAAGTAGTCCTGGCGTTCGTTCAGCATAACCGCGAGGCAGGGGCCCTCGTGAATGCCGATCTTGAGCAGAAGATCATCACCCTTCCGCTCCTGATTGAGCCGACGCATGGCCTCGCGCATGCGCAGCGATGCTGACACGGCGCGATTCGGCGTTGGAAAAGTCGCCATCACGGCGTCGCCGATCGTCTTCACAACCGCACCCGCCTCGGCGCCGACGATCTCGGTAAGCAGCCGAAAATGCGCGCGAACAAGATCAAAGGCGACCAGGTCTCCCACTTGCTCATAGAGCGCCGTCGAACCCTTCAGGTCCGTGAACAGGAATGTCAGGCTGGTAATCTTGAGCCGCTGTTCAACGTTGAGCGTATCGGCGTGATAAATGTCACGGAAGGTCTGATTGCTGAGCAGCCGCTTGGCGGTGACGAACGGCTTCCGACGAGAAAGCAGCTGGTCGAGTTTCGGTCCTGCGATCCAAACTCCTGGCAGCGCGCGCGGACCACCACGATTTTCAATGTTCAGCCGGATGGGCCCTGGGCGAAGCGTCGCAATCGCGGGTTGCGAGGCAGTTCGGTCGAGCAGAACCGAAAGGTTCTCACGTTCGCGCCGGGGTTCGCCCTTGACGTCGATGAATTGCGCGCAGTGAGTCACCGGATCGAAAACGATCGCCAGCCCCGCAGGCAGCGCCAAAGACAAGATCGCTTTGTCGCCGGGGGGCAGCTCCACCGTTTCGAGAGTCACTTCCTCCATCACCTGGGCGAAGACTTCCTCCGGTGGCAGATCTATGCCCGAACTCCAGAAGATCTGTCGGTAGTAGTCCAGAGGGGAAAGCGTCTCGGGATGATGAGCAGCTATTGCACGCAGCCTAGGGTTTACGGTGAACGTCACTTCAACCACTTCATCGAGCACCGGTTCGTAGCCCGCCGCACAGAAGGCGCAACGGTATTCCGGTCGGATGATGGTTCTAAGAGTGGTGTTCGTGTCCAGTACGCCGCCACAGCTTGGGCAGAGAATGTTCCAGAGCAAATCGAAAAGCCCCAGCCGGGTCGCGTGCAACAGGCCAGCAATGGTGCGTTCTTCATCGAGGTTGGCCGAGCGTGCCAAATCGATCGCGTTGATGCGGCAGAGCGCATGGTCGGGCGCATGCCCAGCCAGTTGCTCGACCACATCGACCACATCCACGTCAGCGGCCTGTCGCAATGCCGCAAAGAGAGCCTGAGTTTCGCTCATGCGACCAAAATATAGGGAGCGAAAGCCGCTCCTGAAAGGCGCCCACGTTTTGCAACGCCAGGTGCAGTCCGCCGGATTTCCGCCAAGCGCCTACCCTGAATTCGACGTCAGACACGAGAATACGGGTATGTCTGAACGGAAAGGCCTGCTGGTGCGCGCTAGCGGTGTGAGGTGCTGGCCACTAGCGCGAGGCGGTGCCAGAGGCGCGCCAAAACAGTGAACAGGAACGCGGTGCTGATGCCGAACAGCAGCATGCCGTCGACTGCCTCCAGGGCGCCCATCATCTCCCAGTGTTGCTGCAGATTGAGGCCAGAGGCACCTCGAGTTGATATCGAATTGACAGAGTACAGGATTGCGTCAGAATAAACGTCGACGGCGCCAACAAACAGGTAGACCGCGCCCCAAAGAGCCGCTTCGATCCCATGCAGAATCGCCAGCATCAATCCAGCCATTCCGATGATCAGGGCGCCCCCGGCCTGCACGCCCCAGGCTCTGCGATCCGAGCCGATTCTCGATCCGTGCCAGGATCAGGCCTATCACCACGACGCCCACGGCATGCATACCGAGGGTCAGGGCGATGAGGGACAGGCCCCACGCCCAGTTCGCACCCCATGCAACGTTCATCGCAACCCGTGATAAGCTGGGCGCCTTGTTGCGCTATTCGCCGATTCGAGCCAGTGCCTAGCACCTACTCTTTGACGACGTCAGAGCGATGAGACATCAACGATACGGTTGATGCATCGTACCGCTCTGGCAAACTGCCATCCGCTTTGGGAAGGGGAACGCAGACAATGGCGGGATCTCGGGCAGCATGGTGCACGGTGTCTCTGCTGCTGATGGTGGCGGCGTGCGCGGGTCCCATGGGTACCATCAACCCCGGTCCGGTTGCAGCGCCGCCCTCAACCGCGTTCGATGGGTCCTATCGAAGCTCGATCCGCATTACCGGGGGGTCAGCATCGGCACAGGGCCAGGGGTGGTGTCAGACACCCGGCCAATCGATGATCACCGTGCGTGATGGCGAGTTTAGCTATGCCTTACCGCACCCCGGCGTACCCGGTGGACCAACGCCGGTCTTTCAGGCCGCCATGGCTCCTGATGGCTCGTTCTCCGGCCAGGGTGTCGGTGGTTCCCTGTCAGGCCGCGTGACCGGATCGCGTATCGAAGGCCGGATCGACGGACAGGGGTGCATCTACCAGTTCTCGGGCTATCGCGTCTGACGCGCCAGCTACTTTTGCATCGAGACGACGACCGCATCGCCGCCGAGGCTTAACATCAACCCGGTACGACGCGCCTTCAGGTGCATGATGACACCCGATCCATTTTCCAGCCACAGATCGCCACCGCTTTTTTCGCCGAGTGCAAAGCCATAGCTGGCCTGGCCGTAAGCGCCAGGAAACGCGGCCAGGTTCGGCAGCTTGTAGACTTCGCCGTAGGCGTCGATGGTCGACGCGCCAATCCCGCCCACTCCAAGGCCACCGACATTGAACCGATATTCGCGGCCACGATAAAACAGCGTGCCCGTGCCACCGCCGGCATTGCCAATGAATGCGGCCTGCACCTGGTTCATCTCCACCGTGCCATCAGGGGTAAGTCCAGCGACGCTTTCCGGCCCAACCTTTACCGACGTGGAGCACCCTGCAAAGACGGCCAGGGCTGCAGCGATCAACAGGCGACGCTTGAAATGCACGTGTTTCTTACTCCTCTTTCGGGTTTCTTAGCAGCAATGCTGCACAGCATCTGCATCAGAAGCGGAATCCAACGCCTAAGATCGGGCCGTAGGCGAGCAGGTCGAAGATACGCTTTCCATTACCGGCGGGACCTTTATCGTCCTCGTTACGCGAGCTCTTCAGCGCACGGAACCCGCCGGTAACGTCCATCCAGTCGGTCACTCCGTAGGCAACCAGAAGATCGACGCCCCAGCCCCATGAGCCGCCGGAAACGCCGAATCCCTGGGCCGCAGCATCGAGTGTCACACGCCACTGCGGTGCTGGATAGACCGCAAGCCGCCCGCCGAGCCACGGCTGGACGAAGCTGCTGCTCCCGTTCAGGCTCGGCGGTCCGCTGCTGATCGATGCATCCCAATGGAAAAAGGCGAACCCTGCTCGCGCATCGACCGTCAGCGGCATATCCGCGACGGCGCTGTTGACAAACTGATAGCCGAATCCTGGCGCGACCCGGACCATCGATGCGCTCTCGGTGACGCCGATGGTGTTGCCCAACGGGCCCGAAACAAATTTGTTATTGCTGGTGGCGTCGACCCAGTCGAAGTCCAATTCTGCCGACCATGGGCCATAGCGCACCAGGGTGTAGCCCATGAATGCCCCGTGCAGCGAGCTGGCGAGCTGCGCCGCCGTAGGGATGCCACTGCTGACGCTGCCGCTGATTCGCGAATTGGGCCCAAGGTCGAATTTGGTATTGGTCGCCGGCAGCCAAAGATACGGCGTAATTTCCACCTGCAGCTTGTAACTGCCATCCGCAGCATAACCATCATTCGCGGACAGCTGTGCCGATGCTGGGGCAGCCGCAAGGGCCAACGCCAAACTGCCGACCACCGAAGCAATGGTACGAACGAAACATGAATGGATACGAATTGCGCTCTTCACGAGTCTTTCCCGCCCCAGCATTATAGACTTGGTTTAGTATGTGTTCGATCGGCAGGCTATGCAGATTTGGCAGCTGCGGATCCGCATCGCTTGTGCCGGTTCTGCATAGCAAGCGACTGATCGGCATCGTAAGCCGGTGGTGTTCCGGCATGTGCAAACGGCCGACAGCGGCAGGAGGTGTGTTATGCGACCGAGGTCAACCAAGCTGATTGTCCTGTCCACGGCGGCCATGGTGCTGGCATTCGGAGCGCCGATAGCTTTCTCGCCGCCGGCAATGGCCCAGGCATCCGGAATGGCCGGTCTCGGCCAGTCCGACACGATCTCCTTGCGCGCCACGGTCAAGAGCGTCGACCTGAAAGCGCGGGTGGTGACGCTGGTGGGCCCGCTCGGCAACACGCTGGCGCTGAAGGTCAGCGACGAAGTACGCAACCTCCCGCAGGTTCGGCCGGGGAACAAGGTGATCGTGCACTATCATGCGGCGGTCGCCTACGTGCTGGCGCCCAGAGGTACGAAGCTGCCGGACGACAGCCTGACCGCTGCAGGTGTTCGCGCGGCGCCGGGACAGCTTCCGGCCGGCGCGGTGGGAAGCAAGCTCGTGGTCACGGGCACTGTCGTCGGCGTCGATCCCGTGGCGCACACTCTTCAGTTGGTCAATCCCAGCGGCGGGATGGTGCGTACCGTGGACGTGGTCACGCCCGAGGGGCAAAAGAACATGGGCTTGGTCAAGGTCGGTGACACGATCACGGCGATCATCACCGAAGCGGTCGCCGTCGCGGTCGAACCTGCGACCTGAGGCCAGGCACGCGCGACATTGTCGCGCCACCCTCTCTGCGCGTTAATGCCGCGAAGCGCGCGAGAGGGGGATATGAAAGTCGGCATCCTGCAGTTCTTCGGCTGGCGCGACCGGTCGGTGCCGTTGAACTCGGTTTACCAATCGGCGCTGGAACGCTTCGCCATCATGGACCGCACCGGCTACGACGCGGTCTGGCTGGCCGAGCATCATTTTTCGTCCTTCTCGGTGTGCCCGTCGGTGCACATGATGGGCACCATGGCGGCGGCACGCACGACGCGGCTGCGCATCGGCATGGCCGTGTCGCTGGCACCGTTCTACAACCCGCTGCGACTCGCCGAGGAAGTGGCGCTGTTGGACGTATCTGTCGGGCGGCCGCGTCAACTGGGGCGCAGGCCGTGGCTTCGAACGCGGTGAGTTCGCCGCCTTCGGCATTCCCGGCGAAGAGAGTGCGCCGCGCTTCCACGAGACGGTGGACATTGTCCTGAAGGCATGGACCAACCAGCGTCTGACCTACGAGGGGCGGTTCTATCGCTACGATGACGTCGAGGTGCTGCCCAAGCCGTTGCAGGCGCCGCATCCGCCGACCTGGATGGCGGCTTCGTCGACGCCGGCGCTCGAGTGGGCGGCGAGCCAGGGCCATTCGATCCTGATGGATCCTCACGCGTCGGGCGCCGACCTGATCCGCAAGCGCCGGCACTATGGTGCGAAGCTGATCGAAGCTGGCTACAGCGACGCCGGGCGCACCATTCCGATGTCGCGGCTGATCGCGATCGACGAGACGGCGGAGAAGGCGCGTGGAGTGGCGAAGCGCGCGGCGGAATGGATGGTCGCCTCGTATGTCGGCGCCGGGCATGACAATGTGCGCCAGGAGGTGCGGTCGTTCGGCGGTCGGGATCCGATCGAGTTCTATCTGGATGAGGTGATCATCCACGGCACCGCTGACAGTGTGGTTGACCAGATCCAGTCGTTCGCTGCCGATATCGGCATGACCTATTTGATGGCGGCGCCGCTCAGCGGCCGCACGTTCCGGCTGTTGACTGATGCGGTGGTGCCTCTGATCGCGTCCTGACGCGGATCGTTGGCCGGGCGGACCGATTGACCCATATCAAAGCCGGCGGGCTTGAAGGCTCTCTAATCTTCGCAGCAAGTGCGAATCGGGAGGGAGCAAATGGCCGAGGTCGATAGAGCGCTTTGCAATCCGGGTCTGCTCGGGCGCGTGCTGAATTGCGTGCAGGCGCAGGTGGTGCCGGGAACGGATCTCGCGACGCTGACGCCCGAGGACCTGCGGCATATTGCCGGGGACCTGGCACTTGCGGAGTCAGCCCTGCTGTCGCTCTCGATCGGAGCGCGCGACAATACGGTGCTGATGGACCGCATGATGCGGGCGCGTGGCCTGGATCCTGAGGAGATGCGGCACGCGTTCAGCATGGCAATGCGGGATGTGGAGCGAGTGTGTTCGCAGTGCGGGAACACTGGTCGGTGCGGGCGCGACCTCGATGCGGGGACGGCGGCAGCGCATTGCCATGCGTATTGCCCGAATGCGGCGACGTTTGATGATCTGGTCGAATGCTCGCGGGAGCCAGCGTTGCCATAACGCTTACGCCAAGCCGCGGGCGCGCGATTAGTTGACGCTGCAGGCGGCCGCGGGCGCGGACCTCGAACATCGCCTTGTCGGGCTGGCGGATCGCGAGTTCCAGCGCGGCGGGAATACTTCCTTGGCGAGGCGGTGAGTGAGCCGTATTCTCTACTACCATCATGACAGCGATTCCCTACATCACGGACATTGTTGATCAACATAAAGAGAATGCAGCCAGCCTCTGGATGATACGGGACAACGCGGTCGGACCATCATCCTTCCAACTAGCCGATCTTATCAGGCTCGATGAGCGCATCGAAGCCAACATCGACGGACTTCGGATAGCAGAGAAAAGCGGATGGTCTGGGTCACTCGACGAACTCGACAAGGGCGAAGCGGGCGACTTTTTCCTCGCGGGGGTGCTTGCGCTGGAAAGCGGCGACGCTGATCGGTTCAATCGAATTATCGAGCTCGGCTATGCGAGAGCAGCAGCGGCGCTGGACGGGCTCTATCATCCCGCCTATGATCCTTGGCGTGGTCTGGTGTCGGCACTCGCGTGGGTCGATCGAACGCATGTAGCTGACACTATTGAGCGGTTACTCGACACACCGCGTCCGCGCACAAGATGGCTCGGGGTCGCTGCGTGTGGGGTTCGCCGTTCGGTGCGGCAGCCCGGCTTCGAGGCCGCTCTCATCGATCGTGACCCACGAGTGCGCGCGCGCGCGGGGCGGGCCGTTGGTGAATTGGGTAGAGTCGATCTGCGAGCAGCTCTTGGTGGCCTGCTTACAGAGGCAGATCAAGATTGCCGGTTCTGGGGTGCCTGGTCAGCAGTGAGGCTCGGATTCGCTGAGGGTGCGGGCGTTCTGGCTGAGTTTACGCATTGTCCGGGCCCTCTGTGCGATCGAGCGCTCGACATTCTGTTGCGGTACCTGTCGCTTGAGGACGCAAATTCCTTTATTCGTCCGTTCGCCCGCGACCCGAGGCGCCTTCGCGATGTGGTGAACGCCACCGGCACTATCGGCGACCCAGTGTACGTCCCGTGGTTGATCCTACAGACGAGTGATCCAGCGATCGCGCGCTCTGCCGGCCGCGCCGTGGCTCGCATCACAGGTGCCGATCTAGTTGAACAGGGTCTCAACGGCGAGCGTCCTCCGGACGCCGGAGCTAATGGTCCCGATGACACGAATCATGAGAACGTTGCCCTTGACGAGGTTGATTGGCTACCTTGGCCGGATCCCAATAAGCTGAGGCTTTGGTGGGAAGACAGTCAGGCAGAATTCAGCGTGGGCACTCCTTATTTTCTTGGAGTGGCCAAGACCTCGAACGATTGGATCTCGACACTGTCTCTGGCACAGCAACATATGCGGTGGGCCGCGGCGCTCGAGCTAGCTCTCAGATCTTCACATCAGGCAATGTTTGAGGTACGCGCAAGAGGTGCACGGCAGGCGGCGCAACTTAAGCAACCAGCCACATAAGTAGATGAGGGCACTTTGCAGGATTGCGTCAGTGGATCTCCATGCGGAGGATTTCGCAGTGGCAGCAATACGTTGTCAACAAATTAACCAGAATGCTCCATGCTCCTTCTGCTGCTTCGAACCTATCAATAACGATCTCCACGCTTTTTGCGTCATAAATCTGTATTGTGCCAAAGGCTGACGAACGCCTTCCTGGCGCGTCCCATGGCTGCTCGAAGCCCCCTAATTCCAGCAATTGGACCCACGGCCGAATAAACATTGACAGGTGGTCCAACATTTTGTCATTGACGGCTCTCTCAAACTCCACGATGCATCGGCGGAGACGGCCCAGTTGAGGATCCAATATCAAGTCAAAGAGTCCATTGAGAACAGGTATCGGATAGAGGTCATAATCGGATAGTTCTTCGTCACACGGGTCTGCGCCGGGCAGTGTTATATAATCGACCGAGACCGATGGATTTGGACGAAGCACAAAGCTGGCATTATCAAGAACGCGCGCCAGTTCTTCGGCAACATTCTCGTCTTCGACCATGGCTGTAACCGCACGGCCGTCCATGGGAAAAAGTACCCGGCTGATCTGTGCCAGAGACGCGGAGCGCAAGATCTGCAGTGAACGAGGGTCGACAGAACGTGCTCGCAAGAAGACACCGGACTTCGGTGAGCATTCCGAAGTAGTGAGATGAGCAGAGAGAACCGACTGGCCAGGTCCTGAGGCAGCAACAGGGTATCCGCCTCGCTGACCCACCGAAAGCCAAACCTGCCGAATCACGGAGACCAGACAGTCAAGCTGTGCCAGGACCGCTGGCGACCCATCGACAATCAGCTGAAAATTCCCATGCAGAGCGAGCACAGATGGAACACGAATTGGCAGAAGCTCAGCCATTCCCTAACCGCCTGCGCCACCGCATGCTCATTTCGTCTCTCTCCCCATCATTCTCAAGCTTAAGGCTGCCTGCCCGTCTGAATGCTTCAACTGTCAATGGCTCGATGGCGTGAAAAACGCTTCGATAGAGCGGCAGACGGTCCCGTCGATTTTCATCCCGTATTGCCGGCTTTTCCCCTGCTTGCATAAGAATGCAACCGCCAATTGTCATCACCTCGACCGCGGGATGGAGTGTCTTGCGGAGAGCGGCTGCGCCTCCCAATCGATCCACACGCATTTGATCAAGGAATGTTAGCCAGTTTACGCCCTTTATGCCGTCTCGACGGACTGTCCACCGGTCGCTCAGCGTCAAAGGGATATCAATCCCGCGATGCCGCATGGACCTTGCATACGCAAACGTTTGGCTCGTTTCTTCCTCATATGGGGAAGTCGCGAGGGCATATCCTGCCAAGGCATGCGACGCGCCCAATTCTTCTGTCAGAAAGATCGCAACGTCCCGCAGCTTTGCCACCTCTCTCTCCGCCAACTCGGCTGGCACCATTATTTGCAAAACTGACGGTTTCTCCTTATCGCCTTCAACACCCAATATTTCGAACATCCATCTGGGAGTTGCGTCAAAAGTATCTCCGTCTTTGATTTGGAAGTGGACAATGTTTCTCTTGGGAGCGTCAGGCGCCAGCCAAGCGGGCAGCATCCCCAAGGATCGCTTCGTAACTTTCTTGTGCGTTGGCATCGTCTCGGTAATGTAAAAACAAAGGCTCTGGGGCGGGCACCATTCTTGATACGCCCTCCAAGCATCGAGCACCTGTTCAGCCCGCTGGTTGGGTGACGGGTCGAAGAATATTGTTACGGAAAAGACAAACGACGTTAGACGCACCCTGTCCTCAATCAATTCGAAATCTGCTGTATGGTTCATGGCATTCCTCTACGCTCACGAGCACCGACAATTGGCACCCTTTTTCTTGGCCGCCTCTTTTGGACCCATCACTGAGACGTTATCGCCGATCTTCTCCCCGCCAGGTGTCCCGTCCACAGTCATCTCCGGGTACGCTAAAAGCTCCTTCGTGGTTTTCATGGCTGGGCCGCGACTAAAGTCCTGAACGTTCTTGCGGCCGGTGCCAGTTGGCATCTTCGGCGCCAGCTTGTCAGTGTCGCACGGGAACTTGGCATCGATCATCTGGTTCCCAATCATGAAGTCGGGTTTACAATTAAATTCCTCGTTACCTACCATCACGGTTTGCTTTCGTTCGACTTTGATCTCCTCATCTGTCAGGCCGTTTTTTCTGCCTTTGCCCTCTTGACGTTCCGGCGAACACACGTATCCTTCTTTCTCCGAGAGAACAGCACGGATTCAATGGGGGTTGACTGGCCATGCTGTAGACTTTTCTGTCACAGCAGTAGATAGCGCACGCGATCATCGCCTCTGGCGTGCTTGGCATGACGGGAATTTCCATGTTCGGCATAGCCCAGAACCTCAAAGGCTGACTGTGTTTTTCTTATTATTGTAATCTTGTCGTTAAGCCGACATGCAGGCTCGCCTTCGAGCTTGACTGTAAATGAGTAGGTTAGCCACGTAGCCTCTCCCATGTTAACGTTGGACTTGACCCCACCGACTGTGCCTGGCTCGTCTCCGTTGCTCCTAGC
>CAWKMC010000026.1:0-19822 GCA_963850535.1 uncultured Alphaproteobacteria bacterium | reverse complement strand
ATCATCCACTCTACGGCAAGTGCTTTCCTGTCAGCCCCCGACGCTCCGGACGGGGATCACGGCTGATCGTCATCCAATTGCCTGACGGCCGGGAACGGGGGATACCCCGGTCGGCGACGGCTACAACAGCGACGTCCGACGATGTGGCGCCTTCAGCTGCAAGTCGTCAGCCGCACATTTCGGTGCGCACGCTCCTGCCCTTGGCAAATCACGTCCGTGCTGTGCTCGCCTCTAGGAATGCGGATCTCGAAAGGGGCGGCGAGCGAGACCTCGGTCGGAGTTCGGCAAACCAGGCCGGGTGCTCTGCCACGGCTGTGGCCGCAGATACCAATGGAGACACAGCGTCAACTTGCACAGCGGGTGGGACAGCTCGTGCAACGCCTGCGGCGGCGCGTTCGCGCAGAGGAGAGCCATCATGCTGAGCATGGAATTGTCGACTGACGAGCGCATCACGAACGCACATCGTGCCAGGCTGGCTTATGTATATGTTCGGCAATCATCGCCGGGACAGGTCCGCCATCACCAGGAGAGCACTGAGTTGCAGTACCGCCTGGTCGAGCGTGCAAGCTTGTTTGGCTGGCCCCGCGAGCGCGTTCACGTCATCGACGACGATCTTGGCAAGTCCGGGACATCGAGCAGAGATCGGCACGGCTTCCAAACGCTGATTGCGGAAGTTGGTCTGGGTAAGGCCGGCTTGGTTTTGAGCCTGGATGCTTCACGTCTCGCGCGCAACAACAGGGACTGGCATCAGCTGCTCGAACTGTGCTCGCTGTTCGGTGTGCTGATTGCCGATGGTGAACGCCTGTATGATCCCGCGGCCTATCATGACCGTCTGCTGCTGGGCCTGTCGGGGATTATGAGTGAGGCGGAACTGCATCAGATCAAGATCCGGCTTCATCAAGGGGAACGCCAGAAGGCGACGCGCGGTGAATTGCGACTGCCACTTCCGGCAGGGCTGACCCATAATCGAGACGGCAGTGTCACCTTCAATCCGGACGAAGAGGTGCAGGAGCGGCTGCGCCTGGTGTTTGCCAAGTTCCGCGAGCTGCGCAGCGCCAAGGCGGTCATGCGCTATCTGCGGGGCAACAACCTGCTGCTGCCAGTGCGACCGCTTCTCGGTCCAGCGCCACATGATGTGGTTTGGCGAATGGCTGACAGTGCCCGCGTCGTCCAAATCCTGAAGAACCCGGCTTATGCTGGTGCGTATGTCTATGGCCGACGGCGGCCGGACCCGTTGCGCCGACAACCTGGCAGTGAGCGGATTGGGACCGCGGCCGTGGCGCCCGAGGATTGGTCGATCTGTCTCAAGGACGCCCATCCGGCTTATGTCGACTGGGACGAGTTCATGGCGAACCGCAGGCAGCTGGTGGATAACGTTAATCGATACGATATGGGCAGGCCCGGCGTGCCACGCAAAGGCGATGCACTGCTGCAGGGGATCGCCAGTTGTGGCCGCTGCGCCCGCCGCATGTGCCTGCGCTACTCAGGACCGAACGGCGACTATCCGGTTTACGTATGTGTTGCCGACCAAAATGCCGAAGGGCGGCCGAAGTGTCAGGAGGTGCGAGCGCTCGCGGTTGATGCCGAAGTTGAGCGACTGATCCTGCAATCGCTTCGGCCGGACCAGATTGCCCTTGCGGTGGCTGCATTAGGAGAGATCGAAGTTGAGAACCGGACAATGGAGCGGCAGTGGACGCTCAAGCGCGAGCGGGCTCGCTACGATGCCGAGCGAGCGCGTCGGCAGTATGATGCCGTAGAGCCGGAGAACCGGCTGGTTGCGCGTTCACTGGAGCGGGTCTGGGAAGAGCGACTTCGGCGCGTCGATCAAGTCGAACACGAATATAACGCGTGGCGTCGCGAGCAGGCGGTCACGATCTCCGAGAGCGATCGGCAGGAGATACTGCGGCTTGGTGAAGACCTGCCGCGGCTGTGGAACGCCAGAACGACCACGTCCGCAGATCGCAAGCAGATCATTCGACTGGTGATCAAAGAGGTCGCGCTGGATCAGAAGCGACGGCGTGGCTACGTCTGGATCAGGATCATTTGGCAGACAGGTTCAACAAGCGACCATTGGTTGCAGCGAACTGTGCAGAGCTACGCGCATCACGCCGATCAGGACCGTCTGCGCCAGCGCATCATCGAGCTAAATGGTCAGCAAAAGATGGATGGCGAGATCGCCTACATCCTTAACGCGGAAGCGTTCCGTACTGCACATGGGCCACCATTCTCCGGTGGCATGGTTCACCAGTTGCGGAAGCGGTGGCAGATCGCGACTGTCAAAATCAATGGCAAGGAACCAAACCCACCACGATGGCCTGACGGAACCTATTCGGTGCAGGGCGCCGCAGCGGCCATCGGCATCACATCGCAGGTCATATTCGACTGGCTTCGGAAAGGGCGGCTGAGCGGGAAGCAACTCGCTAAAGGCATGCCGTGGCAGATCATGTTGACGCCAGAGCAGGCTATCGAGCTGCGAGCTACGGTCCGACGCACCAACCGATCCAAGGGAGAGGCATCATGAAAGCGTCGAGTCGCCGATGTGATCGTGCCAGTTGTCGACCGGCAGTTGGCTGGTGACGACGGTGGAGGCGCGACCGTGACGATCGTCGATGATCTCCAGCAGATCGCGCCGCTGTTCGGCGGTGAGCGGCGTCATGCCCCAGTCGTCGAGGATCAGCACCTGCACGCGCGCCAGGCTCTTGAGCATGCGGGCGTAGCGGCCGTCGCCGCGTGCCAGACCAAGCCCCTCCAACATACGCGGCACGCGCTGATAGAGCACCGAGCGGTTATCGCGGCAGGCGCGATGTCCGAGCGCACAGGCGAGCCATGTCTTGCCGACGCCGGTCGGGCCGGTGATCAGCAAATTCTGCTGGCGTTCGATCCATTCGCCTGCGCTAACCGCTGGAACAAGGCGCGGTCGAGGCCGCGGTGTGCGCGGTAATCGACATCTTCCGGGCTGCCAGCTGGCGCAGCCCGGCGAAGCGCAGCCGGGTCTTCAGACGCTTGTTGTCGCGCTCCAGGCCTTCGCGATCGACCAGCATGGCCAGACGATCCTCGAAGCCGAGATGCGCGCTGTCAGGCTGGCGTCGCTGTTCCTCGAGTGCGTGGGCCATGCCGACGAGGCCGAGTTCGCGCAGGCGGTCGATGGTTGGGATGGTTCAGCATCGCGTCCTCCTCAATGGTAATAGCTGCCGCCACGGATGTTGCTGTGCTGAACGGGCGGCTCGTCCGGCACGGGCTGCGGGCGATAGGCACGGTCGAGGTTGTTGCGCAGGATCGAGACGACCGAGCTGTAGGTGCGGGCGCCGATATCGATGCCGCGCTGGCAGGCAGCCTCGACGCGCTCAGTGCCCTAGCTGCGCACCAGGCGCAGGATGCCGAGACAGGCGCGGAAGCCCTGTTCGGGGTGCGGCTTGGCAGTGAGGATCAGCTCCACCAGGGCGCGGTGGCGGGACCGATCCGAGCGGCCTCGCGCAGCAGCCGGGCTGGCGTCCAGTCAGCGTAGCGTCGATGAGCACTCGGCATGTGGTCGGGCGATCGTGGTGTGCCGATGCCGCATCGGGCTGCGGACATGCACGGCGACGCGGACACCGTGGTGGAAGATCTCCACCGTCCGGTCGGTGATGCGCGCCTCCATCACCTCGCGGATCAGCCGGTATGGCACGGAATACCAATGTCCGTGCACCTCGACGTGGTAGTCGAGGCCGGCCCGACAGCGCCGCCATTCAGCGTATTCGAAGGGCTCGGCCGGCAGCGGCAGCAGTGCGCGGGCGCTCGAGTCGCCTCGAACAGCGCGCGCCGACTGCTGCCGATCCGGCGCATCGGGCGGCTGTTCAGTTCGTCGATCAGCTCGCCGATCGCGGCATTCAGCTCGGCCAAGCGAGAAGAACCGGCGATGACGCAGCCGGGCCAGCACCCATCGCTGCACCACCTGGACGGCGACCTCGACCTTTGCCTTGTCGCGCGGCTTGCGCACCCGCGTCGGCACGATGGCGGTGCCGTAGTGCGCCGCCATGTCCTGCATAGCTGCGGTTGATCCCGGGCTCGTAGCGACACGCGGCGGTGACGCCCGCCTTGAGGTTGTCGCACACAACCTGGCGCGTGACGCCGCCGAGGAAGGCGAAGGCGTTGACGTGGCAGCCAATCCAGTCCGCCAAGGCCCTGCGTCCAGCGGGCTTCGGCGTAGGTGTAGTTCGAGGCGCCGAGGGCCGCGACGAAGATCTGTGCCTGCCGCACC
Source organism: uncultured Alphaproteobacteria bacterium (assembly GCA_963850535.1). Taxonomy (GTDB): domain Bacteria; phylum Pseudomonadota; class Alphaproteobacteria; order Acetobacterales; family Acetobacteraceae; genus JAMXLO01. Next base: position 15,585 of record CAWKMC010000026.1, on the reverse strand, counting down.
TCGCCGGTGATCGGATCAATGATCGGCACGGTCTGCCCGGCATAGTCCACGAACAGCCGCTCTCCGGCGGGATGGCTCTGGCGCATCGTTGGCGACAGACGCCCGCGCGCCAAGTCCGCGTAGAGATCGCAGAACCGGCTGTAGCCGTATCCATCCGGTTGCCCTGCTCGATACTCCTCCCACAGCAGCAGCAGCGTGACGCCGGGACGGCGCATCTCGGCGTGGATCCGCACCCAGTCCGGCTGCGGCCGCACCGTCTCCGTCGCCATACGCCGAAGGCGGCGTGAACAGCTTGCGCTCCAACGCCGTGTCGTCGAGTTCCGACTGGCACCGGCCAGGTGATGCCAACCACCGCCGCGCGGCGCAGATACTCGGCCACCGTGTAGCGGCTGATGCCGACCGCGGCGGCGATCCGGTGGCCGCTGTGGCCGCAGCATACTTGAGGCGAAGAACTTCTCGAACCTGACGCATCGGCAGTCTCTCGGCTGGCATGGCGCTCCCCGGTGTTGCTCCGGGAGGCGTGCCGTCGGTGGACGACTGCCCGCAGACCGCGCCGCCAACCCCTTCAAGGGCGGCTGGCTTGCCTCGGAATCGGTGGCTGGTTTGCGTCGGAATCACCGGCTGGATTCGATCGGAATGCCCGGCCGCTTTGCGTCGGAATACGCAATCGTCAGCGAGCGGCCGGGGTTCGACCCTACGCGGTCGCCCCGGCAGCTTTGCGCCTCACCCTGATAGCGGTCATTCATTCGCGATAGCCACCGGCGGCTACGCGCCCATTCCTGTCTCCGGGCTCCTGGATTGCAGAATTGCCCCTGTGGAGCACATCCGCCACCGGGGCGCGCGCAAGTCCGCCTGCCGTCGATCAACAGCCGGTCATCGATACCAACGGCCGCAGGTCAGGAAAGACATGGTCGGGCTTGGGCACCGAGGGGTGCAAATCGAGATGCCGGCGGTTGATCCACGCGACGGTCAGTCCTAACGGCTTGCCGCCCACCATGTCGGTGTGCTGCGACTGCCCCGAGTGGAGGATTTCCGGAACGCCGACGCCGGCATGGGCGATGAGATAGCGGAACAGTGTTCCGTCAGGCTTATACCCGCGCGCCCGCTCGGCCGTACAGATGAGATCGGCCTGTGGGATTGGCGTCGCGGCGAGCAAATCATCGTCGAATTTTGAGACCAGCGCGATGCGGTGACCGACCGAAAGCTTTTCGAGAGTCGGCAGCGTATCTGGGTAGGGCCGCAGCTCGGTGAAAGCATCGAAATAATGCCGGACGAATCCGGATTGCCGCCGGCAATGCCGAAGTGTCGAAACGCCTCGTCGAGCGACAGCCGACCAATTTCCTTGTACCAGCGGTACGGCTCGTAATAGTGCGCGATGTTACGCTGCTCCCAGAAGCCGCCGAAAGTCGCCGGGTCGACATTGGAGGCGCCGGTATCTGCGAGTATCCGACCGAACGCCTTGGCGCTAGCTGGTGGCGTGTCCATTAGCGTGCCGTAAACGTTGAAGGAAAGCAGCTTGTATATTCTTATTCTATTCTCAGGCTCTTCAGAGGTCATTGCAGCGTAGCCCACGCATATGTTGTATCCGGAAGATTATAGCGATCATGGAGAACCTGCGACGGGTGCGCAACGCTGGTGCCGCCCAGAATGCGCAGGCTGTAGCGAGGCATCACGTCTGACTCGGCAAGAGGGGGCCTGCAATTGTCCCGTCAGCTGCTGTTCCGGTCTCGACCACAACATGGTCGGAGCCCGGTCAATCAGACCATCCCGGAAGCCGACATTCGGCTCCGAGTTGTGCCGCCGGTCCTGCGCCCATGGCTATCATTGCATTGTCGACGCAGCGTTCCGAGGCGGACATCCCAATCGCTGTCTAGAGTTGCAAGGAAAGGCCTCCACTCGGAGAATCAGTCGAGCAATAGATAAATCGCCGCAGTCCAGGAGAAATCCTCGCCGCCTATGCCGCGCCCATCTCGCGGATCGAAATACTCGCTGAACCCGCCGTCTGCGATCATGTCCCGCGTGCCGCTGCGTAAGTCCGCGGCCAAGCCGGGTTCACCAGCGCTCCGCCGCGCCCTCGGCGATCATCCAGTTCACTACCGCCCACATCGGGCCACGCCAATAGCGCAGCGCATCGAAGCACGTATCATCCGGAGCGGTCGACGGCACGAGGTAGCGGCACCTGCCCCGCCCAGCGCCGCAACGTCGCGACATCGCCTGCAGCGCGCGACCGCATCCACCACACCGGCATACAGCGGCAAGAGCCCCGCCGATGTCGCAACCGCTATCGGAGCACCACCGATCAGATCCAGCGACCGAAACAGCCCGGCGCCCGCATCCCACAGCCGGCCGATCGCTGATCCTGCGTCCGATCGCGCGACCGCAATTTCCCGCCGCTCGCCCGATCGGCCAAATCGCCGCGCAGCACCAGCAGGTCACGTTCCGCACGCAGCAAGATGGAGTTGGTCGCAATGTCCGCCACCCGGAACGGCGATGCCGCCAGCATCTTGCTCCGGCTGCCAGCCGCACATCGCGGAACACATCCACCAGATGAATGAATCGCTGATACTCCTCCGCGCGCGGCCGCATCGACGCATCCACATGCGACGTGTCGCGCCGCTGCACTGGCGTGGTTGTCGTCGCCGGCACGCGCGCCAGCGCCACATCCCAGGCAGGGCTGTTGTCCATGCCCGTCTCCCAGGGATGCAGCGTCGACACCAGGCCGCTGCCCGCGCGGATCGCGCGCCCGCTGCCACCAACGATGCGAGGCGACCAGTCGCGGATAGATCGCCGCCACGCGTGCCTCCGCCGCCGCGCGATCGCGCGCCCGTCCAAGCATGCGCCGCACCGCGCTCGCCAGCACCGGCGGCTGCGTGATGCCCGAGGTCGGCGGCGCATGCTGAACGCCCCATACAGCGGGACCCGGGAAATAATCGTCAGACGGCGCATGGAACACGATCTGCGGCACCAGCCCGTCGTCCCATTGGCCTTCGAGCAGTCGCTCCACCTCGGTGAAGCCACGCGCCTCGTCGAACGTCGCCCAGCCCATGGCGACGAACGCCGAATCCCAGTTCCACTGGAACGGATAAAGCCGGTCCGTCGGCACCGTGTAGCCGCCGCGATCATTGCCGTCGCAGGATCGCGCGCGCCTGTTCGATTATATCAGTCATGCGTCCTCCAAAGCGCAGCGCCTGTATCGGGATCCATCCAGGCAATCCGATGCGCGTGTTCGGCCGCAACATCACCGTCTCGCCCGGCTGCACGACGCGGTCCGGTGCGACCGCAACGCGCATGCTCTGCCCTTCGGCATCGCCGGTCAGCAACATGTGCGGACCGAGCGGCTCCGGCACGTGGACGCGGAATGCGAAACCAACCCCGTTCTCAGCGACTTCCAGATCCTCCGGCCGGATGCCCAGCATGACCGGCCCGCTGACCTCTGCCGGCGGCGTCAAGGTCAGCGTGCCCAGCCGCACCACGCCATGCCGTCACCGGAAGCCGCAGAAAATTCATCGGCGGATTGCCAATGAACCCGCCAACGAACATCGACTGCGGATGGCGGTAAATTTCCATCGGCGATCCGATCTGCACGATCCGGCCCTCATGCATGATCGCGATGCGATCCGCCAGCCCCATCGCCTCCGTCTGGTCGTGCGTGACATAGAAGGTCGTGGTGCGCGCCTCCGCCAGCACGCGCTTTCAGCTCGGCGCGCATCTCCAGCCGCAACAGCGCATCGAGATTCGACAGCGGCTCATCCATCAGCAGCACCGCCGGCTCCACGGCGAGCGCGCGCGCCACCGCAACACGCTGACGCTGCCCGCCGGACAGCTGCACCGGATAGCGGTCGAGCAGCGCTTCGATATGCATCAGCCCGCCGCGCGTGCGACCTGGCGTTCGATGCGGTCTTTCGCCGCGCCCGTCATCATCAGACCGAACGCTATATTGTCGCGCACGCGCAGATGCGGAAACACCGCGTAGTTCTGAAACACCATGGCCAGCCCACGCGACCTCGGCGGCAGATCGGAAACATCACGGCCGCCGATTTCAATGCGTCCACTGGTCTGCCGATCCAGCCCGGCAACGGCGCGCAGCAAGGTGGTCTTGCCGCAGCCCGATGGCCCTAACAAAGCGACGAACTCGCCATCGCGCACATCCAGCGAGACGCCGTGCAATGCTGCCTGTGCGCCAAAATATTTGGTGACCGATTCGATGCGTATATCCGCCATTTCAGCGGCCCGATCATCGACTGGCGACGCCCCACAGGGCGAACAGGTAGCGGCGCACGAAGAAAATGAACAGCACAGACGGCAGGATCAGCAGCAGACCGCCGGCAAGTTGCGATTGCAGCGGCGCCTCTGATAGCAGCGTCAGCAGGTCGGCCGTCAGCGTCTTGTTTCTGACTGTCAGGACCGACGCGGCAAACACCTCGTTCCATGAAATCACAAAGGCAAAAATCGCGGTCGCGGCAATGCCGGGAATCGCCAGCGGCATGACAACACGCCGGAACGCGCCAGGACCGGAACAGCCGAACACCCAGGCGGCTTCCTCCAATTCGCGTGGAATACCAACGAACAGGCTGGCGGTCACCAGCACGGCGAACGGCAGCGCGAGCGCGGTGTGCATCAGCGCCACGCCGAACACCGTGTCGTAGATACCCAGTCGCACAAAGCTGACCGCGAGAGGGAGCGCCAGGATGCCGACGGGAAATGCCCGAGTCATCAGGATCATCAGCCGATACAGATTGGCGCCCCGAAAGGCGAAGCGCGCCAGTGCATAGCCAGCCGGAGCGCCAAGCAGCAGCGACAAGATCATGCACAGCACGGCGACCTCAACGCTGCGCAACATGGCCGGCCAGATTCCCTCGATTTGCAGGAATGCGGTGAAATTGTCGATCGACAGGCCGGCCGGCCAGAACGGCTTCGGCCATGCATAGATCGTTGACGCTCCGCCGACACCGCCAAGAGCCACCAGATAAATCGGCACCAGGGTCCAGGCGCAGATCATCAGCACACCGGAAATCAACAGCACGCGACGCGATCCGATCATGCCGGCTCTCCCGCGCGCGGCTTGAGCGCGATCAGGATCACCAATGTCGCTGCCAGCGACACCAACGTAACCAGCACCGCATAGCAGGCCGCGACATTGTAGTTCTGGTTGGTGAACTGCCAGAGATAGGCCTGACTGACCAAGACAGGGAAGTTTCGTCCGCCGACGGCGAGCACGACAGCGAACGCCTCGAAGGCCAACACGGTGCGCAGGATAAGTGCCGTCTGAATCGAGGGCCGCAGCAGTGGCAGCGTCACGCGGCGGAACCGCTGCCACGCGGTGGCGCCGAAGACGCTGGCGGCTTCCTCGTATTCCCTCGGAATCAACTGCACGCCGGCGACGAGAACGACAAACACGATCGCTGTAGCACGCCAGAATTCGGCAATGAGTATTGCCAGGAAAAGCGCTCCCGGCGTTTCGTAGGTGAGCCAGCTCTGCGGCCCGGAAATCACCCCAAGTTCGAAGAGTATAGTGTTCAGGTATCCCTTGTCGGTGAGGATCGCCAGCCAGACCAAGCCGGCGGCCAGGTCCGAAATGCCTAGCGGAATCGTCCAGATCCACAGGATGATGTCGCGCCCCCAGCGGACATGCCGCAACATCATCGACATGCCCAGCGCCGCCAGCAGCTGCAACGGCACCACGCAAAGCACCAGCCCGAACGTGTTGCGCACCGAGTCGCTGAAGTCCAGGTCATCCAGCATCTGCACGAAGTTGCCCACACCGGTCCCGGTCGGTGTGGAAAACGCCAGCGCCACCGTCTGCACCAGCGGTACGAAGAACAGCAGCAGCAGAAACACCACCGAAGGCGCGATCAGCAGATAGGGCCGGAGTGCCTGGCTACGCATCGCCAACAACCGCCAGTTATTTGACCCTACACGTTCCTTCGCTGACCGGATCAGGTGACCAGCACGGCGCTTTCGCCGTATCCAGCACGCGCTGCATATCCTCCGCTTCGCGGTCGAGCACCTGCTTCACTGGCTGGCCACGCAGCACCACACGCTGGAACGTATCGACAAATATTTTGTCGAATTCGCCGCCATGCGAGCCAAGCCCGACCGGAAGCAATGTCGGCAGCGCATCCTTCGCGCTCTGCTGCGCTGCCACAGCCGCCCCTTCAAGTTTCAGGCCGGAGTCCAGGTCCTCAGGCAATGCGACCTGCACCACCGGGAAGAAGCTGCTCGCCCGCAATGTAGTGATCTGCGTCTCCGGCTTCAGCAGATAGTCGATAACCTGCAATGCGCCGGACGTGTTTGGTGCCGTCTTCGGCACCGCCACACCAACCAGCACGGGCATGAACGCACGTCCCTTCGGCCCGGCCGGCGCAGGGAACGCCACGAAGTCATCCGGTTTGCTGCGGAACGCATTCTGCAGCCGCGCCACATGATCCCAGGCGATCAGCACATCGCCTGAAAGCAGCGGCTCCTGCATGAAATTGTAGTTGGTCGAGTTGGGACTGACGTGCCTCCACAGTGCCTTATAGGCGTCCCACATCGACACAGCATCAGCCGAACGGTACCCCACCACAACGCCGCCGGTGTAAGAGGGCAGCAAGTAGCCTTCGAGGAACCGCGCCATCAGACCCGTCGGCCCGGCAGGAAAGCCCAGAACACGCTGACCAGTGGCCTTCTCGGCGTTCGCCGCCCATTCGCTGAGCTGAGCATAGGTCAGCGTATTCAGGTTCGCCCCCGCCGGCAGGTACTGCAGCGCCTTCTTGTTGGCCGCCATGATGTAGGTCGCCTGCATCCACGGCACATACATCAGGTGGTCGGTGCCAAGCTTGGCCAGCTTGGCGACATGCTCGGGAACCCCGCTCTGCGTGATCAGTCTGCCCTCTTGATCAAGCGGCTGCAGCATCGACGCCAATGGCGCTAGTTCGCCATGCAGCGCGCCGACCAGGCTGATCGTGTGCGCCCCCTGTCCATCAGCCTGCAAATGAATGGGTAATTGCGGTGGCTCCTCCGGCAGATACGCAACTGGCACCGGCGAGCCTTTCAGAATTTGCGTGCGCGCCTTCTGCGCCTCTTCTAGAGGACGCATCTGAGTGGAAAGGAAGTTCAGCTCATCGGCGCGCGCCTCAGCTATCGTGAGGCCGAGGATTATCGCTCCACTCAGGATAGCGAGCTTCTTGAACATATCTTCCTCCATTCGCGCGCTTTCCAGCGCGCCTCATTCTCTTTGGTGCCGGGCCGTCGGATTGGCGTGCGATCAGCCTTGGTGTCCAGACCTCGCGCAGCTGCGACGGATCGGCGCCATCGAGCAACGCCAGAACATCTCCACCATCCTCTGCGCCATGCGCGCAATCGGCTGCTCAAATGTCGTGAGCGGCGGATCGGTGTAGCCCGCCATCGGCAGATCGTCGTAGCCAATGACAGAAACGTCGCGTCCTGCACGCAACCCGGCCGAGGCAATCGCGTGGAGCGCACCAACAGCCATGCGGTCGGTAGCACACAGCACTGCTGTCGGCGGCCGTTCCGATTGCAACAGCGTGCGCATCAGCCGATGGCCGTTCTCTTCCGTCGCTTCTCCCCGCAACACCGGCCCCTGCGGCAACCCAACCGCGGTCAAGGCACGTTGCCAGCCCACCGCCCGATGGTGCGCGAACATGTATTGTTCAGGAGCGTTGATCAGGCCGATTTGGCTGTGCCCAAAGCCGAGAAGCCGCTCCGTCGCCGCTGCAAACGCAGTCTCGCCATCGATGTCCAGAAAAGCGAAACTGCCAGGGGTTTCACTGCGCCCATGTGCGATGAACGGCACACCACGCTCCAGCAGATAACTGATGCGCGGATCATCGCGGCGCGTGCGTGCCAACAGAATTCCATCGACCCGATGGTGTTCGACCAGATGGCGATACGAGTGCATCTCCGCCTTGCATGGCGGCGCACCCATCAGCACCAGATCGAGGCCGTCACGTGACAGCAACGGTCCGATGGCGCCCAACATCGCCAGAAAAAATTGATCGAAGGTGCCCGGCTCGGACGGCACGACAATACCGACGGTGCCACTGTGGCCGGTACGCAGCCGTCGCGCGACATGGTTCGGGCGATAACCTGTACGTTCAGCCTCACGTTGGACGCGCTCGCGCGTCGCGGCAGCCACGTCCGGGTATCCCGCCAGGGCGCGCGAGACGGTCGTGATCGACAACCCTAACCGGCTCGCAAGGCTCCGAATTGACACCGGCGACGGCAGCCTCCAAAACGTTTTGGCTTGCCGCGGAACTCTCGGCGATCATCGCCGCGCCTGTCAATCTGCGCTGCTGAATGGGAGAGGGCGGATGTCTACGGGTTATGCCGTTGGTCAGCGGGACGACCGTCCGTGGGGCACTTGGGAGATCATCGCGGTCGGCCCCAACTATGCGGTGAAGCGCATCGTCGTGCGGCCCGGACAGCGTGTGTCACTCCAACGGCACGCCTTCCGCGCCGAACATTGGGCCATCGTCGGTGGCATGGCGCGGGTGACGCGTGGCGCGGAGATAATCCCCCTTGCGCCCGGCGGACATGTCGCGATCGGCCGCGGCGCCGCGCACCGTATCGAGAACCCGGGCACCGAGGATCTGGTGTTCATCGAAGTGCAGCATGGCGAGCGTCTCGACGAGGACGACATCGAGCGACTGCAAGACGATTATGGAAGACGATGACAAGCTGAAGGGTGCGGTTAACCTAGCTGTGTCCGCGAATGCTTGCTCTGGTATCCTCGACTGCTCAAGCCGCCAGTCCATTCAACAGCAGTCGTGTCACCTCTTCCTATGCGGTCATGCTTCCGGTCAGTGTCGCGGTTAAGTCGGTATTACAACAGGCATTGATCGAAACTCGCTTTCGGACGCGCTCATTAGCAGCAGATGGAGCGGCTTCCCACCGCAAATGCGCGGTAGCCGTCTTGGATCGGCGAAACGCTGTAGGATCATTGGTCTGCCTCGCTGGTCATGATCACATTGGCGGCGAGGAACAGTTTGTTTCCAACTCGAAGAAACCCGATAAGGTTGCTTTCGGCCAGTTGGCTCGTGAGACGAATGTCCGGTTCTCCAGAGTAATGCTCAGAAGCAGACTGGCGGAAAACCACCTACTGCTGCCATTCGCGCCGACGCGTTCGAGCCTGCAGCCGATGGCAAGGCGCAGTAATCAGCTCAACATAAGGCGGTATGCGGCTACCCGCCCAGCAGCACGATGCGGCGCACCGGGTGGCTCGACACCCCCCTTCGATCCCAGTCATCAGTTCGGTCCGACCAGGAACCCCTCCGCAACCGTTGTGCCGCGTCCGCTTCAGCATGTCGAAGAGGGTCCTACCCGTCACGGCACATGCAACTCGTTGTGCATCACCATCTTGCCACAGCGGTCGCACTCGATGCGCAGGAACCACGACGGGAAGGCGCTCAGCAGCCGAACCCGACCAGTGCGGAGGAGGTGAAGATCGTGCTCGCTGGCATTAGCCGCACGCGAGGGACTGCGCCGAAGCGCAATGCAGCAGTAACGGCAGACGTAATCATGGCGGTGCCGACTTGCATTCCAGCCGACACGCTGCTGGCGTGCGGGCGAGTTTGAGTGGCGATCGAGTTGCCGGGCGTGATCGACCGGCTCGGTGCCGGATGGGCGGCCCTCTACTTAGGGTGACGGCCGCCGTGGAACCCACCGCTATGGAAGGCAGCGCCGTGGAAGGCACCATGATGAATTTCGTGACGGTGAAAAAGGGTGAACCGAAACGCGAACCCTAGCGGAACAGCGTAGGCGAAAAACGGGTATGGGTACGGGTAGTAGTTGTATGATGGGTAGCCCTGCTCATACCCAGAGTAATTCTCCGAAAAATAAAAGGGGTAGCCTTGCGCCTGAACTGGGATGGCTGCCGATAAGTTGCCGACAGGAATAGGAGTCATGGCCGTTGGCTGCTCCGGCGCACCAGCCAGCTCCGCATCGGGTGGTACGCTAGGCGCAAGTTCGCTGCGTCGGACCGCAACAGGCGGAGGGGGTCGAACAAGATCCGCGTCCGGCTTCGGCTCAAGCTTCATGGTACGGGTACCGGTCGGACCGCTGAGCAAGACTTTCCCCGGTGAGATGTGGTCGAGTCGCCAGTCTTTCAGTGTTTCGCCCTCCGACAGCACTAGCGGGTTAGTGCCGGACACTGCAAAAATCGCGATGCGTAGATCCGGTCCGATCACGACGCCCGTCAGCCTTGCATCGCGCAGTGGTGAATTAGCATCATCAGCCGAGGACGGGACCGACAAGCGGGCTTCGAATGGAGGACTATCGTTACTAGGGATCAGGCCGGCGCCGACCACGCATCCGGCAAGACACAAGGCGGGCAAGCGGATCATTTACTTGAGCACGATCAGGTGTAAGGATCGGCAAACGTCACGATGGAGCTGCTCGGCATCGCTTACCGCTCCCCTGCACATCGCACGCTACATTCCCGAGACAGCCGGGGCTCGCGGCGGATCACCTGACGATAGATCAGGATCGCTCCGATTAAAACATGTCCCGCGCAGCCTCGGCGCTTGATCCTGTCAGATTAACGGGTGCCTTTCCGGCCAGGTAGCATGGCTCGACAGCCCGCTACATGGGAATGTCCGCTCTCCACCCGAAGCAGTCATCGAAAGAAAATGCCGACGAACATTCATCGGTGGTGGAACGGACCGCCGATGTGGCGAAGGTGCGCTCCACCCTGCACCCGGGGGCGAGGCAATCGGCGGCAAGGTAGAAGCCGGTAAGCTCATCGCGAAACGGAGTAGACGTGGCCCCAGCTTGCAGAAAGTCGGAATTGGCCGATAGGTTACCGAAAGACGGCCAAGTCGGCGTGTCGGTGAAGATGCTGCAACTCATGTAAGATGTGGTGCCGGGTGAGCATGACTGATTGAGCTGAATGAGCGCGTCAGGTCCACGTCCAAAGCGGCCCGCACTTCCACTGACATCGAGGCGCCTCGCGTGTTCAGACGAAGCTGCAACGATGATGCGTTTCGGTCAACGAATGTCGGTTTTCCCACCCATCTGAGACAGTCTGATCCTGGGAGCAATGTCCCAAACGGGATCTTGAGCGGGCAAACGGTCGGCACCATCCGTTAGATTTTCACCACTAGCAGTCTGCGGAAAAAGGTTTTCGGACCCCACCGCGACGCAAGATTGATTCGCGGAACTGGGTGGAGGTGAATGATTGATTCCTGACGCCACTGATTCTGATTCTTTTCATTCCTCAGCGTCGGAATAGGTGGGGTTTTTCAGCAGACTGCTAGAACGCTGAGCAAAATCCCGGCTGTGAGAGCGTCAAGCGGCATCTTGGCAAGCGCCTGATCGAGGCGCACGAGTTCGCGCATGGCCGCAGCGCTGTTGCGCAATCGCCGTCATAACCCTCGCAAATTCGGCGCCCAGTGCGAAGCGTTTTGCAATGCGGCGTAGGCGGATGATTCCGCTGCCGAGCGTCAGCCCTGCCGCAAGCCGGACGGCAGGTAGCAAGTCGACTTCGCCTTGCATTGCGGACAACCGGCCGAAATTTCGTTGGTCCCAGTGCACCACCGTCAACGACAATCTGCCGCGTGCCAGGCGGCGCAAATCGCCCACAGTCAGCGCGAGCAGCTGCCAGTCTCGCATGGACTGCGACATCGGTGGCAGCAACGCAGCGCAAGCATGGTGAAGGCAATGCCACTGAGCAATACAAGCGATCAGGATGGTGTTTGGAAGGTCCCACGTGATCAGGCGAACAGTGCGGGCCGTCTGGTACTGGCACAACGCGCCGACGGCTGCCGCCAGACCAGCGAAAGCCTATGGCAGGCGCCTACGGCGCCGAGATGATCACCAAGAAGAGACTTCGGCATCGGTTGGCCGGTATCAGAGGCAATTTGGGCATCCTCCAGTCTTGCTGCTACGCTTACCTGCTCGCTTTGGTCGGTCGCTTGCTGCGAGCGTCACTTTTCGTTGGTATCATGCGGGTAGCCGCTCAACCAGCATGCCCCCTTCTCACGCGCAAATGAAGGGCCGAAACGCCGGCTGCGGACGGCTTGGGCGTCAGCGCGTCGGAATGCCCTGATGTGGCCGTGCGTCGATCCAGAGTAGACTGTAGCGACCTATTTGCAGGTTGCAGCGTTAGCTAAACGACATTGGCTTGCACACAGTGAGGCACGTCATGAGCGCTGACCAAAGCAAACAAGAGGGCCCCGACCTTATCCGAGGTGCCGATGCTAATCAGGTGCCTGACGGCGCCATGATCGTCGGACAAGTCGGCGGCGATGCCGTCCTCCTCGCCAAGTCCGGCGGCGAGATATTTGCCGTTGGCGCCACCTGCTCGCATTACGGCGGCCCGCTTGGCGAGGGTCTCCTGGTCGGCGACACAGTGCGCTGCCCCTGGCACCACGCCTGCTTCAGCCTGCGAACCGGTCAGGCGGTCCGCGCGCCGGCGCTGAATGACATCCCTTGCTATGATGTCGAACAACGCGACGGCAAACTGTTGCTGGGCGAGGCGCGAAAGACCACCGCACGGTCGGTGACACCATCTCCCGCCGCACCGTCCTCGATCGTCATCCTCGGCGGCGGCGCCGCGGCGCAGGCCGCCCTGGAGACGCTGCGCCGCGAGGGATACGGTGGGCCGATCACGGTGCTCAGCGCCGATGGCGACATGCCGTGCGACCGGCCAAACCTGTCGAAGGACTACCTGGCCGGCACGGCGCAGGACGATTGGATACCGTTGCGGGATGCCGCCTTCTACCAGCGGCTAGTGATCGATCTGCGCCTTGGGACGCGCGTCACCGCGATCGACACGCAGCGTCGGATCGTGCGTACGCAGGACGGCAACACCCTGCCCTATGAGGCGCTGCTGATCGCGACCGGCGCCGAACCGATCAGGCTGGACGTGCCCGGCGCAACTCTGCCGCACGTGCACTACCTGCGCTCCTTCGCCGACAGCCGGTCCTTGATCGAGGCCGCGATGCAGGCGAAGCGCGCCGTGGTGATCGGTGCGAGCTTCATCGGTCTGGAGGTCGCCGCCTCGTTGCGGAACCGGCAGCTCGACGTGGATGTGGTCGCACCGGAACCCCATCCCCATGGAGCGGATCATGGGCCTCGACATCGGCACCCTGATCCACACGGTCCATGAGGAGCATGGGGTCCGGTTTCCATTTACAGAACAAAGTCCACGCGATTTCCGAGCGCGCGGTGCAGCTTGAGTCAGGGGCCACGATTGAGGCCGACCTGGTGGTCGTCGGCATCGGTGTGAGGCCAGCACTTGAGCCGGCAGAACAGGCCAGCCTCACGTTGGACCGCGGCATCGCCGTCGATCAATACCTCCAGACGAGTGTCCCCGGCATCTTCGCGGCCGGCGATATCGCGCGTTGGCCGGATCCACACAGCGGCCAGAAGATCCGTGTCGAGCATTGGGTGGTCGCCGAACGTCAGGGCCAGACTGCCGCGCTGAACATGCTCGGGCGCAAGCAGCCCTTCGACGCGGTGCCGTTCTTCTGGAGCGCACACTACGACATGTCCGTCTCATATGTCGGTCACGCCGAGGGTTGGGATTCGCTCGTCATCGAGGGGTCGATCGAGAAGCGCGACTGCCGCGTGGCATTCATCCGTTCCGGCCGGACACTCGCCGTGACCACGATCGGCCGCGATCTCGACAGTCTGCGCGCCGAGCGCGAGCTGGAACTCGTGTGCGCCTAGGATCACCCAAACTGAAAGGATGACGAATGTCGCGGATGTCCCCTCGTTTGTTCTGCACGGCCTTCATGGCCGGCTTCTTCGCCGTCATCGGTACCTGCACCAGCAGATGCTGTCGCTATTGCATGTGCTCGGGCTGACCCCGGCGCACGCCTATGCCATGCGGCCAACGCCGCCACTTGGCGTACCACAGGTCATTTCGTCGGCATTCTGGGGCGGCATTTGGGGAATGATTTTCGTTCTGCTCGGCGCGCGCCCTGGCCGTGGTCCGCGTCTCTACGCAACGTCAGTGCTGTTCGGCGCTATCGTGCTCACGAGTGTCGCCTGGTTCATCGTGGCGCCGCTCAAGGGCCAGCCCCTTGCGGGCGGTTGGGTCCCGGCCCGAATGGCAATCGGGCCACTCGTCAATGGCGCCTGGGGGTTCGGCCTCGCCCTGCTGCTGGACGTGCTCGACCGGCTCGTTCCGGGACGGGCACGCGGCTGGAACGCAGTCTGAGAGCTCGCCCGAACCCTGGCAGTCTAGGCACCACGGTGACGTACACGGTTAAAGGAACTGTTCCTGACAGTCCAGGGTGAAGGCGCCAATGCCGCGGGGCGGTCTTCATTAGCTTTGCCGGCTGCAACTTGTGGCCAGGCGATTGGGCACGCGCAGTTTTAGTTCGGCGACACCGACTTCGTCGACGGTATGCCATTCGCCTCGGTGGAATCCTTGGCCGATGCGGCGCGTGCCGTGTGGCAGGGTGCCACGGGAACACACCGGGGGAGAGCCGCTACTGCAGGCCAACACCGCCCTGATAAAGGCCCTCAAGGCACGCAGCCTCTATGTTGCCATCGAGACCAACGGGCACGCGCATTGCCGCACCGCTCGACTGGGTCTGCGTCAGTCCCAAGGCCGATGCGCGTGACCTACTCCATCGAAGGCGTGCACCTGACCGAGGGGGATCCACAGCTGCACGGCCACAGCTATGTATCGAAGTGTGGACCGCCAAGCTCCGCGACTTTCCCACGCTGGAAGCCGAAGTGCAGGCGGTTCGGTCCCTCCTCGATCATAGGATGCTGAACGGGCCCGCGGGCTGAGCCAAGTTTGGCGAAAAACCGCAGGCCGGGTGGGCAATCCGTGCGCTCTATCGGGCGCCGCTGTGATTCCACTCGTATTTGCCTCACTCTGGACGCTAGGATGTTCGCAGGCGACCAGACACCATAATAAAAGCCGACGGTGTCGCGCTAAGCACCTATCCGATAATCGCACTCATCTGAAAAAGCGACCCGGCTGGGGAGGTTACAATGCAGTTGTCGGCATCGTGGTTGACCAAACTTCGAAACATGCTCCATGGGTTTATTCTTGTGATAGGCATCGCAGTCGCGGCGCACGCGAGCGACACGGATAGTCGCATCACCATGGGTGTTGGAGTGACAATTCCTCCCGCATGGTTTGATCCTGCGGACACACCTGGTATCGTCACGCCATTCTTCGTGCTTTACGCTCTGCATGACGCGGTGTTGAAGCCGATGCCGTCGGGGCCGCTCACGCCCTCGCTTGCTGAGCGGTCCTCGGCCTCGGAGGACGGGGTAACCTATGAGTTCACGCTGCGTGCAGGGGCGAAGTTCCACAGCGGCGAACCGGTGACGGCCGAAGATGTGAAGTTCTCCTTCAGCGTTATCGCGGGACCGGCCAAGCCGAAATGAAACGTAGGGTCAAATCGATCGAGATTGTCGGCGGAGATCACATACGGTTCAGTCTGACGGAGCCCTGGCCAGACTTTCTCACCTTCTATGCAAGTGCCACTGGTGCCGGCTGGGTAGTGCCGAAGGAATACGTCGAGCGGGTGGGAGAAGAGGGATACAAGAAGGCACCGATCGGTGCTGGTCCATATAAGTTCGTGTCATTCACGCCGGGCATCGAATTGGTGTTATACC
>CAWKMC010000025.1:0-186712 GCA_963850535.1 uncultured Alphaproteobacteria bacterium | reverse complement strand
ACCATTCGCGGCGATGTCAGCCCGGCTGGAAACGTCCGCCGGCGTACCAGCGAATACGATACGTCCGTGCCCCATGACGTACAATCGGTGAGATATCTGAAGAGCGATCGTCAACTTTTGCTCGATTAGAAAAATAGAGACGCCGCGGCGGGCAATTTCTTCGAGCAATTGTCCGCACCTGCTCGACCAGCCTCGGTGCGAGACCTTCCGTCGGCTCGTCAATGAGGATCAGGTCAGGGTCGCCCATCACGTGCGGCAGATAGTCAGCATCTGCTGCTCGCCTCCGGAAAGAACGCCAGCCTGGGTGTTCTGCCTTTCGGCAGATTGGGAAACAGCCGGAACACGTCATCGAAGTTCCACCGCCCGAACCGGCCGGCACGCTTGAGGCCAAGCATCAGGTTCTGGCGTACCGTGAGCGTCGGGAAGATCTGCCGATCCTCCGGCACATAACCAATTCCCACTCTGGCCACGAGATTGGCGCTCAGGCCAGCAATGTTTCGGCCACGGTAGAGAACCGTTCCAATCGGGTCGACGAGCCCCATGATGGCCTTGCAGGTCGTGGAGCGACCGACACCATTCCGGCCAAGAAGAGAAACTATTTCGCCTTCACCGACCGTAAGATCCACGCCCTGCAGGATATGGCTCTTGCCGTAGAAGGCATGCAGGTCGCTGACCTCCAACATCATGCGGCAATCGCTCCCAGGTACGCCTCCTGCACCGCGCGGTTGGAGCGGATCTCCGCCGGCGGCCCGGACGCGATTACTCGGCCGTAGACGAGCACCGTGATGGTGTCGGCAAGGTCGAACACCACACGCATGTCGTGCTCCACCATCACCAGCGTCTTGCCTTGCGTCACGCGGCGAATGAGCGCGACCGCGTATTCTGTCTCGCTGTGGCTCATGCCGGCTGTTGGTTCGTCGAGCAGGATCATGCTGGCGCCGCCGGCGATGGTCATGCCGATCTCGAGCGCCCGCTGCTCGGCATAGGACAGCAAGCCCGCCGGGACGTCGCAGCGATCGGCCAGGTTCAGCTCCTGCAACAGGCGCTCGGTTTCCTGGTTCAGCGCCCGCTGGCGGCCCAGGGCGTGCCAGAAGGAATAGCGGTAGCCGCGGCTCCACAGCAGGCTGCAGCGGATGTTCTCGTAAACGCTAAGTCGGTGGAAGATCGAGGTGATTTGGAAGCTGCGCGACAGCCCAAGCCGGTTGATGCGATGCGGCGGCAGGCCGTCGAGCCGCGTTGTATCCAGCCGGATCTCGCCCGAGGTGATCGGAAAGCGGCCGCTAATCAGGTTGAAGAGCGTGGTCTTGCCCGCGCCGTTAGGACCGATCAGCGCATGGCGCTCGCCGGCGGAGACGCTCATGCTGACGCCGCGGATGATCTGGGTCGCGCCGAAATTCTTGGTCACATCGGTCAGGGCAAGCGAGGGCACGGTCATGCCTGCCGTGCAACGTCAATAAGGCCGCTCCAAACCCGCCGGAAGTGACGCGATCCCGCTGTGAGCCAGATGCCGCCTGCGACAAGACAGACTGCTGCGGTCAGCCACGGCACGGCACTGGAGACGTCGATCGCGTGACCGAACAATGCGAGGTGCTTGCCTTCAGCCATACCGATGGTGAGGAACGACAGCAGCTCGACCATCGCGACGAAGCCGAAGAGCATGACGAGGCCCGGGATCACGATACGCAGGTACGGGAGCGCGAGCCGGTGCAGCACGCCGGCGCGCGCGATCGGGGCATGTTCCAGGATGATCCCGGTGAGGCCAGCGGGCGCGAACGTCACCATGACGATGAACAGCACGCCGACATAGACCAGCCACGAGTTCGACACCAGGCTGACGCCGCTCTGCAGCAGCGTAATCAGGATGGCTCCCAACACTGGGCCGAAGAAGGTGGTGGCGCCACCGATATAGGCCATCAGCAGCGCGTTGGCGGCCAACGGCGCGGCCACTGCGTCGAAGGTGACGATCTCATAGGTGATGGCGAACAGCCCACCGGCGATGCCGGAGTAGAAACCAGACAGCGCAAACTGCAGGAAACGGACGATGCGAGGGTCGTAGCCGACGAACTGCGCGCGCTCGTGATTGTCGCGAGCGGCGTTCGCCATGCGCCCAAGGGGAGTCATGGTGTGGAAATACATGCCGGCCGCGCAGATCATCATCCAGGCCGCGATCAGATAGTAGACCTGGATCGCGGGACCGTAGTCGAGGCCGAACAGGCTGATGCCAATCTGGCGATCCGTGTTCACACCGCCCTCGCCACCGAAGAAGTGGTGGAACATCGTTGCCGCTGTCGTGACCAGTTGCACGATGCCGAGCGTGATCATCGCGAATGCAGTGGAGCGCTGCTTGGTCGCTATGTAGCCGAACACGATCGCGAACCCCAGGCCGCTCAACCCAGCCAGCAAGGGCATCAGTTCCAATGGCACCGGCAGTCCGCCAGCGCCAGCAGCATTGAGAAAGTGCACCGTCGAGTAGCCGGCAAGTCCGAACACCACCGAATGGCAGAACGACAGCAATCCCGCCTGGCCCATCAGCATGTTGAACGACAGGGCGAAGATCACCATCATGCCCATCTGGCTCAACATCGACAGCATGAACCCGGAATGGCGGCCGTGCTGAAAATCGTACAACAGCCAGGGCAGCACGACGGTGACTAGCACCGCGATGATCCAGGGCCAGAGACGTACAGCCAGGGCGACCGGCCACCGCGACGGCAAAGCGCGAACCGCAGCGTCGCTCATGTCTCGCGTGTGCCCATCAGCCCGCGCGGCCGGAATAGCAGGATTACGATCAGCAGCACGTACGGGACGAGGGGTCCTATCCGCGAGACCGGAATGGCGAGGATTTCTCCAAGGAGGTCGTTCTGCCCAATGGTGACGCCGAGTGGCCGAACCAGATCCGCGAACGACCATCCGATCACCACCGAGAAGGTCTGCACCATGCCCATCAGGATCGAGGCGATAAAGCAGCCCGCGAGCGAACCGAGCCCGCCGAATATCACCACCACGAACACGATCGGCCCCATCGCGTCGGCCATGCCCGACTCGGTCGTGAAGTAATTACCGGCAATCACGCCGGCGAGTCCCGCCAGCAGCGAGCCGCCGGCGAACACCAGCGTGAAGACGCGCGGGACATCGTGACCAAGTGCGCTGACCATGTTGGGATGGGTCAGCGCCGCCTGGATGATCAGACCGATGCGCGTCTTCTTAAGCAGCAGCCACGTGGCGAACAGCATGCCGGCGGACACCAGCAGCATGAAGCCACGATAGGCCGGGAAGTTTTCGCCGTACATCGAGAACAGCGGAAAGTCGAGCGAGGGCGGTACGCGATACGGCATCGGCAGCATGCCCCAGGCCATTTGCACCGCGCGGCCGATGATGAATACCAAACCGAAGGTCAGAAGCAGTTCGGCAATGTGACCGTTTGGGTGTACGTGCCTTAGGCCCCAGACCTCGATTGCCGCTCCGATCGCGCCGCACAATAGCGGCGCGATCAGCAGCGCGGGCCAGAAGCCGATCCAGCGGCTGATCTGGTAGGCGAAATAGGCACCGAGCATGTAGATGCTGGCGTGGGCGAAATTCAAAACGCCCATCATACTGAGGATCAGCGTAAGCCCGCTCGCCAGCATGAACAGCAGCATGCCGTAGACGAGGCCGTCCAGCAGGGAGATCAGGCCGATCTGCATGATGGCCGGTCCCCGTGCCTACGACGAAGGCCGCTTCATCTTGCAGGTGGTGGGCAACGTTTCATCCGCCACCGTGGTCTTGTAGACCGTCTTCCAGCCTAGGCCCGTCTTCTCCGCGTCGTATTTTACGTCCTTGGTGAACACCCCCACGTAATAGGGGTAGAGAAGCTGGTGGTCTTCCTTGCGCATGATGTTGGTGACACCGAACAGATCCTTCTGTTCCAAGCCCTCCAACGCCAACGCGACCTTCACCGCGTCGGTTGAGCCGGCCTGGTTGATCGCCCGTGTCAGCATCTCGAACTGGACCACGCTGGGCACGTTAATGAACATGAAATCGTGGGTTGCACGCCATTTCTTGAAGAACTCTTCGGCTTCCGCGTTGTGCTCTTCGACGGCGATATTGTCGTGGTCGTCCAGCACCGACGTGACGCGACCTTCCCCATTGGAACCCATGGCCGTGGCGGCGCCGATCACATGCGCCAGGTAGGTGTCAAAACGGATATCGAGGCCGGAATCGACGGCCGCCTTAAGCAGCAAATTGAGGTCAGGGCCGTAGTTCCCTGTTAGCAGCGACTGCGCGCCCGACGCCTTGATCTTGGTGATGTAGGGCGAAAAGTCCTTGATCTGCATCAGCGGGATGAACTCGTCTGCCACGATTTTGATATCTGGCCGGTACTGGGTGAGGAAGCGCTTGGTGTCCTTCTCGATGGACTGACCAAACAGGTAGTCCTGGTTCAGCATATAGACCGATTTGACTGATTGTGGCAGCGACTTGATCCGAGCCACTGCGCGCATCTCCACGCTGCCCGCGAAGCGGAAATGCCAGAAGCTGCACTGTTCGTTGGTGAGCTCAGTAGCAAGCTGGCCGCAGTTGAGCTGTAGCACGCGGTTGTCCGGATTGCGGGCGTTATGCTTATTGACTGCATCAATCAGCGCCGATCCGACATTGGAGCCCACGCAGGACATCACGAACGGAATGTTCTGGTCGGTGATGCTTTTCAGTGCGATCAGTGCCTCGGCGGGCTGCAGCTTGTCGTCGAAAGTCACCAGCTCGTACTTCTTGCCGAGTGGGCCGCCCTTGGCGTTGATGTAGTCGAGTATAAATTGGAACGTCTTTAGGCCCGCATCGCCGCCAGCGGCAAACGCGCCGGAGAACGGATCCATGTAGCCGATCTTTATTGTGTCGTCCGCGGCCAGTGACGGCTGTACCGCCAGACCCAGCAACGCGAGGCACGTGATCGCGAGCGACCTCAGACGACGCATGACTCCCTCCCGTCCAGCCATTCCGGCACGTTGCATGGAAGCTTAGGCATTGGCTGCAAAACAAGTCAATTTGCCGCGCTCGCTCGGCAGGCTTGGTCAAGCTATGCTGCAGGATGGCCGATATGCTTGATCCCCCGCTGTTCGATCCCCTCGCCTTCCACATCGACACTAAGCAGGCGGACCTGATTGCTCGTGCGCGAAGACTGGGCGCGGAGCGATTTGCCGCGCGCGCCGCGCGGCATGACCGTGATGCAAGCTTTCCGACGGAGAATTACCACGACTTGCGGGATGCCGGGCTGCTCGCGATATGCATCCCTCGGCGGCATGGGGGACTGGAGGCGGACTACCGCTCCTATGTGCTTGCCGCGGCTGAGGTTGCGCGATCCTGCGGTGCGACGGCGCTCACCTGGAACATGCACGTCTGTTCCACGTTGTGGACTGGTTCGCTGGCTGATGATCTTGAGATGGATGCAACGACACGGGCCGAGCACGAGCGGCGCCGTGCACTGCACTTCCGGCGAATTGTCGTCGAGGGTGCGATCTATGCGCAGCCATTCTCGGAGGGAAATGCATCCGCCCTCGGCGCCATTCCCTTCGGCACGATTGCGAAGCCGGTTGACGGTGGCTGGCTGGTGACCGGGCGGAAGGTGTTCGCTTCGCTGTCGGGGCATGCCGACTACTACGGGGTGCTTTGCACCGAGCGTACAGGTGATGAAAGTGCCTCGAGGCGCAACACATTATATTTGGCGATCCCTGCGCATGCGGATGGGGTCGCAGTGGTCGGCGACTGGGACCCTCTCGGCATGCGTGGCACTGTTTCGCGCACTCTGGAATTCGCGGATGTGTTCGTCGAGCACGACGCAGCACTGATGCCGCGCGGGATGTACTTTCAGGCCGCAACGCGCTGGCCGCACATGTTTCTCACGCTGTCGCCGACATATCTCGGCCTGGCGCAGGCCGCCTATGACTTCACCATGCGCTATCTGCGCGGCGGACGACGCAGCAGCGTGGTGAAACAGCTTGCGGTTGCCGAGATGCGTATCAAGCTGGAACAGGCCAAGACACTGTGGTTCCAGGCGGTGAGCGAGGCGCGTGTCGATCCTACACCGGAACAGCGACTGCGTGCCTATGCGGCGCAGTTCAGTACAATGGAGACGGCCAACGACCTGGCGCGGCTGGCCATCCGCACCTGCGGCGGACATTCGATGCTGAAATCACTGCCGTTGGAGCGGATCTACCGGGACAGCCGATGCGGCTCGCTGATGGCGCCGTGGACCGCAGAGGTCTGCCTGGAACGTATCGGCCATGGTTCGCTGTACCAAGAAGGCGAGACTGACGGATGAGCCTCGCCGACCTGATCGATCGGAATGCTTCGTTCACGCCAAACAAGCTTGCATTGCGCTTCGCTGGCAGCGCATGGAGCTACGCTACGTTTGCCGACCGCATCGGTCGGATGGCACGCGCGCTGAAGTCGGAACTGGGTGTCGGTCGAGGCGATCGCGTTGCCCTGTTGGCAATGAACCATCCGGACTGTCTGACGCTGCTCTACGCCTGTGCCCGCCTCGGAGCGATGCTAGTACCTTTGAATTGGCGCCTCGCCCCGCCGGAGCTGCAGTTCATCCTGTCGGATGCTGACGTTCGCGCAGTTGTTGTCGCGCAACCTTTCGAAGTGGGGGGTGGCGCGCACATCGTGTCCCTGGAATTGATCGCTGACCTGCTTGCCGCCAGCAGCGACGGGGGCCATGAACCGAATGTCGATTGGCTCGACCCGCTGCTCATCGTTTATACAGCCGGAACGACGGGACGCCCGAAGGGGGCGGTGCTGACGCAGCAGGCGCTGTTGGCGAATGCGGTGATGAGCCAGCACATGCACGACATGACATCCGATGATCATGTGCTGACAGTGCTGCCCTTGTTCCATGTCGGCGGTCTGAACATTCAGACCACGCCGGCGCTACAGCTCGGTGCGACCGTGACGCTGCACGCCCGCTTCACGGCCGAGGAGACGCTGGGAGCCATAGCACACGATCGGCCAACTCTGACGACCCTTGTCCCGTCCACCATCCAGGCGATGCTGGAGCATCCGCACTGGCAAGCCACTGATCTTGGCAGCCTGCGCGCGATCAGCACGGGCTCGACACTGGTGCCGCAGGGTTTCGTCGACGCCGTGCAGGCGCGCGGAGTGCCAGTGCTCCAAGTCTATGGCGCGACCGAGACTAGCCCGATTGCTGTCTATACGCGTCTTGGCGGCGACCTGACCCGACCGCTATCGACAGGACTGCCTGGCCTGCTCTGCGACGCGCGGGTCGTGGATGACGCGGGGCAGGAAGTGCCGGCAGGCATCGCCGGTGAGGTAGAAGTTCGGGGGCCAAATGTGCTCACCGAATACTGGCGGGATGACCGCGCGACGGCAGAGGCACTGCACGATGGCTGGTTCCGCACCGGCGACGTCGCAATCCGCGACACTGACGGCTACTTCAGTATCCACGACCGCAAGAAGAACATGATCGTTTCAGGGGGCGAAAACATCTATCCCGCGGAGATCGAGCGCGTGCTGTTGGACCACCCGTCGGTCGTGGAGGCTGCGGTCATTGGCGTTGCAGACCCACGCTGGCAGGAGGTGCCAGTCGCTTACGTTGTGGGCCGGGCAGCGATATCGGTCGATGCCTTACAGAGTCCACCTGCTGGATCAACTCGCGCGATTCAAAGTGCCACGCGAGATCGTGCTGGTGGATGAACTGCCACGCAATGCCCTGGGGAAAGTCCAGCACTACCGTTTGCGGGAGGAGTATCAGAGATAGATCTGCCGAACGATCTGCTCTTCGTCCGCGCCAACGCTTTGTTGCTGCACCACGACCCCGTCTCGCAGCACCACGATACGGTCCGCTACCGTTAGTGCCAGGCGCAAGTTCTGCTCCACCATAACCATGGTGACATGCTGGTGCTTTAGCGATGTCACGATCGAGGCGATCTCGCTGACAAACGCCGGAGCAAGCCCACCGGATGGTTCGTCCAGCAACAGCACCCGCGGCTGGCTCATCAGCGCGCGGCCGATTGCCACCATCTGCTGCTCGCCGCCGGACATCAGTTGCACTATCTGGGTGCGCCGCTCGGCCAGGCGCGGGAACGATGCATAGACCGACTGTAGGAGTCGGGTAGTGTCGCCGCCGCGGGTCCAAGCGCCGAGACGCAGATTCTCCTCCACCGACATTTCCGGAAACAGATCGCGCGCCTGCGACACCTGAACAATGCCACGGCGGAAGATGCGATGCGGCGACAAACCGGCCAGCTCTTCTCCCCCCAACCGGATAGAGCCTTGGCGTGGTCTGACGAAGCCGCTCAGCGTATTCAGTAGCGTCGATTTGCCGCTGCCGTTCGCACCGAGCAGCGCAACTGCCTCGCCTGCCATTATGTCGAGATCGACACCGAACAGTATTTGCCGGCTGCTGTATCCAGCCTCTACACCGCGGACGGCCAGTAACGCATCAGGCATGGCCGAGATACGCCTCGAGCACGGCGCGATCCGCCCGCACCTGTTCGGGCGGCGCATCAGCGACCTTGCGTCCGTCATTGAGCACGATCACCCGATCAGCGACGCTCATGACCAGTTCTATCGCATGCTCGATCAGCAGGATGCCGACGTTGCCCGTCCGGGCCAGATCGCGAATGACGGCAGCAAGCTGCTGCCGTGCGGTGGGTGACAAGCCAACGGCGGGCTCGTCCAACAAGAGCAACAGTGGGTTGGTCGCCAGGGCGCGCACAATTTCCACCATCCGCTGCTGGCCGCCTGACAGCGCCCCAGCCTTCTGCTCCGCCAGATGTTCGATGCCCATCAGGGACAGCAGTTCGCGCGCGCGCCGTGTCGCGGCGACTTCGGCATGGGCCGAGCGGTTGCCGAACAGCAAGCCAAGAAACCCGCTGCCAACCTGCACATGCAGGCCAACCAGCACGTTCTCCAGTGCGGTCAGCTCCGAGAACAACCCACCATTCTGGAATGTGCGGCGTCCGCCGAGGGCAGAGATTTCGTGCGGTGTCAGCCCGGCGATCTCCTCGCCGCGAAACCGGATGCTGCCAGCATTCGGCACTACATTGCCGGACACCGCGTTGAACAGCGTCGTCTTGCCGGCGCCGTTCGGTCCGATCAAGGCGCAAATCTCGCCAGCGCCCAGATCGAAGGACACGCCGTCCACCGCGACCAAGCCACCAAACCGAACCTCGATCTTCCGCACCGAGAGCAGGGGTGGCTCAGCCACGATAGTAGCGCTCGACGAAGACCGGATGGGCGCGCGCCAGCAGGCTGGCGAGGCCACGGGGAAGGAACAGGATCACTAGAATTATCAACAGTCCGAATACCAGCTCGTCGAACCCTGGAAAGCTGATGAATACTTGCGGCGCGACAGTTACGATGACGGCGCCGATGATCGTGCCGGTCAGACTGCCAAGACCTCCGACCATGATGATTGCGAACTGACGCAGCAGCTCGGTGAGATCGAAAGAGGCCGGCGTCAGGTGGCCCACCGAAATGGCGAACATCGCGCCGCCAATGCCGACGACGGCACCGCCCCAGGCGAAGGCAAGCACAATGTAGCGGTCCGTCGGTATGCCCATCGCGGCGGCGGCGATCTCGTTGTCTTTTATCGCCATAAAGGCACGGCCAAAGCGCGAACGCAGCAGGCGATCGGTGATCGCGACCAGCACGACCATCAGCGCGAGAAACACGTAGAATCGGCGCAGATCCGTATCCAGAGTCCAACCGAATAGATTGGGCGTCGGTACCGCCATGCCCATGGAACCGCCAGTCAGCGCTTCCCAGCGAATGTAGGTCCAACGCATCAATTCGCCAAAGGCGAGCGTCATGATGGCGAGATAAAACAAGCGCACACCGCGTAAGGCCGGTATGCTGGCGATCGCGCCAGCCGCACCGCCGATCAGCGCGGCGGGCAGCAGCGTGATCCACCATGGCACACCGAATTGTGCCATCAGCACGCCGCTCGCATAGGCGCCAAGGCCAAAGTAGGCAACATTGGAGAAGGCCAGCAGACCGAGATTGCCGACCACAAGGTTAAAGCCAATCCCTACGGGGACGTACAGCAGTGCCGTGTTCAGCACGTATTGCTGATACTGATTGAGCCATAACGGCAGCGGCAGCAGGACAAGCGGCAACAACCAGAAGACGCGGCGCAGGCTCATACGCGTATTGTGGCGCGGCGACCGAACAGCCCCTGCGGCCGCAGCAGCAGAACGATGATCGGCACCAAATAGCCAGTGATCTCGATGAACACGGTATTGAGGTAGAATCCAAGCAGCTTCTGAATGATGCCGAGGAGAATTCCACCGACGACCGCGCCGCCGAGGGAACCGAAGCCGCCGAGAGTCATTGCGGCGAAGCCCTGCACCAGAGTCCATTGCCCAAGGTCCGGCGTGAGTGGCGCGATCATCGACAGCATGACACCGCCGATAGCGCCCAGCGCCGTTCCTCCGCCCCACATGAATGCATGGAACAGCGGTACGTTGATGCCGACCAGCGCCGCGCCGCGTTGGCTCTGAAACGTGGCCTGGATCACCTTGCCAAGTGGGGTCACTTGAAACAGCAGGAACAAAACGACCAGAAGCAACAGGACTACGCCGCATATCACTACGTCGTCCGTCGTAATGACGACATTGCCAAGCATATAGGCGTCCTGGGGATAGGGGCGCTCGGGATTGATCGTCTCATTGCCCCATTCCAAGCGGAGTGCACCCCGCAGGGTGAAGCCAATGGCGAGCGCCATCATCGCCAACGACAAGTGCGGGCCGGCAACGATGGGCTGCAACAGCAGGCGCTGCGTGGCGAAGCCAGCGGCGAACAGCAACGCGATGGCCAGCGCAAGTGCGGCCAGGAACGGTAGGCCAAAGCCAAGGCCAAACACGAACACGGCATATGCGCCGGCGGCGACCATATCACCATGGCCGAAATTCACCACCGTGGTGGCGCGATAAACTACAGTCATCGACAAGGCGATGAGGGCGTAGAGCATGCCGGTCGAGGTGCCGCTGACCAGAAGCTGCGGCAGCAGAGTCAGCATGCGGCTACGCCATCATGGCGTCAGGCAGCGCCAAACTGCTGTCGCAAAGTCGGCTTGTGCACCTTGCCGGTCGCATTGCGCGGCAATGCCTCGACAAATCGGATCGAACGCGGGTGCTTGTAGCGCGCAAGGTTCGCTTCACAGTGCGCAAAGATCTCCACCTCGGTCAAAGTGTCGCCCGCCCTAAGCACGACGATGGCACGGCCAACCTCACCCCATCGTTCGTCCGACACGCCGATCACCGCCACTTCGGCAATCGCTGGAAGCTGATACAGCACGTCCTCGACTTCAGCGGGGTACACGTTTTCGCCGCCTGAGATGTACATGTCCTTCCAGCGATCAACGATGTAGTAGAAGCCATCCTTGTCTTTCAGCGCTGCATCGCCGGTGCGCAGCCAGCCATCGGTGAAGGTCGCGGCACTGGCGTCGGGCCGCTTCCAGTATCCTGGCGTTACACTCGGGCTCTTCACCCAGATTTCGCCGATCTCATCGGTCGACGCGTCCGTGCCATCCGCGCGGACCAGGCGCATATCTACATGCAGGCAAGGCTTGCCCGCGGATCCCGCCTTGGGGATTGCGTCGCCGGGCTCCATCGACATGACGACGCCGCAGGTCTCCGTCATTCCGTAGGCCTGAATCAGGTCGAGCCCTTGGGCCTGCCATTGTTGCAACAGCGGCAGCGGTACTGGTGCCGCGGCGACATAGGCCAAGAGATTGGGATTGAACCTCGCTTCGGAAAATTGCGGCAATTGCGCCATAAACTGGAAGTGTGCCGGCGCACCGATGAAGTGGGTGACGTTGGCTTCGGTGTCGGTGAACAGACGCAAGGTTAGCGCCGGATCATAGGCTCGCTCGACCAGTACCTTGCCGCCATAGTGAAATACCGGATTGGCATAGACATCGAGGCCGCCGACGTGGAACAGCGGCAGGACGGTCAGGCATGTGCTATCCGCGGTCACCCGGCAGGGTCCGGTCAGGTTGATCATCTGCCAGAACCGCATGCCATGAGTGATGATGGCACCTTTTGGATGGCCGGTGGTGCCGGAGGTATACAATACGGTCGCGACGTCATCATGTGTCAGCGGCTCCGGCGTCACTCCGCCGGACGCTTCGGCAATCATGCTCTCGTAGCCGCTGTTGTTGGGATCGCGTCCACACAGATGCCGGACACCACATGCCGCAGATAGTTCCAGCGCCGTGTCGGCGAAATCCGGATCATAGAACATCACCGTCGGCTCGCAGTCGCTGACGATGAAACGAAGCTCGGGGACCGTTAGCCGCCAGTTGAATGGCGTAAACACCGCACCCAGTCGCGTGCAAGCGAACTGAAGTTCGAAATGGTCGGTTGAGTTATGCGCCAAGGCACCGACACGGTCGCCACGCATAATGCCAAACCGATCGCGCAGCCCTGCGGCAAGCCGGTCGACCCGCTGATCGAATTCACGATAGGTGAAGGCCCGCCCGGACCCGAGATCCTCCATGGCAATGTTATCGCCGCGGATAGATGCGTGATACGCGATCCAGTCGTAAGTAGGCACCGTCATGACCGCCTCCCAGTTTTCGACCGGTCAGTGGCCGGCCTTTATTCGCCTTCAGGCAATGCGTCGCCCCATGATTTGTAGACAGTCTCCTGGCCCTGCGCGCTGAGACCCACCGCGTACATCTTCTCCACGCCGACATGCTTGTCGGGGCCGAAGGTCTCGGTGTCCGCCAGCACGCCGGTGTCGAAATCCTTCAGCGACTCCATGGCTTTTTCCCAGCTTTCGCGCGTGGGGTTCGGGCCGGCGCGACGGAACGCCTCGACCGTCACGATCGCCGCGGGCACGCCGAAGTAGTAGAAGTTGGTGGGTTCGCCGACCTTCGGCAGCTCATCCTTGGTCAGGTATTTCCCGAATATGTCGTGGTATTTCTTCAGCGGCCCGGTGCCGAGTTTCGCCTTGAACTGATAGGGCTGGAAAAAGCGCTGGTTCAGCCAGTCATGGTTGGGGAACGCCTGGACCACCTGGTCGAAATCCGCACCGAGGGCGCCAACGACGATCACGTTGATCTGGAATTTCTGCAACTCGCGCAGCAGCACGATCAGTTCTGGCTGATAAAGGCATGCCATGACCGCCTGCGCACCGGATGCCTTGATCTGCAGCGCCTGTGCGGTCGCATCAGTCGCGCCATGCTCCAGTGCGGTGGTGGCGACGATGTCGCCGTTGTGGTTCTTGATGTAGTCGGTGGCGTTGTCGCAGTAGCCGTGCGCCCAATCGTCGCTGTGCATCGCCAGAGCGATCTTCGTCGTGCCAGGCCTGCCCATTGCGAAGCTTGCCATGGCGCGGCCCGATTCAATGCCGGTGTAGGTCGCATGAAAGATACCAGGCGATGTCGGGCGGCTGATTTTCGGATTGGCCGAGGCACCGATCCACGGCACACCTTCTTGCACCAGCATCGGCTTGATCGCCATGGCGACGCCGCTGCAAGGGTTGGACATGATCATGAAAACCTTGTCTTCGAAGATCAGCTTCTTCGCCGCGGCGATGCCCTTGGCCTCGTTGCACGAGTTCGTCGGCGAACACGGTGACGAACTTATGCCCGTTCACGCCACCCTGGTCGTTGATGTAGCGCAGGTACGCTTCGGGGCCGTAATTCAACGGGGTGAAGGTCGATTGCGGACCGGAGAATGGCCCGAGGTTGCCGATCTTGATCGTGGTGTCGGTGATACCCTGCGTGTTGTCGGCGCTCGCCGGAATCGCCAATACCATGGCGAGCACCGCCAGGACTGCGTGCTTGATCCGCATCGTGGATCTCCCGTCTGCGGATCAGCTTAACAAGGGCATTAAGCGGCGCCAACCAGTGCGTTGGCGAAAATGTCTCCGGTGCTGCCGTCGGTGATGCCGACATCGGTCACGTGCGGACCGGGGTTGCAGGCAAGGCTGGCGCCGACCACGGCCTTGAAGGTCAGCAACGGCGGCTGCCAATCAACGATCGCATCGGCCGCCTCGCGCAAGGCGCGAAATTCCTCCGCAACCTTGGCGCGAGCGTCCGACAGCAGACCACAGACCGGCAATTGCAGCATCGCGGTGACGGAACCGGCAGTTGCCACCGCCATGCCGCCGCCGGCTGCGATCACTGCATTGGCGGCAGCAGCTAGATCGGCCGGTTCGCGACCGAACACCACAAGGTTGTGGCTGTCGTGTGCGACAGTAGTGGCCAGCGCGCCTCTCCAAGTGCTCCAGCCTTGGAGCACGCCGAGAACAGGCGTTGCGGGTGCGTGGCCGTGGCGATGAATTACTGCCATGAGGATCGCATCATTGGGCAGTTCGACCGCACCGTCGCGCACATCAGCAATCACCTCGCCCCATTCGGTAAAGCGCGGCCTGGCTACCGTGCGCAGACGCACCTGGCCGGCATTCACCCCAGGTGCACGCAGCACGAAATCGCCTTCGCTCAGCCTTGGTATGTGCGTCGTGTCCAGCGGGGCACCGCGCGGACCCTCAGCGAGAGGCACGAGCAGGCGCCCATCGTCGGCAACCAGCTTGCCGGAGCCGAACACCTGCATCACGACAAGCTCATTCAGGTCGGACAGCACCACCAGATCAGCGCGACGGCCTGGGGCGATCATCCCGAGATCGCGTCGGCCCAGTCGCATGGCGGCGTTCAGCGTGGCACATCGTAGCGCCTGCATCGGGGCAAGCCCTCGCCGCACAAGGCGCCGCAGCACGTCGATCATGCCGCCGGCATCTACCAGATCGTCGGGGAAAATATCGTCGGTGCAGATTGTCAGCGTCTGCGGAATCTGCGGCAACGTGTTCAGCGCGGCGACCGCCTCGGGCAGCACATAATCATGCGAGCCGCGCAATTCCACGGTGTATCCCGCCCTCAGCTTGGCAAGCAGGTCATCCCCGCTGGTGATCTCGTGGTCGCTTATGCCGGCCGCCGCGAATGCCTGCAGATCGCTACCCTGCAATCCGCGCGCATGGCCGCATACCAGCTTGCCGCTGGTGAGACCAGCATCGACAATCCCGCTCATGCGCGCGCCACGTTGCAACACGCCGCGCATATCCATCACCTCGGCAACACCGGCGATGCCCGGCCAGGTCAGCATCTCGCGCATCTCATCCGGACCGAAATCAGCGCCAGTGCGTTCCAGCCCAGGGGCAGAAGGCACACAGGACGGTGCCAGCACCACGATGCGCAGCGGCAGGCCGGAGGCGGCCGCGATGGCCCAGCGCAGGCCATCAAGCCCAGAAACGTTGCCGATCTCGTGCGGGTCCCAGCAAATAGTGGTGGTGCCCTGAGGGACCACCACCTCGGCATAGCGCCTCGGCGTGACCATCGAACTTTCGATATGCAGATGCGAGTCGATCAGCCCTGGCGCGATGATCCGGCCTGCCACATCGATGCACTGAATCGCATCATGCCGCGTGCCGCGCGTATGCACGCTGGCGATCAGCGGACCGACTACACCGACATCTGCGGCGCGCAACTCACCTGTTGTTACATCGGCGACGGTCCCACCGGTCAGCAGAACATCGAATGACGCCTCCCCACGTGCAGCGCGGACGGCGCGGTCGCGCAGCGCTGGCGCATGCAGATCGTGCGGCTCAGACATTGCCGCGATATCCATAATATTCCCGCGCTGCCTCCAGGCTGACCTTGCCATTCTGCAGATCCGCCTGCAGCAAGGTCGGATCGCGCCGCAGCGGCGAACCATAGCCGCCGCCACCGGCGGTTGCGATGACGATGCGATCGCCTTTGCGCAGCGTCGATACGAGCTTCGATTTGATGACTTCTTCGCGCCCGTCGGTGCGGTGGATCACCGCAGTCGCACGTCCGCCCACCATGCCGTCATCGACGCCATCTGCCTCACACAAATGACGCTCACCGCGATAGGTCACCGTGGCCTCACCGTCCAGCAGTTCATATTCGAATACACCGCCGAGACCGCCACGATGCGTGCCCGGGCCACCGGAATCGCGCGCCAGCGCAACGCGATGGACGCGGATGGGGGCATCCAGCATCAGCGCTTCGGCCGGAACGTTCAGGCAGTTGCTGGCGTCGGTCTCGATGACATCCACTCCGTCCAGATGCGGCGATGCACCGCTGCCGGCGACCAGAAGCTGCGACGTCACATAGCGACGCCCATCCGAGCGTTGGCCGCCGAAATGCATAATGACGATCTCGCTGCCAGAGTCCGCCGGCACGCGATCGGGCGCCGCCTGTCGTAGGGCACCCAGAATGGCCGTGGTGATGCGCTTGATCGTGGAGGTACGGCAGCCGGTCGGCGCCGGCTCGCGCGGATTGACCAGACTGCCCTCAGGCAGATGAAACGCGAGCGGCCGGAAGCATCCGCCATTATTGGGGATATGACCTTCGGGATCGGTCACCGAACGCAACGCGAAACACGCAGCGGCATAAGGGCCCGACGCCATGCAGTTGAACGGCCCGCGCACCTGCGGCGACGTGCCAGTGAAATCGCACGTCATCCGGCCGCTTTCGATGGTCACTGCGACTTCGATCCGCACCAGCTTGTCCAGCTCGATGCCGTCATTGTCGAGGTAGTCGACGTGCCGATACGTCCCAGCGCGCAGAGTGTTCAACGCCTGCCGCGTCATCGTTTCCGCACGGTTCAGCAGTTCGTCGAACAAAGCCAGCAGCTCATCGCGTCCGAAGCCGCCGGCCAGCTCACTCAGCCGACGCGCGCCGATCGTGCAGGCGGCAACCTGCGCGTTGATATCGCCCATCAGCACGTCGGGCAGCCGCACATTCCGCCGCAGCATCGCTATCAACGTGTCGTTCAGCGTCTTACCGTGGCGGAACTGCAGCAGCGGGATACGGATGCCTTCCTGGAAAATCTCCGTGGCGTTGGTCGGCGTGGAGCCAGGCGCCATCCCGCCGACGTCCTGATGGTGCGTCATCGCGGCGCTGATCGCGATCACCTGGCCGCTGGCGAACACCGGCATCATGATGGCGATATCCGGCAGGTGCGTGCCGCCCATATACGTGTCATTCAGGATCCAGATGTCGCCTTCGCCCATCGTCTCCAGCGGCACGTCCTGCAGCAGGCGACCCACCATCGGGGTCAGCGCGCCGAGATGCACCGGGATCGCCAATGCCTGCGCCAGCGTCTCGCCGCGCAGCGTGAACAGGCTGGCCGAGGCATCGAGGCCTTCTTTGACAATGGCTGAAAACGCGCTGCGTACCAGCGTCAGCTGCATCTCGTTGGCGATACCGTCGAGTTTGTTGCGCAGCACTTCCAGGGTGATCGGGTCCACGTCCATCTCAGCCTCGCGTCAGCAACAGGTTGCCATTGTCCAATACTGTGCCACGCCAGCCAGGTTCGACCAGGGTGGTGGTGTCATCCTGCTCTACAATTGCGGGCCCGCTGAAGGTAAGCCCGGCCGGCATCGCAGGCCGGTGATAGATGGTGGCCGGCAGCGGCGAATTTGCGCCCGCAACACAGACGGCTCGCGGTGGCTTCTCGGGGGCGGCGTCAAGCGGCCGATAGGTGCCTTCGTCCAGATGATCGCTGCCGCCTGCGCGATGCACGGTACGGAGGTTGACGATCGCCGCAGGCTGCTCGGTGGCATGGCCGTAGATACGATCGTGCAGTACCAGGAAATCGCGATAGAGCTTGTGCAGTGCGTCCGGTGCACTGGCAGCCAGCGGGACTTCTATATGATATGACTGACCGATGTACCAGACATCGGCGGAGTACTGGATCGATGTCGGCATGCTGCCGATCGCTTCCTCGGCCATCAGTGCGGCGCACGTATGGTCCAGCTCGCCCAGCACGCGATGCACATCGGCGACATCGAGACCCTTGAGAGGGCGTGGGAAGGCGACGGCCACCTCGTGCTCGATAGGTGCGGCGAGCAGGCCGGCCGCCGACAGCACGCCGGGATGGCGCGGGATCAGCACGTTGCCGATGCCAAGATCGGCGGCCAGGGCGGTTGCATGAATTGGCCCCGCACCACCCAACGCAACCAAGGTGAAGCGACGCGGATCGAGGCCACGACGGATCGAAACCAAGCGAATGCCTTCGACCATCTGCGCGTTGACAACGCGGTGAATTCCCAGTGCGGCCTCCTCGACTGACAACCCGAGTGGTCGGGCAATGCGATGCTCGATGGCAGTGTGCGCCAGCGTGGGATCAAGCGTCACCGAGCCGCCGGCGAAATAGGCGGGATCGAGCCAGCCGAGTACGACCGAAGCGTCAGTGACCGTTGCTTCTTCGCCACCCCGTCCGTAGCACGCGGGGCCAGGCTCGGAGCCGGCGGAGTGCGGGCCGACGCGCAACCCACCGGCGCCATCGATCCAGGCGATGGACCCACCGCCAGCGCCGATTGCATTCACATCGACCATCGGCACGCGCACCGGGAACCCGGCGATATTGCCCTGAGCGCGGATAAGGGGTTCGCCACCCTCCACCAGGGCAATGTCGCTCGACGTGCCGCCGACGTCGATGGTGATCAGGTCGCGACACCCGGACGAACGCCCGACGATTGCGCCGCCGATCACGCCGGCTGCAGGCCCCGACAGGAACAGCCTCACCGGCCGCTTGCGCGCCACCGACGTGCCAGCGAGACCACCGCGCGACTGCATGATCTGCAATGGTGCACTGACGCCGGCAGTGCGCATGCCATCTTCCAGACGCTCCAGATAGCGACCGACGATCGGCTTCATATACGCATCGAATGCGGTAACCACGGTGCGCTCATATTCGCGAAACGTCGGATCGACCTCGCTCGACAGGGACACAGCAATTCCGGGATGTACCGCTGCGATCAACGCACGCGTGCGCTGCTCGTGTTCGGGGCGCAGGAAGGAGAAAAGGTAGCAAACCGCAATCGCCTGCACGCCATCGGCGACCAGTTCGTCAACCGCCTGGCGCACCGACGCCTCATCCAGCGGCACGATGATCTCGCCTTCGGCCGAGACCTGCTCGCGCGCCTCCTTGCGCTGCGCACCGGGGGCCAGGAACACCGGTGTCACCGGCTCCAGCAGAATGCGATGCAGATCCTGGCGAAGCTGGTAGCCGATCTCCAGGATGTCACGAAATCCCTCGCTGGCGATCAGGCCGATCTTCGCGCCCTTGCGTTCCAGCACCGCGTTGGTCGCGATGGTTGTGCCGTGCAGAAAACGCGCGATATCGCCCGGCGCCACGCCGAGGCTGGTTGCCAGATGGCCGATCGCGTTCAGCACGGCCTGGCTGGGATCACCGCGTGATGTGGGGATCTTCAGCGTCTGCATGGTCTGGCCGGCGCAGCGGCAGACGATGTCGGTGAAGGTGCCGCCGATGTCGACGCCAATTTCGACAGTCACGCTCCGGCCCGCCGGGACTTCGCCATTATCTCTACCCCTTCATGCCCTCATGTTCGTCACGCAGATAGCACGGCAGCGTTGCGATCGTGCAGGTTGCCTCCCGCCAGCAGGGATGACAGAACGCGCCGCGCGTCCAGAACATAACGAGGCCGACCTTTGCCCGACGAGGGCTTCCACCCCAAGACAGCACCGATTGACCTTGCGCAAGGACCGTCGGTGCGCCGCACCCTGGTGCTGGCCGCCTGCCTGATGGCGACCTTCATGGCCGCGGTTGAGAGTTCGATCATCGCCACCGCGATGCCGACGATCGTCGCCGATCTGGGTGGATTCAACCTGTTTTCCTGGGTGTTCGCCGTCTATCTGCTGACGCAGGCGGTCAGCATTCCGGTCTATGGCCGGCTCGCCGATATGTATGGGCGCAAGAAGGTATTCTACATCGGTGCGGGGCTGTTCCTGATCGGCTCCACGTTGTGTGGCTTTTCGCGCAACATGGTGATGCTGATCGTATTCCGCGCGTTACAAGGATTCGGTGCCGGCGGCGTGCAGCCGATCGCCACCACGATCCTCGGCGACATCTACACGCCGACCGAGCGGGCACACATCCAGGGCCTTGTCTCCAGCGTGTTCGGCGTCGCCGCCGTGCTGGGGCCACTGTTCGGTGCGTTTCTCGTCGAGCAGGTCAACTGGCAATTGGTGTTCTGGGTGAACATCCCGATCGGCATCGCTGCCATCGCGATGATCGCGGCATTCTTGCGGGAGCCGTCGGACCATCGTCCGCGGCGGATCGATTACCTCGGATCGCTGCTGCTGATGCTGTCGATCACGGCGTTGATGGTGGTGCTGGTGCAGGGTGGCAGCCTGTCGACCAGAACGCTGGTCGTTGCGGGCGCGATCTGCCTCGCCACGCTGATCGCACTCGCGGTGCACGAGACCACGACGCCCGAACCGATGCTGCCGCTCGAGCTTTGGCGGCACTATCGTATCATCGCCGTCGGGAGCTTCGGTGGTGCGGTCATCTCGGCGGTGATGACCGGCATATCGGCATTTCTGCCGACCTACGTGCAGGGGGCAATGGGACACAGTGCGCTGGCTGGCGGATTGGTGCTGGGCGCAATGTCGGTGACCTGGGCGATCGCCAGCTTCCTTGGTGGCCGGCTGATGGTGCGCACAACCTATCGCCTCACCGCGGTCATGGGCACGCTGGCACTGATCGCCGGCAGCTTGGTGCTGATCACTCTGACGCCGGAGTGCGGCGTGATCTGGGCCAGCACCGGATCGCTGCTCATTGGTATCGGCATGGGACTTTGCAACACCACGTTCATCGTCTCGATCCAGGCGGCAGTGCCGTGGCACCAGCGCGGCGCCGCCACCTCGTCCTGCATGTTCCTGCGCTTTGTCGGTCAGTCGCTGGGTGCCGCTGCGTTTGGCGCAGTGCTGAACCTGACGTTGGTGCACCAGGCGCCAGAGGCGATCAACATGGTGGACCGGTTGCTTGAACCTTCCCAGCGGGACGCGCTACCGGCGACAGACCTGGCGCGGCTGACCGATGTCGTCGCGTTCGGTCTGCACAACACCTACGTGCTGGCAGGTGTGCTTTCGGTGATTGCACTGGGGTTCGCTTTGCTGCTGCCACCGAGGCTGAGTCCGCGGCAGGGAAACACACAGTGAACGTCCTGCCATTGAACCGCCCCATACCCGGCAGTATCCTTGCCACACCAACGAGGAGCGACCCGTGAGCGTCCCCGCGCCCGGCGCAATTGACTGCGATATTCATCCGGCCCTGCCGAGCATGCAGGTGCTGGTGCCGTATTTCGACGAATATTGGCGCTCCCACATCCTGATGCGCGGGCTGGAGCGCGACAACTACACTGCATCGGCGTTTCCGCCGAATGCTCCGATCAACTGCCGCCCCGACTGGAAGCCGCCGAAAGGTGCCGGCGGCACGGACCTCGACCTGCTGCGTTCACAGGCACTCGATGCATTCGGCACCAAGCACGCGATCTGCAATGTGCTGCACGGAGCGCAGGCGGTGTTGAGCGAAGATCTCTCAGCCGCGATGTGCCGCGCGATCAATGACTGGCTGGCTGCCGAATGGCTGGCGAAGGACGACAGGCTGCGCGCCTCGATCGTCGTGCCGATGCACAGCCCGGAACTCGCCGCCAAAGAGATCGAGCGGGTCGCCGCCGATCCGCGGTTCGTGCAGGTGCTGCTGTGGGAGATGGGCGAACTGCCGCTGGGCCGACGCATTCATTGGCCGATCTATCGCACCGCCGAGCGTCTGGACCTGCCGATCGGCATCCACGCCGGCAGTTCCTATCGCCATCCGCCGACCAACATCGGTTGGCCGTCCTATTACCTGGAAGATTACGTCTCCTGGTCGACCGGTTTCGCCGGTGTGCTGAACAGCCTGATCAGCGAAGGCGTATTCGTCGAATTTCCCCGCCTTAAGGTTGTGCTGATGGAATCCGGCGTGACCTGGCTGCCAGGCTGGATGTGGCGCGCGGAAAAGACCTGGCGCGGTGTGCGCGCGGAGGTGCCGTGGCTGGAGAAATCGCCCATCGCCTACGCGCGCGAGCATGTGCGGCTGACCATCCAGCCGTTCGACGCGCCGCCGAAAGCCGAGCAGTTGCTGCGCATCATCGACGAGATCGGCTCGGACGAGATGCTGCTGTTCTCGACCGACTATCCGCACTGGCACTTCGATGACAAGGACGCGTTGCCGGATGGCCTGCCCGAACGCCTGCTGCAAAAGATCCTGGTAGAAAATCCACTGAAGACCTATTCCCGATTGTCCCCATGAACATGGAGAGCATCTGATGAACGTTGCCGTCATCGATCGCCAACCGGACATCTCGTCGCAGAGCAAACTCGGCATCGTCGATTGCGATGTGCATCCGTATATCAAGTCGCCCGCCGATCTGGATGAGTTCCTGCCCGAGCGCTGGCGCAAGCACCGGGCCTCGATCGGTGGTCGCGCGCGTTCGCCGTTCTCCAATGCGCCACACTATCCGCGGATGTCGCCATTCACCGGCATGCGCATGGACTCTTATCCGAAGGATGGCACGCATCCTGGCTCCGATCTGGAGATGATGCAGGCGCAACTGCTCGATCTGTTCAACGTCTCCTATGGATTGATGATGCCGTTGCTGGGCCGCGGCTCCGACGAGCGCAACGTCGAGTTCGGGGCCGCGATGGCAACCGCGGCGAATGAGTGGGAAGCACAAGCCTGGTGCGACCGCGAACCGCGCTTGAAGGCGGGCGTGCAGATCCCGCTGGAATACACCGAGGGTGCGATCAAGGAGATCGAGAAGCGCGCCGGCGATCGGCGCTTTACGCACGTGATGATCCCGCCGCGCGGGCTGGAGCCTCTGGGGCGCCGCCGCTACTGGCCAGTGCTGGAAGCCTGCGCGGCGAATGGCTTCTCGATCGCGCTGCACCTCGGCGGCACCAGCGGGCATCCGTCCACCGGCGGTGGCTGGCCGTCCTTCTATCATGAGGAACACCCGTCCTATCCGCAGAGCAAGGAGGCGCTGGTCACCTCTCTCGTCGTCGAGGGCGTGTTCGAGCACATCCCCAACCTGCGTGTCGCTCTGGTCGAAGGCGGCTTCGCCTGGCTACCATCGCTGTCGTGGCGGCTCGACAAGCACTACAAGCGCCTGCGCGAGGAAGTACCGCACCTGAAGAGGCTGCCGTCGGAATACATCCGTTCCAACATCTGGGTGACGACGCAGCCGATCGAGGAGCCGGAACGGCCGGAAGATCTGCTGGCGACGTGCGAGTGGATCGGTTGGGATCGCATCATGTTCTCCACCGACTATCCGCATTGGGACCAGGACGATCCGCGCTACGCCTTCAAGGCGCCGCTGACCGAACAGCAGAAGCGGATGGTGTTCCGCGAGAACGCGCTGTCGTTCTACGGCCTGGAGTAAGCCTGTGGCCCGGCACGTTGTCGCACCCGTCAGCGAGATCGCGCCGGGCACCAGCAAGATCGTCGATGTTGCAGGTCGCTCTATCGGCATCTTCAACGTCAAGGGCGAGTTCTACGCGCTGATCAACCGTTGCCCGCATGAAGGCGCGCCTTTGTGCATCGGCTTCGTGCTCGGTCGCTTCACGGCGGAACGGCCTGGCGAATACCGGCTGGAACGCCACGGCGAGATGCTGCGTTGCCCATGGCATGGCTGGGAGTTCGACATCAAGACCGGCCAGTCTTGGTGTCACCCGGAGAGCGTGAAGGCGCGCACCTACAACGTTGAGGTGGTGCCAGGCGAGGCCTTGGCAAAGGGTCCGTTCGTGGCAGAGACCGTGCCGGTCGCGGTGGAACAGAACTACGTCGTGCTAGACCTGTAGCACCCGTCATCCCGGCGAAAGCCGGGAACCAGCCGCTGGACCCCCGCCTCCGCGGGGGTGACAATATAGCCCAATTAATAGCCGTGGAAGGAAACCAACCGATGCCAGAGAGCGAACTGCGCAAGAAGGGCCGCGAGATGCGTCGCAAGCTGCTGGGTGACACGACGGTCGAGCGTATGGACAAAGCCATCTACCAAGACCCGATCATGGCGAAGTTTGCCGAGGTCACCCAGGAGACGATCTTCGGTGCGCTGTGGACGCGGCCTGGCCTGGACCTGAAGACGCGCGCGCTGATCTGCGTGATCTCGGACGCAGCCACCGGACGTGATCCAGAGCTGAAGCTGCATCTGCGGATGGCGCGCAATCAGGGCTGGACCGAGGACGAACTGGTCGAGTTGCTGCTGCACCTCGGCGGCTATGTCGGCGTACCGTTGATCCGCGAGTCTCTGCTGGTCGCCAAGGAAACCTTTGCGGAGATGCGTGCAGAAAAATGATGAGCGGATCGACTGCCGGCGAGCCTTGGCGGCAGACGATCGCCAAGGCCGAGATCCTGCTGTCGGAAGGCGAGGCCAACGAGGACATCTCTGGCATCGCAGACGCGGTCTCGGCCTTCAACGCGGCGCTGAAATTGGCGCCGCGAAGCGATGCGCCGCTCGACTGGGCGAAGACGCAAAGCCGCCTGTCCGCAGCATTGCGGGCACTTGGCGCACGCATCGACGACCCGGTGATGCTGCACTCGGCGATGACAGCCTGCGATCACGCACTGGAGATCTACCGCGCCGATGCAACGCCGGAGGACTGGGCGCGCACCGTTGCACTGCTCGGGGCAGCGCAGGTCGTGCTGGGCGAACGCGACAGCGATCCTGCCTGGTTGAACGCGGCGCTGAACAGCTACCGGCTGGCGACCAGTGTGTATACGCGCGAGGCGGCACCTGCCGATTGGGCGCGCATGCAACGCAACTGCGGCGCCGCGCTGTCGCTGCAAGGCGAGCGCACAGGTGATACTGCATCGCTGCGCGACGCCATCGATCATTATCGTGCTGCGCTCGAGGAGTATTCGCGCCAGAGTTCCCGATCGATGTGGCGATCACCCAGAGCAATCTCGGCCAGGCATTGCGCGTTCTTGGAGAGCGGGACCAAGACCGCGGTTTGTTGGCCGAAGCGGTCGCCGCCTGCCGTGCCGCGCTCGCTGTCTATACGCGTGACGCGACACCGCTCGAATGGGCGATGGCGAGCACCAATCTTGGCAATGCGCTGACCGCCCTGGATGACGTCAGCTCACTCGAAGAAGCGGTCGCGATCTATCGCGAAGCGATTGCGGTCCTTGCGGGACCGGCGCGCCTGCAACAGCGCGCCATCGCTCGCTACAATCTCAACCGCGCCGAGACGCGGCTGTCGGAGCTCCACCAGTCCCAGAGCGACCACCGTCAATAACGATATGCGTGCCGGTGATGTCGCCGGCGAAATCCGAACACAGATACATCACCACGTTGGCAACTTCCTCCGGCATTGCATAGCGACCCGTCGGCGTGGCTTCCGCGTTCCTGTCGTGCACCGACTGAGGGTTGTCAGGATTACGCTGCGCCTCCAGTGATCGCATCATGCGCGTCTCCACCGGTCCTGGGCACACGGCGTTGACGCGGATTCCGCTATGCGCGACCTCTGCGGAAGCAACCTTGGTCAGCCCCAGCACGGCGTGCTTCGAAGCCACGTACGGCGCCATCCCTGGTCCACCGAACAGCGCCGCAGTCGAGGCTGTGTTGACGATGGCGCCACGGCCCTGCTTCAGCATCACCGGAATGACGTGACGCATGCCAAGGAATACGCCCTTCAAATTGACCGCGATCACCTGATCGAACATCGCTTCGTCGTAGTCCTGCATCGGTGCGGCTCTGCCCTCGATGCCCGCATTGTTGAAGAAGCAGTCGATCGCGCCGTAGGCATCCAGCGTCGCCTTTGCATAGGCCGCCACCTCGGCGGATTTCGTCACATCCGCGCGCACGAAGCGTGCTTCACCACCGCGCTGGCGCACCAATTCGGCACTCGCCTCGCCATCGCTGGCATTCAGATCCACCACAACGACCTTGGCACCGCGTCCGGCAAATCCGATCGCGGCAGCACGACCAATGCCGCCGCCACCACCCGTGATCAACGCGACCTTGCCAGCGAATTCCATGGACATTCCTTCCTCAATCGACGCGGAACACAGCCTTGCCGGCAACTCGGCGATCGCGCAATTGCTCGGCCATCACCGCGAAGTCGCGCCAGCTCCGCTCCGCACCGATCTGCGGCTTCAGTGAGCCATCAGCGATCAGCGACACCAGCAGTGCAAGGTCGGGCGCAAAGCGATCCTCCGCCTCTGAATAGAAGTAGCTGAAGCTTTGCACCCGCGAGTTGGGCGCCCCCCGGAAATCAGCGAATACGAGAGTCGTGGGCTCACCCGACGAATTGCCGTAGACGACCACGGTCCCTTTGGTTTCCACCAGCTTGATCGCCTGTGCGAGCGATCCGCCGCCCGCAAACTCCAAGATCAACCCGAAGCGGCCCTGTGCCGTGTCGATGCCCTCTATGACTTCAAGTGCGCCCAACTCGCGTAATCCTGCCGCGCGCGCAGCACGCCCAACCACTGCAGTGACGCGCGCGCCTGAACGCGCCGCAAGCTGCACTGCGAGCGTGCCGACGCCGCCCGCGGCGCCAGTGATCAGCACGCGCTTACCCAACAGCGGTGCTCCGTGACGCAACGTGCGCAGCGCCGTCAGGCCAGAGACCGGCAACGTCGCCGCTTGTGCGAAGCTGACATTGTTCGGCAACACCGCCATGCGATGGCTGGGCACTGCGACGCGCTGCGCCCACCCGAGTTCATCGGTCAGCGCGACCACGCGCGCGCTGGCAGCAGGGCCGCTGCCATCCTCCGCCTGCTTCAGCACGATACCGGCGATATCCTGACCGGGTATCCAGCCTTCGCCATTGTTGCGGATCGAGCGTAGCTCGCCGCGATTGAGCGAGAACGCATGGACCGCGACGAGTGCCTCGTTGCGCTGCGGCTGCGGCTCAGGCACTTCGCGCAGCTCCATCGGCGCCTTGTCATTCAGTGTGGTGACCAGACCGAGCATCACATTGCCCTCCACTGCAAATCCGCGCGATGATACCGGCGAGTATCGTATCGGAACGGAGCGTCGCGAATGCGCCAGATGGTCATGGTTGGGTTCCTGCAGGCGCAGAATTGCACCAACCTTGTCAGCTCCTGGCGTCATCCGGAATCACGCGATGATTCGATGTCCGCCGACTACTACCGCACCATCGGCCGCGTCCTGGAGGAAGGCAAGTTTCACCTTGGCTTCTTCGACGATCGCCTCGCGATGCCGGATCGCTACGGCAATGATCATCGGCACACTGTGGAGCACGGGATCCGCTGCGTGAAGATGGACCCCATCACCGTGCTCACGGTGATGGGTATGGCGACCGAACGCCTTGGCCTCGGCGCCACCTCCTCCACCACCTATTTCGAGCCGTTCCACGTCGCACGCGTGTTCGCGACGCTCGATCTGATGACCAACGGGCGCGCGGCATGGAACGTCGTTACGTCGATGAACGACGGCGAAGCGTTGAACATGGGGCATGATGGGCACCTGGAGCATGACGCACGCTACGATCGTGCGGACGAATTCATGGAAGTCGTGCTCGGGCATTGGAATTCATGGGACGACGACGCAATTGCGCTCGATAAACAATCCGGCCTGTTCGCGCATCCCGACAAAGTGCGTCGGCTGGATCATCAGGGCGCGTGGTTCCGCTCGCGCGGCCCGTTCACGGTGCCACGTTCGCCGCAGGGACATCCGGTCGTTATTCAAGCGGGGCAAAGCGGCCGCGGCAAGCATTTCTCAGCGCGCTGGGGCGAGTTGGTGTTCGTCTCTACTCACACCAGCATGGAACACGGCAGGCAGCTCTATCGCGAGATGAAGAATGATGTCGCGCAGCAGGGGCGCGACCCGGACAAGTTCTTCATCACACCTTCCGCCTATGTCGTCTGTGCGGAAACCAAGGCGGAAGCCGAGGACAAGATGGCGCTGATCGAGACGCTGGCGACCGATGAGGATGCGCTGTCATTGCTGTCGGAGGCGATGAATTTCGACTTCGCGTCGAAGGGCATCGACGAGCCGTTCACCGATGAGGAGCTCGCCAACGTTTCTGGCACGCAATCGATGCGCGACCGCGTGCTGCGTGCCAGCGGCATTGCCAATCCGACACCGCGCGACTTCATCAAGTTCAGCCACCGGGCGCGGCCGAATAAA
Source organism: uncultured Alphaproteobacteria bacterium (assembly GCA_963850535.1). GTDB lineage: Bacteria > Pseudomonadota > Alphaproteobacteria > Acetobacterales > Acetobacteraceae > JAMXLO01. Next base: position 158,752 of record CAWKMC010000025.1, on the reverse strand, counting down.
CCGTTTGTTGGCGGCCCCAAGGAAGTCACCGACGGACTGGAACAATGGTTCACAGAACCGGTGGCGGATGGCTTCGTGCTTGCTGCGACTCATGTCCCCGGCACCTACATTGACTTTGTCAAATACGTTGTGCCGGAACTGCAGCGGCGCGGGCTCTACCACAAAGACTATGTCGGCACGACCTTGCGAGAGAACTTCGGCCTGCCGATCCCGCGCGCAACGTGGAGGAACACGCGATGAGTTATCCAAGGAACTCTCCCCCTCCCCTCGCGGGAGGGGGTTGGGGGGAGGGGCCTTGAGACGGCCGAGACGCCCCCTCCCCCTGCCTCCCTCCCGCAAGGGGAAGGGGAGGCCGGTGCCATGAAACTCGGCCTATCCATCGGCTATTCGCGCGCCCATCTCGACTTACCTGTCCAGCTCGTTCAGCGGGCCGAAGAACTGGGCTACGACAGTGTGTGGACGGCAGAGGCCTATGGCACGGACGCCGTCACGCCACTCGCGTACGTCGCGGCGCTGACCAAGCGGATCAAACTCGGCACCGGTATCATGCAGCTTGCCGCGCGCACGCCGGCCAATGCAGCGATGTGCGCTGCGACAGTCGATGCAATGGCGGGTGGCGGACGTTTCATTGCCGGTCTCGGCGTATCCGGACCGCAGATCGTCGAGGGCTGGTATGGCGAGCCTTGGGGTCGCCCGTATTACCGCTACAAGGACTACGTCGCAATCATGCGCAAGATCTTCAGGCGCGAGGCCCCTGTGACGCATGAAGGACGCGAGATCTCGCTGCCCTTCACCGGCGAAGGCGCCATGGGTGTCGGCAAGCCGCTGAAATCCATTCTGCACATGAACCCTGACATCCCGATCTATCTTGGGACCGGCAACGAAGCGACTGTGAAGCTGACGGCGGAAATTGCTGATGGCTGGCTGCCGCTGGGCTTCGTGCCGGGCTCGCTGCCGGAATATCTGCCTTGGCTCGAAGAGGGCTTCCGCCGCGCGGGCAATGGCAAGAGCCTGCGTGACTTTGCCATCCAGGCCTCGGTGCATGTCGAGGTCGGCAACGACGTAAGCGCCGCGCTTGCCAAACTTAAGCCCGAGGTCGCGCTGTATGTCGGGGGCATGGGTCACCGCGACAAGAACTTCCACAAGGACATGATGATCCGCCGGGGCTTCAAGGATGCCGCCGATCGGATTCAGGAATTGTATCTCGCGCAACGCAAGGATGAAGCAATCGCCGCGGTGCCTGATGAATGGGTGGACATGAAGTCGCTCGTCGGTCCCCCCGACCGCATCAAGCAGCGCTTCCGCGCTTGGGAGGACTCGGGTGCCACCAGCCTGACCGTGCGTTCACGCCAGCCCGAGGCGATCGAGGTCATGGCACAGGCCGCCCGGCTCAACTGAGAGAGGAACAATCATGCGCTTCAAGGACAAGGTCGCGCTGATCACCGCGGTGGGCAGTGGCATTGGCCGGGCTGCCGCCGACATCATGGCCAGCGAAGGCGGGGTGATCATCGGAGTGGACAATGACGAACGCCGCCTTGCGATGGCCATGGAGGCGATGAACATGTCGGGTGGCCGCGCGATCGGTCGTCCATGCAACGCGCTGGATGAAGCCGAGGTCAATGCTGTGGTCGATTGGGCCGCGAAGGAGTACGGCACTGTCGATATCCTGGTGAATGCGGTCGGCGGCAGCACGATTATCGACAGGCCAAACGCGAGCATGGATGAGCTGTCGTTCAGCGACTGGCAGAAGCTGATCGACTTCAACCTGAGCGGCACGTTTTTGTTCAGCCACGCGGTGATTCCGCTGATGAAGCGGCGGAAGAGCGGCAAGATTGTCAACCTGGCCTCGATCGCCGGGCGCGGCCTCAGCATCGCGTCGAGCGGCGCCTACGCCACCGCGAAGGGTGGTATCATCGCACTGACCAAGAAGCTGGCGCTGGAGTTGGGGCCGTTCGGCATCACCGTTAACGCGATCGCTCCAAGCATGACGCTGACCGAACGTATTGCTCCGCGGTTCAACCAGCAGTCGCCGGAGGATCAGGCTGCCCAGATCGCACGCGTGCCGATGCGGCGAATGGCCGAGGCTTCGGACCAGGCGAAGGTGATCTGCTTCCTCGCCTCATCGGATGCGGATTACGTGACCGGACTGACCATCGATGTCACGGGTGGGCTGTAACGGCGACTTCAGCCGGTGAAGCGTGGCAGCTTCTCGGCCAGGACCTGGTAAGCGTCCTCGTCCGTACGATCGTAGCGCAGCGGCGTCACCACGATCTTGTCGGCGCGCAGCGCGTCGTAATCGCTCTCTGGTCCCTGCTGCCGATCGCCGCGCCGGAAGTTCAGCCAATGATACGTCATGCCACGCGGATCGGTCCGTGTATCCACATGCATGCCGGCGATCATTCCCACGCCCTGCCTCGCCAATGTCATCGGCCCCGCCGCGGCCGCCGTGCACGCCGGAAAATTGACATTCAGGCAGGCATCCTTGCTCCAGCCGATCGCCAGCAGATCGCGCACCACCTGTACGCCAAGCGTGCGCGATGCGTCCCACAGCGGGTTGTTGCGATCCTTGTAGGCTTGGCTCAGCGCGATCGACGGTACCCCCAGCATCATGCCGGTCATCGCTCCGCCGACGGTGCCGGAGAACACGGTCTCCATCCCCAGGTTCAGACCGCGATTGACCCCGGACAGCAGCAGTTGCGGCGCTTCCGGCATCAGGTGGCAGATCCCCATCACCGCACAATCGCCCGGCGTGCCGGTGATGCCGAACCGCCGCTCGCCCTGCTGGCTGACCCGCAGCGCGTGGTGCAGGCTGATCGCGTGGGATACGCCGCTCTGGTCGTGCTCGGGCGCCACCACCCACACTTCGCGCGCGAGCTCCGATGCAATCTGTTCCAGGATCGCCAGCCCCGGCGCATCGACCCCATCGTCATTGGTCAGCAAGATCCGGTCCAGCACTCGCATGCTCCGCGTCATCGTTCGCGCCTTGTTTGACGCGTCCGGCCCGCGGCGTCCAGCATGATGAGGGAAGGAGACAGATCATGCAGGTCATCGACGCGCAGGTGCATATCTGGGGCAGTGGCACGCCGAGTGGGCATCATCGGCAAACCTCCGTCTATACCGCCGAGGAGCTGATCCAGGAGATGGATGCGGCGGGCGTGAACGGTGCGGTGCTACATCCGCCAAGCTGGGATCCTGGCTCCAATGAAATGGCCGTCGAGGCCGCGAAGAAATATCCGGACAATTTTTGCATCCTTGGCTGGTTCCCGCTCGACAAACCAGAGGAGCGCAAGCGCATCGAGACCTGGAAGCAGCGACCGGGCATGCTGGGACTGCGATGGTCGTTGACACGGCCCGAGCAGGAGAACTGGCATAAGGACGGCACCATGGACTGGCTGTGGCCTGCGGCCGAACGCGCCGGCACGCCAGTCGCTACGATGGCCTGGCGCTTCCTTCCGCTGTTCCGCCAAATCGCCGAGCGGCATCCCAACCTGAAGCTGATCATCGATCATCTAGGCTTGGTGCGCTCGGCAAAGGGCGCAGCGGCATTCGCCGATCTGGACGCGCTGTGCTCGCTGGCGACGTGCCCGAACGTCGCGGTCAAGGCGACCGGCGCGCCCGGCTACTCCGCCGAAGCCTACCCATTCCGTGACATCCACGATGGGCTGCAGCGCATCTTCGACGCGTATGGACCGCACCGCTTCTTCTGGGGAACAGACATCACCCGGATGCCATGCAGCTACCGACAATGCGTGACGCTGTTCACCGAAGAATTGCCCTGGCTGAAAGGCAACGACCTGGAGTTGGTAATGGCACAGGGGGTATGCGACTGGCTCGGTTGGCAGCGCAGGCCGACGTAATTCGCGTGGCGCAGCTCACCGACTTTACCAGCTATACCGATGCACAGCGCGAGTTTGCATCTGCGCGGCTGTGGGACTTGTTCGATGGCGATCGCGAGCAGCTGAACATCGCGCACGAATGCATCGACCGCCATGCCACGGACCCGCATCGCATTGCCATCCGCATCGCGCATGCGGATGGACGCGACGAAGCCATCAGCTTCCGGACCATTGCCGAGCAGTCGGCACGCTATGCGCATTGGCTGGCCGAGCAGGGCGTCGGGCGCAGCGACCGCGTGGCGATCATGCTGGAGCCTTCACTGGCGTTCTACGCCGCGCTGTTCGGCACGATCAAACTCGGCGCGATCGCGGTGCCGTTGTTCACGCTGTTCGGCCCCGACGGCGTGCGGTCGCGCATCGAAGACTGCACGCCGCGCTTGTTGCTGACCACCGCCGACAAGGCGCAGTCACTTAGCGAACTGACGATACCGATCGTCCCACAGGACGATGCATTCGCCGCGACGATGGCGCGCTATCCAAGCCAGTTCGTGCCGGAGACGCGTGCCGACGACCTGGCGATCTTCCAGTACACCTCCGGCACAACGCGCGAGCTGCCGGAAGCCGTGCGTCACACGCACCGTGCGATCGTGGTGGTGATGATCGCGGCATTGTACGGCACTGGCATTCGGCCGGGCGATCGTTTCTTCTGTCCCTCATCGCCGGCGTGGGGGCACGGACTGTGGCACGGCACGCTGGCGCCGTTGGCTCTTGGCGTCGAGACCGGCGTCTATGCCGGACGCTTCGACCCGCAGCGCTTGTTGCACGCGTTGCAGGACTTCGGCACCACCAACCTCTCAGCCGCGGCGACGCATTATCGGATGATGCGGCAGTCCGGTCTCGCACCGCGTTATCGCTACGCGGTGCGCAAGCTGTCGTTCACCGGAGAGCCAATTGACAGCGACAGTCAGACCTTCGCCGAACAGACTTTTGGCACACGCCTTTGCAGTATGTATGGCACGACCGAAGTGGGCGTAGTCCTCGCCAACTATCCGGGTGCCGAGGACTTCGCTTGCAAACCCGGCGCGCTCGGGAAGGCGGTGCCCGGTGTGAAGGTGACGGTGCAGCGGCAAGACGGCAGCGCCTGCGAACCGGGCGAAATCGGCGAGATCAAGCTATGGCGGCATGGCACGTGGTTTCCGACCAAGGACCGCGGCTGGATCGACGCCGACGGCTTCTACTTCCACGCGGGGCGCGCTGACGATGTGATCATATCCGCCGGCTGGACAATGAGCGCGACCGAGATCGAGGACGTGCTCCTGCGTCACCCCGAAGTGCGCGAAGCGGCAGCCATCGGCGTGTCTGATGCACGGCGTGGTCAGGTGGTAAAGGCGTTCATCGTCACCGACCAGCCACACAGCGACGCGCTAGCCAGCGACATCCAGGACTTCGTGCGCACGCGCCTGAGCCAGCACGATACCCGCGCATCGTCGCATTCGTCGCCGAACTGCCGAAGACACCGGCAGGCAAAGTTAATCGCAAAGCACTGCGCGAACGCGAATTGCAGGAGCAGGCATGACGGAGCTGCTTTCCGAAGATCACCGACGACGCTCTGGATGCGCTGCGGCGCCGCCTGAACGTGCGGATCGAGAATACGCTGGAACCATGGTGCCACGAGGCGACGCGCGATGCGATACGCCACTACGCGCACGGCATCGGTGACGACAATCCGCTGTGGTGCGATCCAGACTACGCTGCGGACACGCGCTGGGGCGAGATCATCGCGCTGCCGAGTTTCCTGTTCGCAACCAGTCGGATTGTCTCCGGTTATGTTGGCGGATTATCCGGTGTGCATGCGATGTGGGCCGGTGCCGACTGGACCTGGCATGCACCGGTGCGGCGCAACGACACGATTACCACCGAAGCCTGGCTGAAGGACCTGGTCGAGCATCAGACACGGTTTGCCGGGCGATCGATCCAGCAGATTTACCATGTCGATTTCTTCAATCAGCGTGGCGACATGGTCGCCTCCGCCGACAGCTGGTGTTTCCGCACCGATCGTGACCAGGCGCGCGAGCGGGGTCAAAAATACGATGCGGTGAAGACACGCCCGCCGCTGCATTATTCCGAGGATGAGCTCGCGCGTATCGGGCACCTCTATGCCGAGGAAGAGGTGCGTGGGGCTAATCCGCGCTATTGGGACGACGTCGCCGAGGGCGATGAACTGCCGGTCATGGTGAAGGGGCCAATGACGGTCACCGGCTTCATCGCCTATGCACAAGGCTGGGGCGGATTGTACATCCGTGCCAACAAGTTGGCATGGAAGCAGGTGCAGGCGCACCGCGGCCTCGGCATCGCCAACCGCTTCGGCATTCCCGATTGTCCCGAACGCGTGCACTGGGAGCCGGAATTCGCGCGCATGGTCGGCGTGCCCGGCGCCTATGATTACGGACCGGAGCGCTGCTCGTGGCTGACGCACCACCTGACGAACTGGATGGGCGATGACGGCATGTTGCGCCGCGCAAGCTGCAAGATCCGCCGCCACAATCCGGAGGGCGACACGCTCTTCATCAGCGGCAAGGTCGCACGACGCTTTGTCGAAGACGACCGATGTCTGGTGGAGATCACACAGGAAGCCCGCAATCAGGATGACGAACTGTCTGTGCTGGGTTCCGGGGTCGTCGAGCTTCCCGTGCGCAATCGCAAACCGTGTTAGCGGCTGCCTGCAGTCTTCTCTATCTGCACGGTGGCCGTTTGGCCCGCGACGAGGCGCAGGCCATCGGGAACATGGTCGATCTGGATTCGCACCGGCATGCGCTGCGCGAGCCGCACCCAAGTGAAGATCGGATTGACCTCTGCCAGGCCCGCCTGACCGCGCGTTGCATTGGCGACCGTGATGCCGCGGGCAATGCTCCCAACGTGACCCCTCAGCAGATCCGGATAGCCCATCAGTTTGATGGTTGCCTGATCTCCGGGCCGGATCTCATCAAGAGCTGTCTCCACAAAGTAACCATCCACCCAATACGAGTCGGCATCGACGAGTGAAATGATGCCATCTCGGGCGGTCGCGTAGTCGCCCACCTGCACCCATAAATTGGTGACGTAGCCATTGACCGGGGACCGGATCGTCGCCCGCTCAAGATTCACCCGCGCCTGCGCCAGATTTGCAACCGCCTGGCGCGACGTTGCCGCTGCCGAGACCGCCGCGGTCTGATAGGTCTGCTTCTCCTCCTCCGAAGTCTCCAACAAATTCAGCTTGGCACGCCGCTCCGCTTCGCGCTGCGCATTCGTGGCATTGGCGCTCGCCTGGTCGGCGGCTGCCTGCGCCAGGTCGACGGCAATCGCGTAATCGGTCGGATCGATGGCTATCAACAGATCGCCCTTGTGGACAAACTGATTGTCAGCGACCGGTAATTGCACGACTCGGCCCGAAACCTCCGGTGCAATAGTGACAACGTAAGCGCGGACTGTTCCGTCCCGCGTCCACGGCGCCTCCATGTAGGTCTGCCACATCGCCCATGTGGCGATCCCTGCCAAAAACAGTGCCATCAGCGTGATCAGCACCGGTACCGCGTGCAGGCGCCTCACCGGAGCGAGGTCCGCGCTGGGTGGTTGATCTCGTGGAGGGACGCGCGCTTGCGTTCCTGCGGGTGCATTGGCGTCGGGCATCAGCCTGCGATCCTGCCGGCCAAGAGAACGATCCCGGACAGCAGGATCGTGTAGATGGCGAACATGAACAATGCGGGATGCCAGACGAAGCGCAGCAGCCCGAAACGCTCCGCGTAGCGGCGGATTGGAAGGATCAGCAGCCAGGCGGCAACGATCATCAGCGCGATCGGGGCGACGTAAACGCCCAGCAGATCGATTTCCGCATATCTCATGCCGGCACTTTAGCATCGAAATAGCTGGCATGCTGGGTCAGCGCGTCGACAACGGACAGGATCGTGCCCCTGGCGCGCAGCCGCAGCCCAGCCCCGGGCAGCGTTGTGGGCAGAGCCGCCAATGCACGATCAAAACGGTCGAGTGCCTGGATTGCTTCGGCGCTGTTGCCCGCCGCGATCGCATCCATGGCTGCCCTCGCCTCCCCGTCGAGCCCGAAGCGCCGAGCGATGCGGCGCAACCGAATGATTCCCTTGCCGACCGAGAGTGCCGCTGCCAGCCGACCCGCCTGGAGCAGATCAACCGACTCTGGAACCGCAGAAAGCCGGGAATACACCTTGCTCTCCCATTGTTGGGAGGACGAAGGTAGCTTGCCGTGCGCAAGACGACGGAGGTCCCGCAGAGTCAGGGCCAACAGCCGACGCGCGCGCCAAGCGGGCGGCATCGGCGGCAGCAGCCGCATGGCAAGCATGGCGAAGGCAATCCCTCCGAGGATCCCCATCGCGGAATTGTAGTAACGTGGCGGATCATAGACGTTTGGGTTCGACGGGCTGAGCAGCGGGATAAAGTTTGCCTGCATCGCAAAAAACAAGCCTTGTTGCCAAGGCTGGGCTGCCAGTGCCCCAGCCGGAACCAGCACAAGACCCAGTGCAACGCAGAAGCCCCCGAAGCTCGTCACTTGCGGCAGCAGCGCGAATTCGATGACCGCCGCGAAAACGACGGTCAATACCGTGCCTGCGGTGAAGGTCCTTGCCATCGCGTAGGCAGCATCCTCCTGTGGAGTGAACATTGTGATCGCGATAACTGCGAACGTCAGGAACGTGGCACCACTCGGCCATGCGGTCCAAATCCAAACCAGTGAGGCTGCGCCAATCGTGAGAAAGGCGCGCGTGGCGTTGATCAGCGCGGGCAAGAGGTCGGGCACTCTCAGGGGCGCATGATGCGGCCTGCGCACCCGCCACGGATGATCGATCAGCAGCACGCCTGTCGCGGTGCGGCGAAGCGCAAGAAAACCCTCCGCAGTGCTATCGTAGATCAACCGCAGCGAGGGTAAGTCGGTCGGCAGCAACACCAAGCGTCGTGCTGCTGTGTGCAGGGCCGCACGTAGCGCCAAGGCATCGCTCCTCCAGCGCGTCGGATCACCAATCTGTGCCGGCGTTATCTGATCGATCGGCTGATGTTCCACCTCTGCCGCTGCTGCGGGCGAGAGCTCGAGATGGGTCGCGACGGAGCGCCAGGCGGCGATCGCATCCAACAGGCTATCTGCAGCGGCCTGAATCGCGCGGGGGCGTAACGGCAGGTTCGAAATTTCGCCAGCTGCCTGATCGATCACCGTCCCGAGGCCGGCCAGTCGAAGTGACAGTCGTCGCCGCTGCGTTCGCGCCGCCGCCCGCAACGCTTCTGGCAACTGCGCTGCGCGCAGCAGGCCATCGGCGATCTCAGCGGATAGTCCGGCAAGCAACGTCGCGAGCCGCTGTCGCGCGCCTCCGAGGTCCGTCGTTGCCAGCACAACACCGGCACACACAATCCCGATGCTGATCTCAGTGGTTCGTGCGACGGCAAGTCGGAAAGCGTCGCCGTTCAGGCCGCCAACTGCGCCAAGCTCGTCGCCAACGATGATCGCAGCGGTAAAGCCGGCCAACGCAGCGGCATACGCGGCGAAGTTGCGCAACAGCGTCGCGACCAGAGCGCAGACGGCTCCCCAAAGCGCGAGACCGAGTAGGAATCCGGCACGGTGCTGTGGGAAGCAGGCGCTGAGCACAACCGCTGCAATGGCACCGACGACGGTGCCTATCAGGCGAAACCAGCCTTTGCGCAGCGATGCACCAAGCACTGGTTGGCAAACGAGAGCGGCCGACGTGCCCGCCCAGGATGGATTCTCGAGCTCCAACCAGAACGCCAGGAACAGCGCCAGACAGACAGCAACCCATAGGCGGACCCCATAGAGCAGCAGAGGAGTTGCGGCGCGAAGCCGGCTGCTCAGTGTCGGGGCGGCGACCGTCACTCCCATTACCCGACGATACGCTTGCGGATACCCATCTGCTCGCTCCCCCTCGGCGAGATTCCCGTGGGCACTGGTCCCGGCTCCGGCGGTGCCGCTTTCAGAAATTGGGCCTGAAGACGCCCGAAAGCCTCACACCCAGTGAGTTTGCCGGCAAGACTGCACTGCATCGCCGGGACACGTTTCCGACGGCGCGGCTGTCCAGCAAGTTCGGGACTGAACCTCTAGCCGTCCTGCTCCAGATCCCTCGCAACCTCCGGGATGTGCAGCAGCCGGTCGATCTTCGCGGCATAATCCAAGGCGTGGTCGGGCTGGAATGTCAACTCCGGCGCAAACTTCAGTCGCAGCGCGCGCGCAACCTGCCCACGCAGGAACGGCGTCGCGCGTTGCAGCGCCGGCAGCAGAGCATCCACGTCCGGACGCCCGAGGCGCGAAACAAAGGCAACGGCGTGCTTCAGGTCTGGTCCGACCCGCACTTCGGTCACGGTAACCTCAGCATCGGCCAACTCCGGATCGCGGAAGTCGCGTCGCTCGAACAGCCCGGCGAGCACGTGGCGGATTTCCTCCGCCACGCGCAATTGTCGCTGTGATGGGCCCGTCGCAGGCTTTCTCAAGCCGGCACCATCTCAGTCTCGAAGCACTCGACCACGTCGCCTTCCTGCAGGTCGTGGAAGTTGGCAAACGACAGGCCACACTCATAGCCGCGCGCCACCTCCCGCACGTCGTCCTTGAAGCGCTTCAGCTGCGACAGCTCGCCGTTATGGATCACGACGTTATCGCGCAACACGCGCACGCCGGCACCGCGCTTCACCAAGCCATCGGTCACCATGCAGCCAGCGACCCTGCCGGTGCGCGTGATGTTAAACACCTTGCGCACCTCGGCATAGCCAAGGAACCGCTCGCGCTCCTTTGGTGCGACCTTGCCGTGCACCAGTTTCTCGATGTCGTCCGCCACCTCGTAGATGATGGAGTAGTAGCGAATATCGACCCCTTCGCGCTGCGCCAGGTCGCGCGCCTGCGCCGTGGCGCGGACGTTGAACGCCAGCACATACGCATCGGACGCCTTAGCCAGTTGGATGTCACTCTCGGTGATCTGACCGACCGCGGCATGCAGCACGCGGACCTTCACTTCCTCATGCGCCAGCTTCAGCACGGTCGCCTGGATCGCTTCGGCGCTGCCCTGCACGTCGGCTTTGATCAGCACGGCGACTTCCTTCTGCTCGCCGGCCTGGATGCGGGCAAGCATCTGATCGAGCGTTCCGCGAGCGCCGCCGCTCGCCGCCGCCGCCTTCTCCCGTGCCCGTCGAGCGCGGAATTCGGTGATCTCTCGCGCGCGGCCTTCGTTCTCGACCACCACGAACGGTTCACCGGCGGACGGCACACCCGCCAAGCCGAGAATTTCCACCGGCATGGACGGTCCGGCCGCCGATAGCGCCCGGCCTTTGTCGTCGAGCATCGCGCGCACCCGTCCCCATTCGGCGCCGGCCACGACGATTTCGCCTTGCTTCAGCGTGCCCTTCTGCACGAGCACTGTCGCCACCGGGCCACGACCGCGGTCCAGTCGGCTCTCGATCACCGTACCTTCCGCGGTGCGGTCCGGGTTCACCTTCAGGTCGAGGATTTCCGCTTGCAGCGAGATCGACTCGGTCAGCCGATCCAGCCCGGTCTTCTGGGTCGCGGACACTTCAACGTCCTGCGTCTCGCCGCCCATCTCCTCGACCACGACCTCGTGGCTGAGCAACTCCTGCCGCACGCGGTTCGGGTTTGCGTCCGGCCGGTCCATCTTGTTGATCGCGACGATCAACGGCGCACCGGCTGCCTTCGCGTGCCGGATCGCTTCGATGGTCTGCGGCATGACGCCGTCATCGGCAGCGACCACCAGCACGACGATATCGGTCACCGATGCGCCTCGTGCGCGCATCGCAGTGAACGCTTCGTGGCCCGGCGTATCGATGAAGGTGATCTTCTCGCCAGTCGGCATTTCGACCTGATAGGCGCCGATATGCTGCGTGATGCCACCCGCCTCGCCGGCTGCGACATCGGCTGAACGCAGTGCGTCCAACAGCGACGTCTTGCCGTGGTCCACATGGCCCATCACCGTCACCACCGGCGGCCGCGCCTTAAGATCAGCCTCGGCATCGGCTTCGCCCTCAAGCCCAATCTCAACGTCAAACTCAGAGACACGCCGCGCCCGGTGGCCGAACTCCTGCACCACCAGGTCGGCGGTGTCGGCGTCCAGCGTCTGGGTGATCGTCGCCATGACGCCGAGTTTCATCAGCGCCTTGACCACCTCGCCCGCGCGCGCGGCCATGCGGTTGGCGAGCTCCTGCACGGTGATGCTGTCCGGCAGTACGACATCACGCACCACCTTGACCTGGTCGGAGCGCAGCCGTTCCAATTCGGCCTGCCGCCGTTCGCGTTCGCGCTGACGCCGCACGGAGGCGAGCGAGCGAACTCTCTCGTCCTCGCCCTCGATGGCCGCCTGCACATCGATACGGCCGGCGCGACGCCCGGCGTCGGGACCCTTCTTGGCCACCACCGGCTGGGGCTTGCGTGGTGCGACGACGCCCGGGCGACGAACCGGCCGAGCCTCATCCTCCTCATCCCCTGTGCGCGCGCCGGGACGGAGGCGCAAGGTTTCGGTCGGGCTGGCCGGCGTTGCCGGAGCCGCAGTGGGGGCCGGGGCTTGGCCTCGCCGCTCCTCATGGGGCCCTCGTGCCACGGTCGTGGCCTGTGCGACCCACGGCTGCTTCCGCCGCACTGCGCGCCGCTTCCTCGGCTTGCTTCTGCGCGGCTTCCTCAGCCGCGAGGCGCGCTTCTTCTTCCGCGGCCTTGCGAGCTTCTTCCTCCCGCCGTCGAGCCTCTTCCGCCGCCGACAGGATTGAAATCTTCTCCTGCTCGCGCCGCTCCGCCTCGCGCCGCGCATCCTCACGCTTCTGCTCGACCAAAGCGCGTTGACGCGCTGCTTGCTCGGTGGCTGTCAGCGAGCGCGGGACGCCCCCAGTCTGCGCCTGGCGGTCCGCCGGCGCAGGCGTGCCAGCCCGGGCAGTCGGTGCCGGGGTGGCCGGCGTGCCGCCACCACCCCCCGTGGCGCCAGGAGCGCTGACCGGGGCGCGCTTCTTGCGCACCTCGACCTGCACCACCTTGGAGCGGCCATGGCTGAAGCTTTGCCGCACGGAACCCGCATCGACGGTACGCCCTAGCTCCAGCCGACCTGCCGGCCGCAACGAAAGCCGGCCCTTGCTGGATTCCTGATCATTGTTGGTTTCGCTCATTACCTACCCGTTGGCCCCGTCCGCATCTGTTCGCAAGTATCCGGTCTTGCCGCCGGCGGCTTTCCGCCGCAACCCCTCGAGCCGCCCAGCCTCCATGCCCAGCCGCTCGTTTAGCCGCCCCGGCGCGATCGCGACGTGCACCACATGGTCACGACCGAACACCCGGCCAAGCACCGCTGCCGGCAGTGGAGCAAAAACGCTGATCCCCTCCCTGGCACCAGACAGAAACCTGGCGCGTTCGTCCGCGCTACCGTCCGACGCCTGCAGGATCAGTGTGCCCCGACCCGTCCGCAGCCACTCCCGCGCCTTATCGAACCCCGCGACTGCTTGGCCGGCGCGTCGTGCGAGACCCAAAAGCTCGCTGATCCGCCGCACCAATGCCGTCTCGAGCACGGCAGGAAGGTCGGGTGGTACAAGGACAGGACCGCGTGCGGCCCTGGCGAAGGCTCGCCCCAATCCTCCCTGGGCGCGCGCGCGTTCTACCACATCCCCACTCGCGCTCAACCAGAATTCCCCGACCAGGGAGTGTTGCCGTGAGATCAGGCACCACCGCCCTGTCGGGTCCCACGACGAAACGGATCATCCGTTCCTTTGGCAACCGCTCACGCGTGACGATGCACCGGCGAAGGGGGCCGGTTTCCGCTACATCGTCCTCCGCGGTATCCGCGATTGCCTCAGCCGTGTTGTGCCTCCTGCGGTGCCGCCGCGCCTGCCCCGGACGCCGAGTCGGGGCCTGCCCCGGACAATGATCCGGGGTCTTCGAACCAGTGGGCGCGTGCCGCCATGATCACATTGTTGGCCGTCTCTTCGTCCAGGTTCTCGGCGCCCACAATCTCGATCAGTTCGTCTGATGCAAGATCCCCCAGATCGTCGAGCGTCTTCACATCTTTCTCGCCGAGTGCGACGAGCATCGCTGGCGTCAGTACCTCGATCGCCGCGACATCGTCCGTTACACCAAGCTCGACGCGCTTCTCGTTCAATTCATTATCTCGCCGGGCGATGAACGCCTCCCCTCGGCGAATCAATTCGGCGGCGATGTTCTCGTCGAAACCCTCGATCGCTGCCACTTCCTCGAGCGGCGTGAATGCAAGCTCCTCCACCGAGGTGAAGCCCTCAGTGACCAGCAGCCCCGCGATCACATCGTCCACATCCAACGCCTCGACGAACAGACCGCTGCGCCGCCGAAACTCTTCCTGCCGCCGCTCGCTCTCTTCCGCCTCGGTCAGGATGTCGATGTCCCAACGTGTCAACTGACTCGCTAGGCGGACGTTCTGCCCGCGCCGACCAATCGCCAGTGAAAGCTGTTCGTCCGGCACGACCACTTCGACCCGCCCGGCTTCCTCGTCCATCACCACCTTGGTGACCTCTGCCGGCGCCAGCGCGTTGACCACGAAGGTTGCCGCCTGCGGCGACCACGGGATGATGTCGATCTTTTCGCCCTGCAGTTCCTGCACGACTGCCTGCACACGTGAACCACGCATGCCGACACAAGCGCCAACGGGATCGATCGACGAATCGCGGCTGATCACCGCCATCTTCGCGCGGCTACCCGGATCGCGCGCCACCGCCTTGATCTCGATGATGCCGTCGTAAATTTCCGGCACCTCCTGCGCGAACAGCTTGGCGAGGAAGCCAGGGTGTGTGCGCGACAAAAAGATCTGCGGCCCGCGCGGCTCTTCGCGCACATCATAGATATAGGCGCGCACGCGGTCGCCATTGCGAAAGCTTTCGCGCGGGATCAACTCATCGCGTCGCAGCAGCGCTTCAGCGCGGCCAAGCTCCACCATCAGGTTGCCGTACTCAGTGCGCTTCACCACGCCGTTGACGATTTCGCCGACGCGGTCCTTGAACTCCTCATATTGGCGCTTGCGCTCGTACTCGCGCACGCGCTGCACGATCACCTGCTTGGCGGTCTGCGCGGCAATACGCCCAAAATCGATCGGCGGCAGCGGATCGACGATGTATTGCCCAATGGCTGCATCAGGCTTGAACTTCTTGGCGATCGTGACCGGGATCTGCGTCTCCTCGTTCTCCACCGCATCGACAATTTCTGTCCAGCGTGACAGCCGCACGTCGCCGGTCTTGCGATCTATCGTGGCGCGGATGTCCTTTTCGTGCCCGTATTTGGCGCGGCCGGCCTTTTGGATGGCCTGCTCCATCGCTTCCAGGACTTCCTCACGGTCGATGCTCTTCTCGCGCGCAACTGCGTCGGCAACGAGGAGCAGTTCGGGGCGGGCAATGGCAGTGTCCATTATTGCCTCTTGTTTCTAGTTGGGTCGGGTTGGGGTTGCGGCAGCTTCTATCAACGCGTCTGTCAGCACCAACTTGGCACGGCGGAGCCCGGTGAGCGGCAGCGCAATTTCGCTACCGTCCTCGAGCCGCATGCGCGCGGCGGTATCGTCGGCGCCCAGCACGACGCCGGAGAAACGCTTGCGGCCCTCGATCGGCGCAATGGTTTCCGCGCGTGCGAGGTGGCCCGCGAAGCGGTTCCAATCCTTGGGCCGGGTCAGCGGCCGATCAATGCCCGCCGAGCTGATTTCGAGCGACCAGGCGCCGGGGATCGGATCCTCCACATCCAGCATGGCGCTGAGCGCATGGCTGATAGCCTCACAGTCGGCAACGCTGATCTGGCTGCCATCCGCCTTGTCCGCCATAACCTGCACGGTCGGCCGATCGCGCCCAAGTACCGCGACGCGAACCAGCTCGTATCCCATGGCCTCAAGCGCGGGAGCGACAATCGTGGCCAGGCGCGACTCCAATGGATCCAAAACAAAAAAGGCGGCCGGTTAAGGCCACCCTCCGTAACACTGCGGAAGATTGATTGTGGCCAACAGATATAGGGTATCCGGTCAGTTTGCAAGATCCTCGGCCGGCTTCCCTGACGGCCGCGCTATTTTCTAGCTGCGTTGCATCGCCACGACATGTTTGACCCTCGGCATCCCCGACGCGCATTCTCCGGCCGCGGGATCGGTGGCGCCAGACCATCAACCAAAGCAAGCCCGCGACGAAAGTCTCGACATTCGTCCACAACAGGAGAGGAAACGATGTCGCTCTATATGTATCAAGCCGCTTACACGCCCGAATCCTGGGCTGCGCAACTGAAGAATCCACAGAACCGGGCGGAAACGGTTGGCCGCGCCCTCTGCGAGGCCGCCGGCGGAAAATGTCTCGGTGCCTGGTACTGCTTCGGCGAGTACGACCTGATGATCATCGCCGAGATGCCCAATGCCGAAAGCATGGCCGCTGTCGCCCTCGCCGTTGCGGCAGGCGGTGCGGTAAGATCCGCCACCACCACCGTGCTAATGAGTGGCGCCGAAGGCGTGGCCGCAATGCAGAAAGCCGCAACTGTCGCGAATTCTTACAAGCCTGCCCGGTAGCGAACCATTGTACTGCGCCGTCAGCGGCTGGCGGCGCGGTCACTTCACTCAGGGAAAACGAATGGCGCAGCAGGATACCGTGTTCAGCGGATCGATCCCACAGTTCTACGACCGCTACATAAGCCCGGCATTGATGGTACCGTACGCCGACGATCTCGTCGCCCGTCTCACCGGCTTGCAGCTGGGCACTCTGCTGGAGACCGCAGCGGGGACCGGCGTCCTGACTGAAGCAGTGGCAACGGCGCTGCCGGACGTCACTATCGTGGCGACCGATCTGAACCAGCCCATGCTCGATCACGCGGCTACCAAGCCGACACTGCATCGGGTTCGGTTCCGCCAGGCGGACGCGCTGCAACTGCCATTCAACGACCAGTCCTTCGATGCTGTCGTCTGCCAGTTCGGCGTGATGTTCTTCCCGGATCGTTCCGCCGCGTTCCGCGAGGCAAACCGCGTGCTGAGGCCCGGTGGCCGCTTTCTGTTCAATGTCTGGGACAGCCCGGCCACGAACCCGATCGTTACCGCCATGGTGGCCGGTCTGTCCCAGCGTTATCCGGATCACGAGTTCCTGGTTCGTAGAACGAACGCCTTGCGGCTATCGGAACCCGGACATCATCAGGTCGGACCTCGCGGCCGGCGGCTTCGCTGACTGCAGCATCGACACCGTTGCGCTTAAGGGCCACGTCGCCTCTTCCATGGGACTGGCCATCGGCTTTTGTCAGGGCTCACCGATGCGCGCCGAGATTGAAGCGCTGGATCCGACAGGCCTGGAAGCCGCAACAGCCGCCACAGCCGCGGCGATTGCTGAGCGATTTGGCCGAGGCGCATTCGAGACCGACCTGTGCGCCTTAGTCATCGAGACTACCAGGTAGCAGCACGGTCTGGCCCTTCGCCCTTGCCCCACTCCTTTGGCTCCGCTACACACCCGCCCCTTATCGCGCGCCCGGGCCTGGAATGGGCATGCCCGGCCGCGATCGCCTGCCAATGGCGCAGGCCCGGTGAAAAGGAGATCGAAATGCCCAAGGTGAAGACCAAGTCATCGGTCAAGAAGCGATTCAAGATCACTGCCACGGGCAAGGTGAAAGCTGGCCCCGGGATGAAGCAACACAACCTCTCCGCCCGGACGACGAAGGCCAAGCGCGCCAACCGCCGCATGCAGGTCCTTACGCCTATGGACGCCCGCACAGTAAAGAGCTGGGCGCCCTACGGGTTGGATTGAGAGGAGCAGGCCAATGGCACGCGTCAAGCGCGGCACGACGACGCACGCGCGGCACAAGAAGGTCCTCGAACAGTCAAAGGGCTTTCGCGGTCGCACCTCCACCACATACCGGGCGGCGAAACAGCGGCTGGAGAAATCGCTGCAGTACGCCTACCGCGACCGGCGCAACAAGAAGCGCGACTTCCGGGGATTGTGGATCCAGCGCATCAACGCCGCCGTGCGCGAGCATGGCCTGACCTACAGCCGCTTTATCGACGGACTGAAGAAGGCCAACATCGAGATCGACCGAAAGGTGCTCGCCGCCATTGCCTATGACGATGCCGCCGCCTTTTCGGAGATCGTCAGGAAGGTACAGGCCGCGCTTTGATCGTTATCCCGGCGAGTAACCGGGACCCTGGATTCACGCCATGACCGACGACCTGTCAGCCCTTGAGCACGAAACCGAGGCTGCACTTGCCGCCGCGACCGATCTACGCGCGTGGGACGCCGTCCGGGTCGCTACATTGGGCCGCAACGGCCGCCTCACGGCGCTCCTGCGTGACCTAGGGAAAGCGCCGCCCGAGCAGCGCCGCCAACGTGGCGCCGCGTTGAACCAGCTTAAGGATTCCCTCACCGCCAGAATTGAAGCCCGCCGCATCGAACTGGAGGAAGCAGAGCTCGACGCGCGCCTGGCAACGGAACGGCTCGATCCGACTCTGCCGCCGCGTCCGCGCGAGGTCGGCAGTGTGCATCCGATTAGCCGAACCATGGAGGAGATCGCCGCCATCTTCGGCGCCATGGGCTGCGAGATCGCAGAAGGCCCCGACATCGAGTCCGATTGGATGAATTTTTCGGCGCTCAATATCCCGGCGCACCATCCCGCGCGCGCCGACCACGACACGTTCTACCTTCCTCCGCAGGGCAACCTTCCACCACCGGTGCTGCGCACCCAGACCTCGCCGGTGCAGATCCGCACCATGCTTTCGCGCCAGCCGCCGATCCGCATCATCGTCATCGGCCGCACCTATCGCGCAGACCATGACGCCACGCACTCGCCGATGTTCCATCAGTGTGAGGGCCTCGTGCTGGATCGCGATCTGCATCTCGGCCACCTGAAGGGGACGCTGCTCGACTTCCTGCGCAGCTTCTTCGGTATCGCCGATCTTCCGGTGCGCTTTCGTTCCAGTTATTTCCCGTTCACCGAGCCATCGATGGAGGTGGACATCGGCTGGAATCGCCGCAGCGGCGAACTCGGTCAGGGCGGCGACTGGTTGGAGATTTTGGGCTCCGGCATGGTCCACCCACGCGTGCTTGCCAATTGCGGCATCGATCCGCGCGAGTGGCAGGGCTTTGCTTGGGGCATGGGCGTTGAACGGATCGCCATGTTGAAGCACGGCATGACCGACCTGCGCCCGTTCTTCGAGTCCGACATCCGCTGGCTGCGCCATTACGGGTTTTCGCCGCTTTCGCCCACGATGCTGCACGAGGGCGGATGATGCACGGGCGGTCGGCAGAAAGCTCCCCCTCCCCTCGCGGGAGGGGGAGGGGGGAGGGGGCGTCAACCGCTCCCTCGACCCCCGCCGATGAAATTCACCCTGTCCTGGCTGAAGACGCATCTCGACACTGACGCTACGCTCCAGCAGATCACGGACACGCTGACGCGCATTGGCCTGGAGGTGGAGGGCGTCGAAGACCGCGGAGCCACGCTCGCTGCGTTCCGCATCGCCAGAGTGATCGAGGCTGTGCAGCATCCGAACGCTGATCGCTTGCGCGTCTGTCACTCTCGACACCGGTGATGGCACCGCCACGGTGGTCTGCGGGGCACCAAACGCGCGTACCGGTATGAAGGGCGTATTCGCACCCCCCGGCAGCTTTATTCCCGGAACCGGCATCACCCTCAAGGTCGGCGAGATCCGCGGAGTGCGCAGCGCCGGCATGCTGTTGTCAGAACGGGAACTCGGCATCAGCGATGAGCATGCCGGCATCGTCGATCTGCCCGAAGATGCACCGGTCGGTGCCCATTACGCAGAGTGGGCAGGCCTCAACGATCCGCTGATCGATGTCAGCGTCACACCCAACCGCGGTGACTGCTTCTCTGTCCGCGGCATCGCGCGCGACCTCGCCGCTGCCGGGATTGGCACGTTGAAGCCCTGGGCGCCCGCAGAGATCGCACCCAGCTTCGCAGGCGGCCCACGCTGGCAGATCGATTACCCCGAATTTTGCCCTTGGATCCTCGGCCGCACCGTCCGCAATCTCCGCAATGGTCCGAGCCCGCAATGGTTGCAGGACCGACTGATCTCGGTCCGCCTGCGGCCGATCAACACACTGGTGGACATCACCAACTTCTTCACCATCGATCTCGGTCGACCGCTGCATGTGTTCGACGTATCGAAGCTCTCGGGTGACGTTCTGACGCTGCGCCCTGGCCGTAACGAAACCTTCCATGCTCTGAACGGCCGGGACTACATCGTGACCCAGGAGGACTGCGCCATCGCCGATGCCGCCGGCGTGCAGTCGATGGCGGGTGTGATGGGTGGCGAGCCAACGGGATGCGATGACCGCACCACCAGCGCATTCATCGAGTGTGCGTTGTTCGATCCCATCCGGGTCGCGCTGACTGGTCGTCGCCACGCTATCGTCTCCGACGCGCGCCAGCGCTTCGAGCGTGGTATCGACCCGGTGCTGATGCCGCGTGCATTGGAAGCTGCCACCGCTATGGTGCTGGAGCTTTGCGGTGGCGAGCCAGGCGAAGTCATCGAAGCGGGTGCACCGCCTGCCTGGCAACGTTCTGCCACCCTGCGCTTCAAGCGGATCGCCGGTCTCGGTGGCTCCGCCATTTCCAGCGAAGAAGCCGTTGCATCGCTGGATCGGCTCGGCTTTGCCGTGCAGCACCACGATGCGACCAGCGTCACAGTTGCCGTCCCCTCCTGGCGCAACGATGTCGCGGCAAGAATCGAGCTGACGCAGACGGAGACCCTCGACCCGGCCGTGGCCGCCAAGGCGGCCAAAGGCTGTGCCATGATCGAACCGGAAGCCGACCTCGTCGAGGAAGTGCTGCGGCTGCGCGGCCTCGATGCGGTGCCGTCCGTCTCGCTGCCGCGCGTTTCACCAGTACCGCTTCCCACGCTCACCACGAAGCAGACGCGCACGGAGCTGGTGCGCCGCACACTCGCCGCCCAAGGCATGGCTGAATGCGTCACCTTCAGCTTCATGCCGCATGACATCGCTGCGCTGTTTGGTGATACCCCCGACGCCCTGCGTCTGACCAACCCGATTGCTGCCGACCTTGACCAACTGCGCCCGACACCCATCGCGACGCTGGTGCTCGCAGCGCAGCGCAACGGGGCACGCGGCTATCCCGACATTGCGCTGTTTGAGGTCGGCCCCGGCTTTACTCTCGCCGCCAGTGAGCGCCAGAGCTGGATTGCGGCTGGACTGCGGGCAGGTGCGACGCCGCGCAACTGGCTCAGCCCGCCCCGGCCGATCGATGCGATGGACGCCAAGGGTGATCTGTGGGCAGCGATGACCGCGGTTGGCATTCCGCTCGATGCACTGGTGCTGATGCAGGACGCGCCTGCATTCTATCACCCGGGCCGCTCCGCCACCCTGCGGCAGGGTTCCAAAACCGTGCTTGGCAGCTTCGGTGAACTGCATCCGCGGGTGCTCAAGGCGCTCGATCTAACTGGGCCGGTTGCCGCGTTCCATCTGAACCTCGACGCGGTCGCCGAACCAAAGCGGCGTCGGAAAGCGGCTCCTGACCTCGCGCCCTTCCAGCCGATCCGCCGCGACTTTGCATTTCTCGCCGACAGCGACGTCACCGCTGACGCGGTGATACGCGCCGCGCGAGGAGCCGAGCGTAACCTGATCGCTGGCGTATCATTGTTCGATGTCTTTCAGGGCGACCGGCTGCCATCCGGCAAAAAGTCCATGGCCATCGAAGTGGTGTTTCAGCCCCGCGAACGCTCGCTGACCGATGCCGAAATCGATGCCGTATCGCAGAAGGTGGTGGCAGCGGTGACCAAGGCGACGGGCGCCACGTTGCGCTGAGATCGGCAGGCATGGGGACGCAAGCATAGCGAGCGGTTCTCACTCATGCGGGCGCCGCGCTACGCTCAGCGTGAGTGACAATGGAGGGTGGCATGCTGCGCGAGGAGCTGGTCTTTGTCGGCACATGCGATATCGCCGGGCATGTGCGAGGAAAGGGCTTCCCCGCCCAGGACATCGACGCACGCAGTCGCAGGGGTGTCGGCTGGACGCATTCCAACCTGATGCAGACGGCGTTCGGACCGATCCTCGACACGCCTTTCGGTACCGCCGGCGACCTGATGATCGTTCCGGACCCGACAGTCGAGGTCCGCGTGGACTTCGAGGACGGATCGGCGCCGGAACACTTCTTCCTGGGCGACATCCGTAATACCGATGGCACGCCGTGGGAGTGCTGCCCGCGCGAATTCCTCCGCCGCGCCATCGCTGCGTTGCATGCCGCAGGCGGCATTCGGTTGTTGGCGGCATTCGAACAAGAGTTCGTCTACACCGGCAATCAGCACCGCGATGGCGACGCCTATAGCCTGAACGCGTTTCGTCGTCAGGGCACATTCGGCGAGAGTTTCGTCGCGGCTCTGCGTGCTGCCGGCATGCGTCCGGATTCATTCCTGGCCGAATATGGCACCCGGCAGTTCGAAGTGACCGTGGCCCCATCGGACGCGCTGGTGTCGGCCGACCACGCAGTGATCACGCGCGAGATGGCACGCGCCGCGGCGCATCGGCATGGCTTCCGCGCCTGCTTCTCGCCGATGCCCGAAGCGTCCGGCGTCGGCAATGGTGTGCACATCCACATGAGCCTGCAGGATGCGTCAGGCGAGCCGATCACCCACGACGCGGCTGGACAGATGGGTCTTAGCATGATGGCGCAGCATTTTTGTGCCGGCGTGCTGCATCATCTGCCGTCCATCTGCGCTATCACGGCGCCGTCGCCGGTTTCGTATCTCCGCCTGACGCCGAACCGCTGGGCGCCGACGTTGATCGACATCGTGCAGCAGGACCGCGGTGCGGCGCTGCGCGTCTGCCCCGCCTTCGCCGCCGCCGATCCCGCCGATGTGGCACGACAGTCCAATATTGAATTTCGTGTTTGCGACGCCGCGGCCAGTCCGTATCTGGCCTTGGGCGCCGTCATCTTTGCCGGTGCCGATGGCCTGCAGCGCAAGCTCGGCCTGCCGCCGTCGGCCGACAGGCCCGAGCAACTGCCGCATTCGCTGGGGCAAGCCCTCGACATGATGGCGGCGAGCAAGGCCGTCGCCGGGTGGTTCGGCCCGGTCTTCCTGGAAGCCTATCTGCGGCACAAGCGCTCCGAGGTGAAACACGTCGCCGAGTGGGCCGTGAACGAGCTCTGCAACCGGTACGCCGAGGTGTATTAACGTTGTAGAGACGTACGGGTCGTCGCCGGCGCCGAGGCAATAGTCGTCGGATTTGGCAAGTGCAGCCGATACCTCTATCGTTGACTAGAGGCGGCCATTGCCGCGCTGCCGAAGCCGGGCTGAAAGCTTGAATAGGAGAAGGCATTGCGCGGAGGACTCATTGTCTTGTTCGTGGCTGCCCTGGCGACCCGCGCTCATGCGCAGACCGGGGCGGAGCAGTGGGATCAGTGCAACGACCCAAGCAGCCTCGAAAACGTCATAAAGGCCTGCACCGAGATCATCGACGCGAAGCACGAACCGCGCGACAGGCTTGCCATGGCCTTCAACAATCGGGGCTACGCTTATACCCGCGGAAGTCAGTACGATCGAGCGATGGCCGATCTCGATCAGTCGATCCGACTCGATCCGCGCGATCCGCTTGCGTACAACAACCGAGGCTATGCCTGGTCACGCCAGAATCAGCATGAGCGCGCCGTCTCCGACTTCAGCCGCGCCATCGATCTGGAGCCGACCTACTCGGCCGCGTTCAACAATCGTTGCTGGTCACGCGCCATCCTAGGCGCATTGACCGAGGCCCTGGCGGACTGTGACGAGTCGCTGAAACTCCGGCCGGACGGTGTCACGACGCTCGACAGCCGCGGATTTGTCTACCTGAAGCTCGGTCGTCCGGAGCAGGCAATCGCCGACTACGACACAGCCCTGCAGCAGCGGCCGCGGTCCGCAACGTCGCTTTATGGCCGAGGGGTGGCCTATCTGAAGCAATCGGACCAGGAGAAGGGCCGGCGGGACATCGCCGCCGCGGAGCAGATCGACCCAGACGTCGCGGCCAAATTCCGCCAATGGGGGGTCACCGCACCGTGACATTCGGGCCGGGTGGTGGATGACACAGGCCACCGAAGCCTCTATCTGAACGCCGGCATGACCCCGCTCGACCACATCCGCAACTTTGCGATCATCGCGCATATCGACCATGGGAAGTCCACCCTGGCGGATCGCCTGATCCAGACCACCGGAGCACTCAGCGACAGGGAGATGACCCCCCAGGTCCTCGACAACATGGAGTTGGAGCGGGAGCGCGGGATTACGATCAAGGCACAGACCGTGCGGCTGACCTATCAAGCCAAAGATGGTCAGGTCTATGAGCTGAACCTGATGGACACCCCGGGCCACGTGGACTTCTCCTACGAGGTGTCCCGCAGCCTTGCCGCCTGCGAGGGGTCGCTGCTGGTGGTGGATGCCTCTCAGGGCGTCGAGGCACAGACCTTGGCAAACGTCTATCAGGCGATCGAGGCCAACCACGAGATTGTTCCGGTGCTGAACAAGATCGACCTGCCGGCGGCGGAACCCGAACGGGTCAAGCAGCAGATCGAGGACGTGATCGGCCTGGATGCCGCTGACGCCGTGCAGATCAGCGCCAAGACTGGTCTCAACATCGAGGGCGTGCTGGAGGCGCTGGTGCAGCGCCTGCCACCGCCCAAAGGTGATGCCGGGTTGCCGCTGAAGGCACTCCTGGTCGATAGCTGGTACGACCAGTACCTCGGTGTGGTCATCCTGATCCGGGTGAAGGACGGGCGGATCAAGCGCGGCCAGAAGGTTCGGATGATGTCCACCGGCGCGGTGCACCAGGTGGAACAGGTCGGCGTGTTCAGTCCGAAGATGATCCCCGTCGATGACCTGGGACCTGGCGAGATCGGTTACATCACCGCGGCGATCAAGACGGTGGCCGACTGCTCGGTCGGTGACACCATCACCGATGACCGGGCGCCGGCCGCCAAACCGTTGCCTGGGTTCAAGCCATCAGTGCCTGTGGTGTGGTGTGGGCTTTATCCGGTCGACGCCGATGACTTCGAAAAACTTCGTGAATCTCTGGCGCGGCTGCGGCTGAACGACGCGAGTTTCCATTATGAGCCGGAGACCTCGGCTGCGTTGGGCTTCGGTTTCCGCTGCGGCTTCCTCGGGCTTCTGCACCTGGAGATCATCCAAGAGCGCCTGACGCGCGAATTCGATCTGGACCTGATCGCAACCGCGCCTTCGGTGGTGTACCGCATTCACCGCACGAACGGTGAGATGCAGGAGTTGCACAATCCGGTGGACATGCCGGACGGCAGTGTCATTGACCACATCGAGGAGCCCTGGATCCGCGCCACCATCATGGTGCCAGACGACTACCTCGGCGCCGTGCTACAGTTGTGCAACGAGCGGCGCGGCGAGCAGGTGGATCTGACCTACGTCGGCAACCGTGCGATGGCGGTGTATCGTCTGCCGCTGAATGAGGTGGTGTTCGACTTCTATGACCGGCTGAAGTCGGTATCGCGCGGCTACGCCAGCTTCGACTATCAGATAGACGACTACGCACCCGGCGAGCTGGTGCGCATTTCCATCCTGGTGAACGGCGATCCGGTTGACGCACTGTCATTCATCGCGCATCGCAATGCAGCCGAGGCGCGCGGGCGCGCGATCTGTGCCAAGCTCAAGGACCTGATCCCGCGCCAGCTGTTCAAGATCGCCATCCAGGCCGCGATCGGCGGCCGGATCATTGCCCGCGAGACACTCGGTGCGCTGTCGAAGGATGTTACTGCCAAGTGCTATGGCGGCGACGTCACCCGCAAACGCAAGCTGCTGGAGAAGCAGAAAGAGGGCAAAAAGCGCATGCGCCAGTTCGGCAAGGTGGAGATCCCGCAGTCTGCCTTCCTGGCGGCACTAAAGATGGACGCTTGATCGTCACGCTCGTCGCACATTGGTGAACATCGGCACGCTGCCCTTGAGCATTCCCGTCAGGTCTCTTCGATAGGCCGAGGCGAAAAAGAACGCGCCGAGTGGGATGTAGGGCACGTCCTGGAACGCCTGCATCTGGATTTCACGGCAGATGCGTTTCTGTTCCTCAGGTTCGGTGGCGTCGATCCAAGCGCTGCGCAGTTCCTCGATCCGCGGCATATCGGGCCAGCCGAACAGCGACCTCCGTCCCAGGCCACGCAAAAAGCCATGCGCTGCGGGGCTCATCGCCGAATAGCCAGGCGCATAGTTCGCGTTCAGACTCCAACCACCCTTGTCGAGCGGCTCCGGCGAATTGAGCCGCTGCGCAACCGTCGCCCAGTCGAGCGCCTGGTAGTCCATGTTCATGCCGAGCTGGCGAAATATGTCGGCTGCAATCTCGCTCATGGCATTGATCGCCGGCAGGTCGGTCGGCACCAGGAACACGAATTTCTCGCCGTTGTAGCCGGCCGCTGCAACCTCCCGCTTCACCTTGGCCAGATCGCGTGGACTGTTCAGCACCTCCATACCGGCGTCATTCGCGAGCGGCGAGCTTGGGGTGAATGTGCCGACACCGGCAGTCCACATCGAGCGATCATTACCCGCTACCGCCGTCATCATGTCGGTCTCGCTGAATGCGCCAAGCAGCGCCCGTCGGATGCCTGCATTGTTGAACGGCGGATACAGATGGTTGAACCGCAGCACCGCATAGTAGCCCAACGTGTCGATCACATCGATCGTCAAGTTTGGGTTCTTGCGCAGCAGCGGCAGAAGATCGGAGGTTGCCTGTTCCCACCAGTCCATCTCACCCGACTGCAACGCCGCCGCCGCTGTCGCCGCATCGGGAATAGTGTGCCATTCAACCCGATCGAAGTTGGCGATCTTCGGGCCGACGGTGCCAACCGGCGGCCCGTCCGTGCGTGGGATGTAGTCGGTATTGCGCTGGTACACAGCGAGCGAACCGGGCACGCGCTCAGCCATGGCAAATTTATACGGGCCGCTGCCGATGACCTCCTTGACCTGCTGACCTGGCTCGGTCAGTGCGAGCCTTTCCGGCATCACCACTGGCGCGAAAGGATTGGGCTTGCCCAGCAAATCGGCCAAGAGTCGAAACGGCCGTTTGAGGCGGAACTGCAGTACGTTATCGGAAAGCGCCGCAAGCTCGTCCACCTGCGCGAACACCGAGACTGCATAAACATCGCGTTTGGCCCAGCGCTTCAGTGAGGCGACCGCATCGCGCGCCAGCACCTTTTCACCGTCATGAAACCGAAGGCC
Organism: uncultured Alphaproteobacteria bacterium; assembly: GCA_963850535.1. GTDB lineage: Bacteria > Pseudomonadota > Alphaproteobacteria > Acetobacterales > Acetobacteraceae > JAMXLO01. The sequence goes on along the minus strand of CAWKMC010000025.1, from coordinate 131,751 downwards.
ATCTCGGAGCGTGATCTTCCAGGTCTTTCCATCCTCCTCGATCACGTGGCCCGCTGCCATCTGCGGTCGCGGTCGCACGGCATCATCAACTCCGTATAGCGTATCGTATACCATGTAGGCGTGATTGCGTGTGACCAAAGCGGGGGCGAACGTCGGATCAAGCAGTGCGATGTCGGCCTGAGGAATAAACTTCAGCAGCCTGGGATCACCGGCAGCCCGCACCGCTGGAGTGGCGAGGGTCGCAGCGGTAGCCGCGCCAATAAACTGTCGGCGATTCATCCATTCCCTCCGTTCGCCGCTACTATCAGATCGAAATGATCGTGATGCTAGGGTCAGGAAAGTTTATCGGTGCGGTGACGCCGGCGGTCACCGCGATCTTGCTCGTGCTGCCATCCTGACCAGCCCGCGTCACCGCGTTCGTCAATTGCCACACGCTCGCCGTACCGTTGCCTGTCGAGTTGACCGGCCAGTGGCTGAACGCCACGGTCTTCTCCCTCTGCGGCCCACGCCCGGCATTTACGACCATGAGCGAACAGCGTGCGGACGAAGGGGTACAAGCGCAGGTCAGCAAGAGGCCCTCGTTGATTGGCACATTCCACCTTGGACCATGGACCTTTCGCACAGCTTGGGACACCAAATAGGCGAACGGCGTCAGCGCCATGGGCTTGCCTCGGGTAGCCCAATTGTTGGGATCAGGTACAAAGCCGCACGTGCCATCGCCATAGGCGTCCCATATAGTACCCCAGAACGGGAGTGGCGACGCATCTATGCTCTGCATCGTCACATAGGCGCTCCATATCGCGCCTATGTAAGTGTGTTGCTCATGACTGGCACAATTCCAGTCGAGATTATAGCTGCTCATCAAAGCTTGCGGACGATACGGCATCCGCGAGGCCATTGTCTTGACGTCTTGCGCTGGGCGGTCCGCATATCGATCCAACCATAGTTGGCTGCCAGGGCCGGTGGTGGCGCTGAAGCCACCCGGGAACATATCCCAGGCCAGAACATCGATACCTGGCACCAGCTGCATGAATTGTGGCATCAGAGCGCCGGCATAACTCGTATGTGGGCCAAAAATCATATAGTTGGGATTGGCTGCCTTCACCTTTGGGATCATTGCATTGTAATATGCGGCTGTCGTCGTGACGCCGTAGCCGTCTGGCTCATTGTGACCCGTGAAGCCAATGACAGGCAGTCTCTTGCCGTTGGACATCTTCGCGTGGTTCAGAAACCTGGCCAAATTGCCCATGCACTCGCCATAGGAGGCAGCATCATGAATCCCTCGTATTGGAGGACTGATGCCAAAGTCCAGGCCGATAAGGATAGCCGCGATGCCGAGCGGATCCACCTTGTAGAAATGATTGATCAGATTGGACCATGCTGATGGGTTGACAGAGCAATCGCCATTGAACCATGTGCCTGACAAATTCCCCACGAAATACCAAATACCCGGATTGACCTGCGCCATTAGCGATGTGTAAGTGGGATCAGTAAAAATACGGAATTGATTGTCTCCTGCGCCCCCGGTCGATGTCCCCCAAAGCCGCTGCGAGATGATCTGCTGACTTGATCCACCACCGCTGTAGTTCTTTGGCGAAGCGAAGTCCGCCGTTAAGAATGAACTTGATGCGGTTGGCCCCGCTACGCTCATCGGCCGCAAGGACTGAGAGGGCGGATCTGACTCACGAGATCGTGTCGAATTCATTGTAGCCGCCACATCTTCGATCGCGAGGGTGGCACTTCTCGCGTCGACAATCGGCAACAACAGGAGTGTCTTTGCCGCTATCTTCGCGAACGCTCGTCGAGCTTCGCGCCGATTTAGTAGCGAGGATGTCAATGACTTCGACACTCATGCCAGCCGGATCCTTTGTAGACGGGTCGAGCCTTCTGCATACCAAACGAACCCTGCAAGAGGCCCTTCTTGCTCTACTGGTAGCGGATTGTTGCCAGCGATCCAGCCGGCACACGGCACTTCCTGCTGGCTGATGCGCCAGAGCGACGGCGCCCACCTGGACATAGCAGCACGCAAGGCGCATGTCGCATTTCAGTGTCCACTGAGCCCAAAAGCTCTGGCAAACCAGAACACCGAGCGCGAGAGACAACGCTACTTCGCCGCTCGGACCTCAAGGAGAGCGCCATGGCCCCACCCGCAGTGATTCGCCTACACCCGGACGACAGCGTGGTAATTGCGCGCGCCACGCTGCTGCCGGGAACGCCGGTGGTCGAGGGAGTCGCCGCCCAAGAGCGCATCCCTGCCGGTCACAAATTGGCAGTGCGGCCGATCGCAACAGGCGAACCGGTGCGGCGCTATGGTCAGATCATTGGCTTCGCCTCCCAGGCGATCTCCGCTGGCCAGCACGTCCATGTCCAGAACTGCGGGATGGGCGATTTCGCCAAGGACTACGCCTATGGCCTCGATGTCAGGCCAACCGATTACGCCAACGCGCCATTGACCTTCGACGGCATTCGTCGACCTGACGGCCGGGTGGCGACACGTAACTACATCGGCATCCTGACCAGCGTGAACTGTTCCGCGCACGTGGCCGGACTGATCGCGGACGTGTTCCGCCGCAACCCGTTCACCGGCGATGATCCTTTGGCGGACTACCCCAACGTGGACGGAGTGGTGGCGCTGACCCACAAGACCGGGCTGCGGCATGACGGAAAGCGAACCGTTGCGCGTGCTGCGCCGCACGTTGGCCGGCTACGCGCGTCACGCCAATTTTTCGCATGTAGTCGTGCTTGGACTGGGATGCGAGGTGAACCAGATCCGCGGCCTGATGGAAGAGCAACGTCTGACCGATCGCATCCGCAACATGGACATTCAGTCGATGGGCGGCACGCGCAAGACTGTCGAGGCCGGCGTCGCCTTCGTGAAGGAGGTGCTGGCCGAAGCCAACAAGGTGCAGCGTGAGCCGGTGCTCGTCAGCGAACTGACGGTGGCACTGCAATGCGGCGGCTCGGATGGCTACTCAGGCGTATCAGCCAACCCCGCGCTCGGCGCGGCAAGCGACCTGGTGGTGCGTCATGGCGGTGCCGTCATCCTGTCGGAGACGCCCGAGACCTATGGCGCCGAACATCTGCTGACGCGCCGCGCGGTGTCGCGCGAGGTGGGCGAGAAGCTGGTCGCCCTGATGCGGTGGTGGGAGGATTACACCCAGCGCGAGGGGGCAGAGATGAACGCCAACCCCTCGCCCGGCAACAAGGCGGGTGGCCTGACCACAATCCTGGAGAAGTCGCTCGGTGCAATGGCGAAGGCCGGCAGCACCAATCTCGTGGACGTTTTGGGCTACGCCGAGAAGGTGACGGCGAAGGGCTTCGTGTTCATGGATACGCCAGGCTATGACCCGGTGTCGGCGACCGGGCAGGTGGCCGGCGGCGCGAACCTGGTCTGCTTCACCACCGGTCGTGGCAGCGTGTTCGGCTGCAAGCCTGCGCCCTCTATCAAGCTCGCGACCAACACGCCGATGTATCAGCGCATGGCAGACGACATGGACGTGAACTGCGGCACGATCCTTGATGGTGATGAGACCGTGCAGCAGTGCGGCGAACGCATTTTCAAACTCATGCTGCGCGTCGCCTCGGGCGAGCAGACCAAGAGCGAACAGTTCGACTTTGGCGCCGCAGAGTTCGCTCCTTGGGTGCTCGGTGCAACGATGTGATCCTCGCCGCTATTCGGCGAGAGCCAACTCGTCTGTCTCGTGCAGCCAGCGCGATACCAGGCCGGCTAGCAGCGCTCCTACGATCGGCGCCAGCCAGAACAGCCAGAGCTGCGCCACGTAGGCGCCACCGGCAAACAACGCCGGACCGGTGCTCCGCGCCGGATTGACCGAGGTGTTGGTCACCGGGATCGACACCAAATGAATCAGCGTCAGCGCCAGCCCGATCGGAATGCCGGCGAAGCCGACCGCGGCGCCCTTGGACGTGCAACCGATGATGATCAGCAGGAAGAAAAACGTCATCAGCACCTCCATCAGGAGGCATGATCCGAGACTGTACTTGCCAGGGCTGAGGTCGCCGTAGCCGTTGGACGCGAAATTGCCGGGTATCCAGCCGGGCTTGCCCGAAGCTATCCAATACAGCACCGCGGCGGCGACGATAGCGCCGATCACCTGCGCCACGATGTATGGGATAACGTCGCCTGTGGCACAGCGCTTTCCCGCCCACAGTCCGACCGTCACGGCAGGATTGAAGTGTCCGCCCGAGATATGTCCTACCGCGTAGGCCATCGTCAGCACGGTCAGCCCAAACGCCAGGGCGACACCCAGGAAACCGATCCCGAGGTTGATCCCCGCGGGATTGGTCACCAGCGCCGCCAGAACGGCGCTGCCGCAGCCGCCGAAGGTCAGCCAGAATGTACCGAAGAACTCGGCGCCAAGACGTCGCGACTTGTCCATTTTTCGCATTCCCCCTCGTTGCGAGCGGCCAGCGACCCAGCGACTCGGGGGGCGCCGCCTGTTACGTTCGTGCGATCAATGTCCGCACGATGTCAAGGTTCAAGTTTATATACCCATGCTGGACAAACCCCAGCCTGTTGCGCAGCGACCGATGAGCGTCCGCCAATCGATGGAACGGTATCGACGGATACAGGTGGTGTTCAGCATGGAATGGCATATTCCACATCAACAGCCGTACCACACGATCGGTCAGCGTCGTTCGCGTGTTGGTAAGGCCGTTCCGATCCATCGTGCAGCCGGTGTGCTCGGCCAGCACATAGGCGCGCAAGAAAGGCTGGCAAAGCAGTTGCGGTAAAACCCAGAATATGAAAGGCGTCCGCCAGCCGAACAGGATCGCCGCGATTGACGATCCGCCGACCATCACCACGCTCATCGCCCGCACACTACGGATTACCGTGGGTGCCGTTTCAGTCGACACATAGGGATAGCGGCTCAGATCGCCTCGCCAGCAATCGGCAATCACCAGAAGCCGCAGCCGCCAATAGGGCACGCCCACAATGCGTCTGATATAAGCGCGCAGCGTGTCCGGCGCCGCCATCTCAAGTTCGGGATCTTTGCCTGGAATTTGTGTGTGTCGGTGATGAGCGAAATGAAACGCCGTGTAGAAGTGCAGGTTTAGCAGCGACGGGCACGCAGCGAGCCATCCAACGATCTGATTGAGCCGGCGTGACGCGAAAGCGGTTTGATGGGTGGCCTCATGCGCCGGCGCGAACAACGCCACCTGCACAAGTCCGAATGCCAATATCGCGGGAACGACCGTCATCGGCCCGCAGATCGCGAGCAATGTGCCGGTGCCAACCAGCAGTGCGACATGGATCGCCAGGCGCTGCATTCCTGCCGCGTTGCAGCGCCCTGATAACGCCCGCAACTCGGCCGGACTGAGAACGCGATCCGATACCATGCTCATTTGCGATCATTGTTAGACCCAAGCGTGTGCAGCTGCCAACGTGGTTATTGCGGCGGCCAAGCCCGTAGGCGATCGCCACGGAACACCGCCACAGTCTGCAATGTCCGCCCGGCCTGACGGATAGATGCGTCCGGACGTCGCTCCACCCGGTCGAATGCCCGAGCAAGTTCGTTGACGACGCGGTCAGCATGTTCGGGCACGAAGATCAGGAAGTTTGCGCCAATGAACCGGTGCGCGGGTAACGTCAGGCCGAACTGCCGGCAATCAAGGCTAAGGCAAACCGTTGTCACGTCGGGCCCCAGCGCATAGCCGATCTTGCCGGCGTCGCGCCAATTCGGCACGCCGACCATCGCGTCAGGCGGCAGCCCATCGCCCAATGAGGTCCAGTCCACCGCCTGGGTCGTGGGATCGTTCGGCGTGATTTCCGCGATCACCGGCTGCAGCCAACCCCATCGAACCTGACTGGCCACGATGACCATGCCAAGAACAACGAACGCGCCCGTTCCCGCTATCGTCCAGCGAACGGCCGCCCGCTCAATGTGGTGCGCCACTGCGTCACCGAGCAACGGAAACAGCATCAGATAGCCGGGCGCCGCCCAATGGAACAGCACCCGCTGGCTGGACCAGGCCGAGACGACCGCGAACACCGCGATTGGCGGCAAGGCCAGCCAGCTCAACAGCCAAGAGCGCCAAGCCTGTGACCCACGGCGCAGCGCCAGGATGAGCACGGCCATCATCGGCAGCCAGATCCACGGCAGCACGAACAGCGCTTCGCCACTCAGCGTCACCAGGGGACCGAAAGGGTGGAACTGAAAGCCTTCGGCACGGCCGGCCTGAAACGCGAACGACGTCCAGCCATGGCGCGCATTCCACATCAGCACCGGCGCAAACATCAACGCAGCAATAAGGGCGGCAAACCAAGGCTTGGGGGTCACCAGCAACTGCCGGTGCTGCCGGCTGGTCAGCAGATACAGAAACACCCCGAGGATCGTCAGCGCCGCCGAATACTTTGACAGCAGCGCTGCGCCCGCACAAAGCCCTGCGCCCAGCCACCAAGCCAGCGTTCCCCGTTCCAGCGCGTTGACAAGGCACAGCGCGGCACCGAGCAGTGAGCAGTCCAACGGGCCGTCAGGCAACACCCAGGTGCCGGTGGTCACGCCGAACACCGGGGAAATGTTCAGCAGCACCGCCGCCCACAGACCGGCCCGCTCACTCGCGATCGCGCAGCCGAGCCAATACATCAGCCATGTCGAGACTGCGAACAGCGCAATGAACGGGAGGCGCACCAGTACGGCTGCTTCGCTGCCGAACAGGTGTGCCGCGCCCCAACTGAGCCACCATGCGATCGGCGGGTGGTCGTAATAGCCGAGGCTAAGCACGCGCCCCGACGCGACCATATAGCTTTCGTCCACGCCCAATCCCACCGCCGTGCCAAATGCGAGGCGAAGTGCCGTCGTCGTCAATATCAGCGAAAGCAGCGCCAATTGCGGTGGCCGGAGCGGAACCTAGGCCGACACTTCCTGCGTTCCGGACGATTCAAATCCCGCCCCAAACGTCGCGTGCCACTTCGGCGCACAAACGCAGCTTCGCCCACTGTTCGTCTTCGGTCAGCGTGTTTCCCTCTTCGGTGCTGGCGAAGCCGCATTGCGGCGAAAGTGCGAGCTGCTCCAGCGGCAAGTACTTCGCAGCTTGGTCGATCCGCCGCTTCAGGTCGTCTTTGCTTTCCAGCACACCGGTCTTGCTGGTGACTAGCCCCAGAACCACCACCTTGTTCCCACGCGGAACAAAACGCAGCGGCTCGAAGCCACCGGCACGCTCGGTGTCGTACTCCATGAAATAAGCATCGGAATTGATCTGATTGAACAGCACTTCCGCCACCGGTTCATACCCACCGGATGCCACCCAGTGCGAACGGAAGTTACCCCGGCACAGATGCATGCTGATGGTCATGCCATCGGGCCGCCCCTCGATCGCGCGGTTCAGCATCTCCGCATAGATCGACAGCAGGTTGTCCACATGTTCGCCACGCGCCTTAAGACCGGCGATCTGCTCCGGGTCGCAGAGATAGGCGATGTTCACCTCATCGAGTTGGAGATACCTGCATCCTGCGGCACCGAACGCTGCGACCGCCTTGCAATAGGCTTCCCCTAGATCAGCAAAGAACATGTCGAGATCCGGATAGGTCTTCGGATCGATCGCCTGCCGACCGCCACGGAAATGCACCACCGAAGGTGACGGTATGGTCATCTTCGGTGTCGCATTATTGACATGCCCAGCAACGAAGCGGAAATCGTCGACCATAACGGGCTTGCTCCAGCCGATCCGGCCGACAACGCGCAGCGCGAGCGGTAGCGGCAGCCCGCCCTTGAACTGGATCTTCTGTTCCGGCTCGTAAAGCTCGACCCCCTCCAAGCCCGACACGAAATCATAGTGCCAGAAGGCGCGCCGGTATTCTCCATCGGTCGCGGCACGGAACCCAAGCTCCTCCTGCTTGCGGATCGCCGCCTCGATGCAGCGGTCCTCTGTCGCCTTCAGTGCGTCAGCAGACAGCGTCCCAGATTTGTGCAAGGCGCGCGCCTCGGCCAACTCGCGCGGCCGCAGCAGGCTCCCTACGTGGTCGGCGCGGAACGGCGGGAGGCTGCGTGGGCCGACCCGATCTTTCGCTGCACCCGACATCGACATGGGAAGGCTCTCCTGTTCATTCGGCACATCTCCTACCGCCACGGCGACCCCGTGAAAACCGCCGCCACCCGGCATAGACCCGGCGCGCCTGAGCGACTATCAAACCCGGCCCGCACCCGCCGGGCCAGGACACTGCTGCTGCCCGGAATGATGCTGAACCGCCTTATCGTCGGAGTGGCCGAATTCAGCCGTCGCCACGCGCTTTACGTGGCGCTGGGTGGCTTGCTGCTTGCGGTTGCCTCCGGGCTCTATGCCGCGACACATCTGAGCGTCACCACCGACACCGACCAGATGTTCTCGAGCAGCCTGCCATGGCGTCAGCAGTCGGACGCCATGAACCGGGCGTTCCCGCAGTTCAACAACCTGCTTGTGGCCGTGATCGACGCGCGTCAGCCCGAGGAGGCGGACGCCACAGCCGCCGCGCTGGCCGCTGCGATCGCCAAAGACCACACGCATTTCGATTCGGTTCGCCGGCCCGACGCCGCCCCGTTCTTCCGCAAGGAGGGTCTGCTGTTTCTCGATACGAAGCAGCTTTCCGACCTGATGAACCGCACGATCGATGCGCAACCGTTTCTTGGGCAGCTGGCGGCGGACCCGACTGCACGCGGGTTGTTCCAGGCGCTGTCGCTGCTCGGGATTGGCGTGACCAAGGGCGACGAGGACATCACGCCATACTTGTCATCGCTCGAGGCGTTCCATCGCGCACTGGCCGAAGCGCTGAGCGGCCACCCCAAGCCGCTGTCATGGCAGTCACTGCTCGGCGGCAACGAGCTCAGCGATCTCGCCGGGAAGTACGTATTCGTCCTGGTTCAACCGAAGCTCGACTTCGGTGCCCTCGAGCCGGGGGGCGATGCGACGAAAGCCATGCGCGACATCATCGCCGATCTGCCATTCGTGAAGTCGGGCGATGCACGCGTCCGCATCACCGGGCAGGTTGCATTGGCCGATGAGGAATTTGCCACTGTCGTGCAAGGCGCGGTCTGGGGTTTGATCGGCAGCCTGCTGCTGATCACCCTGTGGCTGTTCCTTGCGGTGGGGACCTGGCGGCTCATCCTGCCGATCCTGGCTACTCTGGGATTGGGCCTCATGCTGACCCTGCTGTTCGCCTCCGTGGCGGTGGGAACGCTGAACCTCGTTTCAGTCGGCTTCGGCATATTGTTCGTCGGAATCGCCGTTGACTTCGCCATTCAGTTTTCGGTGCGTTATCGAGAGCGGCGTTTCGAGTACCCCGACCCAGGCGAGGCACTGCGACAGAACGCCGTGCGCACCGGCGACCAGATCCTCGTGGCCTCCCTGGCGACCTCATTCGGGTTTTTGGGATTCGTGCCGACCGACTTTTCCGGGGTTGCAGAGCTGGGCCTGATCGCCGGCGCCGGCATGCTGATTGCGTTCATCTGCACACTCGGCTTCCTGCCGGCGATCATCACGCTGTGCCGGCCGCGAGGCGAGCGGGCAGTGGTCGGATTCTCTTGGCTTGCGCCATTCGACCCGATCATTGCGCGGCGCCGGCGACCAATCCTGCTGGTATTCGCCGCGCTCGCCGCGGTCGCGATTGCTTTTTCGCCGCGGCTGCAGTTCGAATTCGGATCCGCTACACACCAAGAACCCGAATACCGAGGCGATGCGCACGCTGTATGACCTGATGGACAATCCGGTCACCAATCCCTACAGCATCAATGTCATCGAGCCGGATGTGGCCGCAGCCGAGGCGTTGAAGGCAAAGCTGGTCAAGCTGCCGACCGTATCGAAGGTGATCGACATCCAGAGCTTCGTGCCGGACGATCAGCAGACCAAACTCGCGATCATCGCCGATGCTAATTCGATCCTGGCGCTCACTCTCATGCCGCAGGCGCCGTCGGCGCCGATCACTGCGGAACAGATCCGCCTGGCGGCGAGGACGGCGCTTGCGCAGATTGATCCGGCGATCGCAAAGCTGCCGAAGGATCATCCGCTTGTCGCGATCGACGCTGACCTGCACAACCTGCTGACTGCCCCGGATGACTTGCTGCTCGCGACAAACCAGGCGTTGACCGAGTTCCTGCCAGAAGAACTCGACCGGCTGCGCACAGTGCTCAACGCCGAGCCGGTCACCGTCAACTCCATCCCACCCGACGTCGCGCGCGATTGGCTGCTGCCTGATGGAAGAGCTCGCATGCAGGTGCTGTCCACCCCCGACGCACGCAGCAGCAGGGGATTGGCCGAGTTCGTGCAGCAGGTCACCCAGATCGCGCCTGATGCCGGCGGCGCGGCGGTGACGATCCAGGCGACAAGCGACGACCATCATCAATGCGTTCCGCAACGCTGCGGTCATCGCAATCGTGTCGATCACGATCATCCTGCTGCTGGCCTTGCGGCGGGTACTCGACGTTGCGCTGGTGCTTGCCCCGTTGCTGCTGTCGGCGCTGCTGACGCTGTTGGTCGCCGTGCTGCTGCCGCTGCCGCTCAACTTCGCCAATATCATCGCCTTGCCGCTGCTGTTGGGCGTCGGCGTGTCGTTCAACATCTATTTCGTCATGAACTGGCGCGCGGGCCGACGGGCGATCCTCGGATCGGCAACCGCGCGAGCCATCGTATTCTCGGCGCTCACCACGGGAACAGCGTTTGGTTCATTGGCATTGTCGGAGCACCCGGGAACCGCGTCCATGGGCAAACTGCTGCTGATCAGCCTGGGATGCACCTTGTTGGCGAGCCTCGTGTTCATTCCCGCACTGTTGTCGAGCGTGCACGCGCGAACCAGCCGTTAACCCGTTGCGCGGATGCTCTGCGGCATGCATCCGCTCCTTGTGGCCGCCATACTGCTGGCACGCGCCGATTGCGCAACGGCGGAGCCAACCGGGCCGACGCTGCCGCTCTCGCTGAACCTGCCGAACAATCAAGGGCAGGTCTACGTAGCGGATACCTGTCGCCCCGCCCGGCATGGCTTGCGAGGAGCACGCCGCGGCCACCCACGGACGTGCTGCGGGGCGAACCCGGCGACCTGCTGCATGGACCTGGCAGGCCAACCGTGCGGGTGGAGCCGGTGCGCTAAAGCACACACGGCGTTGTGAGGCGACAGCTTCTGGGCGCCACCGCTAGGCATCGCAACGAGTTCTCTCGAGGTACCACCTGATGCGTCTGTTCCCATTGCTCCTGCCGCTGCTGCTTGGCGGATGCCTCAGCTTCAGCAGCAGCAATCCGCCGCCCCCTTCACGCACAACCATCGTCGTCCCACCGGGTACCACCGCGGTCTGCCAGAACGGCACCGCGCCGCCCTGCTGATCATCTCTTAGCCGCTTGCCGCGCTGCGATGACGCTCACCTGCCGCATCACCTGGCCCGCGAACAGCACGTGCGGGTCTATTGGGAAACCGGCCTCGCGCAGCAGCAGCGCTGTCCAGGTGTTGCAGGTGTGGAACGCGTCGTAGGTTTCGTTTGAGGCGTAGAAGACGCTGCCGACATAAGGGCCATCGGCAAGGCGCAACACCCTGCCGTCGGCGGTCTTTTCCAGGTCGTCCCAGAGCCGCCCCGCAATCACGCGCCAGATTGCCCGGCGGCAGCCGGAGGATGATCACCTTATGGTCGGGGAAAGCCTCGACCGGCGACGCGTTGAGCGCCGTCATCAGGATCGCGCTCTCGCTGGGCAACAGTGCTGTCGAGCATTTCGCCGGACCCTGCGTTCTGCCCCATGTAGTACGCGCGCTCACCAAAGCCGAACACCATGAAGCGCACGCCGGGGAAGCCTTGTTCCAGCGACGCGAGTGGGCTGCTCACGTCATCGACCGACAACCCGATATCCGTGTGCCAGCCGCGCTCGACGACATAGAGCCTGGCGTCACCGATCGGTATTGGACCTCAGTCGGCACAGTGGCGCAGCCGGACACCCAGCCGGCGAATGCACCGATCAGCACCGCCCTCACGGGGCGCGGATCAGGATGTAATGCATGGTGAAGTTGAAGGTGATTCCATCATCGGTGTGCAACGGCGGCAGGTTCGCGTCGCGGAACAGCGCCATCAGCGCCATGTCCAGCCATCGCGACCCGGACCGCTGCACCATTTCAACAGAGGTCACGTGACCGTTCGGTTGGGCGACGACCTGCACCATGACGTCGCCGTCCTCTCCGTTCATCGCCGCCTGCTCCGGATAATAGGCATGGGCGCGCACCCAGGCGCTCAACTCATTGCGCCAGTCGGGACCGACGTGAGCGCCCGCAACACGAGAAAACGGCGAGGTGTCGGTCGCCCCGCGCCGCGGCGCGAGCGAGAAGTCCAGCGTGTCGGGCGCACCCCGCGGCGCCATCCGTGGCGACGGCGGGCGCATCTGCGACGGCGCGGCATTGAACGAGAAATTCGTTGGCGTCGGGAATTCCTGCGGCCTCGACGGCCGCGGCGCGACCGAAGGGGGCGCCGTCAGCGGCGGTGATGGACGGAGGCGCCGGCGGCCTCGGCACCACCATGGCGAGTGGCGGCGGCTTTGGGACCGGCACCTCCGCATTTGCGGCAGGCGGCGGCGGGGGGAGCGGGAGGGGCTCGGTCGGGCGTGGGCGTGGGCGGGGCGGCGGCGCCGGTGGCGCGGCCGCGACGGGCGGTGCCGAGGGAGGTGGTGACGGCGCTGGTGCGGCCTGCTGGGCAGGGGCTGGCGCGGGGCTCGGTGCGGGAGGTGGTGACGGCGGTGCGGTCGGGGCGGCGTTGAGCTGCGGATTTGGCAGCGCCGGCCCCTCCGGCGTGCCCCCTTCGAACACCATCGAGACAGTGGAAGGAGGCGGCAGTTCTTCCTCGTGGTGCTGGTAGTGCACCGTCACCACCAGCAGGAGCAGCGCGGTGAGGTGCAGCCAAAGCGAGAGGACCAGCACCTTGCCCAGTCGTCGGCCGCCGCGGCGCGAGAGGCGCCACGGACGCTGACGGGCTAACGGAAGGGCGACAACCTGGTCCAAATCGGCTTCCAGCGACTGTGCAGTGGACACCCAGTGTCATTGCTGGGTGCGCACCGACAAGGCAACCCCACACCCGCGGGGCATTGCGCCGCGTTGGCGACTGGGGGATCTCTTATCGAGATCGCAGTGTCGCTAGCCCCCTCGGGACACTACCTGTACCCGCTTCTGCCAGGCCTCGACCAGCAGGCAAAGTATCTCGAACAGTATCGACGCGCCGTTGAAGGACGTGAGCGTGCCGACGTCGAATGGCGGTGCGACCTCGACCAGGTCGCCACCGACAAAGTCGATGCCGCGGAGCGCGCGCAATAGCCGCAGCGCTTCCAGCGCGGTGATGCCCCCGGCCTCGGGAGTCCCGGTGCCCGGTGCCTGCGACGGGTCCAGGCTGTCGATGTCAAACGACAGATAGGTGGGCCCGCCTCCGGCGACGCGACGTGCTTCCTCCGCCGCGTAGTGCCAGCCCCTGTCGTGGAACTCCTCCATCGCCAGCACGCGCATGCCGGAACGCGTGCTGAACCCCCACATGTCCGGATCGTTGGTCGTTCCCCGGATGCCGATCTGGATCACCCGTTCCGGATCCAGCAGCCCTTCCTCGGTTGCGCGTCGGAACGGTGCGCCGTGATGGAAACGCGATCCGAGATAGTCATCGCCGGTGTCGCAATGCGCATCGATGTGGATCATGCCGACGGGTCGTTCCGCGGCGACGGCACGCAGGATCGGCAGGCTGATCGAATGGTCGCCGCCGACGGACAGCGGCGTGACCCTGGCAGCAATGATCGTCTGGTAGAAGACGGCGATCTCGGCGAGCGCACCCTCGAGCTCATACGGCTGCTCGATCCAGCAGTCCCCGAGATCGCGCACCCTCGCCGCATCGAACGGCGCGATCCCGTGCGGGTGCAACCGTCGCAGCAGAGAGGACTGATCGCGGACCGCACGTGGCCCATGACGCGCGCCGGTCCGATTCGTGACCCCACCGTCGTACGGGACGCCGATCACGCCAATATCCACATCGGCCAGCAACTCGGTGTGGGGAGCACGGAAGAATGTCGGGATGCCCGTATAGCGTGGCCGCGCCTGCGGGTCGGCCATTTCCCGATAGCGGTTGGGTCGTTTGATCGGATCCATTGCCAAATCCTCCTGTGTGGCTTTTCCGACATCGTTCTGCGCCACGGCCCGCCGCCATTCAACATGCGCGAACCGGATCGTCCGCCCCTCGTTGCGGCGATCTGCCACGGCCCGTGGACCGTGATCGAGGCCGGAGCCGCAAAAGGTCGTCGGGATGACCTCATGGCCGTCGTAAGGACCGATCTGATCAACGCCGGCGCGCTTGGGTGGATGAGGCGATGGTGCGGAGACGGCAACCTGATCACCAGCCGCAAGCCGGATGATATCCCGGCGTTCAACCGCGGCATGATCGAGTTGTTCGGCCAGAGCTTCGCAGCACCGTCAGGCCGCATAACGGGCTGGCAGGGACTTGAGCCTCCGGTAGCGAGCAAGCACAATCGGGAGTCTCGCACGGGATTTCCGAATGACCAGCACCGCTCGCTACCGGATCGGCTTCGACATCGGCGGCACCTTCACCGATTTCATTTTGTTGGATACGAAACAGTCGGAAATTCGGCTGCATAAGTGCCTGACGACACCAAATGACCCATCGGTCGGCGCACTCCAGGGCCTGACCGAACTGCTGCAAGCCGCCGGACTGACACTCGCCGACATCGGCGATGTCGTGCACGGCACAACTTTGGTCACCAACGCGTTGATCGAGCGCAGTGGCGCTCGTCTCGGGCTGATCACCACGCGCGGATTCCGCGACATCCTCGAGATGGGCACCGAGCAGCGCTACGACATTTATGACCTGTTTCTGAAGTTCCCAGACCCGCTGGTGCCGCGCCGTCACCGCCTGGAAGTGGCTGAACGCATGGACCGCGACGGCAATGCCCTGACATCTCTCGATCCGGAAGAAGTGCGCGCAGTGGCACATCGACTGGTCGCCGACGGCATTGAAGCGATTGCCATCTGCTTCCTGCACGCCTACCGCAATCCGGCGCATGAACGTGCCGCGGCGGACGTCGGTTCGCACCGCATTTCCCGACCTCGCCGTGTCGATCTCATCCGATGTGGTGGCGGAGTTATGGGAGTACCAGCGCTGTAACACCACCTGCGCCAACGCCTACGTGCAGCCGATGATGAGTCGCTACATCGAAAAACTGGAACGCGAGCTGCACGCGCGTGGCTTCCGTGGCGAGTTGCGGTTCATGCACTCCGCAGGGGGGCTGCTGTCGCCGGAGACCGCACGAGACTTTCCAATTCGTATGCTGGAAAGCGGTCCCGCCGGCGGCGGCCTTGCGACCGCTTTTTTTGGTACGGCGAACGGCAAACGCGACGTGATCTCGTTCGACATGGGCGGTACCACGGCGAAGGCCTGCCTGATTGAAGACGGCCGCGCCGAAATCGCACCGATGATGGAAGCGGCGCGCGTGCATCGCTTCAAGAAGGGGTCGGGCCTGCCGATCAAGGCCCCGGTGATCGACATGATCGAGATCGGCGCCGGCGGTGGATCGATCGCCTCGATCGACGAAGTCGGGCTGCTGCGCGTCGGCCCGCATTCCGCGGGAGCCGATCCGGGGCCGGCGTGCTACGCGCGCGGCGGCGCTGAGCCAACGGTGACCGACGCCAATCTGCTGCTCGGCTATTATGATCCTGGGTTTTTCCTCGGCGGCCGCATGGCGCTCAACCGCGAAGCAGCGGATCAGGCGCTGGCAGGAGTTGGCAACACGCTAGGGCTCACCGCAATAGATACTGCGTGGGGCATTCACCGCATGGTGGTGGAGAACATGGCCGCTGCCGCGCGCATTCATATCGTGGAAAAGGGCAAGGACCCGCGTGCCTATGCCATGGTTGGCTTCGGTGGCGCCGGGCCGGCACACGCCGCGGGAGTGGCCCGCATTCTCGGTGTGAAGCAGGTGCTGATCCCGCCCGCGTCCGGGGCTGCATCGGCGCTCGGCTTCCTCGCCGCCCCGCTGTCCTTTGAGCAGGTGCGCAGCCATCCGATCCGGCTCGACACCCCTGCCGCGGCAGCGACAATCGATGGGATATTGCGCGAACTCACCGCAGCCGCCTCTGCGCGGCTCGTCGATCAGCCGGAGATTGTAACCGAACGCCTGGCGGACATGCGCCTGGAAGGGCAGATGCACGAGATCACCGTGCGGCTGCCTGATGGACCAATCACGGATGCGACCATGCCGACGATCCGCGCAGCCTTCGCCACCGCCTATGCGGCGCGATATACAGCCGTCTATGAGGGCGTCGGAGTGATGGCGGTATCGTTCCGCGTCCGTTGCCGCGGACCACTGCCACAACTCTCACTCACCGAAGCCGGCGCTCGGAGTTCTGGTGACGCGCAGAAGGGCACGCGCGCGGCTTGGTTCGATGGCGGATTTGTCGATACGCCGGTTTATGATCGCTATGCCCTGGCACCTGGCGCGCACGTTGCCGGACCCGCGATCATCGAAGAGCGCGAGGCCACTACCGTCATTCCACCCGGCGACAGCGTCACGGTCGATGTCAGTGGTACGCTCGTGATCGATGTTGGCGTTGCGGTCGCGCCCGACGGCGTGGGTCACGGCGGACACACCAATCGAACAGGCAGCTGCATCGATCGAAGCAGATCCGGTTTCACTCGAAATCATGTGGAGCCGCCTGGTCACCGTGGTCGAGGAGATGTGGCAAACGATCTGCCGCACCGCCTTCTCGCTGATCGTCTCGGAGGCGCAGGACTTTGCCTGCGATCTGCTCGACGCCCGCGGCGATTCGCTCGCGCATTCACCACGCGCAATGCCGGTGTTCAATCTGACGCTGCCACGAGCGGTGAAGGCACTGCTGGACAAGTTCCCGCCCGAGACGCTGCAACCCGGCGACGTTCTGGTGACCAACGACCCATGGCTGTGCGCCGGGCATCTGTTCGATATCGCCGTGGTCACGCCGGTGTTCCGCAACGGCACGCTGGTTGCGCTCACGGGCACGGTCGGCCATGTCGGCGACATCGGCGGCACCAAGGACAGCCTGCGGGCACGCGAGATCTATGAGGAAGGCATCCAGATCCCGCCGATGATGCTGTATCGCGCGGGCGTGCCAAATCATGACCTGTTCACCCTGATCGCCGAGAACGTGCGGAAGAGCGAAGAGGTGCTGGGTGACATCCACTCCTTCATCGCCGCCAATACCCTCGGCGCCGAGCGGCTGCTGGCCTTCATGGACGAGTACGGCATGCACGACCTGCGCGCACTTGCGCATGTCGTGCAAACGCGTGCCGAAACCGCTATGCGTGACGCGATCCGGGCGCTGCCGGATGGCGTCTATCGCTCGGAGATCTGGAATAATCCTCTTGGTGAGAAGCTGGATTATCCGCTGAGGCTCACCGTCCAGGGCGATGAGATCGAACTCGACTTCGCGGGTGCGCCAGCGCAATTGCCGCAAGGCGGGCTCAATTGCACCTACAGCTACACGGCGGCGCATGCGACGTACCCGATGAAATGTCTCCTCAGCCCGCAGGTGCGCAGCAATGCCGGCTGCTATCGGCCATTCACCGTGAAGGCTCCGGAAGGTTCCATCCTTAACTGCACCAAGCCGGCCTCGGTGAACCTGCGCACACGCGTCGGCTGGTATATCGCACCCAATATTTTTCGCGCGCTGGTGGATGCCGCGCCGGCACAGGTGCAGTCGGCGACCGGCCTGCCAGTCGCGATCAACATCTATGGCCGGGAAGCGAATGGCTATGTCTACGCCGACCATTTCTTCATGGGTGCCGGCCAGGGCGCGTCACAGCAGGGTGACGGTAAGTCAGCCCTGCTCTACCCGACATCCGCCGCCAACACCTCGGTGGAATTGATGGAGGCACGCGCCCCGGTATTGGTGTTGGAAAAATCGTTCGTCACTGACAGCGGCGGCCCCGGTGAGCATCGCGGTGGCTGTGGCGTGCGAACGCGGCTGCGCAAGCTGCATGATGACGGCCTGCCGACTTTGGCGTCGGTCTATCCAGAGGGCGTTGGTGTCACCGTGCAAGGTCTGCAGGGAGGCATGGCGGGTGGCAGCGTGCGTGGCGTGCTGCTCGATCCCGACGGCAACGTGACGCACGACTGCGGCACAGGTGAACTGGTGACGCTGACATGCACCGATCAGATCGTGGAGGTGCAGCTGGCGGGCGGCGCCGGTTTCGGCGATCCACGCGCGCGGCCGACCGCCCTGGTGGAACAGGACGTGGCAGAAGGCATCGTGTCGCCGGAAGCGGCTGAACGCGACTACGGGCTGCAGATCGCTGCTGGCAAAGCGGCGGAATAGTAAAACGGGGGACAGGCAAATGAGCGATCTGGCAGAAGACCGGACGACAACTGCAACGAGACCCGGTTCGCGCATCCACCCTCGCTTCATCGAGCTCGGGTCGCTCCTGTTGATCACGCCGCTCTGCGTCGTCGGCGCCATTATTGGCGTTCAGCTCATCGTCACACTCGGCATCACGGCGAATACTTCGTTGATCGGCGCACTCGCCGGGATGGCTCTGGCGCGTATCCCGCTCAACATGTTCATCCGTTATCGTTCGATCCACATGCAAAATTTGGCACAGAGCGCGATTTCGGCAGCCACTTTCGGCGCCGGCAATGCACTGATGCTGCCAATCGGTATCCCATTCGTGCTTGGTCGGCCCGACCTGGTTCCGGCGCTGTTTGCCGGCGTCTTCCTGGCGATGCTGATCGACGGCTACATGCTGTACCGCATGTTCGATTCCGAGGTATTCCCAGCCACCGGCGCCTGGCCGCCCGGGGCGGCGGCGGCCGAAGCGATCCGCGCCGGTGATGAAGGCGGTCGCAAGGCGGTGATACTCGGCATTGGCGTGCTGGTTGGCATCATCGGCAATTGGCTGATCGCGCCGGCCGTGATGTCGGCATTCGGTGTGGCATTCATCGGCAACATCTGGGCGTTGTCGATGTTCGGTATTGGCCTGCTGCTGCGCGGCTACTCGACGCTGCTGTTCGGCGGCATCTTCCCGGGCGGCGACATCGCCAAGGCGTACGTCCCACATGGCATGATGGTCGGCGCAGGCGTCGTCGCGTTGATCCAGGTGGCCATCATCATTCTTGGTCGACGCACAGCGCGCACCGATGACGCCAGTGCAACGCGCACGCCGGACGAGGTCCGACACTCGCTTGGTATGGGCAGCCTGGCGTATCTGGTCGTTGCGCTGCTGATCGGGCTGCTTGGCGGCCTGGCGGCGCAGCTTTCCGTCGGCATGCTGCTGTTGTTCCTGGTCTACGCTGCCTTTGCCGCGTTGGTGCACGAACTCATTGTCGGGCTTGCCGCAATGCATTCCGGCTGGTTTCCCGCTTTCGCCGTAGCACTGATCACGTTGGTGATCGGCATGCTGATCGGATTTCCTCCGATTGCGCTGGCGCTGTTGGTTGGCTTTTCCGCTGCCACAGGCCCCGCCTTTGCCGATATGGGCTACGACCTGAAGGCGGGCTTCATGTTGCGCGGCGATGGCAGCGATCCAGCCTTCGAGCGCGATGGTCGGCGCCAACAGCTTCTTGCCGCGATGTTCGCTTTTGTGATCGCTGGCGTCGTGGTGCTGATCGCCTATCCAGGCTTTTTCGCACAGAACCTCGTCGCGCCGGTCGACCGCGTCTACGTCGCAACAATCAAGGCCGGTGCATCGGCCGATGTCGCATGGTCGCTGGCACTGTGGGCGATCCCTGGTGCGATCATCCAGTTCCTTGGAGGTCCACGAAGACAATTGGGCATTCTGCTGTCCACCGGGCTGCTGATTCCCTTTCCGCTCGCGGGCTGGGCGGTGCTGGTCGGTATCGCCTGTCGCGTTTTGTGGGAGCGCTTCGCCAAGGCCGAAGGAATGGAAGTCTTTGGCGCCGGTGTGATTGCCGGTGACGCGCTGTTCGCCTTCTTCACGTCCACATGGAAGGCAACATTCAAATAAGCACGCGCATCACCGTTCGATTTGGAAATGTGCCTCTGTCGGTTTCCCGGCCTTGCCGTTGATCGGCAGGATATCCTGTGGGCACGCCGAGAACGCAATGACCAGGTCCATCTCGGCGCGCAGCCTGATGTAGCTGCCAGGCGTGGACACCGGCGGCTCGAATGACAGCGCACCGTCGATGGTCCAGGGGATGTTCATGAAAAGGTTGAGCGGGCTGGGGGTCTCAGGTGGCCGCAATCCCAGTTCGGCGAAACCCTGCGCCAGGTTGTCGGTGCAGTTGTCATGATATTCTGCGCAGCCGAGTTCCTCGTATCGGTAGCGATCGCAAGCCGCCATTAGCGTATCGTGGATGCCGCCCGACGTATCCTCCAACACGGTCAGGATCGGCCGCCTGTGGTTGGTCAGCAGCGTATCGCCGACGCGCGGGACCAAGCGGCGCATGGTCGCCCGGCTGTGCTCCATCGACATGAATTCCGTCAGGTTGTGGCGGTTGAACGCCCAGGTATCCACCACCTGCTCGCCATGCGTATTGATCACGCGAATGACCTGGCCAGCGGCGGCGAACGCCGCCTTGCCACGGCGGGCCGGAATGGTGCTGGTAGTATCGGGCATCGGCGTTCCCCTGGTCCTTCCGGCAAAGTTTGCCGCGAAAGTGTTAGCCAGGACAGCTGTGTTATCGGCAACCAGATCAAGACGTGGGGCGCAGCGCTTGTTGGTAGCGCTCGTAGCCGTTCATGATAGTGCGGAAGAGTGCCTCGGCTGACGCGCGGTATCCGGACGCGAGCAGATGCTCGCGATCCGGTGCAGCCATGGGTGGTTTTGTCAGCGCCCAACGCAGCATGCTGCACGGGCCACCCATCGCCGCCTGCCAGTCCCAAAAATATGCGTTCTCGCGCGGGGCCACGGCACGTTCTGTCTGTCGGATCGGGTCCAGGTTGGGCGGTTCGGTCCATTCGGAATTGTCGCAGGCGACGGGGACTGCGCTGTGCCTCGGACGGCGCCGATAGGCATCGGGTGGTCCCAGCACCAGCAGCGCGGCCTGCGGTGACGCCGCATGCAGTTGGCGCAGCCTTGCCGCCAGGTTCTTGCCGTATGCCGCAACGTCGATGTTGTCGAGGAACCCGGCATCGGTGCCGAACGTCAGGACGATCGCTGACGGATTGAGGTGCTCCAGTTCCTGGCGGACAATCGTCGGATCCCAACGGCCCACTCTACCCAGGTTCGCGTAGACGACGCCGGGACGGCTGCGCGTGATGCTCCAGGCCAACATATCGACCGGACCGTCCCCCAGCGCCTCCACATCCAGCGTATGGCTTCCAGGCGCGGGCGGAACCGGCTGCCAGGCTGCATTCTGAGTTGGTGCGTTTGTAGAGATGGCAGCACGGCTGCCGTGCTCCAGCGCCGCGAACACAGTGCCGCCGCGTGGTTGGCGCAGCAGCTCGATCTCGACGTTGGCAAGCTCGTTGCTGTCATCGACAGTCAAGGCCATCGTCGCCGCGCCACCCGCATACTGACGCAGGCCGGTAATCCCGAAAGGTCCGGCCGCATCGGGGTCAGTGCTGCTTACGACCGACCAACCCTCCTGTGTGACCGATAAGCGTGCCGGTCTATAACCCCCACTCGGCACCCCCGGCGGCAATACGCCGAGACCGGCGTCACCGAATCGCGCCTGGAACAGCTCGCGCATCCTGGCGCTGAAACTGTCATTGGCGGTATGGCTGTCGCCAATCTGCAGAATGACCACGTTGGAGTTGAAGGCGAGCGCGCGATACAGCGGCAGCAGCGGTGCCTCAGGCCCTAGCTGAGGCGCTATCGCCTCGTCGAAAAAAACACCTTGTCTCGGTGCGCAGGAGGTAGTGAAGAGAGTTGGCAGTCCGCCCAAAAAAAGCAGGCACCGGCACCACGAGAGCATATGAGTTGAGTGCTCCTACGAACGCATGGGCAGCTAAGTTGGGGCTAGCGCGATCCCAGCACTCGTGAGCACGCGCGGTTTGCCGCCCTGGCACTATCGGCGGCCCGAACCAGGCGCGGATATTGACCAGCTGCCAGCGCATCGAGGCTTGCTGCCGGCAGATGCAGCCGGGTGGCGTAATGCCATGAATAGACCAGCGAGTTCTTGGACAGCAGCCCTGATAGTAGCGCTTGGAATCGCTTCGATGAACATTAGCGGGTCGCCGCCGTCGCGCACTTGATCGACCCACTTACGCAGTCCGCCCTGCCCCTGGCCATAACCTGCGAGCAAGCGGATCAGGTCGCCGTCGATCGCCTCGTCCGCGGCGAGGGTGAGCAGATATTTTTGGCCGATCGCGAGGTTGACCGCCGGATCATGCAGCTGCGCGGCCTGTGCACCCGCCACGGCCTGAGCCGTCTGCGGCATCAACTGCATCAGGCCACGAGCGCCCGAGACGGATACAGCCGAAGGTTGAAAGTTGGACTCGCGCCGCACCAGGGCATAGACCAATGGAGGGTCGACCAGGAAGCCCTGTGCCGGCTGCAACTTGGCCAGACTGCCTCCATTCGACTGCGCCCTGGGACCTTGGTCGATTTCAGAGGCCAATTGGGCAAAGCCGACTGCTCGGGCTACCAGCAAAATGGCGTTGTCCAACAGCCCGTCTTGCGCGGTGTCCACCCAGAGCGCCCGCAGCTCGCCCTCCGCTAGGCGCCGCTCCCCGACCTGCAGCAGGGCGAACGCGCGCCGGCCCTGTGCGGTCGCCATCAAGGCGTCTACATCAGCGTTGCCGATCGTCCCGCTCGCCACACAGGCAATCCCGGGGCCGAGGGTGCGGCGGGCAATCAGGGCATAGAAGCCGTCACCTTCGAGCGCAGCGCGATGCATCCAGACTGCGAACCGGCCACGATCCCCAAGATGCTGCGCCACCCTGGCGCCCCAGAACGCGCCGGCCACCCTCAAGGTCGGGATAGTAGCGGCGCGATAAGCCGCCTCGAATAACTCGGCGGCCACGCCCGGCTGGTTCAGGCGGACGGCAGCCAGCCCGCCCAGGAACCGTGCCTCTGCCCCAGCCCGCGGTGCGCGAGCCAAGGCCAAAACGTCGTTGTCCCGATTTTCCACGAACAGGCGGCTCGCGTCGGTGGGCGTATAGCGGACACCTCGGGCCGGCGCTGAAATTTCAGTGCCCGGCGCATTTGCCGCCGGCGCCATCCGTTCCAGCACGCTGCGGATCGACGAGGCCTCGGGCTGATCCCCGAACCTGGTCAGCCACGCGGAGAGCTCCTCCGAGCTCGTTCGATAGCGCAGGTAGCGGTCGGCTAGAATGGCGCCCAGCAACAGATCATTCTGGAGATGCTCGGTATCGCGCCCGGCTTCAGCCACCGAACCGCTGGCCTGGAGGGCGAAAACCCTCCGGACCTGGGCCGCGTCGGCCAGTGACAGCGGCTGTGGAAAACCGACGCTCGCCGCCCCTGGCAACCCGATGCGCGGTATTGCCAGCGCGGTCTGGTCGCCGGTCTCGCCCGTCCCCTGCGCCTGCGCGATAGAATAGCCGCCCGACGCTGCAAGAACAGCGACGAACAAGCCCGCCCAGTGCGACAGAGCACTGGTCTGTCGTGACCCTCGCCCTCGCATATATTGCCAATACACGCCGTATTCCTGCTTGGCAAGATTGCCCCCTGGCGATCCTGGACAAACGCGAGAACACGCGCAATTGCAGGAGCGCGGGCTCCTGATAGTATATAATAACCTTTCCGCATCGGAGAATTACTTGGTTTTACTTACGAGGGCCGACAACGCCCGGCCTGTTGGGACAAGAGCATTTGGCTACCACAGTCGAACATTGACGCGGCGGCGGAGGCAAACACACATCGGCATATGCGACTGACTCGCCTGTCACTGACTGACTTCCGTAGCTACCCGGCGCTGATTTGGCAGCCGGCCGCCCAAATCAGTGCGCTGTTTGGCCCGAACGGCAGTGGAAAGACGAATTTGCTGGAGGCGATCTCGCTGCTGGTGCCTGGCCGCGGCCTGCGCAACGCGCGGATCGCGGATTTGCCGCGGCATGGCGGTGGTGGAGGTTGGGCGGTGGCCGGTCGCTTCGCGACTGCGGACGGCGAAGCGCATATCGGGACTGGTACCCTGCCTGAGGGTCCTTCCGATCGCCGGGTGTTCCGGCTCGATGGAACTGCGCCGCGGAACCAGGGGGAAATCGCCTCGCGGGTCGCCGCGGTGTGGCTGACGCCCCAGATGGATCGGCTGTTCCAGGAGAGCGCCTCCGGCCGACGGCGCTTCCTCGATCGCCTCGTGTGGGCGCTCGAGCCGGGACATGCACGGGAAATCGCCGCCTACGACAACGCGATGGCGCAGCGCAACCGACTGCTGGCGAACGGCCGCATCGACCTCGCCTGGCTTGGCGGCCTCGAGGACGCGATGGCACGCCATGCGGTTGCGGCCACGGCTGCGCGGCTGGCCCTGGTCGCCCGGATGAACAGCGTGGCGGCGATCCCCGGCTTCCCTGTTGCGCGTATGTCAGTGACCTGCCCGATCGCTGACCAGATCGCCACTACGCCGGCTGTGGCGGTCGAGGACTGGCTGCGCGACAAGCTTGCGGAGGCACGTGCACGCGACGCTGCTGCTGGGTTGGCGACGATCGGCGCCCATCGCGCCGATATGCTGCTGAGCGACGCCACGACCGGCGTAGCAGCAACACTTGCCTCGACCGGCGAGCAGAAGGCGCTGCTGGTCGGCGTCATCCTGCGGCACGCGGCGCTGATTGCCGAGGCGCGGGGCTTTGCGCCGATGCTGCTGCTGGATGAGCCGGCGGTGCATCTCGATCCCGATCGTCGTGCCGCACTGTTCTCCGCGATGCTCACACTGCCGGCGCAGGCGCTGATCACCGGCACCGACGCCGAAACCTTCCTGCCGCTCGCGGGGGTAGCGGAAGGGTTGCGCGTGCACGACGGAAAATTGCTGCCCGACGAGCGTTTTCCACAAGCAGAATCGACCGAGACCCCTGTGCCCCGGGCGCTGTAGCGGCTATATATCTAGAGTATCCAAACAGCCTCTGGAGTCTCCCGCCGGCATGTCCGACGACACCGCGCCGCAGCCTGATTTTGATGCTTACGACGCCGCATCCATCTCGGTCCTGAGAGGCCTCGACGCGGTGCGCCGACGGCCGGGGATGTATATCGGCGATACCGACGACGGCTCCGGTCTGCACCACATGGCGTTCGAGATCATCGACAATGCCGTCGATGAGGCGCAGGCGGGATTCGCCTCACGCTGCGAGCTGGTCCTGAACGGCGACGGCTCGGTGACGGTGCGCGACAACGGCCGCGGTATCCCGACGGACATCCATCCCGAGGAAGGCATATCGGCGGCCGAAGTGGTCCTGACCCGGCTGCATGCGGGGGGCAAGTTCAACCAGAGCTCATACAAGGTGTCGGGCGGCCTGCATGGCGTTGGCGCGGCGGTGGTGAACGCGCTTTCCGAGTGGATGGAAGTCCGGATCTGGCGGCACGGTATCGAGCACTTAATCCGGTTTCGCAACGGCGATGCCGAGGCACCGCTGGTGGTTGTGGGACCATCGGAACGGATCAGCGGCACCGAAGTCACGTTCAAGCCTAGTCCCGCCACGTTCACCCGCACCGAATTCGACTTCGCTTTGCTGGAGCGCCGGTTGCGCGAACTGGCGTTTCTGAATTCAGGCTTGAGCATCGTGCTGCGCGACGAACGCCATCCGCCGGCGGTGGAGGCGGCGATGCACTACGAGGGCGGGCTGATCGCCTTCGTCGAATGGCTGGACCGCGGCAAGACCGCAGTGTTTGCGCCGCCGATCAACCTGCATGCCGCAGACGACGCGCAGGGCATTCGCGTTGAGTTCGCGCTCTCGTGGAACGACAGCTATCACGAGACGATGTTGTGCTTTACCAACAACATCCATCAACGCGACGGTGGCACGCACCTAGCCGGCTTCCGCCAAGCCCTTACGCGGGTGGTGACGAAATACGCCGAGGGCATGGGCAAGAAGGAACAGCTCCAGCTGGTCGGCGACGACATGCGTGAGGGCATGACGGCGGTGCTGTCGGTCAAGGTGCCCGATCCGAAATTCTCGTCGCAGACCAAGGATAAACTTGTCTCCTCGGAGGTGCAGCCTGTGGTGCAGGCTGCGGTCGCGGACGCGGTCGCCCATTGGTTCGAGACGCATCCGAAGGAGGCAAAATCCGTCGTCCAGAAGGTGATGGACGCGGCTGCCGCACGCGAAGCCGCCCGCAAGGCGCGCGAACTGACGCGGCGCAAAGGCGTGCTGGACGTCTCCACGCTGCCCGGCAAGCTGGCCGACTGCCAGGAGCGGGACCCCGCGAAGTGCGAAATCTTCATCGTCGAGGGAGACAGCGCCGGCGGTTCGGCCAAGCAGGGGCGTGATCGCAAGAACCAGGCAATCCTGCCGCTGAAGGGCAAGATCCTGAACGTCGAGCGTGCCCGCTTCGACCGCATGCTGGGCAGCGCCGAAATCGGCACACTGATCACCGCACTGGGGACGGGCATCGGCCGGGGTGAGCCGGAGCAGGGTGGCTTCGACATTGCCAAGCTGCGCTACCACCGCATCGTCATCATGACCGACGCCGACGTGGATGGCTCGCATATCCGCACGCTGCTGCTGACATTCTTCTTCCGGCAGATGCCGGACCTGATCGCGCGTGGCCATCTCTACATCGCGCAGCCCCCCCTGTACCGCGCCAAGCGCGGCAACGACGAACGCTATCTGAAGGACGACGATCAGCTCGAGGCGTTCCTGCTCGACAAGGCGCTGGCGGATGCGCGGCTGACCTATGCCGAGGGCGACACCTTCGAGGGTCCGGAACTGCACGAACATGTCCGCTGGCTCCGCCATGTCGCCGCGTTGCTGCGGCGGCTGTCGGTAACGGCACCCATCGGCTTCCTGGAGCAGGTGGCGATTGCCGGGGCGCTGAAGCAGGACCCGCAACGGGCAATCGAGGTGGGACCGACGCTGGTCACGCGGCTGAACGCGGTGTCGTTCCCGACCGAGCAAGGCTGGGTGGTCAGTGCCGACGGTGGCCTGACAATGTCGCGCATGGTGCGCGGTGTGGCCGAGCGCTACACGATCGATGGCGCCTCACTCCGCAGCGAGGAAGCGCGGCGGCTCGACAACTTGGCGCCCGAACTCGCGCGTCGCTTCGCATCACCGGCACGGCTGAAGCTTGACGCTCAGGAAGTGACAGTGCCGGGACCGGCCACCGCGTTCGATCGCATTATCGCACATGGCAGGCGTGGGCTGACGGTGCAGCGGTTCAAGGGACTTGGCGAGATGAACCCTGATCAGCTGTGGCACACCACACTCGATCCGGCGATCCGCACGCTGCTGCAGGTGAAGGTCGGCGATAGCGAAGACGCCGCTCAGGTATTCTCCACCCTGATGGGCGATGTGGTCGAGCCGCGGCGAGACTTTATTGTCGGCAATGCCCTGAAGGTGGCCAATCTGGACGTATAGCGCGCTGTTTCCGGCCAGCTCTCAATCGCACAACAGCACGTCGAGGACGTAGTAGCACTTCCGCCCTCCAGTCGGCGCCTCGGGCGAAGTGGTGGCAGACGCATGGTCAGCAGGCGAGGTCGGGCGCATACCAACGGCTGAAACAGCCTGCAGTTCGGCGGGCGATGCCGCGTAGCCGTTCACCGCATGGCCGTCAGCGAAGCACGGAACACCGGCGAAGCCGATGACGAATGCCACGACGGTGGCGACGAGGTTTTTCCTCACGGTCTGCTCCACTCATGCCGCCACTGGAGGCGACGGACGAAGTGTTCCACAGCCGCGTTAAGGTGCCCTGAAGCACCCTGCACTTCACAAGCGCGGCCAATCCGTTTATAGTTCCATTATTATGGAAAAGAGAGATGCTCTTGCAGCTTTGGCGGCGCTCGCCCAGGAGACACGGCTCGACGTGTACAGGCTGCTGGTGCAAGCCGGACCGGAAGGCATGGCGGCGGGCCAGATTGGCGAGCGCCTCGGGCTCCCCTCGCCCACCTTGTCCTTCCACCTGAACCACCTGAGACATGCGGGGCTGGTAACGTTTCGGCGGGAAAGTCGATCGCTGATCTACGCCGCTGAATACCCCACGATGAACGAGCTCCTTGCCTATCTCACTGAGAACTGCTGCGGAGGTGCGGCGGCCCTGTGCGTACCTTGCCAGCCTGAAACATACGCCCCAACGGCGATAGTCAAGAAAAGGAGTGCCTGACCGATGTCTGATCAGATCACGACCACTGACGCGATCAAGGAAATGGTTCGCGCGCGTTATGGCAGCATAGCCGTTGGTGCGTCGTGTTGCGATGCGGCGCAGGATGAAAACATCGAGGGCAAGGCGCGGCGGATGGGTTATTCCGCGGCAGAGCTGGCGGCGGTGCCGGAGGGTGCGAATCTCGGTCTCGGCTGCGGCAATCCACAGGCAATTGCTGCGATGAGGCCAGGCGAAGTCGTGGTCGATCTCGGCAGTGGCGCCGGTTTCGACTGCCTGTTGGCCGCGAGGCAGGTGGGGCCGAACGGCCACGTCATCGGGGTCGATATGACGCACGAAATGCTTAAGGCGGCGCGTGAAAACGCCCGCAAGATCGGCGCTGCGCATGTGGAATTCCGACTGGGCGAACTCGAGCACTTGCCGATCGCAGATGGCACGGCTGACGTCGTTCTCTCCAACTGTGTCATCAACCTGGTGCCTGACAAGGCACAGGTGTTTCGCGAAGCATTTCGCGTGCTGAAGCCGAATGGGCGCCTAGCGATTTCGGACGTCATCAACATCAAGCCGCTCAGACCGGACCTCGCGGCAGATCGCGCACTGATATGCGGATGCGTGGCCGGTGCCGCTCCTTCCACGCAGATCGAGGCTTGGCTCGCGGCCGCAGGCTTCGTCGACATCCGCGTCACCGTGAAGCAGGAGAGCCGCGAGATGATCGAGACCTGGGCTCCTGGGCGCGGCATCGAGGACTATGTCGCCTCAGCCAATATCGCGGCGCGCAAACCGCGGCACGACGAGGTCAAGATCTGCTGCGCCTGAGCATCATGAGCCAGTCGAGTGCTGCGGCGGGTGCCACTTCGGCACGCCGATCCGGGATGGGTGTGTTCGAGCGGTTCCTGACCGTTTGGGTCGCACTCTGCATCATCGCAGGAATTGCGCTCGGGCAGCTGATGCCGGCCGTTTTTCACGCCATCGGCGACGCAACCATCGCGCAGGTCAACATGCCGGTCGCGGTGCTGGTCTGGCTGATGATCGTACCGATGCTGCTCAAGATCGACCTCTCGGCGTTGCGCGAAGTGGGCCAGCACTGGCGCGGCATTGCCTCCACGGTCGGCGTGAACTGGCTGGTCAAGCCATTCTCGATGGCGCTACTGGCATGGCTGTTCATCGCGCATCTGTTCCGCCCCTACCTGCCGGCCGAACAGATCAGCAGCTACACCGCGGGACTGATTATCCTCGCCGGAGCACCATGCACGGCGATGGTGTTCGTCTGGTCCAACCTGGTCGACGGCGAGCCGCATTTCACGCTGAGCCAGGTTGCGCTCAACGACACCATCATGGTGGTGGCCTTCGCACCGATCGTGGGCCTCCTGCTGGGCCTGTCGTCCATTGCCGTTCCGTGGGACACGCTGGTTCTTTCGGTCGTGCTCTATATCGTCGTGCCGGTGATCGTGGCGCAGCTGTGGCGCGGTTCGTTATTGGCTAAGGGCGGCCCTCCTGCGCTCAACCGCACCCTCAAGGCGCTGGGTCCCCTATCGCTTATCGCATTGCTGCTGACCCTGGTCCTGCTGTTCGGCTTACAAGGTGAGCAGATCGCGCGTCAGCCAGTCGTCATCGCGCTTCTGGCGGTGCCGATCATCATCCAGGTCTATTTCAATGCAGGCTTGGCCTACTGGCTGAACCGGAGACTGGGCGTCGAGTGGTGTGTGGCTGGACCGTCGGCGCTTATCGGCGCCAGCAACTTCTTTGAATTGGCCGTCGCAACTGCGATCGCCCTGTTCGGCTTCCAGTCGGGTGCTGCGCTTGCAACGGTCGTTGGCGTGCTGGTCGAGGTACCTGTCATGCTGTCAGTCGTGCATATCGTCCGGCGGACGCGGCCGTGGTACGACAGGGGCACACCTGCATGATGGCTCGCCCCCGATGCGCAACAGCGAGCGTCAGCGCAGGTGTTGCCGGAACCAGGGCAGTGTCTCTGCCATCACCTGGCGGAACGCCTCTCCAGTGTACACCTCGTAGTGGCCGAAACCATGTAGAACGACGAGCTTTTTTGGCTCGCCTGCGCGTCGATACATTGCCTCGCTCTCCTCTGGCGGCACCAACCGGTCATTATCCGTGGTGATGAACAGCACCGGACGCGGCGCGATCCGATCCACCACCCATTCGGCGTTGAAGCCTAACGTGTCGTCGATGAACTCCACGGGGATCTGGCTGACCGCGCCAGGATTGCCTCGCCGCGTCGCCGCCGCCAGTTCGGCGGATTGCCGGTCCGGAAGCAGGATCTCGGTTCTCTCGGCCAACGCCGAATGCCCTTCCATAACCCGCCGCACTCGGTCCTCCGCCGACCGCTGCAGCAGATCGTGATATTCATCTGGGCGTCGCACGCTGCGCATCCAACGCTGGCCATTGCCGACGCCCACGACCGATACGACGCACTTGACGCGTGAATCGACCGCGGCAACCCAGACCACCGTCGCGCCGCCGTAGCTCGTCCCGTAGATGCCCAACCGTTCGGGGTCGACGAATTCCTGCGCGCCAAGCCAGGTGACTGCCGACTGCACATCGATCACCCTGCTGTATGGCGCGAGACGGCTCTTCGGGCCGTCGCTGTCGCCCCAGCCCTTGTAGTCGAAGGTGAGCACGACGTAGCCCGCCTCGCACAGCACATTGGCGATATCGGGCAGATAGAGATCCCGCACGCCGGTATATCCGTGGCACAGCACAATGCCGGCACGGCGCTCGCCGGATCGCAAATCGCCCGGCACGGATAGCGTACCGGCCAGTCGGACACCTTCACTGAAAAAGCTAATCGAGCGGCTTTGCATGGTGTTCCTCGCTTGCTGATTTGCGCCATCAGGGGACGTTGCGGCACTCTCGCCATCTGTCCAGCACATGACAAGGAGCTGCGAATGCCCACCATCCCCGATGCCTATCTCGACTTGTTTCAGCAGAAGAAGGCGTTTGCCAATCTTGCAACGATGATGCCCGACGGCACGCCGCAGGTGACGCCAGTTTGGTTCGACTACAATGGCAGCGTGATCCGCGTGAACAGCGCCAAAGGCCGCACCAAGACCCGCAACATGCAACAGGGTTCGCCGGTCGCGCTGTCCATCATGGATCCTGACAACGCGTATCGCTATGTGCAGGTGCGCGGCAAGGTGACCCGCGTCACCGAGGAAGGCGCCAGCGCGCATATCAACTCACTGGCGAAGAAGTACATCGGCCAGGACAAGTATCCCTGGTCGCGGCCGGGTGAAGTACGGGTGACATTCGAGATCACGCCGACCGCCGTTCAGACGATGGGCTGAAATAAACTGAGAGGAAACGCCATGCCGAGCACCCAGCACATCGCCGGAGCGGTCGCAGGCCGCGTCGAGATCCTGCGCGACCACTCCGGTGTTCCGCATGTCTACGCCGGCAGCACGGCCGATCTGTATTTTGGTCTCGGCGTTGCGGTGGCACAGGATCGGCTATGGCAGATAGACCGGCTGCGCCGCCGCGCACTTGGCCGCCAGGCGGAGATCCTCGGCCATGCATACGTGGCAAGCGATATCGCGCATCTGACAGTCGGCATCGACCACATTGCAGTACGCGAAGCCGAGGCCATGGATGAGCAGACGCGAAGCGTGGTCGCGGCATATGTTGCTGGGATCAATCGGCAGATCGAGGTTGCGGGGCGCAACCTACCGCCGGAATTTCACCGCCTCGACTATGTGCCGGAGCCATTCAGCATCAGCGACATCGTGGCCATTGCGCGCGGCATCTGGTGGTCGCTGAATGGCCGCATCGACCGCATCGTCGCGGCTGAAGCAGCACGACTGCTTCCCGTAGCGTTCCGCGGAATGTACCTGACGCCGGAAGCTTCCGAGGATCGCGTATTGCAGACCGCGGCGGGAACCGACGATGCGACCGGCAGCAACAACTGGGCGCTGCATGGCAGCCGCACCGCCGGAGGTAAGCCAGTGCTATGTGGCGATCCGCATCAGCCGTTCTGGGTGCCATCGACCTGGTATGAGTATGCGTTGCATGGTCCCGAGGACGATGCCGCCGGCGCGGGACACCCGGGTTTCCCCGGCATGTGGTGGGGCAGCAATGGACACGTCGCCTGGGCGATCACCAACAACATGGCCTCGACACGCGACCTGTATGTCGAGCAGGTTGATCCGAGCAACCCGCGCCGTTACCGCGATGGCGATACCTGGCTGGAGTTCGGTGCGCGACACGTCAGCATTAAGGTGCGCGACGCGCCGCCCCATAAGCTTACGATCCGCTCCACGGTGCGCGGACCGATCGTCAATGCCTTGGTACCGTCGCTTGGGGACGATGGTGACCCGCCGTTGTCGCTGCGCTGGGTCGGCATGGAGCACATGGACGACATCCGCGCTTCCATCGCGCTATCCCGTGCGCATGATTGGGCCAGTTTCCGCAACGCACTGCGCGACTGGGCGGTGGCGATTTTCAACTTTGTTTATGCCGATGCGAACGGACATATCGGCTATCAGATGGCAGGACGCGTTCCGCTTCGCGGGCGCGTTCTGCCCGGCTTCCGCGACGCCAATGCAGGGGCAGACCAGTGGCACGGTTACATCGCATTTGATGACCTACCGAACATGTACGATCCGCCGAGTGGTTACGTCGCCAGCGCCAACCAGCGCATCGTGCCGGACAACTGGCGGCAGCCAATCTACGGCGCCTATTCACAAGGACATCGCGGCGTGCGGCTTGCTCAGGC
The DNA here is from genome assembly GCA_963850535.1 of uncultured Alphaproteobacteria bacterium. Taxonomy (GTDB): domain Bacteria; phylum Pseudomonadota; class Alphaproteobacteria; order Acetobacterales; family Acetobacteraceae; genus JAMXLO01. The sequence goes on along the minus strand of CAWKMC010000025.1, from coordinate 98,886 downwards.
ACTGGGTGGACGCAACGCGCTGGACGTTGCCACCAATATCAGCTTGCAGAACGACGTTAAGAACTGCCGAGCCGAGCGACTGTGTCCACACATTGTACGGCACCTCGATCGTGTCGAGGCAGCTTCCTTCTTGCGCCGTACACTCAATGATTGGGACTACCGCCACACCTCCACCAGCATCGCTCCGACATTGTTCGAAGCCTTCATGGCGCTGTGGCAGCGCGAAGTGATCAGCCATCACATGCCCGAACGGCTGCTCGACCTGACACACCAGCAGACCGGTCTTGCCGCTGCCTTGTTGGAAGATGCTTCGATCGCCTACTTCGCCGATGGCACCGAGAAACATGTCTGCGCCGTGGCGGCCAACACGCTTGACACGTTGCAGGCGAAGCTGGGCAGTGATCAGGCTTCGTGGCAATGGGGCCGCGTGCATCAGGCACACTGGCCTCATCCGATCGGCGACGCGGCCTTCGACATAGGCCCGCGCGAAGTGGATGGCGGCTCGCATACTCTGCGCAATACCGGCGGCGAGTTGCCGCCACACGCTGCCAGCTCAGGTGCCGAGTACCGGATCGTGGTCGATTTTGCCGCGCCCGACCGCTTCCTCGCCGTGCAGAATATCGGCAACTCCGGTGTACCTGGCGATCCGCACTATGACGACCAGTTCGAACCGTGGCTGCGCGGGGATTACCATACCGTGCATCTGCGGCGTTATGCCGTGGAAGCCGATTGCGAGGGCATGACCGTTATCACTGCTGAACCTTGAGAGTCGCTGGAATCAGCTTCTGAGCGAGGGCAGAATCGCGATGCAAACGAAGTGGGAGGTTCATGACCATGGATGATTCCGCGCTGATAGACAGCTTCTGGGAGGCTCGCAGCCGAGGAGAGTTCTTCCCGGCTGCCTGGTTCGACAAACTTACGATCGACCAGGCGTATCGTGTTCAACTCGGCGTGGTTCGCCGCCGTTGCGAGACCGGCGAACAACAGATCGGCTGGAAGGTGGGCCTGACGGCGAAGGCCATACAGGAACAGTTTGGATTTAATGAACCGGTTTTCGGCTGCGTGCTGCACAGCTCCGATAACGGGCACGTCTTCGGGCCTCATGATCTGATCAGCCCTGGTTTCGAGAATGAGTTGTGCATGCGATTGGGTCGCGACTTGTCCGGCGCCATCAGCGTGGAACAAGCGCGCGCTGCAGTTGATGTCGCATATCCGTCCCTAGAGATTATCGAGACCCGTGGACCCTTCACGGCGCAGATTGCTCTCGCGTTGGCAGACAATGCTCAACAGAAGACGGTGGTCCTGGGTGCGCCGGTAAAACTGCCAGAATTCCTGGAAAGCATCGAGGCCAAGGTGTACGTGAACGACCAGCTCGTGGGGAGCGGAACAGGCGATGCGGTGCTTGGGAATCCGCTCAACTCGATCGTCTGGTTGGCAGGAAAACTCGGGCAGTATGGACGCACGCTGAAGTCCGGCGAAATCATCATGACGGGGTCCTTCACCCGCCAGTTCCCAATGATGCCTGGAGACCGGATTCGAACCGAGTTTTCCGGAATTGGCGCCGTCGAAGCGGGCATTTCCGAGGCTTGACGGACTGAGGATTTCGCGCTCGCAACAGCCTCGGTCAGTCGCAGAGCAGTACGTCCGGGACGTAGTAGTACGTTTTGCCGGCCGGCCGAGAGGTGAAAGACGCGCGCTCCGCCGGCGCAATGCCATAGCCATTGATCACCCAGGTGCCCGCGACGCCGTTGGTGACCAGAAGCTGCGCTTCGGCTTGCGAGGCGGTAGGCCGTTCACGACATAACCGCGGGCGAAGCTTGGGGTGCTGAAGAAGCCGAGAGCCAGTGCGAGGGCGGTAGTGATAATCAAAGTCTTCTTGGCCAGCTCCCCTTTCAGCAATCTCTGACGTGGGCACAATGCCGACCGGACTGGCTGGAGCTTCACGCGAAGGCCGGCGTCCTCTGGGCAGGGAGCGCCATGAACGGGCGCCCGGACCGGGGCTCTTTGTCGCCGATCCGGGGCCGAAAGGTTGTGCAGCGCTTGGCCGACTGCGCCACATGGCCCTTGACCACATGCACGCGCGCCACCAGCGCGTCGTCGCAGACGTCAAGCCACGAACGGCACCAGAGCGGCCCACGCGGCGACCAAACCAAGAGCCATCCCGGCAGCAGTAAGATAATTGCGCATCGTCGTGTCTCCGTCGCGCGCAGAATGGCAAATCCGCATGCTCCACGCTGTGACGCAGAGCACAACGTTTGTTAATCCTGGCAGGCCGTCGGTAACGGCAGAGCTTCGAGCGCAACCAATCGCAACGGGCTGGACGTCACTCGGGCGGATGTCCCCCGCATGAAGCCAACACCTTTACTCGACCTTAAGCCGCAAGGCGTCTCATGGCGCCATGTCCGAGAGTCTCGAAGAGCTCCTGCGCAACAGTATCCGCCTGGAGATCGACGAGCTGCGCCGCTTCGTGGACCGTCGTATCGCCGAGCTCAGCGCGGAAATCCATGCCACTGTGCAGCTCGTGGACTACAGCGAGACCAATCTTTCGGCGAAGCTCGCCAGCATCCACGAGCAGATCGCACGTGTCATTGCAACGCCTGCCGCGGCGACCCGGAACAGCGGCGTCGAACTCGAGGCCGTCGTGCAGGCGACCGAGCATGCGGCCAACCAGATCATGGAGGCCGCCGAGGCGATCAGCACCTGGCTGCAGAAGGGCGGCGATCCGGCGTCCCTGCCGGCGGTCACGCAGCAGGTGAACGCGATCTTCGAGGCCTGCACATTCCAGGACCTGACCGGCCAGCGCATCCGCCGCGCCATCCAGCACCTGCAGCAGGTGGAGACCATGCTCTCGGGCATGATGCCCGAGGACGTGCGGGAGGACCCACCATCATCCGCCCCTGTGGACCTGGCGCAGGCGGATGTTGACAGCATGTTCAGCTGAGCCCGAATCGGCGATTTCAGTGATCAGCTTGCTGCGCAACGCGACAGCGAACTGCTCATAGTTATTGGCCGCGATGACGAACGCGCCTGGGCCGCCGATGACGCTCTCCCGGTAATAGCGATCCAGATCCGGCTCCAGCGCCAGGATGGGCAGACCATTGATCACCAGTCCCTCCTGCACCGCCTCATCCCGGGCGTCCTCGGCTGGCCGACCCCGGTTGTTGGCGCCATCACCGGACACGTCGACGATTCGCTTCTGGCCATGGTAGGGCGCCCGGACCAGCATTGAGCGGGCAAAGTCGATCGCGCCGCTGATCGACGTGCCGCCACCATAGAGGACGCGTGGCGCATGTACGATTGCCGTGGCGAAGTTTTCGGCCGACGCTGCGTCGTCGATCAAAGTCCAGTCGACCGCGACCACGTGCAGTGTGGGTCCGGTCCATTGGAGCACGGCCACGGCGATCGAGCCGGTGGCAGTCGAACGGATCGCCTGGAGCACTTCTGGGCTGCGGAATGCGGCAGCGTAGCCCTCTCGCTGCAGCTCGAAGCGGTCCTGGCTGACACTGCCGGATACATCTACCGCGAGCACGAGCTGCACCGCGACCATCGTGGATGCGGTGGCGGAACGCATCGCGAGGAGGCGTGCGAGCGAGGTGGCAAGCACAATCAGAACAAGCCGGCGCATCTTGCCCTCATCGGATCACCCTTGGCTGGATTGAGTCGCGCAATTTTAAGCGCCCATGTAACCTTAACGATTAGCAACTCGGAGGCGATCATCGCAAACGAGCTATTGACCCTCTCCGCAGACGCCCGGGCCATCCTCGAGAGCATGGGCGATGCGTTCTACGCCCTGGATGCCGAGTGGCGCTTCGTTTACGCCAACCGGCGGGCGCTGGCGTTCTGGGGCACCACCGCCGACAGCGTCATTGGGCAGGTGATCTGGCAGCGCTTTCCCTCCATGGTGGGTACGCTCAACGAGCGCGTATTGCGCCGGGTCGGTGCCGAGCAGCGTGTCGTCACCTTCGAGGCGGAATCACCCACGACAGGCGTTTGGGTCTCGGTGAACGTGGGTCCGTCGGGCGACGGGGTCGCGGTCTATTGGCGCGATATCACCGAAAGGATCGAGGCCGAGCAGGCTTTGCGGGACTTCGCCGACCGGCTGGAGCGCGAGGTGGCCGAGCGCACCCGCGAGCTGCGGCAGGCAGTGGAGGAGCTGCGCCAGTCGCGTGCGCGCTACAGCGCCATTTTTGAACACTCACCGGTCGATCTCGTCATCACCTCGGTGCAGCCCGACGGCCGCATCATCTGCGACGAAGCCAATCCGGCGTGGGTACGGCACTCCGGATATCCACTGGAAGCTGTCGTCGGACGTTCTCTGGAGGAGGTCCTGCCACCACAACAGGCAGAATTTGCCAAGATGCAGTATCTGCACGCTATCGAAACGAGAGAGCCGGTCGAATACGAGTACACGGTTCAATTCCCGATCGGTGAGGTTACGCGCCGTTCGTTTCTCGTGCCACTGCCTGGAGAGAGCGGGCGCATCGACCATGTGCTTCTGACCTCGGTCGACCTCACGGCGATGCGTCGAGTGGAGGCACAGCTGCGCCAGGCGCAGAAGATGGAGGCCGTCGGCCAGCTGACCGGAGGCATCGCCCACGACTTCAACAACCTGCTGACTGCGGTCATCGGCAACCTTGAATTGCTGCAGCCCCGTGTCTCCGATGATCGTTCACTCGGTCTCGTCAATGCGGCCCTGCGCTCAGCGTTTCGCGGCGGCCAGCTCACCCAGCAGCTGCTTGCCTATGCGCGGCGACAGAACCTGTCGCCGCGTCCGGTGGATGTAAATGCAGTCGTTGACGGAATGGGTGAATTGCTGCAACGCAGCCTGGGTGGCCTGGTTCAGGTTGAGACGGATCTGGCCCCCAATCTCTGGCAAGCGATCAGTGATCCGACACAGCTCGAGCTGGTCATCCTCAATCTCGCCATCAATGCCAGGGACGCGATGCCTGAAGGCGGACGCCTGCGCATCGCCACGCGCAATGTCGAACGTCCCGATCTGGCCGAACTGCAACCGGGCGACTACGTGCGGCTCGCCGTGAAGGACAATGGCGCCGGCATGACGCGCGAGGTGCTTGAACGGGCATTGGAGCCGTTCTTCACCACCAAGGAAATTGGCAAAGGCAGCGGCCTGGGGCTCGCGCAGGTCTATGGTGTGGCGACGCAATTTGGCGGCACTGTCCAGCTTCTTAGCACGTCCGGTATCGGCACGACGGTAGAAGTATATTTGCCTCGCGCGCTGGTCGACGCTTCGCATCCGAGGACAGAGGAGTTCAGCACCCCTGAGAACCCCGATGCGGGCGGCACGATTCTGCTGGTCGATGACGATGCGGGTGTACGGGATATCGCCGCGGTCTTTCTGCGCGAGGCTGGCTATGTGGTGCGCGAGGCCGGCAACGCGGCGGAGGCGCGTGACATCCTGGCAGCCGGGCCGGTCAACCTGGCGCTGGTCGATTATGCCATGCCGATCATGTCCGGCTATGAGTTTGTTCGGTTGGCACGCTCGATTCAGCCGAACCTGCCAGTGATCTATGTGACCGGCGCCGCCGACGCCTTGGGCACGGGTGACGTGGCGTTAGACGATCCGATCGTCATGAAGCCCTATTCGCGCGCTGCGTTGTTGCGAGCGGTGCGAGCTACGGTGCGGCGCGTCTAGCCCGGCTATAGCGGCAGCCGTCCCTGCCGCTCCGGCTTGTCGGCCGTCGCACCCACTTCGCCGTCAGCAAAACGAAGTCTCACACGCGCGCCGGGGCGTACACTTGCGGCGCTGGTCAGCGGATGGCCGGCGGCATCGGAAACGACTGCATAGCCGCGCTGCAACACCGCCAGGGGCGATACCGAGTGGAGACGCGCCGCACAGCCCTCCAATCGTGCGCGCGCTTCGCGCACGGACGCCCACAACGGTGCATCGGACAGACGCCCAAGCGAACGTCCTGCCCGGTTGTGTATGGTGGCGACAGCGTGTCGCAGGCACGACACCAGCTTCTGTCCGCAAAGATCGAGCGCCGCATGTCGGCGGGCCGCGAAGTTCGGCAGCGCGATGATCAGGCGCGCGTGATGTTCCTGGACCCGTTGCCGGGAACGCGCCAGCCTTCCCGGCAGATCTGGCAGGTTGCGCTCGATCGCGCCGAGGGCGGTGCGCCGCCGTTGCAACAGGTTGGGCAATGCCAGCGCCAGCCGTTCCGCCCGATCATCCAAACGTTGGCGACCATTGCCCAGCAGGCCAGGCAGATCCGGCAATCCACGTTCCGCTCGCGACAGCCTTAGGTGGCGGTCTTGCACCAGCCGATTCAGCGCGCCAGCCAGCCGGGCCGCCTTGTGCTCAAGATCGGATACCAGGTCAGTCCGCGCCGGCACAGCAAGCTCCGCAGCCGCGGTCGGTGTCGGGGCACGGCGATCAGCGACGAAGTCGATCAACGTCGTGTCGGTCTCATGCCCTACCGCCGAAATCAGCGGGATCCGGCATTCGGCCACGGCACGCACCACCGCCTCCTCATTGAATGCCATCAGGTCTTCCAGGCTGCCACCGCCACGCGCGACAATCAGCACATCGGGACGCGGCGTGACCCGGCAAAATCCGATGATCGCGGCCGCGATGCGCTCCGCCGCGCCCTCGCCTTGCACCGGCACCGGCCACAGCAGTACCGGCCGCGGAAAACGACGAGAAATCGTGGTGCGGATATCCTGGATGACGGCACCACGTTCGCTGGTGATGACGCCGACCACGCGCGGGAGCACCGGCAGCGGCTTCTTCCGGTCTGCATCGAACAGCCCTTCCGCAGCCAGCCGCACGCGCAGCATCTCGATGCGGGCAAGCAGCGCGCCGACACCGGCATACTCCATGCGCTCGACGATGAGCTGATATGCGGAGCGTTCGGTGTAGGCGGAGATGCGCCCCGTGGCGACAACTTCCACGCCATTCTCGGGCTGCATGCCGAGTTGCGGCACTGACGATTTCCAGACGACTCCGGCGATCTTGGCGCCCTCGTCCTTGAGCGAGAAGTAGATATGGCCCGAGGGGTAACGCTTCAGTTCAGTGATCTCCCCGCGAACACGAACGCGGCCGAAATTGCCCTCCAATGTGCGCTTCACCGCACCGGAAATCTCCGAGACGGTGTACTCTGGGACATTACTGCCGCCGGTGAAGGGAAGATCGTTCATCCCGTGAGAGTAAGCGATCCGGGCGTCGGAGCAATCAAAACGTCACACAAGCCGCGCGCCCGCTCAGGGGCATCCGCACTAAACCCGAATTTAGTCAGCTAAATCGCTGTTTAGTCGAACAGCCGACTGCTGTTCCCTACATCGCGTTCGTGTCGAAGGCGGCTTGCTCTTTGGCACGCCTGCACCAAAGGGACGAACGAAATGAAGACGATATTTCTTGCCGCTGCCGCGGCGTTTTGCCTCGGAGTGGGCGCGGCCCACGCGGACAACGGTGAGGATAGTGGGGCCATCGACCCCAACAGCTACTTCACCGAGCTTCCGGGAGAAGTCTCGACGGCCCCTGGGGCACGCCCGAATGACGCGCCGGCGAACGCCTGGCAATTCATGGGACAGCCCACGTCAACGACGCAGGCCACACCCTCCAGCGGCTCGAACCACGCGACGCTCAACTAAGCCTTAAGCGAATTCGCCTGGACCGGGCCGGCATACGCTGGCTCGGCTCAAGCACCAGCAGCGTGGCAGGCGATCTCGATCCGACATCCCGGTCCGGGATCGATCGCCAAGTGGAAATCCATGCAATTTCACGATCGCCGCGACCAAGCTTAAGCCAAGTCCCACACCAGGCGCGTGGCGGCTTCGATCTGAGCGATAGAACCGTGTCCAGACCGCGTCCCGATCCGCAGCCCGAATACCCGGGCCGGTGTCCTCCACTCGCACCACAGGTCCACCGGCACGCTGGAGCAGACGCAGATCAATCGCCCCTTGCGTGGGTGTAAACTTGATGGCGTTGTCCACTAGGTTGGCAACCGCCTCGAGCAACAAGTCACGGTCGCCGGATACAACAGCGACATCGTGTAGATCTAGTCGCAGGGAAATCCCCTTGTCTTCTGCGATCGGATGATAGAGCTCGTGCACGGCGCGAAGGATCTCTTCCAGTCGCAGCGTCGTCATTGCCGCACTGCGACGGCTGTGGTCGATCTCGGCAATCCGCAACAGCGCAGTGATGATCGCGAGTGACTGGTCGAGTCCAGCAATCGCCCGATCGATCTCTTCTGAAAGCTCGTCTAGTGTGTGTGCATTCTCGCGCCCGCGCTCAAGAATTGCGCGGACCCGCGTCAGCGGTGTGCGCAGGTCATGTGCGATATCGTCGCCCACACTGGACAATTCACCCACAAGACGCTCGATCTGATCCAGCATTTCGTTGACGATCTTCGCCAGCCGATTGAGCGGATCATCGTAGCCGCCCACAGGCAGCCGCTCCTTGAACTCTCCCGCGACGACGCGCTGCACTCGACTGTTCATCTCGTCGATCCGTCGCTGGGCCCGCTTGCTGAGCCAGATCCCGGTGACAAGTGCCAGGCACACCGCCGGTATCAATCCCCATGCCAGCCCACGCGCGACAATATGGCCGACGGCGCGCGTCTCGTCAGCATTGTGTGCCACGAGAAGCACGTCACCCGACTCCAGGCGCCTGCCGACAATTCGCACCTGCTGCAGTTCCCGCCCGCGGTTATCAACGCGCACCACCGCACTGGAGTGAGGTGCACCATCGAGCTCCAATCCACGGGGTATCGCCACGATATTGCCCGCAAGCGGGATACCGTCTGGCCCGAACAACCCGGCCAGCTTTACCCGCCGGGGATCCTGTTCGATATGCGTATTAACGAAATGCAGCACTTGTGGCGGGTCGGTTCCGTCATCCAACCGCGCGTCGGCTGTAATCGTGGCGTCCATGTTTCCGGTCACGTAGGCGGCGGTCTGCCAATACACGAAACCGAAAAGCAGCAGCGTGCACAGGCTGAACGCCACGGCGACGCCGAACGCCCAGCGAAATGTGGTGGAATGAAATGCCTCAGGAAGGTGCACGCAGCATGAACCCCACGCCACGGACGCTCAGAATCATCGGCGGGTCGTCCGGATTATCGACCTTGCGGCGCAGCCGGCCGATATGCACGTCCACCAGATTGGTCTGCGGTACGAACCGATAGTTCCAGACATTCTCCAGCAGCATCGCCCGCGTCAGGACCTGGCCTTCGCGGCGCATCATGTATTCCAGGAGCTGAAACTCGCGCGGTAACAGTTCGAGTTCACGGCGGCCTCGGCACGCCTTTCGTGACAGCAGGTCCAGCTCCAGTGGGCCGACCCGCAGCACAGTCGCCCGTGGCTCGGCGGGCCGGCGCAGCAGCGCTTCCAGGCGCGCGGCAAGTTCAGATAGCGCGAATGGCTTAGCAAGGTAATCGTCACCCCCAGCGCGAAGACCGCGAACGCGGTCATTCACGGCATTCAGCGCGCTGAGCACGAGGACCGGAGTGCTTATACCTTCGCTGCGCAACGTTTCGATCACGCTGAGGCCATCCAATTCGGGCAACATACGGTCGACAACCAGCACGTCCCACCCGCCGACCCGCGCCCTTTGCAGACCGTCGGCCCCATCCGCCGCACGGTCGAGCACGTAACCTCGGTCCCCGAGAGCCGTTACGATCTCTTCGGCCGTTTCTTCGTCGTCCTCGATCACCAACACTTTCGCCAAGAGGCAGGCTCCACATCGAGACTTCTTCAGTATGGCGTAGGGACACTTGTCAGGTAAGCAGCGCTTCGTCGCAAATTGGCTTGCGCAATAGTTGCCAGCCGATCGGGCTGAGTCCTGCAGTCTGACCGTTCTGTTATCCGCAATTGCACCAGACCTCGTCCGGATAGCGCACGCCGGTGAGGCACAGGCCATCTGCAGGGGCGGTCGGGCCAGCAGCGGCGCGGTTTCGCTGCGCCAACGCGGCGCCGACGCGTTCCGCTGGCCAGCTTCTGTCCCCCACCAACTTCAGGGTGCCGACCATGTTGCGCACCTGGTGGTGCAGGAAACTCCGAGCCTCGGCGATGATCTCGATGATGTCGCCGCACCGACGCACGTCCAGCCGGTCCAGCGTCCGCAATGGGCTGTTTGCCTGGCAGGCTGCCGCACGGAACGAAGAGAAGTCATGCCGGCCCAGCAGCAACTGGGCCGCGCCATGCATCATCTCGGCGTCGAGCACGGTCGGCACATGCCAGACGCGGCCTGCCAGCAAGGTTGGACGGGCGCGGCGGTTCAGGATGTCATAGCGATAGGCACGGCTGACCGCAGAAAAGCGCGCATTCCAGCCCGCAGGCGCGCACGCCACATCCAACACGACAATAGGATGAGGCTTCATGTGATAGTTCAGGGCATCGCGCACCTTTGCCGCGGTCAATACGTCCGGCAGCGTCAACTGTGCCACCTGGGCGGAGGCATGGACGCCTGCATCGGTGCGGCCAGCGACGACGCTGGAGACCGGGCTCCCACGATTCAGCCTGGCGGCGGCGTTCTCCAGCACTTCCTGAACCGACAGCCCCTTCGCCTGTCGCTGCCAGCCGACAAACGGCGCACCATCATATTCGAGCTTGAGCGCCCAACAGGTCATCGAGCAGCGCAGAATTGACTGTCAGCCATCCAGCATCGATCGGACCTTGGCGGCAAGAGCGGCTAGCGTGAATGGCTTTGGCAGCAGGTGTGTGCCCGGATCAAGAATGCCACCATGGACGATCGCATTGCGCGCATAGCCTGTGGTGAACAGCACCAGCAGCTCCGGTCGTTGTCGCCGAGCCTGATCGGCAAGCTGGCGGCCAGTCATGCCGCCAGGCAGACCAACATCGGTGAACAGCAGGCGAATCGCGGGATAGCGCGCCAGCAGATCCAGTCCCTCCGGACCATTGGTCGCCGCAATCACTCGATATCCAAGCTCACGCAACGAGTCGACGCTATAGGCGCGCACCGTCTCATCGTCTTCGACCACCAGGACCAGTTCGCCCGACCCACCGTCCGGTTCTTCCAACACTGCTTCGCCTTCTGCCTCGACCTTTCCTTCACCGAGCAGACGCGGCAGGTACAGCTTCACAACAGTGCCCTGACCCACTTCGCTGTACAATTTGATATGCCCGTTGGACTGCTTGATGAAGCCATAAACCTGACTAAGGCCAAGCCCGGTTCCGTGGCCCACGTCCTTGGTGGTGAAGAAGGGTTCGAAGACACGATCCATTGTCTCGTGAGTCATGCCGATCCCGGTATCCGATACCGCGATCATCACATACTGACCCACGGGTACATCTGGTGCTGCAGCGCGTATAGCTCGTCGAGGTGGGTGTTCGCCGTCTCGATAGTGAGCCGCCCTCCTTCCGGCATTGCATCGCGCGCATTCACAGCAAGATTCAGCAACGCGTTCTCCAGCTGGTTCGGAGTCAGCCATGGTCCGCCACAAGCCCCCAGCCAGCACCGTTTCGATGGCTACCCTCTCACCCAGTGTGCGCCGCAGCAGCTCCGACATTCCAGCAACCAGCTTGTTGGCATCGAGCGGACGGGGATCGAGCGCCTGCCGGCGTGCGAATGCCAGCAGGCGCTGCGTCAGAGTGGCCGCTCGCTGTCCACCCACGTCGATCATACGCACAGCACGGCGGATGCGATCCTGGTTCGATCCCAGTTCCGATGGCAGCAGCCGCTGCAAGGTGTCGACACCGCCGCAGATCGCCGTCAGCAGGTTGTTGAAATCGTGCGCGACGCCACCGGTAAGCTGACCGACGGCCTCCATCTTCTGCGCCTGCCGCAACGCCTCCTCGGTGCGCATGCGCTCCTCGATTTCGTCCGCGACACGCTGCTCCAGACCTTCGTTCAACACACGAAGGCTTTCCTCCGCCTGGCGGCTGGCGCGGTAAAGCCGCGCATTGTCGATTGCAATTGCCGCCTGCGCCGCGATGCCGCCCGCAATCAGCTCGTCCCGCTCGCTGAATATGCCCGGCGCGGAATGCCCGAAGAACAGACCACCGATCACTTCGCCGGATCGCGATACGACCGGTAACGCAAGATAGCTGCGCATCGGTAGGTGCCCCTGCGTTTTGCCGAAATAAGGTGGATTCTGGCCGTAGCGCGGATCGCGTGTGATATCGTCCGAGCGTACGATTCCTTCACCGCGAAACGTCGGGTCGAAAACCTTGGTGTTGCGCGGCATTGGAAATCCGGCGCATGCCTCGCGTGACTCGCCTGATAATGTATAGAGCGTGTAGGATTCGCCTGCATCGTTCGGCACGTTGTAGAAGAATGCCCCGAATTCCGCGCCGGTGAGTTCGACGGCGGCATCCGTGACGATCTGCACCACGCGTTCAAGATCCAGTTCCGCTGCAATCGCACTGCCTGCATGGTTCAGCAATTCCAGCCGACGCGCCTCCTCACGGATCTGCTCGGCTGCCGCGCGGCGCATTCGCGCGAGATCCAGATTCGATCGCACGCGTGCCAGCAATTCGCGTGCGGCAAACGGCTTCACCAGATAGTCGTCTGCACCCGCATCCAAACCTTCCACGCGCGCTTCGTCACCCGCCCGCGCCGAAAGCAGGATCACCGGCAAATCACGCAACGCAGGGTCGGCGCGCGTCGCGGTCAGCAGCCCAAAGCCATCGAGCCTCGGCATCATAACATCGCTCAACAACAAATCGGGCCGCCGCTCGTGCATCGCCTGCAGCGCAGCCTTGCCATCGGCGACAACCTTCACTTCGTATTGTGGGTTCAGCAGCCGCCTCGCGTATTCGCGCATGTCGGCATTGTCGTCCGCCAGCAAAACATACGATCGTTGGCCCTCCGAATGGCTCGCACCAGCCTCATCGATCAATGGTGATGTGGGGTCAAGCAAGCTATCCTCACGGCTTGGCGGACCACCATCCGGCAACCACCGCATTGCCTCGGCGACGAACGAAGCCGCCGCGACGCCCGTCGGCGCCATGTGGTCTGGCTCCTGCGACACTTGGTCGGCTGGCAGATGGGAAAATCCCGACGGCAAGCGTCACCCGCACCGCGGTGCCCTCACCGAGGCGGCTCTGCACGTCGATCATGCCGCCATGCAGGCGGACTAGCTCGTTAACCAGCGCCAAGCCGATTCCCGTACCTTCCATCGTTCTGCCCGGCTGGCCCTCGATACGATGGAAGCGATCGAAGATATGCGGCAATTCAGCCGCCGGAATGCCAACGCCGGTATCTGCCACCAGCAGCTCCACGCCAGCTCCGGCGACTGATCGAACCACGACCTCGATGCTGCCCTCGAGCGTGTACTTAAACGCGTTTGAAATCAGGTTGAGGACCACCCGCTCCCACATATTGGGGTCCACGTACACCGGCTGCGGTAATGGGGGGCAATTCACCCTGAGCCGGAGGCCGCGCCTGCTCGCAGGCCGAGTGGAAGTTGCTGGCCAGTTCGGCGGTATAAGCGGCGAGTTCGACTCGGCCGAAAATCCGCGCGGACACGACCCGCTTCGATGCGGGAGAAGTCCAGCAGCGAATTCACCAATCGAAGCAATCGCAGCCCGTTGCGATGGACCATGCCAAGCCTGTCACCTGCACCGCCAGAACGCGACCGGATCTCTTCCTCGAGCGGGCCGAGCATCAAGGTAAGCGGCGTGCGGAATTCGTGGCTGACATTGGAGAAGAAAGCGGTCTTCGCCTGATCGATCTCTGCCAACGCCTCGGCGCGTTGCCGCTCTGCCTCATAGGCGCGCGCACTGGCGAGGCCGGCGGCGATCTGGGAAGCCACCAGATCGAGAAAGCCGCTATAGCTCTCCGACAACGGTCGATAAGGATTGAGTGCCGCGACCAGCATGCCGGCAGGCTTGGTCTCGCCTTGCTGGACGATCGGCACCGCAACGGCCATGTACGGAGGCCGGTCCCAGACACCCGTCGGCAACGGTCCATACGCTGCAAGATCAGCGATCATGACGTGCGGTTCGCCCGCGAGAATGCGGGACGCCGGATGCGTAGCAGGCAACTGGCTCATGTTGAGCTCGATTGCCGCCATAGGATGATCCGCAGCGATGCCGCTGGTGCAGGCCAGTCGGGCGCGATGGCCGTCCGGCTCGAACAGATAGACGATCGCGAACGGCATATCGCGCTGGTTCGCTGCGAGACCGCGTTCGATTGCTGCCAGCACGTCGGGCTCCGTGCGCACGGAAGACAGCAGGCTCGCCAGCTCACGCAACGTTGCCATCCGCCGCTCGCCAATGACACGTTCGGTATCCTCGGTCACGACGCACAGCATGCCGCCAACTGCACCCTCGTCATCCGGCAAGGGGCTGTAGGAGAAGGTGTGGTAAGTCTCCTCCGGATATCCGTTGCGCTCCAGGAAGAGCAGCAAGCCTTCATCCCATGTCGCTTGGCCGGTTTGCACAACGCTGGCCGCGCGCGGGCCGATATCTGGCCAGATCTCTGCCCAGACATCGGATGCGGGCCGGCCGAGTGCCCATGGATGTTTTGCTCCCAGGCTCATCGCGGCGTACGCGTCGTTGTAGAAAAATGTCAGCTCACGCCCCCAGCCGAGCCACATCGCATAGCGGGACGTCACCAGGATCCTGAGCGCCGTCTGCAGGCTTCGCGGCCATCCATGTCGCGGACCGATCGGCGTTGCCGACCAGTCCCGGCCGTCGATCAGTGCCGCCAGTTCGCCACCTGCCATCAGGAACGCCGAGCCCGAACCGACCGTCGGATTTGCTGTCAAATTCATAGTGCCCCCTGGCGAGACTATGCTGCGGCACAGACCGCCGGAGAATTGCGGCGATTTGCCGAATCGTTTCGCTCACCTGTTGTTGAGAGCTGAGTTGCCAGCGATGGCTCTGTTCGATACGTCGGGGAAGAAGGAGACCAACCTATGCGAGAATACCGCATCGCCTCTATCCCGGCTGATGGCATCGGCCCTGAAGTGATCAGTGCCGGCTTGGAAGTGTTGGACGCCGTGGCGGCACGCGACGGTAGCTTCCGGCTGACCATCGACCACTATGATTGGAGCTCCGACAGGTACCGCAAGCACGGCAGTTTCATGCCGGCCGACGCGCTGGCCTGGCTGCGCACCGCCGATGCGATCTATTTTGGCGCGGTCGGCGACCCGGACATCCCCGACCATATCACGCTATGGGGCCTACGCCTGCCGATCTGCCAAGGGCTCGACCAATATGCCAATGTCCGCCCGACGCGCATTTTGCCCGGCATCACCTCGCCTTTGCGCGATGTGGGTCCCGGCGATCTCGACTGGGTGATCGTGCGCGAGAACAGCGAAGGCGAATACGCTGGGCACGGGGGCCGCGCGCATCGTGGCATGCCGGAAGAGGTTGCGACTGAAACCGCCATCTTCACCCGCCGTGGCGTCGAGCGGATCATGCGCTTTGCGTTCGACATCGCGCGCAGCCGACCTCGCAAGCTGCTCACCGTTGTAACCAAGTCGAATGCGCAGCGTCATGGCATGGTCTTCTGGGACGAGATCGCCGCCCTGGTGTCGCACGACTATCCCGATGTGACCTGGGACAAGGAACTGGTCGACGCGATGACCATGCGCATGGTCCGCCGCCCCCAGAGCCTCGACACCGTGGTAGCGACCAATCTGCACGCCGACATCCTGTCCGATCTGGCCGCCGCACTGGCCGGTTCTCTCGGCATTGCGCCGACCGGCAACGTGGACCCCGAACGCCGCAGCCCTTCGATGTTCGAACCGATCCACGGCTCCGCGTTCGACATCACCGGCAAGGGCATCGCCAACCCCGTGGCCACATTTTGGACAGGGGCGATGATGCTGGAGCACCTGGGTGAGAAATCATCGGCCGACCTGTTGATGCGTGCCGTTGAGCAGGTCTGTGCCGCAGGGATAATGACCCCGGATCTGGGGGGCAAAGCGACCACAGCAGAGGTGACTAACGCCGTGTGCCAAGCTGTGCGCGGCATGAACCGTTGATCGATACCGAGCTCACCGCCGAAGAGCAGCACCTGCTGACGCAGGCGCATGAGTTGGTCCCAGCCCTCTCGCAGTGCGCCGCGGCAACCAACGCAGCGCGCGACGTGCTGCCGGAGACCATTGCCGCATTTCATCGCACCGGCATCCTACGTATTATCCAGCCGCGCCGGTTTGGCGGCCTGCAGCTGCGCTTCTCGCTGTTTTCGCGAATCGTTGAGGTCATCACCGCAGGCTGCGCGTCGTCCGGTTGGGTCTATGCCGTGCTGGGCGAGCACCAGTGGCTTCTCGCATCGTATCCCCTTCAGGCGCAGATCGATATCTGGGCCGACAATCCGTGTGTGCTCGCCTCATCCTCCCTGGCACCGCGCGCAACCGCTGAACGCACCGCCGGTGGTTGGCGGCTGTCCGGCTCCTTCCCGTTCTCCAGCGGCAGCAGTCATGCGCAGTGGGCGATCATCGGCGCGTTCCTAGACAGGCCAGGCGATCCCACCTCCATCGCCTATCTTCTGGTTCCGTTCACCGAGATCGAGATCATCGACGACTGGCATGTGCTGGGCCTTGCCGGCACCGGCAGCCACACATTGAGGCTGCGCGAGGTGTTCGTGCCTCAGCATCGATGCGTCATGCTGGCGGATCTCCTGGCCGGGACTGTTCCGGGCGCAGAGGTTCATGCCGACTATCCGCTGGTGCGAACGCCGCGCGGACTGATGGTGAACTACTCGCTGCCGCCGGTCGCCATCGTGCTGGGTAATCGCGCGTTGCAGGTCGCGTTGGCGACGCTGCGCGGCAAGGTGTCGCGCGGCGTCAATGCGCTGGCCGCCAGCGAGTTCGTGCAGATGACGGTTGCCGAGGCTGCTGCGGCAATCGATGCGGCGACACTGACCATGCATAGTGGGCGCGCGAGAGCCGAGGCGTTGATCGCGAAGCAGGAGCCTATCCCACAGGAATACGTTCTGCGCACCCGTCGCGACATGACCTATGCGCAGCACCAGGTGCAACGAGCGGTGGAGAAGCTGGTCGAGGTTTGCGGCGCACAATCGGTCTACGACACCGACCCGCTCGCCCAGCTCCGACGCGACATTCTGACGGTGCTGACACACAACATCGCCAGCCGGCAGGCGGCGATGGGCGCTTGGGGGCGTTCGGTGCTCGGCGCCTGATCAGACGATCGGCGTCCCCCGGAGCGGGCGGGTAAGCCACATGACGGTGCCGCCGAATGCGTCGGTGCTAGTGACGTTACGGTCGATCCCGATGCCGGCCATTGTATCGCCTGGAACGATCCGCTGTACCAGTTGATAACCGCGATGCGGAATGTCCGGCACATCGCTGCCCGACTTCCAGTAGTGCTTCATCTTCACCCGCCAGTAGAGCTGATCGCCGGTAAGGGTGGCGTTCGCTCCGACATAGATGCCGGGCACGTATCCCGCTGCCGCCACTTCGGTGTGCCAGGCATTGCAATAGGCAATCACATCTTCGGCCGACACGAGGTGGTGCACGCCCTCCAGGTCTAGCCATATGTTCACCCCAAAGGGAAAGCCGACCTCACCGGCATTGGCCGCCGCGTGATTGCCGTTACTCGCTCCGAGATCAGCGCTCGGGCGCCAGCCCTCCTCGTCGACGTGCTGTACGGCCATCAACGCCAGGCCGGCATCCAGTATCAGACCAGCTTCAGCTGCGGTTAGATCGCCAGGCTGCTGCCCCAGCCCACGTGATAGATAGCGGATGCAGAAGGCAAAGCCCGCCTGGCGGAATGTAGCCGCGGCGTGGCTGTTCAACGCCGTCGCGGCATCGAAGCCGTGCGCGCCGGGCTGCGCACCCGCGACCATTCCGAACAAAGCCATGATCGATTGTCCCCTGTTGAATGATTTGTCGTGCGGCTCACCAATGTCTTGATTATGGGTGTCCGCTAGACGAGAGCGTCCCGGAGCAGTCGGTTCACTTCGCCGGCGCGCTCCATGTGCGGCAGGTGCCCCACGCCATCCAGCATATGAACCTGGATCGACGATGCGACGGCGTCGGCGTGCGCCGCCGGAATGATTCTGTCGCCGCGGCCCCAGATCACCTGTATCGGCATAGTCAGATCGCGCAACGCGCCAATGAGATTCACCGCCTGGTGCCCCTGCGGAAACCACGCGCGCGCAACGGTTTCCAGCGCCTGCACCACACCGTCCAGACGCTTATAGCGAAGGAACTCCTCCACCATCGCGCGGCCGATCAGCGATGGGTCGTGCACCAGGTACTGCAGCGCCTCGACTGCATCTTTGCGCCGCGACGCCCGCATGAACGCATCAATGAATGCACCGTTGATCTCCGATCCCAATCCGGCTGGCGCCAGCAGGCTCAGGGTGGCAATCCGCTCCGGTTGCCGCGCGGCGAGCGCGAGCGCCAATGCTCCGCCCATCGAATGCCCGACGACGTTCACGCGCTCTACTTCGAGCACCGTCAGCGCCGCTTCGATCACCTCGGTGAAGAACACAATATCGCCGCCGCCTACGTCTTTGCTCGACAGGCCGTGGCCTGGCAATTCGAGCGCCAGTGTGCGCCTGTCACTGCACAGAGCCGGGTGATTGAACATCCAGGTATTGAGGTCGCCGCCGAACCCGTGCAGCAGCAGCACCGGGGTGCCACCAGTGCCCGTCTCCAAACAGCGCAGCGTCCGCCCGAGAACCTCCAGCTCGCGCGGCGCCGGCGGACCGGTATCTTCTAACCCGGTGTGGGCCGGCTCGATAACGACGAACTGCGACACAAACGCGTCGATCTCTGCCGCTTGTGTCTCCGGCGGCGCGATGACTGCCAGCAGGGTGCCGATCGGCAGAGTGCTTCCCTCGGGCGCGACGATGCGTGCCAAACTGCCCGCGCCTTCTGCTTCGACCACATTGGTGATCTTGCTGGTTTCGATCTCCAGCAACTCGTCACCTGCGGCAAACGATGCACCCGGCTGCTTGAGCCATTGCACCACCTTGCCCTCGGTCATCGTCAGACCCCATTTGGGCATGGTGATCGCGGTGATCATCGCGCGAACCCGTGCACCTCGCGCACCGCGGCGGCGATACGGTCTGGATCGGGGATATAAAGCTTCTCGAGCGACGGCGCGAACGGCACGGGCGTATGCGGCGCGGTCACCCGTCGCACCGGCGCCTTCAGCGCGGTGAATGCGCGATCGGCAACCAGGGCGGCGATATCGGTCGCCATGCTGCACCGAGGCGTTGCCTCATCGACCACCACCAGTCGTCCGGTGCGCTCGACGCTGTCCAGAATTGTGTCTTCATCGAGCGGCGAGGTCGTGCGCGGATCGATGATCTCGCAGTCGATGCCTTCTGCCTCTAGTTTCTCCGCCGCTTCCGACGCGTAGTGCACCATGCGCGCCAACGCCACAACGGTGACATCATCACCGTCGCGTACCACGTTGGCTTCGCCAAACGGAATCGTATACGCCTCGTCTGGGACCTCGGTGCGCAGATCGTACATCAGCTTGTGTTCGCAGAACACCACAGGGTCGTCGTCGCGGATCGCCTGGATCAGCAAGCCCTTCGCGTCATAAGCATTCGACGGCACCACGACCTTCAGTCCAGGAACCGATGTGAAGATGTGATACGGGCTCTGCGAATGCTGGGCCGCCGCGCTGCGTCCAGCGCCGACCATTGTTCGGATCACCAGCGGTGTGCGCGCCTTGCCGCCGAACATGTAGCGGAATTTTGCGGCCTGATTGAAGATCTGATCGAAGCAGACGCCAAGGAAGTCGGAGAACATAAGCTCGGCAACTGGCCGCAGACCTGTGACCGCGGCCCCTGCCGCCGCTCCCATGATCGCCAACTCCGTGATCGGCGTATCGATCACCCGATTTTCGCCGAATTCCTTGATCAGGCCCTTGGTAACGCCGAGTACGCCGCCGGCGGCATCACGGCCACCTTCGGTCCCGGCACCGCCGGATACATCCTCGCCGATCACAACCACGGTGGGATCGCGCCGCATCTCGTGCGCCAGCGCTTCCTGCAACGCCTGGCGAATAGTCTTCACTGGCATGACACGGATCCTTCAGTACGACACGTACACGTCGGTCAGCAGTGCGGCGGACTGCGGCGGTTCCCCTTCGCGCGCTGCGGCAACCGCTTGGTCAATCAGATCTGCGACTTCCGCATCCACCCCATCGAGGTCATGCACTTCCAGCAATCCAGCCTCGGTCACGCGTCGGCGGAAATGCTTCAGACAATCGCGCTGATCACGCAGCCGCCTTACCTCGTCTTTACCCCGATACAGCTGTGCATCGCCCGAGTGATGGCCATAAAAGCGACACGTATCCACTTCGATTGCACTGGGGCCGCCGCCGTCCCGCGCGCGTTCTATCGCCTCGCGCGCCGCTTCGTGCACATCGAAGAAATCGTCGCCGTTGGCTTTGACCGCCGGCATGCCGAACCCCGCAGCACGTCCGGCGATGTCATGGCATCCGACAGCGTAGGAGGCACCGGTGTACTCGCCGTAGCCGTTGTTCTCGAACACGAAGATCGCCGGCAGTTTCAGCACCACCGCCATGTTCATCGCCTCGAATGTGGTGCCCTGGTTTGATCCGCCGTCGCCGGTGAACGATGCCGCAACGTTGCCGGTTTTGAGTGTCTTCGCCGTCAGAGCAGCGCCAATCACCAGCGGCGGGCCCCCACCGACAATGCCGTTGGCGCCAAGCATGCCCTGATCGAGATCAGCGATGTGCATCGATCCGCCCTTGCCGCCGCACAGGCCTCCCTGTTTGGCGAACAGCTCCAGCATCATCCCGGTGACGTCGCATCCCTTAGCGATGCTGTGGCCATGCCCGCGATGCGTGCTGGCGATGTAGTCGCGCGGTCCGAGATGCGAGCAGACACCCACCGCGGATGCCTCCTGCCCCGCATAAAGGTGCACGAAGCCCGGAATGCCGCCCTTGGAGAATTCCTCCTGCACCCGCTCCTCGAAGCGTCGGATTGTCGCCATGGAGCGATATGCCTTGAGCAGCGCCTCGTGGCTGAGCTGCATCGTTCCCTCCCGCAGCAAATTTTCCTGAGTATGGCTGGCCGGCCGTCAACCGCAAAGTGGCAAGCTTGACTTGGTCGAAGCCGCAGGGATGTCATTACGGCAACACAGGCCCCGGGAGGCGTCAATGTTCATCCGCAACGCGTGGTACATCGCCGCCTGGGCAGACGAGATCGGCGAGACGCCCGCTGGCCCGGCGGATATGCAACGAGCCTGTCGTGCTGTATCGCGATCGGCAGGGGCAGGCTGCCGCTCTGCTCGATATGTGCTGCCATCGTGGCGCGCCGCTGCACCTGGGCAGGGTGGTCGATCGCGGACTGGAATGCGGCTATCACGGGCTGATTTTCGATCGCTCGGGTCAGTGCGTATGCGTGCCCGGTCAGGACCGTGTCATCGACCGTACGCGCGTGCGCAGCTTCCCGGTTGTGGAGCAGGACGCCTTCGTCTGGATCTGGATGGGCGATCCAGCCAAGGCCGATCCAGCAACAATCGTGCCCTGGCCCTACCATATCGATGCGACCAATTGGCCACATAAGCACGCCATGTATCCCATCAAGGCCGCCGCGATGTTGATGGTGGACAACCTGATGGACCTGACCCATCTCGGTTACGTCCATACTTCGACCATCGGCGGTAATCCCTCGCAGCATGTCGAAGCGAAAATGGACATCGAGCGCACGCCGCTCGGGGTGAAGTTCACCCGATGGATGCTGAATTCCGTGCCGCCGCCGACTTATGTGAAGGCGGTCGGATTTCAGGGGCGGATCGATCGCTGCCAAAAATTCGAGTTTGTTGCACCCGGCGCCGTACTGCAGTGGACCGGTGCAGCCGAGGTGGGCGAGTATCGCGACGGCAACACCGATCGTAGCAAGCTACAGTTCCGGCTTTTTCACGGCCTGACGCCAGAGACCGAGACAACCTGCTTCTATTTTTGGTCGGCCGCCAACGGGTTTCGCCAGGATGACCCTGCGGCGACGGACCTCCTGTTTCAGCAGACCGGCGCGGCGTTCCTGGAGGACAAGACGGTGGTAGAGGCACAGCAGGTGCGGCTGACGGAGCTGGGTGAGTCAAATTTGGTGGACATTGTCAGCGACGCGGTCCGGCTGCACATGCGCCGAACGATAGATCGTCTGCTTGCCGAAGAAGCGCAGGCGCTCGCCGCAGAGTAGGAGCGCTCACACCAGCCCCAGCCAGCCTGCCAGACCGGCGAGCCCAACGACCACGAGTGGCTGCACCTTGGTCGTGCAGAACACCACAGTCGCCAGTGCTGTCAGAACGTATTGTGCCACCGTATGATCGGCACCACGTGCCACGATGATACCGCTCGCCGCGATCAGGCCGACGGCGATCGGTGCCAGCCCGTGCTCGAACGCTGACCGCCAGGGCGACGTGTGCACGCGCTCCCATATCCGTGCGAACACCAGCACCAATGCCGCGGCTGGCAGCACCATTGCGACGGTCGCCAGCACCGCACCTGCCACTCCTGCCGCACTATATCCGACCAGGGTCACGATCAGGATGCTGGGGCCTGGAGCCGCCTGTGCCAACGCGAACAGATCCGCGAACTGACCGCGCGTGAGCCAGTGATATGTGTCCACTGCCTGGAGTTCGATCTCCGGCACTACCGAGTTGCCGCCGCCGATCGACATCAACGACGCGCTGCCGAACAGCAGGCACAGCTGCAACGCGACCGCGGGTCTCAAGATACCGCCTGGCGCCGGCGCGGCCACGCCCACCACATCGCAAGAGGCGCCAGCACCAAGAGCACGATCAGCAGCGGCAGACGTACTACCGCGCTGGCCAGTAGCGCGGCTGCGAACAAAGCCCAGGCGATCGGGCTGTGCAGACACGTACGGCCGGTTCGATACGCCATCGATAGGCTCATCGCGACTGCGGCGGCAGTCATGCCGCGCAGCACCGCCTGCACCGAAGCGTCACTGCGGTGCGCAATATAGAGCGCACCGAGCACCAGCACGATCAGCATCGGGGCCGCCAGCAGCCCGGTGGTTGCGACGATCGCGCCGGGGACGCCGCGTAATCGGGCGCCGACGAACACGGCCAGGTTCACCTGATTGGCACCCGGCAATACGCGGCAGACGGTCATCGCGCTCAGGAATTCCTCGTCGGTCATCCACCGTCGTTGGTCGACCACCATCTGCCGCGACCACGCGGACAGTCCGCCGCCAAAACTTGCCAGCGCGATTTGATTGAAGCTGAGCGCGATACGCCAAAGCGGAACCTGGGCGGTCTCACTCATGGACGAGGTCTGGGTCGTGCGGGAAGTCGTCTTCCACATGCGTGTGTGACAACAGCGGATCAGGGGCCTCGTAGTGATGCGCGGCATGCCAGTCGGCCTCGAACGTGCTGGCCAGTAGATGCACGGCCGCCTTCCCTGCCACGACCGCGCCCAGCTCCCGACGCACATCAAAGGCGCTGCGGTCAATGTTCATAGAGCCTACCAGGGCACTATGGCCATCGGCGATCAGCAGCTTGGCATGCACGCGGAGATCCTTCTGCTTGCGCACCTTGACGCCGAATTGGTCCATCACCCGGAGCGATGCAAACGTGTCCAACACGTCCCATTCGCTGATACCGTGCTTGCCGCCGCACAGTACGCGCACATTGACGCCACGGCGGCTCGCCTGGGCGATCCGCTCCAGAATCGTAGCGTCCACGAACTTGGGGTGTTGGATATCGAGGCTGTGCCGCGCGGTATCGATGAACAGGCTCATGTTGCGGCGGGAATTGCGGTTGCTCCAAAGCAATGCAGTCCCGTGTGCAGGATCAAACGGCTGGCGATCCCAGTCCGCTTCGAAGCAGGTGCGGATCTCGGCCACCTCGGCCGGCCGTTCCGTAACCAGGCCGTAGTCGCGCGTCAGAGTGAAGTACTTCTCGGTGAAGTTGAATGTGGCGATCATGGCCAGCTTGTCGTCGATCAGCATCGACTTTTCGTGGGTGACGGCAAAACTCGGGCTGCTCCATTGCACCCTGACGCCGGCCGCCTCGAGCATGGCATAGGCGGCATCGTTGGCCCGATCGCCGGACGACCGGTGCGGGTTGATCATCACCCTGACCTCGCGGCCAGCCTTATGGGCCGCGATCACAGCATCCAGCAGGGCCGGGTGGGTGAAGGTGAACTGCTTGATCCAGACCGAGCGTTCGGCGTTGCCGATCAGCGCCAGCAACGGCAGCACGCCATCGTTGGGTTGCACCAGCACCCTGGTGCCATCACCCAGCGGGTGCAACGGATCCAGGGCCGCATGCTGATCCATGCTCCAGCTCTTTCATTCCACGTTGCGGTACGTGTGACAGTGGCATGTTGGCGGCGAAATGTCAGCCGCGCTGTTTGCCCGGTCGACCGATAGCCGAATTGGCTAGGCGGCCGCTGATCGTGTTACCCGCCGTAGCGTCTTGAAGCTGAGTGCCACTGCCCTGCCTTTGGTGCATATACGGACCGCCGGTGCCGCCGGAAAACTCAGCCTCGCGTTATGAGACCATTTGGTCCCCACCGGCGATGATGCAATGCGGAAGTTGGTCAGCGCCTGGGCCGAGAAGAACAAGGTCGATGTGCAGCTGGATTTTCTCACCGGGAACCTCATCGTCACCAGGGCAGCAGAAGCACAGTCCAGGTCTGGACACGATGTATGTGCGTTCGACCAGTGGGCCGTGCAGCAGCACGCCGACAATCTCGATCCGGTTAACAATGTCATGCAGCGGCTGATTACCAAGTACGGCAAGCTCGGGCGTGCCTACGAATAGTCGCTGTGGTCGATAAGCACTGGATGGCGGTGCCGGTTGGCTGGGGTTCTGCTCCGCTGCCACCTGCGGACGGATCAGCCTGCTCAAGCAATTCTGCGGCGCCGATGTGCTCCGGCAAGGCCGCGCTGATCTGGAATCCGCCCTCACCTAGCTACTTTCCGGCGCAAAATTCCTGCTGCCAGGATGGGTAGTAGAACACAGCCCTCTGTTCTGGCGACGGCGACTTGCCATGCCGGGTGGATAAGCGCGGGGCCGGAGCACGATTGGTTGCGGTCAGTTACGCGTCGGATTGGGCGACGGCAAAGCGGCCGATGTTAATAAGATTATCGGCAATGATCCCAAGCCCGACCCAGCGTTTCATGCCATCGTCACCACGATAGCGGCAACGCTGCAGGCCATGTCGACGCTTGCTGACACTGATGCGTCCCTCGCATCCGGTGCGCCATCGCTGCCCGTTGCGGAACCATCGCTTCTTCTGCTCACGCTTGCGGCTAGGACTCTTGCTGCTGTGGTCGGGGATGCAGACGCGCTTGACACCTCGGGCTCTTGCCGCGGCTTGGTTCTGGTTAGAGTGGAAGCCGGCGTCAGCTGCGACCAGGCGGGGGACGCGTCCCAGCTTTGCCGCATGTATCTCGATCGCTGGGATCAGCAGATCCGCGTCAGGAGGGCGTCGTGCATACACTTCGTAGTCAACGACGATCTGGTTCTCTGCCTCCTGCAGCTTTACCAGCTTGCCAAATTCGGTGGGCTTGGCCGCCTTGCCCTTACGGATCACCTCGGCCGATGGCTCGAAGATACTGACGATCTTGCCCACGCTCCGAGTATCGCCCCGGTAGATGCGGGCCTTGGTCTGACGAAGAACCTGCTGAACCCGCGGCACCATGGTGTCGAGCACCCGGCGATGACCTTCGAGCGCCATTTGCTGGACCACCTCCGCACCGCGCTTCACGCCATCGCCGATTTCCCGCGAGAAGCGTTTCGCCTGTGCGACCACACGGCCGGTCGACCGCAGCAAGCTGCCGTATGCCGCTTTCAACTT
This sequence comes from uncultured Alphaproteobacteria bacterium, assembly GCA_963850535.1. Classification (GTDB taxonomy): domain Bacteria; phylum Pseudomonadota; class Alphaproteobacteria; order Acetobacterales; family Acetobacteraceae; genus JAMXLO01. The sequence continues at coordinate 73,170 of CAWKMC010000025.1, read as the reverse complement.
GTCCCGGCTGGGCGCGGCCTTTCCTCGCGCGGCCCGTCCAATCTCCAACATCCGCCATTTCACGCTGCGGCTCCGATCGCGCAGCTTCGTGCCAGCTGCGCCAGCCACGCCGGTGATCTTGCGCATACTGCGCGTTAATACCCGGACGCCATCACCCAGTAGGCTGCTGTCGGTAGGATAATGGATGTTGCTCTCAACGACCGTCGTGTCGATCCGCATTTTGCGCCCCTGCACCACCTTTCGCGCCAATGCGATCTGCACAACCCGGTCGTGTACCACTTTGACTACGGCCGGCCCGAGCGCGACCCCCCAGCGGCCCATGGTTTTGGCATCAGGCATCTTGCCCGCGCCGACACGGGTGAAGTCGCGATACACCAGATTTGCTCGGACTTCGCGCTCCAGAACCGCGTAGCTCCAATTGCGAACGTGCTTCAGGATCAGTAGTCGCAGCACGACTTCGGCTGGGTAGCCAGGTCGGCCATGCCTGCGGCTGTTGGGATAGCGTTTCGCCAGGGCTTGGTGGACCGCTGATACGATCTCCTCATCCAGCAGCACCATGTCGACGTGCCGCATCCAGGCCTCTTGCAAATCCTCAATCTCTTCAGCGATCAGCCCGTCGCCGAAGCTGCGCTGCAGGCGTCTCGCCTCGATCACGCCGCCTTCCGCCCGATCCGTGGTCTGTACGACCAAACACAGCGAGCTCGCGTCGCACCAGACGAATCTGCGATTCAATCGCTGCTTTGTTTGTCCTTCCAGGATTCTTTGATTACCAACCGCTCAGGTCGGTGCGATCATGCAGTTTTCCGCTTCCCAGACCCCCCGCACCAACTACCTCCCACAGGTCACTTTTGCGCCGGAAAGTAGCTAGGCGGTGGCCAAGCGCGACGCGCCGCAGGTCGCGGCGGACTGCTGGACCTTCCCGAATCCGACGGGTCCCAAGGGCAGGCGGGTGCCGCCCCGGCCATTCTTCTGGGGCATCTGGAAGTTCGCCCGGCACAAGAGCGCCGCGAAGGACCTGATCGAGCATTTGTCACAGCGCGAGCAGGTTGAGCAGCCTGCCGCGCCGGTTTCCGGCTATGACATACCACCTTTCCAATCGATGACCGACCTCAGCATCTGGAGCGACGTCGAGCCACCGAAAGGCACCATCTACAATTATCCGCTGCGGCCATGGCACGACGCGGACTACTACGTCCCCGGTTCTTCCGCTCCACCGGAGATCGCGGTGCAAATCTGGAACCGCTATCTGGTGCCGGGCATGGTTGGACGGCTATTGACCGGCCAGTCGATCAAGCAAGCACCCGCGTGGGGCAAAGAGGAACTGAAAGGTTTCGTCCGCTGAAGTTGGCGGGAGCGCCCTGGCCGCCGTTACGCAGCAGAACGCACCGCCGGGAACACCTCCTCGGCCAGCAACTGCATCTGCTCCAATGCCAGACTCTTCGGCATCCCAACCCAGTGGACACCGGCAATCAGCGTGGTGACGCCGAAGCGACGGCGCAGGTCAAGGATCTGCTCCGTCACCTCCGCCGGCGAGCCGATCAGAAACCGATCGTCCACCAGCTCTGAAAAATCCAAATCGAAGTGATCCGACGACGGCATCACCTTGTCCTGACCCCATTCGCGGTACGCCTTGTATTTCAGCTCCAACGACGGCCGCGCCCGCTCGACCGCCTCGGCCCGCGTGCGACCGATGAAGACTTCGCGCGCCATCGGAAACTCGGCCGGAAACGGCTTGCCGCAGGCATCCAGCTCGCGCTTGTACACCTCCATCTGCTCCGCAATCGTCGCCAGCTTATTGTGTGGATTGACGAACCACGCATCCGCCATCCGGGCTGCACGCCGAATGCCAACATTGATGTTGGCACCGATCCAGATCGGCGGCATCGGCTTCTGCACCGGCAATACCGTGCAGTTCGCATTCTCCAGCGCAAAATACGACGCCTGCATGGTGACAAAATCCTCGGTCCACAGGCGCTTGACTGCGGTAAGGCACTCCTCGAAGCGACGGCCAGCCTGCTTCAGCGTGGTGCCGAACGCACGGAACTCCACCTCGCGGTAGCCAATGCCGGCACCGAACACGAGCCTGCCGCCGCTCATCACGTCAAGCGATGCCAACTCTTCCGCCACGTGCAGCGGACTGTGCAATGGCAACAACACGACGCCGGGCACCAGTCGGAGCTTCGGCGCCACCAGTGCGACCTGGCATAGATAGGGGATTTGCTGAATGTATTGGAACGGATGCGAGCTGTAGTGTGAGCCCTTCGCCACCAGGTCGTAGCCTAGTTCTTCGGCGAGCTTCGCCGCTTCCAGGTCCTCGCGCAGGCGAAGCTGCATATCGTCGCCCTGCGGATACTGGCCGCGAATGATCAGCCCGAACTTCATCCTCTGGCTCTCCAATCTGACCGACGCATGCTGCTATGCCGCGCCGATGCTCGCACAATCCGAGCCTGTCGCCACAAACCGGACGTAGTCAATGCTGCGGGCACTCTGCACGCATCGTCAGGTTTGCGTGGTCGCGTGCGAGAGAGGCGTCGGCCCTACCCTCGAACGCGACAGATGTGAAAAGAGCTACAACGTGCGCTTACCGAACTGGCATCATGATGTGCTCGTACGACGTCCCACCCCACATGATGAATGGCTTCTGCGGGTTGTCGGGCGTCTTGGGCAGGTCTTCCAGCATGCCGGCCATCCCGACGACCATGACATGCGGACCGGTTGTTACCCACCGCTTTCCGGACGGCGGCGCAGTCGCAAATGGGTCATCGTTGCTTGCATCGGAGCCGCCTTGCAGCATGTAAACCAAGCCCATTTTGCCTTTCGGCGCGTCCTTGTGCTCCATCCACGCCTGGAGCCACAGCATGGCATTACGGTCTAAACACATAGGATCGTTCCCGGGTGAGCCTGGATCGTCCGGGACACAGGTGTATTCGTTCTTGCCGGCCCGCAACGTTCTCGTCTTGTCGCCGTCCATGGCGATAATTGTCGCGTCATGAGAGATAGCCGGCGGCGCCGCGGACGTTGCATTGGCGATCAGTTCCGCATCGCTCTTCGGCTTGTGCTGCTGTGACTGCGCAGTTGCAGCACCTCCTGCCACACAAAAGATAGTCAAGGCCGCCATTTGAATGGCTTTCATGCTCCAATTTCCCGATATGTCCGCCCGATGTTACCGTTCCTGTACTTGCAATGACAACACTCTATAAAATCTGAGCTTGAAACAATATTCTGTTTCCAGAGAGATACGCTTGCTTACTTCCGAAGACAGCGTGGCCGAAATCCTCGAGGTCAGATCACCGACCCAGAAAAAGATGCCGATGCCATTAGCAATAAACTGCACCACGCGTGCTTCAGCCCGACAGATGACGTCCGGGCACCCAAAGCACATCGTTCGCGCCATTGCCGTTCAGCACGCGCGCCAAAATGAACAAATGATCCGACAGACGGTTTATGTACCGCAGCAACGCCGGCGTGACCACCTCGTCCGCCGCCAGGCGCACCACCTCGCACTCGGCCCTCCGCACGACTGTACGCGCAACATGCGCCTGCGCCGCACCGACAGTTCCGCCAGGCAGAATGAAGCTGGTCAGTTTCGGCAGCGCGGCGTTCATCATAGTCACCTCGGACTCGAGCCTTGCGACCGGTCCATCGGTCATGCGCAACCGGTTGCCTGCTTCGCCAGGGACTGAGAGGTCGGCGCCGACATCGAACAGGTCGTTCTGCACGCGTGCGAGCATGGCATCGACATCCGCATTGTCACGCGTCTGCAGACGCAGCACACCGATGGCGGCGTTCGCCTCATCCACTGCGCCGATTGCCACGATGCGCGATGCATCTTTGCGCAGCCGAGTGCCGTCTCCGAGCGACGTCTCCCCGGCATCGCCGCCCCGGGTCACCACAACATCGATTCGTACCATGCACAGAACTCACTCGAGGTGGAACACCACACGAAATGCCATATCGAACGCAACAGGTGTGCCATCCCTGACGGCGGGTAGGAAATGCCAGGTCAGCACGGCGTCGCGGGCGGCGCGGTCGAGGGAAACGAAGCCCGAGGTTTGCTCGACCTCCACCCCCGATGGCAAACCGTCGGGTGAGACGTGGATCAGCAGAATGACTGCACCCTGTTGCGCGCGCCGCGCCGCGTCGGGCGGATAGTCCGGTTCACGGTTGCGATATTTCGCGTCGACGCTGGCCGGGATGACGTGCGGGCCGAGTGCGATGGCATCAGTCTCGTCGTTGCCGCCCAGGCTGATCTGCGGCGCCTGCCGCAGAGGTAGTGGCGGTCGTGGCGTGCTCGCTACCGCTGGCGTAGTGCGGGGGGGCGCGGGCGGCGAGACCGGCTCTTCGGCAACCTCGGCCGGTATCGGCGGGCTTGGCGGTGCCTCAGGTTGGTCGAGCTTTCCCTGCACCGGGGCGGGAGGGGTGGGGGTCACTGGCGCCGCAGGCGGCCCGGAGCCTTTGTGCTCGACAAGAACCAGTTCCACCGCACCTTCGTTGCCCGGCGCCTTTGGCGGCGCTTGCGAGTCGCTGAACCACAGCACCAATACGACAAGTAGGGCCGCGTGCAGGCAAATCGAGACGACGAGGGGCACCCGCAGGTGCTGTTCTGCCTCATGCCTGCGCAAGGCCAGCGGGAGCACGATGCGGCGTGCCTTGAAGGAGAACGAGCCCAGCAGCGATCGTTGCATCAGCACGGCGGTTGCAATCGAGGTGACGGATCGGTGCCGATTGGCAGACCGAATGCGGCGGCCGCTGCAGGCAGAGCCTTGTGTGGTGGAAGATCTGCAAGAACACGGCCCTGCTGCAGGACCACGATGCGATGCGCATAGCGCAGCGCTAGCTCAATCGCGTGCAGCACCACGATGACGGTGCGACCGATATCTGCGGTCGTTCGCAACAGTCGCATGATGGCATGCGATGCGGCAGGATCCAGGTCCACGGTCGGCTCATCCAGCAGGAACACGTCCGGCTCCGTGGCGAATGCGCGCGCCAGCATGGCACGCCTCGCCTCACCACCCGAAATGCGATCCACCCGTGCGGAGCGCAACAACTCAATACCGCAAACCTGCAAAGCCCTGGTTACCGGCGCCGTCGCCCTGTCGCGATGTGGGATACGGCCAAGTGCCGCCACCTGTTCCACCGTCAGGCCCCAGGTGCTGCGGGCACCCTGCTGCAGCCAGACAACCCTACGCGGGTCTTGCGCCGGGGTATCCGGCAGCAAGCCGGCGAGCGCGCGCAGCAGAGTGGATTTGCCGGCGCCATTCGGTCCGCACAGCGCGACAAGCTCGCCTGGCCCGACGGAGAGGCTGACATCGCTGAGGACCACCTGGCCCCCCAGCACCACGGTGAGATGCGAGACGCCGATCACAGCGTGGATCGCTGCGCAATCACCACCAAAAACGGTGCCCCGAGCAGGGCCGTCAGGACGCCGACGGGCGGTGCGGCGGACAGAGGCAGCACCAGAGGCGCCAGGCGCACCAGCAGGTCGGCGGCCAACAGCAAGGCTCCGCCTGCAAGAGATGCGGCTGGCAGCAGCGCACCGGGGCGCTCGCCCATCCACGGGCGCAGCAGGTGCGGCACAACAAGGCCGATGAAGCCGATCGAGCCGGCCACAGAGGCACCGGCACCAGCCGCACAGGCGGTGCCGAGCGCCGCCATCCGCAGCGTCCCGGCAACGGGGATGCCCAGGCTGCGCGCTGTGTCCTCTCCAAGGCTCAGGGCGTCGAGACCGCGGCCGAGTTTCAGCAGAATCGCGCCACCGAGCAGGATCACTGGGGCAGCCAATTCGACCTGCGACAGCGGCCGATCGGCCAAGCCGCCCATCAGCCAGAAGGTAATTTCAGTCAGAGCGAAGGGGTTCGGCGCCAGAACGAGGGCCAAAGCCAGCAATGCCGAGGCGATGGCGGAGACCGCAACGCCCGCTAGAATCAGGGACGGCCCGGACGGTGCGCGCCCGGCAAATGCCAGCAGGAACGCAGCGCCGGTTGCCGCGCCGAACAACCCACCGGCCAGCAATGCCGGTGGAAATTCTGCCGCGAGCCCCCAATAGAATGCGATTACCGCGCCTAGGCCCGCGCTCCCGGTAATCCCCAGCAAGCCAGGATCCGCCAGCGGATTGCGCAACGCCCCCTGCAGCACAGCACCCGACAAACCCAGACCACCACCGACCAGCAGCCCGAGCAGCGTGCGGGGAACCCGTAGTTGCCAGAAGATCAGACCATCCGGCAGGGCCAACGTCGCATCACCCGTCAGCAAAGAGAGCGCGATCAGAACAACCAGCAGCAGCGCCAGCCAGCGGATCATTGCGCCAGAAGTTCGACGGCTTGGGCGCTGAATGGGCCGGCGCAAATCGTCAGTGCGGGCGGGATTGTGCGCCGTGGAATTCCTGCCAGGGCCGGATGTTGCAACTCCGTCGTGGCCAGGGATGGATACGCGGGCGTCGTCGGCACAACGAGCAGATCAGGTGCGTGGCGCAGGAGGGCCTCCAGTCCGACCCGCCGCCCATCCGACGCGTTGGACAGACCGGCGGCCCGTAGCAGCGAGTCCATCAGCGTGCCTGGTCCGGCGGTGAAGCCTCGCGGCTCCCACACCAGGGCCCGGATCCCTCGGTCCACGTGCGGCAGTTCCGCAAGTCTTGTGTCCATGCGCTCGAGCAGAACCTCGCCGCGCGCGGCCACGTTGAGAGCATGTGCGACCTGCCGGGTCATCTCGCGAATGCCGGCAAGGTCCTGCGGTAGGGAGATCCGCAGGATCGGGATATGCTCCTGTTCCAGCATCGCGAGCGTAGCCTGTGCACCGTAGGGAGCAGCCAGGATCAGATCGGGGTGCAACTGCAGGACCGCCTCCGCCGAGGCGCGGACGCTCGGAAACCTCTTTGCCTGACTTGCAATGAACGAAAGGGACGGGTCCCGCGCGAGTGTCGACAGCGCGGCGATCTTCTCCGGCGCCAGCAGTTCCAGCATCTGGTCGGTGCACAGGTTCAGCGATACCACACGGTCAGCGGCATCAGCCCGCACCGTTGGCAGCAAAAGCAGAAGGCCACCGAGAAACTGCCGCCAGCCGCTCCGCCGCCTCATGCGATTCACAGCACTGGAACCCCGTGCTGTTTGGCCTTTTCCTCAGGCTCAACGTGGATCGTGATCATGAGGTGCGGCATCGTAGCTCGCAACGCCTCCTCGATGTGGTCACAGATGGCGTGTGACTGAGCGACAGTCATGGAACCGGGCACCACAAGGTGGAAGTCGAGGAAGGTCAGTCTGCCAGCATGGCGGATGCGGAGGTCATGCGCCTCGATCGCCCCTGCCGCGCTCTCGCCCACGACTTCGCGGATGCGGTGGACCACGGCAGGTTCCGGCGCCGCATCCATCAGGCCACCGACCGACATCGAAATCATCGCCATGCCGGACCACAGCACATAGATGCCCGTCGCCGCCGCGATGATCGGGTCCAGGGGTAGATAGCCGGTCAGCACCACAAGGCCGAACCCGATGGCGACACCGATGGAGGTCACGACGTCCGAAAGCAGATGTCGGCCATCCGCGGCCAAGGCCGGCGAGCGCAGACGCTTGCCGGCACGGATCAGCAGCGCTGCCCAGCCGGCATTGATCACCGTCGCCACGGCGTTCAGCCCCAGACCTTCGAGCGGCTGCAACAGCGGATGCGGGTCCCACCAGGTTTGCCAGGCGTGACGAAAGATCGAAAGTGCCGCGATCACTATCAGTGCGCCCTCGATGACTGCGGCGAAGAACTCCACCTTGTCATGGCCATATGGATGGTTCGCGTCTGGCGGAATGGCCGCAAACTGCAAGGCGGCCAGTGCGATCGCACTGGCCGCGACGTTCACGATCGTCTCCAGCGCATCGGAATAGAGGGCAGCGCTGCCGGTGATCCACCAGGCGAGCCCCTTCAATCCAAGCACAATGCAGCCGATCGCAATGCTGCCGGCTGCGATCCGCGTTCCTCGGGCCAATGTCCCGCCCTCCGTCAGGTACGGAGGTAGCAGACGCGGCCCAATGCGTCAGCCGGTGGCGGCGACCATTCGGTGGTGGCGATGGCGTATCGGCAAGAGGACGGCCAGCGCCAGGATGACCACCAGGGCGTTCATGCCGGCGGCGACCATGAACACTGTCTGCCACGACCCAGTCGCGCTCTTCAGCACATTGGCGAACGGCACCAACAGCGCTGCTGTACCCTTTGCCGTGTAGAGCATCATCGAATTTGCGGTAGCGTAACGGGACCCGAACAGATCAGTGCAAGTGGAAGGAAACAGGCTGAAGATCTCGCCCCAGGTGAAGAAAATCAGTGCAGCGCAGGCGACGAACGTCCATGCGTTGGTGCCGAACAATGCCAGCAACCAATAGCTGATCGCACCCAGGGTGAAGGCCAGCGCCATCGTGTATTCGCGGCCGATCCGATCAGAGACCGCGCCGAAGAACGGCCGCGCCAGCCCGTTCATCACGTTATCGACCACCAATGCCACACTGAGAGCCGTGGCACCCAACAAAATCGTCGTGTTGGCCAGGCCATAATCTTTCGCTATCGGGGCAACCTGCGCTGTCGCCATCAGGCCACTCGCCGATACCAGTATGAACATCACGTAGAGCAGCCAGAACGCAGGCGAACGCAGCACCTCCATGCTGGTGTAGCTGCGCGTGGTCTGTGGCACGGCGTCATTCCGGACTGTTGGCAGATGGGTGCCGGGGCCAGGTCCACGCAGCGTTTGCGCGGCAATCAGCAGCACGATGCCCTGGAACAGACCGAACCAGAAGAAGGCGGCCGCATAGCCATGTAACTCGATAACCAGCCGGATCGGGATCACTGTCAGCGCCGCACCGGCGCCAAATCCCCCCGCAGTGAGGCCCACAGCGAGACCACGCCGGTCGGGGAACCACTTCACCGCATTCCCCACGCAGGTGGCGTAAATCGCGCCGGCGCCAACCCCCGAGATCGCAGCACCGAGATACAGCATGCCGAGCGAGTTCGCATAGGAGTTGATGATCCATGCCACACCCACCAGCACGCCGCCGAACGCCACCATCAGCCGCGGACCGCTGTTCGGACCGAGATGGTCCACGATGTAGCCCTCGATCGGCGTGAGCCAGGTTTCGGTAGCGATGAAGATGCTGAATGCGACCTGGATCTCGGCGATGCTCCAGCCATGCGCCTGCTGGATCGGACCCACGAACAGTGTCCAGCCGTATTGCAGGTTGGCAATCAGCACCATGCAGAGCACACCAAGCCAAAGCTGCACCCAACGATTTGGGTTGCGTTGTGCTGTCGCGGACATGCATGCCTCCCGAAACTGCACTGAAATGGGCAGTTATCCGTGCCCTAAGGCAACGGTTCTCCCACCCGCTTAGAAGCCTGTTTCAGAGTGCGCAAGCTGGCGGATGAGAACAGTTCCGCGACTGCCGCTCATATTACTGAGATCTAATTACCACTTTTTGATTAAGGCCAATTATGTCTTCTCGAAGTCAATCCGCTCGACCACCGGCAGACCTTGAAGGAAGCGTCGCAAGCAATCCATCCCGAGTTCCACTGCACCAAGCCGCACCCATTCACGCCCCCCCAGAATGCGCGAGCGGCGGAACGACACGTCGTCGGCCGTCGCAATCGCGATCCAGATCGTTCCGCCGAAGTCGATCCGGTCAGGTCCGTCGTCCAGGTCGATCAAGACAGCGAGTGCGTGGGTCGCGCCTGCGTGTTCGCGCGCGGCGCGCGCCACCGCTTCCGTCGTCTCCTGCGACAGGTCGCCCGCCAGTCCAAAGCCCTGGATGTCAAGCGCCCTGTGCAGCACGGTGCGATCGCGCACGGTGACACCACAGCGCAGCACATGTTCAGCGCCCGGCAGATGGCCGATGCGCGCTGCGATCTGGCCGCTGGTAAAGGTCTCGGCCAGCGCCAGGGTTCCACCCTGTCGCGTCAGTTCGGCCAGCACCACGCCTTCGAGAGTCTGGTCATCTTCCGCCAGAATGAAGTTGCCCAGCCGTTTCCGAACCTCGGTCTGCACCGGCTCCAGCCTGCGCCTCACGTCGTCTATATCGGCGCCGCGAACAGTCAGCTTGGTCTCCAGCTGCGGGTAGTGCGCGCGGAAGCCGAGTTTCACGCTTCCGTCGGGCACCAGCTCCTCGATGCCGTTCAGCAGTGCATCGGCGTGCGATTCGCCAATGCCATAGGAATGGAAGCGTTTGAGATGGATTGTCGCCGGCGAGCCGCTCCGTGCCAGCAAACGTGGAATGACTTGCTCCTCCAGCATCCGGCGCAACTCGCGCGGAACGCCCGGCGTGAAGAAGAAACGTGCCCGACCGATATCGAGCGCGAAACCACAGGCAGTGCCGATCGGGTTGTCGATCATCTCCGCGGTGGTCGGCAGCATTGCCTGCTTGCGATTGTTCGGCGGCATGATGCGGCTGCGCTTGGTGAAGAAGGCCTCCATCTTCTCCAGCCACTCCTCATTCAGCACCAGTTCGACACCAGCCGCCTGAGCGGCGATCTCCTGCGACAGATCATCGACAGTGGGCCCCAGGCCACCGTTGACGATCACCGCATCGGCCCGATGCGAGGCAAGCTGGAAGGCAGCCAGCAGGCTTGCGCGATCGTCGCCGACCGTCGTGCCCCAATGCACGGACAGCCCGACGTCCTCAAGCTTCTGGCTCATGTAGCTGAAGTTCGTGTTGACGATCTTGCCGGTAAGGACCTCGTCTCCGGTGCAGATGATCTCGATGCGCATGGCGTTCCCTGTGGGCCGGGTAGGCCGCTATCCTGCGGGCGAATCGATCCGTGCGTCCAGATTGCCGACGCTGGCGTTAGATGTCGCCGCTGGCGCGCGTAGCTGAAGTCTCCATCCAAGAACCGATCTCTTGAGCACAAAATCCTTGAGTTTCTGCCCAAAGCTCATCGAGTTCGCACTGCCTGCCAGGCACCGGCTTCAATCGTGTCCGGTGTCGTTGAGGTGGGGGTTGGTTGTATCAACTCAGGCGATCCAGTCCCACCTGAATTCAAGACGCGCGAGAACTCGCACGCAGTACCGAGCAGCTGCATGCAGAGAGATCCTGATCATGCATCGGGTGATGCGCCAGCACGCTGCGAGCGACTAAATGAAATTCGTCCCGCCGTTCAACTGAATTGTCTGTCCCGTCATATACTCGTTGCCCACCACCATCACGACAGCCCTCGCCACCTCTTCCGCCGTACCCATGCGCCCGAGCGGGATCCGTGCGACATACTGATCGCGCCGCGCGTTCATCATGTCGGTGTCGATCAACGATGGTGCCACCGCGTTGACGGTAATTCCGTCCTTGACCAAGCGGGCGGCGTAGCCGCGCGTCAATCCCTCCATACCGGCTTTCGATGCGTTGTAATGCACGCCGATCCCGCCCGCCCCACGTGCCGCCCCTGAGGAAATATTTACAATCCGCCCCCAGTGCCGCGCACGCATCCCCGGCAGCACTGCCTGCGTGCATAAGAAGGCCGACTTGAGATTGACGGCTATGGTCAGGTCAAAGTCCGCCTCGGTGAGGTCCTCCACGCCGCGGATGATGCCGATGCCGGCATTGTTCACCAGGATGTCCACGCTGCCCCACGTCGGCCTCTACGCGGCCCACCATAGCCCGGACCGCGTCGCCACTCGCGACATCGGCACAGACTGCGATAGCGCGACGGCCAGCCCCATGCACTGCGGCCACCACCGTCTGCGCATCCACCTCGCGCTCCCGATAGTTGACCGCCACATTCGCTCCGGTTGCCGCGAGAGCGAGTGCCACGGCGCGGCCGATGCCGCGCGAGGCGCCCGTCACCAAGGCCACACGGTTGCTAAGGTCAGGTACCAATTCCATGTCATAATCCTCGGATCGGGCGCGTAAGATCTTGTCCACTCTGCTCGTTCTGACGTATGTCAGCGACGCCGCTATCCGGAGGAACATGATGCGTCGACTGTTGTCCAGCTTGGCCGCTGTCAGCCTGCTCACCGCGCAAGCGGCACAGGCTCAGCTTGAGTGCCTATCGCCGACCGAACGGTCAGCCGTGCAGGTTGCGGCCCTGCGCAGCCAGCTGATGGTACTGGCGACCGGCTGCCAGGACGACAGCAGCTACAACGCCTTCATCCGCAAGTACCAGGCCGACCTGATGAGCAACGAACGCATGCTCGCGGAAATTTTCAAGCATAAATACGGGCGGCGGGGGCAGCAGGAGCATGACAGGTTCACCACCGAGTTGGCGAATGCTGAATCAACCGCCGGACTTAAACTTGGCACCGACTTTTGTGCGCACAATGGGATGATCTTCCGCGAAGTAATGGCGCTGCAGGGTCCAGCCGACCTGCCGACCTACGCGGCCGGCAAGAACCTGGTTCCGGCGGCGGCGGAAGTGTGCCAGGAGGTCGGGCAGGCTCCGGCCGCACGCAGCAAGCCTGCGCCGACCAAGCGTCATTGATCGACAGTGACGCTCGCCCGGAGGACGGCCCCGCCCGGGAGTAGCCTGACAGCAAACGCATCGGTCCCGGTAAAGCGCGCGCCTGGCGTGTAGTCGATCCGCGTCTTATCGCCGACGGAGTGAATGTAAACCTTGCCGTGGGCTGGCTCTGTCACCAGCAGACCAGCATCGAAGGGTTTGCCGCTGTTGTCGACGGTGATGGCACACCATCCCCCATCATTGCCCACCTTCATTGTAACCGGCGCTTCCTGACCGGCGGCCGGCGCGACCTCAGGTACGCTGCAGTTCTTCGCCGCCCCGAGAAGGTCGGCCTGGAACATGCGCGTCCCCGTTGCCGCGGGGGGCCTCTGTTGGCAGGCCTGCAGCACCAGTGCCGTCGCCGCAAGTGCCAGTGCGTATCGCATCGCTGATGGTAACTCCTGTCGCGAGGGTCGTGCTGGTGTCGAGAAAATGCGGTTCGCGCAAGGCACAGATTGGGGGATCCGCTCAGCCCGGCCTGGAGCGCAGCACAGCATTGATCAGCCGGGTACGGTTCTCCAGCATGTTGCGGCGCGAGTTCTGCATCTTCTCACGGAAGCTCTCTCCCACCACCAGATGAATGCCGAGGGGCTGCCGGCCGCCGCCACGTTCCGCTTCCGCCTCAGCGATCGCGACCTCGCTGTTGTCCTCCCAGGCCAATATCTCGAACCCCGCCGCCTCCAGCGACGCCCGGGTCTCTTCTGGAGTGCGCAGGAAACTGATCTCGGGACTGTCAGCCCAGTTCACCGGGAAGTGCAACGAGCCACCCGGCCCCTGCGCAACGTCCTGGAGTGCGAGCCGACCGCCGCGCTTCAGGACGCGGCGCAACTCGGCGTACCATGTCGGCCGGTCGGCGATATTCATCGCCACGTTCTGCGTCCACGCCAGGTCGAAGCGGCCATCAGGGAACGGCAGCGCGAGCCCGGAACCCTGGCGGAAATCCACCCGGTCCCGCAGTCCAGTGCGACGTGTCAGCTCGATCGCCGTCTCCACGAATTCCGCCGTAAGGTCGACGCCGCTGACGCGGCAGCCGTACGTCGCGGCAAGGTATCGCGCCGGGCCGCCAAGCCCTGAGCCGACATCGACGACATGGTCTGCCGGCGTAGGCGCCAGCATCCGGGCCAACTCCTCTGTCGCGCGGCGTCGACGGGAATGGAATTCATCGAGCGGCGCCAGATCGTCGATGGTGAGGTGATCGATGTCCTTGCCTGCCGCAGTCAAAGCCGCAAGCAATCGGTCGGTCAGGCCACCGCGCGCGTAATGGCCCGCCACAGCTGTTGGGATATCACTCATCGTAGTGCCCCCTGGCATTTTCCAACTGATTCGCCAATATCAGCATCCATCGGCGCTTGTTTGGTTGCGGGCTGCCTCGCGCTCCACGCGGCGTCCGCCGCCTCGATGCTCCCAGTCCGGAAGAGATTCTGTCCGCATCGGGCGGACCGTTGGTATTTGGAGAAAAAGATGCACGGTCAACTGGTTGGATGCGGAACGGGCAACGTCTTCATTTGCAAAGCAGTCGACCTGAACGCAGAAGAACAACACGCATTCTGATATAGGAGACCGGGCGCCGGCATCGACGGCGTCGGCTACCACGAGAAGTCGCATGGCACATCACAAATTCAAAGTCGGACAGACGGTCAATCTGATCGCCAATCGCCTCGAACGGCACGTTCCCCCGGGTGCTTACACAATCCAGCGGTTGCTGCCCATTGAGGGACAGGAGCTGCGATATCGGGTGAAGCATACTGGTGACGGCCACGAACGGGTGGTCAGCGAGGCTCAACTGCGGCCAGGCAAGACGCTCACCCCGCACCATTGATGGCCGCCTCCTCAAGCCCAGGCCCGGACGATATCGTTCGGCCAAGTCTGGCGAGAACCGCAATGAAGATCACCGCCGTTCGCGTTCTGCGCCTGTCCGGAACCATGCATACTGATGGCCCGTTGTGGGAAGAGCGCCTGGTTCGACCGATCGACATCTACCCGGAATACCGCAGCCGCAACGACTTCGAAGGCGGCAGCCAGGCCGACCCCAATCATTTCCGCGTCGAGCAATTCTTCGTCAGGATCGAGACAGACGAAGGTCCGATCGGCATTGCCGGCCCGCTGCCCGACATGGTCGCGGCATTCGTGGCCAAGCGCCTGCGCCCCATCGTCCTCGGTCAGGACCCGATCGCGCACGAAAAACTGTGGGACCAGATGCATCGCATCATGGTGCATGGCCGCCAGGGCGACGCCATGCTGGCGATCAGCGCGGTGGACTGCGCACTGTGGGACCTGAAGGGCCGCTGGCTGACCCAGCCGGTGTTTCGTCTGCTCGGCGGCCCGACCCGCGATGCCGTTCCGGCCTATGCCTCGATGCTCGGTTTTGCCGTGCTCGACATGGGCCGGGTGCGCGACCGCGCCGCCGAATACAAGGCACTCGGCTATCCGGCACAGAAATGGTTCTTCCGCCATGGCCCGATGAGCGGCGCCGACGGCATGCGCATGAATGTCGATCTGGTGCGCACGCTGCGCGAAACGCTGGGCGACGACTACGATATCATGCTGGACTGCTGGCAGTCATTCGACCCGATCTATGCCGTCGAACTCGCCGAACGCATTGCAGAATACCGGCCGCGCTGGCTGGAGGAATGCGTCATGCCGGATCGCATCGACAGCTACCGCCGCGTCAAGGAGCGCACGCAAATCCCGCTGTCCGGCGCAGAGCACGAATATACGCGCTGGGGCTTCAAGCGCTTCATCGATGCCGATGCGCTGGATGTGCTGCAGCCCGACATCTACTGGGCGGGCGGACTTTCAGAAACTCTGAAGATCGCCGCGTATGCTTCAGTGCACGACCTGGTCGTGATCCCGCACGGACATTCAACGCCGGCAGGCCTGCACTTCTCGCTGGCGCAATCGCCGCTGCTGACGCCGATACAGGAATACCTGGTGAAGTGGAACGCCATCAATCAGCATTTCCTGGCGCATCCGATTACGCCGCAGCAGGGCCATTTCACCCCACCGGACCAGCCCGGCCTCGGCATGGATCTGGACACGGCAAAGATCGAGGCGCAGGCAGAGATCTGACTTTACGGTGCAGCCGATATGGCACTGCCTGGCAGTCACCGTTTGAACCGTTTCGCCAGGCGGAGTTTGTACGCATCGTCGAAGCGACGATCAGGTTTCCGAGGCTTGAGCCAGTTCTTTGATCCGCCTGAGCAAACTGCGCCGTGCCGCGGCGGCGTCGGCTGCCAGCTGGAACAGCAGCGGGAGCTGGCGCGGATCGGCGGCCAGCGACGCCAGCACACGCCAGACCACGATCGCACCTTGCACATCCAGCGCACCTAGTGCTGCGGAAGGCAGGCAACGTTCAGCCGGATCGCAGATCGCTCGCAGCACGGCGAACGGCAGCCGCCTCACTGAAGCGGCGTGCACGACAGCACCCAATTCAAGATCGAGCGCCGCGGCATTCGTCGTTTTATACAACCGCTGCTTGATCGCGGGCGTTGTCACAACTTGCTCAGCGGCAAGCGATACATGATGCGTTACGCCGCCTAAGCGCCGGTTCAGTTCAGCGTCGGCAGAATACGGCCTATCGTTGAGAATAATGCGGGCCGGCACGATAATAACGCCGGGTCGCAGTGCCGGATCGAGACCTCCCGCGAGCCCGAAGCTGACCAACGCACGAGCCCCCGCATCGATCAGCTGAGCAGCCGCGGCTTCCGCACCTTTCGCAGTGCCACCGCCGATCGCTACGCGCCAACCCAGAAGACGCGCGATCCGCGCTTCCGCGGCCAAGCCCACGACAACACCGACCGTTTGGTCAAAAACCAAACGCAACCGTGCGAGTGCCAGCGTGGATCAGACTGCGATAGCGCGACAGGGCAAGCAGCGGGAAATACGAACGATAGCCGTGGTAGCGGAGATAGAACACGCGCGGAAAACCGACGGCATTGTACGGCAGCTCACCCCAGCCACCGTCACTGTCCTGCGTGCGCGTCAGGTAGTCGATGCCCTTGGCAACGGCTGGATGATCAGCCTCGCCGGCTGCCATCAGGCCAAGCAGTGCCCACGCGGTATGGCTCGGCGTGCTCTCCTTGTAGCGGCCATGTGGAGCGTCGCGATAGGTTTCCTCATCCTCGCCCCAACCGCCATCATCGCGCTGTACCGATAGCAGCCATGCCACCGCACGACACATTGCCTGATCGTCGTGGGCCACGCCGGCAGCATTGAGTGCGCACAGCACGGACCACGTGCCATAGATGTAGTTGGTACCCCAGCGTCCGAACCAGCTGCCCTCTGCTTCCTGCTCGCGCCGCAAGTAAGCGAGTGCCTTCGCCAGCACCGGATCCTCAACCGCCATGCCGATCTGCGCCAGAAACGACACACAGCGCGCCGTCACGTCGGCGGTCGGTGGATCGAGCAGTGCGCCGTGATCTGCGAACGGGATGTTGTTCAGATAAAGATGCGTGTTCTCCGGTTCGAACGCGCCCCAGCCACCATCGGAGGACTGCATGCCAATGATCCACTCGCGCGCTCGCGCGATGGCAGCCGCATGAGAGGGATCACCATTGCGATGCAGCAGCATGCCCACAACGGCAGTGTCATCGACATCCGGATAGTGGGGGTTGGCGTACTGGAAGGCCCAGCCACCGGGGCGCAATCCGGGCCGCCGCACGGCCCAGTCGCCAACCACATCCAGAATCTGCCGTTCGCACAGCCACGAGCTGGCAGCACTGGTATCGGAGCCAAATTCCGCCACCGCATGTCCAGCCAGCCCGGTGTCCCAGATCGGCGATAGGCATGGTTGGCAATATGCGCGATCTGGCTCGATCACCAACAGCTTGCGGACCGCACGCCACGCGATCGCCGCAGCAGGGTGATCGGGCGCATAGCCAAGCGTGTCGAACATCATCACGCTATTGGCGATCGCCGGATAGATGCCGCCCAGCCCGTCGTCGCCATTCAACCGGTCGGTGACAAAGCGCACCGCCTTGGCAATCGCACTGTTGCGGCTGCGCCTGGGGAAGGCAGGCTGCACGACGCGCAGCACCACGTCCACGAACTTGAAGAATGGCCCCCACCAGGCTGAGCGATACGGCCCGCGTATCCAGTCACGCACCTGCGCGGGCGGTGTGCGAAACAGTTCCTGAATGCCGACACTGCGCGGGTTCCGCGCCACCGGGCGCAGCGCCATCAGCACCAGCAGTGGCACGATCACGGTACGCGACCAGTACGACACCTTCGACAGATGGAACGGGAACCAAAGCGGCAGGTGCATGATCTCCAGCGGCATCACCGGCACCGCCCGCCAGGGAACCTGACCGAACAGCGCCAACTGCGCCCGGGTGAACACGTTGGCGCGTTCCGCTCCGCCCGCAGCCAGGATCGCGTCGCGCGCGCGCGCCATGTGGGGAGCGTGCAGTGTCGTCACCAATCGCCTTGAGCGCGAAATACGCTTTCACGCTGGCCGACAGATCGAACGCTCCGTCGTGAAACAAGGGCCAGCCACCGTGGGCGCCCTGTATATCGCGCAGGTAGACGCCGATTTTGGCCTCGAGTTCCGGATCGATCCGCTCGAGAAAATGCTCCAGCAGCACATACTCTGCTGGGATAGTCGCGTCGGCCTCCAGTTCGAACACCCAGTGCCCGTCGCTGTGCTGCTGGCGCAGCAATGCGTCGCCGGCGCGACCGATCGCATCGTCGAGCGCCGTCCTGCTTGCCAGCATCGCCTCATTCGGCATCGCGCATCCCTCAGGCGGCCAGCAGCACTTCGGCCGCAGTCCGGCCGGACCTGATGGCACCCTCGATCGTCCCCGGCAACCCGGTGTCGGTCCAGTCGCCTGCCAGCACCACGTTGGCAAGCCCGGTGCGTGGGCCGGGCCGCAGCCGCTCCTGCGCCGCGGTTGCCGCGACGGTGGCGCGCCTTTCCTTCACCACGCGCCAGGGCGGCAACGGGAGCTCGGGCAGCTCCAGCGCGGCCCGCACATCTGGCCAGACGGCGCGGGCGATCGTCTCGGCGTCCTGATCCACCATCCGATTCGCGGCGCTGATGGTGACCGACACATGGCCAAGCTTGACGAACACCCACTCCGCCGTGCCGCCAATGAGACCGATAAATCCCGGTGGCCCGGATTCCGCGGCGACGCGGAGATGGATGTTAAGAATGGCCTGGAATGCGGCCGGACAGACCTGCCCCGGCAACAAGTCGGACAGCACCCAAGGTGGAACCGCGAGCACCACCGCGTCCGCTCTCATAGGTCCTTCGGTCGTTGAAAGCCCAACGCAGCCATTGCCATCGTCACGCAGCGCAGCAACGCGCCGGCTCGTGTGGATCGTCGAGCCGTGTGCTTCCAACCACGCAATGGCAGGGTCGACCAAGGTTTCCGACAGACCAACACGCGGTACAGCGGGAATGCAGGCACGACCGCCCTGGAACAGCGTTTCCTCCATCACGGCGCTCAGCAGGCGAACCAGACCCTCGTCCGCGGGGGTATTCAGCGCCGCCACCGCGAGCGGTTCCACTAGCCGCTCATAGAGGGTGTCATGCGGCATCGAGGCATCGACCGAGGCATCGGAGTTGATCTTGCGAAGCCGCAGCAGTGCGAGATGATCGCGCACGCGCGTGCCGGGAACCCTCCGCGTGCGCGACAACACCCACCACGGGATCGACCCGAGATTCGGTCGCAGCACCCAGCGGCTTCCGTCGCGCAGATCCATGAACGGAAACACTGGTTCGGCCGGCATGACCAAAGTCTCAATCGCGCCGACCGTATTCAGATAGCCGAAGACAGCGTGATTACCCGACAACAGCAGATGGTTGCCATTGTCGATACGCAGTCCAAGCTCGCGGTCTAAATAGGATCGACATCGTCCACCAGCAGCCGGCCCTGCCTCGATCAGCGTCACGGCTTTCCCGGCCTGGGTCAGTGTAACGGCAGCGGACAGCCCAGCCATACCGGCACCAACGACGGCGATGTGCGATGGCATGAGGACGCGCTCGGCTCCGCTGCTTCAGGCCAGACCGTAGCGCAGCGCGAGCCACAGCTTCTGCCAAGCCGGAAGGCTGACGCGTTCGTGCAGCGACGACCATCCTTGTCGCTCCAGCCGCGCCAGGATCGCCGCGTATGTGGCGCCCATAAGGCGGGCTGGTTTCATCGCGTTGGCATCGCACCGGCGCATGGCGTCCGCTGCGGCGGTGAAATGCTGGTGCGCAAGGTTCGCAACGCGGGCACACACTGCAGCCAAGCCGGGCGCTTGCAAGGCGGCGGCAGGATCGTGAGGCACATCCGCCTCATTCAACCATTCGGACGGCAGGTAGAGCCGGCCGCGTTCAGCGTCCTCCTGCAGGTCGCGCAGAATGTTGGTGAGCTGCAGTGCGCGGCCCAGGGAATACGCTACTTGATCGGCGGCGGCGGACGAATCACCAAACGCGCGGACCGACAGCCGACCGACCGCGGCCGCGACCCGATCACAATAGAGGTCGAGCGTTGCGAGGTCAGGCGCGACGATGGTTGTCTCGGCATCCATCTGCATGCCATCTATGACCGCCAGGAAATCATCCTGGCGAAGGTCGAAGCGCTGGACTGCGGGAACCAGTACACGAGTGACCGGACCATCGGACTGGCCGTGATATAGACCCGCCACACCTTCGCGCCAGGCATTCAGTTCCGCCAGTTTGGTCGCGAACGCACGATCGTCGTCGACGATATCGTCGACCATGCGACAGAACGCGTAAATCGCATACATTGCATATCGTCGGTCGGGTGGCAGCACCCGCATGCCGCGGTAGAACGACGTGCCGGCGGCGCGCACGATCGCAGTGACGGCGTCGAGATCGGCCTGTGCGATATTCAGCGAAGTCACAGCCATCGCAATGCGGCCACCATGCTGCCGACGGCATCGCCTTTGGTCAGCTTTACCCGCCGCGCGATAGGGTCGCCGCTCCGAAGACGTCGCGTCAGCCGGTGAGCGAGGCCAACGATCACCGCCGTTTCCAGACGCAGGCGCCGGCTGCGCGTCAGCCGTGGCAGATCGATCGCTGCACGATTCAGTTCATCGCAATAGTCAAGCAGCCGATCGAATACGGTCCGTAGTTCAGGCGTCTCCTGCGGGCGGCGCAAGGCGTCCACTGCGACGCCAGGCATGTAGCAGCGATCCAGCATGGCCAGATCCTTTGCGCAGTCCTGCATATGATTGAGGACCTGGAGCGATGTGCACAACGCATCGGACGGCGCCCACGTCGCGCGATCTTCGCCATGCAGGTCGAGCACATGCCGTCCTACCGGCATCGCCGAATAGCGACAATAGTCGTAGAGTTCGTCCCAATTCGCATAGCGCAGCTTGGTCGCATCGCGTCGGAATGCGATCAGCAGGTCAAGCGAGTGCCGCGGCGTAACCCCCGTCTCCGCCAGGCTGGCACGAAGGCGCAGGCCACTCGGCGAACCGGCGTCCTTCCGACCCAGCAGCACATCTTCCATAATGTCGAGCCGCGCCACCTTTTCATCGGCAACCAATGTGTCGGAATCCGCAATGTCGTCGGCATTGCGAGCAAAGGCGTAGAAGGCATGCACGTGGCTGCGCAGATCCCGACGGATTAGCAGCGAGCCCACTGGGAAGTTCTCGTCGCCGCGGTCCTTGCCGGACCAGGTTTCGACGGTTGCGGCCTGGCTCATGCACCCACGCCCTGATAGGCGCGTCCCTTCCAGGTGACCCCACGGCCTCGGTAATGGTTGACCGCTGAGCCGATCGTCGCAGCGATGTAGAACACCGACACGACCGGCAGGAGAGGCGCCCACAACACTGAGCGGTGATAGCGATGCAGCGTGGGTTGATAGCTCGCCGCCATGCAACCCCAGGCCAGCCACCCGAACCAGCGGGAAAGGCCATGGCCAAAAATCGCTGCAAACGCCGGGACAAGAAAGGTCAACACCATGCCCAACACTGTGCCTGCGAGCATCATCGGCGAGTAGCCAAGCTGCACATAGGCCGTTCGCGAGACCATGCGCCAAATATCGGCCGCATTCGGATACGCCCGGATTGACTGCGCCAATCCGGAATGTCCAAGCCGGATGCGCCCTCCTCGCTTGACCGCTGCCGCCAATGCCACATCGTCGATCAGGGCACCGCGCACCGCTTCGATACCGCCAATTCGGTGCAGGGCGCGCCGCCGGATAAGGACCGTCCCGCCCGCCGCCGCCGCCGTCGCGCGCAGTGGATCGTTCACCCACGCGAACGGGTACAGAAGCTGGAAAAAATAGACGAACGCCGGCACCAGCGCACGCTCGGCTGGCGTATCGCACGCCAGGGTGACCATCTCCGATACGAGATCGAGGTCATGCTGCTCCGCCCGCGCGACCAGGGTTGCGACGTGGCGCGGGTCATGCGTGATATCGGCATCCGTCAGCAGGATGAATTCCGCGGACCCTGCCTCCGCAATGCCTTGGGTCACCGCCCAAAGTTTGCCGCTCCAACCGGGCGGACGGGGCTTGCCGTCGAGCACATCTAGTCGTTGCGGGTTCGTCTCTGCGAAGCGCCGCGCGATGGTTCCGGTGCCGTCTGTACTGGCATCGTTTATCAGGATAATCTGCAATGCGCCTGCGTACTCCTGGCGCTGCAGCGAGGGGAGCGTTGCACCGATCACCGCTGCCTCGTCGCGCGCGGGCACGACGACCGTCACTGGCGGCGCGCGTCATCGGCTTCGCCGGGGCCAGTTCGGGACCCGAATGCCAGAAGCGGCCGTGCGCCAGCAGCAAATACAGCCAGATAGCCATGGCGAGCATCGCAACTGTCGTCATGTGCGCAACATGCCATTGGCACGGAACCAGCCGACAGCGTCCTCGATGGCCGAACGCACCGGTCGCGATGCGTAGCCAAGTTCGCGCTTCGCCTTGTCCGAGGAATAGAACATCTTATGCCGCGCCATCTTGATGTGGTCGCGGGTCATCATGGGCGGAATGCCGGTCAGACGCGCGACGCCTTCCATCAGCCACGCGGCGGGCCATACCACCGCCTCGGGCAACTCGATGCGTGGCGGTCGTCGGCCGACCACGCCAGCCACCAACGCCAGCAGGTCCTTCAGCAGCAGGTTCTCGCCGCCGAGAACGTAGCGCTCGCCGATGCGTCCCCGTTCGAGGGCCAGCGCGTGGCCTTCGGCCACATCGTCGACGTGCACGATGTTGAGCCCGGTGTCGATGTAGGCCGGCACCCGCCCCGCTGCTGCATCGAGGATCATCTTGCCCGTAGGTGTCGGCTTGATGTCGCGGGGACCGACCGGCGCGGCCGGGTTCACCACAACAGCCGGCAGACCCTCCTGACGCACCAGATCCAGAACGGCCCTTTCGGCCACAAACTTCGAGCGCTTATAGGCGCCGATGAAGTCTGCCTCGTCTGTTGGTGTGTCTTCGTCGGCCAGTGAGCCATCGTGCGGACGGCCGAGGGCGGCGACCGAACTGCAATACACGATGCGCTCCACGCCGGCTGCCTTCGCCGCTCGCATCATCGCCAGCGAACCCTCGACGTTGGCCCGCATCATCGCCTCGGGATCCGGAACCCAGAACCGGTAGTCGGCGGCCACGTGGAAGACGTATCGACAGCCGGCGGCCGCACGCGCCAGGGACGCGGCATCCGTGAGATCACCCAGCACAAGTTCGGCTTCAATTCCTGCCAGGTTGCGACGGTCGCTGGTAGGGCGGACCAACAGGCGCAGACGGTGACCGCGCGCTGCCAGGGTCCGCGCCACGGCAGAGCCCACGAAACCGGTCGCCCCGGTCAGCAGCGTCCAGCCTTCTGCTGCCACGCCTTCATCCCCGTCTGAACGAGCCGCCACCTATAGCCCGAGGCGGTTGAATCGGTGTAGAGGCGCCCGCTCGCAGCCGGAGGGAAGATCCCTGAAGAAGCTCTCGATCGCCCTGGCGGTGGGTGGGCTGCTGCTGAGCACGCTGCTGATCGGCTGGTTCGGGTTCGACCGCGTGATTGATGCGGTCGGCAATGTCGGCTGGGTGGAATTCGCCGTCATCGTCGGCTGGCAGCTCGTTTTGTTCATCCCGCTGGGGCTGGCCTGGGACGCTATCGTGCCGTCGCGCGAGCGACGCCGCCCGCTTGTATTCCTGTGGGGACGCATGGTGCGCGACGTCTCCTGCAACCTCCTGCCATTTTCCCAGATCGGGGGGTTCGTTATCGGAGCCCGGGCGGTGACCTTGCACGGCGTGTCGTGGTCGCTCGCCACCGCCTCGACCGTTGTGGACGTCACCGCCGAATTTCTGGCCGAAGTCGCCTTCACCGCAATTGGCCTCGGGATCCTGCTGTCCCGCGCGCCGAATTCCAGCCTGGCCGTGCCACTCGAAGTGGGACTTGCGCTGGCAGTGATCGCGGCGGCGGCGCTGGTCTGGCTGCAACAGGGCGCCGCACCCGTATTCGCCCGGATTGGCGGCCGCCTCGCCGGGCGCTGGTTCGGCACCGCAAAGGAACGCGCCGATGTCCTGCAAAGCGAGCTGTCGTTGATCTATGGCCAGCCCTTGCGATTGGCCCTGGGTTTTGGCCTGCATCTGATCGGCTGGATCGGCACCGGCATTGCCGGCTGGATCACCTACCGCGCCGTGGGCGTGCCGATCGACTTCGACGATGCCTTGGGAATTGAGGCGCTGCTGGCCGCCTTGGCCGCCATCGCCTTCCTGGTCCCGGTCAATGCCGGGGTCCAGGAGGCCGGCTACGCCGGGTTGGGCGCTATTTTCGGCGTGGCGCCGGAACTGTCGCTTGCGGTCTCGCTCGTGCGTCGCGGCCGCGACCTGGCGGTCGGCGTTCCAGTCCTGCTGATCTGGCAGTTCTTTGAAATGCGGCGATTACGGGGGGCATCCCCGGTCCCGCGCACCGGGGCCGACTAGCGCCTCCGACGCCTTGACTTGTCATTGCTTGCCTTCCGGATAGACCCGGTGTCCGTATCTCACAGTAGATGAAGGTCGCTGATCATGCCGTCTCACGATCCGTCACGTCGCAGGTGAGGGCAGTAGCATTGTGACCCGCAGCACGGAGACCTTCGGTCTCTGTTACGAGTAGCGCGGCGTCTTTATCTGCAAGGATCACGGAAGCGCCTGTTTCGGCAATAGCCGTGGCCGTGGCGAGACCGATAACCCGCGCCAGCCCCGGTGACCAGCGCAACCTGTCCTGCAAACGATTTCATCACTGATCCTTCTATGCTGGGAGCGTGCGGTAGGCTCTTAGGCTATTACAGCTGATTGGCACGTCGTGGGTGTGCCTGCTTGTCCGGGAAAGCGTCGATCGGCAGAGATATCGTGCGTCCTCGCAACCTATAGAGTAGGAGCAGCGCGATCGGCGCTGCTCCAAGCACCAGCAGGGCGCCAGCGAGAAACACGGAGCTCAGTCCGTCCCAACCCGCAATCAACCCCAATGCAGGACTGCCCAAACCGAGCGCGATATCGAGGAAGGCAGTGTAGGCTCCCATGGCGAGGCCACGGCTTTGCGGCGGCGCACGCCGGACCGCTTCGACCCCGAGACCGGGATAGACCAGTGCGTAGCCGAAGCCGGTGAGGAGCGCGCCGGCCGCCCCCACCGGTCGACTGGGCGCTAACCAGATGAGCGCCAGACCGAGTGCTTCGATAACAGCGGAAGCAAGTGCAACGCGAGCACCTCCGAGCCTGTCCGGAAGGTGACCGAGCAGCAAACGCGCTATGACCAAGGCGGCTGCGAAGGCACTGAACAGGAGCCACACCGGACTCCAGCTACGCTCGGCGGAAAGCAAAGAGCTGAATGCGATCATCGCTCCAAAGCCAATGGTGACCAAGCGCCGAGCCACATCCCGGTATCCAAACGGCACGCGCAACCGAGAGAGGGTTTGATTGTCCGGTTGCTCGCGGGGGGATCGCGGATAGAGGAGCGACAATCAGCATTGTTCCCAGAGGGATCAGCGCGGTCGCGATCGCGATCGCAGCGAATCCTCCTGAACCGTAGAGCACGGTGCCGAGCGGCGCGCCGGACGCGAGCGCGGCAAACATCGCCATGCCGACCCACGCAATGACCTTGCCGGCGTTTGCCGGGCCGGCAAGAGCCAATCCCCAGGTCACGCCACCCGTGATGATAAAGCTCTCGGCTGCACCGAGGAGCGCGCGTCCAATAAGGAGCACCGTGGCGGCAATACTCGCTTCGCCGCCAAAGCGGAGCGAAACGAGGTAGAGCAAGCCGCCGGCAATGGCTGCCCACAATCCGGCCATGACTGCGCGTTTTGCGCCCCGACTGTCAGCGTAATGACCTGCCCAGACGCGCGAAATAAGCGCTGCGACAAACTGGCTGCCTGTGACAAGGCCAACGACGAAGGTGCTTAGACCAAGCCTCTGATGCACATG
This sequence comes from uncultured Alphaproteobacteria bacterium, assembly GCA_963850535.1. GTDB lineage: Bacteria > Pseudomonadota > Alphaproteobacteria > Acetobacterales > Acetobacteraceae > JAMXLO01. The sequence goes on along the minus strand of CAWKMC010000025.1, from coordinate 47,386 downwards.
CAGCGGGAGAACTGGGAGCGCCATACCGATGATAAGAAAGGCAATGAACACCACGAGCATGATCGGCAGCAGTGCGGACGAGACCACTGGCTTGGCCATTGGGTGACGAAGTGACAGGGCTGCGGACATTTACTAAGCACTCTTCATCTGATTGATGGTTCAGTTGCGCTTACGATTTGTAGCAGGACGTACAGCGTTGGAGCTGAAGACCGAGTTCACCGTGACCCTCGCCTTTCCGCATCTTATCGCACGCGCGCTCCACGCGGCCTGAGCGACTCAGACCGGCGGGGCCTTGATCATCGGTGTTTGACTTAGAGAGGGCTGTATCCCGGCTTCTTGTAGAGCGTGTCCCGCTTGGCAACGATGTCGGGCTTGTAAACCTTCTCCGTCCAATCGCTGGGCGCGACATCCTCGATAGCGACCGAGATCGACTCTTCCCCGTTTCCCGTGCTTGCCATAATCGCTTTCGTGATCGCTTCGGCGATGCCGGATTTCTGCTTCTCCGAACGTCCCGAATACAGCTTGACGATGACGTGCGGCATCTCAGTATTCCTGGCTTGTTGGCCGGAACAGGACCTTATTGATGTCCACGCCATCCGGCTGGCTGATTGCGACTGCGACAATCTTGGCGAAGGAGTTGGCTGAGACGGTACCACTGGTAGTCCTTGATACCTTGTGTCATGGCTTCACCTATTCACCGGCGATATTGCTCGTCGGTTACGTGTTCCATCCAATCGACGGCCTTGCCGTCGAGTTTTTCCTGAATAGCGATATGACTCATGGCGGTGGTCGCCGAAGCGCCGTGCCAATGCTTCTCACCTGGCGCAAACCACACGACATCGCCCGGCCGGATCTCCTCGACAGGCCGCCTGCGCGCTGGACCCAGCCGAGACCTGTCATGACGATCAGCGTTTGGCCGAGCGGATGTGTATGCCAAGCCGTACGCGCGCCTGGCTCAAATGTGACCAGAGCGCCGGCTACCCGCGCCGGATCGGGTGGGCTGAACAGCGGATCGATCCGCACTGTCCCGGTAAACCACTCCGCCGGTCCCTTGCCCGATGGCTGTGCACCACTTCGTTTGATTTCCATTGCCAATCTCCCGAATTGTTTGCCGCCTCGCCCTGAACTGTATGCTTGGCGGTGACACTTCATGTCGGAGTGCAATGTAGCGACTGGATTATGCGAGATTAGGGGCTATGTCTGTGCATGCGCCTATTAGGGGTGCTTATGAATGGCCGGGGAGGCATTCCACGATCTGGTCGCCTTTGTCGCGGTAGCCGAGGAGCGGAGTTTCACCCGGGCGGCAGCAAAACTCGGGGTGTCGCAATCGGCTCTCAGCCAGACGATCCGCGCCCTGGAAGCGCAGCTCGGGATTCGGCTGCTGACCCGCACAACCCGCAATGTCGCGCCGACCGAGGCCGGCGAACGTCTGCTCCGGACCGTGGCTCCCCGGTTTGCGGAGATCAATGCCGAGATGGCAGCGTTGAGCGAGCTCAGGGACAAACCCGCAGGAACTGTCCGCATTACGGCCACCGAGAACGCCGCCGAGGCGGTGCTCTGGCCTGCACTCGAAAAACTCCTGCCGGACTACCCGGACATCAAGGTTGAGATCATCATCGACTATGGCCTTACCGATATCGTGGCGGGCCAGGTCGATGCCGGCGTGCGCTTCGGTGAGCAAGTTGCGAAGGATATGATCGCGGTCCGGATCGGGCCGGATATCCGGATGGCGGTCGTGGCATCGCCCGCTTATTTCGCGAAATATACCGCCACCGCGCACGCCCCAGGATCTAACGGCGCACGAATGCATCAATCTTCGCCTGCCGACACATGGCCTTTATGCTTGGGAATTTGAGAAGAACGGGCGCCAGCTGAAGGTTCGGGTTGATGGCCAGCTTGTGTTCAATACCTCAGCGCTGATCCTCAATGCGGCCGTCGCAGGGTTTGGCCTGGCATATCTCACCGAACAACAAGTGCAGAGGCGCCTCGACAGCGGCGAGCTGGTCCGCGTGCTCGCAGGCTGGTGTCCGCCTTATACTGGCTATCACCTTTACTATGCGAGCCGCCGGCAACCGTCGGCGGCGTTCGCTCTAGTGGTGGATGCGCTGCGCTATCCGGCGAGTAAGGGACGGGTCCCGTTCAAATCGAAACGAGACTAATCTCCTGGACAATAAGACAGAGTACGTGCGGCGGGAGAGTCCGCTTTCGGCGATGTCAACTAGCGCACGACGCGGCCCTCGATCGGGTACTGCGGATCATTGTATCCGGGCGTGGAGGGATGTCCGGGAGATACCAGCCGATCGACCAACGCCTCATCATCTGCCGTCAAGCGACACCCGAGCGCACGGACATAGTCTTCCCACTGCTCTTCCTTGCGCGGACCGCCGATCACGGCGCTGATCAGCCCGTTGTGCAACACCCAGGCCAGGGCGAAATGCGCCGGCGCCATCCCGCGCTGCCGTGCGTGCTCCGCGATGTCCCTGGCGATGGCCAGGCTCTCTGGCCGCCATTCGGACTCGAGCATCCGGCGGTCGCGACGTCCGGCGCGGCTTTCTTCTGGGGGCGGCACGTTGAGCTGGTATTTCCCGGTCAGCACTCCCCGAGCCAGCGGGCTGTACGGCACGACGCCCAAGCCGAAATAGCCGCAAGCGGGCAGGTGCTCGACTTCGACCTCACGGTTCATAATGTTGTACAGTGGCTGGCTCGCCACCGGCCGGTCGATCCCTGCTTCGTCGCAAAGCCGGCAGATCTCCGCAATGCGCCACGACCGATAGTTCGACACGCCGAAATAGCGAATCTTGCCCGCGCGGATGAGGTCGGCCAGCGCACGCACCGTCTCAGCAAGCGGCGTCGCGTGGTCCTCCTTGTGCAGGTAGAGAACGTCGATCACGTCCACGCCCAGCCGGCGCAGGCTACCCTCGACCGCATCGAAGACGTGCCGGCGGGACACGCCGCGGGCGTTTGGACCCTGACCTGTCGGGTTGGCGCATTTCGTCGCCAGCACCCACCAGGACCGATGCTCGCGGATCGCACGGCCGACGATTTCCTCTGATCGTCCCGCGTTGTAGCCGTCGGCGGTGTCGATGAAGTTCACCCCCTGCTCCCGAGCGCGCGCAATGATGCGGGTGGCGGTTGCCTCGTCGGTGGCCCCGCCGAACATCATGGCACCGAGACACAGCGGTGAGACGCGAAGGCCACTTCGGCCCAGGGTGCGATACTCCATCAAACTTCCCCTCGTTTGCCGGTTCCCAGCTTACAGCGGTTGAATGGCCGCATGCCGAATCGCAGCACGCCCCGGCCACCCAGTCTCCCAATCCTGTTCGTCAGCTTTCTGACGATTGGCTCGACCAGCTTCGGTGGCGGCCTGTTGGGCTGGATCCGCCGCGAACTGGTGGAACGCCGCGCGTGGATCGATGACACGCAGTTCCTCGTCTACTACGGGCTGAGCCAGATGGTGCCCGGCGCGACCAACGTGAACCTATCCGTCATCATCGGCTCGCAGCTGCGGGGTGTCGCGGGGGCGCTCACGGCAGTCGCGGGGCTGTTGCTGATTCCGCTGGCCATCCTGCTGACCTTGGGGGCGTTCTATTTCGCCGCGAGCGAGCTGCCCGGCAGCCACCGGATCAACGCGGCCCTTATCGGCGCAGGGGCGGCGGCGATCGGATTCAATCTTGCCACGGGCCTGCGGCTGGGCCACCGCAATCTGCGTCGGATCGGGCCGCTGCTGGTCGCCGGCGCCATCATCGTAGGCATTGGCGTCCTTCGCTTGCCCCTCCTGGAGGTCGTTGTCGTCATGCTGCCGATCAGCCTGGCGGTCACGTTGATCGAGCGCGCAGCATGATCGGCACGCTGCTGCAGATCGCAGCGATGTTCAGCCTGCTGTCGCTGCTCGCATTCGGTGGTGGTGCGGCGGTATTGCCGGATATGCAGCGCCAGGCCGTGCGAGCTGCACCATTGGATCACATCGCGCGAGTTTCTCGACATGTTCGCGCTGTCGCGCGCCGTGCCGCCTGGCTCGATGATCGTGGTGCTGATCGGCCAGAAGGCGGCCGGCCTCCTGGGCGGCCTGGTGGCGCTGCTCGCGATGTTCGGCCCCTCCTCCCTGCTGGCCTTTGCCGTTGGCCGGTTTTGGCATCGCGCCGGCGGCGCGGCTTGGCGAGAAGCGCTGGAACAGGCGCTGGCACCCGTGTCCATCGGCCTGACCATCGCGAGCGGCATTGCACTGGCCCGCAGCACAGAACACGACTGGCTGGCGTACGGGGTGACCGCCATCACGACGGTTCTTCTGACCTTTACCCGCGCGCACCCGTTCGCTGTGATGGGGTGCGGCGCGGTGGCGGTTGCTCTGGTGGGAGGCTAAAGGCGACATGACAGCACGTCTCGGCATCGGCATCGTCACCTTTAATCGCAAGGACATTCTGCTCGAGACGCTGAACCGCGTTCGTGCGCATACCAGCACGCCATGCATCGTTGTCGTGGCAGACGACGGATCCGACGATGGCACCGTCGATGCTGCGCGCGCGCAGCAGATCACGGTGGCGACCGGGCCGAACATGGGGATCGCCTGGAATAAGAACCGTGCGCTGTTTCTGCTCAGTGCCGTCATGCAGTGCGACGTGGTGATCCTGCTGGAGGACGATTCGTTCCCTACCCAGGACGGGTGGGAAATCGAATGGATGACTGCCAGCGAGCGTTGGGGGCACGCGAACCTGGGCGCTCCGTGGCTGCATGAGAGTTTTCTCAAGGGTGCCGGAACCGTCGACGATCCATATTTAAGCCTCGACGTGACCGCCCAGTGCAGCAGCTTCTCGCGCACGGCCCTGTTGTATGGCGGGTACTTCGATTCCCGCTTTCGAGGCTATGGACAGGAGCACGTGGAGCACACTCGCCGCCTCCTGCGCGTAGGATACGGCGGCACGTATGAGGATATCGCCGGCGAGGTCCGACCAATTTACAAGCTCCTGAAAAGCAGCATCGAGGTCCTCAGTGGCCATAGCTTCTCCAATGCGGCCGATCGGGAGCGGAACTGGCTGATGTGCCGGCAACTGCTGTTCGACGAGACGTATCGGGTGCCGTGGCGCGACGACACCGAGATGGCGCAGTTCCGCGCCGAAATGCAGGCAGCACTGGCACAGGGCTGATCAGGTCTCGAGCAACGCTCGCAGTCGCGGCAGGAAACGCAGTGCCCGTGTATCCTCCACCGTCGCCTGCGCTTCGACATCTGCGAACACCCGGTCACCATAAGGATCGAGCGAATCACCGCGGCCACGGCGGCGTTTGAAAGCCCATTCCTCCGCCGATTTCGTGAAGTAGTGATTGATCACCATGACGTCACAACACACTGCTGGCTGCATGGCATGCGACATCACGGTCTCGCCGCGAGCGTTGCAGGTCGACCGCGCACAGTCGAAGATGTGCGGCGTGCTGCCGACCCGCAGTAGGTCTTTGGTGCGCACCAGGGACTTCACATGCCTGTTGGCTTCGGCGTCTTCAGCGAAACGCCGGGTAAAGTTCTCGATCACCAGCCCGCTTGGCTGTGCCACATGCCCGGAAGGACCGAAGATCTGCCAGTTGAGCAAAATGTCCGCGTAGGGTTCGTATGCTTTGCTGAGCAGAATGCCGCGGATCGACGCACCACCCACTGGCACGAGGAACTCATCGATATCGATGAATGCCACCCAGGTGAAGGCGTCGGCGTAGGTGGCGTGAAAGTGCTGATACGCCGAAAGCTGACCCGGTCGGTCATGCCAGTCGAGGATCGTGACATTTCTGGCGAAACTTGACTGCCGGATAAGCTCTGCACCGCCGTCGCTGCTGCCGTTGTCATACAGCACGAACAGGTCGACGCCGATCATCTTGTGGAATGCGATCCATTCCAGGAGATAGGGTGCCTCATCCTTGAAAATCGCGCAGATACCGATCTTCTCCATCACCGGTTCCGTCACGACTGCAGCAGAGCACGCAGACGCGGCACGAAGCGCAGGGCGCGTGTGTCCTCGATCACCGCCTCGCCGGCCACGTCAGAGAAGACGCGCTCCTGGTATGGCTCCAGCGAATCGCCGCGGCCGCGGCGGCGCTTGATCTGCCAGTCCTCGCGCGACTTGGTGAAGTAGTGATGCACGGACATGACCGCATGGCACTCGGTCGGCTGAATTGCGAACGGCAGGACCTCGGTGCCGCCGCTGTTGCAGGCGGGCCCACTGCACTCCGCCGCGTGCGGCGTGTGGTCGATGCCGCACAGCATGCTCGGACGAACGATCGCCTTGACATGGCGGCAGGCATCGGCCGTTTCGGGCATGCGGTGCGTGTAGTGTTCGATCACCAGGCCTTCGGGGCGCCGTTCGTGCCCTGACGGGCCGAACACCAGCCATTGCAGCAGCACCTGCGCGAAGCGCGCATACGCTGGCCGCATCAGAACGGGGCGAATCGAATTACCCTCGAGCGGCACAATGAACTCGTCTATATCGATGAACGCCGCCCAGGTGAAACGCGCCGCGTGATGGATCCGGAAATGGTTGTAGGCGGACAGTTGCCCCGGGCGGTCCGGCCAATCGACCAGCGTCACGTTCCGACCGAAGCTCGAAGCGCGGACACGATCGGCCCCGCCGTCACTGCTGCCGTTGTCGTACAGCACGAACAGGTCGACCCCGATCATCCGGTGGAACGCCAGCCACTCCAGCAGATATGGTGCCTCATCCTTGAAGATCGCGCAGATCGCGATCTTGTCCATGCCAGCCTCCTTCGCGATCGCTGAGTAGCACAGACGTTTCGGCAACTCGACGCCCGGCGCCTGCCGTCGTAGGCTTTGCCGAACCCTGTTGGGAGGAATTTGTGGCGATGCCAAGCAATGGCCCCGAGACATGTCTGACCGGCGTAAAGGTGCTGGATCTTACTCAGTTCGAAGCCGGACCATCCTGCACCGAGGCGCTGGCGTGGATGGGCGCCGATGTGGTGAAAGTGGAGAACCCGAAACTCGGCGATCCAGGTCGCACCGCCGGCGGCAAGCCAGGCCAGGACGCCTATTACTTTCTGCAATACAACGCCAATAAGCGCTCGGTCACCGTCAACCTGAAGGATCCACGCGGCGTCGAGTTGGTCAAGGAGATGGCGAAAAAGGCCGACATCTTCTGCGAGAATTTCGCCCCCGGCGCGATTGAACGCCTCGGTCTCGGACCCGATGTGATCCGCGCGATCAATCCGTCGATCATCTACTGCCAGACCAAGGGCTTCGGCGCCGGCAGCGCGTTCGAGAAGAGCCTCGCATTCGACATGATCGCGCAGGCGGCAGGTGGGCTGATGAGCATCACGGGCGAGGAGGACGGCCCGCCCTGCAAGCCAGGGGCGACGATCGGCGACACCGGCACCGGCATGCTGATGGCGATCTCCGTGATGGGCGCCTATGTGCGCCGGCTGCGCACCGGGCAGGGCGAGCATCTTCAGCTCGCCATGCAGGACGCGATCCTGCACTACATCCGCAACTCGTTCACCTATATGGAGCGCACCGGCAAGGCCGCGCCGCGCGCCGGATCGAAGACGGTGGGCGGCGGCAATCCGCCGATCGGGGTGTATCCGTGCAAGGGCGGCGGGCCGAACGACTACGTTTACATCTACTGCAGCCGCGCCAATCCGGAGCACTGGAACCGGCTGCTGAAGGTGATGGGCCGCGAGGACCTGATCGGCGATCCGAACTACGATACGCCGGACGCGCGCACCGAGCATCGCGAGGAGGTCGATGCCATCGTCGCCAACTGGACGAAGCAGCATGACAAGCACGAGGCGATGCGGCTGGTGAGTGCGGCGACTATTCCGTCGGGCGCAGTGATGGACACAATGGAACTGGCTAACGACCAAAGTTTTGTGAAGCGCGGCATCCGACAGGTGATGAAACACCCGAAAGTTGGCGACTACACGATGAGCGGCTGGCCGGTGCGCTTCTCGGGCGCCACGCCGCCGGTGAAGCCGGCGCCGCTGCTCGGTCAGCACAATACAGAGGTGCTGGCGGACTGGCTCGGCCTTGACAAAGAAAAGATCGGCGCGCTGAGCAAGGACGCGGTGATCGGCGGATGAGCCGCAGCGACAAGCCAGAGGTTCCCCTCCCCTTGCGGGAGGGGGTTAGGGGGAGGGGGCTGCACCAGCCTTCCACCACTCGATGACCCACCAATACTGCATTGTGCAAGACGATGGCCGAGTGCGCATCGTGACGCTGAACCGGCCCGAGGTACTCAACGCATTGCACGCTGATGCGAACGATGAGCTCGCCGCCGTATGGGACGAGTTCGCTGCTCGTGACGACCTGTGGGTAGGGATCATCACCGGCGCTGGCGAGCGCGCCTTCTCGGCCGGTAACGACCTGAAGGTGCAGGCGGCCGGTCGCCGTCGGCCCAACGGACCGAATGGCTTCGCGGGGATCACGCATCGCTTCAACCTCGACAAGCCGCTGATCGCCGCGGTGAACGGCTGGGCGATGGGCGGCGGGTTCGAGACGGCGCTCGCCTGCGATATCATCGTTGCCGCCGAGAACGCGCTGTTCGCCCTGCCGGAGCCGCGCGTTGGACTGATTGCCGGCGGTGGTGGCGTGCACCGCCTGCCGCGCATGATCCCGCGCAAGAAGGCGATGGGGATGATCCTGACCGGACGGCGCGTTTCGGCCCGTGAAGGGTTCGAGCTTGGTTTCGTCACCGAGGTGGTGCCGCAAGGCCAGGCGCTGGAAGCCGCCCAGCGTTGGGCGGGGCAAGTGCTGGAATGCTCGCCCAAGGCGGTGCGTGCCTCTAAACAGGCGGCGTATCGTGGCCTGGACGAAGCGTCACTGGAGCAGGCAATGCGCAACGTCTATCCGGCGCAGCAGGAGAACCTGGAAAGCCAGGACTACATCGAAGGGCCGAAGGCTTTCGCAGAAAAGCGCAAACCGAATTGGCAGAACAAGTAGGAGCAAGCAATGCGGATCCATAATCTATACTGCGACGCAAACGGCGAATCGCATTGGCGTGACGTCGAGGTCCAGTGGGTCGAGGAGCGCAACTTCTCCAAGCTGTCTGCGCGCCTGCCCGCCAACGGTATCATCTTTCGCGAGACATCGGGTGACTACGATCTGTCATGGCACCCTGCGCCGCGTCGGCAATACATCATCAACCTTGACGGCGGCGTGCAGATCACAGCAAGCGACGGCGAAGCGCGGGTGATCAACGCCGGCGAGGTGGTGCTGGTGGAAGACATCACCGGCAAAGGCCACCTGTCGAAATCGGTCGGCGGCAAGATGCGACGCTCGATCTTTGTTCCGGTTGAATAGGGGACTGACAATGAAGCTGGCGTTCTTCGACGACTACAAGCTGGGTGTGGTGAAGAGCGATTCCATCGTCGATGTCTCGTCGGCGGTGCGTGATATCCCGCACTTAAGCCCGGCCGATCTGATCAATGGGCTGATCGCTCGCTTCGGCGAGTACCGCAAGCGACTGGAGGATGCATCGGCCAGTGGCGGCGTGCCGCTGTCCAGTGTGAAGCTGCAGGCGCCGCTGCCGAAACCAGGCAACATCGTCTGCATGGCGGTGAACTACATGGAGAACGGCACCCGCAAGGAGCCGGCCCCGATCAACGCGTTCCACAAGGCGCCGACCTCAGTCCTCGGTCAGGGCGGCACCATGATCTTGCCGGACGTGCCGGCGACGATCTTCGAAGGCGAGGCCGAGATGGCGTTGGTAATCGGCAAGCGCGCCAGCAACGTGAAGGCGGCCGACGCCATGGACTACGTGTTCGGCTATACCAACTTCATCGACGGCTCGGCGCGCGGGATCCCACCCACCAGCTTCTTCGCCATGAAGTCGCGGGACACGTTTGCGCCGATCGGCCCGTATCTGGTGACGAAGGACGAGGTTCCTGACCCGCACAAGGTACCGGTGAAGCTGTGGAACAATGGCAAGCTGATGCAGGACTTCAACACCGACGATATGGCGCACAAGATTCCGCGCTGCATTGAGTGGGTTACCTCGATTCACACGCTGGAGCCTGGCGACATCCTCGCCACCGGCACCAACCATCGCGGCCTGAACGCCTTCATGGACGGCGATACAGTGGAGTTAGAGTGCGGCGGTCTGGGCAAACTGAGCTTCAAGGTGCGCGATGAGTTGAAGCGTACGTGGTCGCGCGAGACGCGGCTGGATCGGCAGAACCAGGGTTTTGATACACCAACGTCACAGACCAGCGGGAAATACGCGCCCGCGAAGTAGCTTGTGCCAGGTGTCATTGCGACCCTCGCGAATGCGAGGGGAAGCAATCTCGGGTCAGGTGAGCGCTCGCCCCGAGAGTGCTTCGCCCCCTCGCAATGACACTTAGGTCAGTTGCCGCTTGAGCACCTCGTTGACCAGTGCCGGGTTGCCCTTGCCGGACATCGCCTTCATGACCTGGCCAACGAAAAAGCCGAACAGCTTTTCGCGGCCGCCTTTGTATTCCGCGACCTTGTCGGCATTTGCTGCCAGGATCTGATCGACCACGCCTTCGATCGCACCAAGGTCGGTGACCTGCCGCAGACCTTTCCGCTCGACAATCGTGGCGGGATCATCGCCGCTTTCAACCATCGCCTCGAACACGTCCTTGGCGATGCGGCCGCTAATCGTATTGTCCGTCATCAGATCGAGCAGCTTGCCGAGTGACTGCGCTGACACAGGACTATCGGCGATCGTGCGCCCCGCACGATTCAGCGCAGCGAACAGATCGCCCATCACCCAGTTGGCAGCGATTTTCGCATCGCGCCCCCTTGCCACCGCCTCGTAGTAGTCGGCGGTCGCCTGCTCAGCCACCAGCACGCCAGCATCATATGTCGGCAGCCCATAGTCCTGCATGAAGCGTCGCTTCTTGGCATCCGGCAGTTCCGGCAGCTTCGCCTTCAGTTCGGCCACCCACGCCTCGTCCAGCACCAGCGGCAACAGGTCTGGATCAGGGAAATACCGATAGTCGTGCGCATCCTCCTTGCTGCGCATCGACCGCGTGCTGCCGCGCGCCGGATCGAACAACCGCGTTTCCTGCTCGACCGCGCTGCCTCGCTCCCACACCTCGATCTGCCGCTTCGCTTCCGCCTCGATGGCCTGCATGACGAAGCGAACCGAGTTGACGTTCTTCACCTCGCAGCGGGTGCGATACGGCTCACCGTGTTTGCGCACCGACACGTTGACATCGGCGCGCATGGAGCCTTCCTCCATGTTGCCGTCACAGGTGCCCAGATAACGCAGGATGGTACGCAGCTTGCGCACATAAGCACCGGCCTCTTCCGGCGAGCGGATGTCGGGCTCCGACACGATCTCCATCAGCGCCACACCGGCGCGGTTCAAATCGATATACGACTTGGTCGGATGCTGGTCGTGCAGCGACTTGCCCGCATCCTGCTCCAGATGCAGTCGGGTGATGCCGATCTCTCGCGTGGAACCATCGGTCAGCTCGATCTCGATGCGGCCTTCGCCGACGATCGGATGCTGGTATTGGCTGATCTGATAGCCAGCGGGCAGATCCGCATAAAAATAGTTCTTGCGATCGAAGCGGCTCACCAGGTGGATGTGCGCGTTTAGACCAAGACCGGTGCGCACCGCCTGTGCCACGCATTCGCGATTGATCACCGGCAGCATGCCGGGGAACGCGGCGTCGACGAAACTCACCTGCGTGTTGGGCGGCGCACCGAAATCCGTTGCCGCACCGGAAAACAGTTTTGCTCGACTGATGACCTGCGCATGCACTTCAAGGCCAACAACCACTTCCCATGCGCCGGTCGATCCTTCGATCGCATAGCTCATGCTCAGGCTCCCGCGCGGATCTGTGGCAATGCGTCGAACTTTGCCGCGCGCTCCAGCGCCGCCCCCACCGTGAACACGGTTTCCTCGTCGAATGGCTTGGCAAGCACCTGGAGCCCGAGCGGCAGCCCGTTCACGTCCAGCCCGGCGGGAACAGAGATACCCGGGCACACCCGACATATTGGCCGGCACCGTGAACACATCGTTCAGATACATCTTGATCGGATCATCCATGTTCTCGCCCTGAGCGAACGCCGCCGACGGAGCGGTTGGGGTGACCAACGCATCGACCCGAGCAAACACCTCGGTGAAGTCACGCAGAATGAGCGCGCGCACCTTCTGCGCCCGCAGGTAATACGCGTCATAATAGCCTGCAGACAGCACATAGGTCCCGATCAGCACGCGGCGCCGCACCTCGTCGCCGAACCCCGCAGCGCGCGTGCGCTCGTAAAGATCGCGCAGATCAGCACCGTTTTCTCGCAACCCGAACCGCACGCCGTCATAGCGCGCCAGGTTGGAAGACGCCTCGGCTGGAGCCACGATATAGTAGGTCGTCAGTCCATACTTGGTATGGGGCAGCGAGACGTCGATGATCTCTGCACCGGCGTTGCGCAGCCAGTCGAGACCCTGGCGCCAGAGGCGCTCGATGTCCTCCGGCATCCCGTCCATGCGGTACTCGCGCGGCACACCGATGCGCAGTCCTTTCACGTCGCGCCGACAGGCCGCAGCAAAGTCGGGCACCGGGACATCTGCACTGGTCGAATCCTTCGGATCATGTCCCGCCATCGACCCAAGCAGAATGGCGCAGTCTTCGACGGTGCGTCCGAATGGTCCGGGATGATCGAGCGAGGACGCGAACGCAACCACGCCCCAGCGTGAGCAACGCCCGTAGGTAGGCTTCATCCCGACGATGCCACAGAACGACGCCGGTTGACGGATGGATCCTCCGGTGTCGGTGCCTGTGGCACCCATCGCAATGCGTGCCGCGACAGCGGACGCGGAGCCCCCCGACGACCCACCAGGCACCAGCGCAGCCGTATTGTCCTGTCGCCGCCTCCACGGATTGACGACCGGCCCATAAGCCGAGGTCATGTTGGATGAGCCCATCGCAAACTCATCCATATTCGCCTTGCCGAGAAAGATCGCCCCATCGCGCAGCAGGTTGGCGCTGACGGTGCTTTCATATGGCGGCACGAACGGCTCGAGGATGTGGCTGCCGGCAGTGGTCCGCACGCCCTCGGTGCAGAACAGGTCCTTGATCGCGAGAGGAATGCCGGTGAGCGGTGCCACTTTCCCAGTCGCCAGATCAGCATCCGCGGCATCGGCCTGCGCCAGTGCGCGCTCCGCGGTCACTGTGACATAGGCGTTCAGCCGCGGATTTAGCGCGTCAATCGCCGCAAGATGCGCCTCGGTCAACTCGCGGGCCGAAAATTGCTTCTGGCGCAGCCCCTGGCGCGCGGAAGCGATGGTAAGCTCGGTGAGGCTCATGCGAAATCGCGGGCGACAGCCCGAGCCTCATCCGTCATGGCCGGGCTCGACCCGGCCATCACTCGACCACCTTGGGAACAGCGTAAAAATCCCCTGCCCGATCCGGCGCGTTGGCCAACACCTTTTCCGGATAGCCGCCATCAGTGACGACGTCCTCGCGCATCTTCAACGCCATCTGCTGCGCGCCAGTCAGCGGCTCCACGCCGTCGACATTCACTTCGTTAAGCTGCTCGATCCAACCCAGGATGCCATTCAGTTCATTGGCCAGAGATGCGAGCTCGTGATCCTCGACGCGGATGCGGGCGAGGTTCGCAATGCGGCGAATTGTCGCGGCATCAAGCGACATCCGACATGGTCCTTGTTTTGGTGAACCACTGACCATACCGGCGGCGGCCACTTGGTTCAACCAACGCCCCTGCTTTGCCATCGCCGCGGCGTGCACGGATAGTTCGCCGCATGGCGCTACTCGGCATCCGGGACCTGCGCGAACGGCTGGCGCTGAACCAGCGGCTGATCGGCCTCGACCCAGGCAGCCGCACCATTGGTGTCGCGCTGTCGGATGTGGGGCTATCGTTGGCCTCGCCGTACGGCAGCCTCAGGCGCCGCAGGCTGCGCGACAATGCGGCGGAACTCCTCGCCATAGCGCAGAAGGAGGACGCGGGGGGCATAGTGGTCGGGCTGCCGCTCTCGATGGACGGCAGCCTTGGGCCAGCGGCTCAGTCGGCAGGGGATTGGGCGCTGGCGCTGGCCGATGCCACCGGCCTGCCAACTGCATTGTGGGACGAGCGGCTATCCTCGGCCGCAGTCAATCGGTTCCTCGTCGAGCAGGCGGATCTCAGCCGCAACAAAGCGGGCAGAAGCGGTGGACCGCGCCGCCGCTGCCTGGGTGTTGCAAGGCGCGCTGGACGCGCTACGCTCCGGCGCGTGACTGTCAGGCTTCCGCCGCGAGCGAGATGTCGGCCTGCAACACCTTGCCCTTCGTCTCAGGTCCGAGCAGCAATGCGACGACAAAGACCAGCGCGCCGGCCACCGTGCCAACCAGCATGGGAATGGCGAATCCGGATGGCTGTCCAGCGGCAAACGCAGCCAGCACGGGAGCGACCAGACCGCCCCAGACAGCGCCCTGGTGATAGCAGAAGCCGCTGGCGGTCGCTCGCACCTCGGTGGGAAATCGCTCTGCCAGGTAGGACGGATTCTGGCCATAGATCGCGCCCAGGAACACACCCTGGATCGTGAAGGCGACAGCGATCACCGCGTAGTTTGCGGTGAACAGGTAAAGTGGCGTGACGAAGATGCCAATGACCGCCGGAATGATCATTGACCACCGGCGCCCATAGCGGTCGGCGACCCATCCCCAGAAGCCGCTGGCCAGAAAGCCGGTCAGGTTGGCGAGCGCGACCGGGAGCGCCACCATGCCTGGACTAAAACTCAGGTCTTTCTGCAGGTGTGTAGCAATTAGCCCGTACACCGAATAGTAGACGACGAAGCTGCTCGCCATCCAAAGACAAGCAGTGATGGTGTTGCCCAACGCGCGACGTCGAAAGATGTCGAATAAGGGGGTGCGGACCTCCTTGTTCTGTTCGCGCTGCTTGTCGCGGTTTGCCACCCACACTTCCGGCTCTTTCACGTGACGGCGCACATAAAGCACCGCAAGCGCGGGCAGAATGCCGAGCCACAGCAGGCCGCGCCATCCGATACTGTCATACAGCAGCCCATAGGCGGCGCTGGACAGCAGGAACCCGATACCCCACGAGCCCTGCAGAATGCCGCTCATGAACCCACGCGAGCGTGCCGGCCAACTTTCCATTGCCAGCGCCGCACCTGCCGGCCATTCCGCGCCCATTCCAATCCCCAGAAGCGCGCGAAACAGAAACAGGAACCAGAAGGTCGGAGAGAACCCCGCGATGAAATTGCAGACCGAGTACCAGGCAATGGAGATCATCAACGGTGCCCTGCGGCCGACCCGATCAGCCAGCCAGCCAGATGCTGTTGCGCCCACCAGTCGCAGCCAGAGAGTCACGGTGAATACTGCGGTGACCTCGACCAAGGGAACGTGAAACGTCTGTGCGATCGGCACCATGATGAGCAGAAAGATCGTGAAGTCGAACGCGTCGAGCGTCCAGCCCAACCAGGCGGCAATCCAGGCCATCCATTGTTCCCGGGTCGGTTCTTTCCACCAGGGCATTGCGTCGGCGGTTCGTGTTTCGATCGACATTCTCATTGGCCTCCCGTGGGTCTTGCGCTCCAGCCCTTTACGCCTCCATCGTCAGACCGGAGCTCATGTGCCGCCGGAATGCGCAATGGATGGCACTTCGAGGTAACGAATAGAACACCGCTGTTGTCGTCATCAGGTTCCATGGCGCTTGATCACTATTGAGCAACTGGCCCGGCGCCGCAGCTCGACTCCCTAGAAAGGAAGATGAGCGAGAACCGTGAGTAGCCCCGTCACCGCCGCGCACGCCATCGCGCTCCACTCGCCATGAACGGCTTCCTCACAAGCCTCGAGCAAGCTGTTCCAGCGTTGCGCCGTTACGCCATGGCGATGCTCTCGGACCAACGCGGCGCCGACGATGCTGTGCGGACCTGCCTTGCCAGAGCGCTCGATCGCCCGCACGAGTCAGGCGAAGCTGCCAGGCTGCGTGTCTGGTTGCTGGCGATGATGTACCGGGAACTGGCTGCTCGATCTCGACCGCGCCGTCGGGGGCTCTCCTCGTCATCGGTTGGGAATATTGTCAGCGCAGTGGCGTCTACTGAACTATCCCGTGCCTTCGGCGGGCTACCCCTGGAACAGCGCAGTGCCGTGTTCCTCATCTCGGTGGAGGACTTATCGTATGCTGCTGCGGCTGAAGTCATGGGCATGCCAGCCATGACAGTCGTGAATGCGCTGAGAGGGGCACGGGAGCAGTTGCGGCAAGCGGTCGGAGCGGGAGTGTCCGGGTCGCCCCCGACGGCGTCATGAGCGAACCTCTGCCGTCCATCGGTGAGGAGGAACTGAACGGCTACGTTGACGGCCAACTGCCGCCCGAACGGCACGCCGCAGTCGAGCGATATCTGGCTGCACATCCGGACGCCGCGCGTCGCGTCGCTACGGACATCGCCCACAGGCAGGCACTAAATGCAGCCTTTTTGGCGTATTCGAGCCAACCGCTGCCGCCCGAGTTGAACCTGAACCGCCTGGTGGAAGAGCGTCTGCGCACCCGGTCCCACAGGTGGTGGCAGATCGCTGCGGCCATCGTTCTGTCGCTCGGCATAGGTGGCGCCGGCGGATGGCTGCTGCACACGCAGCCGACGCCGGATCGCGACACGCTGGCTATGGCAGCGCTCGAGCACCAGGCATTGGCAAGCCACGCAGTCTATAGCCCCGACCGTCGGCATCCGATCGAGGTCACGGCCGCCGAGCGAGATCATCTGGCGCAATGGCTGTCCAATCGGCTGAGCCGGGCGGTATCCCCGCCCGATCTCTCAGGCTTCGGTTACCGCCTCATCGGCGGCCGCCTGCTTGCCACCGAGCAAGGCAACCCCGCCGCCCTGTTTATGTACGAGGACACCAACGGCCACCGTATGTCGCTGGTAATGCGACCGATGGCGACGGATCTGCGAGTCCCAATCGCACAATGGGATCGGAATGACGTAAACGCCTGCTCTTGGATCGACAAAGGCCTCGGCTACGCGATCCTAGGTCCGGTCCCCAATGACGAACTCGACCGCATGGCGCGCCAGATCAGCGGCAAGCAGGGTTAACGATCAGGCCCGGCTCAATCCGAGCGAGACTTGGCTGCGCGCCGGGAACGCTTCGACGACGAGGCTGCGGTCGTGCCTGCGGCCTGCGAGCGAACGACACGACGCTTGGTCTTGGTTGTTGCTGCGCCTTCCGATGCCGATTGTTGTGCCTGTTCCCAGAATTCCAGGTCGCGGCCTTCGGGACGGCCACTCGCTTCCCACAAATGGTAGGCGCGAATACGAATATGATCCTCTGTTTCAAAAGCCATTGCCAAGCACCTCCGACGGCTACGCAATCCCAGTCACACTATCGGAGCGAATCGAGCCGGGCCAAGTACCTGTCTGATCAAAGTTCGCCGGAAGCTGCCATATGCTTGATGCGGTCCGCCGTGCGGCAAGCAATGGCCTGGATGGTCAGTGACGGATTGACCCCGCCCACGGTGGGAAACACCGAACCATCGCAGATCCACAGGTTGCGGATGTCCCAGCTACGGCAGTCGGCGTTGACCACGCTGGTACGCGGATCATCCCCCATCCGTGCCGTTCCGTTCAGGTGCGCGGTGTCATCGTCTTCAGGCCAAATCTCACGCCCACCCGCGGCCCGCATCACCTCTGTCATGTGCCGGATCGCGTGCTGGACCAGCGTCTTGTCGTTCTCACTCAGCGAAAACGTCACCCGCGCGATGGGCAGTCCGTATTGGTCGTTTTCATCGGCCAGGCCAACGCAATTGCGCTCCTGCGGCAGGACCTCGCCTACGATCTTCAGCCCAGCCTGATGGTTGTAATCCGCCATGTCGCGGATCAGCGGCTCCCCCCACAGCTGGTGATTACCCATCTGCGTGCCGGCCCATTGCTGTGGCAATGGCCCCTGGCTCATGTAGGCGTAGCCACCGAAGAAATCCTTTCCTGCATCGGTATAATTCCAGTGCTCGGTCAATGTGAGCGACGGTGGGCCCTTGTACCAGCGGATCTCCTCGTCGAATTTGCCCCATACCGCCTGATTGGTCTGGACCATCAGATTGCGTCCAACCAGGCCCGAGCTGTTGGCAAGCCCGTCCGGAAACCGGTTGTTCGACGACATCAAGAGCAGCCGCGGCGTCTCGATCGCATATCCCGCAACCACGACGTTGCGCGCCTTTTGGAACCGCCACTGGCCCTCGCGCATGTAGTGCAGCCCGGTGCAAAGCCCCGCGGTGTTGGTCTCGACCCTCCCTACCATCGCAAGATCGCGAATCTCTGCACCCGCTCGCACAGCACGAGGAATCCACGTGATCAAGGCACTCTGCTTGGCATTGGTCGAGCAGCCGATCGTGCAGAACCCGCGATAGACGCACGGATGCGCCAGCCCGCGAGGCGCCGATAGCGTCGCCAGTGGCGTCGGGGTCCATTTCAGGCCAAGCGCCTCGCAGCCGCGTGCCAGCACCAGCCCTGCGGCGTTCAGTTCATGAGCGCGATAGGGATAACGCGGCCGAGGTGGGCCCCAGGGATAGTTCACTGGGCCGGATATACTCAGTGTCTGCTCGACCTCCCGGTAGTAATGCCACATCTCGCGCCAATCGAGCGGCCAATCGACAGCGTAACCGAGCTTGCTGCGCGCCTTGAACCACTCCGGACGAAAACGCAGCGACACCATGGCGAAGTGCACCATGCTGCCGCCGACCGCTTTGCCGCTGTTGTTCGACCCGAGTTGCAGCGGGTTATCGCCGTCGCAGATCCGTTCGTCGGTCCAATACAGCTTCTGCTGATGGTCCTCATCCGATGCGAATTCCTCGAGCGGCCGCCACCACGGGCCTGCATCGAAGGCCACGACGGAGAACCCATGCTCGGCCAATCTGCATGCAAGGGTTCCACCGCCCGCGCCGGTGCCGACGATGGCGAAGTCGACAGGCTCGCATCGTCCGGGTATTCGCGCATTGGCATCCAGCCGCCGACGCGTAGCGGATCCGGCGCGCGGCCATTCTTGCCACGCGGCTCATGCGTCGCATCAGCCGACATGGCGGTTCCTGCGTCTGGTGTCGTCCTCGCGACCAGGTTTTTCCTCTGCGGCCTCCCATGGATCGCGCTTGTCGAAGCCCATGCGCACATAGCCACGCGGGCTGGCCGGTCCGCCGAAGCCGATCTCGTTCCAGGCGGTCGGGTGCGCGTAGTAGGCGGCGACGATGTCGTGTGCCATCCGCTCGGAAAAGAACACTTTGCACGGCATACCGTCCCAAGCGGGATTGTCGAGCGCGCCCTTCTGCATCTGCTGCAGCAGCGCATTCTGCTCGGCGACGCTGATAGTGTGAAACCGACCACCGTGTCGCGCTTGCGCCTCTTGATCCAGCGCACGTAAGCCTCGGCGCCATGCTTCCTGCATATTCGGCAGCCGGTGATGGCGATAACCATCGGTTCGATTCGTGGCCATCTTCTCGTCGACCAACGCCGCGACCGGTATCGGCGGCCGGTCCTTTGGCTGCGGCACGATTCGGTCGCAGATCGCGTTGATCGTCAGCCACTCGTCTTGGGTAAAAAAGCTTGGCTCACGTGATATGGAAAGACGCTGGTCTATGACCCGCCGTGTCACTTCATTCCAGGAAGGAGTGTGGCGCTTGTTGAGAACATCATAGCCGGGGTAGCGATCACGCATCAGGATGATCCTCCAGCAGGCGGAGAGCTGCGAGGCCAGCCAGTGCGAGGCCGGTGAAGCTAGGCGGCGCCGGGATCGGCGGCCCGTTCAACACATTCTGCGACCAGTTGCGCCAGCCCCCCATGTTTCGCGCAACGCCGAACACGTGAAACCCGACGCCAGCCAGTCCAACGGCAGCGGTCAAGCGAAGCCACCAGCGGGTGAACCACCGATCCCTGCTGCGCGGCGCTAGCGCCGCGTTCCCGAGCAGCCCTGCAGCAACCGGGGGCACGGAAACCGGCAGGAACATCGCCGGGTCATGGTAGGCGCCGCGGAAATGCAGCAACCCGGCTTCGCCGACAGTGCCGAGCATTCCGAGTGCGGCGAGCGCCGCCATCGCCCGGCCGGCCGGGAACCCCACGATCCGCGGCGTCGTGCCAGGCGCAGCGTCGCGCACCCGTTCTGCGGTGAAGCCAAGCAACCCTGAAAGCAGGAGGGCCAGTGGCGCACCGATTGGTGCCGCATAGAACAGGTTAAGCCAGGAGATACCGCCCGGCCGTTTGGTCACGTTGTAGAGGTGGAACCCTGTGCCGGCGAGACCGGTAGCTCCGGCAAGCGCATAAACCGTGTCGCGCACCGCATGGGCCCCGACGCGTCGATCCGATACGCCATGTCCGCTCACAGCAATACTCAAGGCTCCGAGTGCGAGCGGCAAGTACATGGCACGATTCTCGAACGAGCCGCGGTAGTGCTCGACGGCGCTGTCTGCAAGAACCGAAGTCGCCAGGATTCCAGCAGCCCGGTTTAGCCGGCGAGCCGCTCTCACTGTCGCCATCGCATTCGGATGCGATGAAATTGCGGGAGCCCCCGGGCTCCTGGTCGGGCGCAGCGCACCTGCGAGCGCAATCAATGCTGATCCTAGGTCAGCAAGCTCCGTGCGGGCTGTTCGTGCCATATGCCGCCACCCAATGCTCGCGTGCTACGCAGCCGGCTCCGCCACGATCCGAGTGGCGGAGCCAACCATCATCACTTCTTGCCGGGCAGCACCGAACTCAGCACTTCCTTCGCCGCGCCCACCAGCATGCTGCTCTCGTTCGGATCTGGCGCGAGTATCGCCGACGCAAAATTCTTCGCCTGCTTCAGCGTGATATGCGGCGGCAATGGCGGCACCTCCGGGTCGGTCTTGACCTCAAGCACCACTGGGCGATCGGAGGCCAGTGCTTCGTCCCACGCACTCGCCAGCCGGTCGGGATTGTCGACAAAGATGCCACGCAGTCCGATCAGCTCGGCGAACCGGTGATAGGGCACGTCAGGTATCTGCTGGGTCGCATTGAATTTCGCATCACCCTCCATCACGCGCTGCTCCCAGGTCACCTGGTTCAGGTCCTGGTTATTGAACACGCAGCACACCCATTTCGGGTTCGACCACTCGCGCCAGTATTTCTGCACGGTGATCAGCTCCGCCATATTGCTCATCTGCATCGCGCCATCGCCGACGAGTGCGATCACCGGACGATCCGGGTGGGCGAACTTTGCAGCGATTGCATACGGCACCGCGGCACCCATGGACGCGAGCCCGCCGGAGAGTGAGCACATCATGCCACGGCGGATCTTCAGGTCACGCGCGTACCAGTTCGCACAGGAGCCGGAATCACTGGTTATGATCGCGCGCTCCGGCACGCGCGGCGACAGCTCCCAAACCACGCGCTGCGGATTAACCGGATTTGCCGACGTCATTGCGCGGCTTTCCAGTACTTTCCACCACTCGGCCACTTCCTTTTCGACCTGCTGTCGCCATGAGCGGTCGGCCTTGTCCTCGAGCAGAGGCAGCAGTGCCCGCAGCGTCTCGGCTGAATCGCCGACGAGATTGACCTCCATTGGATAGCGCAGGCTCAGCATCTCCGGCTCGATGTCGATTTGAACGCCGCGCGCCTGGCCTTCCTTCGGCAGGAACTCCGAATATGGAAAGCCCGAGCCGATCATGAACAACGTGTCACAGTTGCTCATCAGCTCCCAGCTCGGTTTGGTGCCGAGCAGCCCGATCGAGCCGGTGACCCATGGCAGATCGTCGGGCACCACCGCCTTGCCCAGCAGCGCCTTGGCGACGCCGGCGCCAAGCTTCTCGGCAATGGCGATAACCTCATCCGTGGCGCGCAGCGCGCCGGCACCGACCAGGATCGCTACTTTCTTGCCGGCATTCAGCACCTCGGCGGCGCGACGTAGGTCCTGCTGGTGCGGTACCACCATCGGCTCGCGGTAACCGACGCCGGAATGGACGGTGCCATGCGCCCGCGGAGGCTCAGAATACTCCGCCTCTTGCAGGTCGTTCGGGAACACCAGCGCGGTCACTCGACGCGAGCCTTTCGCGATCCGCATCGCCCGATCGACCAGGTGACGCACCTGCGCCGGAGCACTCGCCTGATAGGCAAAGGCCCCCGCCACGTCCTTGAACATACTCGGCAGGTCGAGTTCCTGTTGGTAGTGACCGCCGATCGCAGTGCGGGCCTGCTGGCCAGTGATCGCCAGCACCGGCATGTGGTCCATTCGCGCGTCGTACAGCCCCGTGATCAGATGCGAGGCCCCGGGACCCGAGGTTGCCATGCACACGCCAACCTCGCCGGTGAATTTGGCGTAGGCGGAGGCCATGAAGGCGGCCATTTCCTCGTGCCTGGTCTGGACAAACTTGAATTCGCCATTGGCCCTGTTCAACGCGCCGAGCAAGCCGTTAATCCCGTCGCCGGGATAACCGAAGATCGTATGCACGCCCCACTCATGCATGCGGTGCCAGAAGAAATCACCGACCGTTTGGCTCATGGACCTAGGCCTTGCCTGCTGCTTGCGTGTTCCACAAACGTCCGCATCGTGGCGCCGTTGCACCGCTGCTTTCACGGTGCAAGGAGATTGATGAAGCAGAAGCAACCTTTGCCAACGAACCACGTTGGCTGCCGCTTCGTTTTGGCTGATGAGCAAGAGAACGGAGCCCAGCGAAATGGCAAAGGTTGTCGTCATCACCGGATCGAGCGCTGGGGTGGGCCGCGCGACTGCGCGCGAATTTGCCAAGCACGGCTGCAGCGTCGGCCTGATCGCGCGCGACCAGCAAAGGCTGGATGAGGCGGCGGTTGAAATGCGCGGACTGGGCGTTGCAGCGGCGGCGCAATCAGCCGACGTGGCGGACTTTGCCGCGGTTGATCGGGCCGCGACCCAGATCGAACAAGAGCTCGGTCCGATCGACATATGGGTCAACAATGCCATGGCGACCATCTTCGCACCATTCGAGCGCATTACGCCGGAGGAGTTCCGGCGCGCGACCGAAGTCACCTATTTGGGTCAGGTGCACGGCACGATGGTTGCGCTGTCGCGCATGCGCCCCCGCAACCAGGGCACTATCGTCAATGTTGGGTCGGCACTTGCATACCGCGCCATTCCGCTACAGTCAGCTTACTGCGGTGCGAAGTTCGCGGTGCGCGGGTTTACCGACTCGCTGCGAACAGAACTGCTGCACGACGGCGTGAAGGTGCACCTGACAATGGTGCACCTGCCGGCGGTGAACACGCCGCAGTTCGACTGGGCGCTCAACAAGATGGAGAAGCGGCCACAACCCGTTCCCCCCATCTTCCAACCCGAGGTGCCGGCGCGCGCCATCGTCTTTGCTGCGTTCCACCATCGCCGCGAAGTCTGGGTCGGCATGCCGACGGTGAAGACCATTCTCGCCAATCGAGTTGCCCCCGGGCTGCTGGACCGCTTGTTGGCAAAGGTTGGGTATAGCGGCCAACTCACCGGGGAGCCCGTGGCAGCGGACGCGCCGGGCAATCTTTTTGCGCCGGTCCCGGGGCCCTATGGTGCGCACGGCCGGTTTGATGCGCGGGCCAGGAGGGAGAGCTGGGAGTTTCTCGCCAGCCGCCACCGAACGGCGTTGGCCGGCGGCGCCATACTCGCCATTGCGGCACTGATAGCCCGGCGACGCTGAACTGGTGTGCGCAGGGCGCGGCCAAACTCTCAACTGCGATGGGATACGCTGCGCTCATTGAGGTTGGTCGGGTGCAGTGAAGTATTGCGTCCGGGTGAGAGGGTCCATGCTGCCCAACCCGATCAGGACAATCATCCAAAAGATCGCCATAACCGCGAATCCGCGAACAAGGATTGGCCCGCCACCAAGATGCATGAAGAAAAAGGCAACAAACGCCAGCATTACAGAAGCGACGACCAGCAGTACGGGACGCAGCGAGGGCGGCATGTCGATGAAACTGACGCCAAACTCCAGGCCCCACAGGAGGATCAGAGCGATCCAACCAAGTAGCAGGCGGCCGAAACCAGGCGGCATCAGACACGCCCGATCAGGTAAATCAAAGGATAAAGGATGATCCAGATCATATCGACGAAACTCCAGTAGATCCCGGTGATCTCGACCGCGCTGTGGCTCCTGGCGGAAAAGGCTCCGCGCCATGCCGACCACATCACGAATGCCACGAGCCCGATGCCGACGGTCATGTGCACCCCATGCAGCGCCGTACCGACGAAATAGAAGACGTAGAAAAGATGCGCGCCGCCCGCATTTGGCCCCGTATACTTGAAGGCCGGATCGGCGAAGAAGGTATGCTTGTGGATGTCGTCCATCCACTCCAGACCGAACTTCAGATAAAGGAATGTAAGCCCCAGTCCCAGGGTCAGCGCACAGCACTGCAGAAGGCGGCGGACGTTACCGGCCCGGATATAGGCAAGTCCGGTGGCGTAGACGAAGCTGCTGGTAATCAGGATGATGTGTGTTGATCGTGCCGATCCAAAGTTCCGTATCCTTGGCGCCCTCATCGAAGCCTTTCTGGGCGAAATGGCGACAAAAGACCCAGGCCAGAAACAGCCCACCGAAGAAGAGCGACTTCGGAGGCGACGAACAGCCACATGCCGGCCAGCGATGTGCCTGACTGGTGCTGGGCAGACGAATACTGAAAGCTGTGCGGCAGGGTGGCTTCAGACATGATGCTGCACGGCCTCGGGCTGGAGGATAAGAGTAGGGGGCTTCGGTAACAGTCGGCGTTACCGCGAAGTTCTTGGCGGCTGGCGGCGATGGGGTCTGCCATTCGAGGCCAGTCGCACCCCAGGGATTGCTGCCGGCGCGCTTTCCGTGAATCAGCGACCAGCCGAGGTAAAGCAGCGGCAGCAGGTAGCCAGCGGCAAGGATTGCGGTGCCGGCCGAGGAGAGCACGTTCAACACCTGGAATTCCGGCGGATAGTGATGATAGCGCCGCGGCATGCCAAGCCACCCCAGGTAGAACTGAGGTGCGAAGGTTAGATTGAATCCGAGGAAAATCGTGATGGCGGCGAGCCTGCCCCATGACTCCGGATAGAGGCGGCCGGTGATCTTCGGCCACCAGAAGTGCAGCCCACCGAAGAACGCGGTGACCATGCCGCCTACCATGATGTAGTGGAAATGGGCGATGACAAAATATGTGTCGTGCAGATGCACATCGGCGCCAAGCGCCGCGACCCAGAGCCCCGAGAGCCCGCCAATCGTGAACAGGCCGACGAAGCCGAGCGCGTAGAGCATGGGGGCCTCGAAATGGATGAAGCCCTTGTGCAAGGTAGCGACCCAGTTGAACACCTTGATTGCCGAGGGAACTGCAACCGCGAAAGTCAAGATCGAAAACACCAAGCCGGAATAGACGGAAATGCCTGCCACGAACATGTGGTGGCCCCAGACGAAAAAGCTGATCACGGCGATCGAGATGCTGGCCCAGGCGATAAACTCGTAGCCAAAGATACGTTTGCGGGAGAAGCAAGGAATGATCTCGCTGACGACGCCGAACCCTGGAAGAATCATGATGTAAACGGCGGGATGTGAGTAGAACCAGAACAGGTGCTGGAACAGCAGTGGGTCACCATGGATCGCGGGATCGAAGATGCCGATACCAAAGAACCGTTCTACGCCGAGCAGCAACAGGTTGATCGCGAGTACCGGGGTGGCCAGCACGTCAGTCACGCTCGTCGCGTAGAGCGACCAGCAGAATATCGGCATCCTGTGCCAGTTCATCCCGGGTGCTCGCAGACGGTGGATCGTGATGATGAAATTGAGTCCGGTCGCGATCGAAGAGAAACCGGCAAAGATGATTCCGGCGAGCACCAGTTCGACATGCCCGCGGGCAAAGCTCGATGACAGGGGAGCGTAGAAGGTCCAGCCGGTGTCCACCCCACCGACGAACAGACCGTACAATGCGAACAGGCCGCCGATGTTGAAGAAGTACCAGCTCATTAGGTTGATTTTCGGGAAGGCGAGATCCCGCGCCCCCAGCATGAGCGGTAGGACGAAATTGCCGATAACGGTTGGGACCACCGGCACCAGAAAGAACCAGACCATGATCACGCCGTGCATCGTGAATAGGCGGTTATAGGTCTCCGGGTCCTTCAGCAGCCCTTGTGGGACGACAAGGTTCAGCCGCATCAGTCCTGCTGCGATCCCGCCCACGAAAAAGAATGCTGTCGTGGACAGCAGATACAGTACCGCAATGCGCTTGTGGTCGGTCGTCAGCAGCCAGCTCGACAGGCCGAACTTGTCAGTCAGGTAGCTCTTCCTCGATTTCCGAGGCCTCAACGACGGTGACGGCTCCGCTCATGACTGACGCTCCGGCCCGAGTGACTGGATATAAGCGACGATCTTCAGCAGATCTTCCTCGCTGATCTGACCGGCAAACGAGGGCATAACCGGCGGGTAACTGGCGACCCGCACGGTTTCCGGCAGCAGGATGCAATCACGGATATAGCGGTCATCGGCCGTCACGACCCGGCCATCGGCCAGCGTCACGGGACTGCCGTACAGTCCGGCCAGTTGGGGCGCGCGCACCAGACTGCCGACTGTGGCCCGCCGGCGCCATTGGAACCATGACAGCCGCTGCACCCGTAGCGCATGAACAAGACCTGGCCCTGTGCTACCAGGCTTTCGGATGCGGCGTTCTGCTCTAGCCAGTGTCGATAGTCAGGAGCCGACATCACCACGATCTGGCCGATCATGCTCGCATGCAGCGTGCCGCAGAACTGTGAGCAGAACAGGTGATATGTGCCTATCTCGGTCGGCTTGAACCAGACCGAGTCGTACCGATCCGGCAATACGTCATGCTTGATCCGGAACGCCGGAACGAAAAAATCGTGGATGACGTCTTCGGAGGTCAGCACAACCTCAATCGGTGTGTTGACCGGGACGTGCATCGAGTTGATTTCCCTCTGGCCGCCCGGATACTGGACCTTCCACATCCACTGTTTGCCGATTGCATAAATCTTCATCGCATTTGCCGGCGACTGCTGCAGCCGGACAAAAAGATGTGCGCCCCAAATGAAGAAACCGAAGAACACGATCAGCGTGGCGACAGTCCAGCCAGTTTCGACCCGCCATGTGCGCTCGGCGATCTTGCCGCGATCGATGCTGCTATTGTGGCGATAGCGCCAGATGAAGGTCGCCATCAGACCGAACACCATCGCCAGCACGGCGCAAGACAACAGCAACAGGCCAAGCATCAGCTGGTCGGCTTCGGGTGCATTGCTAGCAGCGGCCGGAAGCCAGAGCCTCATGTCTGATACTCACGGCGGAACAGTAACAACCCCAATCCGGCAACAGTCACCACGGTCAACGCGGCAACGAGCTTGAGCAGCTTCAGGACGGACAGTGTGTACCGTCCTGTTGTCGCATCGTAGTGAAAGCACAGAAGCAGGATCGGGACCGCCGCGGCTTGGATCGTTCCCTGACTGGCCTCGGAAAGAGCGACACGCAGATCACCAGGGTGATACCCGAGGCCGAGCAGGTAGGACGACACCTTCCCGGTAGGTGTGACGATGACGAGACCGGTGGGATGGATGAACTGCCTAAGGGCAGCGTCGAAATGCCCCTGATAACCCGCGGCATCTGTCAGGGTGGTGATCGCGTCCCGGCTGCCGGTGAGATAATGCCAGCCATGGGCCGCCCCCGGCAAAGGGAAGGCGGCTAGATCGGCGGCCTTGGCCTGCGCCGCATCCGACGTGGTTTCGTCAGGATCGATCGAGATCACCGCGAGCTCATAGTCTTGCCCGGCGATCAGCGAGCTTGCATCGATTGCCGTAAGCAGTGTGCTGCGTACCAGACCACATAGATTGGGACAATGATAATAGCCGAACGCCAGGATCATTGGGTGACCTTGCGCTATGTCCGCCAAACGGAGCTGATGGGCGGCTTCGTCGCGGAACACAATCGGTCCCGGAAGTTGCGCTCCAGGATGCTGAACCCAGCGATAGCCAGAGAGGTCCGGCGCGCCTGCGCGCGCAGCGATTGGGAGCAACAGAAACGCGGCGACGAGCGTACGGGTGATCATTGGGTGGTGGCCGCGGTCGTTGTCGGCGATGCTTCGGCCGCGGCCGCCGAATCAGGCCAGCCTGGAATGCCGCTCCGGGCGACCTTGTCCATGGCGACGTCGATGGGGATCCGGACGATGCCGTGCGCCTTATCGATCCAACCATAGGTCTTCAGTTCCGCCTGCTCGGCCGCCAAGAAGCGCTGCATCTCCTGCCGTGGGTTCGGCTGCAGGCGTGGCTCAGGATAGACCGGAAGCGGCGTATGCAGCGTGCGATCGGTGCCAGGCAACGGGAACAGCCACAGCACACCGAGGGTCACGACAGCCAGTGAAACGAGCAACAGCCCAAAGGCACCGCCGATAAAGCCTCGGCCGATATCCGCAGGTTCGTGAGCAGCTGCGGGCAGTATCAGCTCGCCCTCGGGTGTGCGTCTGACCGGTTCTCCCAGCGTAGATGCAAGATCCTGCCGCACCGCGCCGGCGAGAGGCAACCGAAGCGTTCTGATTGCAACCGAGACCAGCAGCACCGCAAAGCCGCCAAACAGCATGCGCCAGCCGAGACGTCCGCTCCTGTTCGTGCCCCGCGCCGCCCTATGCATGATTCCGCCGCGCTGCTAGGGGCACGACAGACAGCCTGGGCGCGCTGAGACTTACCCCAGCGACTATCCCCGCGACAGCGAACATTGCCGCGACATCGATCCAGTTGAAGCCGCGCGGTGAAGACGGCAAAACAAGCCACCAGGCGTGAGGGACCTGCGCGACGACCAGCATCGCTGCCACGCTGGCGAGCGCCTGTCGTGAGCGTTGCATTTGCGGCCATAACAGCAAGAAGAAAGGAATGACAAAGTGGAGCAGGGTAACCAACCCGGCTACCCAGGCCCAGCCTGACGTGACGCGGTGCACGTACCACGCCGCCTCTCCCGGAAGGTCCGAGTTCCAGATGACGAGGATCTGCATGAAATCGAGATAGGCCCAGAAGATCGTCAGAGCGAGCATCAACTTGCCCAGATCTTCGCGCGCTTTCGGTTCAAGCGGGTTAATGACCAGTGCAGCAAGGGTCGCAAGCGACAACGCGAAAAGCACGGCTTCGGCCGACACCAGCATTCCATACACGCTCGACTTAAATTTGGGCTCGAGCGAGAGTGTGGAATCAATCGCAGCAAATGTGACGCTAAGTTCCAACAGGATCAGGCAAGGTGCAGCAATCCTGTACAACAAAGGCTGCGGGTCGGCTCGACGTAGCGTCATCAACGTGACTGCGCCGATCACCAGCCAAATGACGGCATAGCCAATGCCGCGCTCATAGAAGAAGGCTGAATTCAGGTACCAGGTATTCAGCAATCCCTCGGCCCCATCCGGATGCATCCAGGGGTAGAGCCGGCCAGCAAGCAAAGCGACAGGGATGATCGCCGGCAGGACGACCGCAAGCGCCGCGGTGCCGAAGACAAGCTGACGGTGGATCGCCCATCCCCAACGGCCGCCCGTCAGGGCATGGATATGGATCCAGGCGATGCTGCCGAGTGGCCAGCCAACCGCCAGGATCACCGCCGCGAGCCATGCGTAGGCAAAGGCCCCCGGATCAGTAAGCCAGCCGGCGATGCTGCCAGCCAAGCCGGCGCAGCCGGCAATCCAGGCAACGATCTCAACCCTGCGGCGGATCATTTCAATGAGGTCCGCTGGTCAGCCGGAACATCGTCGAGCGTAGCGTGTCGCGCGAGCTGAAGCGCACGGATATACGCCGCGATAGCCCATCGGTCCCTCGGCTGGACGCGATTGGCGAAGGAATACATGGCACCGTAACCATTGGTCATCACGTCGTAGAAATGCTGTACAGGGCGCATTCAGCAGACGTGCGATGGTGTAATCGGGTGGCGGCGGAAAACCACGCTGCACAATCATGCCATGGCCATTGCCCAGCTCCGAATGACACGGCGTGCAATAGATGCGAAAGCGCTCCTGGCCACGCTGCAGCAAAGCAAACGTCACGGCAGGTGGCGTAATCGGTTGATGATCGAACCCGACGATATTGTCTGGTTGCGCTGCTGGACCGACCTCAGGGGTATAGGTTTTTTGCTTCGGCTGGTTGATCATGTAGTCACAACTGACCAACAGCAGCAGACCGAATGGAAGAATGTGGTAAGCTTTCATTCCGCTGGGATCTCTTCCATGCGCAGGGGGTGGTATTTTGCGAGAACATCGCCTGCCTGGAAGACCCGCTGGGTATCTTCGCTTTCAACCGCGACGATCCACAGATCTTGCATCGCGCGGCGCATCGATTCACAGTTGTCGACCGGTTCGTACAGCCGTGGCATCCTGTTAATAATGAAGTAGCCGATGAACCCAGCGACAACGGCACTAAGGATGCCAAGCTCGAAAACAATTGGAACGAATACTGGCCACGAGAACAGCGGACGCCCACCAATATCAATCGGCCAATTCCATACATTCACCCAGGTCAACAGGAAGAAAAAGCCGCAGAAACCGATCATTCCGGCGATGAACATGACCAATGGCAGTGGCGATCCGGTCGGATGTTCGTCCAGCGGCTTTGGCGTGTACGTCTCATAGCCAAACTGGTGAACTCGCAAAGCAGCGGTGGCCTCAATTAGCTCACTTTCTCTCTCGAACGCCGCCAAATCCCACTCACCGCGCGTGCCTCCCTGCCTCACGCAATACGAGTGATCGCATCTCGTGCAGCGAAATGACCGGCACGAACCGGATCGCCACTAGAATTCCGGTGAGGAACAGGCCGACGGTGCCGATCAGCGTGGACCAGTCCCAGAAGGTGCCGTGAAATACGCCCCAGGCTGACGGGATATGCGGACGATGGAGACTGGTTACGACGATCTCATAGCGCTCGAACCACATACCGATCACGACCCCAAGACTGATGATCAGCACGACGGGTTGAACCATGCGCAAGCGACGGAACCAGAATAGCTGTGGCAAGCAGATATTGAAGCAGATCGCCGACCAGTAGACGTACGAGTAATATCCGAACACACGCTCCTGGAACATCAGGTGCTCCGCCTTGTCATTGCCGTAATAGGTGGTAAACGCGTCCATCAGGTACGAGTAGCCAAGGCACAGTGAGCTGGTGAGTAGGAGCCGGCAGAGCACGTCGAGATGACGACCAGTGATCACGGTCTCAAGCCGCATCAGGCGACGCAACGGGATAATCAACAGCAGAACTATAGCGAAGCCCGAGAGTAAGGCTCCGAAAACGAAGAATGGCGGGAACTGCGTCGAATGCCAGCCAATAGTGGCCGCGCCTGCGAAGTCAAGACCAACACAGGAATGGATCGATACAACCACCGGCGCCATGATCGCGGCGAGAACACTGTACATCGCGTAGAGGTGCTTCCACTGCCGCGAGGACCCGCGGAACCCCATGGCAAAGAAGCCATAGATGACTTGCTTGATGCGCGTCGTTGCGCGGTCCCGCATCGTGGCGAGGTCAGGCAGCAGCCCCGTGTACCAGAATATGACTGAGGTGAGAACGTAGGTGTACAGAGCCCAGAAGTCCCACACGAGCGGACTCCGGAACTGCTCCCAGGTTCCCATCGTGCTTGGATAGAAAAACAGCCAATAGGCGAACCAGGGCCGGCCGAGATGGATGATCGGGTAGATGCCGGCCGCCGCGGCACCGAACAGCATCATCGTCTCGGCAATGCGGTTGATCGAGGTGCGCCAGTCGACTCGAACCAAGTAGAACAGTGCCGAAATGATCGTGCCGCCCGAGGCGATGGCGATCCACCAGACGTAACTGAGTATCGCGAAGCCCCACATCACCGGCCAGTTGAGACCCCAGATGCCGATCCCTTTGACGAAGAGATAACCGAGCGACACGAGCAGCCAGAGCGCGGCCAGTGAACACGGGATCAGCGCCAGGTACCACCAAAGAAAGCCACGCTCGCGGGTGGCGAGAGCGGCGATCCGGTCGGTCAACGACGCGATGGTTACGTTCGGGGCTACCACCGGATCGTCGAGGCGTGGTGGGACCACTTGGCCGCGCTTCGGGCGTTTCAACGAGTGCCCGACAAAGCCCATCCGATGGAGCGAGAGGCCGCTCACGCGTGCCCTGTCCCGTTGCCGACATCGGGATTTGGATTGCGTACCACCGCCTCATAGGTCGTGCGGGGATGCGTGTTCTGGTCCGCGAGCATTGCAAAATCGAGCGGACTTGCTTTGCGCTTAACCACCTCATCGTCAGCATTGCGCAGGTTACCAAACGTGAAAACCTGGGTCGGACACGCCTGCTGACAGGCTGTCTTGATGCTGCGCTGGGGTCGGTTCTCGCGATCCGCGGCAACGCGCTCTTCGGCGATGCGCTGCACGCAGTAGGTGCACTTCTCCATCACCCCGCGGCCCCGCACGGTCACATCCGGATTCCACGACTAGGTGGTCGTGCCTGCTGATTTCCGTAGCCAAAAAAGTTGAACCGACGAACCTTGTAGGGGCAGTTGTTCGAACAGAACCGCGTGCCGACGCAGCGGTTGTAGATCATCAGGTTGAGCCCCTCGGAATCATGGTTTGTCGCCATGACCGGACAGACCACCTCGCATGGCGCCTGCTCGCAATGCATGCAGAGCACTGGCTCGAAGAATTTATCGGGATTGTCGATCCCGCCATCGTGGTAGAGGTCTATCCGGAGCCAGGACATCTCTCGTTCCTGGTACACCTCGTCCTTGCCGACAGTCGGGATGTTGTTTTCCGACTGACAGGCGATGACACAGGCATTGCAGCCAATGCACGTGTTCAGATCGACGCTCATCGCCCAGGCAGCCGGACCGGACGGAACCCAGCGATACAAGTGCGGCTCTTGCTGCTCGTTGCGAGCAAAGTCCGGTGTCCTCTGGAAGTCGGCGAGCGTGCCGTGCTTCAGGATCTTGTCGTCGGTCTCCAGCAGGATGTTGTGGTGCACGGTGCTGGCGAGCCTGGTCTGCCCCTCGGCTCGCGCAAACGCGGGCGCAAGCGGCGTGCCAGTCAGCGGATAATAATTGGTGCCCGCCCCCTGGCCTACCGAGCCCACCTGCGTGCGACCACCACCGAGCGGGGCTGTGACAACATCAGCGGCTTGGCCCGGCACGATCCAGACAGGTGCCGTAACGGCTGCTTCGCCAACCTTGACCTGCACGTTATCGCCGTTGGCGAGACCAAACCTGCTGGCCAGCGCCGGAGCGATATGCAGCGGATTATCCCAGGTGAGCTTGGTGATCGGGCGCGGCAATTCCTGCAGCCAGGGATTGTTTGCGTGGCGTCCATCCCATAACGAGGGATCAGGCCGGAACAGCAGAGTCAAGTCTCGTTGCGGCGGCGCGGGCGGCATGCTGTTTGCCGCATCGGGTCGCAGCGGTGTATCCGCTCGTGCACTTGCTGTGCCTGATACGACACCCTTGGCAAGCGCCTCGTGCCAATTATCGGAAAAATTGCCGCCGAACGTCGGCTTCCAGGTCTCCTGAACAAGTTCGATGTCGGCAGGTATGGTCGATCCGGCAAGAAGCGCGAGCATCTCGCTGGGTCCATAGCCGCTGAACAGCGGCATCGCCTGAGGTTGCATGATTGTCGCCGTGCCGTCGTGCCCGCGCACGTCGCTCCAGCTCTCCCACGAGTGCTTCATCGGAAGCGACCACTGCGCGACGTTCGTGGTTTCATTCGGCTGAACGGACAGCGCGATATTAAGCGGAACCCGCTGCAACGCGTCGGCGAAGCCGAGGTAAGTGGGGGCGGCAAAGACCGGGTTCTGATCGATGGTCACCAGCGCGCTCACCTTGCCAGCGCGCATGTCGTCCACCAGTTCCCGCAGCGACGCGGACTGGTTCTGGATTGCGTGGGCAACTGGCTGAACCAGTTCGTAGGTCACGTTCCGGCCACCCAGCGCCTCGTTGATTGCATGCACCAACGCATGAGTTTTGGGCGGTTGATCCAGTCCCACATGCACGAACACTCGCCCACGATTTGCCACGAGGTCAGCGACGACGGACTTCGTCCATGGTGGCGCATCTGGCGGCGTATCACCTCGGTTCAGCACACCGGCCGCGAGCGCGAGTATGAATTTGTGCATTTCCGCCGGGCCGGCGACAAGATGATTGTCGGCGATGGCGCCCATGTTGGTGGCGCTGGGCTCGACCACATACAGGCGGCTCATCTTCTGCGTCCGCGTTGGATTGCGGCGCGACGCATAATCGTGGGCATAGCGGACCCAGCCAGGCGCCGATGAAAGCAAATCACTGTCGATCGCGAGGATCACGTCGGCCTGATCGAGATGGGCGATCTGTTCCAGCGGCGCGCCGTAGGCGAGGATTGCGCCACGCGAAACATTGTCACGGCTGATGGGTTGCCATTGATGCCAGCGCGCTTCCGGGTGTTGCGCGAGCAGCGCATCAAGCTGACGTGCGAACGTGGGCGACGTGATCGTGCCGGTGAGAATGCGCAGTCCTGCACCTCGCGACTTGCCGAGACGCGTGCGCTCTGTGAGAAGTGCCGCCGACAGCGACTGATGGTCCGCCGGCATGCCATCTTTGGTCGGGGCAAACTCACGATCGGGATCATAGAAGTCGAGCACTTCGGCGATCGAAAATGGATCGGCGGCTCCAAGGCTGGATGGATGATGCGGGTTACCCTGGACACGAAATGGCCGCGCCATGTTGTGAGTTACGACAGTACCAAGTGCGTAACCGTCGTGCACATGGGCTGTGGCATATTCATTCGGCAGACCAGGAATGATGTTAGGCGGATATCGCACCGCGGGAATCAACGTCCCACCCGGGGGCCCGGAATCGCAGGCGGACAAACCACTCAAAGCAAGCGCGGCACCCATCAGTTGCAGCACGCGCCGCCGCGATACGCCATCCAGGTCTGGCGCGAGCGAGGGAAATTCCGCGGCCGCCCGCGCCAGAAACTCGGGATCTGCTGCAAGCTCCTGCGCGCTCCGCCACAGACGCCGGCCGGTCAGCGGTGACATATCGAACACTCACTCAGAGGACGGCTGGGAATGTGGTATTCAGCCAGCAGCGCCGAGGGCGACGGCGTATCCCGCGTTCGACGCCACTCGGTGTTGTATATCTCGTTTGCGGGACGCAGCCGCGGGCCGGGGTCGTTGTGGCAATCCAGGCAGAATTTCATGGTAAAGGACTTTGCCTTGTACAACAGCGGCATCGTGTCGACCTGGCCGTGGCACTCATCACATCCGACGCCCTTTGCGATGTGGATCGAGTGATTGAAATAGACATAGTCCGGCAGGTTGGTGATGCGGCGCCAGGAAATCGGCTGATCATCAGCCAGACTGCGGCGCACCGGGGCGAGCAACGCAGCGTTGGTCCAGATCTGCGAATGACAGGTCATGCAGGTGTAGGTCGGCGGCAGGCCCGCGTTGGCCGAGACCTCGACTGACGTATGGCACATGCGGCAATCGATGCCGAGGCCGGCGACATGGTGTTCGTGGCTGAACGGAACCGGTTGATTGACGGTCCAGCGGATGTTGCGCTGGTAGTCCGTGCGGGGCCAGAGCCACCACCATCCCAGCGCGCCAGCGGGGGCTGCTAATGCGCCAAGCAGTATCAGCTTGGCAGCCAGATTTGCACTTGGACCGAAGACCGTCACACCCCCCTCGCAGAGCCGAAGTGCCGCCGGGGTCGCGGCAAGTTATCAACGAACAGCCAAACCGAAGGTTCTTTGAGCCTCGGCTCAAGAAGCTGTGCAGTGCCGGCACAGCCATGTACGGCAATCAGGGTCGCGCTTTTCAAACCGGTCCGCAAACGTCGCTTAGCTCCCACCGTTAGGAGTATGACACCAACTCTGCCGCAACGGGACGCCGGATGACATCACGCATTGAAGATTACGCAATCATAGGGGATGGCAGGACCGCTGCGCTGGTCTCACGCAGCGGTTCAATTGACTGGCTGTGCCTGCCACGCTTCGACAGCGAAGCCTGCTGTGCAGCATTGGTGGGCACGACTGAACATGGCTATTGGCAGATTCGACCGGTGCAGGACACTCGGGTGGAGCGCCGTTATGACGGCGACACACTTGTTCTGCACACCGACTTCGCGGGCGAAAGCGGCAGGGTTCGCCTGGTGGACTTCCTGGCCATAGGACAGCAAAACCCAGTGCTAATCAGGCGGGTCATTGGACTGGAGGGCAATCTGCACCTGCGCTGCGAGGTCCGGCTGCGGTTCGATTACGGTCTGATGCCGCCCTTGCTCACATGGGAAAATAACATGCTTCTGGCGGTCTCTGGACCGGCACTCTTGGCGCTGTGCTGTCCACTGGTGCTGATGGTCGGCGAGAATAACTGCGCCTATGTCGAGTTCGACGTGTCGGCAAGACAGGTCATGGACTTCGTCCTCATCCACTGCCCGTCGCACGAAAGACCACCGGCCGGCGTCAACGTGAGCAAGGCGCTGGATGCAACGCTGATATTTTGGCGCGATTGGATGAAAGGCTTTCAGCGCCGGACCGAGTCGCGGGACGCGGTCGTGCGATCGTTGCTGACATTGAAGGCACTAACCTATCATGCGACAGGCGCGATGATCGCCGCGCCGACAACGTCACTTCCGGAAGTGCCCGCCGGTACTAGCAATTGGGACTACCGATACTGCTGGCTACGTGACGCGACATTCACCGTATCCGCATTGCTGAATGCGGGATTTCATCAGGAAGCCGTTGACTGGCGTGACTGGATGCTCCGCGCGATCGGGCCCGAACCGGATAAGATGCGCATCATGTATCGCCTCGATGGCGGCCGGCGGCTCTATGAGCACCCAGTTCCCTGGCTGTCCGGCTACCAAGGGGCTACGCCAGTGCGCGTCGGCAATGATGCAGCCGCGCAGCGCCAGGTTGATGTGGTCGGCGAGCTGCTGGACGCGCTCGATCTGATGGCCAGTGCCGGGGTTCCAGAACCTCCGGAGGTAGTTGCGACTCAGCGCAGGCTGGCGGAGCACCTGGAACACACTTGGCACGACAAAGGGCACGGCCTTTGGGAATCACGCGCCAGCCCCGAACGCTATACCTACTCCGCCGTGATGGCCTGGGTCGGCGTCGACCGCTTCATTCGCGGTGCGCTCCGGCGTCATGAGCAGGACCGCTCACTCTTGAACAGGATGGCGGAGCTACGTGACAGGATACGCCGTGATATCGCTGATCGGTGCTGGAACTATGCCCGAGAACACTTTGTGGACCGCTTCGGCGGTGAGCGGCTCGATGCGAGCCTATTGCTGCTGCCGCTGGTGAATTTCCTTCCAGCCAATGAGCCTCGCATGAGCGCGACGATCGACGCGGTCGAGCGGGAGCTGAGCCAAGACGGCCTGGTCTGGCGCACGCCGCATGGCGGCGACACCGATGAGGGAGCATTCATCGCCTGCACCTGTTGGCTCGCCGACTGCCGCGCGATGCAAGGCCGGCAGGACGATGCGAGACGGCTGCTCGACCGTGTCCTGTCCCTGCGAAACGATGTGGGCTTGCTCTCCGAGATGTATCATCCTGGGCTTAGGCGGCTCATCGGGAATTTCCCGCAGGCGCTGAGCCATCTCGCGCTGGTGAACACAGCGCTCGGACTGTCTGGACCGGTGCTGCAACGCGGCGGGGGCTGAGGTTGCGTTCATATGCTACCGGCGCGGCTCGAGAGGGATCGCGCAATTTCGAACCAGACGATGAAGCCGGACAAGTGAGGCGAAAAAACCCTCTTCACCAGGCACCTCCCTGGCGCCCTCTCTACCCCGACGCCCTCGCGGCTGGCGTGAACTCTGGCACCGCTGCGCGTCGATTTCTCTACAGTGCTTCGTGCAGAAGACTTTCGACAGGCCGTCGACTGACAGGTCGCTAGTTCTGGCATCGATCTGGCGCATGGAGAGTATTCAAGCCGCCTGAGCAATCGCATCAGCTAGCCGGCCGAGTGCGCGGCTCATAGCGGCGGCAACAGGACCGCCTTCCGTTGAACCGGCGTTCTCCTCAATGCGCTCGTGGTGGGACGCCAAGGGTTTGGGCGGATTGCCGGATGCCAGCGTCCAGTCTGCTTCCAACATGACGCGTCCCGCACTGTCGGCACCGAAGCGTTGGATGACCACCAAAAGCTGTCGGACCTTGCCGCCCGGAGCCGGATCGCCGGGAGCCAGAACCGCGGCGGTCCCGAGCCGGGTGCGCAGGTCATCGCTCAACGCCTGCCGAACCAGCGTATCGAGAGGACCTGCCCAACGCTCCCGATCGGAGACAATGACGTTCGCGTCTGCCCCTTGGATCACCAGCGCTGTTCTGTCGAGGGTGCTGGGGAGCTCGACACGCCCGACCTGTAGGGGCGGTCCTTCCGCAACCGTCCGTGTCGCCGTCGTAGATGATACTGGGACTAAGGTATAAAATTGCGTCTTCGGACTGTACCGCAGGCAGCTAAGGCGACCACCAACAGAAGAGCAGCCCAGCGCATCAATCGCTCCCACCCCTCCCGTGCAGCAGGGCTTCAGGATGGCGATCAAGGTAATCCGCGAGTTCGCGCACGCTACGGGCCGCTCGCGTCAGTTCGTACAGCGTGTTGCCAAGCCCTTCCGTCTCCGGCTGGCTCGCGCGGAGCGGACTGCTGCTGATCACATCGCGAGCCGCGGCGACCGTAGAATCTGCCTGGTTGGCGAGACGATGAAGCGAGGCGATCAAGGGCCCGACCTGCGTACGCGCTTCGTGCGTTATCTGGTCGACATTCCCCACTGCATCGTCCAGCCGCTGTAGGCTTTCCGTCAGCTGCGGCGATTTGCTCAACCCGGCCAGCCGCTCGGTGATCTCGTGCACATTATCCGCAATCTGGTCGAAGGGCACCGCGTCCAGTTTGGTGGCGACACTGCTAAAGCTCGCCATGATGCCGCTCACGCCAGAGGCTGGCCCTGTGGGGATCTCCGGCACAGCCTCAGAGCCCAGGCTCGCTGCTTGGGCGTTCGGCACAAAGGCCAGTTGCACTGTTTTGCCGCCAATCAGCGGCACCGTGCTACCAAGCCGGGCACGCAACCCCTCACGGACGAGCCGTCGGAGCAGGGCATCCATCTGCGGCCGCGGATTGCTCGCCCATGCCGTGCCCGCCATTGCGATCTCCGAAGGCTCGAGCGCGAGAGTGACCTGGTTGTCGAGCCGCCCGGTCGCCGGATCGTATTGCAGCTTGCTCTGCGTCACCGTGCCAATACGCTTCTGGTCCAGGGTTACCGGCGCGCCCACGTCGAGCGCACCTGCCTCCTCTGCATGGAAGACAACACGGTACTCCACTGCTCGCTCTCCGGGCGCATGCTCCGCTCGATCCCGGCTCTCGTACAACGTGAACGTGGTGTCCGGCTTAGCCACTTGTTCTGTTGGTGCATGCTCTGGCGTTAGGAAGGCAACGGCACCTTCGAACAAGGCTGGTACTGATTGAAACCGAAGATGCGGTCCGCTGCCACCCATCGCCAGCTGCACCGCACTCGCATCCCAGAAGCGGGTGTCGGCATGGACCAGGCGGTCGAAGGGGCTGTCGATGAATACGTCTATACGGAAGTGACGATGGTCGTTTTCGAGCTTGCTGTCGGCGACAGCGCCGACCCGCAGATCGCGGTAATAGATCGGCGATCCGCGCGACAGGTTGCCCAGCCGGTCTGAGACCAGTATGTAATGAACGTTGGGCACGCCACTGGCGTCTGGCGGTGGCTCCGCCAGCCCTTGATAGTGATCCTGTGCGGCGCCGGACTGCGGCCTCATCCCGATAAACGGGCCGGCGATGACCGATTTGAACGACGACAGGTCGGTGATGCTCGGTTTCGCCGATATCCAAAATAGAGTGCCCTTGCCAAGGTGGCCTGCTATCTCGGGGTTCAGTTGCAGCTTCACGTCCAGATGGTGCAGGTCTTTCGCAAACTTCACTGATTCCACGGTGCCGACCTGCATGCCTTCGAACTGCACTTTCGTGTCACCAGCCTTGATGTCGCTACCCGTCGGGAAAGTAACCTTCACCTCGGGCCCACTCTGAGCGAATTGCTGGAACCCCAGCCACGCGACCACGGCTACCGCTGCGACGGGTATGGCCCAGATCCAGCCAGGCCAGCGGCTGCGGCGCTCCTCCGCTGCTGGTGGTGCACGTTCTGGCGGTGCACCATCTACGCCCCGGCCTGGGTTGGATGCCTCGTTCATGGGCCTCGGCGGTCGCTTGACAAGTCTGTGCGGCACCGCTCCACGACAGGCTCACAACCGGGCAGCAGACGCGGTGCGCGCGCGATCAGAGCTCGCGGGAGGGTCCCGCTACCGGAACGGGTGATCGGCATGTTCGCGGCTATAAACACGTCCTTCATTGTCTGGTTGCGGTTCCCGCGTTCACGAAAGCGGTCGAAGTGAGCCGCCTGACCCCTCCCATGCCGAGAGCAGGAAACCCCAGTGTGCAGGTGGCGTTGCTGCGCCATCATGAACTTCATCGCTTGTCCGGACTGCGCAGCGGTACAGCGACTGAAGCCACTCACCAGGGGCCACCGACTGGAGTGCCGGGAATGTCGCCGAGTCCTGGAGAGCCGCGTCGGGCGAAGCATCGATAGTGCATTCGCCTGCTCGCTGACCGTGCTACTGCTGTTGTTCCCGATGAATCTGCTGCCGTTGATGACGGTGCATATCGGATCGATTGAGCGTTCCAGCTTACTTGCGTCGGGCCTGATGGTCGCATGGCGGCAAGGCTGGCCCGCGGCGAGCATTGTGCTTGGCCTCGAGGCGGTGGTTCTGCCGTTTGTGCGTTTCGGGTTGCTATCGGCCACTTTGGGTGCAATCCGTTTCGGCTGGCGCGGCCGATGGGTCGGGAGTGCTTTCCGATATTCTGAGTGGCTCGATGCCTGGGCAATGACGGACGTGCTCCTGATCGGAGGCGGCATCGGCTACGGGCGGATTGAGTCGCAAGTGCCCATCACCATCGACGCGGGTGGGTGGTGCTTCGTGATCGTCGCGATCATGACGATGGTAACACGCGCGACGCTGGAGCGGCGCGCGATCTGGCGAACTCTGGGCAGCGAAGCCAACGCAATCCCGCCGGATGCCGTGGCGTGCACCAGTTGCGATCTGCTTCTGCCGCCGGAAGCCGACGGTCGGCGCTGCCCGCGCTGCTCTGCCACGGTGTGGCGGCGTCGTCCCGCGTCGATTGCGCAATGCACGGCTCTCCTGCTCGCAACCGCGGTTCTCACGCCCGTCGCGTATGGCTATCCGATGAGCGAGTTCTGGAAAGGCCAGCAGCCGTCACCTCATACCGTCCTTGACGGTATCAAACTGCTGTTCGAAAGCGGCTTCTGGTACTTCGGTGTCGTCATCACCATGGTTTCCGTGGTGTTTCCCCTGAGCAAAATCGCCGCACTGTCCTGGTTTCTGGTGTCCCTAGACCGTCGGTCCTCACGGCACCTTCGCCTGAAGACGAGGCTCTACCGGTTTATCGATGAAGCTGGCCGCTGGTCCACCCTGGATCCGTTCACAGTTCTGATCTTTGCCCCGATGGTCCAGTTCGGGCAGCTTGCCCATTTCGACTTCATGGGCGGCTCCGCGGGCTTCCTAGCGACCGTCATCCTGTCGATGCTGGCGGCCAAGGTGTTTGATCCACGTTTGCTATGGGACGCCCGCAAATCTGCGAGACATGCAGCTCCTGCAAGCGGCCCACGGTTTATGCCTTCTCGCCCTGGGCACGCCGACGCAGGTCCTTGAGATGTTCCTGGCCCGCTAGCGCTTTGGATCAGTCGGCATCCAGGCGGGCCGTCGGTGGAACAGCGCAAGTCGCGTGCGTCGAAGCGGTCCCTGGCTGCTGTGCCAAATCGATTCTCTAAGCGGCTGCCCGTTCGCTCGTTTAGCGAGTCATGCATCGAAA
Source organism: uncultured Alphaproteobacteria bacterium (assembly GCA_963850535.1). GTDB lineage: Bacteria > Pseudomonadota > Alphaproteobacteria > Acetobacterales > Acetobacteraceae > JAMXLO01. The sequence continues at coordinate 5,668 of CAWKMC010000025.1, read as the reverse complement.
TTAATGATCCAGCTGAGCTTCCAGCAATGCCGGTCGTGCTAGCTGTTCCGGTGCATCGTCTTTAACCTTATTCAGGCCGGCTTCTTCGGTGAGCTTGAACGAATCACTTGGCATACTGTTTTGCGCTCTAGCCATTGCGTCTTTCATCCTGGCGCTTTGGTTGGAGCGACCGCATTGAGTTCGTGCGCACCGCAAGGGTGAATCACCGGTCAGGACTATGTAGGACGTCCTTCATTCGACGGCACGCTCCCCCGTATCCGAGGCCAGCTCCTGTAAGGCCAGGCACACTGAGCGTCGCAGTTCCTCTAACCCTTGACCCCTCCCATCGTCAGTCCAGAGCTCATGTGCCGCCGGAACGCGTAGTAGATGGCAATCGGCGGCAGTGCGTAGATGATAGCTGTCGCCATCATCAGATTCCATGGCGCTTCATCACTATTGAGAAACTGGCCCAATGCCACCGGCACTGTCATGTTCGGCGGTGATGACAGCAGCAGGAACAGGTACAGATACTCGTTCCACGCCAGCAAGAGTGCATAGGTGCCCACGGCCACCATCGCCGGCGCCATCAGCGGCAGATAGACACGCCAATAGATCTGCCAAGGCGTAGCGCCGTCGATGCGCGCCGCCTCATCGAGCTGCGATCGGGATGCTGGTGCCGTATTGCTGGAAGATGAAGATCGCGTACGGCGTTGCGAAGGTGACCTCGACGAAGATCACCGCCCACAGGTGATCGGCCAAGCCATAGATCTGCATCACGCGGTAGAACGGGATCGCCAGGAATGACATCGGGATCACATAGGTCAGCAGCGCCGCATTGCTGACGAGCCAGGCATTGCGCAGCCGCATGCGGCCGATGGCGAAGCTGGTCAGGGTGCCGATTGCCAGCGTCAGCACTGCTGTGACCGACACCGATATACAGGCTGTTGCCCATCTCGTGCCAGAAATGCGCGACATACCAATAGCCCTGGGTCAGCACGGTCCAGAAGCCGGCGAGTGTCGGCTGCGCGGGCCATAGATCGCCGCTGAAGACGTCCTCCTCGATTCTGCAGCGCGACCTCGACCATGCGTGTAGAGCGGCATCAGGGTCCACACCAGGATCACCAGACACGCCGGCACTCTCGATCACGAGAGAGACTGGCGTGACGTAACGGCGACCGGTGCGCCGTGACGCCTGCGGCTGACGGCGTCGCGCTCATAGCTGCACCTGGTCGTCGCGCCAGCTTGCGCATCAGCACGATCACCAGGGGAATCAGCAGAGGCAGCGCCGACATCACCGCGGCCATGCCCAGTTCCGGATTGGCGACCTCGAACGCGTCGCGGATGCCCAGTGTCGCCAGCACGTGCGTGGACAAGCGCCGGGCCGCCACCAGTGACGAAATACACCGTATTGAAGTCGCCGAGCGTCCAGATCGTCGAGAGCAGCGTGCAGATCAGATAGAGGTTGGCCAGCAGCGGGAAGGTGACGTGGACGAATCGCCGGAACCCGGTCGCGCCGTCCACCGCCGCCGCCTCATACAGTTCCTGCGGGATCGCCATCCGCCCGGCGAGCAAGATCACTGTCCAGAACGGCATCCATTTCCAGATATAGGCGACGATCACCGAGCCCAGGGCCAGCCAGCGATAGTTGAGCCAGGACGGGCCATCGATGCCGAACACGTCATAGAGCAGGTTGTTGATGAAAGCCCCATTCGCCGTTCAGCATCCAATGGATGGCGATGAAGGTGGGAATTGCCGGCACCGCCCAGGGCAGGATGTAGATCAGCAGCAGTGAGCGCACTCGCCAATTCCGGCGCATGAAGAACCCGGACAGCATCAGCGCGCCGAACAGGTGCAGGTTCACGCCGATAACGCGAGGTAAATCAGGCGTGTTGACGACCGTCTTCAGATAGATCGGATCGCTGAACAGCGCCGGATAGCTGGCCGGCCGGTGCCCCAGCCACAGGCCGTAGCCGACCGGATAGACGACGAACAGCAGAAATATCGCGGCATAGGGTACCAGGAAGGCTAGCGCCCAGTTGATGTCAGAGCCTTGCAGCCCGCGGCGCCAGAAGCGCCGCGCAGCCCGGCTGTCGTCGCCGCCGCGCCGATTGGCGCAATGCCGACCGTGTGCCATCCATTGCGCCGCTCAGGCTGCGTGCTGGATCTGATACTGCGCGAAGATCGTCCTGGATCCGGTCGAACGCCTTGTCCACCGCCTGGTCGGGCGCCATCCCGTTGATGATGTCGGATGCCGCGACCTGGAAGACGTGCTCGGCGTCCACCTGCGCGTAAGCCGGGTTGAAGACATAGAACCAGGTCGGGTCGGGTTCCGAGCACGCCCTGCCTCACCGCAGGCGGACGGTGCGGATCCTTGGGATCCAGCCAGTAGGGATCGTTGTGAACGATCGACGGCATCACCGGCAGCCAGCGTCCCTTCGCCTCCTTTCAGGTAGCTACCGAGGTGCGCCGGCTGGATCAGGTAGCGCAGAAAATCCTTCGCAGCGTCGACGTTCTTCGCGCCCTTCGGAATGAAGGCGAGTTCAACGCCAAGCAGCGCCGGGACCTGCTTGCCCGCATTGTCCAGTGGCAGCGGACAAGTCATGATCTCGTCTTCGTACTCATTTCTTATTGTCCATGACGGCGACCGATATCGAGATCGTGTCGTTCGGCGACATCACGACCTCCTGGGCATGGAATGCGTTGTTGTTGTCCGGATCGCCCCAGTTCAGCGCGCTCGGCGGCACGTAGCCCTCCTTGAATGGGTCGGTCAGCGCCTTCAGCGTGTCGATGACCGCTTTCCGAACCTTTGGGTCACCAGTATGCAACTGCCCGTCCGGCGTGACGATGCCGCCGCCGCCATAGGCGACCAGGAACTGATTGAACGTGTTGTTGGGATCGTCGCCGGTCGTGGAGAGCGTGTAGCCGAGGCCATACGTGTGGCGCATCCGCTCTGCGCGCAGCTTTTCTTGCACCGGCTCGAAGAAGTTCGATAGAAGGCGTCCCAGGTCTTCGGCATGTCCGAGACCTTGTAGCCGGCCTTCTCGATCAGCGATTTCCAGACCGGAATGTTGAGTGTCGCGCCCTTGAACGGCACGCCATAGAAGCCGCGCTTCTTCTGCCACGTCGTTGTAGAACTGCGCCGACTGTAGCGCTGTCGGACTCAATTCGGACTTTTGCGTCTCCACGACGTCGGTCAGATCGAGCAGTTTATCGTGCCACGCGTTCTGCGGAACGATCTGCGCCGGCGCGTTGTCGGCATACATCAGGTCGGGCACTTGGCCGCTGGTCAGCGCGGAGACGATCTTCTCATTCAGCGCCTGGCCCGGCAGCAGCGTCAGCTCGACGCGTGTTGCCGCTCGCCTTCTCCCAGGCCGAGACCAGAGTGTGGAACGCCTCGTCCTCGGCCGGGTAGAACCCCTGGTTCCACCACACGCTGACGGTCTGGCCGGTCGCCAATGCCGGTCGCGACAAAGCGGAAAGCGCTGCCAGACCAACGCTGCCCTGCAAGAGGTGTCGCCGTCGTAGATGCATGGTTCCTGTCCTCCCATCGCGTTGCTTCGACGGCGACCAGGAATTGCACTAGTAGTTGCACGCCTGAAGCGACACACCCGACTTGGCCGGATCAGATTCGACGATCAAGCGAGCCAGTGGTTAATTCTTGGCCACAATTCGCGGTTGACGCGATTTACGCCGATGTCGGTAGGAATGCATGCACTTCAATTTCTCGATGGCATCGCATCAGTTTTGATCAAAGATAGATTGGCCCGTTCTCGCTATCACTTGCCCGCGATTCGAACAGATTGCCTCGGAAGGAAGATTAGACGAGACCGCGGAGGTCACCATGCTTGGCCCCACTCGAGCCCACAACCGGTTGGTCCAATCTTCCCGGTTCGACCTGCCATCACCTGTAACGGCGTGATGCCTGCGGCGCGACGCTTCGCCACATGAACGGCCGTGTCATACGCCTCACATGAGGATTCCCCTGTCAATGCTCATCTCTGCAGAGGGCTGGCCGCTTCACTCGCGGATGCTGTTCCGCGCGACCTCACATCCCGGTCGGGATCCAAGACCTGTACCACGATCCTGCCTTACGCAGGCGACAGCAGCCAGAGAGCGTGACCATTCTTGTACCACGGCCTTCAATGCCATGCATGATCGTTTTCACGCATCTCTTATGCCGAGTTCTCCGCTGCACTGGCCCCTGTGGCGGTTACGTGTCTCGCAGTGGTGATTGCGCTCATTCCCCTCCTGCATCGCCATGAGTTTCAATCGCCGAGCGTGTCACCCCGCGTATTACACGTATCCGCGTCCGTCGCGCTCTCATGCTGCGCGCGACGGACGGCAACCGAATCACAAGACTTCTGGAAGCTCAAAGTTAAGGACGACGAAGCCAAGCCTCTCGTTCTCCTGGTTGACCGTAGGTGCTAACCGGACTGAGCCAGTGGCGCCGCGATGACGGTATGATCGCGATGCGCGCCTGATCAGCGGCGAGCCTTTTCCAAGTGCCAGTGATGATCGCATCCCTTGCCGTAGTTGAAGACATCGACATCTATGGCCGTTCCGGTGGCCTCCCCCCGAATGCCCACGACGTGGCCTGCAGGATCGTCCAAGACCCCGGAAAATGAGCCGTCTGGACCGGGGTTGAACTTGAACGGGATGTCTCGCCACTCGCTGTTAGTGAATTTCAGCGTGCTACCGGTGATGATGACGGTGACACTCTCCTGCCCCGCGCACGAGGGCGTGCCGGCAATCGTCGGCGACCGCTCTCCAGAGTAGGTGCCATCGTAAGAGATAGTGGCTCCAAGGGCGGCGGGTCCCGCCATGACAATGCAAGCTATCAATGCGAGCACCGTGCGCGACCTGGGCATTGGTCTTCCCTCTCCACACGCTGTTATAATGCGTCCTGTGCGTCTGCGGTTTTCGCGCGTGCCAGCGTGGCTGAGCGATCCTTTGAGGAGTTGTTACACTGGCGTCGTCGCCCACATGTAATGATATGCCGCTCTCACGTTGTCCCGTTCCTGCTCCACCGGGCGGCGGGGGCACGCCAGCCGCGATAGATCGCCATCAGCCGTAGAAACACACAGATCGCCGCTCCCACCAACATCGACAAGAACGGTGCGACCCCAAACACGCGACCAACCGCGACCGTCGCGCCGACGCAAGACGCGGCTGTTGTGCGCCCCCATCCTGAGACTACCGGCGGTATCCCACCAACGCACAGCGGAATTGCCAGCACGCGTGTCTGTCCGCGGGCGCAGCTCAGACGAGCGCGACCAGCAGGCGTCTCAGTTGGCTCAGTAGAGGAGAATCCACTGCCTGGCCTGCCGCGTTCCATTCACCTGCGGTACCAATTGGCGGGGCCTTCTCTAGCAGTCTGCGGAAAAAGGTTTTCGGACCCCACCGCGACGCAAGATTGATTTGCGGAACTGGGTGGAGGTGAATGATTGATTCCTGACGCCACTGATTCTGATTCTTTTCGTTCCTCAGCGTCGGAATAGGTGGGTTTTTTCAGCAGACTCCTAGAGGTGCCTGGGCCACTGGGTCCGAGGCGAGGGCAACAGGGTCCGGGGTTACGCTGAGCTTCCCCCGCTTTGGTGGACACGGGTTACGGCCTACGCGGCCGCTGCGAGTTGCTCCTTTTGCATTGGCGTCATGTAGCCGATTGCCGAGTGCAAGCGGTGGCAATTGT
>CAWKMC010000024.1:0-200884 GCA_963850535.1 uncultured Alphaproteobacteria bacterium | reverse complement strand
GATTTTGCCATTTGCCCTATTCCATTGTCATCACCTGGCATATATGAGCCAGATTTGCCCACTTAGAAGGCATTCTGGTGTTCTAAATCCGTCAATAAGGTTGATTTGACCACAAAGGGGAGAGGAGGTCGTCCTTCCTCCCGACGCAAATACCAAGGCTCGGGGATTTACCGGTTTTTCTGCCCCCCAGCGCCTGATTCAGCACGATGCCAGCCGTACCCCCACCCTTGCTGAGCTGCATCGCGGCATCTTGGGTTGCCATGGCCATATAATCATCGCTCAGCCGATACACATGTTTCGAATTCGGCTCGGGGAGTTGGCCATACGCATCGTCTTTTGCGACTTTGAATGATTCCATTGCCCAATCCAAGCGGTCCCTTGTGACCACTGCCGAACTTGATCGTCCGAGATATGCCCGATCAAGTCCGACGCCATGCTCTTTGCATTCGGTCCGAGCTGCTCCACGAATACATTGTCCGAATAGTGGTGGAGGTTGCCGGATGCTTCACCTGCAGCCGATACTTTCTTGTCGGTACCCCCTCTATCATGGTCGTCGGCGGCATGCAGAGGCTGATGAAGATCGCCAACGAAGTGCAATAGAAACTTCAGAGCGACGACTTGCTCTTCAGGGTCGGTATCCCGGTTCGCTAGTTCGTCTGCAAACTCCTGAATCTTGTCGACAACACAGTCCTTGGCTGGACCAGTGGAGGCCGGGTGATCCGGTTCAGGATGGTCGAAGCATGCTTGGTCGATATTCGGGCCGTCTATCTCAATGTCGACGAAATGCCAGCTCGACGTCAGGGCGCGTGAGTTATCAATGTTCCTGTCTCGATATTCATCGGCCCATGTTGCCTCGGACGCAATGTCGTGCGCAGTGAGATCGCTCGTATCAGCAGCAAGAAGGGCGCTCACTCTCTTCTTAACAGGTGGATCTAGGTGGGCCTGGGCGATCAACGCCACAACCTCATGTCCTTCGCTACCCCATGCAAGCGCAGGGTGTGGTGCCATCAGCGTCAGAGCAAGGGCACCGAGTATCGTGCTTGAACAAATCGCTGATTTCCACATGTGCGCATCCCTTCGTAACGAACCTATTTTGCCATTCCTGCTCGGGAACCGCCATGACAATCTGATTTCCCCGAGTTGGGCCAGGACTTATCCGGCCATGGAGGAGGCGCGCACATGGCTCTCACCCGCTTTCACTGCCCAGAGTGCGGCTTCGGCGACTATGAGGTCGGGCACCTCACGGCCGAGGACGAGATCTACTGCGTGGTATGCCTCGAGGAGGAGGACCGGCTAATCCGGTTGCAGCGCTGGGAAGAAAGGGGAGGGGGCTCAGGCCCGCTTGCGCTTGGCCGCTGCGGCCTGAGGCGGCTTGATCGGCGTGACCTTGGCGGCAGCCTTTTTCTTGGCCGGCGCGGTTTCTTCTCGTCCGCCGCCTGACCCAGGCTCTTCTTCAGCGCCGCCATCAGGTCGACGACGTTCGTGCGATCCGGCTAGCTCCGGTTCGCTCGCATCGATGCCTTCGCCCTTGAGCTTGGCGTCGATCATCGCGCGCAGACGGGTCTCGTATCGATCCTCGAGATCGGCTGCGTCGTATTTGCCGGACTGGCGCTGCACCAGCTGGCTGGCGAGCTGCACCATCTCCGGATCGGTTTTGATGCCCGCAGAGGCCCTCGAACAGGTCCTTCGAGCTGTTGAGGTCCCGCTCCTCGTAGAGCGTGTGCGCCATCAGTCCGTCGCCAGTCGGCCGGATCGCAACCGTGCGCTCTCGCTGCGAGATCACCACGCGGGCAAGGGCGGTCTTGCCGGTCTTGGCGATAGCCTCGCGCAGCACGGCATAGACATCGCGGCCGGCTCACCATCCGGCGCCAGATAGTAAGCTGCATCGTAGTAAACCGGATCGATTGAATCCGTTTCGACGAACTTCTCGATCGTCATCACCGACGAGCTTTCGACCCTGACGCTGTCGAAGTCCTCATCACTGAGCAGGACGTATTGGTTCTTCCGGAACTCGTAGCCTTTGACGAGGTCGCGACGCTCCACCTCTTTCCCGGTCTCGGCATCCTGCGTGATCATCCGGATGCGGTTGCCCGTCTCCGGATTGATCAGGTTGAACCTGATCCCGCCCGGTCATGGCGGGCGTTGTAGAGGGCGACGGGGCAGGAGACGAGCGCGAGCCGCAGGATGGCCGCGCCAAATCGGTCTCGCCATCAGGCAGCTCTCAGCGGACGCCAGCTCTGCCGCATGCGCTCGGCCTCTCCGGTCTCCTCGGCGTCAGCCAGATCGGCATCGGCGGCGCTCTCCAGGGCGCCAAGCTGATCAGACAGCGCATCTTCCAGTTCGGTCAGCGCGTCCTGCATCCGCGGCCTTGCGGCAGCCTGCGCCAATCGCGCTTGGTGCCGCGCAGCCCGCAGCAACTGCGCGACCCGACTTTCGTAAGTGCCGGTCAGTGTGACCGTCTCTTGATGTGCCATGGAGAGGAGGATTCGACGGCTGCAGCCGGCGGAAAAGGCATGAAATGAATAACGTAGACGCTTGCTTCTCAGACGTAGGATCAATACGGCAGGGCAACGCCAGGGCCGCCCGCACCCGCTCCCGCCAACACCTTCCTACGGTATCTGGAGCGAACTAGTCCGCGAGCCCCTGGTCTGGCTGGGACTGCCAGATCCGACCAATAGTATGCGTGCCACGTTCGAGGATGATCCGGCAACGCCGCTCTCGCCACCCTGATGGCGGCATGGCCCACCGGCCGGACCGACTGGACCTGTGCCGAGCTGATCGAAGCCGCCATGAAAACCGACCTAGACGGCACCTCCATATATCCAGGCCTTCTGTAACGGGCCCTCGTGTGTCAATCCCTTTCGAGCACAATCCGGTCGCCGGTGTCTCGCTTCTGTCCGGGGTCGGCGCGCGGCCGCCACCTGATGGGGTCTGATGAGGATCGGTCGGCCAATCTAGGGACGCGCAGTCTCTGATGAGCTGCTCCCGGATTTGCGGTCTGACCGGATCCATCGTCCCGGCGACGGGACCTGCTCCGGGCGTTGGTGTCTATCCGCCCGAACCGGTGATCTCTCCCTCCCTATGCTTTGGCCGCTGCCTTGCCGGCGACGAACGCACTGCCATTGGCCAGCATTCGGTGCAGAATCACAGCGAGCTTGCGGGCCAATGCGACCTTCGCCTTGCGCATGCCGGTACGCTTCGCCACCCGCATCGCCCAACTCTTCAGCAACGAACCTCTGACCGGCCGGGTCAAGATGACATTGGCTGCCTCGTAGAGCGCAGTGCGGACGCTCGCATCGCCGATCTTGGAGATCCGTCCTGTGACATCCGTCTCGCCCGACTGATACTTCTTTGGCGTCAGTCCAAAATGTGCGCCAACAGCTTTGGAGGATCTGAACCGCGCGGGATCGTCGATCGCTGCCACGTAGGTCAACGCGACAAGCACACCGACACCTGGGGTGGACATCAATAGCCTCGCGCGCGTGTCCTGGCGAGCCAACGATACAAGGCGCTTCTGCAACTTGCCGAGTTGCTCCACGAGCACTGCTCGGGCCAGCAACATGGCATCGGCCACCACCAGAAGCGTCGGCTGTCCGTCGGCCAGCTCGCGAACGCGGGCTTCGAAGTTCCGCGGAGTCGTCTGCCCCACCTTCAGGCCGAAGCCTCGCAAGATGCCGCGAAGGCTCATCTCCAGGTCGTGCCGCTTGTTCTGCACCAGCTTGCGCGCCGTCAGTATCGCTCGCAGTTCCTGCGCCGGCAGCGATTTACAATGAACCGGGCGGAACCAACCCAGACGCATCAGTTGCGCGATACCGCGCGCATCCGTGCGATCCGTCTTCACAGGCATCGCCTTGAACGCGTCACGGACATGGCGGGTCTCCAACAGCTCGACCAATAGACCCGCTTCCCGCATCCTCGCATACAGCCATTGTGACAGCGGGCCCGCTTCCAGGCCGATCCGCGCCATGCTCACCCCAAGCTTGCTGAACCAGGCAATCAGGGCCTCCGGCTCACATACCACTTTGGCCTCACGCATGATCCGGCCAGTCGAATCCACCACACAAACGCTCGCGCTTTCCAGTGATACATCGATCCCCGCATACTGCTCCATGGTCGTCCCTTCGATGATGCTGGAGCAGGCCAAGGCCTGACTCCGTTCGATGACACCATCACTCTGAGATTCTATGGGCGAGCGACGTGGTGGCACCATCGTCGCTGTGATGGCAAGTGGAGTGCCCCATGCTGCAGTTAAAAGATGACCTCAGCCGGTCTCTCGTCGCTCTCGATCAGGATAGGACGTTGATAGCAGTTGTCGAACTCAGTTTGGCAACTTGGTTGGTTGGCGGAGTGCTTCCTGGTATCCAGCGCGAGCCACTGAAGAAGCTCCCGCCTGACCCAGAAGGGCTGCTCAAGGTGCTGCACCGCTGGCGAGAGGAAGCAGCCAAGGCCGGTCACAAAGTCACACGAATAGTCGTTGCCTTCGAGGCCGGTCGTGATGGTTTCTGGCTGGCACGTTGGCTGCAGGCCCGAGGGATCGAGGCCTACGTCATACATCCAACGAGTGTGGCGGTCTCGCGTGAGCAGCGACGAGCAAAGACCGATCGACTGGATATTGCTTTGCTTAAGCGTTCCTTCCTCGGTTGGCTGCGTGGCGAGAAGAAACACTGCACCATGGTCGCGATCCCCACTCTCCAGGAAGAGGATGCAAAACGTCCGACCCGTGAGCGTGAGCAGTTGGTCGGCAAGCGCACCGGAATCATCAACCGAATGAAGGCTGCTTTGGTTCGGCTGGGCATCCGCGGCTTCAACGTGAAATTACGCAAAGCGCCGGAACAGCTGGCGACGCTGCTCACGCCCGAGGGTCATCCCATTCCGACCAACACACTGGCTGAGCTCCGGCGTGAGATGGCTCATTTGCGTTTCATTGACGAGCAGATCAAGCAGATAGAGGACGACCGCCTGCAACAGTTGAAACAGGCGCCGCAGCGGCCGTTGAATGCCAGAGTTCTTGCAACTGCAACGGATCGTCGGCGTCGGCACCGAGACCGCGGACATGCTCACACACGAAGTGCTGTCGCGCGACTTACGCGATCACCGTGCAGTCGCCCGATACGCTGGTCTCACGGGCTCACCCGACGAAAGTGGTTCGCGCCGACGCGAGAAGGGGCTCGCGAAGGCGGGCAATGCTCGGGTCCGTCGTGGCATGATCCAGCTCGCCTGGCGCTTCCTGCTTCATCAAAAGGACAGCGCTATGACCCAGTGGTATCAGGCAAGCGTCGCTGCCGGGAAGAAGCGCAAGACCATGGTGGTCGCGCTCGCGCGCAAGCTCCTCATTGCGCTATGGCGGTTTGTCACTATGGGCGATATACCACAGGGCGTAGTCCTGCGGCCAGCATAGTGCTGGTCAGAAACTCGCAAATAGATTCGACACCCGTCCGCTTGCGCCGACGGGCCGTCGATCACGATCCGAGGTGGTGGTGACCCGCGCCGTCCCATGGCTTCAGGCCGACTCTGAGAATGGGCCCGCCATCCCGGAGCTTCGCCGCCGATGCGCATGCATGCATCATGGTTGCATCACTAGTTCGGGTGCACCGAATGCAAGGTTGCGGCGCGATGTTCCGCGTCCTCATGGCGAGCTCCCCTCCGATCGTCGATTGCGCTCGCAATAGGAGGACAACTCCATGAGATAAAAGTTCTTGACATTCATGTCCCCATGCAAGGGACGGCCACACTCCCAGCTAGGCTGGCGCCGGCCCGTTACCCCATCTAGTCGTTCGCTCCGCCACATTCTGCACATCGTCACTGCGCCAAGTTCGGCAGCAACGGCCACTTCATTCTGCCATGCGTTCCGAATTCACCCGCGGGCGGCGCCATAAAAAGGCATGACAACTGCTTCGAAGAACCCGTTTCTGGGAACCGCCTGGCGATGTAGGCGATGGGCCCGGACTAAGAGCGGAATATGGTTGCCGAGATGCTCACGCCTTCCTTGAAGTCCGTATCTAGGTTCTCGATCAACGTGCTCACTGCTTGGCAGCCCCGATGCAAGCCGCGAGGCTGGGCATCCACGCCACTATCTGCACGTTGAAGGTCTGCCCCGTTTTCGCGTTTTCGACAGATCCGCGCCTTATTGCTGGTCCCCTTCGGAACCCGATCTCCGCTGCTCGGTCACATGGTCGATTCCGGGAGGGGGAGTGGCAAATCGCCCGCAGCGGAGACCGAAGCTTTCGCCGACTTGTGGGGGCTTGCAGACGTTCCATCAATCGACACGGGTTCCGCCTGCTCTGGTCAAGGCGCGTGGTCACGGGAGCTGATCAGATCGTCATTACTACGCATCGTAGGGGACAAGTGTCCAGGCCGGCACAGCACGGCTGGCGTCGGGCTAGAAAGTGCACGGACACACCACTTACCGCATCAACGTGGGTTTCCAGCCCTTAATTCCGAGATGCAAAATCCACGCTGTCCGAGAAACCGGGGTCTTGTTCGGCCCGGTGCCGTGAATTGTCTTCGGAAAGTGAACTGTGACACCTCCGACCGGAACCGGGCAGGCAGTCGGCTTGACCTCTGACGGCAACTGAACCTGCAATGCATGGGCTCGTGGCGAGCGTGGGCGATGAGGCAACACACGCCCAAGGTGGCTGCCAGCGACAAATTCCATGCAGCCGTTGTCCCGTGTCGCATCCTGGAGCGGTAACCACCAATGGAGCCGTCTGGGGGAAAAAAGATAAATCGTTCGTGCATAAGCACAGTCCTGATGCCACGCGGTAGCTGTGTTGTTGAAGGCTGGCTTGACGATGCAATGATCGAACAGCAATTTGGCGGCCGGACCAAGAACACCCTGCGAGATCTTCAGCGCCTGTTGGAAAAACCTCGTCTGAAGAAGTGCCGGCGCAATTTTCGAAGGCGAGATGATCTCTAGGATCTGAGGCTGGTCGGATATTTCGGCATTATCTCCCAAGTCTCGCATGTAGATTCTGTTTCTCTTTACAAAAACCTCCTCCATCAGCATTGAGATAGTTTGGATTTCCTGCACCTCGGCCACGTTATCAATCGCGGCAAAACCCCAGGAGCCAAGCGTTGCTTGTAACGCCTGGCATAGCTTTCCGTCCCATTGATCGCCCTCGAAGTTCAGCCGAGAGGGAAGCATTCGCGACATCCTTGCTGTTAATAGTGAAAACTGCCTGCAATCGCTATGTGCCGGGTCAATGAAAACAGTAGCCGGGGACGGATGCAAGGGATAGCGAGATCATTTTGTGAAGCGGTGTTGCAGCTACGCCATTACCTCATCGCGCACTTCCCTTTGTCTCTGCCTGCATCCTCGTCCATGGACGGCGACTCATGCATGATGAGTGTTACTCTCGGAAGAGCCGGATGCGCGAAAGCCGCACGTCCGGATCTGTGAGGCCGAAGCCGAATGGCAGAGCTACTCGACCGCTCACCATATAAGCATAAACCCGGGCCCCAGCATGGGCAGCTTGACATCCTGGAGCCCCTGACACGTGTCAACGGCTGACGCGGTCAGATGAACTCAGGGCATTGGCAATTTCGCGGTTTCAAATGCCCACGTTCCCAGAGTATCCGTTCTTCCCAGGGTGAAGTCTCCGGAAGTCGAGTCAGCGAGAAGGAATTGTCTCCCGCGACGCGTTAGCTGCACAACTTTGCTTGACACGGCTCGCATTTATCGGGCCAGCTATGCGTGCGCGAATTTGGAGTAGGCTCGGACTTAGCATAGATGTCCTCGACTTCATCGGGCTTGCTGATGTTGCACCGATCAGTCTTGGCCGGCTGAGTTGCCAGTGATCAGGCAATTACATTTCGCCGCGCGCGGTACGGGCAAGCGGTTCAACCTCTCTCTCTTGTTCCCATCCGCCGGGACACCTTACGATTTAACTTGTCAGGTTTTCTTTGCAACCTGGTTGGAGCGCTGTGCTGGCTAAGAACCATGCACAGCACACACACACCGAGGGCGGGTTGCTGGAAGCTTGAAACACTGCCGAAACTTACTCTCTTGCAAGGAACTATTCTGGTGTTAATTTCCTTAGCCGTTGCATTGTCGCGGAGACTCAGAGATGCAACTATCTCCCGGGTTCCAGAGAGTGTTCCTTCCTATGCTAGGAGCAGCATCTCTCTTCATTTTTTCTGAAGGAGTAGCGACTCCCGCTCCGGCCGACACCCTCACGGCTACTCAGGACGTTGCACCTGACAAGGAAACCGAGGCTTTGCTGCAGAAGCTAATGCAAAAAATTATCGACGGCCACACCGTTTCACCTCTCCAAGACAATGCCTTCGTCACTTGGGAAGAGATCAGCAAGCGAGCGCAGGAGAAGCTGACACCAAACGCCGCACGAGCCTTGCAGGAATTTATCGGCGTCTCCCAGAGCCGAGCAGAAAACGAAGGTTCGCCGGGACGGGAATTGGTTGCGTTTGAACTACGATTGTTCGCCGGGATGGCACGAGAGCTATTGCACTCTGCGGCACCGCAACGGCCGGAGTTTGACGCACATCCGGTCGCCTCACAAACCCCGAGCGTGACGTCGGCAACCACCTCTGCTGGCCGGTCAACTCCACCGGAACCACTCTTGGGCGGTGCGCGGCCATCCCTCTCAGCTATAACGGCGCCGACACAGACCGCGAGCGTGCCGCCGGCGACCATCTCTGCTAAGCCATCAACGCCAGCGGAACCACGCTCCGATGGCGCGCAGCCATCCCCGTCAGCGATATTGGCTGCAACTGAACCCCGTCTGTCACAGGACGACGGCGCCACTGCGCCCGATCTGCAGCCCGTCATGTCCCAATCTGTTGCCGATGAGTCCCATATAGGAGACCCACATCCGAAACAAACAACTCGCCGGCCAGCAAGGCAGTTGAACCTTCGCATCACGCGCGACATGGAGCGCTGCCCAAAGGTCGTTTGCTACAAGTGGCACCTCCTCACACGAGGTCGCAAACCGCCGCGCCACACCACTGTGGACCTCGCGGGATTACGTCTTCCGCCAAACCTTCGCGGGGGCGTGGACAAGGGTGACATCGACCTGATCATCGAAGCAATAGAGCAGCATAGGAAGATCGATGGCCGGGACACCCTCATATTCGTCGCCACCAAATTGACAGGTGTGACGCCGAATGAAAGGCGGCTCTGAAGAATCAGTATCTGCCCATGTTGCCCCAAACGCGGCCTAGCTACTCCGGTGCAAATATAGTTTGGTGACATGGCCGGTGCCGGTGGGCCGCCGGGCAGCAAAATTCACAACCGTCGCGTTCTCCGAATCCCTGTTGACCAGAGCACCAGCAGCACCACCGGCAATCACCCTCTCTGTTACAACCGAAATGGATCGGAATTACTCGCCACTTTGCCTTGGGGATGCGCATCCACATCCGGTGCAGGACGAGTGAGAGCTTGCGTGCTACTGCGACTTTGGTCCTCCCGAGCCCACGGCAACTTCGCAACTCTTGCTCGGATGCATTCGGCTCTGGATCCAGTTTGTCGGTGTGTCCAGAGGGCTTGATGCGAACCTCACAAACCGACCCGGCGCGACAATTGGGAAGTTGGCGGCGAGAACGCTCTGCGCGCGTCTTGCTCGGTCCAACGCTTATGCCCGGACCTGGATTGAGGCTGGCGCACCACCGGTGACTACATGGAGCACCAGGTGAGTTCCGCTTTCGGCGCCTTTAACATTGCGAGTGTGCGGTGGGCTCGGGAGAGCCAATCGCAGTAGGACGTAAGCTCGCGGTCGTCCTTTGACAGGTGTCAACGGCTGATCCGATCAGATGAACTGAAGGCATTGACAACTTTCAGTACCAAATTTCCAAGAGTGTTCGTTGCTACCCGAAGTGAAGTCTCCGGAAATCGAGTCTGCGAGAACGATTTGGCTATCGCGATGCGTTAGCTGCACGAGTTTTGCGCTTGACACGGCTCGAATAAATCGGGCCTAGCTATACGTGCAGGATTGGGAGCAGGCTCGGGGTTAGCATCAGATGTCTTCAACTTTCGTCAAACTTGTTGAAGGTGCACCCCACCTCATTGGTTCGCGAAGCGAAACAAGGATAGCTGCTGACACAAATCGCTGAAAGGCTAATGTGGCATGCACGCAATCTAGATCCCGCGGGGCCGGTGTCAAAGTAATGAGTAGTTCCCGCTTTGCATCTTATAATCGGATCGGAACGCCGCCCGGCCTGGGTCGATTTGCGTCAGCAAGGTCTGACTTCTACGTCAGATGGTTTCCAATATCGGCCTATTTTCTAGCGGACTTTATAACCATAGTTGTGACAGCCCTAGCATTCGATAGAATTGCTGGTGATGTGGCTAACTTCACAGCCGAGGAGCCACTGAAGATCTTGGCAGTGGCGTCTATTGTGTGTAGTTGCTTTGGTGTTCAGGGGCACTACACTGAAAAACGTGGCGGTCGCGAAGATATCAGCCGAGCAGGGCACTGTCTTGCCTTGGTTAGTCTTGTCCATATCTCTATTGCGGGGATTGGCGGAGTCATCTGGCTGCCATGTGTATTCACTCTCGCCGGTGAACGACTCCTTCTCAGAAAATTGTTGCATTTTTGGGGGCTGCGCCGGCCTGTCTTGATTATAGGCACTGAGGCACATTGTTCCGCCTTGCGGTCAGCTATCGACAGGGATTGGTATCGTGGATTTCAGGTCGTGGAACAGCTGACTTGTGGCGAAATTCGATACTCAGTCGCCGCGCCTAGGTTGGCCAAGCTTGCCGATGATGGCGCGATTGCACATGTTGTTGTCGCAGCAAGTGCAAATGTGGACGAGCTGTCAAAACTGTGGACCCTTGTTCACGATCTCGGGCTGACACTCAGCATCGGCTACATTCCTTGCTGCGCAGGTAATCGATATGTCATAGATGAGTTTCTCGGGACTGAATTTGCTATTCTGCGTGAGGTGCTTGTCCGGCAACCGCGCGTGCGAAGTCGGGTTAAACGCGCTCTCGATCTCGCAATCTGCACTGTAGGCCTTGCCCTAATAGCGCCGGCGTTCTTGGCGATCATCTTTCTTGTAAAACGTGACGGGGGTCCTGCGTTTTACGCTTCTCCTCGGGTCGGGTTGGGCGGAAAGATTTTCATGGCTCTGAAATTCAGGACGATGATCAACAAGGCTGACCAGGCTTTGGAGGACCTGCTTGCGCGCAACCCGGACGCCCGAAAAGAGTGGGAGACAACATTCAAACTTCGTGACGACCCACGCATTACCCGGACCGGGCGCTTCCTCCGTCGGTTCAGCTTGGACGAGCTCCCCCAAATCATCAACGTTATCCGTGGGGAAATGAGTTCTCGTCGGGCCACGTCCGCTCCTGCCGATAGAGCGCGATGCGTACGGTGAGGCTTTTGAACTCTACTGCAAATGTGTCCCAGGTATCACCGGGCCATGGCAGGTCAGTGGTCGCAATAATCTAGATTATTCTAAGCGCATTGAACTTAATTCCTGGTACGCGCGGAATGCTTCTCTCTGGGTCGATCTATTGATTTTGTTTCGAACCATTCCTGTCGTGTTGCGTCAGGTAGGAGCTGTATGACATGGCTAAACGATTCTCCACCAAGAGGTGCCTTGTCGCAGGAGGTGCCGGTTTCTTGGGAAGCTTCCTGTGCGAGCGCCTCCTCGCTGATTCCCACGAGGTGCTGTGCGTAGACAATTTCTTCACGGGTAGCCGGGCCAATATAGCTCACCTGTTCAATGACCCGCGATTTGATTTCCTTCGGCATGACATCACATTCCCGCTCTACGTCGAAGTAGACGAGATATATAATCTAGCGTGCCCGGCGTCGCCGGTCCACTATCAGCACGATCCAGTGCAAACCACAAAGACAAGCGTGATGGGCGCGATAAACATGCTCGGCCTCGCTAAGCGATTGAAAGCGAGGATCCTTCAGGCTAGCACCAGTGAGGTGTACGGTGATCCTCTGTTGCATCCTCAGCGGGAGGATTACTGGGGCCACGTAAACGCAATAGGCCCTCGCGCCTGCTACGACGAGGGGAAGCGGTGCGCTGAGACATTGTTCTTTGACTACCACCGCCAGCACAATCTTCGGATTAAGGTCGCGCGTATCTTCAATACATATGGTCCACGGATGCACCCTAACGATGGTCGTGTAGTCTCCAACTTCGTCGTGCAGGCGCTTGGCGGGCGGGACATCACGGTGTATGGCACGGGACTTCAGACACGGTCGTTCTGCTACGTCGACGACCTGATTGAAGGGATGATCCGCTTAATGAACAGCGAAGATGAGGTAACTGGACCAATAAACCTTGGAAACCCCTCAGAGTTCACTATTGCCGAGCTAGCTAACCGAGTAATCGATTTGACCGGAAGCTCCTCTCAAATCATACATATGGCTCTGCCGGTGAATGACCCAGTGCAGCGTCGTCCGGATATCACCCTCGCAAATTCGATCCTCGGCTGGCAGCCAACCGTAGCTCTCAAGGAGGGATTGC
The DNA here is from genome assembly GCA_963850535.1 of uncultured Alphaproteobacteria bacterium. Taxonomy (GTDB): domain Bacteria; phylum Pseudomonadota; class Alphaproteobacteria; order Acetobacterales; family Acetobacteraceae; genus JAMXLO01. Next base: position 188,440 of record CAWKMC010000024.1, on the reverse strand, counting down.
TGCAAACGATTCCTTACTTCGAACGGCTCATGCGGGCAAATGCAGCGTGATGGGAAGCATCGTCCTTCACAGGCGACGCCGGATACTTAGGGAGCCATCCTGCAAGCGCTCGCGGCGGCCGGTTATGAGCCTGTGACCTTTGACAGCCTTGTGACAGGGAAACCGCTGGGCGGTGAAGTGGGAGGCGCTAGGGTTTGGCGACATAGCGGAGATGGCGCGCCTCACCGAGTTTTGCAAAGAGTACAGGCTATTGGCTATCATGCATCTCGCTGCCTATGCGTTGATCGGCGAGTCGATGCTGGCAAGGTCACAGTATTAACGCAACGACATAACGGGCGCATAAACTTCCTGCAGGCAGTGTGGGGTCGACCTTTATTGCCAGTGCGTACCGGGATCACTGGACCTTGGCAATTGAGCGGCCACAATGGATCTCTACTACAAGCGCCGTATCGAGCTCAACGCCTGATGCGCCAACACGCCTCGTTCTGGATCGACATCGTCATTCCGTTCCGGACCCTTCCCGTAGTCATCCGTCGCATGGGAGTTGTTTGAAGATGGAAAGGCGATTTTCCACGAATGGAAATACCGTGCTGGTTACCGGGGGTGCCGGTTATGTGGGCAGTCACGCCTGCAAGGCCCTTGCTCGGGCAGGGTATACGCCCGTAACCTACGACAATCTCGGATCTGGCCATCGATGGGCCGTGCGCTGGGGGCTGCTTGAGGTTGGGGACATTCTTGACATCCACCGGCTGAACGAGGTGTTCAAAAAATATCGCCCGATTGCCATAATGCACTTCGCCGCCGCCGCGTTGGTTGGCGAGTTGATGCGTGTGCCGTCACTTTATTATCGGAACAATGTGGCGGGCGCACTCAACCTGCTTGATACCGCACGCTTGCATGAAGTCGGAAGTTTCATCTTTTCGAGCACGTGCGCGACGTATGGTATGCCCGATGAGGTGCCGATCCGCGAGGATGCACCGCAACGTCCTATCAATCCTTATGGGGCTAGCAAGCTCATGGTCGAGCGGATATTGGCCGATTACGAGATGGCCTACGGCATCCGCTATGCTACTTTACGCTACTTCAATGCTGCTGGTGCGGATCCAGATGGCGACATTGGTGAGTGTCGGAGCTTGAGACGCATCTTATCCCATTGATGCTCGACGCAATTTTGGGTCGGTGTCCGCCGCTGCAAATAATGGGTACCGATTACCCGACGCCTGACGGGACCGCCATCCGTGACTTCATCCATGTGGCCGATCTGGCAAATGCGCATGTGGCGGCCCTGCAGCATTTACTCGCCGGACATGCCTCAATCGACCTGCAATCTCGGCACTGGTATTGGTCACTCCGTGCGAGAAGTGATATCCGCTGCACGATCGGTTACTGACCGCAAGGTCCCACACAGCTTTGGCGCCCGCCGGCCGGGTGATCCTCCCGAACTTGTGGCCCATCCACAACGGGCACTGGATGTGCTACGGATTTCCCTGCCGCACTCGGCCGACATTAACCAGATCATCGGCGATGCCTGGTCGTGGCATCTGGGGGCATGTCTGCCCGCCTGGCTGCAGGACCGTGCGGCCTACTCGTTCATAATCAGGACAACCTCAATTGACACCTCTGCGTCACGAGCACGCGCTATCGATCGATCACCAGCGGTATTATCCAACTGTTGGCCCCGATGTTTCCGGGCTGCCTCGCCCGGGATCGATCTGCGTGATTTTGTGGCTCTTTTGAGGCAGAACGTCCTGTGGCTTGTGCTTGCCGTGTTCGTCGGCGCCAGCTTGGGGGTCGCCGCGAGCTTGATCCTGCCCAAGCGGTATCCAGCCGAAGGGCAGCTCGTCATTGATACGCGTGAAATCAATATTCCTGAGTTCGAGAGCCTCCGCTCGGCGCGCACATTTGAGCCATGGGGCGGCCGCAGCGAGGCGCAGGTCCTGGCCTCGCGGGAGCTAATATCAGCAGTCGCCACCAAGCTTGATCTGCAGCATGATCCGCATTTCAACCCTACACTCCGGGACGGCCCGGTCCTGCGCTGGGTGAGCGGGATCACTTGGATTCCGGATTCCTGGCGCGAGGAGCTACGTCAGGCGCCCGAGTTCGGGCCTCGCATCCAGACCGGAATCGTCAAGCAGATCGCCAGCACCCTTAAGGTTATGAGCGAGGAAAAAAGTTACGCGATCAATGTCCGTTACACGAGCTATGATCCGCTCTTGTCTGCCAATTTCGTCAATGCTCTCATGCAATATTACCTTGATCAAGACGTGCGTGCGAAGCGCGGAGTGGTCGACCAGGCGCGTGCCCAGCTCAAGGAGCGGCTAGAGTATCTCCAAAGCGATCTCGCGGAGACCTGGGCCCGGATTCGCTCGCTGGAGGGTCAGCCCACAGCACTGGAAACCCAACTGGGACGTCAATGCCCAGCAAACGGAGGCCATCGCGCTGCAGCGTCGCGAGGCGGCTGAGAGCAGGCCAGTGTTGAAAACGACCTGGCACAGCTCAATTCTGGCCTGGCGCGCAACCAGATAAGCGTCATCAATGACAAGCTCGTGACGCCCCGCCTCAAGGCGCTGTGGGAAGACGAAGCGAAATTGCAGCGCAATCTCGCGGAATTAAGCTTGGGTATGCTTCCCACAAATACCCCGAATTCCAGCAGGTTCAGAACGGCTTCAACAAAGTCCAACTTGAGATTCGCCGCGAAGTCACGGCTATTCGGGGCGGCCTGCTGCAGCGCGCCCACGCGCTCAAATCGCGGGGGGAATGCTGGAGGAACAACTTTCGCAGGCGAAGGAAGCCGCCTCGACCAGTGCCCAGCACCGGGCGGAATTGCACCAGCTCAGCGTGACGGCGCAAAGCAAGCAGGCCCTTTATGACCAGTATCGCAACCGTTACGAGCAGACGGTCGCCAATGCGGAGCTGGTCAAGGCCGATGCGCGGATAATTTCTCACGCGGAGCCACCGATCCAGCCATCGTATCCCTCATCCATGGTGCGAGCGATGATCGGTGGCCTGATGGGATTATTGGCGAGTATTGCTGCGATGGTCTGCCGGCGCTGGCTCCACGACCGTGTGGAGACGCTCGCGGAGGCGCAACAGATCTGCGGGGTGGCAGCTCTAGGCGGGATCCCGCAAGTTGGCGGCTGGGCCAAGCGCACCAGTCTGACCGACGCGGTGCTTGACGAGCCCCAAAGCGCGTTGGCGGCGACAATCCGTGGCATCCTTTACCAGGTCACGCTCAGCCGGACTACGAACCCGGTGAAGGTGGTCATGGTGACCTCGCCGTTCAGGCAGGACGGCAAATCGAGCCTTGTGGCGGCGATGGTGCGCCTTGGCGCCCGCGACGGCCTGCGCTGCCTCGCGTTAGAATGTGATTTTTACCGCCCGTCGCTGGCGCACAAGATCAATGTGACGCCGAGGCGTTACTTGAATGATTCGCTTTCACAAGAGCCTGCGCTGGCGGACCTGGTCGTCGAGGATCGGGAAAGCGGCGCGCATTTTGTCATGGGGAAACCCATGTCTGACCGCTCGGGACAACTGCCCCACAACACGATGCGGATTGGAGATGTTATCGAGGCGGCGCGCCAGCACTATGACCTCATCGTGATAGACACGCCCCCGATGCTGGCCGTCATCGATCCCCTACTTGTAAGCCAAGCTGGCGGACGGCGTGGTCTTGATGCTGCCCTGGCGCACGATCAGCCATCGCCGCGCCCGCGAGGTTGCTCACCGGCTGGCAGGCTTCGCCTGTCCACTGATTGGGGTAGTGCTGTCCCGTATCGTCGGCCGCGCCGACTCGAGTTACGGGTATTATCGGTTACGCGCAGGCCGAAAGCCTGACATGACCGGACAGGTATTTGCCCGATCTGTTTCGACCGCCTCCGCCGCGGTCGCGCCTCCCTTCTGGCTGTCCGGACGAAGCATCGAATTGCGCGCGCGTATCCGGCTCCTGGCAGTCGTCCTGGTGGGCGTCACATTCCTTCAGCGCTTCGCCGTGCCAGGGACCGGCGAGATCGTCGGTGTCGGGTTCGCACTCGGATTCGCGATGACCGTGCTGGGATTGGGCCTGGCTGTCCTGTGCATCGATCCAAAGCGGCTGGTCCTTTACGCGCTTGCGATGTCGGGGCTGCTCCTGACAATGCTCATAAAGTCTAACCCTTACTCCGTGAGCTCCTTCGCCATGCTGGCGGTGCTCTATCTTCCCTTCATCGCCATGTTCACGGTGAGCGTGGACGAGTACCGGCGCGGCCTGAACATGCTCCAGCAGATCATGGCCTTGCTAGCGATCGCCGGTCTGCTGCAACTCGCCGTCCAGGTCGTTGGCGGGCCCGACTGGGCATTCCCGCTGGATGGCATCCTGCCCGAGCAAGCGTTTATCTCGAAATACAATCTGCGCATCCCGATCAGCGACCTGCCGTATCTGAAGAGCACCGGCTTCGTCTTCCTGGAACCATCGCTCTTCTCCCAGTTCCTGGCGTTCTCGATCTTGATCGAACTTTTGTATTTCCGGCGGCTCGCGCGGCTGGCCCTTTTGGGGTCCGCCTACCTGACAACATTCTCGGGCACGGGCGCGGTACTGCTGCTCGCGGTGAGCGTGCCGCTCATACTTCGGCGTCGGCAATACGGACTGCTGCTTCCCATCGCTTTCGCCATTGTCCTGTCGCCTTGGCTGCAAGACGTTCCTCCCTTTTCCGTGTTTTTCGGGCGACTCGACGAGTTCAGCGCTCCGCAGAGCAGTGGTTCGATGCGCTTCTTCGGGCCTTACCACGCAATCAACGACCTGCTACTCGGCCATCCAACAGCGCTGCTGTTCGGCTACGGGCCAGGCACCAGCGACACTATGAGTTGGTTGCTCGATTACGAGGTGCTCAATCCGTCATGGCTCAAGCTCTTGCTCGAGTATGGCATGATTGGCGCCGTCAGCTTCATGCCGCTGTATCTCTACGTGCTGTTCGCGCAGTCGCCCGACCGGCTGCTTTCGTTCGCGTGCCTGGTCCAGTTTCTACTGCTCGGCGGCTACCTGAACTCCTTTTACGTGCAGTTCTTCTGCCTCGTCCTGGTCGGCTGGCCGCGCGTCGCCGCTCCAGCGTTGACACCGTTGCAACCAAACGGCTCGACCGACGGACCGCGCCCGCTCCGGCTGGAACCGGAGGGCGCATAGATGGGCACGAACTTCTGGACTGGCCGTTGCTTCTCTCATCGCGCTTCTCGTGGCGCTTTGGCCCTTCGGCCCCTACCAGTTGACGCTTGTGCTGGCGCGGAGAATGCACACATTTCCGCCGCTCCCTGCTTCAGCCGCAGCAAGCTCTGCGGCGCCAGCCGAGACCTTCGCGATCTGTCTGTGCGTCTATAATGAGCGGACAGTGATACGCCAGAAGATCGAGAATCTCCTGCGTCTGCGCGCTGCGGCTGGCGGTCAATTGGAAATCCTGGTCTACGTGGATTGCGCCAACGACGGTACCGCGGACATCCTTAACTCGTATCGAGATGAAATCGATTTTGTCGTGTCGCCGACGCGTCAGGGCAAGGCGTTCGGCATGAACCTTCTTGTCGGCAGGGCCACCGCGTCGGTCGTATTGTTTACCGATGCGAATGTATCGATCGTCCCTGATGCGGTCACTATCCTAAGAAATTACTTCGCTAATCCGAGCATCGGGGCCGTCTGCTCGGATCTCACCTACGTCAATCCGGGCGATTCCGCGACGGCACGCATCGGCTCCTCCTACTGGCGCATGAACGAATGGAGTAAGGGGCTAGAGACAGGCACGGGCTCGGTGATCGGAGCGGATGGTTCGCTGTTCGCCATCCGACGGGCTCTGCATAGGCCCGTCCCAAAGGAGCTGCCTGACGATCTCTATGTTTCGCTGAACATTCTGTTGCAAGGCCGCCGGGTGGTTCGAGCGCCCGAGCTGAGAGCATTCGAAGCCTGCGCCACGGAGGCCGGCGACGAGTTCCGACGCAAGATCCGGATCGCGTGCCAATGCATGCATGTTCATTTTACCCTTTGGCCCGCATTACGCCGGCTCGATGCATGGAATCTCTACAAGTATATCGGTCATCGCCTGCTGCGCTGGATTAGTGGGTACCGGTTCCTTCTTGCTGGGCGCTCGGGATGGCGGCGATATGGTCGGCCGCCGGGCCAATCTGGGCCTTTGGTCTCCCGCTTGTCCTGTCGTTCATCATCTGTCTGTCGGTGTTAGCCGGCTTCAGCGTGGGCCTGAAACTTTGGAATGTCGTTCTGGCCTTTGCGGGGAATACAATCGGCGTATGGCGAGCCCTGCGCGGCCAACACTTCGTCACATGGAATGTGTCCGAGTTCAGCCCGCCGGATAATGCCTGTCACGCCGGCGGACGGACGGGGTTCATGACGGAGCGCCGGGCTGTGGAATGGGACCAGCGCTGGCGTGTGGCGCTGATCGACCCCGGCGATTTCACGCCGGCCTATGATCTCGCCCTCGCGAATGGGCTTCTCGACGCTGCACATGAGATCTGCTGCATCGGAAGTTATGGGTTTCGTGAGGCTGGCCGGCTGGCGTTTCGGCACGAGCACTTTTACCGGGGCCTGGATCGTCCCTTGATGCGCCAGCTGCCTGCAACCCTGCTCCGAGCGGCCAAGGGAGCGAGCCACGGATTAGATATGGCTACACTTGGCAAGCGGCTGCAGGACTGGCGACCAGACATCGTGCATTTTCAATGGCTGCCTTTGCCATTGATGGACAGGCTCTTCCTGCCACGACTACAGCGGTTCGTTCCTCTCGTGATTACGCTGCACGACAGTAATCCATACAATGGTGCGGTCGGGCGATTAATGCGCCTTGGCTACCTGGCCATGATCCACGGAGCCGATGCCGTGATCGTGCATACTGCCCAGGCTGAGGCGCGATTGGCAGAATTAGGACTGCCTTCGAGTCGTGTTCATCGGCTGCCCCATGGCCTGCTCCATAGGAATGAGAGCGTCTCGCCGGAGCCGCCCTCTCCGCGCGAGCGACTCTAGGTTGCGCTTGCTACAATTTGGCAAGATCCGCGCATACAAGGGAGTGGACGTTCTTCTAGCCGCACTCGCGAAGCTCGAGCCCCAGGATCGCGCGCGGCTACATGTCCGCATTGTGGGAAGGCCCTATATCGATACCGGCCCATTGCGCGAATTCGTGCATGAACACGGGCTCGAGACGACTGTTGAATTTCGCTTTGACTTTATTGATGAGGGGAGATCAGCGGGATGTTTGCCAACTCCGACGCCGCGCTGTTCCCGTATCGAGAGATCGATGCCAGCGGCGTCGCCATGACGGCCGTGGCGCACGGCATACCGGTGTTGGCCTCAGCAATCGGAGGATTTCATGAGCAGTTCCGTGACGGGCGCGAGGCCCGTCTGGTGCCGCCTGGGGACGCAGCCTGCCTGGCCAACGTGCTCCGTGAATGGGCTCGCGCGCCGGAAGTGCTGAAACAACTCGCCGAGCGGCATGCGCATCCACCGGTCACATATGCCAGACTGGATTGAGATCGGCAGGCGGACAGCTGCTATTATACGCCGCAGCCGCCACGCCTGGGTCGGCCGCCGCGCCCAGAATAAGGGCACCAATGACCAGCTCTGCACAAAGGAGCCTGCTCATGAGCGAGCTGCCGGGGGTGAGTATTGTCATTCCGCACTATAACCACGCGCAATTTGTCGCGCCGCGATTGAGAGTGCATTGGCGCAGGATCATCCTCGATGTGAGGTCATAGTTGTCGACGATTGTTCCACAGACGGACTCACGGAGGTGATCGAACGCTATTGCGGACAGAGTCCGCACTGTTCTCCTTCCGAGCAATCGCCGGCAGGTTAGCCGCGCTCAATGAAGCGTGGCCGCTGGCGCAGTACGAAATCGTGGTGTTTCTGGATTGCGATGACATTTGGAGCCGTATCGCCGCCTCGACGATCGCCCGAAATTGGACTCCGTGAATCGCAAAACTTCAGTTTCCGGTGAAAAGCATTGACGCCGACGGGCGATCGCTGAATCACGTGTGGCCCAAATATCCGGCCGAACTCACGACCGAAACAATTCGACGGATGCTGCTCGCAGTTGGCCAGACCTATACCTCTCCATGCAGCGGCAATGCGTATTCCAGGTGGTTGCTGGAGCGCATCTCGCCGATCGATGGTGACAATAGGTTCCAACCGGTCGCCCAGATGTGGTCAGATGGACGCGCTGACGGAAATCCACGCCCCGTTCGAGGGTGAGGTCAAGACATTGACGACACCGCTGACCTACTATCGGATGCACGGCTCCGAACGATTCTCAACATACCAACTTGATGTGGAACGCTTTTACAAGGCAGTTGCAGGATTTCGACCGGAAATTGGAGTATCTGGCACGATTCCTCACACACGTGGAATCAACTTTTGATCCCGAGGCCGCTAGGACCGGATCGCTCTGGTATCTGGAATGTCAGGTCGCTGTGTTCCCGACTTTCCGCGCCGAGCGGCCCTTGGTACGTCCAGCCGCGCAAAGTCCTTGGGCCGTGTGCAAGCATTTTTTCGGTCACCCGCCAGCCTTAAGGAAAGGGCTGCGGTGTTTCTGTGGATTATCTCGGGGCGCTCGCGCCGCAGCGATGGGCGGAACGGCTGCTGGAGCTGCGCTTCGATGTAAACAGCCGGCCGAAATGGCTCGAGCCGGTCTCTGTCGCGTCTGGCGTCTTGAAAGAGCCTGCCATGAGCGAGCTGCCGGGGGTAAGCATTGTTATCGGCAACTACAATTATGCGCAGTTCGTCGGAGCGGCGATCGACAGCGCCTTGGCGCAGGACCACTCGCGATGTGAGGTGATCGTTGTCGATGACGGTTCGACTGATGGATCACAGGAGGTGATCGAACGCTATCGCGACCGTGCCCGGGTCATTCTTCTGCCGACTAACCGAGGGCAGGTTGCCGCGCTCAACGAGGCATGGCCGACGGCAAAGTACGAAATCGTGATTTTCCTGGACTCCGATGATCTGCTGGAGCCACATGCTGCCTCGACGATCGCCCGGAACTGGAGGGCGGACGTCGTCAAGGTTCAGTTTCCGATGAAAAGCATTGATGCAATGGCAAGTGGCTTAATCACACATACTCCGAAATATCCACCTGATCTCCGGACCGACACTCTGCGACACACGTTGCTCAGGTTCGGAGGACTGCTATTTCTACTCCTGGGAGCGGCAACGCCTATGCGAGACGTTTGCTGGAGAAGCTTTCTCCGATTTCCGGTCTGCCATGGATGGACTGGATATTGGGATCCATGCACCATTCTGTGGCGAGGTTCTCACCCTCACGACCCCGCTTGCATCCTATCGGATCCATGATGCTCAGTGGAGCAGGTTCAATACCTGGGCCTAGACCGGTTCACTCGCTATTTGGAGCTGCAGGAGAGCAAATACGTCGTATCTTTCGGCGTTCTTCAGGCAGATGGGCCTTGCATTCGATCCCGGACTCTGCCGAGATGGCGTCGCAGTGGTACTGCGAGTGCCTTATCGCAGTATCTCGACTCTCTGGACCGGGAGGGCGTTGGTACGTGCCCGCCCATCAAGGTCGTTGGACGCGCCTTCAAGGCTTTTTTCTGGACAGCCAAGCGACACCTCGTTGAAGAGGCGCGCCGCTCTGCTACGCTTTTGGAGCTGCGTTGCAGTTCGCGCCCGATGGGCGCGCGCAGACATTGGGATCGAGTCGCTCATGACTGGAAGCTGCGTTTCTCGATGATCGAAGCGCCGCAGGATGGCGTTGAGCGCATCGTATCGGCGCCTCAGCGTCGTGATGCGGAATTGTGATGAGCGATCCGAAGCCTCTGGCATACGCCGTTGACGTGCGTCGCGCCGTTCATGGCGCAAGTCACGGCCCGATCGCGTTCATATCTCGCGCCGGTGGCCGTAGCGGCTCCCGTGAATGGTCTCTGAGCAGGCTATGAAGGAGACTCTTCGGTCACCGCCAGCCTTAAAGGGCAGTGGTGCTTTTGTGGATCACACTCGGCACCATGGCGCCGCAGCGATGGGCGGAACGGCTGCTGGAGCTGCGCTTCGATGTAAACAGCCGGCCAAAATGGCTTGTCTTCGCTGGCGTCTTGAAAGGTCTGTCATGAGCGAGCTGCCGGGGGTAAGCGTTGTCGTCTGTAACTACAATTATGCGCAGTTCGTCGGAGCGGCGATCGACAGTGCCTTGACGCAGGACTATTCGCGATGTGAGGTGATCGTTGTCGATGACGGTTCGACTGACGGATCACAGGAGGTGATCGAACGTTATCGCGACCGCGCCCGGGTCATCCTTCTGCCGACTAACCGAGGGCAGGTAGCGGCGCTCAACGAGGCATGGCCGCTAGCACAGTACGAAATAGTGATGTTCCTGGACTCCGATGATCTGCTGGAGCCACATGCTGCCTCGACAATCGCTCGGAACTGGAGGGCGGACGCCGTCAAGGTCCAATTTCCAATGAAAACCATCGATGCCAAAGGCAAGTCGCGCAATAGTTTGACCCCGGGCTATCTACCCAATGTCCCTACCGACACCCTTCGCCGCATGCTGCTTAAGTTCGGGACATGTTATGGCGTTGCTGGCAGCGGCAACGCATATGCGAGGCGGATGTTGGATAAGCTTTCTCCAATTTCGGGTCTGATGTGGATGGACACGATATTGGCGATACACGCGCCGTTCTATGGCGATGTACTCACTCTCTCGGCTCCTCTTGTATCTTACCGCATCCACGAAGCCCAGTGGAGTAGTTCCATCAATTTAAGCGCTACCCGCTTTATCCGCCTCCTGGAAATGCAGGAAGCCACTTACTCCTACCTTTCCACAGTCTTCGGAGGAATGGGTCTTACATTCAATCCAGAATTCGCTCGGGCGGCGTCACAGTCGTATGTAGGGAACCTTATTTCAGCGTCTCGACTCTCCACGCCAGGAGAGCGGTGGTACGTGCCGCCCAGTAAGGCCGTGAAAATTGCGTTCAGGGCTGCATTTGTTCATTCGCCGCACCCCGTCAAGAGGCGCGCCGCTCAACTCATGTGGACCATAGCTATTGCCTTGGCTCCTCAGCGATCCGTGCGGCGGTTGATCGAGCTGCGTTCCAATGCAAGCAGCTGGCCAACTTGGCTTGTGCGTCTGGCGTCTTGAAGGAGCCTGTCAATGAACAAGCTGCCGGGCGTGATTTGGCGATCGGCTAAAATTGAGTGGCTGGAACGGGATGAAGCCTGAGTGACGATATCGGCAACACCGGGCGATGAAGAGCGAGTCCTGGACGAATTTCGTGCGACCCGCCGTAGAGACGTACGTCGCGCCTTTCTATGGCGTTTTGGCGAGGGCGTCGGCCTTGAATTCTCCTCCTTTGTGTTCTTCATGGCTTTGAGCCGGCTGCTTATGCCTGGCGCGTTCGGCATCGTGTCGGTGGCCGGCACGATCATCCACGGTTTCCGGGTGATGCTTATAGGCGGCTTCGGCCCGGCTCTGCTACAAAAAGCGGAGCTCGACCCGGAGCACTTTACGGCGGCGTTTTGGGCGAACTTTGCCATGGGTGCCGCAGGCGCACTCGCGGTTACAGCTCTTGCGTGGCCGCTGTCAATAACGCAAGGCAAAGCGGAGCTACTGCCTCTGTTGGTAGCCCTGGCGCCCATGCCTATGGTAACGAGTGCGACGTGGATCTACCAAGCAAATCTCAAGCGTCATCTGCGCTACGACATTACGGCGCTTAGCTCGTTGGCTTCGATCGGCGTTGGCGGTACCATAGGTGTTGCCTTGGCGTATGGCGGGGCTGGCGCGTGGAGCCTGGTCGGGCAACAGTTATCCGGTGCGGCCACTGGGCTGGTTATACTCGTGCTTCGTTCCTCTTGGCATCCCGGCGCGTCTGTGTCGGGCCGACATTTGCGCGAACTCGCTTGGTTCGCCGGCAAGTCCGGCGCGAGCGGCATTCTCGAGTTTTTGGGTGGGCGCGTGGATGCCCTGATACTGGGGTTTTTTCTGAGTGCCTACACGATCGGCATTTATTTCGTGGCGGCCCGTGTGCCCGGGATGGTCATGGGTACAATGCTTTGGGTTTGCTACGATTTAGTAATAGCAGTGCTCCCTCGCTTTTCTCAGGGGACGCCGGCGTTTCGTGAGGCCGCCTATCGCGCGTTGCAGTTCAGCTTGCTGTTGGGTTTCTCCGCTTTCATCGGTATGGCGGTAGTCGCGGGCAACATGGTGCCTCTGCTGCTAGGTCCTGCTTGGAACGGAGCGGTGCAGCCGTTGCAGATCCTGTGCTTGTCCAGCATTGCCTACACGTTTGTTCTGATCGGGCGGCAGATCCTGAATGCGGCCGGCTGCGCCGGTATCAGTCTCGTCATCACCGCAGTCAATGCAGCGTTGTATTTCGTGGCCATGCTGATCGCCGCACCCAGGGGATTGATTGCGGCCGCGGCGGCCGGCGGCATCGCCTCCAGTCTTTGCGTCCCCATCGTTGTCGTAGCCCTGCGCTGGAAACTGGGACTGCATATTCGCCGCATGCTGTCCGATCAGGTGCCGATCTGGGGAGCTACGCTTCTGATGGCAGGGAGCGTGAGCCTGCTCGGCCAGGCGATTCCAGCCGGCACGAATGGTGCCGGCCTGCTTGCCGCGCTTCTCGCTAAGGTGGCAGTTGGCGTGGTGGTTTTCGCCGGCGCGGTATGGCTGCTGGCGCCGGAGGTGTTTCGCGAGCTGCTTTCATGGGCGGGGCTGTCCCGTATCCAGCGACTCGCGCGCGTCATGATGTGGCACATGCGATTTGCCGCCGCTTGTATCCGCCATCTTGCCATCTCGATAGCGTTGCTTATGGGCCTTCCTCCGGCGATCGCAGGCGCTACTCCCCCTCCGGGGTACAAGCTGGTCTGGCACGACGAATTCGACAGTCTCAGCGTCGGCGACCCAGGCGGCGGGGCACGGTGGCTGCCGTACTTCGCGCGATTCAACGTGCGGTATCTGGCCGGCAATGAGGATAAAGGGTTCAAGATGGCGGACGGCGAGGCCATCGCGAGCGGTGCCACCGTCCGGGATGCGCTCAAGCAGCAACGATCCTGGCCCCTTCACGAGATTGTGGATGGCGCGCTGGTGCTACGGGCCTTTCCGCTATCGCCCGCCCTGTCCCCGAATTTCTCGGGATTTCCTTACATCGCGAGCATGGCCAGCGGCGAGCAGCAGCACGCGCAGCTCTATGGCTACTGGGAAGTGCGGCTGCGCCTCGACAATCTCAGTCGCGGGCAGCACTTCACGACGTGGTTGCTGCCTGCCGATGGCGGTTGGCCGCCTGAAATCGACATGCTCGAAGTGATCGGCAATGAACCCGGTACGCTGTATATCAACGGAATGGGAGCGAAACCAAACGTTCCGATCACGCGCCGACCGGTTCCGCATCTTACCCACAATTGGCTGACGGTGGGATTCCTCTGGTCGCCCGAGACAATGCGCTGGACGCTCAATGGACAGACGGTGCGTGAGCAGCCGAACTTCATCGATCGACAGAAGCTCTATTTCCTTATGACATGGGAGATCGCCGATCGGTGGACCGGACCGCCGGATGCGGTGACGGTGTGGCCGGCGCAGGTTTCCGTTGATTACGTGCGGATCTATCAAGCGGTGGATGGAACGGAGAGCGGGAGAGGAGAATGAACATCACCGATGAGGGCGTATGGGGAAAAGACGCCTTGCTGGCTAGCCATTATGACGAAGTTTTTCGATGACAGTCTGAGATCTGCAAGAAAAAGCGCTGCTCACCTTGTGACGCTGCATCGCCCGAGATCGGTCATTGATTTCTGCGCGATATCTCCCTTGAATTCATGAACATCCGGCACCCCGAGAAGATGGGTATCAAGGTGCATTTTGCCGGCCTTGTGGAGCGCCCTGAGGAGGCGTCTGTCTTCTTGCGTTGGTTAGTGGTTGGTCGGCCACGGTCGTTCGGGTCACCAGAGCGGATGAATAGATTTGTAGCATTTGTTCCGCAACGCACTCGCTCCGGAAGGCGGCTAGCCGGGCAAACCCCTTCTCCACTAATGATTGCGCCAGCGGACCGTCATGTACAAGGGAGACTATCGCGTCTCCGATAAAATCCAAACTGAAAGGGTCAACCAGGAGCGCCGCCCCTCCAGCGACCTCCCGCATGGGATCTAGATTTGACGTGATGACTGGCGTGCCGAATCCGAACCCCTCTATAATCGGAAGTCCAAACCCCTCTTGCAAGCTCACTGCGACGACGCAGGCACTATCGGCATAGCATGCCGCCAACTCGGCATCGGTAAGTCGCGGCAAATATCGTATGCTTTGATCGTCACGTGTTCCCCACCGTTTAGCGCCATCAGGAACGCCAACTATACGCAATTCGACATCTGGAATCTTGGGCCGTATTTTGAGGAAAGAATGAATAACTCTTTCTGTGTTCCTGTGCGATTGATGTCCGCCTCTGTGAAGAATATAGCGTTTATTAGGCACCTCCCGTATTTCCGGCAACACCGCCAGCAATCCATCGACTGTATTATAAACCGTAGTCGCTTGCATTCCAAGCAACGCAAGTGCGCGCCGGGTGGTGTCGCTAACACTGACTATCACACTGGACCCACCCGTAGCGAGCTTGAATATACATTTTGAATATTGCGAGCCAAGCCACGCTTTGAGGGGCTGCAGGCGAACCACTTCCGTCAAGAAAATAAGATCGTGCACGGTCACAACTGTACGTACGCGACCGGTAAAAACCGCCTTGGTGTTGTAGGGGAAGTGGATTACCCCGCAGCCAAGCTTGTGGGCAAGCCTTGGGACCATCACTTGCTCCCAGAGCATGAAGTTGGCATCCGGCACCGTGTGCCAGGTGAGATAGTGATATGCCGGAAGCGATTTGATTTTGATTCTCGACGGGACGGCGACAATGAGCTCCAAATCACTCGCTCGTGATCCGAGCGCTCGACAGAGCTCAAGAATGAACCGCCCGAACCCGTATGGCTTGCCGAGGAAGTATCCGTCAATCAATACGCGCCGCTGTACCATAGCTTTTCTTTCGCCTCTGTCATTGCCGCCAAACGGCGGCAATGCGCATGCCCAGATAAGAAATGTCTCGGAACCGATCAATGCGTCGATATAAAATCGTACTCTCCCTCGATTCGCACCATGCGCGGGGGCCGGATGCATTTGTTCGTGGGAACCTGTGGGCTAGGATACGCATTGCTTGAGAAAACCAAGCAGCCACGGTGGGATGTTAGGATGCAACTAGGAAAGTCGGTCCCGGCGCCGGGGCATATTGATAGCAGTCTGAAACGCTATATTGCTCGAGAGATGTACGCCATATGGGGCAACCTCAAGCCGGTTGATGCCGCCTGCTACGCAACCCTGCTACGTTTCCAAACCGTAGAGGGTATTTCTGGCGGTGCTGCGGAAATAGGTGTGTCCCAGGGAAGATCTCTGTTCATGCTGGCCAAGGCGCTTCTCCCGAACGAGCGTGTCTATGGCATTGACCTGTTCAACCACGATACCAGAGGTTACATTGGGACCGGCCAGCTTGAGGTTTTCAAGTTGAATGCGGTGCGCCTCGGGCTTTCTATACCGGAGGAATGCATCCATATTGGCCCATCCGAGCACCTCAAGGTGGATGATATCCTCCGTGTTGTCGGCCCCGTGCGCTTTTTCCATGTCGATGGTGGACATAGGGAGTTCCACGTAAAGAGCGACGCCAAACTCGCTGCATCCTCTATTAACGACGCTGGGGTGATTGCATTCGATGATTTCTCCAATCCGGAATGGCCAGAGGTTTGCCTGGGTGTTCTGGATTTCCTCCGCTCAAACGAGTTCGGGTTGGCCCCATTCGCTATTACTAAGGATAAGATATATATATGTCGATCAGGACATAAGCAAAAGGACGTCGACGCGCTCGTTTCCTCAGATTGGCTCAGGGGCTACCGTTTTGGCTGGGCAGATCTACTGGGGTCGAAGATCGTTTTTATACGTCAAGAGACGTCCGATCGCTTGCTCTATCATGTGCTAGGGAAGTTGGGCTTAGGCGATATCGCCTATTGGCTACAGGCGCGCAGACGCTACTAGTAGGCCGTGTGGACGGATTTAACCAACATTAGCCCGCATGCGAGGATGATTGCCGAGTAGCTGGTGTCGGTCTTTTCGCAACGCATGGCGACACGTCTGAGACCGCTTGAGCTTGCCGGTCGTTTGTTCGATGCGCGCCGCGGAGTTTATAGAGGCGCTTGGGAAAGAAGCGACCTCGTTGCTTACGAGCGCCAGTAGATGAAAAACATACAGGCCATATGAGATGCGACCCAGGTAGACTAGCGGCTTCCATGCCACTGGTGCACCTAGGAAGGCAACCTACTATGCCGATCGCAATCGGGTCCAGGCGGGTGATCGTGGCGAACGATGTGGCATTCCCCTCCACGACCAGCCGGGCGGCCACCGCGGCGATGACCAGCGCACTGGCGGGGCGACAGAAACCGCATCGCCCAGGGCGCACAAGCGTAGAACTGCTCCTCGACCGAAACCGACCACAGTATCCGGCCGGCGAAAAGAACGGGTGTGAAGTCAGATACCAATTCCCGTAAAAGGCGAGCAGGGCGATTGTCGCCCCGGCTGGCATCTAGATCGCCGTCATCAAGTAGCTGGCGGCCAGCACCACGGTAAAATGGAGCGGCCAGATGCGGAGGGCGCGGCGCCAATAGAAGGCGGCGACATCGATACGTCCGGTTTCCATCGGTATGAGGCCTTATTGCGCCGATTTTAACTGGTCTTCAGGCGACACCTTGGCATGAATTTGGCGGGGGCAGCAGCCAGCAAGCCAAATGACCGCAGCAATTGTCTTCAGAGCAACGCCGCGAGGCCGACAAAAGCAAACACGCAATACTAACTGGATGCGATCGACACCTGACGATGCGTAATTATGCTCGACACCATGCGCGCAACCCACTTTGGGCGCTTTGATTTCGAGAAACGCAGCTCCATCAGACGCTTTGCCGAGCGCTGCGGTGCGAACGCCACCAGCGTCGTCCAGACTAGCAGAGCAGAGCGCCTTTTAAAGGTCTCTGGCGACCACAAGAAGGCCTTGAAAGCGAGACCAACGACCTTGACGGGCGGCAAGGACCCAACGTCCCCCGGGTGCAGAGAGTTCGAGATATCGAGATAAGGCACTCGCACTGCCACTGCGACGCCATCCTCGCGAATTCGGGATCGAATGGGAGACCGATTTGCTTGAAGAACGCCGAGAGATACGAAAGGTTTGTTTCTTGAAGATCCAGTTCGCGAATAAACCGGTCTAGGCGCAGATCATTGTACCTGCTCCATTGAGCATCATGGATCCGATATGATGCGAGCGGGGCCGCAAGGGTCAGAACCTCGCCATAGAATGGCGCATGGATCCGCAATATCCAGTCCATGTGTGGCAGGCCCGAAATCGGAGAAAGCTTGTCCAGAAGACATTTCGCATAGGCGTTGCCGCTCCCAGAACTAGCATAGCACGCTCCGGTACTTGAGCAGCGTGTGTCGCAGAGTATCGGTCCGAAGATTGGGGGGAAACTTTGGGTATATCTGATTGAGCCACTTGCCATTTGCATCAATGCTTTTCATCGGAAACTGAACCTTGACGAGGTCCGCCCTCCAGTTCCGGGCGATTGTCGAGGCAGCATGCGGCTCCAGCAGGTCATCGGAGTCCAGAAAGATCACAATTTCGTACTTCGCCAGCGGCCATGCTTCGTTACGCGACGCCACCTGCCCCCGGTTATTCGGCAGGAGGATGATCCGGACGCGGTCACGATAACGTTCGATCACCTCCTGTGATCCATCTGTCGAGCCATCATCGACAACGATCACCTCGCATCGAAGATGGTCCTGCGCCAAGGCGCTTTCGATGGCGAGCGCAACGAACTGCGCATAGTTGTAGTTGCCAACAATAATGCTTACTCCCGGCAGCTCATCCATGGGCAAAATCCTCTGTAAGTCGAGCTTGGGACAAGGCGCCTTATCCCGACTCGGCGGTCGATTTCAGGCGCGACAGGCGTCGACTGAAAGTAGGGTGGCTCACTACCGGGACGGCCTAACTGATTGATTTCGCGCTGGCTCAAGCCATTTAAAAAATGCCGACCCGTCGCCAACGCTGCCGGCCGAAATGCACGGCCCCACGTCCCAGTAGCGCATAGTCGGGCGCGGCGCTTGGCCTTACTGATCTCCTGCGGCGATCGGGCTTCGACGCTCCGAGGGACATTTGGCGCCGGCTTCAGCTTGCGCCGCCTCCTGCCCTGCCGCCCTGCCGGGGATCACTGTCAGAGGTCCTATGCGGGTGGACGGCGGCCGGAACGGTTAAACTGAGTCGCTGTCATCACTTTGAGGAGATGATCGGATGCGACGCATCGACCACCGCGCTGCCCAACCGCGGTCCGCCGCTATGCGCACGATACTGCGTTGTTTGTGGCGTTGGAACTTAGTTAGTCGTTCGACCTAGCTGATCGGTTGCAGCATGCCGGGCAGCGATCGGATCAGCAGGCTCCAGCTGAGGCCGAACGTTGTACTTCAAGCGGAACTCGGTCGAATCCGACAACGACAACTCTGGGTTTCTCGCTGATTGCACCTGAACATGGTCCATCGCCTTAGCGACCTCTGCGTGTCTGGACAGGTTCCGGTGCTGCGCCTGAAAAAGCGCGCACGTCCTCAACGTCGACCTGATTTTGGCGAGCAGCCGAAGAAAGGGCTCACGTGCCGACGGGCTTATCGTGTTGTTCGAATCGACAGATTACCTCGGGCAGCGTGCGGATGAGATATGCGCCAAAACCTGGGACAAGGCGTTCGTCAATCGACAGTCGTAAATACCGCTCGCCAGATCGGGTCACTCTGACAACCGGCTGACCTTGGCTGTTTGAGACCGCCTCCGATTGTATCGGGTCCGATGCGGCAGCGCGAAATGCTGCGATCAGCGCCGCAAATCGTGCATCCGTGCCAAGCCCTCTAAAGGACGGCTCGTTAGCGATCTGGATTGCGAGTTGAGTCGCCCCCTTTTGGTGATGGAAATAACCGACCAGTTCCATCCAGCGTGTACGGCCCGCTTTCGGAGCTGGTCCAACAGCACGGACAATCTGCGCAGGAACAGCAGCGGCAACCGCGAGCAAGCGTGTGGTTTCGGCACTCTGTACGGCCAATGCCGCGTTGATCGTAGGCCGATCAAAGCCTCGTTCATTAAGCTTTGCCGCAAACAACGCCCTTTCGATGAATGATAAGGTTCGGCGGTCGGAATTCTCCTTGCCCTGAGCGATGACAAGCTCGGAGTTCCGTGAGCTCTTGAACAATGGCGCGAACCTTGATGTTGAGGTCGCGTGCGGCGCGCCAGCGTCGATGGCCATAGGCGAGTTGATATTTGTGACCGGCGTCAACGGCCGGCCGTACAAGAATTGGGATTTTTTGTCCTTCTCGGCGAATGCTGTCCACAAGCTGTCGATATTGGAGGTCACCTGTCGGGTCAAGGCGATCTGCAATGAAAGAGGGTCCAATGTCTTCCGGGTTGAGTTCGGCCACCATCGAACAGCGTGCAAGTTCTTCTCGGAGTACGTCGGCCTGGCCAGCTTCTCCAGCCAAAAGGTCGAGCTCAAGCCCCGCCTCTCGGAGGGAGCCGGCGGCACGCTCTAGTTTGGATTCTGCTTGGCTAAATACGTTACTCACACCTGCGCGTGGAAGCAGTTCGCTACTAGCGCCTTGCGCACCAAAGTCCCTATCCCCTGAGCCTACCAAACCAGGTGCTCCGTTTCACAAAACCGCATCAAGCGACCGACGTTGGGTGCGTAGGGCGAGCCGTCGGCCCGCAGTTTGCGCTCGCAATTTGATTGCTCGATGATGAGCCGCTCAGCCGGTTAAGCTTGATCGGTGCACCATCAGCAAGTCCGATGAAAGTTGGACACACACCCTATGCTGAGCCCTAACCTACGCCTCTCCGCACGCATACGTAGGCCAGATAAATTCGAGCCGTGTCAAGCCTTAAACTTGCGCAGCTAACGTATCGGAGGAGAGAACGCACTCTCGCAAGCTAGATTCTGGAGAGACTTCATCGCGGGTAACAGCGAAACAGTGGGCGGAACATCGTCAATCTTTTATCCGACAAGTCGAGCCGTTGACACCTGTCAAGGGACCACAAGCGGCGGCGGGCAGATCCTGTCCCAGAGCGGAGTTGAGCGCCTTGACGGGTGGACCGCCGTGTCAGGCTGCGATGAGAGGGGCAGGCTGATGCTGAGATCATGTCCCATTGAGCGATAGTTTCCAGGGTCATGTAGCGTGCACTCTGAACGGCCCATTTGAGGGCGTGACCCCCACTTTGAACCCTGTCGTAAGGCTGGGGGCCTCCATCAACCAAAGGGTGCTGCTTCCATGTCCATCGTCACAACCATAGGTCTCGACCTCGCAAAGGCCCAGGACGCTCCATGAGCGGGTAAGGCCGCCGGGACGTCAGCACCTCGCATTTCCCGCACATAGAGGCGCAATAATGTTCAATCATGCGCTCTGGAACGGTCTACCGGGTGAGCGGGCAGCGTGGCGTGCCGCCTTAGGCCTTTCCACGAAGCGTGAACAAGACTGACTTCCGCAGACCAACACATCATTTTGTCAGACACGTCGCGCCCAAGGTCCTTCAGCACGTCAAAAAAGCCCTGGCCAGGATGTCCATCCTGATTGACAACAATAGCGCTCATCGCGCCGCGCTGCGCCGCAGCTTCGTCAACCGATAGAAAACCAGACCGCAGCGAGTGACCGGAGAAGTCGCGCGCATCCCTGAGCACGTCGTCGACCGCCCCACTTTCCGGGATACACGATACCAGGCTTTAGGATTGGGCGTGTGCCTCTGGCTGCAAGATCCCAAGCCTATTTACCATAACATACATCTATGCCGCAGCGGTTTCGCTTATCGATCAACGACTTACCTGCGGATGGAACGCCTGGCGCACACGTTCGCCGGATTTTCGGGCACGGATCATTCACTTACGCCCCGCGGATCTGCAACGATTTTGCTGCCGATTGCAGGGTGCGAAACACCTCCAGACGCAGACTGCGGAACCTGGGGTGACGGTACGCGACGTCATACCTGTGCTCGTGGTCCAGCCAGTATATCGACAAGGACATGGCGTTTCTTGCCTTTGATCAGCTTGCCCGCATCAAAGCCGTGTGGATCGATGCTGGCCCCCCTTGTATCTTGCCATTGCCGGCCACGAAACCGTCGGCAAGTCTATCGGTGGATGGGAGCCCGCAGCCCCCCAGGGTCGGTGAGCCCGAGAAAAAGCAAGGAGCCCTGTCCACCGGTTCCGCCGCGAACCCGAACAGTCGCCTGGGCCGCAAGCCGAGCCCGCATTCGCAAGGACGGGTCATGGAACACCCCGCTTCGCCGAGCTTCGTTGGGATCGATGTGTCGAAGGTTCGTCTTGATGTTCATGTGCGTCCGTCAGGTCAGACCTTTGCCGTCGCGCGTGATGGCCAAGCCCTTGAGCAACTGGTCGACGATCTGCGAATTCTGGCTCCAGCGCTGATTGTGCTCGAGGCGACCGGCGGGTTCGAGATCGCCGTAGCTGCCGCCCTGGCCAGAGCCGCTCTGCCGATTGCCGTCGTCAACCCGCGCCAGATCCGGGATTTCGCCCGTGCCACAGGCCGGCTCGCCAAGACCGATGCGCTTGATGCCCAGGTCATCGCCCTGTTCGCTGAACGCATCCGTCCCGAACCGCGCCCAGTCGCCAACGCTGATAGCCAAACCTTGGCCGAACTGATCGCGCGCCGCCGGCAAGTGGTGGAAATGATCGGCATGGAGACCAATCGGCTCCATCAGGCACGCAATCCTCGCGTTCAACGCATGCTCAAGGCAACACTGAAGACGCTCAAGGCCCAGCTCGCCGAACTGGATCGCGACATCGACGATACCATCAAGCGATCACCCGTCTGGCGGGCAGCCGACGATCTGCTGACATCAGTTCCGGGTGTCGGTGATGTCACCGCACACACCTTGATCGCCGATCTGCCCGAACTCGGTCAACTCGACCGCCGTCGTATCGCTGCTCTCGTCGGTGTCGCGCCGGTCAATCGAGACTCTGGGCAGATGCGCGGCAAGCGAACCATTGCCGGTGGCCGGGCTGATGTTCGTCACGCTCTCTACATGGCAACGCTTTCCGCGACCCGATGGAACCCTGTCATCAGCCAGCATTACCGAAGCCTGGTCGAACGGGGACGCCCAAAGAAAGTCGCCCTCGTCGCATGCATGCGTCGTCTCCTTGGCATCCTCAACGCAATCATTCGGACGAAGACCTCATGGCAATGCGCGTAAACCACGGCGTCGAGCCGATCAAAAGCCCGGACTGGCGTGGAGCGCGGTGGGTCAAGGCCGAAGCCGCCGAAGGCGGTGGCGCGACGCGCCAGCCTTGAGGCGCCGCGGTCCACGCCAGATCATGAAAAGTCGAAACGACGCTTGACAGACAAGACAGTCGCTTTTTCCGCGCTCTTCACGCTCTGGCTGTCCACGATGCGGCGGTCGGGCTGGCTTCACGCTCGGCCAGGTCGCGACATTTCACGTAGAGTGCGTGATGCATCTTCTCCAACGTGCCGTCCCAGCCCCACAGACAGAAATAGCCGTTCACGGTGCTGCGTGGCGGCAGGTCCTTCGGGATGTAGCGCCACTGGCAGCCGGTGCTCAGCACATACATCACGCCGTTGACCACTTCGCGCAGGTCCACAGTGCGCTTGCCGCCGCCGCGCTTGGCAGGCGGGATCAGCGGCTTGATGTGCTGCCACTCAGCATCGGTGAGATCACTCGGGTAACGCAGCTCGTCGCGGTCATAGCGACGGCGGTTCTCGGTCGTCCACATCGGGCACCTCATGAAACGGTGCCACCACCGAATCACAGTCAATCGAGCCGCTTCAAGCGACACCCCACCCAGCCGCCAACCGACTCAGATGACGCGATATGTCTCCGGACGGACACTGAGCGTCTGGGCAAGGCAGGAAATAAGTCCGAACCGTGGATTGGGGAGCCACATCCAGCGCTGACATCGACAAGGCCGATGGATGGCAACGTGCGATCTGTACTCATTCATGTTACAGAACGACCATTGACAGGTTCGGTGAAACGCAGCGTAGATAGCGTCGTAAACACGTTGGTAACGAAGGGCGGGACATGGCTGATCTGGTCACCCTTGCGGTCGCCGTTGGTACATGGAGCGCGACCGTCCAACTGCCCACTGTGCCTGTTTCGGCTGCCATGCTCCCGACTGGGAAGGTCCTGGTATGGTCAAGCAACATGCCAGCGTCCTTCGAGGGAGACATCGGCCATACACCGAGTACCACCCTAACGGCACTCTACAATCCGGCGACCGGCGCTGTCAGTCCATTGATGGACTCAGGTGCGGTAGAGGCCGACATGTTCTGCCCCAGCATCTCTTTCCTCCCAAACGGAGAGATACTAGTGGCAGGTGGAAGCAGTAGCTATCACACTTCGATCTTTAATCCCTTTCTCGGCCTTGGCGCATGGGCTAATGACGCAGACCTCAACATCCCGCGTGGTTACAACGCCAGCGTTACCTTGTCGAACGGAAACGTCTTCACGATCGGTGGTTCATGGAGCGGCGCTTCTGGCGGGAAGGACGGCGAACTTTGGTCCCCTGCCGTTGGCTGGCAACTGACAGGCATCCCAGGCAGCCTGATCACGGCAGATGATTTGCTCGATAAGGCACAGGGTTCCACCTTATATGGCGACGACCATAACTGGCTGTTCGCGATGCCGAATGGGCGTGTGTTCGATGCCGGCCCTGGTAGTCAGATGTATTTTTTTGATCCTCTGAGGGGCGCTTATACTTCGGCCGGAACCAGAGGCGATGATGCGTACAGTATCAACGGCGACGCTGTCATGTTTGCGCCCGGGAAGATCCTCAAAGTCGGTGGTGCGCCAGCGTACACAAACAAACCCGAGGCCGGTTTTGACGGGATTAACTCCTCCAACTCCGCGTATCTCATCGATATAACTCAGGACTATGTCAATCCGACCGCGATGCCGGTTGTGACCAAGTTGGCGCCGATGAGTTTCCCACGGGCCTATTCGAATGCTGTGGTGCTGCCTAGTGGTGAAGTGTTCATCGTCGGCGGTCAGACCCAGCCACTGCAATTCACCGACGACAACTCCGTCATGACGCCGGAGATGTGGAATCCGGTGACGATGCAATTCACCCAATTGGCCCCAATGCCGACGCCACGGAACTATCACAGCACGGCTCTGCTGATGCCCGACGGTCGGGTCTGGGTTGGCGGAGGTGGCGACTGCGGATGCCCGTCGGTCAATCACCTGGATTTTGAAATTTACACACCCCCCTATCTCTATGCGCCAGATGGGTCGGCGGCTGTTAGGCCGATGATTGTCAGCGCTCCCAAGAGCTTGAGTTTGGGCAGCCCGCTGGCGGTAACGGTGAGCGGGAACGTGACCAGTTTCGATCTAGTGCGGATGGGAACCTCGACACACGGCCTTGATACCGATCAACGGCGTATTCCGCTCGCCATACAAAGCGCCGTGAATGGGACGTATACGCTGGCGGTGCCGAGCGATCCTGGGATCACGGTGCCGGGCTATTGGATGCTGTTTGCGCTGGATGCCAATGGCGTTCCGAGCATCTCTGCCATCATCCTGATCGGGTAGTTCCACCCCATCGTCCCCTCCCATCACCAGGAATCTCGTCATCTTCCCGACTTATGCGGAGGCTGCTTTACGCCCTGACGCGGCGGAACAACAGGTGGTTCACCTCTCAGACGCGGCTGCATCTTTTGCCCTCAGGGACCGGCCACATGGCTGTTGGCTCGATCGAGAGTTCGATCCACTTGCCAACGCAGCAAGAATGTTGTGGTTGGTGCGGTAGTAGAGGCGGCGGCCAAACCGTCCCAGATGCAGATTTTTGCAGGATTAATTGAGCGGCTGGTGCGTTTGCTGCATTGCCGGGGCGTGTATTTAATTAGGACTGCTAGATGAGCTATAGCTACATAGTTTCGTACTCTACATCGGCGACTGGCCCTTGGACTCCGGCTGGCACTTCGACGGCCCTGAGCCTCAGCATTCCGGGGCTCGCAGATGGCAGTTACTACGTGCGGATTATTGCCGTGGACGGTGTCAGTAAACTTCAGTCCGCGCCCGTGATTGGCGGCCCGTTCACTATAGGCGTGGGCGGGGGGCTGCAGGAATCTCCTGACAAGACTGTTGTGACGGCTCCTGGCCGGTCCATTTTGGCGTCTCAGACGCCTGGGCAGCCGGCGCCATCTGGTGGTCCGTTTGATACCTGGACCATCACAGCCCAAGGGGGGCAGGCGGTTCGTAACGGTGTCACGGATCCGTCGACCTCGAGCGTGATAGAATTCTTCTATTTCGGCGGCGCTAATGCTTCTAGCTTCCAAGTGTCTCGGCGCGATCTTCTCACAGCGGCGGCTTCGCTTACAGCGGGCAATTACGCAATCACAGAGACGCCGACGCAGTCTGGTGCGTCGAACTCTCCGTTTGGGCCCGTGGCGTTCACTATCATCTCGCAGGCGGCGGCAGGCGGCCCTGGGCCGGTGGCATCCAGTCCGTTCCTGACGGCTGACTTTTCATCGGCGTTCATCAACCCTGGTGGCGGAAGTGGCCAGCAGATTGTCCCGCAGTTTGCGAACGGTTTTAACTCGAGCAGCTTGAGCAACCCGCGGAATGGCGCGCCATTCGGTGATTTTACCGACCCCATCATCATGGCCCAGTTTGCCGCGTTGGAGGTGGGCATTTGTGAAATGAAGGACGGGGATGACGGGAGCGGGTCTGCCACTTACTGGAACTCTAATCTTACGGTCAAGCAGAGTGCGCTGGCCCCCTTGGTCAACAACTGGCCGAAGTTCTCCCCAAACGGGGTTACCAAGTGTATCCTTGGGGTGGACTTCAACCTTAACGGCCTTCAGTCCTACGGCAACTGGTTCAGCCCGTCAGACTATGCAACGGCGATGGCGAACCTCGCCAGATATCTCAGCACTTTCACTATGTCGGATGGCCGCAAGTTCCCGCTATTCGCGCTAGCGGGCCACGACGAGCCGAATGCCTCGACCAGCTTGGGCGAGTTTGGAGTTGGCTCCTATTATCAAGCGTTCGGTCCTGCGGTGAAGTCGGCCGCGCCGGGTGTGCTAATCCTCGGCCCCAGCAACGATTATATCGGATGGACTGACTTTGCTTCTAGTCAATACACTGGGCTTGATATCTTCTGTTACGACTATTTCCAGGGCGGCGGGTTCGGGAGGGCTACTGACACGACTCCGCTGAGGTCTAATAACTTCCAGTCAATAGCGAACGCCGCGAACAGTGCTGTCACGAATAACGTAAAGTATGTAAGTTTTGGCGGCCATGGCACTGACTGGAACACGAACGATGCGACGATGGCATCGGCGGTAGGGGCGATGTGGTGCGCGCAGGCGCTTATGATTGGTTTGAATACCGTCAAGGTGCCTCAGTTGGCATGTTGCTGGGGCGGGTTCGGCAATGGCACGGGAGGCATCGTGGCTGATCCGGGCAATCCGGGTTCATCTAACAATAGATCTTCTGTGCCGACGCCAAACCCCAAAGGTTATTGGATGAAACAGGCGACGAAGAACGCCTATGGCCCACGTTGGAAGACCACGACGAACGCCAGTGGGATGCTGGTCACCGCCACCACGCCAGAAGCGGGGCGTGCTACGATAATGTGCCTCAACGTCGGCCGCGGTGCTCAGAACAATAAGAGCGTTGCTTTCAGTCATTGGCCAGTGAATGCG
The DNA here is from genome assembly GCA_963850535.1 of uncultured Alphaproteobacteria bacterium. Lineage (GTDB taxonomy): Bacteria > Pseudomonadota > Alphaproteobacteria > Acetobacterales > Acetobacteraceae > JAMXLO01. Next base: position 161,708 of record CAWKMC010000024.1, on the reverse strand, counting down.
AGCGGGAACGGCACGGCCAATGTTTGGCAGATGACTTTAGCGCAGACCGGCGTTGGTCAAGACGGAGTTTATAGCACGGTCTCGGTGAATGCCGGCGTGATGGCGAACCTGAACTTCCCTGATCCATCAATTACAATCATCAGCATATAAGGGAGACAAACGATGAGACTGACATTTTACGACGATGCGTCTCGCTACGTGGAAAAGAGCTGCGCTTCTCATGCCGCAGCCGGCTGAGGGGCCTGACAACGGAAGTAGCGATGTCACCACCCTCCCTGAGCACACAGGCGACCCTAGCGAAGCACTGCGTGAGGCGAAGGCCGCTCTGGCGAAGCGGCGCGGGAGCGTGCTGAGGCTGGCACGATTGTGGATATAGCGCTTCAGCGGATGACGAAGGCGGAGGCCGATGTAGAGGGCTTTGGTGATTTAGACGCGCGGATTGATGCGCATCACATCGCTAGCGGCAAGCATGGCTCTCTTCCGTATGCTCTGGAATTTGCGAGCAAAGAACGGGCGGCGGCTATAGTGCAGCTGGAGCAGGCCACGCGGGCGCATACGGCCTTGGCTATTAAGGACGGCCTGCACCCGCCACCGCGCGGGGGTTTCGGGGCCACGGTGGCGCAGGCCAAATGTGAAGCTTTCCACTCGGTCAGACACACGGCACCGAGCGGCAATACGATTGTGGGGGACGCGACGTGCAGCACCATGAAACTGATCGATGCAGAAGATGCTGCAATGTGGTAATGTCTTGGCATGGTAGCTGATGTATCAGCGGGACAACAGCGACGGGGCCGCCCGTTCCAGCCAGGGCAATCTGGCAACCCGCGTGGACGCCCCGCAGGTGCGCGTAACCGCGTCACGACGATGCTCGACCACCTGGCGGAAGCCGATGCAGCAGACGTGCTTCGCGCGATCATTGCCAAAGCAAGGGCTGGTGATCCGCGATGCGCCGATCTGGTGCTGTCTCGCATATGGCCGCAACGGAAGGGCCGCGCCGTGACGTTCGATCTGCCGCCGCTAGTAACAGCGACGGATCTGAGCGCAGCATTGGGCATAATCGCCACGGCGATCGCGTCGGGCGAGCTGACGCCAGAGGAAGGGCAGTCAGTCGCCGCGGTCTTGGAGATGCAGCGGCGGGCGATTGAGCTGGTGGAACTAGAGACGCGGGTTGCGACGCTGGAGGCCAAAACGATATGGCGCGGGCACTTGAAAACCGGATAGCTCGCTTGGAAAGCAGTCAACGGCCTGTTACTGGTCCGCCTCTGCTGATCGTGCCGGCGCCGGATGAATTAACAGAAGCGGCTATTCGTCGGATCTGCGGCGAAGCAGGTCTGCCGCCAAGGCCGCCGGAAGCTGGGCCACATCTCGTCGTCGTGCCGCTCTGCTGAGCCGCAAAATTCCGTCACTCAGCCGGCCGAAAACAGCCCAAGGTTCTGCCGCTCGAAATCCGCCACACTGCCGTAGCGGACAACGCGGCCGCTGCGAGTAGTATACGTACGCATTGTCATTGCTAGGCTTCGTTGCTTCCGGTCGAAACCGCCAGAGACACGAACCTCTCACTCCCGCAATTGGGTTATAGCGGCGTGGCGCGCGGCTGCGCCGGTAGCCTCACTGAACCGGTGGCGGGGAAGGTTCAGAATGGCGAAGCGCCGACGCTCTTCCGGGACGGTCTCAAAATCGGCCTCTATGAAAATCTCGACGGTCTCTTCGCTGGAAGAGATCCGGACGCGAACCGGCGCATCGCCAAAGTCAACCTCGTAACGTCGCCCGTTCGCCCCTCGAATTATGGCGTATGGCATCTATTATCAGTCCCTCCCGTTTTCCAGATCCCCGGCTTCAGCACGCATTGAGATGCTGCTGATTGTGCCCCTTCGTCGTTGTATACTGTGCGGGTGACAGGGCCGTCGACTGCGCCCAATTTCGTCGGCGCTTTCGGCTCATGGTAGATGTTTCTTTCCCAAACAGTACACTGCGACCCAACGCGTGTGGTTCACATCCAGGGCTGTTCAACGCTCAATACATGACGCGCATGGCGAGGATTGCACTGATGCCGCCGAAGGCGATGCGATGCCGACCATCTGAGACGTTATGAATGCCGTTGAAGCGCAGGATGTTGGCAGCGAACGAGCGCAGACGCGCAAAGATGCCAGGATTGCAGCGGATGCGGCTGGCGTCCTCGGCGAAGCTACCGTCACGGACGTAGTGCGAGCGATTCTCGATGTGCCAGTGGTCACGGATGGCTTTGGCACATTGAGCGGCTGGCAACATGACGTCGCTGACGAACAAGGCGGTCTCGCTGCTATCGCGCCATAGGCCAGTGGTGGCGGAGCGGGTGAGTACGTCGCGATTGACGCGGATAATCGCACGGATGTGGCCATCCCACTCGGTGTCGGCCAAGCTGCCACCCGGCGCGAATACTTCGACCGTGCGGGTTTCGTCGCGGCACCGACGCTTCTTGTCGGCGGTTTGGGTGCTATCGACCGGTGCTGCGGTGTCGCACAGCGCGGCGATGGCGTGATGTAGGGCGGGTTGGTTGGCTTTGACCTGAGCGATCAGATGAACGCTGGCGGCGGCGGCTTGCTCGAATGCTTTTTTTGACAATGCATGGCATCGACAGTGACCACAGAGCCGGTCAGCGCAAGCGAGCCGAGCAAAGTCTGGACCGCCGGGATTTCATTGGACTTTTCGTCGCAGTCGAGATGTCCCAGCACCAGAGCCTTGTCGGAAGCAAAGGCGCTGAGTATGTGCGCGGCGCGACGGTCGAGAAAGTTGTCGAAGCTTCGTCGCAAGGTCTTGCCATCGATCGCCACATGACGCTGACCTTCGCCGTTTGTCGCGTCGTTCAACACGGCGGCATGGCGGCGGAACGCAGCTTCGACCGAGGCGGGATCGAGTTGTCGCAAGATGCCACGGATCGTCGTGTAAGCCGGAGCTTTCCGCCACTTCACGCCGAACGCATCGCGCAACCGGGCGATGTGAACATCGATGAAGCTGTGGATCGTCCGATAAGAGTTGGCGCCGGCGACGATTGCCAAGATCGCAAACAGCACGACGTGCGGCAGGCGATACAGCTTCCCCTCCGCCCGCCTCGGGTCTTCGATTTCGGTCAGCAGGTCAACAAATGAACTGAACGGTGCCATGGCAACCCCATGCGCTGTGTAGGTTGCCAGCAAAGGAGTCACATGGAACCGCGTCGCAGGAATCCCCTACGCCGCTACCCGACGGCGGTTTGCATCAGCGTGTTGCATTTCGGACTCACCCAGCCCAAGACGAGAGCGTTGAACAGCCCTGGGTTCACATCTTATCGGATCGCTATATCCCTTCATGTGATTGCGACAGTACTGGTGCTCATGGCTTCCGCCTTTGACAGCAGCCACGCGTATAAACAATTCTGCTTTGTTTGCCTTTGAAGCGGGGAAAGAGGAGAAGGCATGCGCGATGTCGACGTACACGAAGTATATCAGCACCGGCTGCTATACCTGTTGCATCACGATGACACACCACAGACCAAGCTGGAGCGCTGTCGGCTTTGGCTGAGTGAACTGCTGCAATATCCTAGCCTGGCTGCTGCGGTATATCCAATTTTCGCTGCCTGCCACGTCGCAGCCCGGCCGCGGCGTGGGATGGTATTCCGCGAAGGTACCCGGTCTCTCCCCAGCCTAAGACCAAGGTGGCGGAGCGGCTGGCCCAAGAGCGGGCAGGCGAAAATAGTCATTCTGTTGTGTTTCACCCCAGGTGGTGGTGTGTGCTGGATGAAGCCCTAAGTTTCCTCAGGGTGGACACTGGTCACGATCCCGGGTGCCTTCAGCCCTAGAGACTCAACTGGAGGGGAACATAGCGTTTCCAGAACACACTGCCAGTGGAGAGATGGTGCTGATCTATTCTCGTCGACAGCCGGTGGAGCTTCATCGGGAGTTTATGTCGGAGACTGGTTCTACTCGCAGTCGGAAGACACATGGAGCGTATCGGTTCAAGCCTACGTGGGGCGCAGGTTATGTAGCTTCAGCGTTCGGATACGCATCGGCCTACGCTGGCCTGCAGTTGTTCGTGCGAGACCACTCCACTGGCGACGTATATGTGACCACTACTGACATATATAACAAGTCGGCCGATGGCTTCGGGTTTGACATCACACGGTTCGACGGTAATCTCATTTCGGCTCTTTATTACGTCCCCGTACATGCCAATTCCTGGTACGAGGTATGGGGCGGAGCTGTGCAGCACGCTTACGCAGGTGGGATAGTCGCAGACGCAGTCTCAAATTTCGATATGTATGTCTCGCCTATTGCTGCGAGTGGGATCATAATCTTCTGATTTGCCGTTTCCGAATTAGGCCGGGAACGATCGGCCGAAGTGATGCTTACTTGCTCATCGACCTAGAGGCGTCTGAGATACCGGGCGCCCGCCATCCTGTGCGGCGAACCAAGACAGACGATGCGCGCTTATCTCAGTGCGCCCCAACGGCGCGGTTCACCAGTGGAGGAGGGATCCACCCAGGAAGTTGTCGGTAGGACCTGGTAGCTGACGAGCGGTTTAGCTGGGTAACCGGCTGGATCGAAGCCTCGTGACAAAGGCCGCCATGGGCGGTTGAGCAATCGAGCAGGCCGTAACGCGAGTGAAGCCTGAGCAGGCCCCGAAAGTGAAGTGATGGATGCCGACCCGCCTGAGATTCGGGGAAGGCCCGCGTGGGATGGGGAAGCAACCGACAGACGCACCCGTTCCGATCCATCGGGGTAATGGGCACGGCATGTTCGAAAGGTGAGCCGGGTAATTGGGGGAGGCCTGTGCTGGGCGAGGGTTGCGGCCTCAACGGCGCTGTCAGGCGTCGGTCTGCACGGGAGTCGGACAGGGTCATATGACCGTTGAGGTCGGGTAACGCCGGTGGAGGAAAGGACCCTGACTTCTGGTGTGCTTGTCGAAGAAGGTGACGGCGTGTGGATTGGCGTGAGCCTGCAAACCACTGAATGAAACCTGGAACCTTCCGAGCAGGCTGTGTCGCGACGCCAAGACGGACGTGAACATGGTGGACGCTCATGTGACCAGCCGTCGTATGCCCGCGATGAAACCAGTCGGAGAGCGTAGTGCGGGAAATCCGCATGCTGCGTTCGATGAGCGGGGAGGGGAAACGGAACGCTTGTGCGGCACCGCGCCTCTCCTCGACTCTACCTGCTGGCGGAATGGCTCTTGGTTTGGTCGCTGTACCATTCGTTGCTTGGAACCGAGGCGATGCGTTGCCGGCGCAAGCCCCTCCCCAGACTGCCGGCTAGCCCGAACTTCCTGCATGCGAGAAGCGTAACCTCTTGACTTACCGGCAGATTGGCCAGGCAAGAGGCCTCGATACTGGCTACAAAGTGACGCCGAGGAGGGCGAGCGCCTTGTGCTGGACGGGTGTCGTCCTGGTCAGCACGGTGAGTGGATAGTGCGGCGTGATCGCGGTGATGATGGTGTTGCGCACCAAGGTCGCGAGGTCAGCGAGCAACGAGCGAAAGCTGTGAACCGGCAGCCCGTCCTCGGTCTGACCCGTGGTCTGCTTGGTGACTGCGGCGGGAGAGCGTCGCGCCCGTGCCACCACACTGGGGCGGAGTGCTTCGGCAGCTGCCTTATCGGTGTCGTCGAACAGCATCGGGGCAAGGCGCTGACGCATGTGCCATTCCAGGTAATAGGCCAGCATGCAAAGGAAGACATGCGCACGAACCCGGTCGGCCAGCCAGTGATACACAGGCCGAACATGCAGGTCGACGGTTTTGATGCAGCGGAAGGCGCGTTCCACGCAGGCGAGGGACTTGTAGCTGCGCACCGTCGTCGCGTCGTCGAAGGTGTCCGCCGGCAGACTGGTACGTATGACGTAGACGCCGTCGACTGCTGCCTCTGCGGCAATCTCGGCGGTCTTGCGTGCGAAGCTGAAGGCGGTATCGGCGATGTCGAGATCGAAATGCTTGGCCACCTTGTATTTGTTGATCACCGCACCGACCGCGAGGCCGATCGCGGCGGCGCCACGTAGCGGATCACGCCTGCGAGCGACCGCGGCCTGGATCCGAGCAAGCTCACGTTCGGTGGCGGCGAGCAGGTCTTCGCGCTTGCGGGTGCGCTCGGCGGCGAGATCGGGGTTGCGGCAAACCACCAGGCGCTCGGTGGGGAAGTCGGGTGCGGTGATGCTCGCCATGTCACGCTGATCGAACAGCGAGAGCTGCAAGGCACCACTGTCCAGTAGCGCCCGGATCGCCGGTGCGCGCAGCGCGGTGATCCAGTCCAGGCCTGCCGATGCGATGTCCTCGGTGATGCGGGCCTGGGTGATCATGCCACGGTCTCCCACCATGACGACGTGGTCGAGGTGAAAGCGCTGCTTGAGTTTCTCGACCTGTCCGGCGAGCGTCATGGGATCGGCGGTATTGCCCTCGAATACCTCAATGGCGATCGGGCAGCCGTCTGGAGCGCAAAGCAGGCCATAGATGATTTGCAGCGTGCCTCTCTTGCCGTCACGGCTGTAGCCACGCTTGGCAAGCGGGCAGCAACGCCCCTCCATGTAGCTTGACGAAACGTCATAGAGAACCAGTGTGCCATTGGTGAGATGGCGTTTCGCCAGCGTGGCCTCGATCGCGGGCTGGCGCTGCCAGCAGCCAATCGAGCGCCTGTAGAGTTCGTCCTCATCCACTTCGCCAAGGCCAAGCACTTCGCCGAGGCTCGATGCCGCGGTGGCGGGCGACAATGCGCGGGCGGCAGCCAGTTTGGATGCAGGATCGAGAATGCGCCCGATAAGAAGCGCAAGGATAAGATCACGGCAACGATTCCCGTCAGGGCTGAGGATACGGTCAAGGCCAATCCTGCGGACGGTGCCGAGAGCGGCCGCGACGTGGCCATGTGGCAGACTGCGAATGACGGCGAAAGCTTCACGCTCCGCGGGGATGACGGTGCCACCCTTGAGCACACCGCGTAGACCTTCGACGTAAGCCGCCGGCCAGTCTGATAGATTGCACAGTGTACGCTTACGAACTTTGCCGTTCTCGCGATAGCTCTCGCGCAGCCGATTTGGGACGGCTTCGATATACATGGCGTACCGAAGCCCTCGCACTCGGCATCCTCATCCCACAGCTCGTACTCGTTGTTATCGTTCCATCCGGCGTCGATGCCGACATCCAGGACCTCACGTTGCAGCCCCGATTGCCACCAGGCGATCGCCGCTGGATTTGTAAAATCGGTATGTGAACCCTCGCCGTCCCAGAACTGCGACAACAGCGGCTGTCCGGTGGTCGCATCGCGCACGAATCCGCCCACCTGCTTCACTTCCGTATAGCGCGGATGATCATTCAGCAGGCACGGCAGAGCACTTGGCGGCTCAGTCGTTAGACGGGCGAGTTCCGGAAAATCGCGCCAGTCCATCCGCTTTGCCCGGATCGGTTTACGGTTTCTGTGCAGGAGATGGGCACCAGGCAGCCTAAAGGATGCCGGCATGGGCGAGACCTTGGTGGAAAATCAGCTCCCCGAGGTCGCGATCGGCAACGACCAGAACGCGCCGCTCCTGCCGGGCGATTGCAAGCACGTCCTCATCGGCGAGCCCAGGCGGGAAATCGCGGGAAACGGCTACGACGTCGTGGCCACGCTCGCGAAGATAGGCAATCAGCCGGAAGTAGCGCTCTGATCGAAGAGGATCTTCATAGGGGAGTGGCATCAGACACCGCTCCCTTCGGGGGTTTGGGGGAGACCTCCTCGCCTGTCACCATGGCCTTCGCGTAGGCAAGGCACGCCTGCACGTCCGCACGTGTGAGATCCGGGTGGGCTGAGAGAAGTTCCTTGATGTCCGGATTCTGGGACAGCTCCTCGAGCACCAGACCGCGATTCGGGTGCCGCGCACGACGGGCTTGCCCGCCAGAATGCGCGGGTCAGCGGTGATGTGGTCTTCGTAGGTTCGAGGGGTTTCCTTCATATGCAGCCATTATACCACACCCAGCGACCTCAGCAGACCCGATCCTGCCGGCTTGCGCGCTGCCAGAGTGCAGGGCTGCAACGGATTACATGATAATCTCCGGCGGGAAACTCATGCGCCGGCGCGATCGGCCCGGATAGATTGGCTCCATGAAGCTTTCCTGGCTTAATTTATCGACAAAGATAGCCGGCCAAGGCGAGGGGTGGTCGTCCATGGCCGTGCTCGACCGGGGTAGGGCCGATCAGCGGCAGGAGCTTGTGTGTTATCATCACTATCGCCCTGACCGGCATCGATGATCGCCTGAAGGTCGGCCGGCGCTTGGTGCTTGCTATGGCAGCCGGCGAGCGATGGCGATGATGTTCTTGCCGAAAGGCGGTGGGACCGCCTCTATCAAGCGCGCGATCGGCACCACTGCGCGGTCATACAGGCGTGCAAGCGTTGGGTTAAACCCCGTCGCACGCATCCAGCGATTGATCACGAGCCATGGCAACACCCCCGGAATGTCGAAGTAACGGCATTGCGTCACTGAGAAGCCAGCGTTTTGTAGCAGTTCGATCGTCTCCGGGCGATGGTAACGGCGATAGTGGCCGATTTTTCGGTCGAGATCACTCATCAGGAAGGAAAGCGCGGGCATGAACAGCAGCAGATGACCGCCCGGAACGAGCACGCGATGCAGCTCGCGGAGCGCCGCATAGTCGTCTTCAATGTGTTCCAGAACATTGACCATGATGATCGCCTCGGCGCTGTCGCTCCGCTGAGTGGTAGCGTGCTGCTCGAGGCTGCTGCCGGCGATTGTGATTGTCGGATCGCCTCGGAATTTACCGGACAAGTGAGGCAGCAGGTTCTCCGATGGTTCGACCAGGGTCAGTTGGCTCGCAAAGGGGCGGATGTGTGCCGACAGGGTTCCGGTGCCGGCGCCGTATTCGATCACTCTCCCTCGGAGATGCGGCTCGAACCATCGCATAATCCAGGCGTGATAATTCGGCATGTCTGCTAGCGCCTCGAGGTCCTCTCCTTCGTATGTGCTGCTCATCACGCCGCCGGTTCGCACAGGGCGCTTTGAGTTTCGCACAGGGCGCTTGAGAAAGGAATGCAAATTCAGCAGTCTTGCGCCGCCTGCCGGACGGCCGCCTGCGCCCAGCGCACCGGTTTTCTCGTGGGGAGCCATGTCCGACACACCTTCAGCGCCCCTGTCTCGGCTCGACGGTCACGCGAGTACTGCGTGGCGGCGATAGCGACCACATCGGTCGGTCGGGGGATTGCGATCACTGCCGGCGCCGCACTGATGGACGCCGGTCCGGTCGCCACTGCCACGAGCCACGCGGCGCATGACATTGGTATTCTCGGCGCCGATCCTGCATTGGCCGACGCCCCTTCAATTAGCATGTTCGGCACTGAAGCAGCGGCGATTGATGCAGTGAACCACGACGGCGGCTTTGGCACAATCACGGCGTTGAACGGGACGGACACGGTCTGGGACTCTTCGGTCAACGGCAACATCGCGGTAACGGATCACGTGGGGGCCATAGCCTCTACTGGGACAATGCGCTGGGGCTTCCGACGTCATGAGGGGCACGGTCCTAGGTGCAAGCATGCTGACCGTCGTGATGTTCGCCAATGCCGCCTATGCCTTCGTCCGTGATCCCACTGTGACGCCGCTGCGGGTCACTGGCGCGCTATTGTTGGCGACCATTCTCGGCCCTCGCGTGGCGGGTGACTCCCGATGTCATAAGCGCCGCAAAAGCCATTGCCGGACTGCGCTCTCGCGAATACCGAGATGGCGCGCCAGCTGCTGGCTGCTCCACTTTCTCTATGCGGTCACGCAGCGACGCCACAGCTTAACCCTTGCGCAAACAGTTCCAGGATGTCTTAATGAATGAAGACATCCCCCAGCACAATCAAGTGCGCGGCGAAACCGGAGGACGGTTATGTCGATATCAGCGGACGCGATCATCGCGCTATCGCTGGAACTGAAGTCTCGGCTTTTGCAAGCCCTTACGTGCTGGCAAGTCGAGGAATACGAGCGCTCAGCAACTGCTGAGTCGCGCCGTGAAGCACGTATCGCAGCAGTGCGCGTCGGCGGCATGATCACCTGAATGGGACCATATGTGTACCGAGACGCAGCGCGATCCTCACGGCTGGGTAAACACGCGCTTGAAGAACCGGCAACCTAAGATGCTGGATCTCGCCGGGGCCGATTAAGAAAAAGGGAGGGCGCAATTATGCCGTTTGATTGCACTGCTACGGATACAACAACGCAATTCCTTCTGGAGCTGCGCGACCGCCTCACGCCGGAAAACTGGCGACCGTATGCGATTTCCTACCCTCTGGAGTTCCAGGCTGGCAAAGGCTGTCTAATCCAGCAGTTCGACTACGTTGTACGCCAGCGCGGCGGACTGCCTTACGACAGCCTGAGGTCTGTACAGAGGCGCCTGATAAAGGCGGCAAGATGCAAGACGTTCGACCGCCTTGCTAGGTTCAACGATCGCCACACGCTGGAAGATGTCCTCGCCCTGGTCGACAAGGCGATAGCAGGCTGATGATGGGGCATCCCGCGAGGGGCGCACAGTAACAGGAGAATTTTAGATCGCCCGTCCTGCAGCAGGCACGGCGAGGGAGAGCAGCGCCATAGTCCCACCCTCGCTATGATTATCGGCCCGCATGACGAACACGACGTATTTGAGCGCGACGACCAGGATGACGGCCCAAAACACCAGCGACAGGACCCCGAGCACCGTCGCTTCAGTGCCCGCGTTCAGCGACGGGCGAAATGCATACTCCAGTTCCGGATCGAACGCTTCCCGGCACACCTGATGGTGAAGTTGCTCCCGCAGGTCTCGCCAGTGGTCAGCGGGACCATCGAGGCCGAACTCCTCGACCGTGCGTATGGCTCGGTCGAAGGCAACCCAGGCCATGACCTTGGAATGGGTAAAGTGGCGGGGGTCGCCACGCACTTCCCAGATCCCTCGTCGGCTGATCCCCCACAGTCTCAAGATGCTCGACCAGTGCCCGCTCAAGGTCCCAGGCAGCATCACTCGGGGGAAGCCGCATCCTGCGTGCCTGATAAAGCGCGTCCAGCACCTCGCCGTAGACATCCAGCTGCAGTTGATCAGAAGCGGCGTTGCCAATGCGCACAGGCGCGGCCCCTCGTATCCGGCCAACCAGGGTACCGGAGCCGTACTCGCCGCGGATGACAAGCTCCATGCGCATTTGCCACTCGACCGCGCTCACCCAACGGAACTCGGACGAGATCAGCGCAGCCATTCCGGTGGCCCATGCAGTCCACCAGCACGACCGTGCCCTCAGGCGTATCGAAGTGGGTCTCCAGGACGAGCGTGCCCTCCCGGTAACGGCGACTGACTTGGACCAAGTCAGATACCGGGGCCACCCGCCATCGGCCGTTCTCGGGCGCGCCGAGGAGGGCTGCGAAACAGCGCGGGATCCGCTGCTGCCGATAAGATTAGCCCGGCTGCAAAAGTGCCTTGTTCGGCTGGCCAGCGCTCTCCCCAGTCCGCAAGACTGGCGAATTGGCGCATGAAAGCCTTAGCACTACAGTCGTGATTTTCGTCTAAGATGAGCCTGTTGAGCGACGGCTTGATGGGCGCGCCGCCAAAGCGACCATGCAATAACGTAGGCAGGGTCGATACGTTTTCGCGCGAGGCGATGTGCTATGCGCCGGATCTCTTGGATCGACCAGCGGATGAGGCGGAGCGGCTGGTTTTTTGGGCGTCGGCTTGTTTGCTTGATGCCGGATGACAGCCATCATGGCGAAAGCAAGCATGACCAGCGAGACGTGACGGTGCCAGCCATGCCAGGATCTGGTCTCGTTGTGGTCAAGACCAAACTCGTTCTTGGCCGTCTCGAAGCTATCCTCGATCGCCCAGCGATGGCCTTCAACGCTGACCAGTTTCTCAATCGGGGTCCCTCTCGGGCACCATGTGGTGAAGTAGGCCAGATCTCCATTGGCAATATTGCGCCTGATCAGCAGGCCTCGCGTCCACAGGCTGTCGCTTTGATCGGTGAACTCTTCTGCCTCGAGATCGGCCAGTTCCAGGTAGCACCAGTCATGCAATCGCGGCCCTTTGGTCCCTAGGCCGGCCGACAGGCGTAGCCAGTCAGATGCTTCCAGGGTCTCGGCGATGTTTGCAGCGGTCCCCGCGATTACGCCCCAAGAGCGAAAAACATGGGAGGCGCCAACCCCCAGCACATATCCCTTGCCGGCTCGGCGTAGGTCTCGCTCAATGTCGCCGATACCGTAGACCGTGTCCCCGGCTACCCATCGGAATGGCACAGCGGTGGCAATAGCACGTGCAATCATCGTGGTTGCGAGTTGAGGCTTGGTCGTAAAGTCCACGGTACCCGGCACGTATGTGGCCTTCAGACGCGTCGGATCATCGGTCCAACTTTTCGGCAAATAGAGCGCTCGATCGATGAAGCCAAGGCCATGCGCGATACATAGCTCGCGAACACGCCGATCTGACAGTTCGTGATCTTGCCGGCGGAACCCGTGTATTGCCGCGCCACGCCGCATGATGCCTTGCCCTGCTTGAGGAACCCGGTTTCATCGACCACCAGCACCGCATCGGCGTCCCCGAGATGTTCAATGACATAGTCACGCACCAGGTCACGCAATTCGTCGGCATCCCATCGGTCGCGGCCTAATAGCTCTTGTTGCCGCCAAGGCCAGTGTCGCCAGCCGCCTCGGCGCGCATCCACCCTGTCTTGCGTCGCTCATCACCAAGCAATCCATCAAGAAATAACCCTGCGTTCTCCGCCGAACGGCCCTGCGCAAACAACGGACGCATCCGACGCTTCACCTCTCGCAGCGACGCGGACCACAAATCCAGCGTCGCCTCGAACAATGCTCCCGACACCCATGATCTCCGAATTATGGTGACCCATCGATTTAGAGTTCGTGCCGCTTCGCAAGGGAAAAATTACGACTGTAATGCTAGCATTACAGTCGTGATTTGCGTTTGAGATGCGCCTCTTGAGCGGCGGCCTGGTGGGCGCGTCGCCATAGCGACCATGCAATGATAAAGGCTGGGTTGATGCGTCGTCGCTTGAGTTGTTGGGCTATTCGACGGATCTCCTGGATCGACCAGCGGATGAGCATGGGCGGCGTTTGCCCGGGACTGGCTTGGTTTTTTTGGGTGTCGATTGGTTTGCCTGGAGTTGGATAGCAGCCATCATGGCAAAAGCCATCATGACGAGGGAAACGTGGCGATGCCAGCCATGCCATGATCTGGTTTCATTGTGATCAAGCCCAAACTCGTTCTTTGCCGTCTCGAAGCTATCTTCGATCGACCAGCGATGGCCTTCCACATTGACCAACGTTTCGATCGAGGTTCCCGCGGGACACCAGGTTGTAAAATAGGCAAACTCGCCATCGGTAATGTTGCGCCGGATCAGCAAGCCGCGTGTCCACAGTCCATGACTTGCTTCATTGAATTCGTCTGCATCAAGATCGGCGAGTTCGAGGTAGCACCAGTCATGCAGTCGCGGCCCTTTCGTGCCTTCTCCTGCCGACAGGCGCTGCCAATCGGACGGGTCAAGCGTTTTAACAATCTCGGCAGCGGTACCTGCGAACAGCCGCTTCTTGCCCCAGGATCGAAATACCTGAGCTGAAGCGACGCCGAGCACGTAGCCTTTCCCCAGGCGCCGGAGGTCACCCTCGATCTCGCCAACGCCATAAACGCTGTCGGCGGCAACCCAACTGAACGGTACGCCGCTCGCCACGGCGCGCGCGATCATCCACGTCGCCAAGCGTGGCTTCGTAAGTGGGGTGCTGAGAACACCTTGCCTTGACCGAGGGCGATGCGCTGATGGTTTGGCATGGACGGCGAGCATGCGACGATCGAGCGCGACGGTTCGGTAAGGGGCGGTCATAAGGGTAGTCATATGACTGCCCCGACTCAGCGGATCGAGGTGATTACCCGCGGCGAGCGGCGGCGGCGCTGGTCGATTGAGGAGAAGCGGGAGATTGTTGCGGAGAGCCTCGGGACTGGGGTTCGGCCGAGCGAAGTCATCCACAAGCACGGGATCACGTCGGGTCAACTATACGCTTGGCGCCAGCAGCTGACCCGGCGCGTGGACGGGCGGTCGGCACATCCGCCGGCCAGCTTTGCACGCGTCGATGTGGTTACGGGAGAGCGGGAGGTGCCGGCGCCGCCCGTGCCCGAGACGTCGGCGGTGGCAACCAAATCGCAGGCGCACGTGCCGGCGTTTGCTACGTTGCGTAGCAAGGGATCGATCGAAGTTGTGCTACCAGGCGGCACCTTGGTTCGCGTGGACGCGCACGTTGATGACCGTGCACTGCGTTGCGTGCTCAATGCCCTGCAGGCGTTATGATAACGCCGCCACCTGGGGTGCAGGTTTATTTGGCATGCGGCTACACGGACATGCGCAAGGGTATGGCGACGCTGGCCATGCTGGTGCAGCAGACGCTGGGTCATGATCCATTTTCGGGCGCGATTTACGCCTTTCGCGGACGCAGAGGCGGGTTGATCAAGGTTCTTTGGCACGATGGTGTCGGCATGTGCCTGTTCATCAAGCGACTGGAACGCGGGCAGTTCGTCTGGCCGATGTCGGCTTCGGGGACTGTGTCGCTGACGCCTGGGCAGCTGTCGACATTGTTAGAGGGCTGCGAGTGGCGGGCTTTGGCGCGCAATCTGCGACCCGAGCTGGCGGGCTGATCCTCATCTGATCACGCCGGAGTCATTGGCGGCGACGCGACGGCGTGCGTCATCATCATCGTGTTGTGCAGATCGATCTCACGGCATTGCCTGACGATCCGAATATCCTGCAGCAGATGCTGCGGGAGGCGGTGCCCGAGCTGCAAGCCGAGAACGAGAAGCTTTGGCAGCTGATCCAACGCCTGCTGCGCCATCGCTACGGCCCACGATCGGAGAGACTCGACCTTGAGCAGTTGCAGCTGGTCCTGGAGGACGCGGAGCAAAGTGCCGCCGAAGACGACGCTGCGAAGGGCGCGGCGGAACCAGCAGAAAGACGGCGGCGCATCGAGGTGGCCCATCGCAATCGCGGTGCATTGCCTGCACATCTGCCGCGCTACGAGGTGGTCATCGACATCGAGAGCAAGGAGTGCCCTTGTTGTGGCGGCGCACTGCACCTGATCGGCGATGACCGCACCGAGATGCTCGACCTGGTTCCCGCCCAGCTGCGGGTGAAGGTGGTTTGCAGGCCACGCTATGGATGCCGAAGCTGCGAGGGCGCCGTGGTGCAGGCCCCTGCGCCGGAGCGGCCAATCGATGGTGGCATGGCAACGGAAGCGCTGGTGGCGCACATCGTGGTTAGCAAGTTCTGTGATGCTCTTCCGCTCCACCGTCAGGCACAGATGCTCAAGCGGCAGGGCATCACGCTGGATCGTTCGACACTGAGCGCCTGGGTGGGACGAGCGTGCTGGTGGCTGACGCCGCTCTATGAGCTGGTGCTCGGCACGGTGCTGTCGTCGAACAAGCTGTTCGCCGATGAGACGACCCTGCCGGTGCTCGATCCCGGCCGAGGCAAAACCAAGACGGGGCGTTTGTGGTGTTATGCGGTCGATGATCGGCCGTGGATCGGAAGCACTCATCCCGCAGCCGCCTACGTCTACTCCGAGGACCGCAGAGGCGAGCATCCGACCGAGCACCTGGCGGCATTCAGAGGCACGCTGCAAGTGGATGGCTATGCAGGCTTCGGCAAGCTGGTCGAAGCGCGCTCGGATGCCTCGATCAAACTGGCCTTCTGCTGGGCGCACGCCAGGAGGCCGTTCTACGAGTTCTACACCTCCACCCAATCGCCGCTTGCGGCCGAGGTGCTCGCACGTATCGCCAAACTTTATGCCATCGAGGCCGATATCCGCGGGCAACCGCCGGATGTGCGGCAGTCGGTTCGTCAGATGCGAAGTCGGCCGCTGGTCGAAGCCCTGCAGCTCTGGTTGCAGGATCGCCTGCCGCGCGTGCCGGGCTGGTCCGATCTGGCCAAAGCCATGCGGTATATACTGCGCCATTGGGACGGGCTGATCCTGTATCTCGACGATGGCCGCCTGGAGATGGACACCAACGTAGTTGAACGGGCCATCAGGCCGGTTACCATTACGAGAAAGAACTCATTATTCGCCGGCAGCGACGCCGGAGCCCGCCGTTGGGCCATTGCAAACACCCTGATCCAGACCTGCAAGCTGAGCAGCGTCGAGCCGCTCGCTTGGCTCACCGACGTGCTGCGACGCATCGTCTCGGGTCAAACAAAGAACCACGAATTGCACACGCTGCTGCCGTGGAACTGGCGCCCACCATCCACCGTCGCCGCGTAATCACCACTACGACAGCCTATCCGCCCACACCGTTGCCGCGTCAATCAGTCCAAGCTGTGATGATGCCGCGCCGCTTACGTCGGCGAAGCCAATATCGTTCGGAACATAGGTCGCCTTCAGGCGTAAAGGGTCGTCAGCCCAACTCTTCGGCAAATACAGCGCACGGTCTATGAAGGCATGGCCATGGCGCGACACATAGGTGGCAAAAACGCCAATCTGGCAGTTCGTGATCTTCCCTGCGGAACCCGTATACTGCCGTGCCACGCCACACGAGGCTTTGCCCTGCTTCAAGAAGCCGGTCTCATCAATCACCAGCACTGCGTCATCATCGCGCAGATGTTCGACGACATACTCGCGAACAAGATCCCGCAGCGCATCGGCGTTCCAACGGTCGCGGCCAAGCAGTTCCTGCTGACGCCACGGCCCAGCATCGCCCGCCGCCTCCGAACGCATCCAGCCGGTCTTACGCTGCTCCTCGCTGAGCAACCCATCCAGAAACAAGCCGGCATTCACCGCCGTTCGCTCCTGCGCGAACAACTGCCGCATCCGACCTTTCACATCCCTCAGTGCCGACGCCAGAACTTCCAGCGTCGCTTCGACAGGAGCATAACCAGACCATGATCTCCAAATCATGGTTCGCCATAAATTCAGACAATTCGCCGCTTCGCAATAGAGAAATCACGACTGTAATGCTAGGCTGTGTGGACGGAATCCCTGACGTGCGTTTTTGACGGATTCCCGAATCGGGATTTGTTCGAATCACTGCGTGACCGGCATCAGGGAGCCAGACATGCTGACAGGAATGACGGAGCGCGATTGGTCGATCGTGCTGGAAGTGTTCGATGCGGCGCAATCGAACCGAGGAGAGCCCGGGCATGATGACCGTAAGTTCCTGGAAGCCATTCACTATTTCACGGTACACAGCGTAACGTGGCGCGCACTCCCCAGCGAATTTGGCAAGTGGAACAGCGTATGGAAGCGGTTCTGGCGGCTCAGCCGCTCCGGGGTATTCGAGGCATTTTTCCAGCTGCTGGCGGAATGCAGCCAGACGGCGCATTTGGTCCAATTCTTCGACAGCACGACAGCGCGCGCCCACGTGTCGGCCGCCGGCGCAAAAGCGACTGTGTTGCGTGTCAAGCGTCGTTTCGCTTTTTGATGATCCGGCATGCATCGCGACGCCTCAAGGCTGGCGCGCTGCGCCACCGCCTTCGGCGGCTTCGGCCTTGACCCGCCGCGATCTATGCCGGTTGGGCTTGTGATCGGCTCGACGCCATTCTTTACGCGCATTGCCATGGGGTCTTGGTCCGCATGATTGCATTAAGGATCCCGAGCAGACGCCGCATGCATGCCACAAGCGCGACCTTCTTGGGGCGTCCGCGATCGACCAGGCCGTGATAATGTTTGTTGATGACAGGGTTCCAGCGGATCGCTGCTAGCGTCGCCATATACAGCGCGTTGCGAACTTCGGCCCGGCCGCCGGCGATGGTGCGTTTACCGCGCATCTGCCCGGAATCTCGATTGATCGGTGCGACGCCGACGAGGGCCGCGACACGACGGAATCAAGTTGACCGAGTTCGGGTAAGTCTGCGATCAGGGTGTGTGCGGTGACATCACCGATCCCAGGAACCGATGTCAGCAGATCGTCGGCAGCACGCCAGATCGGCGATCGTCTGACAGTGTCATCAATCTCGTGATCGAGCTCGGCGAGCTGAGCACTCAGCGTCTTCAATGTTGCCTTAAGCATACGCTGAACACGAGGATTCCGCGCCTGATGCTGCCGATTAGTCTCCATGCCGATCATCTCCACCACCTGACGGCGGCGCGCACCAGTTCTCCCAGGCTCAGGCTCTCGGCGTCGGCCAGTTGGCGTGGCTCAGGCCGAATGCGCTCAGCGAACCGAGCAATAGCCTCAGCGTCGAGTGCGTCGGTCTTGGCCAATCGCCCAGTGGCGCGAGCAAAGTCCCGGATCTGACGCGGATTGACAACCGCGACCGGGAGGTTCGCGCTGGCCAGCGCTGCAGCCACAGTGATCTCAAACCCACCCGTCGCCTCAAGCACAACCAGCGCCGGGGCAAATTGACGCAGATCACCGGCCAACTGTTCCAAACCTTTGCCGTCCCGCTGGGCTGTGAAGGTCCGACCTGATGGGACTACGTGAACATCCAACCGATCCTTGGAGACATCGATGCCGACAAAGCTCGGCGTGGTGGCGCGGTGGCATTCCATGACCCGTCCTTGCGAATGCGGGCTCGGCTTGCGGCCCAGGCGACTGTTCGGGTTCCCTCTGGAACCGGTGGGCGGGGAACCTCGCTTTTGCTCGGGCTCAATCACCCTCGGGGGCTTCGGTCTCCCGTCCACCGATACGCTTGCCGACGGCTTCGTGGTCGGCAATGGCAAGATACAAGGGGGCAGCAACGCCAGTCATTCGGCCGCTCGCGCGGCGGCTTCTCGACAAAAATCCACCTCAAGACCGATCTCGACGGCAACACTCTCGACTTCCATCTGACTGGTGGCGAGGTCAGCGACAGCACACAGTTCGAGATATCGCTCGACATCGGCCCTGACATGCCCGCGCATTGCGATGACGGACAAGGGCTATGACAGCCAAGCCAACCGGGCGGCGGCACTCGCGCGCGGCATCACACCGGTTATTCCGCGCCGCGAAAACTCCAAGCGGAGAGGGCGCTTCTTCCCGAAGCGCCTGTATAAACTGCGGGCGCGTGTCGAACAGGCGATCGGCAAGCTCAAACGGTTCAAACGCGTCGCCATGCGCTGTGAGAAGACCGACACCAGCTACTCAGCAATCATCAGTTTTGCCTGCGGGCTGATGCTGGTTAAATCCGTCCACACAGCCTAGCCTAGGCGGCAGAAATTTAAGCCTGCCGAGGCGTACTACGCTGCCGCCCGCTCCGCGTCCAACGATCCGGGTCCTAGACAAACGAGGATCAACACTATCGTGCAGGTCATCTCTGCGCCCGATTTCCTGCCGCAAGCCTCATGATCGTTCCTGAAGAGCTACAAAGGTATTGGAGTAACAATGAGGCATCTCTTCTCGCTACCCATGCCAGGGCAAAGGCTTCCCTGATTGCATTTTGTGAACAGCGGAATTTTCCATACTCCGGGCGCATAAAGACGATCGAATCTCTGGCGGAAAAGATTGAAAGTGGGAGATACCAGAAGATCTCCGACATAGAGGATATGATTGCATTTACTGCTGTTGTGCCGACGCGCGGAGAGGTAGCGGAGGTGCTTAACCACTGTAAATCCGCTTTTGAAGTGATCACGGTTAAGCAGAGATCAGATTACACGAAACCGCCTGAGTCGTTCTGGTTCGATTCGATGCGTATCCATTGCCGACTATACCCTATACCGGGCGCATTGGCTCCGGCCGATGGGGTAGGAGGCCCCCAACTTTTCGAGGTTCAGGTGCGGACTGCGTTCGAACATGCTTGGTCTACAGCTACACACGATCTCGCTTACAAGGCTTCGAGCGTTGGGTGGCCCCGGCTTCGGCTAGCTTGGCAGCTCAAAGCAGCTGTCGAGCTACTTGATGCCTCGATCGGCGCCTATGAGCCCTTGTGTGCGCAAGTGCCGGCCGCCCGATGGCCGGGCCTCGAGTCAAGGGTCACGATCGCCACACACCTCGAGAAGCTTTTCGATGAAGACCTCCTTCCGAGAGAAATGTACCCAAAGGACGTGTCTCGAGTGTGCGACAATATCTTCGACCTGGTCGCATCCGTTCGTCCTCGCGTATCACTCGAGCAATGTTTGCAGAGATTTGACCGCCAGCTCAGGGACGGTGAACTTGCCCCAATCCCGAGGAGCCTGTCGGTGTATCAGCTGTTTTTGGCAGGCCTCTGTCAAGCGGGCCTGCAAATACAGCGCCTGACTCGTCCGTGCCATGTTACAGACGCTCTGACGGCGATCTTCCCACGAACGAGACGGTTGTCGCCGGTATTCTCGTATGCCTGAAGACTCAAGTTTGGCAGCGCAACGAGAATGTGTGCCGGCGATGCTTGAACGGGTGCCGCGACGGCGCATAGTCCTGGCAGACGACCGCGCAAATACACCTCAGTAGGTGTGCATGCCGGGGCGTACCTTGCCGCGGAACACCCAGTAGGCAAAGCCGGTGTAGCACAGAATGATCGGCACCAGGATCAGCGCGCCGATCAGCAGGAAGTACTGGCTCACGGGCGGCGCCGCCGCGTCCCAGATGGTGATATCCGGTGGCACAATGAGTGGCCAGAGGCTGATCGCAAGACCGGCGTAGCACAGGATAAACCAAGCCTGAGCGCAGAGCAGCGGCGTGGCGTGGTGTCCTTGGTTAAGTCCTCGCCAGAACAGCCAGGCGGCAAGCGCGACCAGAATAGGCACCGGGCTGGTCAACACAATATTAGGCCAGGTGAACCAGCGATCGCTGAACGTCGGGTGCAGCAGCGGTGTCCATATGCTGACGATGACGATCAGCGCCAGTGTGGCCACCGCGAGGACGCGCGCCTGCTGTCTCGCGCGCTGGTGCAGTGCGCCCTCGCACCGCCAGACGAGCCAGCAGGCGCCTTGCAATGCGTATCCGATGACAAGGGCGATGCCGCAGAGCACGGTGAACGGCGTCAGCCAATCCCACCAGCCGCCGGCGTAGACGCGGTCCTGCACGCGAATGCCTTGCAGCAGGCCGCCAAGGATGAGGCCCTGGCAGAACGCTGCAAGGGTCGAGCCGACGCAAATCCCGCGGTCCCACCAGATCCTTCCGCGCATCGTCGTGGCGCTGAAGCGGAACTCGAAGCCTACGCCGCGGAACACCAGCGACAACAGCATGGTGATGATCGCCGGATACAACGCCGGCATGATCACGGCATAGGCGAGAGGAAACACCGCGAACAATCCACCACCGCCCAGCACCAGCCAGGTCTCGTTGCCGTCCCAGACCGGCACAACGGAGCTGACCATGACGTCGCGATCCTCTTCGCGCTGCTCGACCGCGAAGAGGATGCCGACGCCCAGATCGAAGCCATCCAGCAGCACGTACGCCAGCACCGCGAACGCGATCACCCCAGCCCAGATGACTGGCAGCCACGTCATGCGCGCTCCCGGGCGTCAGCCCGGTCCCCTACCTCTACCGCCATGGTGCGCTAGACTCGCCCATCATGGCTGCCGTCCCAGAGCCGGCGCCGGAGTGATTCCGGCCGAGCGGACGGGCATACCGCTCCGCGGTCCGGGCTCGCCTGTCGTCGGCGGCCGGCGCAACACGCGAAACAGGAAGAAGAACCCGGCACCGAACACGATTGCATATACAACAACGAAGGCGGCCAGGGACGTGGCAACGCCAGGGGTGTCGATAGGCGAGGCGCTGTCGGCGGTGCGCAGCAGACCGTAGACGGTGAAGGGCTGGCGGCCGACCTCGGTGACCGTCCAACCCGACAGCAAGGCGATGAAGCCCGACGGCGCCAGCAGCAGCATGGCGCGGCGCAGCCACATCGATGTGTAAAGCCGGTTGCGGGCCCTTAGCCAGGCGCCCCACACGCCAACCGCCGCCATCAACAGGCCGAGACCCACCATGATCCGGAATGCCCAGAAGACCACAGGCGAATAGGGCCGATCCTGAGGCGGGAAATCCTTCAGGCCTTTGATCGAGCCGTTCCAGGTATGCGTCAGGACCAGCGCGCCGAGATGCGGTATCTCGACAGCCCAGTCAGTACGCTCGGCGTCCATGTTGGGCATGCCGAACAGGATCAGGGGCTGGCCAGGCTGTGATTCCCAATCGCCCTCCAGTGCGGCGACTTTGGCGGGTTGGTGCTCCAGCGTGTTCAATCCGTGCTGATCGCCCGCCAGCACCTGCAGAGGTGCCACGACGACGGCCATCCACATTGCCATCGAGAACATGAGGCGGGCTGCCTGATTTTGCAGGTCGCGCCGCATGTGCCACGCGCCAACCGCGCCTACGACGAAAGCAACCGACAGGTAAGACGCGATCACCATGTGAACCAGCCGATACGGGAAGGACGGGTTGAAGATGACCTGCCACCAGTCGGCGGGTTCGAACCTCCCATCGGGCGTCACGGTGTAGCCTTGCGGAGTCTGCATCCAGGAATTGGCAGCGAGGATCCAGAATGCGCTGAACAGTGTCCCTATCGCGACCATCAACGTAGCGAAGCAATAGATGCCGCGAGAGACGCGATCGCGGCCGAACAACATGATGCCGAGGAAGCCAGCTTCCAGGAAGAAGGCCGTCAGCACCTCATAGCCCATCAGCGGCCCGATCACCGGTCCGGCCTTATCGGCAAAGCGCGCCCAATTGGTGCCGAATTCGTACGACATCACGAGGCCGGACACGACGCCCATGCCAAACGTGACGGCGAATGCCTTCAGCCAATACTGATAGACATCGCGATACACCTGCCAGCGAGTGAGCAACCACAGGATCTCCAGCACCGCGAGATAGCTGGCCAGGCCGATGCTGAACGCCGGCAGCACTATGTGGAAGCCGACGGTGAGCGCGAACTGCGCGCGGGCCAGCAGTACAGCGGCTACGCCGGGCATGCCAACCTCATGCGGTTGCCGGGTGCCTCAGTATGCAGAGCGCTGGGCGCGCTTCAAGCTGCCTGGCGGATCGCCTCCGGTCGCAACTGGGTCAGTGCACGCACGCCAATCACCTGGCGCAGGTTGCCCTCGAGGAGGTGCACCGCGGCGGCCGGTATCGCATCCATGGCAATCTCGACATGCATGGTGTCACCAGAACGGTGCGACCACATACGGTCGGGAACTAGGTCCCTGCGACCGAACGGTTGCAGGAGACGGCACAACAAGCCAGGCGATACATCCGCATCAAGCATGAAGCGGACGGCGACGCAGGGAACATCAGACATGGGGGCAATTCCGAACAGGAGACGCGACGATGAAAGGCGGGTAAATCCCCGGCTGCTCAGGCAGCCGGGCCGCTAATTCGCGTGCTGTTCGTCGATGACGTCACACCGCTATGCTACGCCCGCCCATAGCGATCGCCAAGTCCCAAGTGCGTTATGGCCAGTCCAACTCGGGCAGACGCAGCAACGGGACCTGCCGCATCGACAGGGTCCGATACTGTAGCGTCAGGGGCACCTCCACATCAGGACGCGAGCCGTCGTCTGGCGCGTTGGCGAGCAGCGACAAAACGGCCTTCGCTGCGGTCGCAGCCGATCGGCTGATCATGGAATGCGCCGCCAGTGTGTCCAGTGACTCGGCGTATCCGACAATGCGAGCAGTCCCGGCGCCCATTGGCTGCAATTGGTCGTCGAGTGCCACGGTTGCGCCGGCTGTGAGGTCGAGTGGCCCCCAAGTCAGCATCAGATGCTGAATCTCCAGCGATCCACCACCGTCACGCCAGCTTGTCGCGAGTTCTGCGGTGGTTCCCCCGATAGGTAACGGACCATTCAAGGACACGTCCATCTCCAGCTTGGCAATATTGGGACCGAGCGGGCGGACAACGCCTGGGGGAAGGCCGACATCCGCGGCATGGAGCGAGGAAATGGCCGCAGGTTCGCCGGGATGGGCCTCAGGATGGAGTGCGAGGTGCAGTTGCAAGCTTCGAACGCTAGCGATCCCGGCTCGCGTCTCGGCGCGTAGATTAGTGGCTATAAGGTCGATGAAATCAGGCCAATTCGATGATTGAAGGGGCATGAGCAAGCGAAGGCGGCCGGCGGTGTAGGTCACAAGGGGGTTGCCGGCCAGGCGAACCTGCTGCTGACCTTCCGGGGTAATCTCGAGCATCGTTGGCCGTGCCAGCGCGATGCGCACATTGACCCTCTCGGCCCTCCAATTGAAACTTGTGGGCGTGTCCGCACCCTGGCGCGTCAGGGATAATGCGGGGATGACAAGGGTTGCCGCGGATGGCCAGCCACTTATGCTGGTCGGCCCGTTCTCCTCCGTCCAGCCACTTGCTTTCTGAAGTGCAACCCAGTTGGCAAAGCCGTGTTCCAAGTTGCCCGCAACGACGCGCCAGTAGACCGTATCGGCAACCAGCAGCACGAGCGGCACGGCGAGCAAGATGAGCCATAACTTCCGCGTTCGCCGCATACAGCCTCGTACTGAACCGCGCGCTGCTTATAGGCGAACGCGGGAGCGAGGCAACGCGGCCCCAGGGGCAACCGGAGCGACCCCCACAGGGCCCGCCACGGGTGGTCGAACCGCGGCGCCGCCTCTATCCCCATGTTGAGCGCCAAGCTGCGGCTGAGGCGGGTACAGCCACTACTTGTTTTTCTTCAATGCCTTGCGCGAGGTGACTACTGCAGTGTGCGAGCCGAATTGGCGCTCAGCCCACAGAGTTGTCCACAGGGCCGTACCTTAGCGCCTGTGCCAGCCTATGCATGAGCTGATCGCGCTTCGAACCTGCAGGGAGTGGGTCAAGCAGCCAGATGTTGATCGTCCCTGGCCGTTTCTGGAATGCACGGCGTCCCCAGCAGCGACCCGAATCCGTGACGACCGGGATCACCGGCAGCTGGGTCCTGGCGGCCAGCGCCACGGCACCTGGTTGAAGCGGAAGTTGTTCGCCAGGAGCGGCTCGGGTGCCCTCTGGGAAGATCACGATCTGCCGCTGCTCACGAACCGCCCGCTCGCCTTCGCGCATGAGATGACGCATCGCGCCCGCGCCGCCGCGGCGATCCACCGCGATCATGCCGGCCAGCGGCATAAGGGGACCGAACAGCGGGATCCGCAGCAACTCGTGCTTCAAGACGTAGCAGCAGCGCGGCACGAGTGTGAGCCAGACGAACGTGTCAAAAGCCGACTGGTGGGTCGATGCGATGAGGGCGGGACCTGGACCCAGTCGTTCTTGCCCGTGCACCGAGAGGCGAATACCGCAGATCACCCGCAGCCCGGCCATAAGCAGGCGCGCCCACAGCATTGCGACATCCAGGACGCGGTGCGGCGCCAGCAATCTGACAGGTGTGGCGAGCCCCACGGTCAAGACGAAGGTCAGCATGAAGAAGTACAGGTTGAACAGAGTGGAACGCAGCAAAGTCATCCGGCATGGCTGGGGCGCACCAGCGTCGGCTCGCGTTCGGGCAGGACAGTGGTCAGGCCGGTCGCAGTGGCAAGGAACTTGATGTACTCCTCGGCCATCAGCCGCAGAGGAGGCTCGGTAGATTGCTCAGGTGGCGCGACCGGCAAAGGATGCAACGTCACCCCGGGCAACGTCCTTGCCAGTTCGGTCAGCGCACGCGGCATGTGATACGCTGCCGTCACCACCAGCAGTGAATGGATGTCGTTGCTGCGTGCCCAGTCGGCGGTGGCCAGCGCATTGCCCTTGGTCGTGGCGGCAATGCGATCGATGGTGACCCGCGCAGCCAGCGGCAGCGGATCGACACCGGCCCGGTGCGCCAGCTCGGTCAACTCGGCTCCTCCGCCGATACCCGAGAGCAGCAGACGATCGGCGCGACCGTCAGCGAGCAGGCGCAGTGCGGTTTCGACTCGCTCGGGCCCCCCGGTGAAGGCGACGATACCATCGGCGTGCGCGGGGGCCTGAGCGCGACTGTCCGCCAAATGTAGGAACCATGCGAAGCCGGCTGTGCATGTCAGTATCCCCGCTGCGATGCAAGCGCTTAGACCGACCAGAACATGACGGCGGGTGATAGTCATGGCAGACGTCGCAGCCAACGTCGCACGGTCCCCTGAGCAGTCAGAAAGCCGATCGCCGCCGCTGCCGCAGGGAGGCCAGGGATTATCAGCCACAAGGCCGCCGGCAAGGCCGCCACTATATCCGTTGGTGACGGCGATTTATGAGCGGCAGTCCCCGCGAACGGTGCTGCAAGGTTTGCCAGTCCAATCAGCATGGGCAAAGCGAGCACGGCGCCGATAGTCCCCCCCGTCGCTGCGAGCAGAGTGGCTCTGCCGGCGAAACGGGCTGCGATGTAGCCATCCGTCGCGCCAAGCCCATGGACAATCTCGATCGCTTCACGGCGGGCTGAAAGGCCTGCTCGCGTTGCGACGGCAATGACTGCTGCGGCCACCGACGCCACCAGCACAAGCGCCAGCCCGGCACAGGCCTGAAGGCTACGGGCCAGCACGGTCAACCGCCCAATCCAGACGCCGTGGCTTTCAACCAGCGTGCCCGGAGCAATCTCGTTGAGCCGGAGCGCCAACCGCTCAGTCTCCAGCGAACTGTCATTCAATCGCACCGCGATCACTGCAGGCAACGGTATCGCCAGCCTTTCGGCACCACTGCCAAGCCAAGGACGCAATAGGTCGCCAAGTTCCTCATCACTGAGCGGGCGCGCCGAGGCGACTCCGGGAGTGGCCAGCAATAGTGCCAGTACGCGATCCTGGCGCACCCCGCCACCTTGCGCCGCCAACTCGCGCGGCTTCGGCACCTGAACGGTCAGCGCCGACCCTGCCCCCTGCTGCCAATGATGCGCCAACGATGCTGCACCGGCCCAGCCGGCGATGGCGAGCGCCGCCAGGACTGCCATCGCACCCACCAGGAACGGCAGCATGCGATCCGAGATCGCCCGGCGCAGGCCTAGTTCGTCGAAACCGGCCGGCCGCAGCGAACGCCGGGTGCGCAGCGACGTCACACCTGG
The DNA here is from genome assembly GCA_963850535.1 of uncultured Alphaproteobacteria bacterium. Classification (GTDB taxonomy): domain Bacteria; phylum Pseudomonadota; class Alphaproteobacteria; order Acetobacterales; family Acetobacteraceae; genus JAMXLO01. The sequence continues at coordinate 134,926 of CAWKMC010000024.1, read as the reverse complement.
TCCCCTGCGAGTTGTCCTCGCGAGAGCCGCAGTGCCGGCGCCGGATGCCGCGTTACCAGGGCGTCGTTATGAGTCGCCACGACGACCGTGGTGCCTAGTCGATTCATTTCCTTCAAAAGCTGCATCAACCTCTCGGCCTGCGCCTCGTCGAGGTTGCCGGTCGGCTCGTCGGCAAGCAGCAGGCTCGGCCGGCTGATTACCGCCCGGGCGATGGCCACGCGCTGCTGCTCCCCACCTGACAGTTCCGCCGGTCTCGCGCTCGATTGCTTTGCCAGGCCGACCCAGCGCAGCATCTCGCCCACATCGGCACGAATTTGACCTTCTGGCCGCCCGGCGATCCGCAACGGCAGCGCCACATTGTCAAACGCCGACAGGTGCGGCAGCAGCCGGAAGTCCTGGAAGACGATACCAATCCTGCGCCGCAGTCGCGACAACCGCCGTCGTTCAGCAGTCTCAATGTCGGTGCCGAAGATCATGAGGCGGCCGCGCGTCGGTCTGATCGCCAGGTACATTAGACGCAGCAGACTTGTCTTTCCGGCGCCCGAAGGTCCGAGCAGCCACCGGAACGCGCCATCCGGCAACGCAAAACTAAGGTCGTGCAGCACCTCGGGTCCCGGCTTGGCATGACTGCCTTGGCTCACCCGGCCATAGCAGAGCCCGACCGCCTCGAATTGAACCATCAGCATCCTTATTGCCATTCTGTAGGACGCGCCGCCATTGCTTCGAAACTGTTGCGCGGCCACCATCTGCACGCATGCACATCGTCTGCCCGACCTGCTCGGCAAGCTATGAAGTTCCCGATCAGCTGATGACGGCCGGGCGCCTCGTCCGATGTGCGCGATGTAACGGCGAGTGGACGCCGGTGGCGCTGGCAGAGCCGCCCGAGCTGCCTGAGCCCGAGCCACTTCCTCCAACTCCAGCCATGGAGGCCGAGGTGCAGCCACCGCCGCTTCCAATTGTGGAATCAGAACCGGCAGAGCCCCTCGCGATTGGCGCGGTGCGACGATCGGCGATGGACCGGCTCGCTGCGCATCCTGCCTCCCCCCGACCATCGTTCGCGTTGCGTCTGGCGTGGGCGGGTAGCATCGTCGTGTTCATTTTGCTTATCGGGCTGGCTTTCGCGTGGCGCGGCAAGATCATCACCGTCTGGCCACCCAGTGCCCGCGCCTACTCCGCCCTGGGGCTGCATTCCCAGCCTGAAACCAGCCAATGACAGCGACATGCGGCTACTGATCTTGATGCTGCTGCTATTGGACCTGTCGGGGGGCGTCGTGAGCGCCGAGCCTCTCGTGCTGCAGCGAACAATTGCCTTGAACGGGGTCTCGGGACGCATCGATCATATGGCAATTGATGCCGGGCGCAAACGTCTGTTCGTTGCCGAATTGGGCAACGGGACGATGGATGCGATCGACCTGGAGGCGGGACAGGTCGTCCGGCGGATTGACGGACTTAAGGAGCCGCAGGGAGTGGGTTATGCGCCCGCTCGCGATATCCTGGCGATTGCAAGCGCCGGAGATGGATCGGTGCGTCTGTTCCACGGTGCCGATCTGTCGGCCGCCGGCGTGGTGGCTCTGGGAGACGATGCCGACAACGTCAGGCTCGATCCGGCGAGTGGCGATTTCGTCGTGGGTTATGGGAGCGGCGGGCTGGCCGTGATCGATCCAGCAAGTGGCGCTGTTCGCACCCGCATCCGATTGACGGCGCATCCGGAGAGCTTCCAGATCGATGCGGTCAGTCACCACGCATATGTGAACGTGCCAGACGCGCGGCAGATTGCTGTCGTTGACTTGAATGCAGCCCGGCAGACGGCGACGTGGCGAGTGCCGGACCTGACCGCCAACTTTCCCCTCGCGCTCGATGAGGCGGGCAGCACCGTCGCCTCGGTATTTCGGAGCCCGCCGCGGCTTGTGGTACTCGATGCGCACAACGGAAAGCCGACCAGCAATCTGGTGAGCTGCAGCGACGCTGACGATGTATTCTTCGACAACAGAAGGCGCCGTCTCTACGTCAGCTGTGGCCAAGGAAGCGTCGACGTTTGGCAACAGGATGGAGCTGGGTATCGACACATCGGTTCGATCAAGACGGCATCGGGTGCGCGCACCTCGCTGTTCGTCCCTGTGCTGGACCGGTTGTACGTTGCAGCGCGCGCTGGCTTCTTCGGACTCGGATCGGACGCGGCCATCCTGGAATTTCGGCCGGTCGATTGACCTTCAGTCGCCAAACCCCATTGCGTCGTCATAGGCGCGCCGCACCGAATCAGGCTGGCCGACAAGGAATGGAAACTCGCGGCGCGGTGCGATGCCGGGGCGCTGGTGCCCGATCTGCTCACGCGTGAGGCCGTCGATGAAATGCCGCCGGCTAATAATCGGCAGCTTGATGCAGCGGTTCAGTTCCGAATCGCGCACGACTGCCTTCGGCTCTTCGCCAGAAGCGACCGTCTCGAGGTCCTGAAAGAAGCGCTGCCGCATCATGATGATGCCGCGATCGCTGCGCCCGAGATGTTCGCGCTTTCGGTCGGTGACCGCACCTTGACCGACCCAGCCGACGAAATCCTGATTCATGACGTGGCTGGTGATCCAACGCCCGGACCTCTCATCGACGATCGGCGAATACCAATACGGGATGCTGCTCTGCACGTAAGGTTCGCGCTCTTTCGGCACGCGGGTGAAGAACCAGCCGACGCTCAGCGTATTGGTGTCGTCGATCGGCACGCGCCATTCGAAGTGATTGCCGGTGAACAGCGCGTTCGGCCACAGGCAGACCCGCCCAACGGTCCAAAGCTCGCTGCTCTCGTCGGAATCCTCGCGCACGCGCCGATACACGAGCCCGTACTCGAATTCGTCGAACCCAAGCTTGAGGTGGCGCGGCGAATAGTCGTTGCGTCCCTTCAGCCGCGCGCCCCAGTTGTCGTGCATCCATTCGAAATGCACCGGGTCGATCGAGTTCTCCTGGCACTGGAACCAGTTGCACGGCACGGTCGCGAAGACGATCTGCACGAAGCCGTTGCCCCAGGTGAATGGCTCCCAATTCGGCACCAGCGGCGCGGGATCCGGCCCGAGATAGGCCCACAGCAACCCGGCCTTCGCCTCAACACGGTACGCCTTGATGCGGATCTGGTCGCGGAACCGGATCTCGGGCGCAGCCACATCCTCATATGGCTGTTCGCGGCAGGCGCCTGTCTCGTCAAACATCCAGCCGTGATAGTTGCAACGCAGCCCACACGACTCGACGATGCCGTAGCTGAGATCAGCACTGCGATGCGGGCAATGCCGTTCCAGCAGGCCGTAGTGGCCAGATAGATCCTTATACAGCACAAGGTCTTCGCCAAGCAGTCGGTACTGGCTTCGTCGGCGTATCGTCCAGTTCGGAGACTGCGGCGATCGGCTGCCAATAGCGACGCATCAATGCGCCCATCTTGGTGCCGGGCCCGACCTCGCACAGCAGCCGGTTGCGCTCTTCGCTGAGCATCAGGCGAGCTTCACCAGCTTCTGCATGCAGCGGATGTCCTCTTCCGCCGCAATCGGTGTGCCGCGGTTGCGCATCGCAGTGCGCGATACCTCGCCCACGTAAATGTTGCCGCGCGAGTCGACCGCCACGCCGTGCGGGGCAATGAACTGGCTGGCTCTTTCGCTTGTCGCGTCACCCAGGCGTGCGATCCGCTTCCCCTCATGTGTCCAGATGCTGACGCGAGGGCCGATGCCTGGAGACTTGGCATTGACTGCCATTCCCGGACCGCTCTCGCCGATATAGGCGATCGGATTCCTTCCCTGTGTCATGCAGAGTCCACACGGCCGGTGCATGTTGTTCCACTGCGTCTCGTAGCGACCTTTGCCGTCAAACACCTGCACGCGATGGTTCTCGCGGTCCGCCACATAGACCCAGCCGTCCTCGTCGCAACAGATATTGTGCACGATGTTGAAGGCACCAGGATCGGTACCCGGCTCGCCCCAGGAGAACTGCAACTTGCCGTTCGGCGAATACTTGTGCACGCGCGCGTTACCGTAGCCGTCGGCGACATAGATGTCGCCCTCCGGTGATAGCGCGGTGTGGGTGCAGCGGTTGAACGGATCGCCGCCGTAGAGTGGCGCCGGCTCGCCGGGTACACCGATCTCCAGCAACAGCTTCCCGTCGAGTGTCAGCCGTCGCATGGTATGGTCGCCGTCGTCGGTGCAGTAGATCGTATCGTCCGGCGCCAGATGCACACCGTGCGGACGGACTTGAACAAGCCCTCGCCCCAGGAGCGCAAAAAATTGCCCTTGCGGTCGAATATCATCATCGGATGTTCGCTGCGCGCGAAGACGTAGACGTTGTCTTTGCTGTCAACGCCAACCGCGGCGACCTCGCCATAGCGCCAACCCGGAGGGAGCCTGCCCCAGTTCTCGATGACTTCGTAGCGGTGCTCGCCTGAGCCGACGATGATGGACATTGCCGCATCCTCGCTTCCGATGATTGCGCGCAGCCTAACATCAGGGGCGCGAGGAGGACCAGCAGTCGTCGACGTGCGTGTTGCCGGCAATCCGCGCATGACCCCTGCTCGCTTAAGGACCGCTCGCATATTGCTGCCCTCGTCGCATTGCCCTAGCCTCGCGCGCAAAGATGCGAAAAGGAGCTGGCGGTCAGCCGGTTCGTTCGTAGTCGGCTGGTCGCCGTCCTCATTCGACAAAGCATTGACCGATGAGGAGGACGAGCCATGCCATACGATCTGCTAATCAAGAACGCGCGTATCGTCGACGGTTCTGGCGAACCGTCATTCCACGCCGATGTGGCGGTGCATCAGGGAAAAATTGCCGGCGTCGGCAAGACCAGCGCCACTGCCAAACGCACCATTGATGCCGGTGGCCGCGTCGTCGCTCCTGGATTTATCGATCATCACACGCATTTCGATCCGCAGGCGCTTTGGGATCCGTATTGCGGATCGTCGGTACAGAACGGCCATACGACGATCCTTGTAGGCCAATGCGGTCAGGTGATAGCGCCGGCGCGACCTAACGACCACGACTGGTATCTCGAATTCTTCTCGGAAGCCGAGGCCATTCCGATGAACGTGCTGCGCGAGGGCGTCAATTTCACCTGGGAATCGGTCGCCGAATACATGGACGCACTCGGCAAGCGTCGCGGCTGCAACGTCGGCACGCTGGTCGGTCATTCCGGCATCCGCCGCTATGTGATGGGCGAAGCGGCGTCGGAAAAAGCCGAGGCCACCGCGGACGAACTCGCGGCTATGCAGCGGCTGTTGCGTGAAGGCATGCAGGCCGGCGCGCTAGGCTTTTCCACCTCGCCGCAAGGCCGGGGCGATCCGGCCGGCGCGGCGACCGACGCGGAACGCCTCGCACTCGCCGGCGTGCTGGGTGAACTGGGCACCGGCGTCATGCAGGTCTCCGGCGGCGCGCCCGGTGGCACCAAGGCGACGCGTCAGATCGCGCGCGAACTATCGGCGCACACCGGCCGCCCGAGTATCTACAACCTGGTGACCCAGCCGATCGAGCGGCCTGATGAGTGGCAGGAACATCTGCGCTGGCTGGAGGATGCTTTCCATTCCGGCGCGCGCTGCTACGGCTCGTGCATCTCGGTCGTTGCTGGGCCGATCTTCGATCTGCGCCTCGGGCTCGATGTGCCGCAGGACGAGGACCTGACAAATCCGAACAGCCTGTTTGCCGGCATGCCGACCTGGGACAAGGTGATGGCCCTGCCCTACGCGCAGCGCATGCAGGCCTTCCGGGATTCGGAAACCCGCAGGTTGCTCAGCGCCGAGGCGGTGGAAGGCACTGTCGCGCAAGAGCGGCCGGGTACCGATCGTCGAGGCCGCGCGCGTGGTTTCTTCAACCGGCGTTGGGACCTGGTGCAGGTGTTCATGACGCACCACGCGCGCAACCGCGGGCTTGAGGGCAAGAGCGTGATGCAGATCGCCGAAGCCCAGGGCAAGAGCGTGATGGATGCGTTCCTCGACCTGTCGCTGGATGAGGAGTTGCAGACCTTCTTCATTGGCGTCGATCGCAATACCGATCCGGCGGCGCAGAAGCAGATCCTCGGTTCGCCCTACACGGTGATCGGTACAAGCGACGGCGGTGCGCGCCCACACTCAGCCGATCGGCATGAGTACAGCACGCATCTGCTAGAGCACTGGGTGCGCAAGCAGCAGGTGATGACCCTGGAGGAGGCGGTACATCGGCTCACCGGACGGACGGCGCTGATGCACGACATGCACGACCGCGGCTTCGTCGCGGCCGGCAAGATCGCCGATCTCGTCGTGTTCGATCCTGACACGATCGCGTCGAAACCGCGCGAGCCGGTGAACGATCTGCCCGCTGGTGGCACGCGGGTGAAGCGCGACGCGGTGGGGATCGACTATGTCGTGGTCAACGGCACCGTGCTGTTGGACAAGGGCGAGTTGACCGATGCGTTGCCGGGCCAGATCGTTCGTGGCCCGCTGTATCAGGCAGCACACGCGTAGCTGTAATCAGGCCCCTCGCGAGAGCGGCCAAGCCGCCTCGCGAGAGACTTCCGGATGACTTGCCGCAACATCAGGAACTACGGGGCGCGGTCGGAGTGGTCTCGGGCTCTTCGAGCTCGATACTGAGTTCCCGTAACGATGCCGTGTGCGGATGACGCGTTCGGCCGGCACGCAGATCGTCGGCCGTCAGCAGCTCCACCAGTTCACCACCCTGCATCACGCCGATGCGGCCGCAAACATGTGCGACCACTGCCAGATTATGGCTGACCAGAACGTAGCTGAGACGGCGGGCCTGTTGCAGGTCCGCAAGCAGGTTCAGTACCTTCGGCTTGCACCGACACGTCGAGTGCGCTGGTTGGTTCGTCGAGCAGCAGCACGTGCGGCTCCGGCATCAAAGCGCGCGCAATAGCCACCCGCTGGCGCTGCCCCCCCGAAAGCTGGTGCGGATAGCGAAAACGCACCGAGGCTGGCAGCGCGACTTCGTTCAGCGCACGCATGATGCGTCGCTCGATGTTGTCCATGCGATGCACCAGCAGCGGCTCGGATAGCAGCCGATCGACCGTCTGGCGCGGATGCAGCGATCCGTACGGGTCTTGGAATACCATCTGCACACGCTGATGAAACGCCTTCGAACGATGCGGCGTGAGGCTTTCGCCATCGATGGACATGCGGCCAGTCCAGACCGGGTTGAGTCCTGACAATGCGCGCAGGACAGTAGACTTGCCCGAGCCGGACTCCCCAACCAGTCCAAAGCTTTCGCCGCGTGCCACGCGGAACGAAACTGACTTCACCGCCTCGATGCGACCGAAGCGGACCGAGAGCGCATCGACCTCTATCATTCCTCAAGCCATGAAGGATCACGCTGCATCACCGGAAGGCGCGTCTGTCGATGGCTGAGTGCCGGCAGGCACTCCAGCAGGCCGCGAGTATAAGGATGGCGCGCGCGCGTCAGCGCGGCGGCGGCCAGCTCCTCGATCACACGGCCAGCATACATCACCATGACACGGTCGCAGAAATGCGAGACCAACGGCAGGTCGTGGCTGATCAGGATCAGTCCCATGCCGCGACGTGAGACAAGATCCTCGATCAGACGGAGAATTTCCGCCTGCACGGTGGCATCGAGTGCGCTGGTCGGTTCGTCGGCGATCAACAGCTCTGGGTCAGGCGCGAGCATCATCGCAATCATCACCCGCTGGCCCATGCCACCAGACAATTCATGCGGATAGGCGCGCGCGACACGCAGCGGATCGCGGATCTGTACCTGTGCGAGCAAATCGATCGCTGCCTGTTCCGCCACTTTGCGACTGCCGCCGCGATGCACGCGCCAAGCCTCGGCGATCTGCGCCCCCGCGGTCATCACCGGGTTCAGCGAGAACTTTGGGTCCTGCAGGATCAGCCCAGCGCGCTCGCCACGAATGCGACGCAGCGTCCTTTCGTCTGCGCGCAGCACGTCGATGCCGTCGAATTCCAGTTTGTCGGCCGTGGCGACCGCATTGGATGGCAACAGCCGCAGAATGGAGCGTGCGGTCAGCGACTTGCCGGAGCCTGACTCACCGACGATGCCAAGTTTTTCCTGACCGAGAGTGAGCGAGACATTACGAACGGCTTCGGAAAGGCCGGTGGTAGTGGGGAACTGGATACGTAGATTGTGGATTTCAACCAGCATCTAACGCTGCCGCGGATCCAGCACGTCCCGCATGCCGTCGCCCAGCAGATTGAATGCGAGGGATGCGATGAAAATGGCGATGCCTGGAATTGTGGGAACCCACCACTGATCGAGAATGAAGGCACGCGATGATGCGATCATAGTTCCCCATTCGGGCATTGGTGGTTGCGCGCCCATGCCGAGGAAGCCTAGAGCGGCTGCAGTCAGGATGATGCCGCTCATGTCCAACGTCACGCGCACGATCACACTGGAGAGGCACAGCGGCATGATGTGGCGCAGAATGATGCGGAAGCTGCTTGCGCCGGTCAGTCGGACTGCGGCGATGAAGTCGCTGTTGCGCACGGTGAGCGTGTCGGCGCGTGCCAGTCGAGCATAAGGTGGCCATGCCGTGAGAGCGATTGCGATGATGGCGCTGCTGATGCCAGGCTTCAGCGCCGCGACAAAGGCAAGCGCGAGGACAAGACGCGGGAAGGCGAGAAACACGTCGGTCACGCGCATCAGCACGCGATCGGCCAGGCCGCCCAGGTAGCCGGCGACGCTGCCCACCGCCAATCCGATCGGGGCCACCAGCAGCACCACCGACACCACCATGCCCAGCGTGACGCGACCGCCGTACAGGATACGGGCGTAGATATCGCGCCCCAGTTCGTCGGTGCCGAACCAGTGAGTGAGCGATGGTGGCGCGAGACGGCCGGCAAGGTTCTGCGCACTCGGGTCCTGCCAGGCCAGCAATGGTGCAGCGAGCGAGGCAACAATCATGATCGCGACGGTCACGAGGCCAGCCATCGCGAGGCCATTGGCGCGGAATTGCAGCCAGCCGCGATAACGTCGGACCCACGCCGCCTGTACGCGCGATGCGGGGGTTTCGGTCAGCAGCCAGTCACGGGAGATGACGCCGATCATGCGACGCGCGGGTCGAGCAGCCGGTACAGCACGTCGGACAACAGGTTGAGGAGCAGATAGACCAGGCCGACCACCAAGGTCGCACCCAGCACCGCGTTCATGTCGGCGTTCAGCAGCGACACGGTGAGGTAGAGCCCAAGGCCGGGCCAGGAGAACACCGTCTCGGTGATCACCGCGCCTTCCAGCAGGCCCGCATAGGCGAGCGCCAGAACTGTCACCAGACGCACGGCGATGTTGCCGAACGCGTGCCGCCAAAGGATGCGCGCCGCAGACAGGCCTTTGGCGCGCGCGGTGATGATGTATTCGCCGGACAGTGATTCGATCATGAAGGCGCGTGTCATGCGGGTGATGTAGGCCATGGAGAAATACGCCAGCACCAGGGCGGGCTGTGCCAGGTGCGCCAGCGCATCCCAGAACGAATCCCAATCACCGGCGATGATCGAATCAATCACCAGCATGCCGGTAACACGCGGCACCAAACCTTCATATGCCACGTCAAGCTGTCCGGTACCGGGCGCGACGCCGAGTTTGACGTAGAAGATAAGCAGGCAGAGCAGGCCGAGAACGAACACTGGGATCGATTGGCCTGCCAGGCTCACGATGCGCACCACGTGATCGAAGCGGGATCCTTGGCGCGCAGCAGCGAAAACGCCAAGCGGCACTCCGGTCAGGATTGCGATGATGATGGCGGTGGTAGCAAGTTCCAGAGTCGCAGGAAAAAACCGGGCAATGTCCTCGGTAACGGGATGGGAGGTCATGACCGAACGCCCAAGATCACCGTGCACGAGGTTCACCAGATAGATCCAAAACTGCACCAGCAGCGGCTGGTCGAGGCCGAGCTGCGCGCGGACCGCGGCGATCACGTCGGGTGGCGCATGATCGCCCGCGATCGCGATGACCGGATCGATCGGCATCACCCGGCCGATCAAAAACGTGACGAGGATCAGGCCGAATAAGGTTAGCGGGATGCTGGCGAAGCTTCCCGCCAGCATCTGCAGGCGCGCATTCACGCCTTGGCGATCGATGTATAGCGGGTGTAGTCCGGCATCGGGCCGACCTTGAAGCCGGACACGCCCTTTCCGAGTACCGCGACGGCATTGCGCTGCAACAGCATGGCGAATGGCGCGCGGTCCATGAAGGCTTCCTGTAGGCTGCGATAGAGCACCATGCGTTTTGCCGGATCGAGCTCGTGCACCGCGGCCTGCGATTGGCTGGTGAGCTCCTTGTCCGCGAAGTGGCTGCGCCAGGCGAGTATCTTCAGCTTGCTTTGGGCGGAGTCATCGGGGTTTTCGCACCAGGCCTGCGAATTAGAGTTGGGATCGAAGTAGTCGGTACCCCAGTAGAGCAGAGCAAGTTGGTGCTGGCGGGCACGGGTCTTGGTGATCACCTGCTTCTGTTCACCTGGCTGCAAGGTCACCTTGATGCCGATGGCGGCGAGATCCGCTTGAAGAGCCTGGGCGATCTCTGCATGCGGAGACGCCGAGATATAATCCATGGTCACTGCGAACCCGTCCGGATGCCCCGCTTCGGCCAACAGTTGCTTGGCCTTTGTGACGTCCTTCCTGAACGGATTTTGCTTCAGCGCGCCCGGCAATGCATCGGGCAGGAAGGCCTGAGAGACGCTCCAGGTTCCCGGGGTGATGTTGCGGGCGATCGCATCATAATCGATCGCCCACTTGATCGCCTGATGCACCTGTTGCTTCTGCAATTCCGGCATGGCCTGGTCCATTGCCAGATACATCGACGTACCCTGCGGCGCCGAAGCGACGGTCAGGTCCTTGTCGTTGGCAATCGTCTTGAGCTGATCGGAGCCGAGTTCGCGCGCGATATCGACATCGCCCTTTTGCAGCAACAGGAGCTGCGCGGCGGGATCCGCGACGTGACGCAGAACGATCCGGCGCATGAGCCCCTTTCTCGGCAGCATGCGGGTTGGCGTCGATGATGACGTGGTCGCTCGCCGCCCACTCCGTCAGTTTGTAGGCGCCGGCGCCCGCCGTTCGGCTCTTCAACCAGGCGTTGCCCAGGTCGCCATTCGCCTGGTTCGCCATCGCCGTCTTCATGTCCACCACGCTGCCGACATTGGCAGAGAGACAGTACAGTACGAAGCTGGTGGCCTCGGCTTCGTTCGGCAGCTTCATCTCCAGCGTATAGTCATCGAGCGCGCGAATATTCGCTTCAACGTTATCGGCGTTGAAGCCGAACTGTGTGATGATGAACCCGGGTGTCTTGTTCAGCTTCACCACGCGCTGCAGACTGAATGCGGCGTCATGCGCTGTGACCGGATTGCCAGAGTCGAATTTCGCATCGCGCCGCAGCTTGAACCTGTAGGTCAGGCCATCCAGGCTGATGTCCCAGGTCTCCGCGAGATCGCCTTCAATCTTGGTGGCATCGTCCAGGTTGGGCCGGATCAGCCGACGATAGCAGTTGGCATCGACCTCACCATTGGTGAACTCGTAGGATTCGGCCGGGTCGAAACTGACGATATCATCGATCTGCTTCGCCATGACGGCCACACCCTTGGGGGTCGCGCCTCGCGCTTCGGTCAGGAGCGCCGGCGTCCCGAGCGTGGCGGCTGAACTGGCCAGCAAACTGCGTCTCGTCAGCATGACATCTCTCCCAGGAGCCGATTGTCGCCACTTTGCCAAGGCGACGGGCGGGGCGCTAGGCTCCGCGCCCATGCAACGAAACGTTCGACACTCGGCCTGCCCGCACGATTGCCCCTCGACCTGCGCCCTGGAAATCGAGGTCCTGGATGGCCGGCGCATCGGCGCGATACACGGGGCGCAAGCCAACAGTTACACGGCCGGTGTGATCTGCGCCAAGGTCGCACGCTACGCCGAAAGGATTCATCATCCGGATAGACTAACGCGCCCGTTGCTGCGAACCGGTTCCAAAGGCTCCGGACAGTTCCGCCCGATCCCCTGGGACGAGGCGCTCGATCGCGTGGCCGCGGCTTTCATCGATGCGACGCGGCAACATGGCGCTCAATCGGTGTGGCCCTATTATTACTCCGGAACAATGGGATTGCTACAGCGCGACGGTATCAACCGGCTGCGCCACGTCATGCGCTATTCGCGGCTGGCGAAGACAATCTGCACCTCGATCTGCGAGGCCGGCTGGATGGCGGGGGTTGGCCGCTTCGTCGGCCCTGACCCGCGCGAGATGGCACGTTCCGACCTGATCGTAATGTGGGGCGGCAACCCGGTGGCTACGCAGGTCAACGTGATGACTCACATCACGCGCGCGCGGAAGGAGCGTGGTGCAAAGCTGGTGGTGGTCGACCCTTATCGCACCGGCACGGCGGCCGTCGCCGATATGCATCTGCCGCTGCGGCCCGGCACGGATGCCGCCTTGGCCTGCGCGGTGATGCACGTGGCGTTCCGCGATGGTCACGCTGATCGCGAGTACATGGCGCACTTCTCGGATTTTCCCGCCGAGTTGGAGGCGCATCTTGCGGCGCGATCACCGGAATGGGCAGCGGCGATCACCGGCCTCGATGTAAGCGAGATCGAGGATTTTGCCCGGCTCTACTGCACCACGCAGCGAGCGTATATCCGTATTGGCTATGGCTTCGCCCGTTCGCGCAACGGTGCGGCATCGATGCACGCTGTAACGTGCCTGCCGACCGTTACTGGCAAATGGCAGCACGAGGGGGCCGGCGCGTTGTGGAGCTACCGCAGCATCTACAACTGGGACAAGACGCTGATCGAGGGGTTGGATGCGGTCGATCCGACAACGCGGATCCTGGACATGAGCCGGCTGGCCAGCATTCTCACTGGCGATCACGATGCACTTGGCGGCGGCCCGCCCGTGCATGCGATGCTGATTCAGAACAGCAACCCGGCGACGGTTGCGCCGGACACAAACCGGGTGCGCCGCGGGTTCATGCGCGATGACCTGTTCGTCGCGGTGCACGAGCAGTTCATGACCGAGACGGCGCAGCTTGCCGATATCGTGCTGCCGGCCACGATGTTCATGGAGCACGACGACCTGTACCAGGCGGGCGGCCACAGCCACATCCAGATCGGTGCCAAGTTGATTGAGCCCCCCGGCGAGTGCCGGTCGAATCACGCGGTGCTGCAAGGATTGGCAACGCGGCTGGGTGCGCAGCATCGCGGTTTCGAGATGAGCGCGATGGAGATCATCGACTGGACCTTGCGCGCCTCTGGTTGGCCGGACGCGAAGACCGTGCTGGAACGGCACTGGATCGACGTCGCGCTGCCATTAGCCGAGGCGCACTTCCACAACGGCTTTCCACAGGCGGACAAGCGCTTCCATTTCGCACCCGACTGGCGCGCGATCGGTCCTGGCTGGGCGCGCATGCCGACCTTGCCGGACTACATGCCGGCAACCGACGAAGCGACAGCCGAGCGGCCGTTCCGCATGGTCACTGCGCCCGCACGGCAGTTTCTGAATACCACCTTCACCGAAACACCGACATCGCGCGAGCGGGAAGGACGGCCGACCGTACTGCTGCATCCTGCCGATGCAACGCGCCTGGACATCGCCGATGGCGAGCGCGTGCGGCTTGGCAATGCGCGAGGCGAAGTGGTGCTGCATGCACGCCTGTTCGATGGCCTGCAGCCTGGCGTCCTGGTGGCAGAGAGCGTGTGGCCGAATGCGGCGTTCGAAGGGGGCATCGGCATCAATGCGCTGACGAGCGATGATCCGGCGCCACCCATGGGTGGGGCGGTGTTCCACGACACTGCGGTGTGGCTGCGCTCTGCTGCTGCCGAGATGCCGCTCGCGGCCGACTGAAGGAAACAGCAATGAGCAAACGCATCGCCTTCGTCGGCGCCGGCGCGATCGGCGGCTATATTGGCGGCAACCTCACCGCGCTTGGGCACGACGTGACGCTGATCGATGCGTGGCCGGCGCATGTCGAAAAAATGCGCGCCTCGGGCCTGCGGCTTTACGGCATGACAGAGCCGGAGAACCGTACGGTGCGGGTCAACGCGATGCACATTACGGATGTGCAGGCGCTGGCGAAGCAACGGCCGATCGACATCGCCTTCATCGCGGTGAAGTCATACGACACAGTCTGGGCGACGCGGCTGATCCGGCAATACCTGGCACCCGGAGGTTTCGTGGTGTCGTCACAGAACTGCATCAACGAGGAACGGATTGCAGGCGTCGTCGGCTGGGGCCGCACGGTGGGCTGCGTGGTTGGCGGCGGGGTGGGTGTGGAGCTGTTCGAGCCGGGCCAGGTGCGTCGCACCATGACGAAGAACCCGAACGTCGTGTCGCTCCATGTCGGTGAGCCGCATGGGCGGACCACGCGTCGTGTCGAAGAACTCGTGGCGATACTCAACGATATCGACACCGCGCATGCCACTGATAACCTTTGGGGCGAGCGCTGGACCAAGCTGTGCGTCAACGGCATGCGCAATGGGGTCTCCGCGGCGACCGGGCTGGGTGGCAACGCGCGCGACACTCACGATGCGATACGGCGCGTCTGCATCCGGCTGGGTGGTGAGGCGGTGCGGGTGGGGCAGGCTCTTGGCTTCACTCTCGGCAAAGTGGGCGCGCTCGATCCAGAGAAGCTGGCGCTCGCCGCGGAGGATGATCGTCGCGCGCTGGACGAGATCGAGGGGTTGATGCTGGCGGGTACCAGCGCCGCGGCGCGCAGCGATCTGCAACGGCCTTCGATGGCGCAGGACATGGCAAAGGGGCGGCGCACCGAGATCGAGTTTATGAACGGGTTCATCGCCGAGAAGGGCGCAGAAGTCGGCATGCCGGCGCCGACCCACGCAATGCTGACCGAGGTGGTGAAGCGCGTCGAACGTGGCGAGATCGCTGCCGACCCGGCGAATGTGCTGGTGAACCGCTAGCGGATGGTACTTTCCCGCTCGGTCACTGCGTGAACGTTACCTCTGCAGCACCCAGCCCCTCGAACCGCACGCCGCAAACGTCACCTGGCTTGAAGTAGCGCAAGCCGGTGTACGAGCCGCAGGTAACGAACTGGCCTGCGCTCACGCCGCCTTTGTCCCGCAGCATGTTGACCAGCACCACTGCAATGCCAAGTGGATCGCCGGTCGCGTGGCCACCGACCTGCTCCAGCACCGGCGCGCCGTTGACGGTTAGCGTCACCTTGAGTTTGCCCAGTTCCAGACTGCGCCAGTCGGTGGCAGGTGAGGCATGGACGAAGGCACCATTGCTGATGCTGTCGGCCAGCTTTTCAAGGTTCGTGGCGTCTGGGTTTCGATAGCGACTGGTCACCAACTCGATCGCCGCGCAAGCCTCCACGCCCGCCGCGACCTCGTCACGCGAATACGCGGCGGCGCGCGGTGGAAAGTCGCGACGAAAGATGAATGCGACCTCGCCTTCCACCCCGCATTGCGGAACCAGGACCGCCGGCACGCGCGCCGGCGATGTGTGGATAGTGTCACTGTAAATTACGCCGCGGGTGGGCTCGCCATTGGCTGGCGCCATCGCCTTGTAAGCACCTACCGGCTTGCCGAGTGCCGCGGTGACCGCATCCTGGACGGCATGAGCATCGCCAATGCTCGCGGGAGTTGCATCTGGCGGCAGGCCTTGCGGCAGCTTGCCGGTCCGGCGCGCTTCGACGAGCAGGTTGGCGGCTCGGTCGATTTGTTGCGTGTTCATCTGCTTTCCCTTTGTTGGGTCCCGAAGCGTGGCACTCCGCCAGGGACGGGGCAAAGCCTTGGCAGGGAGCGGTTCCGGTGTAAGAATAGTATAGCCTGGTAGAATGCGGACGGAGGGGAACGGCCGGGATGATCGGCCTGGTGCGGCTTTCTTTGCGTCGGCCTTATACCTCGGCCATCGCTGCGCTGCTGATCTTTTTGATGGGTGCTCTGTCGATCACCCGCATGATCGTCGACATCTTCCCGGTGATCGATATACCGGTGGTGCTGGTGGTATGGAACTATAACGGCCTCACCACCGAGGACATGGAACGGCGCGTCGTGTTCATCTCGGAACGCGCCTACTCGACCACAGTCAACGGCATCTCGCGGATCGAATCCCAATCTATTCCCAGCATTGGGCTGCTGCGTGTCTATTTCCAGCCTGGCACCGATATCGGCAGTGCGATCGCACAGATCACCTCGGTGAACAACACGATCCTGCGGATTGCGCCGCCCGGCATGCAGCCGCCTGCGGTGATCCAGTTCAACGCGTCGAACGTGCCTGTCGTGCAGGCGACGCTGTCCAGCAAAACGCTGACCGAGCAACAGATCTACGACTACAGTCTGAACTTCATTCGCGTGAAGCTGTTCACCATCCCCGGCCTGTCTACGCCGGGTCCGTTCGGCGGCAAGTCGCGGCAGATTAACGTTGATATCGATCCGGCGCGGCTGCAGGCGAAGGGATTTTCGCCGACCGATGTGGTGGCGGCGTTACAGGCTTCCAACGTCATCGTGCCCGCAGGTACGGCGCGCATCGGCGAACGTGAATACAATGTGCAGCTCAATTCCAGCCCGAGCGCGGTCGACCGGTTCAATGCCCTGCCAATCGGTGTCTACAACGGCGCACCCGTCACACTCGGCGACGTGGCGCACGTCAGCGACAGCTATGCTACGCAAACCAACATCGTGCATGTCAACGGCAAACGCGCGGTTTACCTTGCCATTCTGAAGCATGCGGATGCGTCCACGCTTGCCGTGGTCGATTCGACGCGTGCGGCGCTGCCGGAAATCCAGGCGGCGGCCCCGAGTGGGTTGGAGTTGAAACTCGATTTCGATCAGTCGGTGTTTGTACGCGGCGCAGTGCAGAACGTGATCCGCGAGGCGATTATCTCGTCGATCCTGGTCTCCGCACTGATACTGGTGTTCCTGGGCAGCTGGCGCAACACGGTCATCGTGTCCGCCTCGATCCCGCTGTCGATCTTCGCCGGCATCGTCTGCCTGTTTCTGAGTGGCCAGACCGTCAACCTGATGACCCTGGGCGGGCTGGCGCTGGCGATCGGGCTCCTGGTCGACAACGCTACCGTCACCATAGAGAACATCCACCGCAACCAAACACTCGGCAAGCCGCTCACCGTCGCGATTCTCGACGGCAGCAGCGAGGTGATCCAGCCGCTGACCGTCGCCACGCTGGCGATCTGCATTGTCTTCTTCCCGGTCGTTCTGTTGTTCGGTGTGGCGCGCTATCTGTTCATTCCGCTCGCCGCGACCGTGGTGTTCTGCATGCTGGCGTCCTACGTACTGTCATTCACCGTGGTGCCTTCGTTCGCGCGCTTCCTGCTGGCATCACAGGCGGAACACCATGGCCCACCACGCGGTTTCTTCGCCGCGTTCGACCGCAGCTTTAACCGCTTCCGCGATGCCTATGGCAAACTGCTGGAAGGTGCGCTGCATCGGCGCGTGTTCGTGCTGACGTGTGCGGGTGTGCTGCTACTGGTATCAGTTGGACTAGGCGCGGTGATCGGCCTGGATTTTTTTCCCAGCGCCGACGTCGGGCTGATCAAGTTGCACTTCCGTGCGCCGGCCGGGACACGAATCGAACGCACCGAGGAACTGGTGCTGCAGGTCGAGGACCGAATCCGGCAGATTATCCCAGCGAATGAACTTGAGACCGTCAACGACACCGTCGGGGCGCTGTCATCGTTCAACATGGCCTTTGTCCCGACCGACAATGTCGGTGACATGGACGCCGAGATCCTGATCTCGCTAAAACCCGAGCATCATCCCTCGATCGATTATATCCGCGCCATCCGCAGCAAACTGCCGGACGAATTCCCCGGTAGCATCTTTTATTTCCAAACCGCGGATATCGTCAGCCAGGTGCTGAATTTCGGCCTGTCCGCACCGATCGACGTGCAGGTGCAAGACGTGAACTTCGATCGTGCATCGGAGCTTGCCCGCAGGCTGCTGGCGCGCATGCAGCGGATACCGGGCGTGGCCGATCCGCACATGGTCCAGGTACTCAACTACCCGTCATTGCAAGTGGATGTGGACCGTCTGCGCGCCGCGAAACTGAACGTGTCGCAGCGTGACGTGGCCAACAACGTGCTTACCACGCTCTCCTCCAGTTCGCTGGTAGCGCCGAACTTCTTCCTCAACCCGCAGAACAATGTGAACTACTTCGTCGCGGTGCAGACGCCAATTGAGCGAATCAACTCGGTCGGTGACTTGCTTGATACTGTGGTCAACCGTCCAACCGCTGACGGCGTCGCCGGGCCTGCGGCGCAACCGGGTGCGCCGGTGATCCGGCTCGGCGAAATCGCCACGGTGTCGCCGCGATCGACGCTGGAATCGGTCAGCCACTACACAGTGCAGCGTGAGCTCGATATCGCTGCCAACGTCGATGGCCGGGACCTCGGCTCGACCGCCGCAGACATCCAGAGTGCAATCAACGATATCAGCAAGGGTCTGCCGATCACCACCAAGATCCTGATCCTTGGCCAGAACGAGGTGATGCAGAGCTCCTTCAGGAGCCTCGCCCTGGGCATGGTGCTCGCTGTGCTCTTGGTCTATGCGCTGCTGGTGGTGCTGTTCCAGTCCTGGGTGGATCCGTTCATCATCATGATGGCAGTGCCAGGTGCGCTGGTGGGCATTCTGTGGATGCTGGCGCTGTCGAACACCACCATCAATGTCGAATCACTGATGGGCGCCATCATGTCGATCGGCATTTCAGTGTCGAATTCGATTCTGGTCGTCAGCTTCGCCAACGATCTGCGTGCACGCGAAGAAGTCGGCCCGTTGCGGGCCGTGATCGAGGCCGGCCGCATCCGCCTGCGTCCGGTACTGATGACCGCACTCGCGATGATCATCGGCATGGTGCCGATGGCGCTCGGCCTCGGCGAGGCGGGTGAGCAGAATGCGCCGCTCGGCCGCGCGGTGATCGGCGGTCTGATCGTGGCGACGATATCGACGCTATTCATCGTACCGATCTTCTACACATTGCTGCGGCGCAGGCCACCATCTCTACACAGCCTCGATACGCGCTTCGCGGCTGAGGCAGCGGGTGCGTCCGGTTCGGGGGAAACTCACCATGGCTAAAGGCCGGTTTCGTTCGCTGCTGGTATATTCAATCGGGATCCTGCTGGTCGCCGGTGCAGCGCTGACCGCGATACGGCTGTGGCATGACAAGGACGCCCAGCTTATCGCGGCGCGAGAAGCGATGGCGGCAGAACTGGCGAAGGGGCCGGCAGTGCAGGTGGCAACCGTCGCGCAAGGCCCGAAGGAGCGACAGATCTCGCTGCTGGGTGATACGCGTGCGTATCAGGTGGCGACGCTGTACGGCAAGGTCGGGGGTTACTTAAAGTCGGTCACAGTGGATCGCGGTGACCGCGTGAAGGCAGGGCAGGTCTTGGCCCAGGTGGAGTTGGCAGAGACCGACCGACAATTCGATGCTGCGATGAGTGACCTGGAGAACAAGCGCAAGAATGCCGATCGCGAGAATGAGCTGGTAAAGCGCGGCTGGACCTCGGTGCAATCGGCGGATCAGGCGAACACTTCATTTCGCATGGCGCAGGCGAACATGGAACAGCTTGCGGTCATGAAGTCGTATGAGGTGCTGCGCGCGCCATTCGACGGCACGATTACGGCGCGTTTCGTCGATGTTGGCGCGCTGGTGCAGAGTTCGGTGACCAACCAGACGTCCAACCAGCCGGTGATGACCATCGCGGACATGAGCCGGCTGCGCGTCGACGTCTATGTCGAGCAAAAGGATGTACCGTTTGTGCGGGTCGGCGATGTCGCCGATATCACTGACGGTGCCAACCCCGACCGCAAGGTGCAGGCACGGATCGCCAGGACTGCTGAGCAGCTCGACCCGCGCACGCGGACGCTGTTCGTTGAACTCGACGTTGATAACACCAATGGGTTCTTGATGCCAGGCAGCTTCGCCTACGTCACACTTCATGTGCCAGTGCCGAGTTATCCTGAGGTTCCGGTCGCCGGGCTGGTGGTGCGCGGCACCAACACATTTATCGCTAATGTGAGTGCGGACAGCACGGTCAAACTCCAGCCGGTAAAGGTGGCGAACACGGACGGCCTGCGCGCCAGCCTCGCGGAAGGTGGTCGCGTAGGTGAACGTGTGGTGCTCAATCCGCCGGAGGAAGTAAGCGACGGCAGCCGAGTGCGGCCGATCGAACCCAATCGCTGACGAGATGACGCAGATCTGGCCGGTGAAGGTCCACACCGGCCTACGCGTGAGGATGCGCGACGGCGCCAGAGCTATGTCCGCGTCGACCACGGCCTGCGACCAAGACGATTCCCTGCGTGAGGGAATATCGACCCATACCGCCGCCTGGCTGCTGGGCGAGCCGTTGGCAGACTATCGCGACGAGTATCCGCCGGTGGTGCCGTATCTGCATGTAAGCCATGCGATGTTGTCAACGACGGTGCGTGCGGTTGATCTGCGACTGTGGGCTACTTGCGACCCGTGCAATTCGCATGAGGTTCCGCGCCATTGGTTCCGGGCCACGGCTTTATTCGCTCTGAGGTGCGGCAAGGCGGCTATCGGCATGGCTGATGGCTTGCGCGTCAGCCGAGTGCAGCGGCGAGGTCAGAATGATCGGCCGAAGGCCGTACCGGCGGCGAACAAGTGCACTTTGGCGGCAGAACGGTCGCATGTGCAGCCAGTTGCGCCAGATGATCCCGACCCTTTTACGCCGCTTCGTTTGGTGGTCGCGCACTCATTGCCTGCCCCGGAGACGCTGGCACAGCCCACTGTCGCTTGGATCACCGGGCGAATGCACCGTAATCCCGGCGTGCATCCGGCCGGACGGGGGCAGCCGCAGCCATTCGCACTACACAGTGTCCAATCGTGAACCGGCGCATACTATGATCTCGGCATTGGCAACGCATGTCGCCGTACATCCGACGTGGGACATCCGGATCGAGGCGACCTGTCAGACCTCGAGCGATGCAACCAGTTTACACGCATCTCTCGCAGGTGTGGATCACCGTTGATGGTACAGAACACTTCCGCAAGAGCTGGAACGCGACTGTACCGCGCACATTGTCCTGACCTTATGCCGTTACCGGCGTCGGGCGCCAGCTTTGTTTTGCCGGTGTCAACCTTGGCGTGGTAAGGGCAAGCTATGGGCTACTGGGGCAAGATCATCGGCGGCGTGGCGGGATTCGCCATGGGCGGCCCGATGGGCGCGGTGGTCGGTGCTGCTCTGGGACATGCGGCAGACGCCGGGGCCGCAGGTGATTTCGGTATGCGCTTCGTGCCGCAGGCTGGTTGGAACCCGGCGCGCCTGGCAGCGATGTTCAGCCGTCGCGACCAACTTTTCGCGATCTGCGTGGTTGTGCTGTCCGCCAAGCTTGCCAAATGTGATGGCCCGGTCAGGCGCGAGGAGATCGACGCGTTCAAGCGTCAGTTCCGGATCCCGCCCGAGTCGGTGCGCGACATTGGCCGCCTGTTCGACCAGGCACGCGATAGTTCCGAGGGGTATGAGGGTTACGCATCGCAGTTGGGCGATGCATTCGCCGACAACCGAGGTATGCTGGAGGACGTGCTTGCGGCTCTGTTTGCAATTGCGAGAGCCGATGGACCGATGAACCGGCAGGAATTCGACTTCCTGTCACGCACGCATCGCGCGATCGGGCTGGACCAGAACGCCTGGGACCGCGCGCGCGGCGGTAGTTCCCGTCAGGCGCCAGCGCCCGAAGAGCCCGATGCGTACTCGGGTACTCGGCGTAGCACCGTCGGCAAGCGCCGAGGTCATCCGCGCTACCTGGAAGCGGCTGATGCGCGAGAACCACCCTGACAGCCTGGCGGCGCGCGGTGTGCCTGCTGAGTTCATCGCGCGTGCCAACGAGAAGGTGGCGCGGATCAACGCGGCCTGGGACCGGATCAAGCGCGAGCGCGGCTTATGAGCCTCCGTATTCGGGACCTGCCGAGCCCGAATCAGGACGACCGGCCGCCGAGTACGCCAATCGACATGCTGATCCTACATTACACCGGTATGCGCAATGCGCGGGAAGCGATCGAACGGCTATGCGATCCCGCCGCGCATGTGTCGTCGCACTACGTGGTGGACGAGGATGGCGCCGTATTGCGGCTCGTGCCGGAAGAACGGCGCGCGCACCATGCCGGCGTGTCATATTGGCGCGGCAATCGAGGGTTGAACGGACGGTCGATTGGCATCGAGATCGTCAACCCGGGTCATGAGTTGGGCTACCGCGACTTTCCTGTGCTGCAGCTTGCTGCGGTCTGCGACCTGTGCCTGGCAATTCTGGCACGGCATCCGATCCCCCAGCGCAACATCGTTGCGCACAGCGATGTCGCACCCGATCGTAAGCAAGATCCAGGTGAAAAGTTCGACTGGCAGGGATTGGCGGCGAACGGAGTGGGGCTGTGGCCGGAGAATGACGGGGACTTGACCGGCGGCCGCCTCGCCTCCGTCCGTGAGGTCAGGGCGGCACTGATCGATATCGGCTATGACCTGGCTGGCGATGGCCCGTTCGATGCGCAAGTCGCCGCGGTGCTCCGGGCATTTCAGCGACACTGGCGGCAGGAAGCAATTACCGGTGAAGCGGACCCGGGCACGCTCGCGCAACTGAATGCAATGCGGCGTACCGTGGTGGGGCGGTGATTGGGGCCCGATCGCCAATGCGCGTCGGCGCTACGGTTTATTGGCTGAGTGGGATGGTGGCGTTACTGCTGGTCCGCTCTTGCTACCGGGTTTGCCAGGTATTTTGCTGGAATCCTGCTGCGAAGTGGTCGAGTTGTTCGGTTGCGAGCTGACGCTACGATCTTGCCCTGATCTCGCCACCGGTCCGTTCTTGCTGCCTGGTTGGCCTGCTATTCCGGCACCCGAGTTCTGTGCACTCGGCGCAGTCGCGGCCGGATTGCCAGCGGTTTGTGCCCCGGCGGGGACGGCCAGCAAGACGATCACGGTGGTTGCCTTCAGCAGGTTCATCGTTACCTCCAGAGTATTCCCTCGGGTCAACCAGGGTTGGTTCACATCGTGAGGAAACGTGCCGGAAGGCTTCGAGTTGCGGCATGTAAGGAGTTAAGTTGCGTGCACGAAACGGGCGAGCGCCTCTTCGTAGCGGGCGACGCGCGTCGAGTGAGCCAGGTCGCTTGCGGCGTGCCAGTCATATGGTGCTGCGCTCGCGTACCAGTGTGGTGACCATGTGTCTGTCATGTCGTCCCGCAAACGATGGCAGGAGAGATGGTGCGTGACCCCGAGGCCCGATACTGGGGGCGTGCCTGGAAGAGCGTTTGCCCATGCCGTTGAGAAAGCCTGCCTCGGTCGCACCGGTTTAGACGAATGGCTCACCGCTCACAGGCAGGCGCCTGTCCTGGGTCCGGCAATCGGCGGAAAGGAGTTCCATGGTCCGAGTCCTGCGCTCGCTGCTTTCGCTAGCTTGCCATTCGGTGGCGTCCTCGCGGATGCGCCGTGGGCTTTTGCGACGTGACGCTAACGCCGCTGGACTTGTCTTTCCATCCCGGTGCCAGCGCAAGGGAAGCCGCTGAGTTTGCGCCCTTCATCGATGAAGGTGCGCGGATGTTGCAAGGTCAACCGGATGACACTTTCCAATCCGCGCCTAAAGTCTCTGACAGATTTCTTCAAGCAACACGAAGCACCGATCGGCGCCAATCTTCCAGCAGCACTGTGGCTGGTGTCATCGCGAGTTTGACCGCACTCGGCAGAGCAATCCGGGTCAACCAACCTTCAGGAGGCTGGCGCATACTATGACCGTGAAGCGCATCGTTCCAAATATCACCGCCACTCGTGTTGTCGATGCCGTAAGCTTTTACCGCGATGTTCTTGGGCTGGCGGTGGTCATGGACCAGGGGTGGATCGTGACGTTTGCCTCCAATGGAGTTGCAGCACCCCAGATTAGTGTGGCGACGGAAGGTGGATCAGGAACTGCGGTGCCCGACTTCTCGATCGAGGTGGACAACTTCGAGGAGGTCATGAAGCATGTGCTCAGTGCCGGGTTGCCCATCGAGTATGGTCCGGTCGATGAGCCCTGGGGCGTTCGACGGCTCTATGTGCGCGACCCCTTCGGCCGGTTGGTCAACATCCTGACCCACCTTGAAGGCTCCGCCCCGAGCGAACTGCATTAGTCCAAAATGCTGAGGCGCTGTGCGATCCCATTGTCACTTGCATAGTGAGTTCCGTGACTCATCCGCATGGACCATCTTGGTGGATGCCATTGGCGGCTGGGTCCTGTCCCATCGCGTGGTGTAGGTGTGGCGAGCTCCCGGGCGGGTTAGGCCGCCGGCACTCTCGGCTCGCTGTCGATGGTGCCGAGCGTCGGCACGGAAGTCGGCTCAGCGCAGGCCCCGTCGTTCCATGATCTCACCGAGCTTGCGTGACGAACCATTCAGCAATGCGGTCGCCATAGCTCGCGCCGTTTTCGCGGAAAGCTGAAAACCCAGCCATCCAAAACCCGAGTGACGTAAAGCCAATACTTGATCGTCCGTTTCCTTCGCAAAAACACACATCCACTCTGGCTCCCTTTGGCCTCTGATCCTTTCACCGTTTTCCAGCGTCATAGGAATCTTCTTGGCGAGCTTCTCGCGTTGCTGAGCTAGATGGGTGATCAACCTGTCTAGACCGTCCGCATCCATTTCGGATCGCCCAACGCACTCATCGCCTTGCCAAAGTTCGATCGTGAGCTTGGCTTTTGCGGATTCATCGATGTGAGTTCTTAGATCGAGTGACACCGCAGGCTCCGTCTGATCGGGGGATGTTCAATCCTTTACCCGTCAGAGGTGCTTCCTGCAAAAGGGGCGGCCTACAGAGGTCACAACGGAGGCGCCAGAGGTTAGCTACGGAACCCAGCCGGGCAGTGCGGCGGCGGCCTCTTGCTTCGCCCACGTGGCCAACTGCCCTTCGTCCAGCTGGTCGCCTTAGCAAATGTCGATCCAGCGTGCGTCCTTGCTACGCACCGTTGGCCGCAACGACCTGCCCCGGAAGAAGGTCGTGTAATCGCGAGTTCCATTTCACGGCCTTGCGCATGTTGGGCACGCTTTGGGCGATCAGCGCATCACGGCGTTCTCCAAGGTCGCGCTTCCAGCCCGGTATTGCGGCAATGTATTCCAGCACCGGCAGGTCCCCATTCGCCCTAGCGACTTGTGGATTGCCGCCCGAGAGCAGGATCACTCCCTCCTTCTCGGGGTACCTATTGCTGAGATTTGGAGGAGCCCAGATGGGCGTCGTTAAGGGCATGCCTTGGCGTCCATGCAATTGATGTATCGATATCTTTTCGACGGAGAAGCTCCAGCGCAAGAATTGATAGTTAACCGCCTTGGTCAGAGCTGCGCAACAGTCCGTCAACCGGCCTCGGCATGTGGCTATCAGAGCGTTCGCCCGCTTGATATGTCAGAAGCGTTGAGTTGCGACCATATCCTACGCCTCGCGCTGCAGAAATAGCGTTCTTATTGGACCCCAAATTTTTGGGCAGGGTCTTGCCCTGAGATGGCATGGACAGCGATTGCACACACCCTCGGTTCCTTGCAGATTGACACGATTGTGGCAGGAGCCGATCAACCCAACCCAGCGTCGCTGGCCCGTGATGTTTCGCCTTGGCATGCGCTTTCATGAGATGTCCAGTACCCGCTCGGAGCAGGTTTGGAGTACGTGCTTTGCCGCGACGATCCCGGACCGAACCCGCGCCCAGCGGAAATAGCTCTGGTGCCACCTATATAAGCAGGAAGACCTGGATGGCTCTTACACCTATTCGCGGCGCCCCGCCCGGCGCACCCAATCCTGACTTCCCCATTGAAAACCCGAAGGCGAAGCCGGCGCGACCTACCGTTCCGCCAGCGTCTGCCGATCAGTCGCCAACACCTCCTGTCCGACAGAGGCACACGCCGGTCGAAATAAGCGGTGGCGGTGTCACCTTCAGATTCAGGGTTATTCCAGAACAGCCGGCCATCGCGCGGGCAAGCATGACCATCCACATCGTCAGAGACGCGGTGGGTGCATCGGCCTCGCAAACGCTTGGCTTCCTTCGGATGTCAGCCGCAACCGCGAGGTCGTTCCTTACCGACCTACGGAATGGGCGTTCTCCCATTCTCGCCATGGGCGACGAGGACGGCGACGTGCAGATCGAATATGGAAGCACGGACAGCGAACCTGTCCTGAAGGTGCGCAAGCCGGGGGCACGAGACGTGTTACACTGCTGGATCATCGAAAAGGGACTTGACTTGACGGCGACTGCGAACGAACTTCTTGCCGACTTGGGCGCATAGGCCCCGGCCGATTATGGCTTCCCCCATGGCACCCATCTCCATCAGCTTATCCAACGGCTGCCAAGGGTGGGCCCTCGTCGACAAGATTGCCGATTGGACCGCGACACTGTCTCTTCAAGATGGATGAGGCTTGGTGCGGAAAAGGAGACACTCGATGGCCACGCTGAAGTTTAGCCGAGGCGAGGCCAGTCAGCACCGAGGCTCGCGGCAAGGCACGGGAGTTCATTCGTCATGCTATGGCCGAGGGCGATCTCCGCTTCGGCTTGCTCGGCGGACGCTGGCGCGACATTCCAGCATCGTATGGACCGCCATTCCGGTAGCCGGATGGCCCAAAACTCAAAAACACTGTCAATCGTTGGGAGGCTGCACCGCACCGGTTCAGGCTGCGCTTTGAGGTGGAGTGGAAGGGCACGAATCTCTTGGCGATCGAGATCACGGCGTCGGGTAGCGCACGCTCTCCGGCGCACACTGATTCGCCTATTGCCGGACTTTCAGCGTCAACACGAGCGAGACGAGCCGCTCCACTCGTTAGGTGACGGATAGCATTGTGCTCTGGTTGGCTGACGAAATACACGAATGGCCGCACTACGGCACCGATACATCAGTAATAACGATATCTGGCTGGACAGAAGTGAGCCGGGCAGGAAACGCTCGGCTTGCGCCCATGCACCCACGGGTTGCCGGTATGAGGTGAGGCAGGCGAGTGCGGGCGCCTGCCTCAAACCTTGCCGTCTCAGCCGTGCGGCAAACCTAGGCTTTGTAGCTGGTTCAATGCCGCCTGGAGATCGCTCATACTAAAGCTGCCGGTGGGAGCACTCTGCGGTTGCATGAACGGTAAGCTCGGCAAAGGTGGCAGGCCGTGAACATAGTCCGTGGCTGCTTGGATTTGAGCGGCCGCACCTTGCAGGTCCGACGAGACCTTGGCCAGCATCGCGTCAATTGCAGCCCACGGGTCGTTGGTAGCTTGACTGGGAGACGAGACAAAGGATGACTGTTGTGGGGTGTTGAGAGCCAGGCTGATGATACCGGCTCCAGCCGTGTCGCCGACGCTGTACGACGCGGCGTCTGTATTCGAGGTGAGAGCAAACGGGACGAGAGTGTTCCACCCATAGGTAACCGTATGGTTGCCATTCACCGAGACGCTGCTTGTGTAAGTTCCCGAGGTGGCCGCGGTGCCAGAGGCCACGTGCGATAGCATGCTTGCACCTGGAGCCAGGTCAGACGAATCGAAGGCGAAACCCCGAACACTGAGTTGATGCTCCGTGACATT
This sequence comes from uncultured Alphaproteobacteria bacterium, assembly GCA_963850535.1. Taxonomy (GTDB): domain Bacteria; phylum Pseudomonadota; class Alphaproteobacteria; order Acetobacterales; family Acetobacteraceae; genus JAMXLO01. The sequence continues at coordinate 107,506 of CAWKMC010000024.1, read as the reverse complement.
GCCAGTGTTAGTGACCAGCGCTGCACGGGACACCTGTGTGCCGACCCCGACGTTCGGCGCCGTGGTGTAGCCGACCACATTCGGCGTGCTGCCAGTGGCATTCTTGAACGCTGCCTGGATGTTGGCGGGGGTCGCGAAACCCGGCATCTGATGGAAGTACCATGTCTGGCCGTTGTCGAACGATTCGAGGTTCTCGACGTTGACGGTGGCCTTCTGATCTAAGCCCACCTGCACCCCTTTCCAGGAGTTGTCACCGAAAACAGCCTGCGGCGACTTTATCTCGACCATGGTGCCGATCGAGAGCCCGGCATCCATATCGGCCTGGGTTACGGTGTAGCTGTAGTGCAGCAATTTGGCCTGGCTCGGCAGCAGGGTGTCGGTGCTCAGTGCGGTCCAAACACCGTTCAGTTTTTCTGTGGTCGTTGTGTCGAGCGTGACGTTGCCGGTATTGGCCTCTATGACAGTGAAGTTGATCACCTCGCCGGCATGATCGACCGAGGTTTTATCACTGGATACCAGGAGAACCGACGCTTTGGGATCTTGTACGACAGGTGTTGTCACGGTGGTCGATGCATGATCACCCTGATCATCGGTCACCGAGAACGTGTTTGCGATGCCCTCAGTGGGCGGCACTGACGCGGTGCTGACTCCGCCGCTGTCTATATCGCTTTGAGTAACATGATACATGCTGGTGTAGGTCCATGATTGGCCGACGTCCAGATGATTCAGACTGTGACCGTCGGCCGTCTGGAGCCCCGTCAAGGTCTCGTTGCCGGTATTGGTTACTGTGACGGTGTAGTTGATGGCCTGATAGCTGTGATCGACTTTGCTATCGTTGCGCACATCGTAAGATGTCGTATTGAAATCTGCGGCGATCGAGAAGTCCGGGGAGTTGCAGAACCGGCACGCTTGTTGTGGCAAAAACCTGGTCGCCGTTGTCGTCGGTGGCTCTCGCGGCGATGGCGATGGTGCCGTTATCGATGTCAGCCTGCGCAACGTTATATCGGCCAATGAACGACCGCGATTCGCCACCGTCAATCTCGGCATTCTGGCCCAAGATGGCGCCCGAACCGTCATACACTACGACATTGGCGAGGTCGGCGCCGCCGGTGTTGGTTAGCGTGACCGTATAGGCGAGAGTCTCGCCGGCATGATCGGCAATCTGGTGGGGCTGCGGCAGCAATCCCAGCGTGTCGCCAGGATCGCCGGACGCAAGGTCGACGCTGGAATAACCAATCTGATTGATCAGTATAGCAAGCGGAGCGAGGAGCGAATCTGTGCCGCTCTTGGTTAAGCTATCCATAAAATCTATCCCTAAAAATGCGGTGGAAGTATTCTACGTCTTTGGTCGGTCATCGCCCGTGGGCGTATCCGAAAAACTAGCGGAACGTTATAATTACGCAATTTGTCCGTTTGGGTAGTGCACCAATATCTATTGACCAAGAGGGTTAGGCGCCCGGATTCTCAGTGCCGGAATGGCTGACCAGGGCCTACCGAGGCAGTGCCCTAGCCAGCAGGGCTTCCGTGCAATCGTACTCTGCTTTGCGTCTTGCCCTTTGATCGCCTGTTCAGCTGCGCGGAAACGCAAACCTTGACCAGGCGGTAAGCTCCGCGCCGAAGGTTCGACGTTCCGACAGCTGCGTGCCAGTCTCGCAGTCAATGACAGATGCCGCAGACCAAGCGTCGGCCTCGAGCGGGTCGCACGGAGAGATCGGCCCAGACCGCCATTGGCAGGTCACTCTGTGGGCCATGGTCGGCATCCAGTTCATCATGACCATGGCCTTCAGCTTCCTCAGCCCGATCATGCCGTTGTTTCTGCCCAAACTCGGCGTGACCACCGAGGCGGGCATCGACCTGTGGTCCGGCATCCTCAACGGTTCGACCTCATTCGTCGCAGCCTTCGCTTCGCCGCTCTGGGGTCGCCTGGCCGATAATTACGGCCGCAAGCCGATGCTGATCCGCTCGAGCTGCGCCATTGCGTTCTTCACTGCGCTGATGGGCCTGTCGCTGAACGTATGGCAGTTCTTTGGTGCCCGCGCGCTGATGGGCGTGTTCGCCGGCTTCTCTTCGACCGCAATGGCATTAGTCGCCAGCCAAGTGCCCGAACAGCGTCTGGGCTACGCCCTCGGTTGGCTCAGCACCGGGCAATTGGTGGGCTCGCTCGTGGGCCCGGTGATCGGTGGCATTCTCGCCGACCTCACCGGCAGCTACCGCATCCCGTTTTATTGCACCTCCGCCATAACCTTTGCTGCAGTGTTCCTGGTGTGGCGTGGCGTCCCCGAGCGCTTCGTGCGCCCCGATGGCGGCCGTCGCAGGCGAGGTGGCCTGCGCGGCCTGGCACTGTTGATCGGGGCCACTGGCGTGTTGCCGCTGTTCTTCGTGCTGCTGATGGCGCAGTTCGGTACCTCGTGCGGTACAGCCGGTGGTAACGCTGTTCGTGCAAGAACTGACCGGGCCGCGGCCGGACCTTGCCACCCTCGGAGGTGTTGCCTTTTCCGTCACCGGCCTCGCCGGCATGATTGCGGTGCCGCTCCTTGGCAAGCACAGCGACGAGATCGGATACCGTCGCGTGTTACTGATCTGCCTGCTGGGCGCCACGCTGACCAGCCTGCCGCAAGGCTTCGCGCAGAGCTACTGGGTGTTCGCGCTGGAGCGGTTCGGTGTCGGCCTGTTCATCGGCGGCATTCTGCCGACCGCTAACGCGCTGATCGGCCGCATGGTGCCGCGGTCTGACCGCGGCACGGTCTATGGCATGACGGCCTCGGCCAGCTTCCTTGGCAATTCGCTGGGTCCGCTGACCGGCGGCGCGATCGCCGCCTCGTTCGGCCTGCGCTGGGTGTTCCTGATCACCGCTGCGCTGCTGTTGGCCAACCTGATCTGGGTCTATCTGACCGTCCCCGAATATGTGGACGTTAGTCGCGAATAGGAGACAGACATGGCATCCCGGGATGGCGCTGTTGCACGAGCCTTGGCGTTCTTTGACAGCAACGGCTTTCGCGACCGGCTGGCGGATCTGGTCGCGATTCCCAGCACCTCGCAGGACCCAGGCCACGAGGCCGATGTGCAGCGGTACCTGGAAGCAGCGATGCGTCCTTGGCTGCAGCGCCTCGGCTTCGAGGTCTCCATCCACCCAAATCCAAGATCCGGCTTCGGCCCCATTCTGACCGCCGAACGCCACGAGGACCCTGCGCGCCCGACCGTGCTGACCTACGGCCACGGCGATACGGTTCGTGGCCTGGAGGATCAGTGGCGCGTCGGGCTTGATCCCTGGCGGCTGCAAGAAGAGGGCAATTGCTGGTATGGCCGCGGCAGTGCCGACAACAAGGGCCAGCACGCGCTGAACCTCTCGGCGCTTGAGGCCGTGCTGGACGAGCGCGGGGGAAAAATTGGCTTCAACCTGAAGCTAGTGCTGGAGACCTGCGAGGAGCGTGGGTCCATCGGCTTGCGCGAGTTCGTCGCCCAGCATCAACGCGAACTAGCGGCCGACGTACTGATCGGCAGCGATGGTCCGCGCGTGATGCCAGAGGTGCCAACCATCGCCACTGGCACCCGCGGCACGTTTCACTTCGATCTTGTGGTCGATCTGCGGCCGGGCGGCGTACACTCCGGACACTGGGGCGGGCTGACCACCGACCCCGCGGTGGTACTGACCCACGCCCTAGGCACCATCATCGACCGAAACGGCCGCATCCAGGTACGCGACTGGCTGCCGAGTAATGGTCTGCCTGCAAGCGTTCGCTCGGTGCTGGCGGGCTGCGAAGTCGGCGGCGGTGGGGAGGCCGCCTCGATCGAACCTGATTGGGGAGAACCCGGTCTGTCGGCGGCTGAGAAGATCTATGGCTGGAACAGCTTCATCGTGCTGGCGATGGTGTCGGGGCGGCCGGAGAATCCGGTGAATGCAGTCGCGCCAAACGCCTGGGCGCATTGCCAGATCCGCTACACCGTGGACACCGATCCGGTGACGTTCGAGCCGGCGTTGCGCCGGCATCTCGACGCTGCTGGGTTCCGCTCCGTGCGGATCGAGAACGCCGGCATTCGGATGCCGGCCAGCCGCACCGACCCGTCGGACCCCTGGGTGAGCTGGACGGTGACCTCGATGGAACGAACGCTCGGTCAGCGCGTGCAGGTGATCCCCAATTCGTCGGGCGGACTGCCAGGGGATGTATTCGTGGATCATCTGGGCACCCCGCTGATCTGGGTGCCGCACAGCTACAATGGCTGCAAGCAGCACGGGCCAGATGAGCACTTGCTAATAGCGCCGGCACGTGAGGGAATCGCCGCCTTCGCCGGCATCTGGTGGGATCTTGGTGAGGAATCCACACCATACGGCGTTCACATCCGCTAAAGCGGCTCGCGCCGACTTAAATCCTGTCCTTTGAACCGGCGGCAATGCGTATGTTGTGGATCTCCGGTTGGTTTGACCGAAGGCAAGATGTCGGGGCGGCCAGAAAAGTCGTATTCGCAGGACCTGGCGAACCGCGTGTTGGCGGAGCGGATACGCTAAGTGAGATCGCCACGAGGTTGCGCGTCCGTGTGTCGTACGCGTCGAAGGTTCTTAGCCGCCCCACCAAAGTGGCGCTCGTCGCGTGGTCGATTCAGAGTTTCCGCAGCATCAATGGGCCGGAGCCCAACACCTGCGCGCGCCATCCTGCCGCGAGCAGCGTCGTTGCGTCTAACTGAGTGACAACCGCGGGTCCATCGAACTGATCGCCCGCGCCGAGCGACGACCGATCGAAAACTGGTGCCTCCAACGCGCCGGTCGCATGCTGCACCACTTGTCGTCCAATCGGCACTGCGCCAACTCCGGTCGGAAGGCTCCTGGATGCCGGCGTCGGTGCGCTGGCTGCCGCTTCCACGCGCAGAGTTATCAACTCCACTGGTGTTTCCAACGTGAAGCCATTCAGCGCCCGGTGCGCTTCGGCAAATACCTGTCTCGCTGAGTCCGCAGTGCCTGGCCAGACAATCGCAAGTTCCGCGCCCTGACCGGCATAGCGTAGCAGTGCAATGCGGGTGATCGTCCTATCACGCTCTGTTACCTGTTCCGCAGTGAACCAAGCATGCGCCTCTGATTCGAGCGCAAGATACACTCCCTCTGCAGCGTCCCACTGGTCCGGTCGTGACATCGTGCGCGAGAACTCCGCCTTTAATCCCGCTGCAAGCAGGCCCTCGGCACACAGCACACCGGGGGCGGGAGGAATCAGCACGCACGAAATCCCCAGGTGGTCAGCCAATGAACAGCTATGCAGCGGACCCGCGCCGCCGAAAGCCACCAGCGCGAAATCGCGCGGATCATGGCCACGCTCCACCGACACGACGCGGATCGCACCCACCATATTCGAATCGGCGATCGCCAAAATGCCGCGTGCCGCATCATGCAATGACAGACCCAGCGGCTCGGCGACATAAGAGCGGATCGCACGTTCAGCCAGTGCTGTGTGCAATGTCATTCGGCCGCCGAGCAACGCTGCGGGGAGATGCCCAAGGACAAGGTGTGCGTCGGTGATAGTCGGTTCCTCGCCCCCGATGCCGTAGCACGCGGGACCGGGCACGGCGCCTGCACTCGCGGGCCCGACCGTTAGGGCACCATTAGACAAGCGTGCGATGGAGCCACCGCCTGCGCCTATCGTCACCATATCAATCATTGGCAGCGGCAAAGGCCATCCACCGATATGGCCTCGCTGCGTGAGTTCGATCCGCTCTCCGCGCAACAAACAAATATCGGCGCTCGTGCCACCGATATCGATCGTGATGATGTCTGAAATGCCGGTACGGGCAGCAACATCGCGAGCGCCGACCACTCCCGCCGCGGGACCTGACAGCACCGTCAATGCCGGTGTTCGAGCTATCGCCGCGGCGCCGACAACTCCGCCGTTAGACTGCATCAACAACAGCGGTGCGCTAATCTTCGCGTCCGCCAGATGACCCTGCAGGCGCTGTATGTAAGTGGTGACCGCCGGCATCACGGCAGCGTTCATGATGGTCGCCAGGCTGCGCTCATACTCGCGCACCACCGGAAGCACGTCGACGGATGCCGTCACCATCGCATCCGGCAGAGCGGCGCGCAGCAGTTCCGCTACACGCTGCTCATGCGCAGGGTTTGCGAAAGAGTGCAGCAGGCACACCGCCACAGCCTGTACGTCCATCCGGCGCAAAATGGCCGACACATCGTGTACGCTGGCCTCGTCCAGCGGTGTCAACACCGTACCACCTGGCCCGATCCGTTCACACACCTCCAGAACCCGCGCCGGCGGCACCGGGCGCTTTGGCTTCACCCATGCAAATAGATTGGCGTGGCGCGGAATATCCTGCCGACCGATCTCCAGCACGTGGCGGAACCCCAGCGTTGTTACCAACGCGGTGCGCGCAGTCCTGCCTTGCAGGATAAGGTTTGTCGCCACTGTCGTGCCATGCAGCACCCGCACCACCTCTTGCGGGAGCACGCGCGCGTCGTTGAGTACCACCTGCACGCCAGCAATGAACGCCTGCGACGGGTCTGCTGGTGTGCTGGCCGTCTTCGCACGCCATTGGCGACCGGTGGCCTGTTCCAGCAAGGTGACATCGGTAAACGTGCCGCCGATGTCGACAGCAACCGCGAACGTCAAGCGCGGACCCGGACGCCAGCCCGGCCTTCCACAACAACGGGCAGACTCGATCTGCCCATCATGCCTGGACCAACTCGTTGCGCCTACGGAGCAACCGCGTGGCATCGGCATCAAGTGCGTCGATCGCGATGACCACACCATAGTCGCGCCGTGCCGCGGCCATCGAAACGAAGCCATCCCGTACATCCTGCAGCACCTGCTCAGCCGGTCGCTCGAACGGATGGCCACGGCCGCCACCGCCCCCAGTTTCTAGCAGCAAGATGTCGCCTCGTCGCAGAACCGTGCCATCCGACAGCGGTGCGAGCGTCCGCTCGTTCGTTTTGCCTGGATTGACCAGGGCGCGGCCGGTGCCGCCTCGCATGCCACCGGCGACGCCCCAGGGCGGATTCAATACACTGTCGATGCGCATCGACAGCACTGCCTGTTCAGCCAGCACCTCGTATTCGCGCACCACGCCGGCCCCACCACGGAAACGACCCGGCCCGCCGCTATCGCAATTGATGCCGTAACGCAGCAACCGCACCGGATAACCTTGTTCAAGGAATTCGACCGGATAGTTCTCCTGCGCGACGAAATAGACAGCATCAATCCCGTCGGATGTGTCACGTGCGCCGTAACCCACTCCCACACCATCCGACATCAGGAACTGGCGTCCGCGGTCGGTGCCGCGCAACATGATGATGACGTAGGCAGAGTGCGAGGCTGGCGCATTGCCTCCTGCAGCATTCACCAAACCGTTCAATGTCGCCAGGAACCGCATCATGGTCATGCCGCGCAGTCCGAGTGGCGCAGGAAACCGCGGCCACAACAGCGATCCCTCCCGCAGCCTCACCTCATCCAGCGCACGCGGTCCACCCGCGTTGCACACCTGCGCCGGATCGCCGCCGAGAAAGAACAATCCCAGCGCCATCCCCGGCACGTCCGGGTTCATCAGAAAGTTCACTGGCCCAGGCGCTTGATCGTCCGTCTCTGTCGCATCGAACACGAAGCGGTCATCCACCGTCCGGGTCAAAGCCAGGCGGATACGAAACGGCCCGTTGCCGTGGCCGTCGGAGTCGATCGCATCGCTGAACCGATGCGTCCCCACCGGGAACGTCTCACGCAAACGCTCTCGCACCAGTTCGCGGGTGCGAGCGAACAGTTGCCCAAAGGCGTCAGCCATTACGTCCGGCCCGAACCGTCCCAGCAGTTCTATGACGCGTCGCACGCCGAGTTCCACCGATGCCATCAGCGCGCGGGTATCGCCACGACTCTGCTCCGGGTAACGCGAGTTGCGGTGAAAGATCTCCAGGGCTGCTTCATTCACCGCACCAGCCTCTATCAGCCTGGTTGGCGGGATGATGATGCCTTCCTGAAAGATGTCGGTGGCATCCGAGCTAATCGATCCGGGCCGCAGCCCCCCGATATCGGAGAAATGCGCCCAGCCCATGACGAACGCGGCGCGGCGCCCATCGTGAAACACCGGGGCCAGAAACACCTGATCATTGGAATGCGACACTGCGCCACGGGACGCATAGCAATCACTGTACCAATAGAGATCGCCCTCCTGCATGGTGTCCGCTGCAAAGCGGGCGAATACTGGGCCGGTAATGTCGCCAAAGATCGGCACCATGGAGCCAACCACCATCACACCATCCGCATCGAACAGCGCGGTGTAGAAATCCTTCTTCTCGCGTATGAATGCGCTGATCGCGGTGCGCTCCAGCAGTGCATCCATCTCGGCCTGCGCGGCGCGAATAGCGCCGCGAATGATTTCCAGTCGGATTGGGTCGACCATCAATCGGCGACGAAGGTCTGATACACCTCAACCATATCGGTGACCGATGCCTGATACAGCTGCGCGCCGTGCTCCGGCGTGGAGAGGGAGGGATCCGAGCCGATGCGGCCATCGGGGAATCGCTTGCGATAATCGGCACAGTCGAAAAATCCGGTGCTCTTCGGCGCAACCTTCGGCGACATCTGCGCGTACTTGATCGCCTCAGGGTGGTAGTGCTGCGACAACGACACCTCGGCCGCCGTCGCGTGGCTCCCGTTCGAGTCTCCATACAGCTCCTTGGCGAGCGCCGTTGCACGTGGGCCCTGCGACCAGAATACCATCTTGCAGCGCGCTGGGGACGATTCGCCGAGCCCGCGCATCGACGTTGTGGCGTAGATCTCGTCGAAGGCGGCCGTCACCGTGGCGACGTTGCCGCCATGACCGTTGATGAACAGGAATCGCTCAAAGCCGTGCTTTATCAATGAGATGACGACGTCACACACCAACGCGATCAGCGTCGATGGACGCAGCGTGACTGACCCGGCGAAACCCAGATGGTGCTGCGACATGCCGATGGTCAGTGTTGGCGCCACCAGGCAACCGATCGCATCGCCCACGCCTTTGGCAACAAACTCCGCATCGAGGTGATCGGTGCCGATCAGCCCATTTGGCCCGTGCTGCTCGGTCGAGCCGATTGGGATGATGATGCCGCGCGAAGAACGCAGATATTCCTCCACCTCGTGCCAAGTGGACAACGCGAGTTGCATGGGTCCTCTCCTGCAGGGCGACATATCTTGCAGCGCTTCAGCACGATCCACAACCTGGCGCATGTGATTCGAATCAGAGTCCATATTGACATGACATGCAAAGCAATAAATCTGTCATGTATGGATACAATCGAACGCAGTGGCCGGCTCTTCGTTGCTCTTCGAAAGAACGGCCCATTGCGGATAGGGTTGGAGCCTGTCTATCACGCAGTGACGCCGAATTGTCGAATCGCACTTTGCTCCGATGAGCCTGGCACCCGTTCAGGTTGGGCCGAACCGCCGGCGGGACGTGTCACCTGCCCCGCTTGCCTGAAACGGCTCACGAGACTCTGAGTCTCACATCCGAAGCCCCGCCTCGCGCAACAGTGGCATAACCGCATCGATGAAATAGGGCAGCTCGGTCTTGAAGTTTACGAACGAAACTGTGGTGCCGGCAAATCCGGTCTGGCTCATCCGCAGCATTTCCTCGGCAATTTTGCGCGGGGTTCCGATAAGCGGATAGGTTCCGGCGCCGCCCACGAATCGCTTGCGATGCAGGCGATATGCCTCGGGATCATGCGACGACGAGAACTTCTCCTTGGAGCCCATGTAGAAGTCCACACTCGTCGTATCTTCCATTCGCACCGCGTAGTGTTCGTAATAGTCTTCAGCCTCGGTCTGCGTTGGCCGGCACACCACATGGCAGGTCGTATAGACACCAACCGCGCGACCGACCGAACGCGCTCGCGCTGCCATATCATCAATGTGCGGCCTGCCATCCTCGATAGCGACGAACGTTGTGAACAGGAAATCGGCTGTCTTCGCGGCAAAGTTGCGTCCCGCTGCCGAGAATGCGGCATTGAGCGTCACCGGCCGCGGTCGCTGCAGCGGCATCGGCAGCCCCGACACACCGTTGAGTTGATAGAAGCGTCCTTGATAATCAAACGGCGGCCCGCCGGCGTAGATGCGCTGGACGATTTCCGCCCACTCCAGGCCCTGCGCATAGCGGTCCTCAATCATGGTCAGGCCGAACAGCGCAAACTCCTGTGGGCTCCACCCGCAGACGATATTGAGCCCGGCCCTGCCGCCGGATGCATGATCCACCGTCGCCAGGGCCTTGGCGGCAAACACCGGATGCACCATCGGTACGTGCACTGTCGAGAACAATGCGATCCGCTGCGTGACCCCAGCAAGTGCGGCAGAAAAGGTCAGCGTCTCGAAACTCCATTCCCGGCTGTTCACCTCGCCCCCGAATCCCTTCCAGCGCGCGATCGGCAGGAAGAACTCGATGCCGGCGTTGTCGGCCATCTGCGCCACCTCGACGATCTCGTTCCAGCGCGCCGGCCACCGTTCGGGCACGCGTGTGAGCGTCAGGCCGCCATCGGCGTTCGCGGAGAACACACCCAATTTGAACTTGTTCGGGCCAAACATCGGGTGTTCCACGGGCGGCCCTCCTTGCCGCGAAGCTCGCATCGTCGGCAAAGTACCGTCGGCGACGTGGAGAGAGCAATGACAGAGACAATGGTGAACGGCGCCGAGGCGCTGCTTGAGTTGCTACAGACCCAAGGCGCCGACTACATATTTTGCTCACCGATCGCAGCGTGGGCGCCGCTATGGGAGGCGCTGGCCAAGCGCAAGGCCACAAGCAATGTCGAGACGCCACGATACCTCAACTGCCGGCACGAGATCCTCGCTGTTGGCCTGGCCGCCGGCTATTACAAGGCGACCGGTCGGACCCAGGCGGTGCTGCTACCGACCGGCCTTGGCGTGCTACATGGCGCGATGGCACTGCGCTCGGCCTACCATGAGCACATCCCGATGGTGATCGTTTCGCCCGATACGCTGACCCATGGCGCGGTTCCAGAACTGGATCCTGGCCCGGAGTGGCCGACGCTTCTGGTCGATCTTGCCGGACCCGTGCGCAACAGCGAGACCGTGACAAAATGGGCGAAGGAGGTGAAGACCGGCACCGATCTTGCCGCCGACGTCCGTCGCGCGTGGTATTTTGCCGAAAGCGTGCCCCGCGGCCCGACATTGGTAGGCATACCGTTCGACATCCTGATGAAGCAGATTGCCGCACCGCAGGGCGACAAAACCAAGGCGCCAGCCGTGGTCGCGCCACTCGACAGCATGCGCGAGGTCGCGACTCTGCTGCAGCAAAGCCGCGCCCCGCTGATCGTGACCGAGCATGCCGCGCGGACAAAAGAGGATCAGGCTGCACTGGTTAGCATCGCCGAGTGCATCGGCGGACCGGTGTTCGAATACTGGATGCCGCTCTACGTGAATTTCCCGCGTTCGCATCCGCTCTACGCCACAGATCCGATCGAGATGCACCTGAAGGAGGCCGACTGCATCCTGATCGTGGGTGCACACGGTCCGTGGCATCCACAGGAAACGCCCCTGCCGGAGAACTGCAAGGTCATCCAGATCGAGGAGGACCCGCTGCGGCCACGCGCCCCTTACTGGAATTTCCGCACCGACTACTGCATTGCCGGCGACATCGGCAGCAACCTGAGGCAGCTCGCAACCTTGCTCGAGGCAGAACCCCGCGCACCCGAGGTGGGGGGCCGTACTCACCATTGGCACACCCACAACGCGGCAAACAATGCAGCCGCCGCCAAGGAACGCGAGACGGTGCGCGGCGGCGAGCGAATCCACGCAGTCCACCTGTTCGACAGCTTGTACAACCTGCTGCCCGACCGCTCGGTGATCGTCGATGAGATCATCGCGCAAGTGCCGGCGATGATCCGCCACCTGTTTCGCGAGCGTGATTTCGGCCACATCCGCGGCTGGGCGGGCGCATTGGGCACTGGCCTGCCCACGGCCCTGGGCGTAAAGCTCGGACGGCCGAATGACGTCGTGGTCTGCGTCATTGGTGACGGCGCATTCAATTACAATCCAATCCCCGCCTGCTTCGGACTGGCGCAGCAATATCGCGTGCCGGTGCTGGTAATCATATGCAACAACCAAGGCTACGTGTCGCAGGAGTGGAACCTGTACAAGTATTTCCCCTCCGGTTATGCGCTGCGCGATAATAACCCGTACGGCCGAGTGATCGAGCCGACACCAGATTATGCGGCGCTTGCTTCCGCGTTCGGCGGATACGGAGAGTGCGTCAGTGACCCGGCGCAACTTGAACTGGCGATCCGCCGCGCCATCTCAGCGGTTGAAAGCGGACAGCTCGCTTTGCTGGACGTTCGGCTCGAGCCGTGAGGTCGCCATGGCAAGTGTGGCCATCCGTCCGGGACAGAACACACTTGCAGACTGGCGTGCGATCTATCGTGGGGCCGGCGTAACGCTCGATCCCGGCTGCCACGACGCTGTCGCTCGCAGCGCCAATGCCGTCGAGGCAATTCTGGCGCGCGGCGAGCCGATCTATGGGATCAACACCGGCTTCGGTCGCCTGGCAAGCGTTCGCATCGCACCGCATGAAGTAGCAACACTGCAACGCAATATCGTGCTGTCGCACTCGGCCGGAGTGGGCGAGCCGATGCCGGCGCATCTCGTGCGGCTGATGCTGGCTTTGAAGCTGTCAGCTCTGGCGCAAGGTGCCTCCGGCGTGAAGCCGGCAACTGTGACGTTGCTGCCTGAGATGATCTCGCGCGATCTGCTGCCGGTGGTCCCGACGCAAGGTTCGGTTGGTGCGTCAGGCGATCTCGCGCCACTTGCGCATATGGCCGCGGCGATGATCGGAGCCGGCGAGATCATGTGCGGCGATGCCCACATTCCTGCAGCAACGGCATTCGCGCAGGCGGGCCTGCAGCCGATTGGTACTTGGCGCCAAAGAGGGCCTTGCGCTGCTGAATGGTACGCAGTTCTCGACCGCGTATGCGCTCGCCGGACTGTTCGAAGCGGAGGCGTTGTTGCGGATCGGCCTGGTCACAGGTGCCCTATCAACCGATGCGGCTCGGGGCTCGGATGCGCCGTTCGATCCGCGCATCCACGCTCTCCGAGGCCATCGCGGACAGATCGATGCGGCCCACGCGTTGCGAGCCCTGCTCGCCGGCAGCGCTATTCGTGCCTCGCACCTTACCGGCGATGATCGGGTACAGGACCCGGACCTGTATGCGTTGTCAGCCGCAGGTCATGGGCGCCGCACTGGACATTCTGCGCAACACTGCTGCAACGTTGGAGGTCGAGGCCAACGGCGTATCCGACAACCCACTGATCTGCGGTGACCCACCGGAGGCGCTGTCGGGCGGCAATTTCCACGGCGAGCCGGTCGCCTTTGCCGCCGACATCATCGCGCTGGCCCTGTGCGAGATCGGCGCGCTGGCTGAGCGACGCATTGCGATGCTAATCGATCCTTCGCTGTCGCGCCTGCCGGCATTCCTTACGCCGAAGCCGGGATTGAATTCCGGCTTCATGGTGCCGCAGGTGACGGCGGCAGCGTTGGTGGCGGAAAATCGCCAACGCGCGATGCCGGCGAGCATCGATTCCATCCCGACGTCCGCCAATCAGGAGGACCATGTATCGATGTCGGCCCATGCGGCACGCCGGCTGCTGCCGATGGCCGACAATGTTGCGGCCATCCTTGGCATTGAGCTCCTGGCCGCGGCGCAGGGCTGCGACTTCCTCGCGCCGCTCACGTCCAGCCCGCCGCTCGAACGCGTTCGCGAGCTGGTACGCGAGCAGGTGCCGCACCTGGATGGGGACCGCGAGATGGCATCGGATATTGCCAAGGCAATAGCGCTGGTGCGATCGGGGTTATGTCCAACCGTGCCATTGCCGGGCATTGGAGGCCACGATGCCGCAGATCAGTAATGTCAGGACAATCCGCTCTCCCTGCGGTACGGATCTCACCGCAAGGTCGTGGCTGACCGAAGCGCCCATGCGCATGCTGATGAACAACCTCGATCCCGAGGTGGCTGAACGGCCTGGTGAACTTATCGTCTATGGTGGCATGGGCCGTGCGGCGCGCGACTGGGACAGCTACGACCGTATCGTCACTACCCTGCGGCGGCTGGAAGTGAACCAGACGCTGCTGATCCAGTCCGGCAAGCCGGTCGGCGTGTTCCGCACGCATGAAGACGCACCGCGGGTGCTGATCGCCAACTCCAACCTTGTGCCGCACTGGGCCACCTGGGACCACTTCAACGAACTCGACCGCAAGGGTCTGATGATGTTCGGCCAGATGACCGCGGGTTCGTGGATCTACATTGGCAGCCAGGGAATTATCCAGGGCACGTATGAGACCTTCGTCGAAATTGGCCGTCAGCACTATGGCAGCAATCTCGCGGGGCGCTGGATTCTGACCGCCGGTCTCGGCGGCATGGGTGGCGCGCAGCCCCTGGCTGCGACGATGGCGGGCGCGTCGCTGCTGGCGATCGAATGCCAGCCCAGCCGGATCGAGATGCGTTTGCAGACCGGGTACTTAGACATGCAGGCGAGCGACTTGGACGAAGCGCTGGCGGTCATCGAACGCTCCTGTCGCGAACGCAAGCCAATCTCGGTCGCGCTACTCGGCAACGCAGCGGACATCCTGCCGGAGCTGGTGCGTCGGGGCGTGCGCCCCGATGTGGTGACGGACCAGACTTCGTCGCATGATCCGGCGAACGGGTATTTGCCGAAACGCTGGTCGGTTGCCGAATGGGAACGCCGCCGCGAAACGGCACCTGCTGAGGTCGCCGCTGCTGCACGCACGTCGATTGCCGAACATGTCGCCGCCATGCTCGCCTTCCACCGGATGGGTGTGCCGACGGTGGATTACGGCAACAACATCCGCCAGGTGGCCAAAGACGCAGGTCTCGCCGAGGCGTTTGACTTTCCCGGCTTCGTGCCGGCCTACATCCGACCGCTGTTCTGCCGCGGCATCGGCCCATTCCGATGGGCCGCACTTTCAGGCGACCCGGAAGACATCTACCGCACCGATGCCAAGGTGAAGCAGCTGTTGCCCGGTCAGAGCCATTTGCATCAGTGGCTCGACTTGGCGCGGTCCCGCATACACTTTCAGGGGTTGCCGGCGCGCATCTGCTGGGTTGGTCTGGGTGATCGCCACCGGCTGGGACTGGCCTTCAACGACATGGTCGCAAGCGGCGAACTGAAGGCGCCGATTGTCATCGGTCGCGATCATCTCGACGCCGGCTCCGTCGCGTCGCCCAACCGCGAAACCGAAGCGATGCGCGACGGCTCGGATGCAGTATCAGACTGGCCGATGCTGAACGCACTGCTGAACTGTGCGTCAGGCGCCACCTGGGTTTCGCTGCATCATGGTGGCGGGGTTGGGATTGGTTACTCGCAGCACGCCGGCATGGTTATCGTGTGCGATGGCACCGAAGCCGCGGCACGACGCATTGGGCGCGTCCTATGGAATGATCCGGCCACCGGCGTGATGCGACACGCCGATGCCGGCTACGATATCGCACTCGATTGCGCGCGTCAGAACGGCCTGGACCTACCCGGAATTCTATGACCGCTCAGCGCGCCGGCGTCTCCGCCGCGTCGAAGTTGCACTCCACCGCAATTCCGTCCGGATCGTAATAGAACAGCTGCGTCATGTTCAAGCGCGGCAGTACACGTTCGTCGTATTTGACACTATTCCGCTCCAGCGTGGCCTTCATATCCTTCAACCCGGCGCAGGCGAAGGCGATGTGGTCCAACCGGCCAGTCTTTGCCGGATCGCGTGAACTGTCGGGGATCTGCTCGATCTCGGGCCGATGCCCGATCAGGTGCACCGTCGGTACGTCGCCGCAATACAGCCAGTAGCCCGGGAAATTCAGCGGCGGACGCTCGCCGACCTTCAGCCCGACGATATCGGTGTAAAAATCCTTGGTTGCCTCCAGATCCCTCGCCAGGATCGTGTAGTGGTTGAGCGACGTTGCAGGCATTGCATCTCCCTCCGTCAGAAAACGTTTTCCGGCTCCATGCCGAACAGGATTTGGCCGACCGACTCATAGTGCAGCTGCCGCCCCTGCGACTGCTGCGCCACCGTGTGGATATCGCGCAGACGCTGTTCGAATGGCTGCTCCTCGAACACCGCCATCGACCCGGCGGCATGATACAGCGTGTTGACGATCTCGCGCGACTGCTGGATCGCCCAGGTCGAGGCCAGCCGGATCATTGCACGATCCTCGGCCGTCTGCTGTCCGGTCGCCTCGACATGCCCCCAGGCAGTCTCCCAGGTCGTGTGCAGGAAAGCACGCGCCGATCGCCAGCGTGCCTCGCATTGCGCAAGCTGGGATTGCACCACGTTGTTTTCGCGCATCGGCTTCGACGCGCCGCGCGACACCTTGTTGGCCGGCAGGTCGAGGAAGTCCTTGATCGTGCCGCGGGCGATGCCCAGCCCCACGCCGGCGAACCCGCAGGAATACAATTGGTTGCTGGTGAACCGATACAGCAGCCCGTCCTCGCGCCGCTCCTCAGGGTTATCGCGCGACGCAGTGAAGCGTTGCGGCACGAACAGGTCCTTGATGACGTATTCGTTGCTGGCAGTACCGCGCAGACCGACCGTGTGCCAGATGTCGTTCACCTGCACGCTGGGCTTGGGGAACAGCATCGTACGGACCTTGCCGGTGCCGGCCACCGGCATATGCGCACCCAGCCACCGGGCGTGTGCGCAGCCGCTGGCGAAGCGCCACTTGCCGCTGATGCGATAGCCACCATCCACCGGCTGAGCCTCATACGGCGCACCAGGCGGCCCCCAGGCCAGGATGCCGGTCGGCGGACCGAACATCTCACACGCCACCTCGCGATCCAGATAAGCCGCGGTCATGGAACAGCCATTGTTCTGGCCGACGCACCACGCCACCGACGCGTTGGCCTCGGCGAGCGCTTCGGTCACCTGCGTGAACAGCACCGGCCGCAACTCGGCGCCGCCGAGAAAACTTGGCTGCAGCATCCGGAAGAAGCCGCTGTCGATCAGCGCCTTGACAACGTGCTCCGGCAACTCGCGGCGGCGTTCGATCTCGTCGCCGGCCTCAACCAGCATCGGCGCCAGCGTCAGCGCGCGCGTTGGATGAATTCGCTGCCGTCAGTCATGCCTGCTTTACCTCTCCAGTCTGGTGATGGCGTCCGGCATTCTTCTCTCCTGTTGGCCGCTCCAGCGTGCCACCCTTCGATCATTGCGACCATCCCCTGCCCTTGGGGGCCGCAATGCGCCGATGCGCCGCCAGCTTGAGAACTATGCGATTGGTCGGCAAGGCAAGAGGCGGAAGTGACGGACTCAGCCCGCCGGCTCAACGCCGAAATGCTTTCGCAGACGGGAGACCGCCTCATCCAGCACTTCGTCCCGCTTGCAGAAGGCGAAGCGCGCGTAATGGCTGGGCGCGTCCGGCGCATCGTAGAACGCCGAGACAGGAATCGCGGTCACCTTGGCGCGTTCGGTGATGTACCGGCAGAACGCGACATCATCGCCGTTGAATCCCAGAGGCCGAAAGTCGGCAGAAATGAAGTAGCTCCCCCTGGTCGGCAGCATCGTCAGCCCCAGGCTCGCCAGTCCCGCCGCGAGGCGATCGCGCTTCGCCTGCAATTCGCCTGACAACGAGGCAAAATACGCGTCGTCTTTGGCCAGTCCGACCGCCACAGCGCGTTGCAGGTTTGGCGCCGTGGTGAAGGTCAGGTTCTGGTGCGCCTTCGCCACGTTGGTCGCAATCGCTGCGGGTGCGGTGACGTAGCCGACCTTCCAGCCAGTCAAAGAGAACGTCTTGCCTGCGCTGCCGATCCGCATGGTGCGCTCCCGCATGCCTGGCAGTGTCATCAGCGGGACGTGGCGCGCGCCGTCGAACGTCAGGTGCTCGTAGACCTCATCGCAGATCGCGTAGGCGTCGTGCCGCAGCACCAGCTCGGCGATGAAGCCCAGTTCCTCCTCGGTGAACACCTTCCCGCAGGGGTTCATCGGCGAATTCAACAGGATTGCCTTGGTGGCCGGCCCGAACGCATCGGCGAGTGCAGCGCGCGGCAGTGACCAGTCAGGCGGCTGCAATCGCACGAAGCGCGGGACCGCCCCGAGAAGTCGAACCACGGGCGCATAAGTGTCGTAGAGCGGTTCGATCAGGACCACCTCATCGCCCGGGTTCACCACCGCCATCAGGCAGGCGGTGATTGCCTCGGTCGCCCCGGACGTCACCACCACCTCGCGCGCCCAATCGACTTGCAGCCCGTAGAACCGACGATTTGCGGCTGCCACCGCCTGGCGCAACTCCGGTAGGCCCGGCATCGGCGGGTACTGGTTGCGACCGTCCTTCAGGGCATCTGCCGCCGCTTGCACGACATCGGCCGGCCCCTCGGTGTCAGGAAATCCCTGACCCAGGTTGATCGCATCATGCTCGACCGCGAGCGCCGACATGACGGTGAAGATCGTGGTCCCGATCCCGGAAAGCAGCTTATTGGCAGGTTTCACAGGAGCGCTCACCGGTTGCTTGCGCGCCACAGTATGGATTTCGTCGACCACCGCTTCAACCGGCACCGGACAATGGCCCGCGGGCGCCGTTGCCCAATTAGCAGGCAGTTGTGTGGCAGATTCGCCTAGGCCCTAATCGCCTCGCGTCCTAACCCCTCTGGCAAGTCCCGATTGCCGCTTGGCACGGCGCGTGCAAATCTGTGGCGCTGCCGTTCCGTTCACGAGCGAGCCGGGCAGTCATACAAGGAGGCCCGGGCGCCCCCGGGAATTGGACGCGCATGAAAAAGATCGAGGCTGTCATCAAGCCGTTCAAACTGGACGAGGTGAAAGAAGCGCTGCACGAGGTCGGGCTGCAGGGCATTACCGTGGTGGAAGCGAAAGGATTTGGCCGCCAGAAGGGCCACACCGAGCTGTATCGCGGGGCTGAATACGTGGTCGACTTCCTCCCCAAGGTTAAGATCGAGGTCGTATGCGAAGACGCCGTCCTGGAACGCGCGGTTGAGGCAATCATCAACTCAGCCCGCACGGGACGCATCGGCGATGGCAAGATCTTTGTCTCCTCGGTCGAGGACGTCATTCGCATCCGTACCGGTGAACGCGGCGAGGACGCGATCTAGCACGAGAGAAAATGGCTTCGGACCGCTTTCGGCCTGTGGCGGAAACGAGTAGATGGGCCGCTTCGCGAAGGGGTCGCATGGGTGCGGCCCTCCTTTTGTCTGCACCGGCCGCGATGGGTTGCTGGTGCGCCAACCGAGAACCGGGACGGGGAATTTAGATGGCGAGAAGGCCTTCGGGCGCCAGCGAGGGCGTTGGCAAGGTTCTGGAAATGCTGACCGAGCATTCGGTGGAGTATGTGGACCTGCGGTTCACTGATCCGCGTGGCAAGTGGCAGCATACGGCACAGCATGTCTCCACCATCGAGGAAGACACTTTCCGCGATGGGATCATGTTCGACGGCTCCTCGATCGCAGGCTGGAAGGCGATCAACGAGTTGGACATGATCCTGATGCCGGACGCCGATACCGCGGTGATGGACCCGTTCTCCGCCAAGCCCAGCCTGATCCTGTTCTGCGATATCGTCGAGCCGTCCACCGGCCAGCCCTACAATCGCGATCCGCGCAGCACGGCGAAAAAGGCTGAGGCCTTTCTGAGGTCGTCAGGTGTTGGCGATACGGCATTTTTCGGACCCGAAGCCGAGTTTTTCGTATTCGACAGCGTGCGCTTTGGGACCGGCGGCAACTATGGCACCTACCAGCTGGACAGCCAGGAAGGTCCGCAGGCAAGCCTGAAGGATTATCCGGAAGGCAATATGGGCCACCGTCCCGTGGTGAAGGGCGGCTATTTCCCCGTCCCGCCGGTTGACAGCGAAAGCGACCTGCGCGCCGAGATGCTGTCCACCATGGGCGAAATGGGCGTGGTGGTCGAGAAGCACCACCACGAGGTCGGCCAGAGCCAGCACGAGCTGGGCATGAAGTTCGGCCCGCTGGTGAAGATGGCGGACGCCCTGCAGATCTATAAGTACTGCATCCACAATGTCGCGCACAGCTACGGCAAGACTGCGACATTCATGCCGAAGCCGATATTCGGCGACAACGGCTCGGGCATGCATGTACACCAATCGATCTGGAAGGCCGGTAAGCCGCTGTTCGCCGGCAACGGCTATGCTGATCTTTCCGAGACGGCGCTGTACTACATAGGCGGCATCATCAAGCACGCGAAGGCTTTGAACGCGCTGACCAACCCGCTGACGAACAGCTACAAGCGCCTGATTCCTGGCTTTGAGGCCCCAGTGCTGCTGGCCTACTCAGCGCGCAACCGGTCCGCTTCGTGCCGAATCCCATACGCGACCAGCCCGAAGGCAAAGCGGGTCGAAGTGCGGTTCCCTGATCCGGGCGCCAACCCCTACCTTGCGTTTGCCGCCATGCTGATGGCCGGGCTGGATGGCATCCGCAACAAGATCCATCCCGGCGATCCGATGGACAAGGACTTGTATGACCTGCCGCCCGAGGAACTGAAGGGCATTCCGACCGTTTGCGGCAGCCTGCGCGAATCGATTGCCGCGCTGGAAGGTGACCACGAGTTCCTGCTGGCCGGCGACGTGTTCAGCACGGACCAGATCGAGAGCTACATCGAGCTGAAGTGGGCCGAAGTGTATCGCTTTGAACATACGCCGCATCCGGTCGAATTCGAGATGTACTACTCGGTCTGAGGCCGGTCCGTCTGTCTTGAGCGCCCCGCCTACGCGCGGGACTTTTTTTGCTCCGTTCTTAGGCAGATCAACGCGCACCGGCGCTGCCCGGTTAACTGCGTCTTTACCAATCAGAGCATGGAAATGCTTGAGCGGCCGGCGATTCGTCCGCCGGCACTGAAGGCACCGGAGTCCTGCACTGTTCGGCACGATTCTTGATTGTGCCTGACTTGACCGTCCGGCCGCACAGGTGACGGCGGCGCAGAGCAGATCAAGGGGCAGCGACATGAAGCTGATCATGGCCATCATCAAGCCCTTCAAGCTGGACGACGTGCGCGAGGCACTGACGCCGCTCGGTGTCCAGGGTCTCACCGTCTCCGAGGTGAAGGGGTTCGGCCGACAAAAGGGTCAGACCGAAATCTACCGTGGCGCGGAGTACCACGTGAACTTCCTGCCGAAGGTGAAGATCGAAGTGGTGGTTCCCGCCGACCTCACCGACCAGGTGATCGAGGCGATCACCAAGTCAGCCCATACCGGCAAGATCGGCGACGGCAAAATCTTCGTCATGGATATCGAGCGCGCGGTGCGCATCCGCACCGGCGAGGTTGACGCCGCGGCACTCTAAAAGACCAAACAAAAGGAATAGCTATATGACTAGACGCCGACTCACCGGAGCCGCGGGTGCTCTGCTGCCGATGCTGCTGGCGGCTGTGCCCGCCCTGGCCGACGATGCAGGGCCGCCCAAGCTAAACTCCGGCGATACCGCGTGGATGCTCGCCAGCACAGCACTCGTGCTGATGATGACTGTCCCGGGCCTGGCCCTGTTCTATGGCGGCATGGTCCGCAAGAAGAACATCCTTGCCACCTTGATGCAGTGTTTTGTCATCACGTGCATCGTTACTATTGTATGGACAGTTGCCGGCTACAGCCTGGCATTCACGCCGGGTAACATGTACGTCGGCGACCTGTCACGCTTCATGCTGCATGGGATCGCCGATCACATCAGCAAAGGCAACGATACGCAGGCCTTCGTGTTGGAGTCAGGAATCAAGGACGTGGCGCCAATGACCACGACGATCCCTGAGACCGTGTACATGATGTTCCAGATGACATTCGCGATCATCACGCCGGCGCTGATCGTCGGTGCCTTCGCCGATCGTATGAAGTTCTCGGCGCTGTGCATCTTCATGACGTTGTGGTCGTTGCTGATCTACTCCCCCGTGGCGCATTGGATGTGGGCGCCGAGTGGCTGGAGTGCGCAGAACGGGCAGCTCGACTTTGCGGGCGGTACCGTCGTCCACATCAACGCCGGCATCGCCGGGCTGATGTGTGCGTTGGTCCTTGGCAAGCGCGTCGGCTATGGCAACGAGAACATGGCTCCGTATAACCTCTCTTATGCGGTGATCGGCGCCTCGCTGCTCTGGGTCGGCTGGTTCGGCTTCAATGCCGGGTCCGCGGTCGCCTCGAACGGCCGCGCCGGCATGGCCATGGCGGTGACACAGATCGCGACCGCAGCCGCAGCGCTGGGCTGGATGTTCGCCGAGTGGATCGCCAAGGGCAAACCCTCGGTGCTCGGTGCAATCTCCGGTGCCGTCGCCGGTCTGGTGGCCATCACCCCTGCTTCAGGCTTCGTCCTGCCCGGTTCCTCCATCATCATCGGCGTCGCCGCCGGTGTGATCTGCTTTTGGGCGGCCACCAGCGTGAAGCATATGTTTGGTTACGACGACAGTCTCGATGTTTTCGGCGTTCATTGTATCGGCGGCATCGTCGGCGCATTGCTAACGGGCGTGTTCTCCTACGGACCGCTGTCCGCCACCGACGCATCGCCTGATGGCAGTCCGGGCGGCCTCAACCAACTGTGGATACAGTGCCAGGGTGTGGTTGCCACGCTGGTCTACAGTGGGGTCGGAACGCTGATCTTGCTGATGATCACCAAGATGCTGGTTGGCTTGCGTGTCGATCAGGAAGAGGAGCGCGAAGGCCTCGACCTCGTCCTGCACGGCGAACAGATCTTCTGATCAGTCCAGGCAATGGACAGAGGGGTGCCGCGAACCGGCGCCCCTCCATGCGTCTCCAATCAATGCGATAAGGCAAGGGTAACGACGAAACATGGGGAACAGAAAAGTGAGAGGCGCCGCAGGTTGGGCTGCGGCAGCCGGCATTGTCGCCGCAATGTCGGCCGCAAACGCACAGACGACGACAGCACCCACAGCTCCGGCGGCCGGATCAGCACCTACCGAGACGCCGGCAACACCATCGGCACCCGCCGCACCAGCTGCGGAAGCGCCGCCGCCCGGCCTTTGGGTTAATGGAATTCATCTGTCGGCGCAGCTCGACGCCGGGATAATCGCCAATCCATTTCGTCCCGCGACGGGCCTGAATTGGGGTCAACTCTTCACCGACCACGCCAACCAGGTGCAACTCAACCAACTGCTGCTGACTGCGAACAAACCACTCGACCCAAAGAACAGCGATTACCAGTGGGGCTTCAAGGTCCAGTTCATGTATGGGTCAGATGCCCGCTATACGCAGTTCCTTGGCGAACTGAATCGCGTGGACCCCGAGCAGCGCTACCAGCTGGACGTTGTCGAGGCGAACGTGCTCGCACATCTGCCTTGGCTGACCGAGGGCGGTATCGATCTCAAGGCGGGTCAATATGTCACACCGTTGGGCTATGAGACGATCGATCCTTCGACCAACCCGTTCTACTCCCATTCCTACATCTTTCAGTTCGGGCTGCCATTCAAGCACACCGGAGCGCTGGCAACGACACACGTCAATGACGTGCTGGACATTTACTCAGGGGTCGACACCGGTACGAACACCACGTTCGGACCGCTGGGTGACAACAACGGCGCCGTTGGTGGCATCGGTGGATTCAACCTGACCTTCCTGGAAGGCAAACTGACGGTCCTAGCGCTGACGCATTTCGGGCCGGATGACGCCACCCGGGCGCTTTCGCCGATCGGCTTCAATGCGAATGGGTTCTGGCGCTTCTACAACGACGTGCTGATCACCTGGAAGGCCACCGACACCTGGACATTCGTCACCGAGGCCAACTGGGCTCGCGATGGGTTCGGGATCGTCACACCCTCCGGCACGGTCAACAAGCCAGTGAACGGTTTTGGTGGCGCACAGTACGTATCCTACGCGCTGACAGAAACGGTTGCGCTCAACGCCAGAGGAGAGCTCTGGCGCGATGACAACAACTTCTTTGTCGCATCGTTCCCGGCGAACAACTCCTTCGTGCAGTTCCAGCAAGGCCTGCCCACCACGGTCCATACCGCTCCAGGAACCAACACGACCTACGGCGCCCTTACCCTGGGCGTCACCTGGAAGCCCGACGTTCCGGCCCCGATCACCGGCCTGCTGGTGCGGCCGGAGATCCGCTGGGACCACGCCTTCACCAATAACAAGCCATTCAACAACAACTTGAATGGAAAAGGCACCGACAACTCCTTCACCTTTGGCTCCGACATCGTCCTGACGTTCTGAAGCCGTCCCAAGTCGTGGCCGGCCCCCGGGTCGGGCCGAAGGGCCGCCCGAGGACATGCTTGTGCCGGCCATCCGTTGCGGCAGGGTTGTTGCGGTGGGATGGCCGGGACAAGCCCGGCCATGACGGTGGGCTAAAGCGTCAGCCCACCATCGACAGTGATCGTCTGCCCCGTCACCATCGCCGCGCCAAAGCCCAGGAACAGCACCACTTCAGCCAAGTCCTCGGGCTGGCAGCGGCGCTTCAGGAGTGCCCGCTCGATCGACTGTTGACGCTCTTCATTAGTCCACTCGACCATCCAGGAGCTGTCCACGGCACCAGGCGCGATTGCATTGACCCGCACCTCGGGTGCCAAAGCGCGGGCAAGGTTCTGCGTGAGGCTCACCACACCTGCCTTGGTCGCACTGTAGGCGAGGCTCGAGCCGGCCCGTCCCAATCCCGCGATCGAAGCTGTGCTGACGATAGCGCCGTGCGCGGCCTTCAATGCTGGCGCAGCCGCCTTCGATCCACGGAACACGCTCAACAGATTGGTCTGCAGGAGCAGTGTCCACAGCTCCTCGGTGATCAGGTTGAGCTCTGGAGGGGTGATCCGACGCTGGGTACCCGGCGTACCCGCGTTGTTGAACAACAGATCGAGACGGCCGAGATCATCGATTGCCTTCAGCACCATGCGTTCGCAGTTGCCGGCCTCGCTCACGCTGCCCGGGGCCATGATCGCCTTGCCACCTTCGGCGTTGATCTTCTCCACTGCCTCCGGGCCCCGCGCATCGTCAGCCAGAAAGTTCACCGCCACCGTCGCGCCGAACTTTGCCAGCATGCGCGCCGTCGCGAAGCCGATACCAGACGCACCGCCGGTGACGAGTGCGGTCTTGCCCTTGAGATCGTAGCTGATCATGAGCCCTCCTTCATGGTGTTGCAGCGGGCAGCCACGGTTCCGGCGCACGCGCATCTATGTCTGTGTTGACGTCGACCACCACCGTCTCGTCCGAGGCCAGAGCTTCCCGCAGGGCCGGCGCGATCTGCGATGGCTCATCGACGCGGATGCCGCGCAGTCCGAATACGTGCGCGACATCGGCGAAACTGGTTGGTCCGAAGCGCCCCAATTCACTCACATCACCTGGCTTGTTGCCCTGCTGGCGCTGCATGTTGGGCCAACCTTGGCCGAAGCCAGAATTGTTGTTGATCACCAGCACAACGCCGATCCCGCGTCGCCGCGCCGTCTCCAGTTCTGTCAGGTGGTAGTAGATAGCGCCGTCGCCTGACCAGCAGATCACCTTGCGCTTGCCCGCAGCGCACTTCGCGCCCAGCGCCGCGGGAAACGACCAACCCAGCGAACCAGCCGCCCGCAGATAGGTCTGCGTCGTACCGTTCAGCTCGATCAGCGTGGAGGTCCAGATACCGGAATAGCCGGTATCGGCCACAAGGATGCCGTCCTCGGGCAAAGCGCGGGTGATCTCGGCACACAGACGGTCGGGCAGGATAGGCGCCGCGTTGCTGGACAGTCGCGCGACCCGCTCCTCGCGCCAGGCGGCAACGATGCCGGCTGCACGATCGGCGAATGAAGTGTCACGTGCAGGCCGCCCAATTGCCGTATTCAGCTTTGCCAATGTCGCCTTCGGATCACCCATCAATCCGAGTGTGTGCGGATAGCTGCGGCCCAGTTCCAACGGATCGATGTCGATCTGCACCGCTTGCGTCTGCAGCGGGGGAATGCGCCAAGTGTGCGTCACCTGATCGCCGGTATGGCAGCCGACGAACAGCACAAGGTCAGCCTCATGCACGATCTGGTTCGCCGGTGGCGCGGCATAATTGCCCGGACATCCAATCGCCAGCCGATGTCGCGTGGGTATGATGCCGCGCCCGCCGAGCGAGGTGCCGATTGGGGCAGCCAATGCCTCACCGAGCGCCAGCAGCTCCGGCCCTGCTCCCGAGGCGGCGGCTCCGGTCCCGGCGATGATGACGATGCGGTTGGCGGCGCGTAACTTTGCCGCGGCGCGCTCGATTTCATCGTCCGAGGGTGTCGGCCGGTAGGGCGGCATGGTGAGTTGCAGCGCGGGATCCATCCCCGCCGGTTCGTTGACCATTCCGGCCTCGACGACGGCAGCCGAGCGACCGTAGAGGTCCAGATGAGCCGGGCGGGGCGAACCTGTCATCGCCTCACGCCAGGCTTGGCGCAACAGGCGTGGCAACTCCGCGGCTTCCGCAACATCGGCCGAAAATTTCGTCACCGATGCGTAGAGCGGCGCGTGTGGGATCTCCTGATAGGTGTTGCGGTGGTGGTAATGCGGCGGCTCGCGCCCAGTCAGCGCGATGACCGGACTATAGCCTAGCCAGGCGTCCTGCAATCCTGCAGCCAGGTTGGCGGCACCGACGGACTGCGCGAAACAGACGCCGGGACGGCCCGCGATGCGCGCGAAACCATCAGCCATGTAGGCCGCAGACTTCTCAGTGTGCGCGAGCACCCGTGTGACGCCTAGTGTGCCAAGCTCGATCAAGGTCCTGCGCAGCACGGCGTCGATGAAGAACACGTGTGTCGTGCCGTTCGCTGCGAGTGAGCGCGCCAGCCATTCGGCGCCGCTTATCTCCGTGCCGCTCATGTTGTTCTCCCCGAGAGGGCGCCGATGCTACCCCTCGATGGCGAGCGCGCGAAGCATCTACCCTGACGCCGACGCAGGTACGCCTTGATTAGGGTCGTCGCGCTCGCTGCTGTCGTACGAATTCGCCCATCAACAGGCGTGGTTCATCGCTTTGCCATGCCTCGGCAAACCGCTCGATGCCCCGTTGGATCGCCTGGCGCATCGGGAGGTCCTCCCACTCGGAGATCAGCGCCTTCTGCAAGCGAACTGCATTGGCTCCCGAGGCCAGGATCGACCCGACCAGGCGTTCGACGGCGGCATCAAGCTGGTCCGGCGGCACGACTGTCTCAACCAGGCCCCACGATGACGCGGTCACGGCATCGATCCTATCGCCGGTGAGCAACCACTGCCGCGTCCGCCCCCAGCCAATCAACTGCGGCAGCAGTGCCGCTTCCACCACCGAAGGCACACCGAGCCGCACCTCCGGCATACCAAATTGCGCATCCGTGCTGGCCACCCGCATGTCGCAGGCGGCAGCGAGCTCGACGCCGGCGCCAAAGACATAACCCTGGATGCGAGCAATTACCGGCACCGGCAGGCGACGGAATACATCGCAACTCCGTTGCACCAGGGTGATGAACGCGCGGGCGGACCCCGGCTGAAGTCCTGCCATCTCGTTGATGTCGGCGCCGCCGACAAACGCACGTTCGCCCGCGCCACGCAGGATGACGGCACGCAGCGTGCGGTCGGCGGCGAGCTGCTCGGCGGCGGCGATCAGGTCGGTCATCACTGCGGTGTTGAGCGTGTTCAGCTTGGCCGCGTTATCGATGGTCAGTATGGCAATCCCGCGCTCATCCTGCTGCACGCTGACCCAACCCATGGTACCCTCACCGATTGCCCGACGCATCGCGCCATCCCATACTGGCTGGCTACCTATCAAGAGGAGACAATGGCGATCGCTCCACTCCAGCCGCATAGGTCGTGGTACCGGCACTTCTGGTACGCCGAGCGCTCGCCCCGGGACACGCTCGTGGATCGCTCACTGCTGTTCGCAATCGTCGCCTTGTCGCTGATTGCCGGCGGGTCGATGATGGCCCGCAACCAAGCTGCGACGTGCCGCCGAACGGCTCGCGGGGTCCGAAGCGGGAGCACTCGCACCGCGATAGACATCGTGTTCAGGAATTGCCGACGCCAAAGATTGCTGCGGCAAATTTCACCAGTCGAGCATTTCATAACGGGATCAATTCTTGTTCGTGCTCAATGCGAAACTTCGGTGGACTCTCCCGTTATGATTGCATTGTGTTGAGTTACCTGTTCTTTTCAGGGTTTTGAGACGTATTCTTGAGACGCCGTTTAGAATCGGTCGCGTAGCAAGCGCGAAATCGCACCAGCGAATGCAATCTTTGCTTGCTTCACGGGTCCGTGAGGGGGCAGATCACACCACCGTGAGATGCCGGAGACGAGGCTGCGATGCAACCGCCAAAGTTGGTCCCGAATGTGCCGACAGGCCTCGCCTTCGAGATCGCCGACCTGATGATGCTACAGGCCTGGGCCGAGTTCCACGATGTCCAGATGGTCGTGGAACTGGACCACTGCGTCGAGGGCGAGGAATATGAAGAGGTCATCGCCTTCTACGCGCAAGACAGTCAACTCCGACGCTGGATACTTTGGCGAGCTTCGGATGGGGTCATCGTCCAACCGCTGATCGGCCGAAGCAACCGGTTCAGCACCGTCGCCGAAGCGCTCGAAACCCTTGTGCCGATGCGTTCGTAGGGAACTTTAGCTATGACCTGTAAGAGCCGTTGATATCGATATAACCGTGGGTCAGATCGCACGTCCAAACGGTCGACTTGCCACGGCCTAGCCCGAGATCAATGGAGATCTCCACTTCTCGTCCCTTCATGTGCTGGACCACGGGTATCTCGTCATAGCCAGGTACCACGCCGCCGTCGCGGGCCATCCAGACGCCACCCACCGCAACCGATAGTTTATCTCGATCTGCCGGTTCACCGGCTTTGCCGACCGCCATAACGATCCGGCCCCAGTTGGCGTCCTCGCCGGCAATCGCGGTCTTCACCAGCGGCGAGTTGGCGACCGCCATCCCGATCCGCTTCGCCGACCGGGCGGTTGCTGCGCCGGTCACCTCGATGCGGACCAGCTTCTGCGCCCCCTCGCCATCCCGCACCACCTGAAGTGCAAGATCGAGCAGCACCGCATTGAGGGCAGTGGCAAACTCGCCGAGAACTGCGCCGCCGTCCGCGGGCACCCGGGGGTGCTTCGCCTGGCCGGTCGCGAACAGCAATACCGTATCCGAGGTCGAGGTATCCGAATCGACCGTCGTGCAGTTGAAGCTGGCGTCGACACCCTTCTTCAGCAATGCCTGCATCGCGGCGGACGGAAGCTTTGCATCGGTGCAAATGAAACAGAGCATGGTCGCCATGTCCGGCGCGATCATGCCGCTGCCTTTTGCGATGCCGCTGATCCGGACTTCGGCATCGCCGATTCGCGCCGTGCGCGTGGCGGCCTTCGGGAAAGTGTCTGTCGTCATAATCCCGCGCGCCGCCGCCTCCCAGGCGTCGTCGCGCAGCGATGCGTGCAGTGGCGGTAACGCGGAAACCAGTTTCTCGTGCGGCAACACCTCGCCGATCACCCCGGTAGACGCGATGAACACCTGCTTCGCCGGGCAACCCACGAGGTCGGCCGCCGCCGCCGCCGTGGCAATGCACGCATCCCGACCGGCCCTGCCTGTGAAGACGTTTGCATTGCCGGCATTCACCACTACGGCACGTGCCTTCCCTCCCCCAAGTGCGGCACGGCACCAGTCCACAGGCGCACCGGGACACTTGCTGGATGTGAATACACCGGCGACGGTGGTGCCGGCGGCCAGTTCCAGCACGACCAGGTCATCGCGGCCCTGATATCGGATTCCGGCCGCCGAGGCGCCGAGGCGCACCCCCGCTACTGGCGGTAGTTTTGGCAACTGGACGGCAAGCGGGGAGACAGGAGGCATCAGCGTTTTCCTCGGGTCTTGGCAGCTACTGTTTGGCGGGTGCAGAGGGCGGTTCGGCTGCATCCGTCGCACGGACCTGCGAGCCGTCAAGGTTGAACTTTTCCACAGACGAAGCGGCGCGTGCCTTTGCCACCGCCTGCTGCACCCCCTCCTGGATCATCTTCTGACGCAACTGGTCTCGCGCCTGATCGTAGCTTGGAGGCTCAGCCGTTCGGCGCTCGACCACAAGGATCACATGCCAGCCGAACTGACTGTGCACAGGCTGTTGCGAGACCTGTCCGGGCTGCAGCGAGAATGCGGCATCGGCGAACTCCGGTACCATTTCGCTCTTCTTGAAGAAACCCAGGTCACCGCCTTGCTGTGCGCCGGCCGGATCTTTGCTGTACTGCTTGGCGAGCGCCGCGAAGTCGGCTCCCCCCTTAAGTTGGCCAATGATCTTTTTCGCCTCCGCCTCGCTGTCCACCAGAATGTGCTTGGCGTGCACCTCGTCCTCGCCCGGCTTGCCGGCCATTTCCTTGTCGTAGCGGGCATGCACCGCTTCGTCCGTGACCGAGGGTCCCACCTCCTTGCTCAGGACAGCGGTCTGGAGGGCCCGGTCTTCGGCAGCTACCACCTGGCGTTGCACGGTTGGGTCCTTGTCCAGCCCAGTCTTGCGGGCCTCGTTGGCCAGCGCGCGGCCGTCGATCAATTGATCGAGCAACATGGGGTAAAGCGTCTGCGGCGGCACGCCTCGCATGCTCTCGGGCAGGCCCTGAGCAGCGTCCTTCAGATCGCTGAGATGGATTGCCTGTCCGTCGACCTTGGCGACGACAGGATCGCTTGGGGGTTGCGCCGTCGCTTGCGCCCAGCCGGAGACCGGCAAGACAATCAGGGCGGCGACGAAAAGCGGACCGGCCATGGCAGGGCGAATCATCAAGACACCTGTTCGGGAAGGCGGGATCATGGCGGAACGCCGTTCGTGCCACAAGGACGGACCTCTGTGTCAATCGACAGCCCTGCCATTGCGGAGACGGAGCGAGCGACGAGCGCTGCAGGAGTGTGTTGTCGTTGACCGAAGCCGGGGCGGGTCCTATCTCAGCGCTACACCGGAATTGACCCGGCCTCCGCCTGTCCGAACCCCCGGACAGAATTCCGAGAAGGTCTGATGTTCGCTGCCATCGCCCGCGCCGTGTTCGGCACTGCCAACGATCGATCGCTCAAGGGCCATCAGCGGCGGGTGCCGCAGATCAACGCGCTCGAGCCGGCCATGGAGGCGCTGTCAGACGAGGCCTTGCAAGCCAAGACCGCTGAATTTCGCAAGCGCCTTGCTGCCGGCGAGACGCTGGACGACCTGTTGCCCGAGGCATTCGCCGTGGTACGCGAAGCCGCCAAGCGGACTCTGGGTCAGCGCCATTTCGATGTGCAGCTGGTCGGCGGCATGGTGCTGCACGACGGCAAGATTTCCGAGATGAAGACCGGCGAGGGCAAAACGCTGGTCGCAACGCTGCCGGTCTATCTCAACGCGCTCGCGGGCAAGGGCGTGCACATTGTCACCGTCAACGACTACCTCGCGCGGCGCGACGCTGAGTGGATGGGCCAGATCTATCAGTTCCTGGGCATGACCGTCGGCGTCATTGTGCACGGCCTGGACGACGAGATGCGGCGGCAGCAATACGCCGCGGACATCACATACGGCACCAATAACGAGTTCGGCTTCGACTATTTGCGCGACAATATGAAGTACCGGCTGGAGGACATGGTCCAGCGGGAGTTCTATTACGGGATCGTCGACGAGGTTGACAGTATCCTGATCGACGAGGCCCGCACGCCGCTGATCATCTCGGGCCCCGCAGAGGACAGCTCTGATCTTTACCGTCGCGTGGACGAGGTGGTGAAGGAGCTGGTCAAGGACCCTGACACCTACGAGAAGGACGAGAAGTTCCGCACTGTCGCATTGACCGAACCCGGATCCGAGCGCGTTGAGGACATCCTGCGCGAGGCCGGCGTGCTGACGGAGGGCAATCTCTACGACATTTTCAATGTCTCGGTGGTGCACCACGTGCAGCAGTCACTGCGCGCGCATACGTTGTTCACGCGCGACGTCGACTACATCGTACGCCAGGACAAGGTGGTGATCATCGATGAGTTCACCGGCCGCATGATGGAAGGCCGGCGCTACTCGGACGGCCTGCATCAGGCACTCGAAGCGAAGGAACACGTGGAGGTGCAGGCGGAGAACCAGACGCTCGCCTCGATCACGTTCCAGAATTACTTCCGCCTGTACCCGAAACTTGGCGGCATGACCGGCACGGCGATGACCGAAGCGGACGAATTCGGCGAAATCTACAAGCTGGACGTGGTAGAGATCCCGACCAACGTTCCATGCGTCCGCAAGGATGAGGATGACGAGGTTTATCGGACCGCAGCGGAAAAATATGAGGCCGTCGCAGTCCTGATCGAAGAAAGCCGCAAGGCAGGCCAGCCGGTGCTGGTCGGAACGACTTCGATTGAGAAAAGCGAGACAATCAGCGAAATTCTGAAGAAGAAGCACATCCCGCATGCGGTGCTGAACGCACGCTTCCATGAGCAGGAAGCTGATATCGTTGCACAGGCCGGCGCTCCTGGCGCGGTCACGATTGCTACCAACATGGCGGGGCGCGGCACCGACATCAAACTTGGCGGCAACCTAGAGATGCTGCTGAAGAAGGAACTGGCCGGCGTCGAGGATGCCTCGCTGCAGGCGACGCGTGCGGCGGAAATAAATGACAAGATCGCCGCGGCGCACGAGCAGGTGAAGGCGTCCGGTGGGCTGTTCGTGATCGGCACCGAGCGACATGAGAGCCGGCGCATCGACAACCAGTTGCGCGGCCGCTCCGGACGGCAGGGCGACCCTGGCCGGTCGCGCTTTTTCCTGTCGTTGGAAGACGACCTGATGCGCATCTTCGGGTCCGATCGAATGGGCGGGATGCTGCAGCGGCTTGGTCTCAAGGATGGCGAGGCGATTGTCCACCCCTGGATCAACAAGGCGCTGGAAAAGGCGCAGAAGAAGGTCGAGGCGCGCAACTTCGACACCCGGAAGAACGTGCTGAAATACGACGACGTGATGAATGCGCAGCGCAAGGAGGTCTATGCCCAGCGCAAGGAGTTCATGAAGGCGTCGGACGTATCGGAAACCGTCACCGATATGCGCGCCGAGACAATCGAATCACTGGTCATGCGGCGCGTGCCAGAGAAGGCGTTTGCCGAGCAGTGGCAACTGAAGGAGCTGGCCGAAGACCTTAAGCGCGTGTTGAATCTCGACCTTCCGATCGAGGAGTGGGGTCGTGAGGAGGGTATCGACGAGAGCCACCTTCGCGAGCGGGTGGAGGAGGCAGCGGATGCAATGATGGCTGCCAAGGCGGCCAATATGGGCACCGAGCTCATGCGCTTCATCGAGAAGTCGCTGCTGATCCAAACGCTGGACGCGGTGTGGAAAGAGCACCTGTATGCGCTGGATCACCTGCGCCAGGGCATTGGACTTCGCGCCTACGGCCAGCGCGATCCGCTGAATGAGTATAAGAGCGAGGCATTTGCTTTGTTCAACGCAATGCTGGATGAGCTCAAAGAACGGGTGACGGCGATGCTGGCGCGCGTCGAAATTGCACCGGAGCCAGTGCGTCCACCGCCGCCCGTGCAGATGGTGGAGCTGCATCCGCAGCCCGCGCCGGCCTTCGCTGGCGAGCCGGAGATGGCGCTTGAGGGTGCCGCGGCGGCGCCGTTAGCAATTGCGACATCTCCGATACGGTCGGATGCCGTCGATCCGAACGATCCGGCCACTTGGCGCCATACGTCACGCAATGCGCCATGTCCGTGCGGTTCAGGCAAGAAGTACAAGCACTGCCACGGCCGCCTCAATTAAGTACATCTAACTTGGACCTACGCAACTTTCAAATCGGCACGCTCAACGCGTCGTGACTCGTACAGCCAATCGTAGCGCACACCCATGGCGCCTGGGGCAAACTCGCGCGTCATGAAATCCTGGGCGGTCGCTGGGTCGGCAAGCTGTGGATTATGATAGCGTGAGACATTCTCCAGCGAGCCGCGCACGATGCGCGACGTGCGGTCCAGCCGCGCGGCCTCGTACCGGCGCAGTGCCTCGGGGCTGTCGAAGGAATCCAGACATCGCGCCAACACCATACCGTCCTCGATCGCCATGTTGGCACCTTGCGCGAGGAAGGGCAGCGTTGGATGGCAGGCATCGCCCAGCAGGGTCACGCAGCCCACGGACCAGTGCTCGAGCGGGTCACGACCGAGCATGGCCCATTTGTACGGCACGTCGATCACATCGATGATCGTTAACACGTCTTCGTGCCATGGCGCGAAGTCGCGTCGACATTCCTCGACCGTGCCGGCTTCTGACCAGCTCTCGACGAGCCAGTCATCGCGTTCGATCGCGGTGACGAAGTTCAGCAGTTCGCCGCGGCGCAGCGGATAGGTCACGACATGGCCGTGCGGGCCGATCCAGGTGTTGCCGTGCTGCTGACGAAGTCGCGTAGGGAGCCGATCCATCGGCACCACGCCGCGCCAGGCCATGAAGCCGGTGAAGGTGGCGCGACCGGTGCCGAACAGCGCCTGGCGCACCCGCGAATGCACACCATCGGCACCGATCAGCACGTCGCCGTTCACTTGCCCGCCGCCTTCCAGCAGCAGCGTCACGCCATCGGCTCCCTGTTGGAAGTCGGTAACGCGGGCGCCAACATGCACGGAGCCCGGCGCACGCTCGCTCAGCGCCTGGACCAGCACCTGATGGAAATCGCCGCGATGCACCAGCCAGTAAGGTGAGCCGAACCGCTGTTGGGCACTAGCACCGAGGTCTTGCACCCGCCAGGCCTGGCCGGTGTTGAACAGCCGCATGTCCTTGGCCGTCGGCACCGAGGCGATGGCCTCCATCGCCGATTGCAAACCGAGGGCAAGCAGGACACGCGAGCCATTAGGTGAGATCTGCACACCGGCACCGATTTCGCGCAGGTCGGTGGCCTGTTCGTATAGTTCGACCTCGAAACCGCGCTGCAGCAATGCCAGCGCTGCGACAATGCCACCAATGCCGGTGCCGGCGATCAGGATGCGCGGCTTGCCCACGCGACCTCCCTTGTGCGATGCCATGATGAGTGCCGGGAACCTCGGCTGGATGCAAGCGGGAGGATGCGATGCTCGATCAAGTACAGGCGCAGGGCCAGACGAAGCTGTTGGCCGATCCGCCATTGCGGCTGCACCATCATGCCTATGCGGTGAAGGACCAGGAGGTGAACCGACACTTCATCGAAGACATATTGGGCATTCCTTTGGTCGCTACGTGGTGCGAGCGGACGTTCCGTCCCGAAGTCGGGCGCGAGGTCGATTACTGCCACACGTTTTTCGAAATGGCCGACGGCGGGGCATTGGCGTTCTTCCAGTTCGCTGATGACGAGGCGTGGGAAAAGAACCGCGCGATCCTGCAGGAGGTGGGTGGATCGTGGCATGTGGCGTTCAAGGTGACGCAGGCCACGTTCGACGAGCTGATGCAGCGGGTGACCAAGGCAAGCGTGCCGGTTCGCAAGATCGATCACGGATACTGCGTGTCGATGTACTTAAAGACCCCCGACGGACTGCGTCTGGAATTCACCGTGGACGCGCCGGATGCAGAAAAGATTGCGGCGATGCGCCGCAAGGACGCGCATCCGGAGCTGGCGCGGTGGCTGGCGGGCGACCGACGTGTCAACAACGATGACAGGCCGCACTGAGCAGGATCACATCACGCGATCGCTCAATCCGGCTGCGTGCTTCACGAAGCGTAACGCGGTGTCGAAATCGAAATTCATGTACACGGCGTTGAGGTGCGCGTACGGTGGTGACTGTGCGAACAGCTCGAACGTCAGGCGGTGGCCGGCGTAGTCCGAGTTCAGCAGGTCACGCGCGAATGCCAGCAGACGGCGTCGGTCGTCCGCGCTCCAGGCCTCGTTGACGGTGTAGAATTTCTCGAGCCAGGGCCTGGTTTCCGGATCGACAAACGCGGCAAAATCGGGTGTGACGCAGATCTGGCCGCCACATAATTCCCGCGCGAGGTGCATCATCGCCGGCAGCTTGGTGCAGGCGTGCACGCGGCCAGTGAACAGCAATGACTGATTCGGCATCAGCAACCCTGCTGGACTGGGCTGCGCAGCTGCGATGGCTGCGGTCAAGTGCGCGTGGATACCCTCGCGGTAGCAGGCAAGCTCCGCAAGCTTTTCGCGCACCGCCTGCTGCTTGTCCAAACCGGTCTGTCGCGCATTGAACAGCGCCGCGCCGATCAGCATGTCTGCCAGGTAGAGAATGCGCTGCGTATAGGGGAACGCCGAGTATCGGTGCAGGGTCGCGCGAATGAAGGTAGCGGCGCGGGTATGGCGGTAGAACAGCACGTTCTCCCACGGCACCAGCACGTCATCGAACACAATCAGCGTGTCCACCTCGTCGAAGCGATTCGACAGCGGATAGTCATCCGCGGGTGCTCGACCGGCAAAGCCAGTGCGGCAGATATGCTTGATGCCAGGCCAGCCCATATCGGCGATGAACCCGACAGCGTAGTCGGACAGCTTGTCGTCGCCCCAATTGGCGATCGTCGGCTTGACGAACGCCTGGTTGGCATAAGCCGCTGCGGTCTCATACTTGGCGCCTCGCACCACGATCCCGGCATCGGTCTCCTTCACCACATGGAGCAACATATCCGGGTCCTGATCCTGCGGCCGCTTCGAGCGATCACCCTTTGGATCGGTGTTGGCTGAGACGTGGAACGGGTCGGCGACGAGCGCATGCATGATGTGGCGCTCGACGTTCTGACTGAACTGCGGATCGATCTCGTCCAGCACCGCTTTACCGTCCCACAACGACCACAATTCGCCTATCGTCTCGTCGCCCACCCGAACCACAACGCCGCCAATCTCGTTGAGCTGCGCGTCGACGTATGCGCGCTTGTCGTGCCAATCCTGCTGGGTCCTCGGCAGCTTCAACGCTAGATTGCAGGGTTCGCGACTAACATCATCGATGTACGACATCGTGGCGCTATGGCGTGCCTCGTGCGCCATGTCGTAGAGCCTTGCCCGTAGCAAGACGATTGGCTGGAAGGCCGGATGCTTCGTGACGTCGACCACACGCTCGCCATTGATCCACACCTGCCGGCCGTCGCGCAGGGAGTCGAGATATTGCTTACCTGTTCTGAGCATGGCTTACCCTCGCCGACCCGTCGGCAGTTTGCCCGGCCGAACCGGACGTTGCTAGCCTTCGAGAGGAAGATGTCACTTACGACGCCTTAACCCTCGGCGCGTCGTGCATGACTACGCCATCTCCAGGCTTTGGCCTGAATGCAGAATTCCGCATCGTATTCAGTAAGTCGCGAAGCGACGAAGCTGCCGGATACGCGTTGCGCCTCGATACGCTGATCGATGTTCTACCGCCACCTGACAAAGATTTACACTGCCGCAGGGGAGGGACCCTCTTCGCCAATCAGTGCCTGCGAGCTCGAGTTGGCGGCGCGGCAGAGTGACACGTGCTGCACAGCCCCTCCGCCTCAACCGTTGCGCTACCAATGGTAAATCCGGCATCCTTGGCGACACGCGCTAGTACAGCCGCGACATCATGATCCTGCATCTCGACGACGCGGCCGCAGTTTCGGCAGATCAGGAACTGCGCTGCATGCGCGTGACTGTCACTGTCAGGATCAGCGGTGCATCCAGCGACACAACCAACGAAAGCAGATAACCGTTCCACGCGATGGATCAGCCCTTGCTCCAGCAAGAATTCGAGGGTTCGGTAGACGGTGGGCGGTGCCGCACCGGGCCGTGTCTCGCGCAACCGATCCAGCAGTTCGTACGCGCCGGTTGATGCCGCGGCGTCCAGGATCATACCAAGTACCTGGCGACGCAGTTCCGTCAGCGTGGCACCCCGATGGTCGCAGATCACCTCGGCTCGGCTGAGCAACATTTTTGTCCGACGCGAAAACTCCCCCATGCGGTCTCCCTTCGTGCCTGCGCATGTTAGCACATCCACGGCACGGTTGCATGCGATATGTTATAGTATTACATACTGCCGCGGGGGCGATCATGGTGAAACTCTGGAGCGTCGTTGTCGCACTCGGCCTGTTCGCCGCGCCAGCTTCTGCGCGGGGCGCCATCGACATCGTGGCGGCGGAGAATTTTTATGCGGATGTGGCGCAGCAGATTGCCGGCAGTCACGCCTCGGTCAGCAGCATCATGCGCAATCCAGATCAGGACCCACATCTGTTCGAGGCAAGTCCTGCCGTGTCTCGCCTGCTCTCCAGCGCCACCATCGTAGTTTATAACGGCGCCGACTACGACCCTTGGATGCCAAAACTACTGGCCGCCGCAAAGTCACCCAAGCGCCAGGTCATCGTGGTCGCCGACCTGGTGCACCGAAAGCCCGGCGATAACCCTCATATCTGGTACGATCCGCCGACCATGCCCGCCTACGCTACCGCACTGACCGCGGCACTGGCTGAATGGGACCCTGCAAACAGCGAGGACTACAGGCACAGCATGGACGTGTTCCTTACGTCGTTGCGCCAAGTGGACGCGCGGATCAGCGGATTGCGGCAGCAATTCGAAGGTGCTCCGATCACCGCGACCGAGCCGGTATTCGGCTACATGGCGACGGCTCTGGGGTTCAAGATGCGCAATGAACGATTCCAACTTGCGGTAATGAACAACGCCGAACCACGTGTCTCCGATGTTGCCGCATTTGAGAATGATCTGCGAACGCGCGCTGTGCGCCTTCTGTTGTACAACAGCCAGGCCACTGACCCGGCGGCAGAACGCCTGAAGGTGATCGCAGACGAGGCACGGATCCCCATTGTCGGCATAACCGAAACTGAGCCGGCCGGGCGGCGCTATCAGGACTGGCTGCTGGCGGAGCTCGACTCAATCGGCCAAGCGCTAGCCGGCGCGCCACCATGAACGCGATCGAACTGGACGGTGTCACGCTGGCATTTGGCACACAACCCGTACTTGCCAACATCGACATGGCCATTCGGCAGAATGAATTCGTGGGAGTGTTCGGGCCGAACGGTTCAGGCAAAACGACACTGATGCGCGCAATATTGGGGCTGCTACCCCCTCGGGACGGCACGGTTCGCGTGCTGAACAAGCCGGTCGCACGCGGCAACGCCGCGATCGGCTACATGCCGCAGAGCCGCAGCGCGTTGGAGCATTTGCGGCTGTCCGGATGGGACTTTGTCTCCAGCGGTGTCAATGGCCATCGCTGGGGATTACCGGTATTGGACCGTGCCGCGCGTAAGGAGGTGGGCTGGGCGTTAGAGCAAGTCCAGGCCACTGAACTCGCGCGGCGACCGCTGATGGAGACCTCGGGCGGCGAACGCCAGCGATTGCTGCTTGCACAGGCTCTGCTTGGGCGACCGCGCCTGCTGCTGCTCGATGAGCCGCTGATCAGTTTGGACCCGCATCATCAAGGGACGGTTGTCGGATTGACCCGTGCATTGCAGCAAGAGTTGGGCATGACGGTGCTGTTCAGCGCACATGAACTCAACCCGCTGCTCGGCGCGCTCGATCGCGTGCTTTATCTGGGCCAAGGGCGTGCGGCACTCGGCACGGTCGAGGAAGTGGTTACGGGACCCGTACTATCCCGACTTTACGGATCTAAAATTGACGTCGTGCAATTGAATGGCCGAATCTTCGTGATGTTGGGCGGCCATGATGTAGAACGCGATGCGCATCAGCATGAACATACCGGACGCCATGTTCACGTATGACTTCATGCAAAACGCGTTTGCCGCCGCTGGGATTGTCGCCGTGTTGTGCGGCCTGGTCGGGTTCTTTCTCGTGCTCCGCTCACAGACTTTCGCCGGGCACGCGCTGTCCCACGTCGGGTTCGCCGGCGCAACAGGCGCTGTCCTGATTGGCGTCTCGCCACTCTGGGGTCTGCTGGTCATGACAATGGTCGCGGGGATAGGCATGGGTCTGCTGGGGGAGCGACTGCAGCAACGCGACGTTGCCATCGGAATGGTGCTGGCGATGTCGCTCGGACTGGGCCTGCTGTTTCTAAACTTTTACACGGCTTATGCTACCCAGGTTACTACGCTGCTGTTCGGCAACGTCCTGGCGATCGATCGCGCGACGATCTGGTCGTTGTTGTCGCTGACGATTTTGGCGATCGCCGCCCTCGTCGTAATGGCAAGGCCGTTGCTGTTCGCCAGTCTGCAGCCCGAACTAGCCGAGGCAAGGGGTGTGTCGCTACGGCTTATCTCGGTGCTGTTCCTCGGCCTCGTCGCGCTTGCTGTGGCCGAGTGCGCGCAGATCGTCGGGGTTTTGCTGGTGTTCACGCTGATGGTGGGTCCCGCAGCTTCGGCACAGCGGCTGACAACACGGATTTGGACTGGTGTCTCGTTGTCGATCGTTCTGGCACTGACAGAAGCCTGGCTCGGGCTCGCGCTGGCGTATGAGACAGATTTGCCGACGACTTTTTGGATTACCGCGCTAAGCAGCGCGATATACATGCTGACTGTTCTTCGCTTGCCAGTTACGCTTTACGGCGCTACTGGATCGATGCTGTCGCGATAAAGCCTCCTTGATGAAGTCTGTGGTTGCGTTCGCTTTGAGCTGGGTGGCGGCATGGTGCCAGGTGGTTCTGGTTGCCACGATGCCGTGGAGCGTGCTCGCGACAAGTCTCGATCCGCTGGCTGACGTGCCAATCTGTCATGCTGATGCACACCAAGGGCAGCAGCCGTCGCAGCCAACGAACGATGGTCATGACTGCGTCCTTTGCGCGATCTGCCAAGCGCACGGTCCAGCCTTCGTAGACACTGCGTCGGCACCGACAGTTCTGAGCCAGCGCGTCGCGGCATCGGTGCAATTCGCCCTGCCGCAGCAACGCGCGCCACCGCCGCCTCTGCTTATCGCGGCACAGCCGCGAGGTCCACCGTCTCCGATTTGAGTTTGGCCGACCACCACGCCGGCGCTCGCTTGCGTCGACACACCAGCTACTCAGATCAGGGAAACATAGCCGTGCAACAACGAAAGCTTCTTGCCGCACTTGTCGGGTCGTGCGTCTTGCCTATCAAGGCGGCTTCGGCCCATGGTTTCGCCGGGCCACATATGTTCATCAGTACACTGCTGATCGATGGCCCGAACGTGGCAGATGAGGCGTCTTTGCCGACATTTTCCTTTCTACCGCAACCTAACGGGGGCGGAATAACGCCCAAGCTATATGCGCTCGATTTCGAGTTCGACAAACGGATCACCGAAAGTTTCGGCTTCTCAATCTCGGACGGTTATCAGTGGCTGCGCACACCGGGCGCGGGAACCGCAAGCGGCTGGGAGAACGTAGAGTTGGGACTGAAGTACATAATCTACGTAAATCCGGAACACGAGTTCATGCTGTCGCTGGGCGTGGTCCGAGAGTTCGGGCGGACTGGCACGACGGGCGATACCGCCGCCGCACTCGATGTTGATCAGACCGGTGCCACGACGCCGACAGTCTTCTGGGGCAAGGGCTTTGGCGACCTGCCAATCGGGTTGCTGCGCCCGCTAGCAATCACCGGAACGCTGGGCTACTCGATCACTGATCAAAAGCTGAAAGTGACCGGCTTCGACGCGGATACCGGCAATCCCCTGTTCAACAACGGCACGTCCAACCTGTGGACCGGTGGCCTGTCGCTGCAATACAGCATGCGCTACCTGCAGAGCCAGGTGAAGGATTACGGCTTTCCCGAGTTCGTCAACCGGCTGACACCCGTGGTCGAAGTTGCATGGTCATCACCGGCCAGCAAACCGAATACGACCAACACACAATACCTGATAGGTGTGGGTATCAACTACACTGCGCAAGCATATGCCTTGGGTGTCGAGATGCTGATTCCAGGCAACAAACAGACCGGCTCACACCTCGGCATCATCGCACAATTCCATCTCTACTTCGACGACCTGCTTCCCAATAGCCTGGGCAAGCCGATCGTGAATTGGTGGCAATAATGCGCGCAGCACCATTCTTGGCGGTCGTGATTTTGCTGCTGCCGGTGGCGCCCGCCTACGCCCACGCGATGCTGGAGAGGACCGAACCACCAGTCGGCGGCGAAGTGACCGCCTCGCCAACGCAACTGGTCTTAACGTTCACCGAAGGCGTGGAGCCGTTATTCACCACGGTGCAGGTACGCGATCCCACGGGCGCCGACGTGGCAATCGGCAAGCCACACACCGAACCGGGCAATGGCCGCAATGTGATCGTGCAGCTCCCGGTGCTCGGCCGCGGCAAGTATACCGTCAACTGGCGCGCCACGTCGGTGGACACCCACAAGACCGAGGGAAGCTTTCAGTTCACTGTCGGGAAATAACCCTTGTCCACGCTACAGACCATCGCGGCAGTCGTACGCGGGGTCCACGTCGCCGCACTGATCTCGCTGTTCGGAACATCGTTGTTCGTCCTGTTGATCTTGGGCAGCGAGGCCTGTGCTGCAGGCAGGCCACTCCGCCGGCTCGTATGGATCAGCGCGGCATCAGCACTCTTTTTCGGCCTCGGGTGGCTTATTGCGGAAGCTGCGGCAATCGCAGACGCTGCTAACCTTGCAAGCGCATTGGCTGCGGCACCCGTGGTCGCATTCCAAACCCAATATGGACGATGGTTTGTACTTCGCTGCGCGCTTCTGACTACTGTGCTGTTGATGCCACTTGGCCGTCGCACAATATCCATTGCCGCATTGGTGCTTAGTGGCGGCGCACTTGCCATGCAGCCAATGCTGGGACACGCCGGTGCTATGGGGGGCAGCGTCGGGGCTGAGCTGATCGGCTCGGAACAGTTGCATCTGCTGGCAGCCGGGGCGTGGCTGGGTGGCTTGTTACCTCTGTTCATTGCTGTGGGCGTGGTGCCGATTGAGGCCGCAGGTTCAGCATGTCGAAATTTCACGCCAATCGGTCTCGCCTCCGTCCTATTGCTGGCTGGCACTGCGGTTGTGCAGGTCACGGCGCTGATGGGCGGCCTGCCCGGCCTGCTGGGCACCGAGTATGGCCATGTGGCGCTGGTTAAGCTCGGACTGTTCCTGATGCTGCTGTTCTTGGCCGCGCTCAACCGCTTTGTGTTCACGGAGCGCCTGGCCGACAGCAGATTTCTTACTGCCCGTCGGCGCATGCGGGTCTCGATCGCCATAGAGATGCTGCTGGGCGCCGCCGTCATCATCACTGCAGGGTTTCTTGCTTCACTGACTCCAGGCACGCACGAACAGCCAGTGTGGCCATTGCCGTGGCGGCCAAGCCTCACAGCACTTGCCGATCCGTCGCTGCGTCGTCAGGCGCTCGCAGCGCTGACTGCAACCGGAGCCGCTTGCGCCGCTGTCGTGTGCGGACTGATCTGGCACCGGATCAGATGGTATGCGTTTGCCTCAACAGTGGTCCTGCTTGTCCTGGCAACGCCTCGACTTAGCCTCTTGTTCGTCGATGCCTACCCGACCAGCTTCTTCACCTCGCCAACAGAATTTGCCGCCACTGCGATCGACCGTGGCGCTCGGCTGTTTGCCACTCATTGCGAGGCGTGTCACGGCGCCGACGGTCGTGGCGATGGCGCACAGGCGAAAACCCTCCCGCTCGTGCCAGCCGACCTGACAGCGGCACACTTCCAGACACATAGCGATGGTGATCTCTATTGGTTCATTGGACACGGCTTCGCGACTCCCGATGGCACTACGGCGATGCCGGGTTTCGCTGGCAAGCTTTCGAGTGAAGCGATCTGGGATCTGATCGATTTCCTGCGCGCACACTATGCCGGAGCGAGCATGCGCCGGACCGGGAATTGGTCTCAACCTGTCGCCATGCCGCAGTTCGATGCGCAGTGTGCGGGTGGACGCAGTATCGATTTGGATGACCTACGCGGCCGCGCGATTCGTATCATCGCACTCGGCAACGCGTCGAGCCGGGAAGCGCCACCAAACGTGAACACCGCTACCATTCTCGTTGCACGGAATAAGGCACCAGAACCTAGTGACGACGTATGTGTCGCAATGGAACCTGAGCTATGGACAGCCTTGTCCATCATTCTTGGCGTATCGCCGGATGATCTGAAGGGGATCCAGGTCCTGGTCGATCAAAATGGCCGGTTGCGGGCGGCATGGCGACCAGGCGACAGTGATAGCTGGGACGATGCGCGCGTTCTGGCAGCACGGGTGCGCGACGTTCTCGCGCATCCGCTCACTGTCTCAGCGCCGTCGGGACACCATCATTGATGCTCGTCGCCGCCAGCACGACGATGGATGCTCTGTTGCGTGATCTCGGCAGATGCCGGATACGACTTCGATCAGGCAGGGCGAGACGAGACCTCAGGAATGCCATCCCATATTGCCTGGATAGCAGCGTTGGCTCGTCGCCTGCCATTCTACTACGGTTGGGTCATCTTGTTTTGCGCCTGTTGCGCCGGGTTTTCCCGCCAAGGCGGCGCAGTCGCGTCTTTATCGATCTTTGTTGAGCCGATGACGCGCGAATTCGGCTGGTCGCGCACGGCGTTATCCGGCGCGGTGTCACTGGGTGGTTTGCTGGCGGCGCTGACGTCTCCGAGACTGGGGCGCCTGCTCGATCGGTCTGGAGCCCGCATCGTATTGTGCGTCGCTGTCTTGACGACGGGTACGGCAAATCTCCTGTTGTCTCTGACCGGTTCGCTTGCGACGTTCTACCTGCTATTTTGTGTCGCACGAACCAATTTTGCCGGCCCATTCGATCTCGGCATTTACGGCGCCGTCAACAACTGGTTCGTGTCACGGCGAGCTTTGGCCACCGGCATTGCCACTGTCGCGCAGATGTCAGGCTTGGTGATCCTGCCACT
This sequence comes from uncultured Alphaproteobacteria bacterium, assembly GCA_963850535.1. GTDB lineage: Bacteria > Pseudomonadota > Alphaproteobacteria > Acetobacterales > Acetobacteraceae > JAMXLO01. The sequence continues at coordinate 62,999 of CAWKMC010000024.1, read as the reverse complement.
GATCGCTCAGGCGGCGATCGTTCGCGCCGGCTGGCGCGACGGCTGGGTGGCTGTCGGCATCGCAGGTACTGGCAGTCGGCCTTATTCCAAGTTTCGTCTTTGTGGTGCGCAGACCCGAAGATCTCGGGCTTGTGCCGGATCGGTACATTTCCTCGACCCGAAAACGGCGCCAACAGGACGAACCCGAATTTTCCCGATCGCAGGCGTTGCGCACCCCATCGTTCTGGCTGCTCTGCCTGTTCACACTGTTCGCCTATCCGGTGCAGGCCGGCGTCAGCCTGCATCAGGCACCGTATCTAGTCGAATGCGGACTCTCCCCCACGATTGCCGCGCAAATCGTCAGCGTGTTTTCGCTGATGTCAGGCATCGCCAGTCTCGGCTTCGGCTTCTTCCCCCGTTCCGTTCCCATCCGGTATGCGTTGGCTCTGACAGGGATTGCCCTCAGCATCGGCACATCTTTCATGCTCGGCATTGCGTCAGCTCGCGACGGGTTTGTCGCAGCGTCGTTCTTCGGGATCGGTATCGGCGGATTGCTGACATTGCTGCCGATTGCCTGGGCCGACTATTACGGCCGCGCCAGCTATGGCGCCATTCGCGGCATCGCTCTCTCGGTGCAGGTCCTCGCACAGGCATCTGGCCCGCTGCTATCCGGGATCCTGCGGGACTGGTCCGGCAATTACGCACTGTCGTTGCAGTGCTTCGTCGTATTATCCTGCCTGAGCATCGTCGCAGCGCTGCTGGCTCGCCAGCCGTGACGGTCGAGCCGAAACATTGTAGGCTGTCGGCCCCGAGCGAAGAGGCTGAAATGTCACTCACCAACGCCCCCGATCCCGCGATTCGTCAGGCGGTCGTGCGACAGGATCTGGACAACGTTCTGCACCCGATTGTACAGCACAGGGTGCTGGAAGCCAAGCAGATGGTCGTGACCGGAGCGCAAGGCTCAACGATCTACGATGCGGACGGGACGGAATACCTCGACGCGATGGCAGGGCTGTGGTGCGTGAACATTGGCTACGGCCGAGCTGAACTGGCCGAAGTTGCCGCAGAGCAGGTCAGGCAACTGGCATATTATCCGCACACGGCGATGAACGTGCCCGCCTCGGCGCTGGCAGAGAAAATCAATGGTTTGTTGGACGGTGGGTATCATACCTACTTCGTCAACTCAGGCTCGGAGGCGAACGAGGCCGGGTTCAAGATCGCACGCCAGTACATGAAGCACGAATACCCGCAGCAGTATCGATTCAAGACGATCAGCCGCTACTTCGCCTATCATGGCACCACGCTGGCGACTTTGGATGCTGGCGGCATGGGCGAACGTAAGGCGAAATTCGAGCCGTACTCAGGCGATTTCGTGCATGTCGCGCCGCCATACTGCTACCGCTGCCCGTTTGGGCTGACTTATCCAAGCTGCGCGCTGGCCTGCGTGAAGAACATGGAGACAACGATCCTTGGCGAAGGGCCTGAGACCGTTGCCGAAGTCATCGTGGAACCGATCATGAGCGGTGTCGGCGTTGCTGTGCCGCCTGACGAATACCTTCCCGAAGTCGAAAAGCTGTGTCGCAAGTACGACATCCTGTTGCACGTCGATGAGGTGATCAACGGCTTCGGTCGCACCGGTAGGATGTTCGGACACCAGCACTACGGCGTGTCGCCGGACATCGTTGCGATCGCCAAGGGCATTTCCAGCGCCTACCTGCCGATCGCGGCCACTGTGGTTAAGAACAGCGTGTTCGACAGCTTTCTGGGCGAAGCATCCGAGAATCGGCAGGTCGGGCAGGTGAATACCTATGGCGGCCACCCGGTTTCTGCCGCTGTCGCTTTGCGCAACATCGAGATCATGCAAGCCGAGAAGCTGGTGGAGCACTCGGCAGAGATGGGGTCATATCTGCTGGAGGGCCTGCGCAGCCTGATGCGCCACGCCGTCGTGGGCGATGTGCGCGGCAAGGGGCTGCTCCTGGGAGTCGAGCTGGTGAAAGACCGCGCGACGAAGGAGCCGGTGGGAGCCGAGCAGATCTCGGCTGTCGCTGACTTCTGCCGCGACAACGGCGTCTTGGTCGGGCGCGGAGGTGGCGGACGCCGTTACGGCAATACGATCACGCTGTCACCTCCGTTGGTGATCACACGCGCGGAGTGTGACCGCATCGTCGAGACGCTGGATCGCGCGCTGTCGAGCATCCGCTTCGATTGAGCTGGGCAGGTCCCGGACGGTCGGAGCAACCACCGGATGGCAACAACGACCGGCAATGCCCACAGTGTCGGCATGAAAGACACCCACACCATCGATCGTCTGTCGGACGAGCAGCTCTGGAACCAGGTCATCCGCCGGGAGCCCGGGAACTTTCTGTACGCCGTGACCACCATGGGCGTGTTCTGTCAGCCAGGCTGCCCTTCGCCACCCCCGCTGCGAAAGAATGTCCGGTTTTTTCGCACGGTGGCCGAGGCGGAGACTGCCGGATTCCGCGCCTGCAAGCGCTGCGATCCGAAGGGCGAGCGCGCCAGGCTGGCGCAGGCGGTTGTAGAGGATGCCTGCGCCTTCATCGAGGCGGCAAAATCCATCCCGTCGCTTGATCAGTTGGCGAAGCGTTCCGGCTACTCACGCTTCCACTTCCTGCGCATGTTCCGCGACCACACGGGGCTGACGCCACGCAGCTACGCCGAAGGCGTCCGGGCGAAACGCCTGAATGCCGCACTCAGGAGCGGGGCTCGGGTCGCCGATGCTGTCGCGGACGCCGGCTATGGCTCGGAGAGCCGCGTCTACGAAAAGACCGGTGAACTGCTGGGTATGACCCCGGGCGCGCTGCGGCGCGGCGGCGAGGGCGAGATCATCCGCACCGTCTTTGCCGACTCCCTGTTCGGACGGCTCCTGATCGGCGCGACTGACCGCGGCGTGTGCTTCATCGGCTTCGCAGAGCCCGATGACGCGTTGCTCGGCGACCTCCGCCACCGCTTCCCTCGTGCTCAATTCGTTGCAGATGATGCCGGGTTGGCAAGTGCGGTGCAGGCCGTATTGGACTTCCTCGAGGAACCCAAGCAAGCGCTGGACCTGCCGCTCGACCTGCGGGGCACCGCCTTTCAGCAGCGCGTCTGGCGCACGCTGTGCCGGATCCCCATCGGCGAGACGCGGAGCTATGCCGAGTTGGCACGCATGGTCGGCAATCCTAGCGCAGTGCGGGCGGTGGCGCGCTCTTGTGCCCGCAACCCGGTGTCGCTGGCGGTGCCATGCCACCGCGTGGTTGGCAGCGATGGAAACCTCACGGGCTATCGATGGGGCGTGGCACGCAAGCGCGCGCTTCTGGAAAAGGAGCGTGCGTCCGATACCGGCGACCGATAACTTCATAGGTTCGGTGCAGGCATGTCGTCAGCCGTCCTGTCGTCCCGGTGCGGTTTTTGATCGGCGTTCGCAAGCTATGCACGAAATGTGTGCATGCCATTTGGCATGCAACAGTTGACCAGCGACGGACACTCTCCTAACTGCAACTGCGAACGTGTCGCATCCAGGGACGCTGATGCTCGCGAGCCTGATCATCGTCTTCCGTGAGGTCATCGAGGCAGGGCTGATTGTCGGCATTGTCCTGGCGGCAACGCGGTCCGTGCCCCAGCGCGGGTGGTGGGTCGCGGGGGTATCGCAGGTGGGTTCATGGCGGCCTGTGTGGTCGCCGCTTTCGCCAGCGAGCTCGGCGCCTTGTTCAGCGGCTCCGGCCAGGAACTCTTCAACGCCGCTATCCTGTTGACCGCGGTTGCCATGCTGACCTGGCACAACACCTGGATGGCGAGCCACGGGCGCGAATTGGCACGCGAAGTCCGCGTAGTGGGCAGTGCTGTCGCCGCCGGGGAGCGACCGCTAACCGCGCTCGCGATCGTGGTCGGGATCGCGGTACTGCGCGAGGGCTCAGAGGTGGTGCTGTTCCTCTATGGCGTGTCCGCTGCCGGAGGGACCACAATCGTCGGCATGCTGAGCGGGGGCGCCCTTGGCATTGCCATCGGCGCCGCGCTGTCGGCCCTGATCTATCTGGGCTTGCTGGCGGTTCCGGCACATCGTTTGTTCGCGGTCACGACAGGACTGATTACCCTGCTGGCCGCCGGCCTGGCTGCCCAGGCAGTCTTCTTTCTGCAGCAGGCGGACTATCTGCAGGGCCTGGCCACGCCGGTTTGGGATACTACCTGGCTGCTCGGCGACGATAGCGTGCCCGGCCGGTTGCTGCACACGCTCATCGGATACACCGCGACGCCGGACGCAGCACAGTTGCTCGCATATGCCCTGGTCATTGCGATGATGTTGGCGCTGATGCGGGTTGCTCGCGACCGAACGGCAGCATCCCATCGGGCGGTCCGCTCGCCCTCCTGATTTCTTGCCGCCGATGCGGCTCCTGATCACCTGTCATCTACCACCGGGGTGGCCGCGACCGACGGTCGTGCGTTGAACGTGGCGTGCCACGACGCCAGACGGTTACGCCCTTCCCGCCAGCGCAAATCGTCGAAGCGGAAATCCAGATATGACAGCGCGACGCCAATGCCGATATGCCCGATCGTCAGCGCGCCGGCGCCAAGCGCATCGGCCTCGGTTTCGAGCGCGTCGATACAGGCGCGCATTTTCGCCTGCCACAGCGCCATGTGGGGCGCGCTCTGCCGTTCCGCGGGTCGGAAGCGCTCGCCGACCCAGGCCAGCGCGATATCCAGCATGCCGTCCCCCAATGCCAGCCGCCGCAGCGCAGTCAGTCGTTCGGGCCAAGGCGGGAAACAGCTTCGGTCCGTCGTGCAGTGTATCGAGATACTCGCAGATGACCGGCGAATCGTAGAACACCGTGTCATCTTCCAGCACCAAGGTCGGGATCTTTCCCAGCGGGTTGTCGCGCATCAGTGCAAGATGCGGCGTCGTCCCGCCCACCACCGTGCGCACCGTCTCGATCCGATCCGCCAGCCCGAGTTCGTGCGCAACAATCATCACCTTGCGCACGTAGGGCGAGCGCGGTGACCAGTGCAGCTTCATCATGTCCCTGCCCTATCGCCATGTCCTCCATCACCGCACTGTGGCATCCTGCAACAGTGGAGGGAACGCGATGAATTGGATCGAGGTGAACGGCACCAGCCTGCGCTACGAGCTCTCCGGGAGTGGCAGCACCACTTTGGTGTTGGTGCACGAGATGGGCGGAACGCTGGACAGTTGGGACCTGGTGTTGCCGGCGCTGAACAATACGCGTCGGGTGCTGCGTTACGACACGCGCGGTGCTGGCCTGTCGGAGAAAATCCATGGGCGCGTGACCTTCGATGACATGGCCGACGACCTCGCCGCCCTGCTGGATGCGACGCGCCTTGAGGGGAAGGTGGCGGTCGCCGGCACTGCGGTCGGTGGCGCAATCGCGATCCACTTCGCCGTCCGCCACGCCGCACGCACCGCCGCCCTGGTCGTGACCAGCCCTGCGACCGGGGTCGCGGCGGATCGCCGCCAGGCCACGCTGGATCGCGCCACCGCTGCCGAGACGGCCGGTATGCGCGGCATCGCCGAAGCAAGCCTCGCTGCTTCCTACCCGCCCGAGGTGCGCCACAACGCCGAGGACTTCCGCAAGTTCCGCGCGCGCTGGATCGCCAACGATCCGCAGAGCTTCGCCGCGATCAACCGCATGCTGGCCGATTCCAGCGTGACCGAAGAACTGCCACGCATCGACTGCCCCACTTTGGTGATCGGCTGCCGGCACGACAAGCTACGCCCGCCAGCGGCAGTCAAGGCAATGGCGGACCAAATCCCCGGCGCCGAATATCTCGAGATCAATTCCGGTCATTTCGCCGGCATCCAGACACCGGGTCTCGTATCGCAGGCGTTCCACGGTTATCTGTTCGCACTTGGGTACTGACGGCTGGGCGCGCACATCGATCCGGGGCTGTTCAAGCCGGCCCTGATCATCCTGGCTGCCGCCGCCCTCGTCATACCCGTGTTCCACCGCTTGCGGCTGAGCCCGGTGCTTGGCTTCATTTTGGTCGGCGTCGCGGTCGGTCCGTTCGGCATTGCGATGTTGGCCGACCGTCTGCCGTTGTTGGCTTCGATCACCCTGAACAGTCCTGAGACAATCGCGCCGATCGCCGAACTCGGCATCAGCACGATGATGTTCATGATCGGCCTGGAGATGTCGCTGGAGCGCCTGCGCATGCTGCGGCGACTGGTGTTCGGCTTAGGCCTGCTCCAGTTCGTATTGTGCGCCGCGGCAATCAGTGCGATCGCGTACATGCTGCACGCCCCAGCCGTATTTGCCGTCATCGTCGGGCCGGCCTTGGCGATGTCCTCTACCGCCGTGGTCGTGCAGGTGCTGTCGCAGGAGGAGCGGCTCGCTGCCCCTGTCGGCCGCGCCTCGCTTGCCATACTGCTGCTGCAGGATCTCGCTGCCGTGCCGGTGCTGTTCCTGCTCAGCGTATTCGGCGCCAGCGGTGGTTCGTTCACCTGGTCGATCGCCGAGGCCGTCGTGGTGGTGCTCGGACTGATTATCGCCGGCCGCCTGGTGCTGCGTCCGCTGTTCCGCAGCGTCGCACGCACCGGCAGCCCAGAACTTTTCGTCTCCGCCTGTCTTTTGGCGATCCTCGCCACCGGTCTTGCTACCGCGATCATCGACCTGCCGATGGAACTCGGCTCGCTGATCGCCGGTCTGCTGCTGGCCGAGACCGAATTCCGCCGCCAGATCGAGGTGACGATCGAGCCATTCAAAGGTCTGCTCCTCGGCGTCTTTCTCATCTCCGTAGGAATGAGCCTCGATCTCGGTGACGTTGCTACAGATGCGTCGCATGTTTTGATCGGCAGCGTCGTGCTGGTGGTGGTCAAGGCCTGCGTCATCACCGGTCTCGCGCGTGCCTTTGGACTGCGCTGGCTTACCGGTGTGCAGGCGGGCTTGTTGTTGGGCCCGGGCGGCGAGTTCGGCTTCGTGATCCTGGGGCTCGCGCGCGTTGAAGGCCTGATCGATACCAATGCCGCGCGCTTCCCCCTGTTGCTCGCGGCCGTCACCATGGCCTGCATTCCGCTGCTGTCTGCGCTCGGTAGGCGCATCTCCCGCCGCCCTGCTGGCGAGGCGATCGATCCCGCGCTGTTGGCCGCACCCGAGGATGGCACACCACGCGTCATCATCGCCGGCTTCGGTCGCGTCGGTGCGACCGTCGCCTCGATGCTTGAAGCGCACGACGTGCCCTATGTCGCGGTGGACAGCGACGCCGATCAGGTGGCAGCGCAGCGCAAGCTACGCCGACCGGTATACTGGGGCGACATCGCTCAGCCCGAACTGCTGCGTCGCCTGCACATTGATACCGCCCGCGCCCTCGTCGCGACGATGAGCGATCATGCGGCGACCGATCGGCTGGTTGCCGCCGCCCGAGCCGAGCGCGACGACGTGCTGATCGTCGTGCGTGCGCGCGATGCGGGCCACGCGGCGCATCTCTATAGTATCGGCGCCACCGATGCGGTGCCTGAAACCATCGAAGCGAGCCTGCAGCTATCGGAAGCCGTGTTGATCGATCTCGGCGTGCCAATGGGGCCAGTGATCGCCAGCATTCATGAGCGGCGCGCGCAGTTGCAGGCCGAGATCAAGGCGATGGCACCACACGCCGATATCCGCCCGCTCGGTCGCCGCCGTCTGCGCGATATGCTGACGCGACCTGGCTGACGCCGTTGCAATCCTCCAAGCGGATTTACCGCGTAGGCTCCATCAACTCGATCCGGTTGCCGAAAGGGTCGTCAACGTAGATCCGATCGTAGCCCTCGAGCGGCTGGTCCTCCGATACGCGATACCCTGCACGGTCCAGGCGGGCCACCAGTTCGCACAGGCCATCAACGACGAAGGCAGGATGAGCCTTGCGCGCCGCCACGAAGTCTCGCTCTACGCCCAGATGAACTTTAAGCGCACCTCTTTCGAACCAGCACCCTCCACGAGCGGCGAGGTGTGGGGGCTTGTCGACTTCGGGGATCCCGAGCGCTTCCTGATAGAACGCTCTGGCCTCATCCTCACGCCCGACAGGCATCGCAAGCTGGACATGATCCAGGACAAGGACCTGCATGAATGCTCACACTTCTCTACTGATTGGCGACGCGCACCTGGACCAGATTATCCGGAACCGTCAGTTTGCAGCCGACAGTCGCGTGTACCTCATCGAGGGTGATGCCGGGGGCGATCTCGCGCAGGCTGAACCCGTCGCCCATCGGCTCGAACAAGCCGTAGTTGGTTGCTACCAGCTTCACCACACCACGTGCCGTCACCGGCAACGCACATTGCGAAACGAGACGCGGCGCACCACTGCGCGTGATCTGCTCCATGATGATGAAGACGCGTTTGGCGCAAGCCGCAAGGTCCATGGCACCGCCAATGCCACCGCCCTTCTGTCCGGTGATCTTCCAGTTGGCGAAGTCGCCGTTGCAGGCGACCTCGTAGGCGCCCATCACCGTGACATCAATCCGTCCGCCGCGGATGATCGCGAACGAGTTCGCGTGGTGCACCACGGCCGCACCCGGCTTCAGCGTTACATTCTGCCCGCCGGCGTTGACGAGGTTCAGATCCTCCTGGCCTGTTGACGCGATAGGCCCGTAGCCGATCACGCCATTCTCTGAATGATAGGTGATGTCGCGATCGCCGATATCGGTGTTCGAGCACATGGTCGGAATGCCGACACCCAGGTTGACGATCCAGCCATCCTGGAACTCGAACGCGATGCGATCCGCCATCTGCTGGCGCGTGAGTCCCTTGCTGGTTCCGCTCATCGGCGACGCTCCTGGCGGCGAGTTGGCCATAATCCTTCAGGCGGCGGCGGCACTTTCACCACTCGATGCACAAAGATGCCGGGCGTATGCACCTGGTCCGGATCGATTGCACCCGCCGGCAAAACATCTTCGTCCACCTCGGCGATTGTGACCCGTGCCGCGGTCGCCATCACCGGGCAAAAGTTCCGCTGCGAGCGGTGGAATTGCAGGTTGCCGAAAGTATCGGCGCGCGTTGCACGAAGGAACGCGTAGTCAAGTGGCAGCGCATATTCCAGCAGGTATTCGCGGCCGTCGATCACCCGGGTCTCGCGCCCATCGGCGAGTTCCGTCCCGACGGCAGTCGGTGTGTAGAATGCCGGGATGCCCGCCCCGGCGGCACGCAATCGTTCGGCCAATGTACCTTGCGGGACCAGCTCCGCATCGACTTCACCCGACTCGATACGTACTTTGTGAAGGGCAGCACGTCCGTGGGACGCGTCGCGGCGGTGAAGGCGCAGATGACCTTCTTGACCTGCCCATTCTCCACCAGCATGCCCATGTCGGGCATGCGAGGCTGTTGCGCGCCGCCGGTGGTATTGCCGACCAACGTGAGCTGCCGGGCACCATGTTCCAGCAGCGCTTTAATCAGGTTGAACGGCACGCCCGGCATCGCAAAGCCGCCGAATGCAATCGTGGCGCCATCCGGAATGTCCTGCACCGCTTCGCGGAAGCTGCCGACCTGCTTGGATCTCTGCGTCATTTCCCCTCGCCACGTCGTCCCGGGGGATGGAGGGACATGCACTGAAGTGAGTCAAGGCGTTGGCTCGCGGGAAGCAATCGAGCTCCCAGCCTAGGGGCGGTTGCGCAAGTGGCCCGGCGCTTCTCCTTGCTGCATGATCACCACTCCTCTGCCGATAAGATGCATGATGCCGTGCGGATAAGGGATGTGATTGATTGGCGTTGGGCAGTCGCCTTCGTCGCTGCGCAGTTCTGCGGAGCAGCGTCGGCCGCTGAGGTGTGCCGGTTCACGGGCAGTACGGATTACGCCGGCCAGGTGGCTGTCACCACAACGGTGACCGCAACAGGCGATCGCACAATTGTCGACGTCGCTACGACCTTCAATTCCACTTCAATGTTCCTGTTCGGCGTTCACTACCTGCTGGAGGAAGTCAGCACCTGGCAGGGCAGTCAGCTTGAAAATGTTGCCGTGAACAGTCGTTACCTGCTGGGTCGCCGCATCGTGCGCCAGCAATGGGATGAGTTCCGGCGCGCCGCAGACGGAATGCAAGCGCAGCGCGTACAAGCCAAGACACTCTCCGACTTCCAACAACGGCATCCAGGCTTTGTGCAGCACTGGGATCCGGCGACCTTCGGTCAGCCCTGGCTGCGCGATTATCCATCGGCACCGCCGGAACGCCGGATTGATCTCGATCTGCATGGCACACCGTTGCCGCCAACACTGCGCTCGCCTCTCGCCATGGCGTTCTACTGGGTCAGATGGCTACCGCAGTCCGGGCAGGACGTGTCGGTATTCCTGCCCGGCTTTAAGAAAGACCGCCTGGTTGCAGTGCCGGTCGCCCCGGCGGCTTCCGCCCAAGGCACTGTCTGGCACAGTGTAACTGCGCTACCCCTCGCTGAGTGAGCGCTACCCTTCGACCGCATCGGCAATGGTATCACCCGACCATCACCTGTTACGGATAACTTTCGAACTCCACACAGCGTACGGCTCTGGGCGTGGTGAGATTGTTCGACAGGACTGCGAGGGATCGCCCGTGGCGCATGCAGGTGACGGACGTCGCTAAATGACGCTGGCCAGCCGGCTTATGGCAGCGCTGCTCGTTGTGTGGCTGGAGGCCGCCGCGGCAACTCAGTGCAGTGCGCACTATGCCGTCGCCACGGCCAATGCCGCAGCGACAGATGCCGGCATGGAAATCCTGGCGATGGGCGGCTCGGCTGCGGATGCGGCAGTCGCCATCCAAATGGTGCTGTGTGTCGTCGAGCCACAGTCCTCGGGCATCGGCGGAGGTGCCATCGCACTCTATCGCGATGCGCGCACGCGCGGCATGATGGCATTCGACGGTCTGGCAAAATCGCCTTTGGCCTATGACAAGGAGTCCGCCGACGCGGCAGGTTTTGCGCATACCGGCTCGGCGGTGGGGGTTCCCGGCACGTTGCGGATGCTGGAGGTCATGCACCGCCGCTACGGCCGTCTTCCATGGCGCGTGCTGTTGGCACGCGCAATTGCGCTTACCGATGGAGGCTTCGCCGTCTCGCCGTATCTGGCGCGGAGCCTCGCTGCCGCGGTAAGGGCCGGAATGAAGCCTCCTGAATGGCTGACGGACAGTGCGGGCAAGCCGGCAGCGCAAGGCGTGCGGGTTCGCAATCCGGCGCTGGCGGAGACGCTGCGTGCTGTCGCGGCGCACGGTGTCGATGCAATCTACGGCGGTCTCGCCGAGCAGTTGGTCGCCGCAGTCCAGCCTGGCGGCCGTATGACAGTGGGCGATCTGGCGGGCTACAAAGCGGTGGAGCGAGAGCCGCTCTGCCTGGCGTTGCGGCGCGCCACTCTGTGCTCATTCCCACCGCCATCGTACGGCGGCGTCGCCGTGCTGGAGACCCTCGGCGTCCTTGAGCGCACGCGAGCAATTGCGCCGTCCTTTTTGGATTTGCGCTTTGTGCATCGGTTCATCGAAGCCGGCCGGATGGCCGAGGCCGATCGCATGGATACGGTCGGGGACCCGGACAAAGCCTCGGTGTCGGTACGCAGACTACTGACGCCAGCCCACCTGATGGCGCAAGCCACACGCATCAAGGACAACGCCGTCATGGCCGATCCGCGTGGCGAAAAATGCCGAGCAAGCGATCAACCGCCGGAACCTTCGACCAGCCAGGTCTCTGTGGTCGATCGATGGGGCGATGCGCTGGCGATGACGACGACCATCAACGTCAACTTCGGCTCGTGGCTCACCGTTGGCGGGATTTTTCTGAATGACGCGATGACCAACTTTTCGCGCTCGCCGACTGGAGATTGCTCCGCGAATACTCCAGCGGGCGGAAAACGACCGGAGACCGCCATGGCGCCGGTGATCGCGCTGGATGCGCATGGCTCGGTGGTGCTGATCGGCGGATCTGCGGGCGCCGGCGAGATCGTGGATTATGTCTCGCAGGCCGTTATTGCGCTGACGGCTGGTGAGCGCCCCGCACAGGCATTGGATGATGGCCACGTATCGACTGCGCGAGCGCCCTATGCGGATACTTCGGGCGAGGTTGAGCTCGAACCTGGGAGGGCTATCGCCCAGCTTAGCAGCCCCCTTGCTGCGATGGGGCACCGTGTGCGGATTGCGCCCTTGCCAAGCGGCATGGCCTTCGTGGTTAGCCGACCAGGAGGCTGGCAGGGTGCATCCGATCCGAGGCGCGATGGCACATTTGCTGTGTCGCCTTAGGGCGTCACTCTTCAGCGGCGCCACCAACCTCGCTTCTTCTCTACCACTGCCTCTTGGTCGCCGCCGACGATGATCGGTTTCACCAGCGGCTCTGGCGCGACATCATTTGCTGGCACGGGCTCCGGCTCTGGCAGTCGATCGGGCTCGGGTGCCTCAATCGGTTCAGGGCTCGTTCCCTGCTCTTCCAGATCTGGTGATTTCAGCGCTTCTGCCTCACCACTCATGGCTTGAGCCTGCGCGGGTTCCGGCTCATCCAGAATGATCGGCGACGCGGCAGCAGTCGCTGGATCGGGAACAACCGGTGCAGCCTCCACCAGGGTCGGGGCAGCCTGTTCGGCCGGCTCAAGAACGTCGAAGATGTCGAAGGCTGGGCCGCCAAATGGGTTGGCAGGGGTAGGTCCGGAGTAAACCGGCGGCAACTCCGGTTGCTCGGCACCCGGCTCAGCATGCGCCGGCATCTCGCCATTGCCCTCGTGCCGCCGGCGTCGTCCGCCGCGGCGACCACGACGGCGATTGCGATGCTCATCCTCGCCGTCCTCCGCATGTTCAGGCACGCCTTCCACACGCGTCTCGGCCGCAGGTTCAGCTTCGGGCGCCTCTTCTCCGCTGGCCGGCATCGCCGGTGCCTCCTCCCGGCGGCCGCCACCTCTGCGACGGCGACGCCGACGGCGGTGGCGGCGCTCCGCGTCCTCCGCCGACTCGCCCGGCAGCCTGTCACCGGTCTGAGTCTCGGTCTCCTCCTCGTCTTCTTCCCCGGCCTCGATCTCTTCCTCGGATTCCGCCTCGGCCGAAGGCGGCCCGGCGTCCTGGGTGATTGCTGCAGGCACCTCAGATGCGACCTGCGCGCGCAGCCGCTCGATGCGAAACTGTGAATTCATCTGAATGTCGTCGCCGACACACAGCACGTGCATCCCGTAGCGCTGCTCGATCCCAGCCAGTCGCTCGCGCTTGTGGTTCAGAATGTAGAGTGCCACCTGCGGCGCCACATACACCACGATCTCGGCGGCGCGCCGTTTGGCGCCTTCCTCCTCGACCCCGCGGAGCACGTGGATCGCCGCGCTCTCGGTCGAGCGCACGTGGCCGGTGCCGCCGCAATGCGAGCAGGTGATGAAGCTGGTCTCCGCGAGCGACGGACGCAGGCGCTGCCGGCTCATCTCCATGAGCCCGAAGTGGCTGATATGGCCTATTTGGATGCGCGCGCGGTCGTTCTTCAGCGCCTCCTTCAGGCGCTTCTCGACCATCGCGTTGTGCTTGCGCGTCTCCATATCGATGAAGTCGATGACGATCAGCCCGGCTAGGTCGCGTAGCCGCAACTGCCGCGCCAGTTCGTCCGCAGCCTCCAGGTTTGTTCGCAGCGCCGTCTCCTCGATGCCGCGCTCGCGCGTCGAGCGCCCGGAGTTGACGTCGATCGCCACCAGCGCCTCGGTCTGGTTGATGACGAGATATCCGCCAGAACGAAGCTGCGCTGTCGGCATCAGCATCGCGTCGAGCTGTGCATCTACCTGGTGCTTCGCGAATAACGGCATCCCGCCGTTCTTCCAGAGTTGCACCTTCTTCGCGTGGCTCGGCATCAGCATGCGCATGAATTCGTGCGCTGCTCGCCAGCCAGGCTCGCCATCCACAACGATCTCGTCGATGTCCCGCGAATAGACATCGCGGATAGCGCGCTTGATCAGGCTGGCTTCTTCGTAAATCAGCGCCGGCGCCACCGAGTTCATTGTGTTGTCGCGTATGTCGTCCCACAGCCGCAGCAAATATTCGCAGTCGCGCTTGATCTCTGCCTTGGGCCGGTTGGCGCCTGCGGTCCGCACGATCAGGCCCATTCCTGCGGGAATGTCCAATTCGGCCATGATCTCACGCAGACGGCGACGATCGGTGGCCGAGGTGATCTTGCGTGAAATGCCGCCGCCACGCGGAGAGTTGGGCATCAGCACGCCGAAGCGGCCGGCCAGTGACAGATAGGTGGTCAGCGCCGCACCCTTCGTGCCACGCTCTTCCTTCACCACCTGCACCAGCAGGATCTGCCGGCGCTTGATCACTTCCTGGATCTTGTAGCTACGCAGGAAGCGATAAGCCCCGCGGCGTTCGCGTGATTCCTCGGTCGTATCGCCCTCGCCGCCTACTGTCTCTGGCGGCGGCTGTTCCGGAGCGATGTCATCCCCGGCGACCACCTCATCGGCTGGTTCCTCGACCACTGGAGCGGGTTCCTGCCCGAAATCGGAGCCAGACGGCGCTTCAGCCGCAGCCTCTCCGTCCTCGGCAGGTGCCGCAGCGGTCTCGACATTGCCTGGCTCGACATTGCCTGGCTCGACATTCCCTGGCTCGACATTCCCTGGCTCATACACGACGGGCGGCAGATCTTCTTCCACCAACCGAGGCTGATCTTCTTTGACTGGTTCTGGCTCTTCCTCCAGCGTCGCTGTGACGACCTCGGTGGGCGTATCGGCAGGCTGCGCGGTGACCGCCCAACCAGCAGGTTCCATGCCAGTAGCCGGCTCCGGCTCTTCAGCTCCAGCTCGTTCAGCTGAATCTTCCGAGGCCTCATCCGCGGCGGATGGTGACGGAGCCTCAGTTGCTGCATTCGCGGCCGCCTCAGCCGCCCTATCTTCCTCTTCCTCCTCGCGCCGCGCCTCCTCTGCCTGCAACTGCAGAAGGCGCTGCCGGTCGGCAACCGGGATCTGGTAGTAGTCCGGGTGTATTTCGCTGAACGCCAGGAAACCGTGTCGATTGCCGCCGTATTCGACGAAGGCGGCCTGCAGACTGGGTTCTACCCGAACGACTTTGGCGAGATAGATGTTCCCTTTGAGGTGGCGCTTGGTCGATGTCTCGACATCGAAATCCTCGAGCCGATTACCATCCAGCACCACCACGCGGGTTTCCTCCGCGTGCGATGCGTCGATCAACATACGCTTCGTCATATAGAACTGAACTCCGAACAGCCGCTCGGCGGCGCAGTGCGCATCCCAGAGGAACGCGTACCGGCGGGCGGCGGAATAGGCGTGTGGAATTGGGCTGGTCCGTCCGCTCAAGGATCGGAGCATCGTCCGGCCGAGCACTGCGGCAGCGTGTCATCCCGTGTTGGAACATGGGGATGACTGCCGAATTGGATAGTGTCTGGTCGAAATGGATCATGCGTCCGACGTTGGTCCGTCCTTGGCGACCCGGACCGGGCCCGGGTGAAGAGGACTGCCTGGAACCCGGTCGCGGCAGCCGACCCCGGCGCGCTGCAAGCGCGGCGCGGGCGGTGACATCGCAGCGGCAGAGGACGCCCTCCCCGGACCTTGCCCCACCGGATCCCCTCACCCGGTCGGATCGTGGGCCGTCGCCTCTACCGGTCCTGACCCTTCGGGCAGCAGATGGTTTCCCGCCTACCCTCAGAAATGTCACCGGAGCGGCGACGACCATGAAGCAAACCGGCGCCGGCCGCAAGTCGTGGTTACGATCACAAACTGTCGGCATGAAAGGCGCCGTAATCAACGCCGAACGTGCAGGTCTGCACATTCTGTGTTAAGAACGCTCCATGGGCGATTGTCCACTAGTCACGCGCCGCCTGCTGCTGGGCCGGCTGGCATCGGGGACCGGCATTGTCGGCACCTTTCTGTTGCCCATCTCGATCGGTCGCGCGCTGGCTGCCACCGTGGCATCCACGCGGGCGCTTCCATCGCCCACCTCCCGGGAGGGTCCGCGCCCACCGCTGCCACTTGTGATGCTGGACCCTGGCCATGGCGGGAAGGACCCTGGCGCGATCGGGATCTCGGGCACTTACGAGAAGCAGGTCGCGCTCTCGGCCGCCTTTGAGCTGAAGCGGCAGCTCGAGGCCGAAGGACGCTATCGCGTCGCCCTGACCAGGTCGCGGGATGTGTTCATTCCGCTGGACGAGCGCGTCGCCAAGGCCCAGGCGCACGGCGCGTCCTTGTTCGTATCGATGCACGCGGATGCGCTGTCAGACCATTCGGTACGCGGCGCCAGTGTCTATACGCTCGCCGACACGGCCTCGGATGCACAGACGGCAGCATTGGCACGTCGCGAGAACAGCGCGGACCGCTTCGCCGGAGTTGGCTTGGACGCATCACCAGAGATCGCCCGCATTTTGGCGAGCCTCGTCCGACGCGAGACCCGGATCGGCTCTGGCCGGCTCGCCCGCGACATGGTGGGCAATCTCGATCAGGACCTGCCTATGCTGCCAAATCCGGCGCGGCATGCCGGCTTCGTTGTGCTGAAAGCTGCCGACATTCCCAGCGTTCTGGTAGAAATGGGCTTCATGTCCAACCCGGCTGACGAAGCACAACTACGCCGACCACAGCATCGCGCGCGCGTCGCCGAAGCGATGAAACATGCGGTGCATGCCTACTTCGCTGGCATGGCCCACGCAGCGGAAGTTGATCGCGCGGAATGGTTAGCTGGTTAGCGATGTGATCGCTGGCCCACGTCGCTGAAAGGCGGCATATCACTCTCCATGACCGAGCACCTCACAGCCGGCGAGAAGCTGGTGCCGCCCACCCCGGATAATCGCAAATCCAACAAGCAGCGGCCGCCATCGGGGCGCAAGCCGCGTCGTGGACCATTCCGCCGCTTCGCGCGCGGCGTCGTGGGCGGCTTGTTGGGCATCGGGATTCTGGTCGCAGCTGTCGGCGGCATTGGTGGCTATGTCGCATACGAGCGTTTCAGCGCGGACCTGCCGGACGTCGAAGGCTTGAGGAACTACCAGCCACCGGTCATGAGCCGCGTTTACGCCGGCGACGGCCGACTGATGGCCGAGCTTGCCGCTGAGCGGCGCATCTTCGTGCCGTATTCGGCGGTTCCGGATGTGGTGCGACAAGCCTTCGTCTCCGCCGAGGACCAGAACTTCTGGACCCATCCAGGCGTCGATCCACTGGCAATCACCCGCGCCGCGGTGTTCGACCTGACGCACATGAACCAGGGACGGCGACCGATTGGAGCCTCGACCATTACCCAGCAGGTCGCGAAGAACATGCTGCTGGACAACCAGGTTTCGCTTGCCCGCAAGGCACGCGAAGCGATTCTTGCGATGCGAATCGAGCAGTCTCTGCCGAAGCAGCGCATCCTCGAGCTGTACCTCAACGAGATCTACCTTGGGTTGGGATCGTATGGCGTCGCTGCGGCCTCGCAGGCCTATTTCAACAAGCCACTCGACCAGCTGACATTGCCCGAAGCGGCGTTCCTCGCCGCGCTACCGAAGGCGCCCAACAACTACAATCCATTCAAGTACCCGGATCTCGCGAAGGGTCGGCGCGACTGGGTATTGGATCGCATGATGGAAGATCATGCGATCACGACAGCTCAGGCCGAGGCGGCGAAAGCCGAACCGATCATCCCTGCCGAATTTCACCGGCCGCAGCCGATCCCCGGCGCCGACTGGTTCGCTGAAGATGTGCGGCGGCAGCTCATCGCGCAGTTCGGCGCCGATGTCACAACCCAGGGCGGGCTGATGGTGCGGACCAGCCTTGACCCTGCTCTGCAAATTGTGGCGGAGAAGGCGGTACGCGACGGCCTGATGGCGTACGACCGCAAGATGGGCGGCTGGCGCGGCCCAGTGACCCATCTCGATGGCGGAGCCGCGCTGGCGAAAAACTGGGCGGCCCGCTCGGACAGGTGATGCGCCCGCCTGGCATGCTGCCAGACTGGAAATTGGCCATTGTATTCGAAACAACCGATGGTGAAGCGCATCTCGGTTGGATGGACAGCCAAGGCCAGCAGCACACTGGTGCGATGTCGTTGTCAGATGTCGCTTGGGCGCGGCCGGTGAGGGACAACAAGCCTGGGCCAGTGCCGCGCCGCATCACTGACGTGGTGCAGCAGGGCGACGTTGTCATGGTGGAACCCAATGCCGCGCCTCCGGCCGCAGCCGCCCCGGCGAAAGCCACCAAGCCAGCGACTCCCTCCGGCACCGCGAGTTGCTCTCCGACAAATCCCGGTCGTGCAGGGTGCGCTGGTATCGCTCGACCCGAGAACAGGCCGCGTGCTTGCTATGGTCGGCGGGTGGAGCTTCGAGGGAAGCCAGTTCAACCGTGCGACGCAGGCACAGCGCCAGCCCGGCTCCAGCTTCAAGCCCTTCGTCTATTTGACCGCGCTGCAGAAGGGGATCTCGCCCAGCCAGCGGTTCCTCGATGCGCCGATCGTCATGGACACCGCCGCCGGACGCTGGCGGCCGAACAACTTCGAGATGGAGTTCGGCGGCCCGACGCCATTGCGGATTGCGCTGGAGAAGTCGCTGAACCTGGTCACCCTGCGCGTCGCCCAGACCATCGGGATGGAGCCGATCGCCCAGAATGCGATCGCCTTCCACGAAGTGGAGAACATGCCGCGCGTGCTGCCGGCGGCACTCGGCGCCGTCGAGACAACGGTGTTGCGCGAGGCGGGCGCTTACGCGTCGCTCGCTGCCGGAGGACGCGAAGTTGTTCCGACCCTTATTGACAGTGTCCAGGATCCAGACGGCCACGTCGTGTGGCGACCGACCCCTGTCTCCTGCGATAATTGCTCCGACCAGGGCATTCCGCCCACGCTGACCGACCAGCGGAAGGAAATCGCTGACCCGCAATCGGTGTTCCAGCTGGTGACGATGATGCAGGGGGTCACGACGCGCGGCACTGGGGTGCCGGTGGTCGCGGGCCTTGGCCATCCGATTGCCGGCAAGACCGGCACGACGCAGGACTTCACCGACGCCTGGTTCTCTGGCTTCACGCCCGACCTGGTCACGACGGCCTGGGTCGGCTTCGACAACCCTGCCAGCCTTGGCAACAACGAGACCGGTGCAGCGGTAGCCGGCCCGATCTGGCACGACTTCATGGCGGTCGCACTGAAGAACCGGCCGGTGCTGCAGTTCCAGGCTCCGACGGGCGTGACCATGGCAGCCTGGGACAGCGGCCGCGGCACGGTGACCGACGCTTTCAAGCCTGACCAGGTACCTGGCGCCTCGCAGCCTCTCGGCGGTGTCGCGGCAGGCCCGGCGGGTATAGACGGGTTGGCACCGGCAGAGGCGTCAAAGTCCGGGGCCGGTGGTGTCGACAGCGGTCTCGGCGGCATATATTAGCCGCGCCTTCCAATGGATCGTGAGCGATGTCAGCCGAATCAGATGCCCTGAACGAACAGATCAAGCAGTCGGTCGCGCTGCTGAGGAGGCATCTTTGACTGGGATGTCGCCGAAGGCCGTCTGGCCGAACTGAACGCGCGCGCCGAAGACCCGGATCTCTGGAACGATGCTGCTGTCGCGCAGAAGGTGATGCGCGAGCGCAACCAGCTCGCCGGTCAGATGGAGGCCGTCAGCAGGCTGGAGCGCGAGGTCGCTGACACATTGGAGCTGATTGCGCTGGCCGAGGCGGATGGCGACGCGGCGATGGCCGAGGAAGGCATGGCGGCGCTGCGCGCGCTGGCCGAGGAGGCGAAGCATCGCGAGATCGAAAGCCTGCTCGCCGGCGAGGCGGACGCCAACGACGCGTATATCGAGATCAATGCCGGCACCGGCGGAACCGAGGCGCAGGACTGGGCCGAGATGTTGATGCGCATGTATATGCGCTGGGCCGAACAGCACGGCTACAAGGTGCAGCTGCTGGAGGAGAGCGAGGGCGAACAGGCCGGCATCAAGTCGGCGACGCTGCAGGTCAGCGGCCCGAATGCCTATGGCTGGCTGAAGACCGAGGCCGGCGTGCACCGGCTGGTCCGCATCAGTCCCTTCGATGCCAACGCGCGCCGGCACACCAGCTTCGCCAGCGTCTGGGTCTATCCGGTGGTCGACGACAACATCGACATCGCGATCAACGAAAGCGACCTGAAGGTCGACACCTATCGCGCGTCCGGCGCCGGCGGCCAGCACGTCAACAAGACGGAAAGCGCGATCCGCATCACGCATATGCCGAGTGGGATCGTCGTTGCTTGCCAGACCGATCGCAGCCAGCACCGCAATCGTGCCACTGCCATGGCGATGCTGAAGGCCCGGCTGTACGAGGCGGAGTTGCAGAAGCGAGAAGCGGCCGCGGCGGCGCAGGAGAGCGCCAAGACCGACATCGGCTGGGGCCATCAGATCCGCAACTACGTGCTGGCACCGTACCAGCTGGTGAAGGATCTGCGCACCGGCGTGGAGAAAGGCAATCCGGACGCCGTGCTGGATGGCGACCTCGACGGTTTCATGGCGGCAGCCCTCGCCGCCCGGGCCGGCGCGACGCGCAGCGAGGCAAGCGCGCAGGCGCAGTGAAACTCGCGCAGCGTATCGGAACGCTTGAGGCCTAGCGCGATCCGCCGCGTTGCCGGGCTTCGGGCCACCGCTACCATATAGCTGCCGGGTCTGGCATTGGAGGATGCAGGGCCCGGAGAGGATGGAAGTCCGCAATGAGAGTGCTCCTGATTGTTGCCGTACTGCTGTTGGTGGCAGTGAGCGGAGCGGCCTTCCTGCCGGCCGCCGAGCCGTTTCTGGCCGTACCTGTCAGAAGCGACGCTGGCGCTCGCGGTCCTAACGGCGATCGCAGTGTTCCTGCAGCGGCGCCAAACGGAACCACCGCGAAAGCCCGTGGTGGAGCCGGTGCGTCCCATGCCACCGCAGCCGGAAGGAAAGCGCGCGGACGCCGACATCGTCCACTTCCTGGCGATGCTTCAGGAAAAGGGCCGACTGGTCGATTTCCTGATGGACGATATCAACCCATACAGCGATGCCCAGGTCGGAGCAGCCGCGCGGGTCGTGCACGCCGGGTGCAAGGGAGTTTTGCAGGAGCATTTCAAAATCAGTCCGGTGCGCACAGAGCAAGAGGGATCGACCGTGCAGGTTCCAGCCGGATATTCAGCCGACGAGTATCGGCTGGTCGGCAGGATCGCTGGATCGGCGCCTTTCTCGGGTGTGCTTGTCCACCGTGGCTGGAAGACGGATATGGTGAAGCTGCCGCAGTTGCTGCGCGGCGCCACCGACCAGCTACCCGCGATCGCTCCAGCGGAGGTGGAAGTGCAATGAGGGCTGTGCGCAGGAATTAGGCCCGCACGGCCCAATCGCTTGAACTTGGATCAGTAGGACGCCGACACCCTATGCAGGCTCGCTTCAGTCTCGGGATTGACCTTGGCACCAGCAACTGCGCCATGGCGGTGACCGACCTCGAAACCGATCGGACCGAGGTCCTGTCGGTCACCCAAATACTGGGCGCGAACCAGTTGGGCGAAAGGCCAACACTGGCCTCCGCTCTGTATCTGCCGCATCCGGATGAGTTTCCAGCCGGGTCGTTTCCGTTGCCGTGGAATGACAACGCGACGCCAGGCCTCGTCGGCCAGTTCGCGCGCGAGCATGGCGCTCTTGTGCCCGATCGCCTGGTTACCTCTGCCAAGTCCTGGCTTTCCAATCCGCATATCGATCCGAAGCAGCGCACGCTTCCATGGCGCTCCGAGAGTGCGGAGGAAAAACTTTCGCCCTTTGAGGTCTCGTGCCGTTACCTGCAGCACCTCAAGAACGCGTTCCTTCATGTTACCCAGCTTCAAGGTCAGCAGTGGGGCCTGAGCGATGGCCACATCGTCGTAACGGTTCCCGCTTCCTTCGATGAGATCGCGCGCAACCTGACTGCTGAAGCCGCCGAGGCCGCCGGGCTCGGGAATGTCACGTTGCTGGAGGAACCGCAGGCTGCCTTCTACGCCTGGACCGCGCGTGTTGGGCGGCAATGGCGCGACGCTGTAGCGCCCGGCGATATCATCCTGGTGTGCGACGTCGGCGGCGGGACTGCCGATTTCAGTCTGATCGCCGTGACCGATGTCGCCGGCAATCTGGAATTGGAGCGCATCAGTGTCGGCGAGCATATCCTGCTTGGCGGCGACAACATGGACCTCGCCCTCGCCTATACGCTGCAGGCCAAATTGGAAGCCGAAGGCAAGTCCCTGGATGCCTGGCAGTTCCTGGCACTGACGCATGCTGCGTCGCGCGCGAAGATCACTTTGTTCGAGGATTCGAGCCTGGCGGAAGCACCGATTGCAGTGCCGTCGCGTGGCTCCAGCCTGTTCGCGAAGACAATTGCGACGGCGCTCGATCGTGACACGCTCTCGCAAGTCATCCTCGATGGGTTCTTCGCCCAGACCGCACTCGATGATCTGCCGCGCGAGGCGCGTCGAACCGGGCTGCAGGAGTTCGGCCTGCCGTACGCGTCTGATCCGGTGATCAGCAAGCATTTGGCGCGCTTCCTCACACGCAGCCTGCAGAACGTGAAGGCGAGCGATAAGTTGGCCGGATTGGTCGGACCGCATGCCAATGGCCAAGCGCTGATGCCGACCGCCGTGCTGTTCAATGGCGGCGTGTTCAAGGCAGCACCAATACGCGCCCGCATCCTGGATCTGCTGGCCGCCTGGAATGGCGGACGGAAGGTGCGCGAGCTCGAAGGCTTCGAGCCGGATCTCGCGGTCGCCCAGGGCGCCGCGATCTATGGGCAGCAGCGTGCCACCGGGAAAGGTATCCGCATAAAGGCCGGCACTTCGCGCTCGGACTATGTCGGGCTGGAAGCATCGATGCCTGCCATTCCCGGCTTCCGCCCACCGGTCAAGGCGCTCTGCGTCGTGCCACAAGGCATGCAGGAGGGAACCGACCTGCTGATCGAGGGTCGCACATTTGGGCTTGTTACCGGCCAAGCCGCTGACTTCCGGTTTTTCTCCTCCGCGGTACGCAGCGGCGACACGCCTGGCCAGGTCTTGCCCGATGCCGAACGCGAACTGGAGGAAACCAGCTTGCTGGAGGTCGAGCTTCCGGCTCTCGACGACGCTCCTGCAGGAGCGGTCGTGCCGGTGCAGATCGAGTCCACCGTCACGGAACTCGGCACGCTCGAACTCTGGATGAAGCACACCAACTCCGACCGGAGATGGAAGATTGAATTTCAGGTGCGCACCGAATAGCGCCGGTCTCGCCCGTGGTGGTATGGCACCTCATCGATGACAGCGCGCTTTTCCATCGGCATCGATCTCGGCACAACAGGTTCTGCGCTCGCCTACGTTCCGCTGGCAGGCGATGCGCACGCCAACGTTCTGAACGTAGCGCAATGGGAAACGACCGGACGCGCTCATCGAGGCGATGACGTTGCCGTCATTCCTATATTTTCCAGAGGATGCGCTTGCCGAGCAGTTGCACGGGAGGGCCGCCGAGACACAGGGATGGATCGTTGGCCGCCTCGCACGTCGGCGAGCAGGCGAAATACCAGGCCGCGTGGTTCGCTCGGCTAAGTCATGGCTGTGCCACCATGCGGCCGATCGGTCGGCACCGATCCTTCCCTGGGGATCGGAGGATCTGCCGCCCACAAACAAAATCTCTCCCGTTCAGGCCGCTGCTTTCATCCTGAATTATTTCCGGGGCGCCTGGGATAGCCGCTTCGCGCCCCATGGCGACGCATTTGACGATCAGGAAGTCACCGTCACTGTTCCTGCCTCGTTCGACGCCGCCGCGCAG
Source organism: uncultured Alphaproteobacteria bacterium (assembly GCA_963850535.1). Lineage (GTDB taxonomy): Bacteria > Pseudomonadota > Alphaproteobacteria > Acetobacterales > Acetobacteraceae > JAMXLO01. The sequence continues at coordinate 39,445 of CAWKMC010000024.1, read as the reverse complement.
CGGTTGACATTGACCGCAGCAGAAGAAGCCGGATTTCCAAGTACGGTGCACCTGCTCGAGGAGCCACAGGCAGCGTTCTACTGCTGGCTCGAACAGCACAGCTTGTCTCGTTCGCTGTGGGAGGGATTGAACGATACCCGGCCGCGGCATGTTCTGGTGGTCGATATCGGCGGCGGCACTTCGGACTTCAGCTTGTTCGAGCTGCGTCCAGCCACTACGGGCGGCATCCCCAACATCACGCGCGTCGCTGTCAGCGAACATATCCTGCTAGGTGGAGACAATATCGACCTTGCCCTCGCAGTCCTGCTTGAACCGCGGCTGGCGGGCGAACGCGGACGGATTTCGGGTCCCCAATGGGATCATCTGGTCGCGTCCTGTCGCGATATTAAGGAGCAGGCGCTCTCAGGCGTCGCTTCTCCGGACCAGCAGTTCATGGTGGCGCTGCCCGGCCACGGATCCAGCTTGGTTGGCACAGCACAGACCGCCGCGCTGGCGCGAGACGAGGTCGAGCGGCTGGTGCTCGATGGCTTCTTTCCAGCGTGCGACGCGAGTGCGAGGCCTTATCGGACCCAGGCAGGTTTGCGCGATTGGGGACTTCCCTACGCGACCGACAGCGCGGTGACGCACCATCTGGCTGACTTTCTTCGCGACCGCCCGCGCGTGGATGCGGTGTTGTTCAACGGTGGTTCACTTCAAGCCTCGGTGTTGCGCAACCGGCTGCTTGAACAAATCGCAGTTTGGCAGGGCGGTACCCGCCCGATCGAACTGGAAAATTCCGTTCCTGATCTTGCGGTCGCACTTGGTGCCGCGCGTTTCGGCAAGCTGCTGCGCGGCGATTCTGGCCGCATTGCCGCAGGCGCTGCACGAGCTGCATTTCTGGAGGTGCAGACGGCGTCCACAACGAGCGACCAGGCGGCTTCTTTGGTCTGCGTGCTGCCCCGCAATGCGTCAGCCGAACAGATGTTCGAAATCAACCTGCCTGGGCTTGAGGTGCGCACCGATCAATTGGTGAGCTTTCAGGCTTGTTCCTCGACCCGTCATGGGCGCTGCAAGGCGGGTGATGTCCTGCCATGGGATGCAGAAGCCTTCCATACTTTGCCACCGCTGCAGACGATCATCCGAACGGCACATGGGCCGGACAGCGGATCCGATCGGTACTGTGCCCGTACGTCTGGCAGCGAAAATGAATGCTTTAGGATTGCTGCAGATCTCCTGTGTCAGCACTGACCCTCTAGCGCCGCAATCATGGCCGCTCGAATTCAATCTGCGTCCTCAGGAGCGTGGTGGCGCTGGTGCAACTGGCGTACCGGCGTCAGCGCCGATCGAGCCGAATGCCACGGCCGAGGCGCTTCAAGCCGCGCGCGATCATCTTGCGAGCACATTCGCTCGTCCGGCGACTAAATCCGTCAAGCTGACCGCCAACACAACCCTGAAAAGCCTCGAACGCATTCTCGGTCTTCCCCGGCACGAGTGGAATGCTGCTGTGCTCCGCAACTTTTGGCCCATTCTGAACGAACGAACGGATGGTCGAAAACTTTCGGTGGAGCACGAAGAAGCCTGGCTCACGCTGGCTGGGTTCCTGCTGCGACCCGGCTTTGGCTTTGCTCACGACGGACTGCGGATGGACGAGTTGTGGCTCCTTCATGACGCGGGACTTCGTTTTCCCGGCAAGCGCAGCAAGGTGCAGGAACATATCCTGTGGCGTCGGGTCGCGGGTGGACTTACGGCTGAGCGGCAGAACATGCTGCTAGTCGGCGAACTCAACAGTATCCGCGCGGGAAGAGCTTCGCCGGAGCTTGTCCGTCTTGCGGGTTCGCTCGAGCGTCTGCCGCGAGAGACGAAAGCCGACCTGGTCCAAACATTCATTGACCAGGTTATGCTGCGAGTGGAGGCAAAGCAGCATTGTGCGCCGTATCTTGCTGCACTCGGTCTGCTGTTGAACCGAGCCCCACTTTATGCTGGGCCGGAGACCGTGGTTGTCCCCGACCTCGTCGCCCGTACTTACGCGGCTTTTCGGGATTTGGATTGGGCCGAGGCCGAGTTGCTGGAGACGCACAATCTGTTTCTCAGAGCGGCGCGCGTCGTGGATGACCGGAACCTGGATGTGCCCAAGTCGCTGCGCAACCAGATCGCGCGCAAGCTGGAGGACGCGGGTGTCGCACCGATGCGTACTGCGGCCATCAAGGAGTTCGCACCAGTCGGGCGCATGGATCGAGCTACGCTGTATGGCGAGGCGCTGCCGCCGGGCTTGGTGCTCGGCGCTGACGTTACTGGTCAGCGATGACGGTGGTGCGCAAAGCGCCATCGTCAGATTTGCAACTGCAGCACAGTCGCTCTAACCTTAAGCCAGGTTGAGAAATGGAGGGAACCATGCGCGGAGTGGTGTTCACCGGTGGACGCGAATTGGAACTGATGCAGTTCCCCGATCCAACGCCTGGTCCGCACGAGGTGGTGGTCGAAATGAAGGCCTCCGGCATGTGCGGCAGTGACCTGCACCAGTATCGCCGGCCGAAGGGTCAGACCCGCCAGGCGACGGGCTTTCCGCAAAATCCGGATCCCGTGATCGCTGGTCATGAACCCTGCGGTATCGTGGCCGCAGTTGGCTCGGCTGTGTCAGAGGCAGAGGCGCACGTTGGCCAGCGCGTTATGGTGCACCACTACCAGGGATGCACGCAATGCAATCACTGCCGCTCCGGCTGGCAACAGCTGTGCCAGGAAGTGCCTGTGAAGGTGTACGGCAGCAACTCACATGGTGGGCACGCGCAGTATCTCTGTGTGCCAGCGAACACGATGGTGCCATTGCCGGACGAGCTGAGCTTCGCTGCCGGCGCGGCAGTCTCGTGCGGTTCCGGCACCGCCTACAGCGCACTGCGACGGATGCGGCTCTCCGGCAACGACACGCTTGCCATCTTCGGCCAAGGACCGGTGGGACTGGCCGGAACGCAGTTCGCCAAGGCGATGGGCGCACGCGTGATCGCGCTCGACGTCAACCCGCAGCGCCTGGAACGCGCCAAGGAGTTCGGCGCGGACGAAGTGGTCGACCCTGGCTCGAACGACCCGGTGGCGGCGATCAAGGAGCTGACGCACGGCCGCTACGCCGACTGCACGCTGGACACCTCCAGCAATCCGGACGCGCGCGCCAACGCGATCCGCAGCACCAAGGTGTGGGGCACGATGTGCTTCGTCGGCGAAGGCGGCGACGTGCATATCGAGGTCAGCCCGATGCTGCTGCGCCGCCAGCTGACGCTGATCGGGTCCTGGACCTTCTCCAACATCATTCAAACCGAGTGCGCGACATTCTGTGTGGAGCGCAAGATCGACGTCGACGCATTGTTCACGCACAAATGGAAACTGGAGCAGGCGGACGAAGCCTACAAGCTGTTCGACAAGCAATCCGACGGCAAGGGCGTCTTCCTGATGTGAGCGACGCAATGCGCCAGCAGGTGGTGATGGTGTATCGCGAGATAGGCCACCGCGGCCTGATTGCCGGCAGTTCCGGCAACGTCAGCCACCGCACGGTGGATGGCATGATCATTACGCCGTCGGGCTGTTCGGCGGAAACGCTGCAGCCGGACGCACTGGTCCCAATGACGCTGCAGGGTGACGTGCAGGGTAGTATCGCACCCTCCAGTGAATGGGCGATGCACGCGGCGATCTATCTTGCCTACCCCGCGGCGCAGTGCATCGTGCATACGCACGCCGATGCCTGCACCGCGCTTGCCTGCCTTAACGAGGCGCTGCCGCCGTTTCACTATGTGATCGCCAATTTCGGCGGCGACGACGTCCGCTGCGCACCCTATGTGACATTCGGCACGCCGGAACTTGCGCAGTGCGCCGTCGAGGCGCTGCAAGGGCGCACGGCTTGCCTGCTCGCCAACCACGGCATGATCGTGCACGCAGCGACCGCAGATCGCGCGCTGACGGACGCCATCGTGCTGGAGACGCTGTGCCGCCAATATCTGCTGGCTCGCTCTGCCGGCACGGTGCGCCTACTCACAGCGGAAGAGATGCGGGCAGCGCACGAACGCTATCGCACCTATGGGCAGGCGGACGTGAGTTTTCTCAAGACCCGGTGCTCGTGATCGACAACGAGACCCAACGCACAGCTTTCTTCGACTGCACCAACATGGCGAGATAACCGCGGCGCTCCTCATGCGCCGCCTGGATGGCGTGCCGCACGTCATCCGGATTGGCGACAGGTCGCCCTTGCACGTTCGTGATGACATCGCCTGGCACAAACCCGAGGTCGCGCGCCTCGCAATCAGGCTCGACGGCTGACACCAACGCGCCCGCTAATCCCTGATCGAGCCCGGACCGTTTGCGCGCTTCCTCGGTGATCGACGCCAGCCGGAATCCAGGATCGGGCGCTTGCTCGATCATCATCTTGGCAGCCTGCGCCTCCATGGCACCCTGAGCAGGCGTGTAATTAGGCCAAGCCTGGATACTGACCGTGGCGTCCAACGGTTTGCCTTCACGCCAGCCCCTGAGATGCACCTTGGCTCCCACCTGCATCTTGACGATCGACCGCATGAACGCGCGCGAATTCAGCTTGTTGCGCGCCATCGATCGTCTCCAGGACATCGGCCGGCCGCAGACCAGCCTGTGCGGCTGGTCCGGCCCGATCGACCGCGGATACCACGGCACCCGTTGCCCGCCGCATGCCCAAGGCTTCCGCCAACTTGTCACTGTTGTCCTGCACCGTGACCCCGATCCATCCTGGCTTGGGATGATTGGGATCGAGCAGGAACTGCACGACGAATGAGGCGATATTGGACGGAATGGCGAATCCGATGCCGATTGAGCCGCCTTTGGCCTGGGGGTTGTACAATGAGGTATCCATGCCTACGGCGTCGCCATCGCGATCGATCAGCGGACCGCCCGAATTGCCGTAATTGATTGCCGCGTCGGTCTGGATGTAGCTGTCGAACGGCGTGTCCTGCAGATTGCGGTTAAGTGCGCTGACGATCCCGGCCGACGCGGACATCCCCAGACCCAGCGGATTGCCGATCGTCAGCACCGGATCGCCAACCTGCAGTTTATCGCTGTCGGCCCACTTCAAGGCCGGAAGCGAATGGTCGGTTTCGATCTTCAGCACCGCCACATCCAGCATCGCTGCAGCAGCAAGCAGCCGCGCTGGCGCGCGATCTCCGTTGGCGAAGATCACATGCATAGCGATGGCGCCATCAACGACATGCTTGTTCGTGACGACGAGGCCGGACGGATCGATAATGAAGCCAGAAGCGTACGCCTTCACGCGCCGTGGTGGCTGGCCCGGCTGCGTGGCAGCGCGCACCTTCCACTCGCCGATGTTCACGACGGCAGCACTGGCCTGCCGCACGATCTCGGCGTCACCAACTTCCATCATGCGCGCAACCGACGCGTGGCTAAGGCATGCGAGCGCAGCCAACACCAGCACGGACAGGATGCGCACCATAGGCCCCATCAGGACGATTCCGCGATCATGCGGCGAGCAACGTCTCAGGTGCCGCATAAGGCAGGTTGAGGTCGTACGCCACCGCCTCATAGGTCACCTTGCCCGCATGCACATTCAGGCCGTTCAGCAGATGTCGGTCCTCCGCCAGTGCCCTCCGCCAGCCCTTCGCTGCCAGCGCGATGACGAACGGCAGCGTCGCGTTGGTCAGCGCAAAGGTGGATGTGCGCGCCACTGCGCCCGGCATATTGGTGACGCAGTAATGCACGACACCTTCCTCCACATAGGTCGGCACCGAGTGCGTGGTCGGACGGCTGGTCGCGAAGCATCCGCCCTGGTCGATGGCGATGTCGACCAGCACCGATCCGGGTCGCATCTGCCGCACCATATCATGCGATACCAGCTTTGGCGCCGCAGCACCCGGCACTAGCACTGCGCCAATCACCAGATCGGCGGCCAGAACCTGGTGCTCGATCGCTTCGGCAGTGGCAAACAGAGTCGTCGCCCGCGGGCCGAACTGCAGATCCAGTTCCTTCAGGCGCGGCAAGCGACTTGTCGATGATGGTCACCGAGGCCTCCAGCCCGACCGCCATGCGCGCCGCATTGGTGCCGGAGACACCACCGCCCAACACCACCACCTTGGCCGGCGCCACGCCGGGCACGCCGCCCAGCAGCACGCCCACGCCGCCCTGTTCCTTCTCCAGGCAATGCGCGCCGACCTGCACCGCCATGCGGCCCGCCACCTCGCTCATCGGTGCCAGCAGCGGCAACGCGCCGGTGCGGTCGGTCACCGTCTCGTAGGCGATGCATGTGGCGCCCGTGTGCATCAGCCCGACAGTCTGCGCCTTGTCGGCGGCAAGGTGCAGATAGGTGAACAGCACCTGACCCTGGCGCAGCATGGCGATCTCCGCCGGCTGCGGTTCTTTCACCTTTACGATCAGATCTGCGCTCGCGAAGACTTCGGCCGCGCTGGCCACCACGGCCGCCCCAGCCGCACGATAGGCCTCGTCGGAGATCCCGATGCCCGCCGCGGCATTGTGCTCCACCAGCACGGAGTGCCCATGCAGCGCGAGTTCCCGCGCGCCCGCCGGCGTCAGCCCGACACGGTACTCGTGGGTTTTGACCTCTTTCGGAACACCGATCTTCACGCGCAAAACCTCCTGTCAGCCAGGCAACGGGAACCGACGCAGATACGGCATATAATCATCCTCCACGTCGATCTGGAGCGTCGCCAGCACGCGCACCACGGCGTTGTAGAACGCAATGGTAATGGTCAGGTCCACTACCAATTCGTTGCCCAGCGTCTGCTGCAGTGCAGCGAAGGTCGCGTCCGACATCGCTCCGTCACTGGTCATCTCACGCGCCGCACGCAGCACCGTCTTCGCCATATCGTCGAGGTGGGTCGGTTTGCCTGCCGTATCGTCGATCAGCGCCTGGATATCAGCGTCACTGACGCCGAAATCATGGCCGAGTTTGACATGGTGCGACCACTCGTAGGGGGAGCGCGCCAGCCAACCCACCTGCAGGATGGCCAGCTCTCGCAGGCGCGGATCGAGCTTGCTGCCGAACCGGATGAAATGTCCCAGTCCACCGAACGCCCTTGCCGCGTTGGGCGAATTGACCAATGCCTGAAACAGGCTGATCCGCCGCTTCAGCAGGTCCTGGTTCTCCGGTGAGAGGTCGGACATTTCTAGATACGGCACACGCGCCATGCAGCCCTCCTGTGATCGCCATGATAAGCGTAACAGCATGGCGGATCGGGTCCACATCATCGGCGCGTCGGGCCGCAGCGGCATTGCGCTGAGCCGGTCGCTGGTGGCTGATCATGTTTCGCTTGTGCCGATCGTGCGGGATCCTGCGAAATGGCATTCGGCCGGCATCGCAGTGGCGGCGCGCCACGCTGATCTGACCGACGCAGCGCGGCTGCGCGATGCACTCCACGACGCGACCCACATCGTCAGCTGTGCGCACGCCCGCCACACGGCCGCGGTGCTCGCTGTCGCACCATCGGATGCGCACTTTGTCTTCCTGGGCAGCACCCGCAAATTCACAATGTGGCCGGACGCGCATGGCAATGGCGTGCTGGCCGGCGAGGCCGCCTTCGTCACCTCGGGGCGATCGGGGGTAATGCTGCACCCAACGATGATCTACGGCGCTCAGGGCGAGGACAACGTGCAGCGCCTCGCCACTCTGCTGCGCCGCCTGCCGGTCGTGCCGCTGCCGGGCGGCGGCAAGGCGCTGGTGCAACCGATCCATCAGGACGATATCACGCGCGCGATCCGCGCTGCACTCGATCGCGCTTGGCAGGGGCCGAGTACGCTGGTGATCGCTGGTCCAGTGCCCCTACCCTACGCCGACTTCGTTCGCGCGGTCGCGGTGGCATCGGGCCGGCGACCGCCTCGCATTGTCGCACTGTCGACGCCGGGACTGATGGCGATCGCCGGTATTCTGCGTTACATTCCCATGTTGCCAGGCGTCGATCCTGCCGAGATCCGCCGCTTGCTCGAGGACAAGAGCTTCGATGTGCGGCCGATGATCGAGACGCTGAAGTTCACGCCGATCCCGCTGCAGGAAGGTCTTGCGCGTACGTTCACCAGGAGGAGCTGACCCACAATGCCAGTCATCAACCGTATCGGCGAGTTTCACCGCGAGATGACCGAGTGGCGGCAGGACCTGCACGCCCATCCCGAGTTGGCACTGCAGGAGACCCGCACCAGCGGCGTGGTGCAGGCAAAGCTCAAGGAGTTCGGCGTCGATGAGATCATCACCGGCATGGCGCGCACCGGCGTTGTCGGAGTGATCCGCGGGAACGGCACCTCGGGACGTGCGATTGGCCTGCGCGCTGATATGGACGCTCTGCCGATCGTCGAAGAGACCGGCGCGCCGTACGCCTCGCAGAACCACGGCGTAATGCACGCGTGCGGCCACGATGGCCACACCACCATGCTGCTGGGCGCCGCCAAGTACCTGTCAGAGACCCGCAACTTCGATGGCACTGTTTTCGTTATCTTCCAGCCCGCGGAGGAGAACCTGGCCGGGGGCGACATCATGGTGAAAGAAGGCCTGTTCGAACGCTGTCCAATGGACATGGTGTTCGGCCTGCACAACTGGCCGCAGATGCCCGCCGGCAGCTTCGCCTGGCGCAATGGCCCGGTGATGGCGGCGGTGGCGAACATCGAGATCACAATCACCGGCAAGGGCACCCACGGCGCCCAGCCGCATTTCGGCACCGACCCAATCGTGATCGCCTCGCACATCGTCACCGCGCTGCAAACCATCGTCGCGCGCACGATCGAGCCGGTGGAGGGCGGCGTTGTCACCATCGGCCACATCAACGGCGGACACACCTACAACGTGATACCGGAGACGGTCCGCATGCTCGGCACCGCTCGGTGGTTTGATGCGCGTGTCGGCGACCAGCTCGAGGACGGAGTAAGGCGCCTCGCCACCGGCATCGCCGAAAGCTTCGGCGCCAAGGCCGACGTGATGTTCAGTCGTGACTATCCCGCGACGGTGAACGATCCGGACGCCACGACACTAGCCAGGCGTGCCGCGACGTCAGTCGCCGGCGAGGCGCGCGTCGTGCCCATGCGGAAGCCGACGATGGGTGGCGAGGACTTTTCGTTCATGCTGAACGCCAAGCAGGGCAGCTACATCATGCTGGGTGGCGGTCGCGGCAAGGACGACGCGATGGTCCATCACCCGCGCTACGACTTCAACGACGAAATCCTGCCGGTGGGCGCTTCCTATTGGGCGACGCTGGCCGAGCAGTTGCTGCCGCGGCAGGATTAGCGCTGCCGCGCTATTTGTCGAACTGCGCAGAGCGCCACTTGACCGCGGCCGGCACGCCCTCGGTCCTGGCGATCTCGCGAAACCTTGCGCCCAGTTCGGTCGTTGTGGCGTAGAGTGGGCCGACGACGTCGAGCCCAGCATAGAGCGCGGTGCGGAACCCCGCCGCGTCGGCAACCCGATTGACGGCTCGCTTCGTCGCATACAACGCCTCTGGTGAGATCAGCGACAGTCGCTTTGCATAGCTGAGGCTTGCGGTGCGCAACTCGGCCAGCGGCACCACGCGGTTGACCATGCCGAGATCGAGCGCGGTCTGCGCATCGATCCGATCGCCGAAATAGAGCAGCTCGCGTGCCTTCTTGTAGCCGATGATCATCGGCATCACGATTGCCGGCCCCACGGCCGAAAACCGCACTTCCGGCTCGCCGAATGTCGCGTTGTCGGCGGCGATTGTCAGATCGCACAGCATGACAAGCTCGCACCCGCCACCGAGCACATGTCCCTGCACCGACGCAATCACCGGCTTGGTCATCAGCCATGGCATCATCTCGAATTCGAGCTGTGGCTGCAGGTGTGCATGCGCTTTCGTTGGATCGGTGCGCCAGTCGTCGGCACCTGGGCCCTTGGCGCCGATGTCGTAGCCGGCGCAGAAGCTGCGACCTTCGGCACGCAGCAGCACGACACTCGTCGTCGGATCCGCATCCGCGCATGTGAACGTCTCGGTCAGCGCATACTGCAGTTCATGGCTGATTGCGTTGAGCTTGTCCGGACGGTTCAGCGTGATGATGCCGACCTTATCGTCAACCTCGTAAAGCACTAACGGAGTTGCCATGATCAATCTCCTTTGTCAGGCGAAGTGCGGCATGACATCCGAGGCGAAAAGGTCACGACTCTCCGCATCGTTGCCTCGATCCGCATTGATTAGCAGGTCTATGCCGGCGTCCTGGTATCGCCCGATCAGGTCGATGGCTTCGGACACGGTGCCGACGAAGCCGCGCAACGGTCTGCCGGCTCCCAGCCGCTCGCCCTTTGCCCTCGCTGCGGCCGCGTCGCGGGCAAGCAGCCAGGGCATGATGCGGGTCTTTTCGATCGTGTCGTAATCGCGGCCCGCCGCGTCGCAATGCTGGCGCAGCACCGCGAGCTTGTGGCGTATCTCCGCGATATCGCCATCGACGAGGATGTCACCATCGACCAGGTTGCAGGCATCGGCTAGGTGAGCGACCACGCGCAGCGTCATCTGTTCGCCGGCGCCGGCGATCAGCACCGGCGGACGCGGCTTCTGCACCGGCTTCGGCTCGAGGATCGCGTTCTCGGCGTGGAAATACCGGCTATGGAAGGTGGTGCGCGGCTCGGTCCACAGCTTCACGATTAGCTTGACCGCTTCCTCCGCCTGCCGAATGCGGGTCGCCGGTCGCGGCGGGAAGTCCCAGCCGTATTGCCGGTATTCCTCCTCAAAAAATCCAGCACCAATGCCGAGGGTCATTCGTCCCTGACTGATCAGATCGACCGTCGCCGCGATCTTGGCGAGATGCGCTGGATTGCGATAGCCGACAGCAGTGCAAAGGGTGGCGAGTCGGATTCGACTGGTGACCGCAGCCAGACCCGCCAGCACGGTCCAGCCTTCCAAGACCGGTTCATCGGGTGCGCCGACGCGTGGAATCTGGATCATGTGATCGAGTACCGAGAACCAGACAAAACCGCGACTTTCTGCCCACAGCGCCTTCTTCTTCACCGTCTCGAATGCGCGGGTTGGCTCGAGACTGTCGAGCCAGGACGAGTTGTGAATGCCGAACTTCATGGCTGGCGATCTCGTTCTGCCTGTTGACCGATTCGGGTCACCGCCCTCTCGTCAGAGACCTTTCATAAGCTTGCGCCAGCATCGTGCTGGGGAACAGCATGGCGAAATAGATCAGTGCCACGACAGTATAGACCTCGAGTGGCCGATACGTATCGGCGGTAATCAGCGTCCCCTGGTAAAGCAAATCCGGCACCGCGATCGTGGACACCAGCGACGTGTTCTTCAACTGGGTGATCGACTGGTTGACGAACGGAGGGATCATCCGCTTGACGGCCTGCGGCAGGATCACCTTGCGCATCATCGGCCATCGCCGCAACCCAAGGGCACGTGCCGCATCCCACTGCCCGCGTTCGATCGAGACGATGCCGCCGCGGAAGATCTCGGCATAGAACGCGCCAGTGTAGCACGACAGCACCGCGACCGCCGCACGCCGTCGCCGGGATTTGGATCCCCAGCAGCACGGGCAACGCGTAATAGAACCAGACGATCTGCACCAGCAGCGGCGTACAGCGGAACGCCTCGATGAACGCGACCAACGGAATGTTTAGCAGCTTCGAGCGCGATAACCGGCCAAGCCCAATCAACAGCCCGATGGCCAAGCCAAGGAAAATGGTGCCCGCCGTGTAGGCCAGCGTGACCAGCACGCCTTTCCAGAACAGCGGTGTATAGCGCAGCAGGAAGGCGAAGTCCCACTGGTAGAACAAATCAGAAGCTCAGCGTTGATGGTACCTGATCGCGCGTCACCCCGAACTTGCCCAGGCCCTCCAGCAACCATTCGCGGATCTGTCCGGTGCCGCGATTGAAGTCGATCCAGGCGTTCACCACGTCGGCGAAGCGCGGATCCGGCTCACGCTGGATGCCAAGGCAACTCGGCAGCGCCACCGTTGGATTGGTCAGCAGATGATAGGTCCCCAGCAACGGATTTCTGCCGATTGCCGACAGGCCGAGGATCGCCGCCAGGATATGCGCATCGGCGCGGCCCGATTGCAACGCCAGCGTGCAGTCGTCGCGCGTCTTGTAGCCGGTGAGTTGTGCCTTCGGACAATACCGCTTGGCCGCCGTCTCGTGCAGCGAGCCGATATCATACACGACGCGCACATCCGGTTTGTTGAGGTCATCCCATGTATTCGGATCCAGTCCCTTGCGTGCTACGCAGCCGAACGGATGCACGATCATCGGGTGGGTGAAGCCGATCGACAGCGCGCGCTGCGGCGTCGGATTCAACGCGAACGCCAGATCCACCTTGTTCGATTGCAGGTCCAGCACCGAATTGCCGTAGGTTGATTCGACGTAGGCCAATTGCGCGTCGAACACCTTGGCGATGTCCTTCGCCATCTCGATGCACGCGCCGCTCCATTCGCCGCTGGCCAGATCCTTCTGGAAATACGGCAGCTCGCCGGGCAGTGCCGCAATCCGCAAGGTCTTGGTGCGGCGGATACGGTCGAATGTGCTCTCGTTGGCAGACTGCGCCCGTGCGCCGCCGATCAAACTGGCCGCAGGCAACAGCGCAGCAGCGCCGGCCAGCGCCCGGCGGCCGAGTCGGGTGGTCATGGTTTGGTGTCTCCCAGAATTTGCGCTAGCGATTCTCATTCCCAATCCAGCCAAGAAGCAAGATGTCGAGGAGCGCAAACATGTCCTTCCCCTCTCCAATGACCGCCGGCGTCACCCAGCAAGGCGCCAGCGTGGATGGCATCGTCTGGCACATACTGGGCCAGACCTATACGCCGCTTCAGGTGACGGAGAGCAGTTTGTCGTGGCACGCGCTGCTGCCTCCCGGCACCTTCGTGCCGCCGCACATCCATCCGACTCAGGACGAATTCATCTATGTGTTTGATGGTCGCTTCGACCTCGTGCTCGACGGACAGTCGGCCAATGCCTCCGGCGGCGACCTGATCCGTCTGCCGCGCGGCATCCCGCATGGGCTGTTCAACCACTCGCAGGCCAACATCACCTGTCTGTTCTGGGTCTCGCCGACGCGCCGCCTATGGGACCTGTTCCAGGCTATCAACAACGTGCCGGATCCAGCCGAGGTTGTGCGTCTCGCAGGCCAGCACGAGGTGAATTTCCTGCCGCCGCCAGCATAATCAGCGCGGCACGTTCACCTGCTCGCGGGCAAAACCCGCCATCGACGCATAGCCGCGCACGATCGCTTCGCGTTCCGCGTATGAAGCCACCACGTCGACATCGGCGAAGCCATCTGGCGCGCGCTGCTCCAGCACGTCGATCACCCGCTCCGGGCCACCCTTGCGATTGTTCAGCACAATCTCTGCCGTCATCGGCCGGCGTTCCGCGTCATATGCCGACAGCGCCGCCACCACGTCGGCATCGCGCAGGTGCCGCGCCAACGCGCGGGCATCGAGGACCGCCTGGCTCGCGCCGTTCGATCCGACCGGGTACATCGGATGCGCTGCATCGCCAAGCAAAGTGACACGACCGAACGACCAGCGCGGCAGCGGGTCGCGATCGCACATCGGATATTCATAGATTGTGCCCGATGCACCGATGAGTGCCAGCGGATCGACAAAGTCCAGCCGGAACCGATCGCGCACGAACGGTTCCACTTCGTCCCACCGCCCAGGCCGGTTCCAATCCTCGCGACGCGGCGGCAGGCCCGTGCCATCGCCGATGCGCGCCATCACCGCCCAGTTGGTCAACCGTCGGTCGGGCACGGCAGGGTCGGCGTGGATCGGGTAGAATACGAACTTCTGGCCCATGCCACCCGCGATCACCATGGTGCGGCCATCGACATGCACCGGCCAGTCGGCAGCGCCGCGCCACAGCATCATGCCGTTCCACACCGGCGGACCTTCACGCGGATAGAACACCGCGCGCACCGTCGAATGAATGCCATCGGCGCCTATCAGCACATCGCCCTCGACCTCGCATGCAGCGCCGCCGTCGCGCTGCTCGAACCGCGCCACGACCGGATCGCCACGCTCGGTAAAGGAGACCAGACGGCAACCGGTGCGCACCGCGCCCGCCCCGAGCCGCTCATGCACTGCCGCGAGCAGCACCCCATGCAGCTTGCCGCGATGGATCGAGAACTGTGGCGTATCGAAGCCGGCGTCGGTGCCGCGCAGTTCGCGCCATACCACCTGGCCAAGCCGATTGGCATAGATCAGTTCGCGCGTGCGGATGCCGGCGCGATCCAACGCCGGCAGCAAACCAAGCGCCGCAAGCTCCTTGATGGCGTGCGGCAACGTGTTGATGCCCACGCCCAGTTCGCGCAGCTCGCGCACCTGCTCGAACACCGTGCAGGCAATACCAGCGTCGTGCAGCGACAGTGCGGTCGCCAGCCCGCCAACCCCACCGCCCACGATCAGTACATGCATGGCGCCGCCTCCTCAGGCGGGCATCAATACCGGTCGCCTCTACGGAGGCAAGTCCGCGTCGGCAAGGTCGTGTTCCCTCAGTCGAATTTCAAACCATCGCGCCATGCCATGACTTCGAGCTCGCCGCGCACGGCGTCCTCGATCGGAATGACGGGTCGTGCTTCGAATTCGAACGCCGGTAGCATCGAGGCGAACTTGTGTACGATGACCGGATCATCGCAGTCGACCAGCATATAGCCACCCCAATCACCGACGCGGATCACGAACAGTTCGATCTTAAAATTGGCGGGAGCTTGCCACTGGCGAAAAACATCCAGGATCCGCTGCTGCGCTCTTTCGTATTCGATGGCTGAGCCCTGTGAACGCTCTTTCCATGTGATCATGTACTTCATACCGTCTCCCCTATATTCAGCCTCTGATTGTGCTGACTCAGAAAGGTGCAAGCGACGCAATTCAAGCCGAGTCACTTTGACCCAATGTTAAATCGGTTGTGTATTCAAAACCTTTCGCTGTCAAATCCTGGTCGATCTGAGGGCCAGCCGAGACGCGGCCCAAGAGCGCATGAGAACTTAGACGATGTCAGCCTGATGCCGCATCTATATCCCAAGATAGGCCTTGCGCACCGCTGCATCACCCGCGATGTCCCGCGCGGCACCCGACATCACGATCCGACCAGTCTGCAGCACATAGGCCCGGTCAGCGATCGCCAGCGCCTCTACCAGCCGCTGTTCCACCAACAGCACCGTCACGCCGAGCGCACGGATTTGCGTCACCGCCGCCAGAATGTCATCCACCAGGCGCGGCATGATGCCCTGGCTCGGCTCGTCCAGCATCAGGAACCGCGGCTGTGTCATCAGTGCGCGGCCGATCGCCAGCATCTGCTGCTCGCCGCCGGACAGCGTTTCAGCGCGCTGCGGTAGCCGCTCCTGCAAGCGCGGAAACAGCGAGAACACCAGCTCCAGCGGCTTGAACCGATCGGCGCCGTGCTTCGCATAGGCGCCCAGCCGCAGATTGTCCTCGACCGAAAGACGCGGGAACAAGCGCCGCCCTTCAGGCACCATTGATACACCCAACCGGGTGATCCGATGCGCCGGCAGCCGGCGCAGCGACTGACCCTCGAACTCGATGCTGCCCTCGGTCGCAACCTGTCCGGCGATCGATTTCAAAAGCGTGGTCTTGCCCGCGCCGTTGGCACCCACGACAGCGACGACTTCGCCGCGCGCCACCTCGAGCGATACGCCCTGCAATGCCCGCAGGCCGCGATACGACGCGGAGACGCCGTCAAGCCGCAGCATAGCGCTCACCGAGATAAGCGCGGATCACCTCCGGATTGCGTACCACCGCTTTCGGTGCACCGATCGTCAGCACGCGTCCGAGGTCCAGCACCACCGCGCGATCAACCAGCGGCAGCAGCACCTCCATGACATGCTCGACCATCATCACCGTGATGCCACGCGCCCGCACATCACGGATCAGCTGTACGCCCGATTGCGCTTCCACCGGCGTCAGCCCGGTCAGCATCTCGTCCAGCAGCAGCAGCCTGGGTTCCGTCGCCAGCGCACGCGCAACCTCCAGCCGCCGCTTTTCCGCCGGTGTCAGCAAATGCGCCGGCACGTCGGCACGTGCCGCGAGTCCGGCGAACGCCAGCGTCTCGATCGCCTTCGCCATCGCGACACGGGTGCGGTAATGCCGCGCATAGGCGCCGACCATGACGTTCTCCAGCACCGTCATGGAATCGAAGCTGCGGACCACCTGGAACGTTCGCGCGATGCCAAGCAGAGCGCATTGCTCCGGCGGCAGCCCCGATACGCGCTGACCGGCCAGGCGGATTTCCCCCCCATCCGGCACCACCTCGCCCGAGATCGCGTTGAACAGTGAGGTCTTTCCGGCGCCGTTCGGTCCGATCAGTCCGAGAATCTCGCCTTCGGTCACGTCGAAGCTGATATCGACATTGGCGGCGACACCGCCAAACGACTTGCTGACGCCATCGACTTCAAGCAGTGGCGTCATCGTCCGCTCCTGCCGGCGCGCGAACCTGCACGCCGACCAGGCTTGCCAACCCCTGAGGACGCGCCAGCGCCACCAGAACGATCAACGCACCATAAATCATCAGGTCGACGCCGCGACCCGATCCGCCGAGATACGATCGCGTCAGCTCCGACACCGGTATAAGCACCACCGCTCCAACCAAAGGACCCCATAAGGTTCCGACCCCGCCCAGCACCGCCGGCAGCGGGATCAATATCGACAGTTGCCCATACAGCACGCTGTCAGGATCGATGTAGCCGACATACTGCGCATAGATCGCACCACCGATCCCGGTCAGCGCGCCACTGATCGCCGCCGCCGCCATCTTCGAAGGAAAGATGCGCACGGCGAGACTGCGAGCCGCCACCGGATCGTCCTTCACCGCTCGCCAGACAAAGCCCCAGCGTGAGCCTTCGATCTTCCAGGCAACCAGCCAGGCGACCGCGGCGAAGGCCAGCGCGGCGTAGTGATACGGCAGCTTGTCGATACGAAACTGCAGCCACAGCCACGAATCGCCAATCGCGCGGCGGTACGGGATGTTGATGCCGGTCGCACCACCGATCCAGTCCCAGTTCAGCGCCAGCAGGAAGCCGATCTCGCCCACCACCACCGTGGCGATGGCATAGTAGTGTCCGGACAGCCGAAAGCACGGCCAACCGACCAACAGCGCCATCAGCCCCGCCAATGCGCCGCCGGCGAACATGCCGATTGTCGGTGGGATGCCGGCACGGGTCAGCAGTAGCGTCGATACATAGGCCCCTACACCAAAATACAGCGCATGGCTCAGCGAGATCTGCCCGCAATATCCACCCAGCACGTTCCAGGCCTGCGCCAGGCCGGCGAACAACACGGTGATGATGATCAGGTTGCGGGTATAGACGTCGTGAATCGGCAGCGGCAGCAGCGCCAGCGCTATCAGGAGTCCCGTGCCGATGATCAGTTCCTGGCGGCGGCGCCGGGTGATCGAGGTTTCCATCACAGCGTGCCGAACAACCCACGCGGGCGGAACATCAGCACTGCGAGGTAGATCACGAACATGCCGACCTGCTTGAGCGAGGGTTCGATCAGCAGGGCGGTCAGCGCCTCTACCTCACCGATCAACAATCCCGCCACCAACGCTCCGAACAAACTGCCGAACCCGCCGAGTGCCACGGTGACATAGGCGATCAACGCGAAGTTCGCACCGACATTGGGGGACACGTAATAGAATGTCGCGAGCATCACCCCCGCGATGCCGACGGCCGCAGCTCCCAGTCCCCAGCCGAGGGCAAAAATCCGGTCGCGGTCAATGCCGATCAGCGCGACTGCTTCGCGATCCTCGCGTGTCGCCTCCAATGCGCGGCCGAACTCGGTGCGGCCGATCGCAAACAGCCCCCCGAACGCCAGCAAACTGACCAGGCCGGCGGCAAGCTGCGGCAGCGGCACGAAGATGCCGCTAACATCGATCGTGCGATTGGCCAGCAGCGATGTGCTGACGCTCTTGAAGTCGCTGCCGAAGGTGAACTGTGCGGCGCCACGCAGGAAGATGGCCAGGCCAAAGGTGACGAAGATCTGCACCATGCCGCGGTTGAACCGCACCGATAGCGCGCGCGCCATCAGCAGGTGGTAGATCGCTACGCCCAGCGCAAACAGCGCCAGCGCAACCGGGATCAGCAGCAACAACGGGTCCAGGCCCGTTGCAAACCAGAGCACGAAGGTGGCGTACATCGCCAGCATCAGCAGTTCGCCATGCGCGAAGTTCACCACGTCCATAAGCCCGAAGATCAGGCTCAGGCCGGCGGCGACAAGCGCATAGATCAGTCCCATTAGCAGACCACCGACGGCGACCTGAAACAGGACAGCGAAGGTCACCGAAAACGCTCCCCCTCCCGTCGCGGGAGGGAGTTGCGAGTAAGGGGCCGGCCGAGTGCAGCCACAGCCCCTCCCCCCGCCCCCCTCCCGCAAGGGGAGGGGGAGATTTTCGCTATCACCATCGGCTTGTCACTTGCCGACGTTCCAGACCGCATCCTCGGATGCTACGTCGAACGGATAGATCGTGTGGTAAGCACCACCCTTGATCTGCTGGATCACCGGTGTCGCCGCGATGTTTTGTCCGGTGCTATCGAACTTGATGCCCTTCCACGGCATGATCGTCTGATCGCCGGGAACATCGGTGGCGATCAGCGCCTCGCGGATCTTGTCCTCATCCGGCGACCCGGCGCGGTTGATCGCATCCGCCAGCACGATAAGTGCGGTGATCTCGCGCCCGGTATTGTCGTTCAGATCCTTATTGTTCCGCGACTTATAGAGCGCGTTCACTGCCGGAATGGCGGGTCGCGCCTTCGCGGCATCGAGTGCGAACGCCGAGCGGCTCATCACACCCTCAGCAAGCGGTCCGGTCGCGTCGATGAATGCCTGTTCGGCAAAACCCGCCGACTGCGCCATGATCGCTTTCGGCGCATAGCCGACGTCATGCATGCCTCGCATCAGCAGGATCGCATCAGACGTATAGGACGACGGCATGATGACGTCAGCGTCGGCTGCCTTGATCTGCTGCACCTCGGCCGAAAGCGACGGTGAATTGCCACGATAGCGAATATCGGCCGCCACCTTGATGCCTGCCGCCTCGGCCATTTGCTTTTGTGCGTTGGAGCTGTCGGTACCGAAGATCGTATCCTCGTGAAACAGGGCAACGGACTTTACCTTCCGTCCGGTCTTCGCACCGATGTCACGAAAGAAGTCGAACATCGCCTGGGTGAACATGACGTCGTGCGGCGAGGTGCGGAAAAACCACTTCAGCCCTCGTTGGTTCAGGCTCGCCGACGAGTTGTCGGCCGACATGTACGGCACCTCGTAGCGGTCCGAGACCTGCGAAATCGTCGCCGCGGTCGCGCTCTGATACGAGCCGATCAGCGCCACCACATGTTCCTGCGTGATCAGCCTCTCGGCTTCGGCGCGCGCCTTCTGCGGGTCCCCCTGATGGTCGGCGAAGATCAGCCGGACCTTCGCCCCACCCAGCTTGTCGAGGCCACCGCCCTTGCCCAACAGCATCGGCACGTTGTGGTTGCCGTTGATGATATCGACCGCGGTCTCCATCGCCGCTTTGGCATCGTTGCCGACCTGCGCATTTGGGCCGGTCATCGGATACAGCGCGCCGATCACCACATCGTCCGCGGCGCGCGCGACACCGCCGCCGATCGCGAGCATGAACGCCGCGACCACCAACACTCTTCGTTGCATGTGAAGCTCCCTCGACGGCAGGCACTCAAAAGGTGGCGCTGCGGACTGTCAAGAAACCGATCAGGTGCCAACCTTTAAGGTCGAGACCAGCCCACGCAGGCAGGCCAGCATCGACAATGCGGTAATCTGCCCGGTGCGCGGATTCTCCTCACTCGGCACGTTCTCGATCGTCATGGTGAATCGTGCGGCCTGTGCCTCCACGCGGATCGTGTGCATGTTGCGTTCGATGGTTGGATCTGCCCAGATCTCGACCTGTGTGCGGATCGGGCCGATGCCCGCCAGCGCCAGCGCGGCTGCGACGTTGACATTGGCCGGGAAGCCTGCCGCCGCGTCGAAAGCATTGCCCTGGAACACCCGCTTCGGTGCCGCGATGTGGCTCACGTCAATCCTGTGCTTCACCAGATACGGCGCACCCGCCAGGCCACGCGGCGGTTTGCGGCTTTCGATCGTGACGCTTTCCACCGGGCCTTCGGCTGCCGCCCGCACGGCGTCCAGGCCAAGCAGTGCGCCCGTTGGCACCACGATGCGAGCACCAGTGTGCCGGGCATACTCCACCAGGCGCATACGAGGCAGCAGGGCACCGACCGAGGCCGGAACGAAGATGCGGCCCGCCTCGATTGCGGCGCGAGCGATCTGCTCGAACACCGCCGCGGGTGCCGCCTCGACGACAATGTCCGCCTCGGCAAGTCGATCGAGGTCTACAACGCGTGGCGGCGCGCGAAAGCTGCGCAGATTGGCTGCCGCCTTGGCTTGGTCACGTGCGGAAACCGCAACCAAACAGAGTCCTTCCACGCCGCGATCCAGCGCTTGTGCGAGCTTGAGGCCAATGGCTCCCAGCCCACCAACGGCCACCGTCTGCATCATCCTTCCCCCTCCACGATCGCCCGCGCCAGCGCCAGTTCCTCCGGCGTGTTGATGTTAAGGAATGGGTCCCACTTCGTAACGGGAAATTCAACGTGCCGCGTCCCGACCTGGCGGGCGAAGTACGCGACATCGCGTCGATGGGAGGCACTCAGTAACTTGCGCAACGTTTCGCGCTCTGTCACAGGCCACAGTGCCACCAAATAGTGCAAACGGCCATTGCTCGCCGCGCAGGCTGGCGCCGGCGCCAGGACCGCGGCTAGTCCCGATGGAATGAAGGGGGTGTCTCCGGGAACCGTGAGAAGCGCTCGTGCCCCCAGTTCACTTGCCCAGTCCAGCCCGGCAAGCACTCCGGCGAGTGGTCCCTCCCCTTCAAACCGACCGTCGGCGAGCACCGGCAGACCGAAAGCGGCAAAGCGCGCGGGATCACCGTTCGCGCTGATCGCGCAGTTTCGCGCTTCGCCATGCATCACGCTGAGGAGCCGTTCGAGGATAGGGGCGTCGCGCAGACGCAGCAGTGGCTTGTCGCCGCCACCCAGGCGTCGTGCCTTCCCTCCTGCCAGAATCAACCCGGCTACATTATCCGCGCTCACGACAGCTCGCCCCGGGGGTGGGGCGAGCAACGGGACTCGAACCCGTGACATCCAGGACCACAACCTGGCGCTCTGCCAACTGAGCTATGCCCGCCATTCCGGCGGGCCGGCTTTAGGCCCTTCCCCCCGCCGTCGTCAACGCGGGGCAGGCTATCCGAGTGAGTTTCGCCTGTTCAGGGATACTTGTTGTAGTTGTAAGTCTCACGATCCTGGTTGCGATACCGGCTGTCGCGATTTAGATCGCGATCACCCATACGCTGGTCGGTATCGCGGCGGTAGCCGCGGTCTTGCTGAGCCTGTTGGCGGCGCATCTCGTCCTCACGCCCCCGCTGATACGCATCCCGACTGCTCTGGTCGTTGCTGCTACTACCGTTCAAGAAGCGCTGGGCCTGACCCATCAGGTCATTCTGCTGCGACTTTGCCGGCTGACTAAAAGCAATCATTGGGCCGACTACCAAAAGACCCGCTGCAATAGTAGTTGTGAACCGCATGTGCGCTCCCTTTCTCGTTGTCGCGCCTGAACGCAAGCCATTCGCTGGAGTTCGCTGCCTCCCGATCAATTCGTCCTCTCGAGGGCTTATCCGAAACATATATTTCATATATTGCTTTTGACCCGCAGAAGCATAAGTTGCCCGCATGCCGCAGCAATCGCTGATTGAGTCGGTAACAGAAGAATTGATCGCCCTGCTGATCGATCGCTTCTATGCCAAAGTCCGTCGCGACCCGGTGCTGGCGCCAGTCTTCGAAGCATCGATCCCATCCGACGAGTGGCCGGAGCATCTCGAGACGATGCGGCGCTTCTGGTCTTCCGTCATGCTGACCTCGGGCCGATACTCAGGCGATCCGGTTGCGGTGCATCGCGCGGTGCGCGACCTTGAGCGCTCGATGTTCCCGCGTTGGCTGCAGCTCTTTGAACAGACCGCGCACGAACTGTTCGCCCCCGAGACCGCCTCCCTGTTCGTGGGCAAGGCCCACCGGATTGCTGCGAGCCTGGAGCTGGCAGTGTTCCACCAGCTAGGGGGACCGCCAGACGGATTGCAGCTACCGCCACGGAAAGGTGCATCCGACCGCGGGTCTGTCAAATGCGACTGACGGCCTATACGGACTATACGCTCAGGACATTGATGTACTTGGCCATCTGCGGTGACCGCCCTGCGACCATCGGCGAAATTGCAGCCGCCTACGAGATTTCCGAAGCACATCTGATGAAGGTGGTACACCAGCTGGGCGTGGCCAACGACGTCGCGACCCAGCGCGGCAGACACGGCGGCATTCGGCTGGCACGATCGCCAGAGTGCATCAACCTCGGGGCCACCGTACGGCGCACCGAGGCTGACCTGGCGCTGGTGCCGTGCTTCGAGAAGGCCGACACCTGCGTCATCTCTGACAATTGTGTGTTGAGCAAAGTGCTTCAGGAGGCGCTTGACGCGTTCTTGGGGGTGCTCGATCGCTACACCTTGGCCGATCTGGTCGCGCCTCGGCAGGCTTTGATGTCGCTGCTGGGCCTTCCCACCGGATCAGCTATCAGGAGCTTGCTATGAACCTGCCACCTGAGCCGCGGCATTTCGCCGAATACCTCATCGCCAACACGTCCGATGCAATTGTCTATGCGGACAGCGAGGGCACGATTTGCATATGGAATCCGGCGCCGTACGCATCTTCGGCTTTACCGAGGCCGAGGCACTGGGCCGCTCGCTGGATATCATTATTCCCGCCAATCTACGTGAACGGCACTGGCACGGCTATCGGGCCACCATGCAGACGGGGCAGTCCCGTTATGCGGACGGTCAACTCCTGTCGGTACCGGCCATTCGCAAGGATGGCACTCGGATCTCGATCGAATTCACGATAGCACCATTCGCGGATGGGACAGGTCGCATGATCGGCATCGCCGCCATCATGCGGGATGTTACGGCGCGGTTCGAGGAAGTACGTGCACTGCGCAATGAACTGGCGGCCCGCAAGGCCGGGGCTTAGTCGGACAACCATTGACTTAGCTAGAAGGCGCAGGAGGACTGAGCACCCGCGGCCTTGGATGAGGGAAGTCGCCATATCAATCCCGACCCGAAGCACTAACCCCGGCAGATTCGCGCCCGCCGCTTACGGCCGGCTGTCCTCCTGACCCTTTGCCGCATAGAATGCTCCTATCGGCAAGGTACGGATGAAGGCCCTGCGATGGAACCCAACCTCGTCAGCTACTCGCCCATTCTCCATCGTCCCCCGCTGCGCTGGCCGAATGGCGCGCGCCTGGCGCTGTGGGTGGTACCCAACATCGAGCACTACGAATACTTGCCCAAGTTCGTCCGAACCCGCGATCCATGGCCGCGTTCGCCACATCCCGACATCCTTGGCTACACGCAGCGTGACTACGGCAATCGCGTCGGCCTTTGGCGTTTGTTCGACCTGACCGACGCGCTCGGCATCCGCTGTACCGTCAGCCTCAATATGGCTGTGCTCGAGCACTTCCCGGAAATTCTCGGTGCCATGGAACAGCGTGGCTGGGAATACATGTCCCACGGCATCTACAATACGCGCTATCACTTGAATTTTTCCCCCGACGAAGAACGCGCAGCGATGGAGGAGAGCAAGGAGATCCATCAACGCCTGACCGGGCGTCGGCTGCGCGGCTGGTTCAGTCCTGCGATCACCAACACGCTGGATACGTTCGATCTGGCCGCCGAGTGCGGCTACGACTACACGGCCGACCTGTATCACGACGACCAGCCATTTCCGCTGAACGTCAAGACCGGCCGATTGATCTCGATGCCCTACTCGGTGGACATCAACGACGTGATCCTGCACCGCCGCGGCCAGGAGGCGAACGACTTCGCGTGCCAGATCCGCGACTACTTCGACACCGTTTACGCAGAGGGCGCCGAGCAGGGCCGTGTTATGTGCATTGCCCTGCATCCCTATTGGGTTGGGCAGCCGCATCGCATCCGCGCCTTCCGTCGTGCGATGGAATACATCCTGTCGCATCCTGGCGTCTGGCTGACCACCGCAGGCGTAATCACCGACTGGTTCAATCAGCATCATCTGCCGTTGATCGAGGCGCACCTCGCTGCACGGGAGGCTGCCAATGGCTGAGACCACGAACACACCACCTGTGGACGAGGTCCGTCGTCCCGGCATGGATCATCTGCATCATGCGTTCCGTACGCTCACCGAGGCGCCGCGCTTTACCTGGCCCGACGATGCACGGATCGCCTTCACTGTCACTGTGGTGCTCGACTATTGGCAGGTTAATCCGCCAACGGATGCCAATCCCGACCCGCGCATTGTCTCGCCACTCGGCAAGTTCTTTCCCGACTGGCTGACCTGGAGTCAGCGCGAATACGGTGCTCGGGTCGGCATCTTCCGCGTGTTGGACGTCCTGGATCGGTTCGGCGTGACGCCAAGTGTGGCGCTGGGCGCAGCGGCGGCGAAACGCTATCCAGAGCTGGTGGACGAGTTGGTGCGGCGCAACGCGTGTTTTATGGCGCACGGCACCGATGCGACACGTCGCATCACCAGCCGGATGAGCGAAGCAGAAGAGCGCGCGTTCATCGTCGAGAGCCGCGATGCGGTGCGAACGGCCACCGGCGATACACCACTCGGCTGGTACGGCCAGGACTTCAATGAATTCGGAGCGTACCCCGGCGCTGCTGGCGGAAGCCGGCTTCAGCTACACCACGGACTGGGCGAGCGACGACCGTCCCTTCTTACTGGGGCGCCACTTGATCGCGTTGCCACCACAACCGGAATGGAACGACCTGGAATGCATGTGGCTGCGCCGTGTGCCGCCTGCAGTCTGGGCCGACAACATCGCCGACGCCTTTGCGTTTCTTCACGATGAAGGCGGCGCCTGCTTCAACCTGACCCTGCATCCATGGATCGCGGGGCAGGCGCATCGCATTCGCTGGCTGCGCGAGGCGCTTTCGCGTGTGCTGGGTCGCGGCGCGATCTGGCAGACTACCACCGATGAAGTGGCCCGCGTGGCTCGTGAGCAGCTATAAATGCCGCGTCGTGCGAACTCGGCGCATCCATATCACCGGGCCATCCGGTGCTGGCGTTACCACATTAGGCCACGCGCTGGCCGGACACCCTGATCTGCTCGGTCCTTCGACTCGATGGCACGATGCCGATCGCCGAATTGTTGGCCAAGTGATCGGCGCGACACGATGAACGACGTTGCCGAAGCGCGTGCCTGGTTTGCCGAGGAATTGCGGCATGTTGCACGCGTGCGCTCACAGGCGGTGATTGCGGCATTCGCCGCCGTGCCGCGTGAACATTTTGTCGGTCCAGGGCCGTGGCGGCTCCTCAGTCCGTGGTACCTGAGCGACTATTGGACCACCGAAGACGCCGATCCGCGCCACCTCTGCCACGATGTTCTGATCGCGATCGACCCGACGCGCCGGCTGAACAACGGTCAGCCGAGCTTATGGGCGTTTTGCTATGACCAGCTTGGCCTCACTGCCGGCCAGCATGTGGTGCATGTCGGCATTGGCACCGGCTATTACACCGCCATCCTCGCCGACATTGTCGGCCGCGGCGGCATGGTCACTGCGATCGAGATCGATGAGGCGCTCGCCGATTCCGCGCGCGCCAATCTCGCGGATGCCTGGCCGCAAGCGAATGTCGTCACCGCCGATGGCTTCGCGTTCCGCCCCGAGCGGCGGGCCGATGCCATCATCATCAACGCCGGCGTGACGCATCTGTCGCTGGCCTGGCTCGATACGCTGGCAGAAGGTGGCTGCCTGCTCGTGCCACTCACGGGTGAAGACCGATTTGGCGCATTCGTGCTGATCACTCGCCGGCAAGGCGATACCCATCGCTACGCCGCCCGCAATGTCTGTCGCGTCGGCATCATCGATTGTGTCGGCGGTCGCGATGCCGGGGCCGAAGCGAGATTGGCGAGGGCGCTCCGGGATGAGCGGTTCACGCCGCCAGTGCGCTCACTCCGGCGTCCGCCGGATGAACCGGACGACACCTGCTGGCTTGCTGGAGAGGGCTGGTGGTTCTCGACAGCGCCACCCGAAGAATAAGGATCGGCAATGCTGCAACTCCGACCCAACTGCGAATACTGCGATAAGGATCTGCCGCCGAATGCAATCGACGCCCGCATCTGCAGCTATGAGTGCACGTTCTGCGCCCAGTGCGTGGACACGGTGTTGCTGAACGTTTGTCCGAACTGCGGTGGCGGATTTGAGCAGCGCCCGATCCGGCCCGCGACTGAACGCCGGCCCGGCGTCAGCCTGGACGCGCGGCCAGCTTCCACGCAGCGGGTGCAGCTGAAATGGGATCGCACGGAGCTCGCCACCTTCGTCCGGACCGTCTGCGACATCCCACCGGAACGACGCTGAGCGAATCGCTCACAGCGCCACCACTTTCGCAACTTCGGCCGGCGATTGCCGAACCAGTGCATCGTAGCCTTTCAGCAGAGTTTCGGTGATGCGTCCGGGCGTGTAGCTGTGCGCGGCGATCTGCCGTACCGGAGTCACTTCCGCGGCGGTGCCGGCCAGGAACACCTCGCTCGCACGACCAATCTCTGATCCGGCAATGTGCCGTTCCACCACCTTGATCTGCTGCCGCCGTGCCAGGCTCATCACCGATCGGCGGGTAATGCCGTCCAGGAAGCAGTCCGGGATCGGGGTGTGGAGTTCGCCGTTCATCACGAAGAACACGTTCGCACTGGTGGTCTCGGCGACGTTGCCACGCCAGTCCAGCATCAGGGCATCGGCATAGCCCTGCTGCTCGGCACGATGCTTCGCCAGCGTGCCGATCATGTAAAGGCCGGTCGCCTTCGCCGCGGTTGGCGCCGTCTCGGGTGACGGTCGCTTCCACTCCGCCATGTCCATGCGAATGCCGGCCATCCGATCGGCACCGAAGTAGGTGGGCCAGGGCCAGGCGGCGATCGCCAGGTGAATTTTGGTGTGCTGTGCCGCCACCGCCAGCATTTCGCTGCCACGCCAGGCGATCGGTCGCACATACGCGTCGGTGACACGGTTCGCGGCCAGCACCTGATTGCTCGCCGCGTCGATCTGTTCTGGGCTGTAAGGGATCTCGAACCCCATGATGCGCGCCGAGTTGACCAGACGCTCAGTGTGCTCGCGCAGCCGGAAGATATTGCCGGCATACGCCCGCTCGCCTTCGAACGCGGCGCTGGCATAGTGCAGTCCATGCGTCAGCACATGCAGTTTTGCGTCACGCCACGGCACCAAGGCGCCATCCCACCATATCCACCCGTCCCGATCATCGAAAGGAACCATCTCCATGGCGGGCATCCTCGTAATATTGTTGCAACCGTGTGCGCGAGCTTATTGTGATTGCACCGATAAGTCAATATTGCTGACTTAATATGGCCCCGCTTCCAGGAATGCCTGCCATGCCCGATTCGAAGGCCGATGCAGCCGAAGCCGATCTTCGCATGGCGCAGGACCTGTTGTTCTTTGCCTACCGCGACTTCACCGATGCGGCGGATGTTGCTTTGGCCGAGCTAGGCCTCGGCCGGGCGCACCATCGTGCGCTGCACTTCATCGGGCGCAATCCTGGCATCACGGTGACCGACCTGCTTGGTATCCTGCGCATCACCAAGCAGTCGCTGGCCCGCGTGCTGAGCGAGCTGGTGGACCGTGGCTACGTGGCACAATCACCGGGCCGCGCCGACCGCCGTCAACGGCTGCTGACACTGACCGAGGCGGGCGCCGCGCTGGAGCGCAAGCTGTTCCAGCGCCAAAGAGAGCGTCTCGGTCCGGCGCACCGCGAGGCCGGCGCTGGTGCGGTGGAAGGCTTCCGCCGGGTGTTGCGCGCCATCATGGACGACAGCGCGCGCACCTATATCGATGCACATCACACGGGGAAAAGTTGATGGCGGAGGACGCCCACATCCTGGTGGTGGACGACGACGCCAGACTGCGCGTGCTGTTGTCGCGCTATCTGGCTGGCGAGGGCTTCCGCGTCACAACCGCCGAGACTGCGTCCGAGGCTCGTGACAAGCTGCGCTTCATGCATCCCGACGTGATGGTGCTTGACGTGATGATGCCAGGCGAGAGCGGCCTGACACTTACCGAGTCGCTGCGGCAGGAACAGGGAAGCGGCGTTCCGGTGCTGTTGCTAACCGCGCGTGGCACGCCGGAGGACCGTATCGCCGGCTTTGAGGCAGGCGCAGATGACTACCTGGGGAAGCCATTCGAGCCGCGTGAACTGGTGCTGCGCATCCGAGCCCTGCTGCGCCGGGCGCCCGCGCCGCTCAAGGAAATGCCCCGCGGGCCGGTGCAACTCGGCGCCCTCAGCTTCGATGTAGGGCGGGGCGAACTCACCAGTCCCGAGGGGAATATCCGGTTGACCGGCGGCGAAGCCGCGTTGCTGGTGGCGCTTGCGCGCAAGCCGAACGAGGTTCTATCGCGTGAGGACATCGCCGCCGCGCTGGGAATGGACGATTCAGGCGAACGTGCCATCGACGTGCAGGTGACCCGGTTGCGTCGCAAGGTTGAGACGGATCCGCGCGAGCCGCGCTTTCTGCACACGGTTCGCGGGCGCGGCTATGTGCTGAAGCCGGGAGCCTGACATGCCGGACCTGCAGCCCGCGCGCATGGTGAACCGGAGCATCCGCAAGGTTCTGCCGCGCTCGCTGCTGGGGCGCAGCCTGCTGATGATCCTGCTGCCGCTCGTGCTGCTCCAAGCGGTCGCGCTGCAGATTTTCTACGGCAGCCATCTCGATCTCGTCTCTCGCCGGCTGGCGAGCGCAGTTGGCGGTGAGATCGGCTATACGCTGGAGCTATTACGCCGCTATCCGGAACCTGCCGATCGCGCCTGGATCCTGCAGTGGGCGAACAACGAATTTGAACTCGATATGAATATCGAGCCCGGCGCCAAACTTGCCACCACGCGTTCGCCCAACATTCTAGGTCCAATGGACGACGATCTTGCCCACTCGATGTGGGAGAAGGTCCGTCTGCCGTTCTACGCTGACTGGGTGTCCGACCCGCGCGTGGTGGTGATCCGCGTGCAGTTGCCGGACGGGGTGTTGAACGTCAATGCGCCGCGCAAGCGGTTGTACGCCGGCACCATTTATATCTTCGTGGTGTGGATCGTCGGCATGTCGATGCTGCTGTTTGGCATCGCAGCACTGTTCATGCGCAACCAGGTGCGGGCGATCCGACGCCTCGCCTCGGCGGCCGAGGCGTTCGGCATGGGGAGGGACATTGGTCCGATCAGGCCGGAGGGGGCCACCGAGGTGCGCCAGGCGGCGACCGCGTTCAATCGTATGCAGGAGCGGGTAGGCCGCTTCCTCGCTCAGCGTACGGAGATGCTGGCCGGTGTGTCACATGACCTGCGGACGCCGCTGACCCGACTGCGCCTGGCTCTGGCGATGCTGCCGGCGCGGGAAGAACTGCGCGAGGACATCGCCGAGATGACGGCCGATGTCGAAGAAATGGAGCGCATGGTCAGCGGCTATCTCGCGTTCGCGCGTGGCGAAGGGAGCGAGCAGGCGGAATCGGTCAACCTGTCGGCGGTGCTGGAAGAGGTGGCGGCCGGCGCCCGCCGGTCTGGGGCCGAGGTGGCAGTGGATGTGCCGGCGACGCTGACGCTGTCACTGCGGGTCAACGCCGTACGCCGAGCACTGACGAACCTGGTAGATAATGCTCGTCGTCATGCGCACCGCGTCGCGCTGGCCGCCATGCGGCAGGGTCGGACGGTGTCTGTCACCGTAGACGACGACGGCCCCGGGATCCCTCCCGATCGTCGCGAGAGCGTGTTCCGCCCGTTCGAGAGCGATGCCGCCGGCGGGACTGGTCTCGGGCTGACTATCGCTCGCGACATCGTCCGCGCCCACGGGGGTGAGATCCTCTTGGAGGACAGCCCGCTTGGGGGGCTGAGGGCCAGGATCAGGCTGCCGGTCTAGCCCTGGTCAGAAGATTAGCCAGATCGCAAGCCCGATAGCTATCCATGCTGCGGCCCCGAGCAGGATGCCCAGCAACAACCCCCGCGCTGGAGCCAGGTCATCGACATCGGCCTCAGCCGGAGCTGCCATTGAATTGTTCGCCGCTCCGCTGTCTTGCGCCTCGCTACCGACATGGGGCAGCAGATCCACTGAATATGGATGCTCGCTATCGGCGCACGCTGGGCGTCTACGATCCGTACGGGAGGCAGACTCACTCGAGGAGACTGCGCCGACATGTCTTGCAACCATTCTCAGCCGATCGCCCCTCTCTGATGCGATCGTGCCAGCGGATGGGTTGAAATATGGTTTCAGTCCAGCGGGCCTATGGCGATTTTGGGGCAAACTGCTGCGATTATATCGCCTCGTACTCTGCCGAAATCTCCTTATTGGTGTAGTCGGTCAGCAACGACGTGGCGACAATGCCGATGACCGCGCATATCGCGATGTAGATCGCGATTGGCCACGCCGAACCGTAGGTCGCGAATAGCCATGTGGCGATGAACGGCGATGGGCCGCCTGCGATGACGGACGCCAGCTGGTAGCCGATCGACGTGCCGCTGTAGCGCAGCCGCGGGGTGAAGCTTTCGGCGATCAGCGCCGCCTCTGGTCCGTATTGCGTCATCACCGGCAGCAGCGAGATGGCGATCGCCGTGAACACAATCCACGGTACTCCAGTGTTCAGCATGGCGATGTAAACGAACCCGAACACGCCCATGAACGCCGCGCCGAGCATATACATGTTCTTGCGGCCGATGTAGTCCGAGAAGTGGCCGGCGAACACGACCCAGATGAAGCCTAAAATCGTCTGGCTGATCACGCCCAGCAGGACGAAGTCGCGCGAGAAGCCCAGCACTCCGGTCGCATAGGTGAAGATCCAGGCACCCACGATATAGCCCGGAGCCTGCTCGGGCAGGCGCAACAGCGCGGTCAGGATGATCTGCTTCGGCTGGCGCTTCCACACTTCAAGCACTGGGACGCGCTCGGTGCGCTCCTCGTCCAAGATACGCTGGAATACCGGCGTCTCCATGATCCCGAGGCGGATCCATAGTCCGACGATGACCATGATGCCGCTGAGGAAGAACGGGATGCGCCAGCCCCAGACAAGGAACTGGTCGCCGGAGTACCAACTGAAGAACAGCACGGCGCAGTTCGCCAGAAACAGTCCGGCGGGGGCGCCGAACTGGGGCCATGCGGAGAGGAAGCCACGGTTCTTGTTGGTGTGCGCCCACTCCATGGCCAGCAGCACTGAGCCGCCCCATTCGCCGCCGACACCGATGCCCTGGACGAGACGGATGCCGGTGAGCAGGATTGCGCCCCAGATGCCGACGCGGTCGTAGCCGGGCACGAGCCCTACGGCCACAGTCGCAATGCCGGTCACCAGCAAGGTGACGATCAGGGTTGCCTTGCGTCCGATGCGGTCTCCCCAATGGCCGAAGATGAACGCGCCAATCGGTCGGCCGACAAACCCGATGAAGAATACGCTGAACGCCTCCAGCACACCGACTACTGGGTCAGACTTCGGGAAGAACAGTTTCCCGAACACCAGTGCCGTGACGGTGCCGTACAGCAGGAAGTCGTACCACTCGATGGTTGTGCCAACGGTGCTGGCGATCACGGCCCGGCGCAAATGGGCTTTGTGTTCCCTGTCGGACATCCCACTCGGGGTGACGGCCGCGCTGGCTGCTGTCATCCTGGACACTCCCTGAATTCTCAGCGCTCTATTCGGCGCGCGTTATTCCTTGGCGGCGCAAACAACGCCGCACGACATCGTCTGCTTTCGGCCAGGCCGAAACAAGTTCGCGGACTATAACTGTAATTTGCCGAAAGCAGCGGCACTAAGATCCGACGTCACAAACTCTTGAATGCGGTTTATCAAAGATCACTTGGCCTTTTCCGCCAGCGCTTTCACCTCATCCATGGCCTCGGCGAAACGCTGATTGATCAGCGCAAGCGCCTCGGTGTTTGACTGCTGAATCAGGTCGCTGAGTTCTTTCATGTGCGTCACTGCTCGCTGATAGGCCTGCTTCAGCAATTCGGCCTGCTTCGCCGCCTTCGCCTGTGGAGCATCGGCTGTGGCAAGCTCCTTCATCGCATCGGTCAAGTCGGTCATGCTGCTCTGCACGATCTCCATATGACGCCGCGCAATCGCCTGTGCACCTTCAAGCGCGACCCGATTGGCTGCAGTCAGCGTCTCGAGATTCTTTCTGTTTGCTGAGAGCAACGCCTCCACGTCCGGCACCGCCGGCAGCTTCATGTCGGCGAAGAACTTGGTGAAATCCATCGGGAACTGCGGACCGACTGCCATGGCTGCCTCCTTCTCCGAATGGGAGGCTGGCAGGTTGCACGTGCCTGGCTGCGCGCGCAATCTGCTCCGATGATCACACATCTTACATCACATACCGGCGCCGAGGTGGTCGGGGGGTGGACCTGACCGCAGCCGGTCGATGATGCGTTACGCGATCGACTGAACCGCGCGTTCGTCGAGCACTCGGTCCTGGTGTTTCGGGACCAGCATCTCTCGCCGCACCAGCTACTGAGTGCGGTGCAGCTGTTTGGTGAGGTTTTCCCGCAGCACAACACACGCTTCGCATTGCCGGAGTGCCCGCAGATCCACTACATCTCCAACCAGGACTTCTTCCCTGACGGCAAACGCTACATCCCCGGCGAAGGCTATCACACCGACCATTCCAACGCGGCTGAGCCGCCGAAGGCGACGGTGCTGCATGCGGTGCAACTGCCCGACCACGGCGGCGACACACAGTTCGTGAACATGCATCGCGCGTATGAAACGCTGCCAGCGGCCATGAAGGTGCGGATCGGCGACCTGCGTGCGATGCACGTGTATCAAAGCCGGCATAGCGAACGAAAGCTGATGGGGCTAAGCGATGCAGCGCGGCAGAAGGTGCCGGATGCCGTCATACACCCGCTGGTCCGCACTCATCCTGAGAGCGGACGCAAGTCAATTTACCTAAACCCGATCCGCACTGAAGGAATCGTCGGCAT
Source organism: uncultured Alphaproteobacteria bacterium (assembly GCA_963850535.1). Lineage (GTDB taxonomy): Bacteria > Pseudomonadota > Alphaproteobacteria > Acetobacterales > Acetobacteraceae > JAMXLO01. Next base: position 6,468 of record CAWKMC010000024.1, on the reverse strand, counting down.
GGAGGAGCGTGAAGCGCTGACGTTGCTGGACGAACTCCTGGCGCACGCGACGCAACCGCAGTTCGAGTATCGGCACCGCTGGCGCCAAGGCGACCTGGTGATGTGGGACAACCGCTGTCTGCTGCACAAGGCGAACGGCGACTATGACATGGGGCAGGTCCGCTACCTGTACCGTATCATGCTGAAAGGTGATGTGCCGGCCTAGGGTCCGCTGTGCTGACTATCCCCCACGCAGCTGCAACCTTTGGCGCCGCCATAACGGTGGGTTCAGACGAAGACACCGGCAGCCACAACCGGACACGAGTCCCCCTGACCAGGCTCGCTCTCGATAGCGAGGTCACCGCCGGACTGTTTGGCGAAGCCATAGACCATCGGCAGACCTAGGCCCGTGCCGTTCAGTCCTTTGGTCGAGAAGAAAGGTTCGCAGGCCTTGGCCAGGACGTCAGGACCCATGCCGGTTCCTGTATCGCTGACCCGGATACCTACGAGATCGTCCGCACATGCATCGTCCCCCCATTTCACAGGAGGTCTGTTCGCTGCCTCGATGCGCAAAGTCCCGCCCATGGGCATCGCGTCTCTTGCATTGATGGCGAGGTTCAGCAGCGCGGTATGAAGGTAGGTCGGATCGGCGAACACAGGCAGCGTGTCAGGAGCCACAGTTATAGTCAGCGCGATACGGGGATCGAGGGTCCGCGACACGGCGGAACGGAACTCACTGAAGAACTTATGAAGATCGAGCGAGCGCGGCTGCAGCACCTGCTGACGCGAATAGGAAAGCAGGTGACGGGTGAGCACAGCGCCATGTTCGGCGATGCGCACAACCAATTCAACGAGCTCATGGGCCGCGGTCTCGCGGCACTCGTCCTGCAACAGCTCAAGATTGCCGATGATACCTTGCAGGAGATTGTTGAAGTCGTGGGCGACCCCAGCGGTGAGCTGGCCAATTGCTTCAAGTTGTTGAGCATGACGGACTTCGCCTTCAAGCCGGCGTTCGGTGCTGATGTCTCTTACCGATAAAATGCGATAGAGCACGCCGTCATCGTCCCGAACGCTCGTCAGATGGATACGCGCCGGGAAGGTCGAGCCGTCGGCACGGCGGCGGTCTGCTTCGAAGTTCGCAGTTCCATCCCGATCCGAGGCTTGCTGAATCCTGCGCGCGTGATCCACCACTTCAGGCGCATACAGATCAAAAACCGACAATTGCGACAGCAAGGCCCTGGACATGCCATGGAGTTGGGCAAATGCTTCGTTAGCGAACGAGAACCTATTTGTCGCCGGATCGACGACCCCGATTCCAAAGGCGATATTCTGTACCACCTCCATCCACCGCTGCAGCTCGCTCACCGATAGTGCTTCGGAAGCGCGTTGGGCGCTGATATCGAATACCGACACGATCCGGTACAGGATTGCGTTATCCGGTCCCCATACAGCGCTCGCATGTACCCTTGGCGGGGAAGAGTGATCCGTCGGCGCGTCGACGGTAGCACTCGAAATCTACAGCTCCTGTGGAGTCTGCCGTGTCTCGCATCCGCCGGACGCGGTCTACCTCCTCCGGCGCATAGAACTCGAACAACGACCTGTCCTGGGCCAGGTCGGCTGACACCGCATGCATGTCGCAAAAGGTTCGATTAGTCAGAATGATCTTATCCGTCCGCGGATCGTTCAGGCTCAGGCCGAACGCGGCGTTGTCGATGACATCTTGCCATCGCTGACGTTCATCGCTCGCGCGGGCGCGTTCCTCCAGCCTGATCACCTGTTCACGAGCCCTGTCGTAAGCCGCCAACGTTGACCGCTGTGCTGCAATCGACAAAGCCATCACTGCCCCAACAACCGTAAACATCGCTAGTGCGTATAATCCCCAGGATGGATGATGGTGAATGAGTATGTGGGTGGAGTGATGAAATACCAGACCGACAGCAGAGAGAGAACGAGTGACGCCAGCCCGAGCCGAAGACCACCAATGTAGGAGCAGATAATGATCGTCAAGAAGAAGGTCGGGAACTGTGCACCCGATAGATACGGGCTGAGCATGAGGCAAATCGCAGTCGCGACAGCAACCAGAATCACCATCAAAAGCCAAGCGAGGGGCTTGTCCGTCTTCAGCCTGTCCCGCCGCGGCGCGGCCGGAGCACTGCGCTCGTCCATGGTGGTCGCGCCGGTGTTGAGGAACCCAACGAGAGTGCCCACAAGCATCACCAACTGAGGCCCCAAATTGGCGTAACATGCCGAGCCCTTCCCTATGCCGAACTTGCCGGACCCCGCTTCATTGTCCAGGGAATGGCTGTAAACTCGAACCATGGACGCAAGGCATCGATGAGAGCTTTTCGGCGGAAGGGTTTGACCAGAAGCGTGGTATCGGGCGGCAACTTGTCGAAATCTTCTGCATCCGGAAATCCAGTAATGATGACGGTTTTCAGGTGCGGGATTTTCTCTTGAGCTTGCAAGGTCAATTCGATGCCATTGAGACCAGGCATCGCATAGTCTGTCACGAGAAGCCTGAACTGTCGGCCAGACGCCAGCGATGCCAGGGCAGCCTGACCATTGGTGGCACGCACCACGTCAAACCCGGCCGCTTCGAGGAACCTGCCTGTGGTGGAGAGGACGTCGGGTGCGTCGTCGACCAACATTGCAAGTGGTTGAGGTGTCGCTTGCTCGGGCAATACGACACGCCATCGATTGCTGTCAGGGTTGGAGAGCATCGGTCTCGACCTCCGGCACTCGTTGTAGACCCCTCTCCGGCCCGCCGCTTCCCTCCCTCACTTCATTGCAACCGGCGCCATAGTCTTGGCCTCTGACGCGTCGAACAAAGATCTTACCATGTTGATCAGAGCAATCCTTCTGAACGGCTTTGCGAGCACTGCTGTTTGTAACGGCGTCGCATTGAGTCCATCGGCGTTCGGATAGCCGGTGATCACCAAGGTCTTCAGGTCAGGGCGGATCTGTGTAGCCTGAGCAATCAACTCCGCGCCATTCAGCCCGGGCATCGCGAAGTCGGTCACCAACACTTCGATGCGTGGATCGCTGGCGATGATCGCCAAGGCGTCATCGCCGCTCGCTGTCTTGCGAACTACAGAATCCGGCGTTCATGAGGAAGGCTCCGACACTGACGAGTACATCGGGTGCATCATCGACCAGAAGCAGATGCTGATCGGAGGGCGCCGTACGCTCACTATTCCTCGTTGCCGTCATATCCGTCACTGGCGTGTTCGGTACCATGCCATAGGCGGTTATCAGGTAGGCCAGATTCATGATGGCTGAATGGATCGCAGGATGTGCCCCTGTCTGTGGAACGACAAGCCTGCGCCCAATTGCTTCGGCCGCCATAGCCTGCGCTGCGGGAGTCGGCGCGAGAGGTGGCAAAGTTTCTACTGACGGAGTAGGCGGTCCAGCTCTCGATTTCCTGTCGGGCGGCTTCGGCCAGGCAGTGTCTGTCGGCTGCGCTGAGCGATGAGTTCATCGTCCGTTGGATCGCGACTTCGTCGTAGCGGTCCGCAAGCCGGCGCAGCCTCGGCTGGTCAGTGTTGGCTGCCATCTGGCGCAACTCGTTTGCCCGGTCGTGCAGCCTGGCGACGGTGTCCTGAGACAACGGAATTCGTGGCCCTTTTGGCCAACCATTGCACAGCATTTTGTGTACCCTTCGGCCCATAGCACCAGCCCGTGAGCTGAAACCAAGCCGTTATTCACGAACCGTTATGCGCGGTGAACGTCTCGCCGCCACTCGAAGGCTATGTGCACGACCACTAAAATTTCGTTATCAATGCCTAGCGATCCCAACCAGGTCCGTTCACTCGGAGTGAATGCATAGGTAATCGGCGCAAGGATTTATGCCGACTTGGAAGGAAGCGTGGAATGCCCGACTTTGGTTCCCGTTGCTGCATCCGTTAATCAGCTGCTTGTGGCCGCCTGCGCTGACGGCCGCCGGTGTATGACGGAAGTTCACCCAAAACTGCCAAGCCAGTAACTGCTCCTTAGGCAGCAAGGGATAGATTGCGCCGTCATCGAAATCGTCAGCGATATTCCCGGCGTAAGAACGATGAGGCGACATTGAGCGCCTCCACCGAATGAGTAGGTTCGAGGCATCCAAATGTCAGTTAGCCTGGTTGATTCTGCAGTACCAATTTCCGGCCTGGTGGCGGGGAACAATGCAAAGCTGGGCAGCGTCCCCCGGATACTGGTCGCTGATGACGATCCACGAATCCTAGCAACAGTGGCCAGGTTCCTAACGAAAGCCGGATTTGCCGTGCAAAAGCTGCAACGGAGAAGAGGCGTTGCAGGCAATCGCGAGTGATCCGGGTATCAGGCTGCTCGTTACCGATTTCTGTATGCCTGAAATGTCCGGCGCCACGCTGATTTCGAAGGCCATTCGTGTCCGGCCACACCTTCGGGCATTGCTTATGACGGGCTATCCCGATGCAGAAGGATTGGCACGTCTGCCTTCCGATGTACCGGTTCTGGTGAAGCCGTTCCGCCGGACGGAACTGCTGGCAAAGATAGACTGTCTGGCGGAAGAGATACGCGAGGCCGAACAGGTCTGACCGAACTCTCACCGGCAGAAGCCTATTAATCGCCAGCGGCCAAGGCTGGCGGGAGCGCGCAGGCTACTGGGCGGCGAACATTCCGTCGAGCGCCGCATCCCAGAGTTTGATCCCGCCAGTAATTCCCGCCTCATTCGACACCAGCCGCGCGTTTGCCGGCAGCTCGCCTTCGACATGCCGAGCGTTACCGCCGCCGATATATAGCACATCGAAATCAGTCAGCCTGGCGATGCAGCCGATCGCCTTGTGCACACGGCGGCTCCACCGTTTGCGTCCCGCATCGCGGCGCGCCGCATTACCGATGTACTGGTCATAGGTCTTGTTGCCGTGCACCGGATGCTGGCTCAGTTCGAGGTGCGGGCCTGGCCGACCGTCCTCGAACAGCGCGAACCCCATTCCAGTACCGAGTGTGATGACGCACTCCACCCCGTGCCCGGCAATAACGCCTAGACCCTGTACCGTCGCATCGTTGGCGAGTCGCGTCGGCACACTCAGCTTGTCACCCAGGGCCTCAGCCAGCGTGAACCCGTGCCAGTTCGCAGTGCCGAGGTTCGGCGCCGTCAGCACGCGCCCGCGGCGCACCACGCCGGGAAACCCAATGGACACGCGCCGGTAGGGTCCGAGTTGCACAACCAACTGGGCGAGCGCCGCGAGCACCGCATCCGGTGTGCTCGGGGATGGCGTTTCAACTCGTGCTGGGCCGGCCACCATCTGACCCTCGGACGTCAGCACGCCGGCTTTCAGGTGGGTGCCGCCGATGTCGATCGCCAGCGTCAGCGGCTCGCCGCTGTCGGTTGGTCTACTCCCACTGGCGCGACGTGCGGCCGACGGTGCCGTTTGTCACCACGCAACGTGCTCCTATCGAGCGCTGAAACATGCCGCTAGCCTAGTGCCCGCGCTGGGCAAAGCAAACAATTCGGTGATTTGCTGCCAGGCGGCCGATTATAGTTGCTGTGCCAACCGCCGTCCGAGCAGCCAGCCCGGCAGGGCGGACACCGGCGCGGCAGGCAGCAGCAGCAGCCAGCCCAGCGGCTGGCCGTTGACGATCAGGTCCATGCCGATGCCCAGCATCATGCCGCCGACCAGGCTGCCGGTAACGCCGGCCGCGACGCCGAGCCAGATGATTTCGCTGCGGGTGATCATGCCGGGCTTGCTACGAGCACGGCGAAGGTTTGACAAGCGCGCGAGCCGCGCGCGCCTATACGCGCCGCTCTTCACTGCCGGGAACGTGGACGGGACACTGTCGGGGTCCGCGCCCGCCTGCGGTATGCGACTGGGCCTACCGGTGCAACAACAGCAGACGAAAGGGCAACGCGCCCATGACCAAGCGCGCCGAGAGCAAGTACAAGATCAACCGCCGCCTGGGGATCAACCTCTGGGGCCGCCCGAAATCCCCGATCAACAAGCGCGAATACGGCCCCGGCCAGCACGGCCAGCGCCGCAAGAAGCCGACCGACTTCGGCACCCAGTTGATGGCGAAGCAGAAGCTGAAGGGCTACTACGGCAACATCAGCGAGAAGCAGTTCCGCAAGTACTACGAGGAAGCCGTGCGCCGGAAGGGCGACACCTCGGAGAATCTGATCGAGATTCTGGAGCGGCGGCTGGACGCGGTCATCTACCGCATGAAATTCGCCGTCACACCGTTCGCCGCGCGCCAGTTCGTCTCGCACGGGCATCTGCTGGTGAACGGCAAGCGGGTGAACATCCCGTCCTATCTGGTGAAGGACAACGACACGATCGAGGTCAAGGAGAAGTCCAAGCAGCTCGCGATGGTGCTGGACGCGACGCAGAGCACCGAGCGCGACGTGCCGGAGTATCTGGAGGTCGATCACCGCGCGATGAAGGGCCGCTTTGCCCGCGCGCCGAAGCTGTCGGATGTGCCGTATCCGGTGCAGATGGAACCGAACCTGGTGGTCGAGTTCTACTCGCGCTG
>CAWKMC010000023.1:0-34412 GCA_963850535.1 uncultured Alphaproteobacteria bacterium | reverse complement strand
CCAACGGCCGGCGGAGGCAGCTGATCGCGCCGTGCCGGGCCACTGGGAAGGGGACCTCATCCTGGGCCTTGGCAGTTCCGCAATTGGCACTTTGGTGGAGCGTATGACGCGCTTCACTCTACTGCTCCACCTGCCGCGCATGAGAAACCATGGCTACGAGGCTCGCGTGAAGAACGGACCCGCACTCGCCGGACATGGTGCCGAGGCGGTGTGCGACGCCATTACGCGAACGATCATCACCTTGCCTGAGCAACTGCGTCGGTCGCTGACTTGGGATCAAGGAGCTGAGATGGCTCAGCACGCACGCCTGAAGATGGAGGCTGGGATTGAGGTCTATTCCTGTGATCCTCACAGCCCATGGCAGCGCGGCACCAACGAGAACATCAACGGACTGCTGCGCCAGTATTTTCCAAAGGGCACCGATCTCAGCACGCACAGCGCTGACGACATTGCGGCTGTGGCGGCCGCCCTCAACGCAAGGCCCCGAAAAACGCTTACTTGGCAAACGCCGGCAGAGGCGCTTGACCAATTGCTGATATCGGCCATGTCAAGCGACGTCCGGAACTGACAGTGTTTGGGATGGCTTCGGATGTCGCCCATCCGGATCCAAGAGATCTAAATTGCATTCCTTGGTGAGACAAGAGGGCCATTCCTCGGAGCCGACCTGCCTCCGGCAGAGCGCCGCGCGCAGGTCTTGTCCAGGATGCCGCTTGCGGCACCGGCGCGCAGCGTCGGCTCGTCCTGGACGAGACCAAGCACGGCGCTATGCTTGTCAAGGATTGAGCTACCAACACCGTCGAAAGCTACGACGCCAAATCGCGTGCTTCACGGTGAGCAAATGCGGGGTCGGTTTGCCGTGTCGACCGGTAACCCAACAGATCCTGTTGCGACGACCACTTAAATCCGCCGAATACAGCTCGATCGAGTTCGGCCACCGCTGCCGTGACGCGGGCGTGCGCCCCTCGATGGGTTCGGTCGGCGACGCATACGACAATGCCATGTGCGAGAGCTTCTTCGCCACGCTCGAGTGCGAGTTGCTCGCTCGCTGCCGGTTCAAGACACAGGCCGAGGCGCGCAACGCGACGTTCGCCTTCATCGAAGGCTTCTATAATAAACGGCGCCGCCATTCCTCGATCGGATATCTCTCACCGATCGACTATGAGTGCCGGCATCAAAACCTGAAGGTCGATCCCGACGCAGACCACCCTGCCGCCGTGCTCGCGACCGTCAAGGACACGCCCTTCGGGCGGCCCCAAGATGGGGCCGTCCTTGACCGCCGCTGCGCGCGACGGCCGCACCATCGTGCGGGTCGGGGCGGAAGAATGGCTCCGCCAGAGGTCGAACCAAAGAATGTCACGCAACTGGAGGACAAGATGACACCCCAACAGCTAGTCTGATCCCAAGCCCGCAACTCTCCACGAAACCGGGGTAATTCCACCCCTCGGCTGAGGTTGGACACTCAGGCGGCTATTGGCAGCAACCCGCTCGTTGCTCCAGTCCTGGTGATTCGGCCCGTCAGGGCGATTGATCTGACGAAGGCCAACGGGCATCAGCCACCCGGCTGCTCTGCCCCCGCGGGCGAATTGTCCGATGATGCTCAGGCTTGATCCCGTCCTATCCCGCAGGAGAGGCGGGCGCGCCTACCTAGGATTATAGACCGGAGGTGAGGCCGCAACGTTACCGGGATTTGTCCCCGTCAAGGACACTGACCAGGACGCGTGTGCCGCTGGCTCTCCTTCAAGGCTGCGCCTCGGGTGCGGCCCTGCCCGCCAGTCGCAGCGCGGTCGCGGTCTGCGACGCGATTCCTCTGCTACGGTCGCCGTGGCGAGGCCGCCCGCGCGCGCCTCAGGGTCAGCGATGGCGCGAGGACCCCGCGGCATGCGGCTCAAATATTCCTGCCATCCGATAGATCTCGACCGTCACGCTCTGTTTCACCCCGCCCTTCATCGCCGTGCCGCTCTTATCATCGGCATATCCGCAGTGCAATCGTAGATTGAGAATTGCAACCGCTAACTTGACGGATTGGCCGAACGCCCATACAAGTGGTGGCGCATCGCCGGTGAGAGTGGCGAGACACAGGGGCACGGCAGCGACGCAACGAGGCTGCCGTGGGTTGCTCAACGGCTTTCTTATCTTTTGATCGTGCACCGAGGCGCGAGGGCGCCTCTTGCGCCCTACCTCGCGACCATTTTGGATCCCGGTTCATTTTACTGATTCTCAAATGACCGACCGACACATCGAGGCCTTCCTTGAGATGCTGGCGGCTGAACGCGGTTCGGCCCGGAACACGTTGTTGGCGTATCAAGCCGATCTCGAGGACTTTGCCGCATTTGCAAGCAATCGCGGCGAGGCACCTTCCAGATGCGATGCGCCCGTATTGCAGGCCTATATGGCCGGACTGCAGCGGGCTGGACTGGCTGCCCGCACGGCGTCACGACGGCTCTCCGCTCTGCGGCAGTTCCACCGCTTCCTGCTGAGCGAAGGTGTTCGCCATGACGATCCGACGTCGCTGCTCGACGCGCCGCGCTTGCCCAGGACGTTGCCGAAATACCTCAGCGAGCAGGAGGTCGAGGCACTGTTCGATGCGGCGCGGCAGCTATCAGGCTACCGTGGTGCCGTGGCCCTTGCTGCGCTGGAGATCCTTTACGCCACTGGCCTGCGTGTTTCTGAATTGCTGGCATTGCCGCGTCGCGCCCTGGCTGCAGATGCCGCGGTGCTGCTGATCCAAGGCAAGGGCGGAAAAGAGCGACTCGTGCCACTGTCGCAGGCAGCAAAGGAAGCCGCCGCGGCATTGGTGGATCAACAGGACGCGACCTCGCGGTATCTGTTCCATGGCAGGGAGCCGCGCCGGCCACTAACCCGCCAAGCGTTCTTTCTGCTTCTGAAGCACGTGGCTCTGCAAGCCGGTCTGGACCCGGCGCGCGTCTCGCCTCACGTGCTGCGTCATTCGTTCGCGTCGCACCTGTTGGCGCACGGCGCCGACCTCCGCAGCCTGCAATTGCTGCTGGGACATTCGGATATCGCGACCACGCAGATATACACGCACGTTCTGGCGGAGAGGCTGCAGCAGCTCGTGGAGGCGCACCACCCTCTCGCGCGCAAAGGCTCGTCCCGCAACTCTGACACGGATACGTGATCTACCCAGCCTGTTGTTGCCAAATCCCGTTCACGCTACGGTCGCGCAATAGGCCAGGATGGGCTGGCGCGTTCGATAGGGGGCGATCGGACGATGGGTATTTATCTGAGTGAACAGGAGCGCAGACGAGTTGCAGCCGGCCGAGACGGCGGCATTCCAATCTCCCGTACCAACGCAGGTCATCTCCAACGGCGAGTTCAATCCGCTGCCGCAGACGCCGCAGCAGCGACGGGTCGAGGCACGGATATCAGAACTGGCCGAGGCGAACGGCCGCAGACTGGGCATGGATCGGCGCGGCTTTCTCCGCAGCGCCTGCGGATTGGCAACCGCCTTCGTGGCGATGAACGAGGTCTATGGTCCTCTGTTCAGTGTCGACCGCGCTGAAGCCGCGCAGCCGGATGCCGCAGCCGCACGATCGGCCAGCTTGTCGCATCAGTTCGTGTTCGACGACCAACTGCATTTCGTGCGTGACGACTACCCGTGGGCGGGCATTGCCGACCTCGCAAAATACGCTGCGGCGCATTGGAACCCGGCAATGCGGAACGATCCCGTTGGGCTCGGGATCAATCGCTACAAGTTCGACAACTTCCTCAAGGAAGTCTACTTCGACAGCGATACAAGGGTCGGACTGCTCAGCGGCGCGCCGTTCGACAATCCGGACAACTGGTTTCTGTCCAACGATCAGATCAGGCAGGCGGCGGAGACAGTCAACCACATTGCCGGTCGGCAGCGATTGCTGTTCCACTCGCTGTTCACGCCAAAGCAGCCAGGCTGGTTGGACGAAGTGGACCGTTGCATCGCCTCGGTGCGGCCGACCAGCTGGAAAGGCTACACGATCGGTGATCCTCTTTCGCCGCAGACAACCAAGTATCCGTGGCGACTGGATGATGCGGCGGTGATGGGTCCGTTCTATGACAGGATCGTCAAGGCCGGCATCACCACGGTCTGTATTCACAAGGGGCTGATGCCGAAGGACTACGAGACGTCGATTCCGGGCGGTGCCTGGCGCTACGCCAATGTGGACGATGTCGGCCAGGCGGCGAAGCAGTGGCCGCAGGTGAATTTTGTCATCTACCATTCGGCGCTTCGCGCCTTCCTCGAAGACCCGCAAAGCGAACTGGACAAGTTCGAGCGTACCGGAGAGATCAACTGGGTCAGTGATCTGGCGCGAATCCCAGAGAAGTTCGGGGTCAGCAACGTCTACTGCGATCTCGGCACGTCGTTCGCGATCTCGGCCGTCACCAATCCTCGGTTCTGCGCAGCGATGCTGGGTACGCTGATCAAGGGTCTCGGCCACGAGCACGTATTCTGGGGCACCGACTCGGTATGGTACGGTTCGCCGCAGTGGCAGATCGAGGCGTTCCGGCGACTGGAAATTCCCGAGGACATGCAGAAGCAGCTTTGGATTCGCTCCGCTCGGCGCAGCGGATGGCTCGGTCAAGAGCGATATCCTTGGGTACAATGCGGCGCGGCATTATCGGCTCGATCTGGCCGCCGATCTGGACCGTGACGGCATCGGTCGGGTCAAGGCTGCTTATCTCGAAGACGGTCCGGAGCGAAGCAATCTCGCCTACGGGTACGTCGTGCCAAGGGGCTGAGCGAACAGAACGATCGAGCTAAGCAAATAAATCGGGAGGAGGCATGCAAAGACGAGGTTTCCTGACCGCTTCGCTGGCGGGCGCGACGGCTGCTGCCGCGCTGAAGGTCGCGAGTGCCGCGACAGAGGGGCCCTTCGGTGAGACCGGGGTGCCGTGGGCGTTCCTCGCGTCGGAACGGCTGCCGCTGGGCCCGTTGTCCGGTTCCCGCTACCCCGACGCGCATATCGAGGCGCTGGACGAGAAGCGGTTCAAGGGCAGTGTCGGAACCGGCGCGGTTGAACGCGTGGCGACAGGCATGCGCTGGGCGGAAGGGCCGGCTTACTTTGCGCGCCGGCCGGTACCTGGTGTTCAGCGACATCCCGAATAATCGGATGATGCGTCTGAGCGAGGACGACAACCACCTGAGCGTCTTTCGTTATCCCTCGTTCAATTCGAACGGCAACACCGTTGATCGGGAAGGACGCCTGGTCAGTTGTGAGCATAGCGGTCGACGCGTTACGCGCACCGAGCACGATGGCACGATCACGGTGATTGCCGACAGCTACAACGGGAAAAAACTGAACTCACCGAATGACGTCGTGGTGGCATCCGACGGTTCGATCTGGTTCACTGATCCGACTTACGGGATCAAGGGCAACTACGAAGGCTTGCGCGCCGAACCTGAGCAGGAGAAGCATAACGTATACCGTGTGGAATCTGCCACCAGCGCCGTCAAAGTGGTGGTGGACGACTTCGTGCAGCCGAATGGTATCTGCTTTTCCCCGGATGAGAAGCGGCTCTATGTGATCGATACCGGCGTCACGGACGGGGGGCCGGCGCATATTCGCGTGTTCGATGTGGACGTGCCGGCTGGCAGGGTGAGCAACGGCAAGATCTTTGCGGATGGATTTGCCCCCGGGCTGACCGACGGTATGCGCTGCGATGTAGAGGGGAATGTCTGGTGCAGCATGGGTTGGGCGGACCCCAAAGAAGATGGTGTGCGCTGCTACGGATCGGATGGCGTTCTGCTTGGCAAGATCCATGTGCCGGAGACCGTGGCCAACTTGACCTTCGGCGGAATGCGTCGCAATCGGCTGTACATCTGCGGCAGCACGTCGATCTACGCGTGCTATGTCGACACGCAGGGAGCGATGAAGCCGTAACGAAGCCTCGTCGTCCACGAGGCCATGAGCACAAGGGGATCATTCATGCGCAGTAAGCAACACTTGGCACTCGGCTTAATACTTGGCGCCAGCGCAGCGCTCGCCGCAGTGCCTGGTCGTGCACAGCCGGTGGACACTGCTCGCATCGCGTCCGGCAGTCCGAACGACTGGCTGACCTATCACGGTGCCTATAACGGCTGGAACTATAGCGGCCTGGACCAGATCAATCCCGGCACGGTCAAGGATCTCTCGGTCGCGTGGATTCACGTGCCTGGCCGCTCGACGCGAGGCCTGCAGTCGGTGCCATTGGTCGCCGACGGAGTCCTCTACTATACCGGCTCGTACAGCCGGGTCTTCGCGCTGAATGGTGCGACTGGCCAGGTGATCTGGTCGTATTTCCCGGAACTCGACGAAGCGCTCGTCGCACGGCAGACACATTCGCCATATAACCGCGGCGTTGCGCTCGGGCAGGGCAAGGTGTTTGTCGGCACCGTGGACGGCCGGCTGATCGCGCTGGACATGAAGACCGGCAAGGTGGCGTGGGACACCAAGCTCCAGGATTTGCAAAAACTCACCGTGGGTTTCACCGGCGCACCGCTCTACGCCAAGGGCATGGTTGTGATCGGCAGTCAGGGGGGAGAGTGGCCGGGCCGCGGCCCGATCTACGGTGTTGATGCCGAGACTGGCAAGGTGAAGTGGACCTTCCTGACCGTTGCTCCCACTGATGAAGAGAGAAAGACCTGGGGCAACGACTCCTGGCGCACCGGCGGCGGCGGAGGCTGGATGCCGGGCACCTATGATAGTGCCAGCAACACACTTTACTGGGGAACGGCGAACCCGGCGCCGCTGTACGACTGGTCTGGTGCCGATTGGAAAACGTCAGGAGCGCGTCCGGGAGACAACCTCTACACGACCTCGGTGCTTGGTCTCGACCTCGATAGCGGCAAGCTCAAGTTCTATCACCAGGAACTGCCGCATGATGCATGGGACTTCGACAGCGCCGTGGGTGAGTTCGTCACCATCGACCGTGACGGCCAGAAGTACATCGTGCACCCTAACAAGAGTGGCTTCATCTTCGTCTACGATAGCAATTTGAAGGTGAAGAACGTCTATCCGATCGTTGATGCCATCAACTTCGTCAAGACGATCAATCCGCAGACGGGTGAGTTGATAGGGCGCCGCGACTTCGCAGCGGGCAAGCAAGCCGAGCCACTGTGCCCGGCGATCGACGGTGGCGTCAGCTGGAACGGGGGCAGCTACAATCCGAAGACCGGGATGTACTACAAGATTGGTAACGAGTGGTGCATCAAGCTCGACGTGGTGAAGACTACGCCGGTTACCGAGCCGGCGGCGCAGCTCAACATCGGTGCCGACTTCAAGCTCGTGCCGCCGCCGGAAGGTCAGATCTACGGCCACCTCGATGCACGCGATCCGATCACCGGTGCGAAGAAGTGGGAGGTCCGCTTTCCCGAACCGCCGATGGCCAGCGTGCTTTCGACTGCCGGCAATCTGGTGTTCGTTCCGGACAGTCGTGGCACCCTGCACGCATATAGCGCGGACACGGGGGGCGAACTTTGGAGCCATGGCGACGGTCTTGGCCACCAGGGCGGGATCGTGAGCTATGCGGTCAATGGGAAGCAGTACATTGCCGTAGTTGCGGGTTTTGGTGGCATGGTAAGCGATGACTTCGGGCCGACCTTCGGCGAGCCGTACAAAAGCATGCCGCGCGACGATGGCGTCCTGGTTGTCTATTCGCTGAAGTAGCCAACGATCTGGTGAGGTCCCCTGGCCGGCGCGTCACATCTGCGCAAGGGGGCCTCCGCCCGGGTTGCGGCGGTCGTGGGAAGGCGCACCATCGTCATTATGGCTCGCTTCCAGTTTGCCTTGCTGCTACTGCTATGCTGCGCCTCGCGGCATGCTGTCGCGCAGCAGCCGGCGACAGCAAATGCCAAGTCTCCGCTGGATGTACCTCAGTTGTTTGCAAGCACATGCGGCTGGTGCCATAGCGAGGGTGGTCGCGTCGCAGGTAAGGGGCCGCAGCTGATGAACACAGAACGTAACGACGACTTCATTCGCACCCGAATCAAACTTGGCAAGCAAGGAGCCATGCCAGCATTCGGATCCACCTTCAGTGATGCAGATATCGATGCGATCATCCACTACATCCGCACGCTGAAACCGGAGCAGGGATGAGTGCTAGAGCTTGGTGTTTAGCAATCTTGGTTGCATTCGGACTTGCTCACTCCGGCGCCTGCACGTACGTTGAAGGCGATCCAGGAGCGTGGAGCGATCAGCCTGTGCGCGCATCCGAACTCGCTGCCCTTCGCCAGCCGGACTGAACAGTCTCCCGGTTTCCAGATCGAACTTGGCCACGCTCTTGCGCAGCAGCTGGGTGTATCGCTGACGATGGAGTGGGTGCTGATCAGCTATCAGATCTCTCGTACCGACTGCGACATCATACTTGATAGCATCGCCGCCGATGACGCTCCCCCCGGTTTCGGCATCAAGCTCTCGAAGCCATATTATCGCGGCGGTGTGACCCTTGCCGTGTCCGAGGGCAGCACGATCCGATCCTTCCAGGATCTTGATCGCCGAACGAAGGTCGCGGTGCAGACTGGGTCGCTTGCGGCGATGGATATCGACCGGCGACACGTGCCGATCTCCGTGTTCGGTTTCGAAGATGACATGCTGGGAGCGCTCGCAGCTCACGAGGTCGATGCGGCCGCCGTCACGCCACTGACCGTCGGTTACTACAATCTGCAACATCCCGACCATCCGATGACTGTGCTGCCCCTGGACGAGGCGGATCATGATCTGGTCTGGAACGTTGCGGTGGGCATGCGGCGGCCGGACGATGCCCTGCGCTCTGCGATCGATCAGGCAATCGATCGGCTCAGCGCAAAAGGTGAGATCGCGCGCATCTATCAGCGTTACGGCGTGACGTTGCAGCCGCCGCGTTAGACTGGCGTGGTACGAACACTGCCGGCATGACCGCAATGCACCAGGGCGATCAACGGCTGACGAGAGCATCGGCCTAGGCGGTCACAAACCATCAGGTGGCGAGCTAGATCGCGCACCACTCGGTTACCGGCACGTTTGAACAGCGGACCTGTTTGTTGCGGCGGACGAGGGTTGAGTTCCGCGCCACGTTCTGACAAAGAGACGGGAGGCAATCATGGCAACACGCGGGGATTTGCGCCGACAAGGAGAGGAGACGCGCTCGCGTCTGTTCGGCGCGAGCATCGTTGAGGAGCCGCGTGGCTTCGGAACGCTGCTGACCGAAGCAGTATTTGGCGCAATCTGGAATTGTCCTGGCCTCGCGGGCCCAGATCGGATGCTGTGTACGCTGGCTGCGTTGGCTGTCTTGCCTCGCTTGCGCCAGCTCCGGCGTCATCTTGGTGCAGCGCTGGATCTGGGACTCTCAGCAGAAGCGGTGCGCGAGGTGCTGGTGCAGGCTGGGCTGTATGCCGGTTTCTCGGCTGCCGAGGAAACGCTGGCGCTGTTGGCGGAGGTGTTGCGCGAACGCGGGCTGCCGTTCCCGCCCGACCCAGTGACCGATGCGTCGCTGGAAGAACTTGCGGTGCGCGGACATGCGCTGATGCGGGACGTGCACCAGACCAACAGCCGACAAGGCTATGCGGCGCCTGACAACCCGGTGACCTATGCGCTGTACGAACTCGCGATTCAGTATGGATATGGTGAGATCTGGTTTCGGCCTGGACTGGAGCGTCGGGAACGTGCGTTGGTGGCGGTGGCAGCGTTTACCGCGCTGCGGCTTCCCGAACAGGCGCGCCGCTTCGGTCAGGCGGCACTGAACCTTGGCGTGACGCAAACCGAGGTAATCGAGGCGATTGTGCAAACCGCGCCGCACAGCGGATTTCCTCCGGCGCTCAATGTGCTGAACGCGCTGTCGGACGTATTGCGCTGAGCGGATCGCGCGTGGCAGCTTCGCGGCCGCTAAGCAGGGGAGAGCAAACATGCCTCAGATCGCCGGCGGGTGTCTTTGCGGCAAAGTGCGTTATTCCGCGAGTGGAGACCCGGCCTTTGTCGGTGTCTGCCATTGCGCCGATTGCCAGAAGTTCACAGGGAGCGCCTTTGCGACAGTCGTTGGGGTGCCGAAGGCCGCGCTGACAGTTCAGGGTGAACTCGCCACGTACAGCAAGACCGGCGACACCGGGAAGTCGACCTACCGCCGGTTCTGCCCGCAGTGCGGGTCATCGGTGATGGACGAGGCGGACGCGCTGCCTGACATCGTCATGGTGGGCGTGGGAACGCTTGATGACGCGAGCTGGGTGAAGCCAGGAATGCAGATCTACTGCGACAGTGCTCAGCCGTGGGTGCATTTGGGCGGGAACATACAGAGCTTCGCGAAAATGCCGGGTTGATCATAGCGCAACGTCAAGCGCGCCGAGGCCGGCAGCCACCAGTGCGCCGGCCACCACGACGATCCATGGCGGCACGGTCCAGAGCGTTAGCGCGAGGAACGCAGCGAGCGCCAGGCCAAATCCGGCCGAGGTGTGCACACCTGCAGTCCAGACCGGCGAATAGAGGGCAGCGAGCAGCACCCCGACGACGGCGGCGTTCACGCCACGCAGCACCGCCTGCACGCGTTCTCGTCGGCGTAGCGTATCCCAGAACGGGATCAGCGCTGTGACCAGCAAGAATGACGGCGCAAAGATCGCCAACAATGCCAGGAGCCCGCCGGCCACGCCGTTCGGCGGCGGGATCATTACCGCGCCAAGATAGGCGGAGAAGGTGAATAACGGGCCAGGCACCGCCTGCGCCGCGCCATAGCCGGCGAGGAAGGTGTCGTTGCTCACCCAGCCGCTGGGTACGACGGCTGCTTGCAGCAAAGGCAGCACGACGTGGCCGCCGCCGAATACCAACGAGCCGGCACGATAGAATGCACCGAACAGTCGCAAGGCTTGGCTGTTCACGACGCTGGCCAGCGTTGGCAGCAATAGCAGAAGGGCGAAGAACAGGACGATTGCGCACGCTGCTATTCCGCGGTGCAGAGACACTCCGAGCGGCACATGCTCCGTCGCGTCCCTGTCGGCAGTCCGGGGCAGCAGCAAGAGGCCGACGATGGCTCCGAGGACGATAGCACCGATCTGCCCCACGGATGACGGGACAGCGAGGGCGATCAGTGCCGCGGCGACGGCGAGCGTTGCGCGAGGCCGGTCCGGTGCCAGGCTTTGTGCCATCCCCCACACCGCCTGCGCCACAACGGCGACAGCAACGAGCTTCAGACCCTTGAGCCAGGCGGCATTCGAGACGTCGCCGAGTGCCTGTACACCGTAGGCGAAGGCCAGCATCAGCAGTGCCGACGGTAGTGTGAAGCCGATCCAGGCAGCCAGCATACCGAGTGGGCCGCCGCGCAGCAGACCGATCGACATGCCGAGTTGGCTCGATGCCGGGCCCGGCATGAACTGGCACAATGCGATGAGGTCGGCAAAGCCGCCTTCCGGCAGCCAGCGACGGCGCTCGACGAACTCAGCGCGAAAGTAACCGATATGCGCCACCGGTCCGCCGAACGAGGTACAGCCCAGGCGGAGGAAGACGAGCAGCACTTCCAGGGCGCGGGAGTTGCTTGTCATGATTTCCCGACGGCAAAGGAGACAATGGAATGAACGCGCAAGAAATCCGCTCCATCGTGAAGGTCTGCATGTTCGACCAGTACGGCACGGTGGTCGATATGCAAGGCGGACTGGTGGAAGCGGCGACGCCATATTTGCGTGCGAAGGGTTGGCAGGGCAATCCAAACTCCTTTGTGACCTGGTGGCGGCGGACGCATTTCGAGAACTCGATGATCGATGCGCTGCTGCACCTGGAACACACGCCGTATCGCGAGATCGGTGAGCGATCCGTCGCTTATGTGATGGACCGCGCGGGTATCAGCTACACGATGGAGGAGGTCCGTGTCCTGGTCGATCACATCGTACGGCTAAGAGCGTTTCCTGAGGTTCCCGTTGCCTTGGACCGTCTGCGCACGCGCTATCGCCTTGTGGTGCTGTCGAATGGCGACCCGGACATGCTGGAGGCAGCGAAGGCGTATCATGGGATTGCATTCGAGCAGATGATCTCGGTCGCGGTGGCCAATTCGTTCAAGCCGCATGTCGCGACGTACACCAAGGCAGCCGAAATTGTCGGCGCGCGGATGGACGAGGTGCTGTTCATCGCCAATCATGCATTCGACTGCATCGGCGCGAAGGCGGCGGGGATGCGCACAGCATTCATCGACCGCCGCCGCCGCCCGTTTGGCGCCACACCACACCAGCCCGATCTGCTGGTCCCGAGCATGACAGCGCTGGCAGACATGCTGGTGTGAGGGAAGCATGTCTCAGGCGCGTTCCAGCCATCCTGCATAGCGGTCGCGCAGGCGCGTCTTCAACACTTTGCCCGTCGCGGTGTGCGGCAGTTCATCGATAAAGACCACGTCGTCGGGCAGCCACCACTTGGCGACCTTGTTCGAAAGGAATTGCAGCAACTCGTCCTTAGTTACGTGAGCGTTCGGCTTGCGATGAATCAGCAGCAGCGGCCGTTCCTGCCAGGTTGGATGACGAGCGGCGATCACCGCAGCCTCCAGCACCGCGGGATGGCCCACGGCCAAATTCTCAAGCTCGATCGAGCTGATCCACTCGCCGCCTGACTTGATCACGTCCTTGGCGCGGTCGGTGATGGTGATGAACCCATCCTCGTCCATGTGCGCGACGTCACCGGTGCGGAACCACCCGTCATCATCGACCACCTTGCCGCCGGCGCCCTTGAAGTAGCTGGACAACACCCATGATCCGCGCACCTGGATCTCGCCAATCGAGCGCCCGTCGCGCGGCAATTCGCGGCCTTCGTCGTCGACGACGCGCACCTCCGCGCCGTAAATCGTGCGACCCTGCTTGAGGTGGATAGGTATGCGCTGTTCCAGCTCCAGGTCGACCTGCCGCGCCAGTAGGCTGCCGCACGTGCCAAGCGGGCTCATTTCCGTCATGCCCCATGCATGCAGCATGGTGGCGCCGAAATACGCATGCGCCTTCTCGATCACCACGCGCGGCACTGCGCTGCCACCGGACAGCACGCGCTTGAGTTTCAGATGACGCTGGTCGGTAGTGTTGAGATTCTGCTCCATCCAGGCGAACAGGTTCAGCCATACTGTCGGCACCGCGCCGCAGAAGTTTATGTCTTCGTCGCGAATCAGTTCGAACAGGCTGGCGCCGTCGAGCTTCATCCCCGGCAGGACGATTTTGGCGCCGGTGCCCGCCGCGGCGAATGGAATGCCCCAGCAGTTGACGTGAAACAACGGCGCGCACAGCAGCAGCGAATCGCGCGCGGATATTGCCATCGTATCGGCTGCCATCAATGAGAAGCTGTGCAGCACGGCGGAGCGATGGCTCTGCAGCACGCCCTTTGGATTGCCGGTTGTGCCGGACGTGTAGCACAGCGCCGATGCGGTGTTCTCGTCGAAGCTGGGCCAGGTGCAGTCATCGCTTTCGTCGGCCAACAGCTGCTCATAGCAAAGCAGATTCGGCACATCGATGGTCGGCATCGCATCGCGTTCACACAATGCGACATAACCTCGTACGCTTGGCAGATGTGGCGCGAGCTGTTCAACCAGTGTCGCGAACGTCACATCGAAGAAGACATAGCTGCCCTCGGCATCGTTGATGATGAAGCGGACCTGTTCGGCGAACAGTCGAGGGTTCACCGTGTGCAGGACGGCGCCACTGCATGTGACGCCAAAATAGATCTCCAGGTGCCGGTTGTGATTCCAGGCCAGCGTGACGATACGCTCACTGCGGTTCACGCCGAGACGTTGCAGCGTGTTGGCGACCTGGCGAGCCCGTCGAGCAATTGTCGCCCAGTTGCTGCGAACGATCGGCCCCTCCACCGATCGGGAGACGATCTCGATCCCGCCGTGGTATCTCTCGGCGTAGTCGAGCAGCGACGAGATCAGCAGCGGCCGCTGCTGCATCAGCCCGAACATGGAGGGCGCTCCCTTACAGCCAGTTTGTTAGTGGCGATCAAACCGCCCCGCGCTTCCGGGATCAAGCGGGGACGGGTCTATGCGGAATACCCAACGCGGCGCAGATGGCGTGGTAGAGTTCGTCGTACGGTACGGGCTTGCGCAGGATCGGAAATGCGCCGCTGGCTGGGATCACCGCGTCGTTGTAGCCCGAGGTCAGAAGAATTGGCAGCTTGGGGAAGCGGTCACGCACCTTGACCGCGAGTTCAACGCCATTCATCGCATCGGGCATGACCACATCGGTCAGCAGCAAATCGATACCGCATGTCCCAGAATTGAGGCGCCGCAGAGCCTTTCGTGCGCGGTCCACCACCTCCACGCGGAAGCCCATCGTGGTCAGCATCTGCGCCGTGACGTCGGCCACCTGCGGATTGTCCTCGACCAGCAGAATGCTGCCGCTGAGCGTGCCAGAGCCCGTAGTCTTGTCCTGGGGGTTTGCCACAGGCATCTGTTTGTCGGAGCGCGGAAGCCGGATCGTAATAGTGGTGCCATGTCCCGGCGTGCTATCCAGGCTGACGGTTCCGCTCGACTGCTGAGCGAAACCATAGACCTGGCTGAGGCCAAGGCCGGTACCCTCGCCTGGCTGCTTGGTGGTGAAGAACGGGTCGAATACCTTACCGATCACATCACTCGGGATGCCAACCCCGCTGTCGCGCAAGCTGATGACGACGTGGTCCACGTTCAGCGTCGAGCCGCTGGGCAGGCTGTTGCGCACGTCGATGTCGAATGTGCCGCCCTGTGGCATGGCGTCGCGCGCATTCACCGCGATGTTCAGCAAAGCCATTTCGAGCTCCGCCACATCGACCTCGATGGGCCAGATCTCCTTGGCGACGTCGATGCGCAGCTGGATGTTGCCGCGCAAGGAGGCCGGCAGCATCTCGGCGATCCGCGGCATCTCTAGCTGTAGATCGATGAGCTGGGGGGTGCCGACGTGGCGACGCGAGAACGACAATAGCTGCCGCGTCAGCGTCACGCCACGTTCCGTGGCACGCAGGATGTTCTCCATCTGCCTGGTGGTGTTGGCGGGGCGGCGCCGCGCCAGTTCGGCGTTGCCGCCAATCACGGCAAGCAGGTTGTTGAAATCGTGCGCGACGCCACCGGTAAGCTGACCGATCGCCTCCATCTTCTGCGCCTGTCGCAGCTGCGCCTCGAGCTGCTCGCGCTCGGTGACATCGCGCGCCGACGTGATGACGAACCGGTCTTCGCCGTCGGCCATTTCTGGCACCAGCACGAACATCACGTCGATTGTTGTGGTCCGGCCGTTGAGCGTTCGTCGCGCCACATAATGTTGCGGCTGGCCGGTGCGCAGGCATTCGCGCAGCAGGCGCATCGGCAATTCAGCTGCTTCGGGGCCAAGGATCTCTGCCGCTGTTCGACCGATCACTTCGTCACGTGGCAGTCCGTAGGCTGCCTCGCAGGCTGGATTGATATCGGCGAAGACGCTGCTTCCGTCGGGCGAGACGCGCTGTAGGGTCAGCCAGTCCACCGAGTTGACGAAGAAGGCCTGCAGCTGCGCCCGGCTTGATGCCAGTTCGGCGCTGCGTTCTTCCGCCAGTTGCGCCAGACGCTGGTTCAGCAATCGGAGACGGGTGTCGCTTTCCAGCAGAGTCTCGGTCATCTGCCGGCGATCTTCGATGTTCTCTATGACGCCAAGTGTATAGAGGATGTTGCCATCGGCATCGCGAATCGGTGCGACATTGACGTTGACCCATAGCGGGTCACCAGACTGGCGAAGAAAGCGCTCCTCCACCTGGATTTGCGGCGCCGACCCATCGATCAGCGATCTGGCAAGTCGGCTGCACAATTCGCGATCGTCGGGATGTACGACGTCGAGGAACCTCCGTCCGACAAGTTCCGCCTCGGTATAGCCGAGCATGGCGCAGAGTGCCGGGTTAACGGAGCGGAAGCGAAAGTCGAGGTCCGCCATCGCTTTGCCAAGCGGACTCTGCTCATACACACGGCGAAACCTTTCCTCGCTTTCCCGTAGCGCGGCCTCTGCCAGCTTGCGGTCGGAGATGTCGATGTCGACCCCGCTGCTGCGCACGACAGTGCCGTTTGCGTCCCGCACAAAACGACCGCGGCCAAGGATCCACCGGACGTCGCCATCCGGGCGAATGATGCGGTACTCGACCTGATAACTGTCCTTGCCGCTGGCTGCTGCGTCGTGCATGGCCTGCAGCACACGGGCGCGATCCTGCGGATGGCGAAGCCGGCGTGTGGTTTCGATCGAAACCGGGCGATTGGTTGGTTCCAGCCCCATAATGCGGAAGAACTGCGGCCGGGCGCGAAGCAAGCAGGGGCCTAGTTCGATATCCCAGATACCGATCCCTGCCGCCTCTTCCGCAAGACCAAGCAGCTCTTCTCGATCATGGAAGGGGCGTGCGTCCGGCGATCCGGCATCGATCATGCCGGCGGTGCGTCGGTCACGAATTTGCGATGGCACGTCCACCATAGCGCCACTGTTACAAGCAGTGGCAGCGTCCCGATATGGCTCAAGCCGATATCACAACGAATTGAACCTCAGCTGTGCGCCAATGCGCAGCCACCCTGGTTGAGCGGGCGGAAGGCTTCCTCGGCCGGTATTGTCCGACGGAGCGTGTAGTAATCCCAAGGTTCCTTCGATTGTTCGGGGGACTTCACCTCAAACAGATACATGTCGTGGATCACACGACCGTCAGTCCGGACCTTACCTTTGCCGAATAGCGGATCATCGGTCGGCATGTCCTTCATCTGGCTTACGGCGGCTCTGCCGCTTGTCGTGGCCTTGTCAGTTCCGAGAGCGGCAACCGCCTTAAGGTAGTGCAGGACCGCCGCATATTGGCCGGCGTGACCAGAGCCCGGCACGATGCCATTGAACCGTGTGGCATATCGCTTCGAGAACTCGCGAGTGCCGTCGTTCATGTTCCAGTAGAATGCTTCGGTCAGCAGCACGCCCTGTGCTTGCCGCAGGCCAAGGCCGTGCACGTCGTGGATCAGGAACAACAACCCGGCGACCCTCTGGCCACCTTTGATGATGCCGAACTCAGCTGCCTGCTTGATGCAGTTCACTGTGTCGGCGCCGCCATTGGCGAGCCCGATTGCCTTTGCCCCGCTCGCTTTTGCCTGCACCAGGAATGACGAGAAATCGGTTGTGCCGGGGAAGGGTGCGAGTGCCTGGCCGAGCACCTTGCCGCCGGCCGCAGTGACAAATCCCGCAGCGTCCTTCTGCAAAGAATGACCGAAGGCATAATCGGCGGTGATAAAGAACCACGTGTCGGCGCCTTCTTTGATGCTGGCATCGACCACGCCGTGCGACATCGACCAGGTATCGTGCACCCAGTGCAGGTGATTGGGCCCGCAACGTGTGCCGGTGATGTCGGCTGAAGCGGCACCGGTGAAGATCGCCACCTTGTCTTTCGCCTTCGCCAGGTCGCTCAGGGCGAAGGCGGCGGAGGACAGTGGCACATCCGTAATCAGGTCCACGCCCTTGTTGTCGAACCAATCGGTGGCAATGGCGAGCGCAACATCCGGCTTCAGCTGGAAGTCGGCCTGAACCAGTTCGGCCTTGATGCCGGGATGCGCCCGCGAAAAGTCCTCGATTGCCATCTGCGCGCCGAGCACCGAGCCGGGGCCGGTATTTGCCGCATATGGTCCGGTCATGTCGCTGAGCACACCGATACGGATCGGCTTTTCGGCGGCGCGCGACCTGCGCGGCAAGGCAATCGCGGCGGCACCCGCGCCGAGCAACGTGCGGCGGGAGATGGGAGTCTGCTGCATCCGCTTTCTCTTCTGGTTGTGCTTAGCTGCGTACCAAAGCGCAACCGCCCTGATCGAGCGGTCGGAATGCCTGATCTGCCGGAATCGTGCGGCGCAGCGTGTAATAGTCCCATGCCTCTTTCGACTGCGCCGGTGACTTTACCTCGAACAGGTACATGTCGTGGATGACCCGGCCATCAAGCCGCACTTTGCCCTTGCCGAACAACGGGTCGTCGGTCGGGGTCGCCTTCATCTGCTGTATCACCGCACGACCACTGGTGGTTGCTTTGTCGACGCCCATGGCTGCGGCACATTTCAGGTAATGCATCACGCCGGAGTATTGGCCGGCGTGCACCGAACCGGGCACGACACCGTTGAACCGCGCAGCGAATCGTTTGCTGAATTCGCGTGTACCGTCGTTCAGGTTCCAGTAGAACGGCTCGGTCAGCAACACGCCCTGCGCGGAAGCAAGGCCCACCCCGTGGACATCGTGGATCAGGAAGATCAGTCCGGCCAACTTCTGACCGCCTTTCATGATGCCGAACTCGGCGGCCTGCTTGATGCAATTCACGGTGTCATTGCCGCCGTTTGCCAAGCCGATGGCCTTTGCGCCGCTCGCCTTTGCCTGCACCAGGAATGAGGAGAAGTCCGTCGTGCCGGGGAATGGCGCCAGTGCCTGGCCGAGCACTTTGCCACCGGCGGCTGTGACGAAGCTCGCCGCATCCTTCTGCAGCGAATGGCCAAAGGCGTAGTCCGCGGTGATGAAGAACCAGCTGTCGGCGCCTTCCTTTACCGCGGCATCGACTACCCCGTGCGGCATGGACCAGGTGTCATAGACCCAGTGCAGATGGTTCGGCCCGCAACGAGAGCCGGTGATATCGGCCGAAGCGCCGCCGGTGAAGATGGCGACCTTGTCCTTCTGCTTGGCGAGGTCGCCGATGGCAAAAGCCGCGGATGACAGCGGTACGTCGGTGACAACATCGACGCCCTTGTTATCATACCAGTCGGCCGCGATAGCCAGAGCTACATCGGGCTTGAGCTGCAAGTCGGCCTGCACAACTTCTGCTTTCATACCCGGATGTGCGCGCACGAAGTCCTCGACGGCCATTTGCGCGCCGAGTACCGAGCCGGGGCCGGTGTTCGCGGCATAGGCGCCGGCCATGTCGGTAAGCACGCCGATCCGGATCGGCTTGTCTGCAGCCCGCACGCGGCTTGGTAGTGCGCCAACAGCAAGACCGGCGCCAAGCAGCGCCCGGCGTCTGATCGATGTCTGCATCAGTTCCTCCCTGTTAACGCACTGTAAACGACTTTGGCAGTCGAGCCTAGTCAGGGCACGAATCACTGGCCAATGCTGCAACCATGAACGGCTTGTTAGCTCCCAACTGCTAGGCTGTGTCAGTTACCAGAAATGGACACGCCTTTGCGTGTCAAAACGCCAAAATGGCCAAGGTGATTTGGTCGTGTTGTGGTTGCACCTGGACCCCGCCCTCCGTTATCGGACTTGACCGCTGAGCAGCTGCGTCAGCGAGCGCGCGAGTATCTATCAATGGCGGAAAGTGCTTCGACTGCGCAGATCAAGGATGCGCTGAAGCGGTTGGCCGATCGTTTCGATCAATTGGCGGAGAGGCGAGCTCGGGACAGTTCCGATCCCGACACAATGTGAATTGGCTTGCGTTCGTCAGCGCTTTCGCATGGCTTACCGCCGGTATAGCCGGGCAAATCGAGTGACGTTGTTCTGGTAGGAGATCATCAACCGCGAAAATGTATCTTCTTATGTCGTGACTGGATCTTCCTACAGTATGGAACTCTCGAGGGCAAAGCTCACGAAAGTGAAACGCCAAGTTCGCGCGCAAACGATGCTTCTGCATATCGCAGCCATGAACCTGATCCGTCGCGGTCACAGCAAGAATAGCATGTTTCTGGCGGTGATGCTGTCGCTCACTGGCGTGTTGATCGTCTCCTGGACGATCAGCATGCGTTGACGGGTGTCGCCGCAGCCCACGCAGGCAAACAGCAAGACAAGGCACAGATAAACTATGTCTGACTATGTGAGGCGGTCGCTTATCACGATCTTTGCTTTGGGAGCGATGATTTCAATCGGCATGGCATTGTCACCCGATGCGCTGTGGTCCGCAGTCGCACGCCTGATGTAATTTGGTGGCCCCAGTCGCGCGGAATGCGTTCTGGCCGCGAGCAGAGATAGTGACCGAAGGCCGACGCGGGTAGCCGGCTATGACGTAGCGGCGCGCATGGGTCATAATAGACGGAAGCTGGTGTCAGCTTTGGTCAAGGGGAGGGACTGATGCGTGCAGATCAGGCCGTCATAGAGGTTCTGAAGCGTGAGGGCGTCACCACGCTGTTCTGTTTTCCGACGACGTCGGTGATCGAGACGGCGGTGGCCGCCGGATTGCGTCCGATCATTTGCCGCCAGGAACGCGTCGGGGTCGATATGGCCGATGGCTATTCGCGCGTCACCAATGGGCGGCCGCCAGGCGTGTTCGCCATGCAGTATGGACCTGGCGCAGAGAATGCGTTTCCTGGGATCGCGACCACGTTCTCCAACTCGGTGCCGGTGCTGTTCCTGCCACTCGGCCATGCACGGGAGCAGGCGCAGGTGTTTCCGATGTTCCATGCCAGTCGTACCTACGCCTCGGTGACCAAGCAGGTCGAGCACGTCCTCGTGCCGGAGCAAATTCCGGCAGCGATGCGACGCGCATTCAGTCAGCTGAAGAATGGCCGACCGGGGCCGGTCATGGTGGAACTGCCACGCGACCTACTGGCGCTGGAAATTGGCAGCGACGGATTGGACCACAGCCCGTTGCGCAGGACGCGGGCCGCACCCGACACGGATGACGTCGAGGATGCTGCGCGCCTGCTGGTGGAGGCGGCCTGCCCGCTGATTCTCGCCGGCCAAGGTGTGCTGTACGCCGAGGCCAGCGACGATCTGGTGCGGCTCGCGGAGCTCCTGCAAAGCCCGGTGATGACGACGGTGGATGGCAAGAGTGCGTTCCCCGAGGACCACGCGCTGGCACTGGGTTCCGGCGGTAATGGTTTCACCGGGCACGGAGCGCATTTCCTGTATTCGCGCGCCGACCTGATCCTGGCGCTCGGCACCGGCTTGAACCGGCATCCACTGACCACGCCGCCGCTGCCGAATGGCGTGCGGATCATTCACGCGACGAACGACGCGCGCGATCTGCACAAGAGCTACGCCACCGAGGTGGCACTGCTGGGCGATGCGAAGCTGACCTTGGCGGCATTGATCGAGGCGCTGAAGGATCGGCTCGGTGGGCGGCTGCTCAACCGCTCGCCCGCCGAGGAAATCGTGGCGAAACGCAATACGTGGCTGGCGCACTGGCACGCCAAGCTAACATCCGCGGAGACGCCGATCACGCCTTATCGCGTGATCAACGAATTCATGCGTGTGGTCGATCCCGCCGAGGCGATTGTGACACATGATTCCGGGAGTCCGCGCGAACAGTTGCTGCCATTCTATCGGGCCACTCGGCCGCGTTCGTATCTTGGATGGGGGAAGTCGCATCAGCTCGGCACCGGACTTGGCCTGACGATCGGCGCCAAGGTCGCCGCGGAGGAAAAATTCTGTGTCAACTTCATGGGCGATGCGGCGTTCGGCATGACCGGCCTTGACTTCGAGACCGCGGTGCGTTGCGGCGTGCCGATCTGCACGATCGTGCTGAACAACTCGACGATGGCGATCGAGATCCCGCACATGAAGCTATCGCATGAGAAACACAACGCCCGCGACCTTGGCGGGAGCTATGCCAATCTGGCGCGCGATCTCGGTGGCTGGAGCGAGCGGGTCGAGGACCCGTCACAGATCGGCGAGGCGATCCTGCGGGCACGGCGGCAGACGCAAGAGGGCAGGGCATGTCTGCTGGAATTCATCACCAGTCAGGAGACGGCGTTCTCTCGACGGGAGGCTTGATGGAGGAAGCCGATGAGTTGGAGCGCACGGCCGAATGGCGGATGCGCAAGGTGGACGCGGATCCGTCGGATACGGTGAGCCGCGATGCGGCGGCGTTGCTGGAGAGACTGGTGCAAGAGGTGCGGCGCTTGCCAGGAACGGCGGTGTTCCGCGAATACACGGCGATCTGCAACTGGCTGAGCGAGTCGGACGACATCGTCGATTTCGCCGACATGGCGAATGGCTACCGTGCGCAGATCGGGGTCGATCACAGGCCGGCAGATGGCGAGGCGTATCTGCGAGCGCTGATCGAGTTGGCGAAGCGGACGTTTGGAGCGATTTAGCTCGACAGTTGTTCGATCTCTTGGACCAGCGCGTCCGTCGTGACCTGCCTACAGTAGCCGCGGTTGTTGCGCAGCGCCCATTCGTGGCGTTCGGCACTGAGCGTGGCGCAGGCGTCGATGGGTACGGTCACCAGATACCCAAGGTCGCATGCATCCCGGACTGCCGAGTTGATGCACTGGTCGGTCAGCACGCCGGCGATGATCAGCGATCGGACGCCGAGATTGCGCAGCACGTAGTCGACGTTGGTGGAAATGAACACCGACGAGGACGTCTTCGGCAGCACGATCTCATCGCCAGTCGGTGCGATGGCGTCCAGCACTTTGGCGTCCCACGAACCGCGCGCCACGAACAGGCCACTGATCTTGTAGTCGAGACTGAGATCGCGTCCGTCGTGGGTCAGCGCCTCGATGACCGTGTACATGACCTCGATGCGCGCGTGGCGACATGCAGCCTGGAGGCGCTGCATGTTGGGCAGCGCGGTTTCCTGCATCACACGGAAGAAGTATCCGTAGCGATTATCACGCTCGGTCGCGCTCATCTGGGTATACTCGCCGCCATCAGGCCGCGCGTTGTAGTTCTGCACATCGACGAACAGCAGTGCCGCGTGCGCTGCATCGATCGGTACCTCGCGGCTCAACATGGCAGCCTCTTCAGCGCGATGCGCAGAAGACGATCGAAGCGCGCGGCCCAGGCAGCCTGACCCGCTGCATCGGCGATCAGATCCTGGCGGATTTCGATTTCGACGTGTCGCAGGCCACGGCGTTCCGCATGTACCGGGACGCCATAGTCAGTCACATCGCTGACCGCGTAAGGGGCGTTGTCACCCACCACCAGGTCACCTTCCGCGCGCAGAAGATCGAGCATTACATTGGCAAGCTGCGCATCGCGATTGTACAGCACGCCGACCTGCATGGCCCGTGATTCGCCTTTGAACACCGGCGTGAAGCTGTGCATCGCGACATAGACCGTGCGTCGCTGCGCAGCTTGGCGGGCATCGAGCAAGGTGCGAATGCGTGCGTGATACGGTTCGAACACTGCGGCTCGGCGCATCTCGCGCTGTGCCGACGTGAGATCGAGGTTGCCGGGGATGCACGTCGACTCGCTGATCTCCGGGATCGAGCTGGGCACGGCGGGATCGCGGTTGCAGTCGATCACCAGCCGTGAGTAGCTCTGCAGCACGGCCGTCGCATCAAGAACTGCAGAGAGCCGCTCGGTGACCGCAGCGATCCCAATGTCCCAGGCGATATGCCGGTCCAGGTCGCTCTCCGCGAGTTCAAGGCGACCCAGGCTACGCGGGATGGCGCGGCCGGCGTGATCAGCGGTGAGGAACAGATCTGAGCGGCCATCCTCGCGCAGCACCCGGACTGGCGAGGATTCGTCAGGCGCAAGCAACGCTGTCATTTCCGGTGTACCCACCATTCCGCCTCGAAACCGCGCAGTGTAACGGTGCCATCCCGTATCGCGCCAAGCTTCTGTGCGACCCGGATCGAGCGGGCATTCTCCGGCAGGATGAAACTGGCCAGACGTGCGAAGCCCGGGTGGCTGAATGCCCACTCGCGCGCCGCCGCGGCCGCTTCCGCGGCAAACCCATGACCCCAGGCTTGACGGGCGAGTGAGTAGCTGAGCTCCGGTTCGGGCCAGTCGGTCGGGTGCAGCACGCCGGTGAAGCCAACGAAGCGGGCGTCAGCAATATGCTCTATCGCGAACAGCCCGTAGCCGCGCAGTGCCCATTGGCCGAGTGACGATTCCATCACCGCCCAGGCCTGCGCGCGACTGCGCGGGTCGTTGCCGCGGTAACGCCGTACTTCGGGGTCGGCCTCCATCGCTGCCCAGGCGTCGATGTCAGCAGCGCGGAACGCGCGCAGGATCAGTCGCTCGGTTTGAAGGGTCGGTATCTCGAATGTCGTGCTCATGCTGCTTAGCATGGCGCCGCCATGCCAGCCTCGACCAGCCCGCTCCCTTCGCTCGATGCGTTGCTACGCATGCCGACGGCCGAGGCTCTGATTGCGCGGTTTGGGCGGACTGCGACGGCGGCCGCGTTCCGGGCCGAACTTGCGGCGCGGCGGTCCGCGCGGGCTTTTAACGTGGCACCGCTGGAGATTCTGGACGCCACTGCCGATGCGCTGGCGCGGCGCTTCGCCCGATCGCAGCGGCCGGTGTTCAACCTGACCGGGACGGTGCTGCACACCAATTTGGGCCGTGCGCCCTTGCCGCGGATTGCCGCCGAGGCGGCGGCGGAAGCACTGACCTGCGCGACGACGCTCGAGTTCGATTTGGCCACGGGGCAGCGTGGTGAGCGCGACGAGCATGTCGCGCGGCTGCTGCGCGAGATAACCGGCGCCGAGGCGGCAACTGTGGTCAACAATAATGCCGCGGCGGTGCTGCTGATTCTGAATACGTTGGCGTTGGGGCGTGAGGTGCCCGTGTCCCGGGGTGAGTTGATCGAAATCGGCGGCGCATTCCGCATTCCGGACATCATGGCGCGCGCCGGGGCGGTGTTGCGTGAGATAGGCACGACCAATCGCACGCATGCACGCGACTTCAAGGATGTGATCGGCCCACAAACGGCGTTGCTGATGCGCGTCCACCAGGCGAATTTCGCAATCCAGGGCTTTGTGGCGGCCGTGCCCGCAACCGAACTGGCGCAGATCGCGCACGCAGCAGGACTGCCGATGATCGAAGATCTGGGGAGCGGCAGCCTTGTCGACCTCGCCGCCTGGGGGCTGCCGCATGAGCCCACCCCCCAGGAGTCGCTGCGGGCAGGAGCCGATCTGGTCAGCTTCTCCGGCGACAAGCTGCTTGGCGGCCCTCAGGCAGGGTTGGTCGTCGGCAGGATGGACTTGATCGGCCGGCTGAACCGCAACCCGCTGAAGCGCGCCCTTCGCCTGGACAAGGCCAGGCTGGCCGCGCTGGAGCAGGTGCTGCTGCTCTATCTCGTGCCGGAGCGTTTGGCCGAGGACCTGCCGACGCTACGCTTGCTGAGCCGTTCTGCCGACGAGATCGAGCAGACCGCGTTGCGACTGGCAGCCGTGTTTTGCGTGAGGTGGCCGGCCCGTCCGATCGCTGTTGAGGCGTGCCGAAGCCAGATTGGTTCAGGCGCCCTGCCGCTGGATCTGCTGCCTTCATTCGCCGTGACGATTGGTGGCGGGGGTCTCGAACCGCTTGCTGGCGGGCTACGCGGTTTAGCGCGCCCGGTGATCGGACGGATCGCGGAAGGCCGGCTATGGATGGACTGCCGGTGCCTGGAGGCTGCGGACGAGGCTACGTTTATTGCCCAACTCGCTGGCTGGACGGATAACTGATCGCGGAAGAGAAGCGGCTCCGGTGGGCCGGCCGGCCTTCAAAGCCGGTTGGGGCTGCTCGGCGGCTCCGGGTAGGTTCGACTCCTGCTCTCTTCCGCCGTTGATAGAAGCGCTTAACTGATGTTGCCGGTTAGCAACACTGTGCCCGAAAAGCGAGCCCCCCTCTCGCGTTAGCGACCGTTCTTGTCTATGGTTGGTTGAGCGAAAGGGCGTCCAGTGCCCTGACGGGACGACCGCGCCAGGGTTGGCGCCGGCAGAACGAGGAGAAAGCAAATGCAGCTTCGGAGTGCGCTCCTGGCGGCCACAATTCTGGCAACGCCGATTGTGGCGAGTGCGCAGCCGGTCACCGGGCTCTATGTTGGCGCCGGCGCTGGCGTGAACATTACGCAGCAGGAAAACATTAGACGCTCCGGTGTCCCTACAACCGTATTCGGCTCGACCAGCGGGGTACCGTTATTGGGGAACCTCAATGGCCAAATGAAGGGTAGCACCGGGTTCGCCGGCCTGGCATCGGTGGGTTGGGGCTTTGGCAACGGTCTGCGGGCAGAGATCGAAGGTGACTACCGCAACAATAAGAGCAACGGGTTCACCCAGAACAGCGGTAGCTCTATCGGCGCCCTCGGCGGTGGCACCACCGAGCAGAAGTACGGCGCCATGGCCAATGTGCTGTATGACTTCAACGGCCTGACGCCCTGGTTTGTGCCGTACATCGGTGCAGGCGTTGGCTACCAGTGGATCAATGAGAAGTGGAACGTCTACAACAACCTGCCGTTTACCGTGCCGACGTTCTCGACGTTCGGCGGCTCCTCCTTCGGTCCAGGCTCCTTCCGCCAGGGAGGGCGAAGCACCGAGGGCTCGTTCGCCTACCAGGCCATCCTCGGCGCGGCGTTCCCGTTGCCGACGGTCGTCCCTGGACTGGCGTTCACTGCCGAATATCGCTTCCTGGGAACCACTGGGAATCGCAGCTACACCGCTACTGGGACCGCAGTTTCGACCGCTGGCCGTTTCGCCCAATTCCCGGCCGGCGTCACCTTGGGCCCGAGCTACAACCACTCGATCCTGGTGGGCCTGCGCTACAACTTCGGCGTTGCGCCGCCGCCGCCGCCGCCGGCTCCCGCACCCGTTCCGGCCCAAGCTCCAGCGCGCTCGTATCTGGTGTTCTTCGATTGGGACAAGGCGACGCTTACCGACCGTGCACGCCAGATCATTCGCGAAGCGGCGGACAACTCGACCAGGGTGCAGTACACGCGCATCGAAGTGAACGGCTACACCGATACGTCGGGCACGCCGAAGTACAACATGGGTCTGTCGATCCGCCGTGCGAACGCGGTGAAAGCGGAACTGATCAAGGACGGTGTGCCGGCGAATGCAATCACGGCGCAAGGCTTCGGCGACACACACCTGCTGGTCCCGACCGGCCCCGGCGTGCGCGAGCCGCAGAACCGGCGCGTCGAGATCATCATTCGCTGATCGCTGGCCGAACAAGTCAAGACAGCGGATCGGGGCGCCGGAAGGCGCCCCTTTTCGTCCGCCCCGAGGAGGACCTGAGCCATGCGGTTGCGCACTCTCTGGTTGGCGGCAGCCTTTGTCGGCGCGGCATGCGCGGCACAAGCGCAGCCATTTCAGGGCCTCTATGTAGGCGCGGGCGCCGGCTACAACCTGCCAGAGAATTGGTCCAACTCCCGAGCAACGGTGGCCGAGCCGAAAAGCGGGGCGGTCGGTCTCGCCAGCATCGGATATGCCCTGGGCAATGGGTTCCGATTCGAAATCGAGGGCAACTATCGCTGGGCGGGGCTAAATCGGGAGGCATTCGCCGCAAACTCAAGCGGGTCCGTGCAGACCTATGGCGCCATGGCCAACGTGCTGTTCGATATCGATGTCGGAGCGCCCTGGATCTATCCTTATATCGGCGGCGGCGCGGGCTACGCCTGGACCAACTTCAATCGCACAACCGTGTTTACACCAGCTGCCTTCCCGGCGCTCGGCAGCCATTTCGATCAGACCCAAGGCGGGTTTGCATTCCAGGCCATTGGCGGCCTGTCATTTCCGATGCCAGGGGTGCCAGGCCTTTCACTGACCACGGAATATCGCTTCTTCGGCAAGCCCTATAGCGAGACATTCGATGGCACGCAGTCCGTGTCAGGACTGGCTGCTCCGGTGCCGATCGCGTTCAAGGCGCAAAGCCAGTACAATCACAGCTTCATGCTCGGGGTCCGTTACGCCTTCAATGTTGCGGCGCCCGTCCCGGTGGCGCCTCCTGCCCAAGCCGCACCGGCGCCTGCGCCGGCGCGCTCTTATCTCGTGTTTTTCGATTGGGATAAGGCAACGCTGTCGGATCGGGCGCGACAGATCATCAAGGAAGCGGCGGACAATTCGACCCGTGTCCAGTATACGCGGATCGAGGTAAATGGCTACGCAGACACGTCCGGCACACCACGATACAATATGGGTCTGTCGATCCGGCGCGCGAACGCCGTGAAGGCGGAACTGATCAAGGACGGTGTGCCGCAGAATGCCATCACCGTGCAAGGCTTTGGCGACACGCACCTGTTGGTGCCGACGGGGCCCGGCGTGCGCGAGCCGCAGAACCGCCGGGTCGAGATCATTCTCCACTAAGGTTCCGCGGTTGACCGCGCGAGTTCGGTTTGCCTGCGTCGTCGCGTTGAGCGGCTTGCTATTCATGAACGGCTGCGCGCCGCAACCAGTTGAAGAGGCGGCACCCGCGCTACCGATACCTCCGGTCCCGCCACCTCCGCCGCCCCGCCGGCCTGCAAGCCCGACCATCCACACGACCTGGACGTTCCGTACAGGCGGGGACGACTGCGCCGCCGAGGCGTCGGCGGCGGGTGTCTCACTTCAGATCGAAGTACAGCGCGACGCGCCGATGCGTCTGACCCTGGCGCTCCAGTCTGTCTCCCTGCGGTCCCAGGCCGCCATTCCCCTTCGTTTCAATGGGGCGGCGGGATCGTGGCGTATCGTGGGGCGCGCTACTGGACCGCATGCCCTGGCTGCGTCACTCGGCTCGGACGCGGCCGCGCTGAGCCATATCCTGGTGCTGCTCAGCGGAGGACTGCTTGAAGTGGGTGAGGCTGGGGCGTCGCTCGCTTTTCTGGACATAAGCCCTTCGGATAAGAACGGCCAAGCATGGTTCGACTGTGCTCGCAGCAAGGTATTATGACCCGTTAGCTCAAGTTGCGCTCGCGCGCCGCCCGCTGAAACCAATTCGTAGCTATCGACGGATAGGTTTCAGCCGCTAATCGAGGGAGGTCGCGGTGAAGCGCGTCGTCAACATCCTCGTGGCGCCGCTCCGGCTGATTTCGCGTCCGGTCGCTCTGTCGGCCGTGGCGTTGCTGCTGGTCGGCGCCTGGGGTCTCACCGCATTCATTCAGACCGCACAGGTGGTACGCGACACGCTCAATAGCCTGACCGTTGCGGCCGGCGCGGTGGCGGCATCGATCGACATACCGCTCGAGCACTTTGCCGACATGAGCGACAGCATCCGTGCGAGCGATCTGCAGGGCGACAAGATTGCGCTGAGCAGTCGGCTTCTGCGCCTCCAGGCTGCCGTGCCCCCGTCTGCCGCCACCTTTGCCGTGAATTCCTCGGGGCAGTTGCTGGCCTCCTCGTCGCCCTTTGCGCCCGCCGATGCGTCGGTGGGAGACACTGACTGGTTCAGGCGCGCCACTGCCGACAATGGTATGGTGCTGTCCCTGCAGCGCAGCGATTCCTGGCTTCGGAGTGGGATGTCGCTGCTGTTGACCAGAATCGTGCGTGACTCGGCGGGCAAGCCGGCAGGCTTGGTAGGCGCCCTGTTCCGGTTCGACGATCTTGCCCGGATGATCGGGCATACGTGGCTCGGCCCCGGTGTCGCGATCGAGCTTGGTGGCGTCGATGGTCCGCTGGTGCTGTCTAATCATACCGCGACACCGCAGCCGCCAGCGACGGAGGGCGGACCAAACCCTGATTGGGGCAACCAAATACTGGCGGTGGCGAACCGGGTGCTGGGCATCCCAGTTCAGCTCTCGATATCAGCGCCGCTCCACAGCGTGGATGCAACCGTCAACGCCAGCATAGGGACTGACGTGGCGCTGAAGACCCATTGGCTGGGAACGCGAGCGGTAGTCATGCTTGGTGGCTACCTGCTGGCAGTTTGGCTCTCCTGCATCGCGCTTGCTGTCTCGGTACGCTCCAAGGGCGAAGGCTCGGTTCCCCCACCGATCGGTTTCGGAGCTGATTGGCAGGTTGAGCTTGATCGCCGCGGCTGTGTCCGATCGATTTACGGCTTCGCGCCAGACCGTTTGCGAGATGCGATCGGCCAGCCACTGCTGACGGCGCTTGGATTGGTGCCATCGCAGGATGCTGGTCAGCGCGTCACCGAGGCGCTGGATGCGCACGTGTGTCAGGATAACATTCACGTTGCGCTGTCCAGTGAGGAGGGCACGGACCGCGTTCACCGGTTGCGAATCGCACCGCTGCCGGACGGCGGCTATGTCTGCGCAGGCCGCGATGTGACGTTCGAAGTCGACCTGGCCGCAAAGCTGCAGTCGGCGACGAGCGCCTGCGAGGCGGCACAGGAACAGGCAGTGACGGTCGCGCGCGACCGCGACGGGGTCCTCACAGCCCTAGGTCACGACGTGCGCACGCCGATGAACTCCATCATGGGGATCTGTTCGCTGCTGCTCGACAGCGAATTGGAACAGGAGCAACGGCTCTGGCTGGAACGCATCCGGGCGAGCTGCGATGCATTGCTGGCGATGCTGAATGGATTGCTGGAGATCGCTAGCGGCGAGGTCGGCGGCGCCGGATTGCAGACCGACGAAGTGGATGTGATCGGCCTGGTGCGCGAGGTCACCGATACGCTGCAACCACAGGCGCGCGACAAGGGTCTCGAACTGAAAACGCGTTACGACGACCTGCTGCGCGGCTATTGGTTGGTTGATCCGGCACGCCTGCGCCAAGTGCTGTTCAATCTGATCGGCAACGCCATCAAGTTCACTCACCACGGGCACGTGGAGGTACGGGCCTCTGCCATTGCCGGTTCATCGGACACAAGCTCCATTAAGCTCGCCGTCTCGGACACCGGTCCAGGCATTGCACCTGGGGATCGTGACCTGATCTTCGAGAGG
Source organism: uncultured Alphaproteobacteria bacterium (assembly GCA_963850535.1). Taxonomy (GTDB): domain Bacteria; phylum Pseudomonadota; class Alphaproteobacteria; order Acetobacterales; family Acetobacteraceae; genus JAMXLO01. Next base: position 4,086 of record CAWKMC010000023.1, on the reverse strand, counting down.
TTCCATCGCGGCCACAATCAGGAGAACCGCGCGCACCCAGGTCTTGGGCTCGGCTTGGCATTGTGCCGCGAGAACGCGATGCTGATGGGTGGCACGCTAACAGTGGAAAGCGCGCTGGGTGTCGGCAGCGAATTCATGTTCGAGTTCCCGGCCGAGCGCGTCGCGCACTCTGCCGCCAGTCAATTGTTCCCTGGTCGGACCGCCCTGCTGGTCGGCGATGACGACGCCAGGACGCGGTCGGTCGCAGGCCTGCTGGGTGATAACGGCATCGTCGTCGAGGTGGCGACAGACGGCTATCTTGGGCTGGCGCTAGCGGAGCGCATCGAGGCGCAACGCGGCGCACTGGACCTGGTGATTGTGCAGGGCAGGCTGCTTGGCATGGCGACCGAGGTGTTCGTGCACAGGCTTCGGGACACTTCATTCGGCAGGCGTGCCCTGGTCATCTGGCATGGCAATGAAGAGACACAGGCTAACGTCGACGCAGTCATCGCCGCCGGCCGCCGACCCCTATGAAGTCGCCTCAGCCGCCCAGCAGTTGCTGGCGCAGCGATCGCCACTGGAAGTGCTCGAACCGCTCGCGGCGGTGGCGCGTGGCGGCCGCATTCTCGTGGTGGAAGACGACAGGGTGAACCAGTCGCTGTTGGTGGCCGGACTGTCACGGCGCGGATTCTCCACGTTTGTCGCCAATGATGGCGACGAGGCGGTGCGGCTTGCGAGTCACGACAGCTTCGATGCCATCTTGATGGACATCCAGATGCCACATTGCGATGGCTTTGAGGCGACGCAGAAGATCCGCGCCATGAATGGGCGAGCGACCACAATTCCGATCATCGCGCTGACCGGACTCAAAGGCTCTGTGATTCACAAGCGCTGCACCGAAGCAGGTTTCACCGCAGTGCTGGAGAAGCCGATCAATCTCGACCGGCTGGGAGCAACACTGCGCCGCTGGTTGTCCGGTGCTCCCTCTGTGCGGATCTTTGGTGCCGGATTGGCGCAGGCAGATGCTGGTGGTGCGATCGACAACTACGAGGCAGATGTCTCGCTGATGTTCCTTGAAGAAATGGTCGCGGTGGTCGGTATGGAACGCGCGCGCGCCTGCATTGCCGATTTCGCCGCCGATGCGATCGCACGCTGCATGCGGCTCGGTGAATTGTTGCCGGGATGGGAAGCGGGCGCGATCGTGCGCAACTGCGAGGAAATCAGTGGCTTGGCGGAGACTTGCGGTGCCATTGGCCTCGGTGAGGTATTGGAGGAGATCGCCGACGCGGTGACCCGCAACGACCACTCGCGTGCCGAAGTGCTCGTTGCACGCCTCGAAGCCGTGACGGCACGACTGGAACCGGCACTGACGGCATGCCTCGATCAAATTGCCGGTCGCTGGTCGACCGGCAACAGCAAGGCAGCATAACGGACGCTCATTTCCGATGGCGTCTATCGCGCGCGCGCGACGCGACCGGCCACGAGGCGAACTTTTCTCGGGGCGGCAAACCAGATGGCAACCGCTGACAGCAGGCTGCTGACGAGGGCGATCCAGAAGGCCACGATATAGTTGCCGGTCGCGTCGTGCAGCGTGCCCATCAGCCAGGGCCCGACGGCCCCGCCAGCGATGGATGCCAGCATCAGCGTGCCGAAAATGCTGCCGTAATGGCGGCCCTGAAAGATCTCGGCCGGGATTGCACCGATCACCGAGGTAACGCCATAGCCGAGTACACCCTGTGCGGCGATCATCAGGTAGAGCAGCGGCATGGTCGGTGTATCACGCAGCGCCAGGAGCAGCAGGCAGGTCACGGTGAAGCCGAGGCTTCCCACCAACCAGACGAACTCTCGGCCGATGCGATCCGACAGATGACCGAGCGCGATCTGGCCGGGAATTCCGGCCAGGCTGACGCCGCCCAATGCCCAGGCTGCGAGTGCTGGGGTGAATCCGATCTCTTGCAGATATTTCGTCTGATGCACCTGCACAGCATACCAGGTGAATAGGGCACAAAAGTAGCCGAGTGCGATCCACCAGAACTTTGCCGTGCGCAGTGCGCGCCCGAGAGTCCAGTCGATTGCGACCCAGGCCGGATCGACGACGCTGAGGCTCGCTCGTGCGCTGTCAGTGGCGTGTGCCGCGCCGTCGCCATCCGGATGGAGACCGATGTCCTCCGGTCGCCGCCGCAGCAGCAGGTTGAGCGGCAACAACAGCGCCAGGACGAGGACACCCAGCGCCAGGCAGGCGCTGCGCCAGCCGGAACGGTTGATCAAGGTCTCCAACCAGGGCAACAGGATCACCGACCCCACGCCGACACCGGAGAACGCCAGGCTCATTGCCAGGCCGCGGCGGCGGGCAAACCAGTTCGGCAAAAACAGTCCCTGGCCGGTATAGCCAAGGCAGACGCTGCCGGCACCAACCAGCATGCCTAGTGTCGCGTAGAGTTGCCACGGCGCGCTCACCCGCGTGGCAAGCAACAAACCGGTGCCGATCAAGACCACCCCGAGTTCGTTCACCACGAGCGGTCCGCGTCGATCCATCAGCCTACCGAGTGTCGGGCTCAGAATGGCTGAGACGATGAAGCCGAACGAAAAAGCGCCGGCCGTCATGCCTCGCTCCCAGCCGAATTCATCGAGAATCGGCGGGAACAGCAATGAAAATGCTGTGCGAGCATTGACCGCGATGCCCATAGTGACGAACACAACGGCGACGATGACCCAACCGTAGAATACCGGCAGGCGCGCATAGAGCGAGCGTGGCGAGGCTGCGGTCATTTCGCCGCGGCCCGTTTCCGCGCCTCGCGCGTATGACGCTCCCCGTATTTCATGCCTTCCAGCTTGAGCCCGTCCGGATCGAGAAAGAACACTGCATAGTAGTCGTCATAGTATTCGCCGGCAGGATCGACGATGGTGGCGCCGAGTTCGTGTAGGAAGTCCTGCAAAGCATCCACGTCCTTGCGGCTGCGCAGTTCGAAGGCATAGTGGTGGAAGCCGACATCTCCTATGCGATATTTGCGCTTGCGGCCTTCGGCATCGGCGGAACCGATCCAGAAGCGGGTCTTGCCGTTGGTCCAGCCGATCGCGTCCTCGTATTCGTCGGATATTTCAAAGCCAAGGAATGCGAACAACCGGCCATAGAACGACTTGGACTTCTCGTAGTCGCTGACCCTGATCACCAGATGGTCGATGCCTACCACGCGCACCACGCTGTCCTCCCGCTGCTGGTTGACAATTGCATGACACCAAGCCTGAACATTGCAAACACTTGGGGAAGTCTGCATCTAGCTCGGACGCGGAACGGCATAAGTGAAGGGAACCTTCATGGACATGGCGGTAGAGGCATTGGCGCCTGGCGTAGTCAAGATTGTCCTGAAGGGGCGCCTGGACATCGCCGGGGCAAGCGCCATCGATCTGCAGTTCAACGCCATCGCGGGATCGCACAAGGCGGTCGTCGTTGACCTGGGCGGCGTCAGTTTTCTGGCCTCGATCGGGATTAGGACGCTGTTGCTTGGGGCAAAAACGGTGCAGCGTCGGGGGGAACTCTGATCCTGCTGAACCCGGTGGGGGCAGTGGAACGGGTGCTGGATGTCATGGGTGCGGCCGAATTGATGCCGATCTATCGCGACACTGAAGCGGCGCTGGCGGCAGCGCTTGCTCGCGGCTGAGCGGTTCTTTGCTTGCATTCTCTGATTTTGCGCAACGAACTTGCTGAAATCGCCCGGATGACGAGTTGGCTTGCGGAGCAAACAGCGGCCTTCGGCCTCTCACCGCAAACGGGGTATGCTCTGCAACTCTGCATGGAAGAGGCCGTCACCAACGTCATCTCGCATGCGTTCGACCCTGGATCGGTGCACGAGATCCAGGTCAGACTGTGGCGTGAAGGAGAGGCGCTGTTCGCCGAGATCTCGGACGATGGCAAACCTTTCGATCCGCTCGCCTATGAAGGCGCGCCAACGGCCAAGGATCTCGATTCGATGGCGATCGGTGGCCTCGGCATCAAGTTGCTGCGGAGTTTCGCAGCGAGCATAGCCTATCAGCGGTCCGGTCAAACCAACCGTCTTCTGATGTCATTTCCTCTCGGCTGACTTGCCGTCGCTCTGCCGCCGCGTATTG
>CAWKMC010000022.1:0-52753 GCA_963850535.1 uncultured Alphaproteobacteria bacterium | reverse complement strand
CGGGGACAATCCGGTGGGCGTGCAGCTGATTGCGTCGCGCTATCGCGAAGATGTCTGCCTGGATGCGGCGGCGGCAATCGAGGCCCAGGTCGGCGTCATCGCTACGCAGCTGTGGCGCCGTCTGTAATGCGTCCGCTATCCGCGCAGGCAGGCGCGCACATACGGCAGGAAATGCGCCACCGTTGGTGTCGGCAAATCGGCGACCTTGGCGCCCTCGTCGAACCGCCGGAGCTGCACCGCAGCCTCCGCATGCGGTGAGGCACGGAACGCCGCCACTTCGTCCGCCGACATCGGTCCCCCCTGCAACTTTAAACTGAGCACGCTGTCCGCCGAGAGTTTGGCGAAGTAGTCGGGTTCAGTCGCGCAGAGATAGCGTTTCGCCGGCACATGCAGGCCGACCGGTTCGGTGACCTTCGGACCGAACAGTCCCGCGAGATAGGCGCGCCCCAGTTCCTCGTGCCTGTCATCGACGCCGTCTTCCGCGGGGTTCTCGCCAAGCTTGTGCACCATGTGGCCAATGTCATGCAGCAACGCCGCTGTCACCAAAGCGGCGTTGCAGCCTGACTGCTCCGCCAGCAGTGCCACCTGCAATGCATGCTGCAACTGGTTCACGTCGCTCAGCCCATAACGGCGGCTCCCTTTGCCCTCCAGCAACTCGGCGAGCTCGGCGACTGCATCTCGCACCATCCGCTATTCCGCCGCCTTGCGCGCTGCCAGCCGATCGATCTCGGCCTGCACCGCGGCGCTCGCCTGGCCGATGAAGTCGCCATGGTGATCGCGCGCATAGGCGTACCAGTCGCGACGCAGTTCGCGTGAGCGCTGGAAGTGCGGGTGCACGTAGCGCGCCATCAGCTCGTAGTGTCGCTTGGTCGCATCCCAGTCCGCCCAGTTTTGCGCCAGCTCCATGATCGCACCGAACCCGCCTGATCCTTTCAGCAGGTTCTCGATATAGGCGATCGCGTCGTCCGGTGTGCCGATGCAGCGCGGCACCGCTCTCGATCAGGAACGTGTAGGGATCGGCAATGTCGCCCGGCACGATCGGGAATGTCGCTACGTCGGTGAAGTAATCGCGGAACGCATTCAGGCCGAACTGCACGTTCTGCTTCGCCTTCTCGCGCGTCTCCGCCACGTGCATCAGCGTCACCAGGCGCCACTTGCTGCGATCGGGAACCAGCCCGTTCAGCCGCGCCTGCTCCTCATACAAACCCCAGTTCAGCGTGTGCTTCGCCATTGCGTCAGGACTGGTGCCGCCGATCGACAGCATGCCGATCGCCGTGCCGCCCAGCGGCCAGCGCACCCGCCGGCGAGCGCGACGCAGCGACCGCCATCTCCATGATCGGCTGCGTGTAGCAGGGCAGCTGCAGCCGGGCGTCGACCAGGTCATACCAGTCGGTCTTCTCGCGTGACGGTCTCGCCGCGCAGCAGCTTCATGATGACGTCGAGCGACTCGTTCATCATGCGCCGCTGATCGCCCGCCTTGATGCCGATCTTCAGCGCGTCGTGCACCAGCGCGCCCGGGCCCACGCCGAACATCGCGCGGCCGCGCGTCATGTGGTCGAGCTGCACCATGCGATCGGCGAGGATGAACGGGTTGTGGTAAGGCAGCGATGCAACGCCGGTGCCCAGCCGGATGTGCCGCGTGCGCTCGGCGGCGGCGGCGATGAACACCTCCGGCGAGCCGATGATCTCGAAGCCGCCCGAATGGTGCTCGCCGATCCAGGCCTCGTGGTAGTTCAGCTTGTCGATGTGCTGCAGCAGCTCCATGTCGCGCTCCAGCGCGAGCGTCGGGTTCTCCGTCAGATTGTGGAACGGCGCCAGAAAGATGCCGCTGCGCAGATAGCTCATGGGCTGGCCTCATGGGATTACTGGCCAGTAGGATAAGCCTGTAACCATCATCCGACCACCCCAGGAGGATCCCTGATGCCCATTCGTTTTGACGATCGCGTTGCCATTGTGACTGGCGCCGGCGCCGGGCTTGGCCGATCGCACGCCATGCTGCTGGCGAGCCGCGGTGCCAAGGTCGTGGTGAACGATCCGGGCGGTGCGGTGGACGGTCGCGGCGGCGAGCACGCGGTCGCCGACAAGGTGGTGGCCGAGATCAAGGCCGCCGGCGGCGAGGCGGTCGCCAACTACAACTCGGTCGCCGACATGGGCAGCGCACAGGGCATCATCGACACCGCGACGAACACCTGGGGCCGCTGCGACATCTTGGTGAACAACGCCGGCATTCTGCGCGACAAGGCGTTCAACAACATGACCATGGAGGATTTCGAGTTCGCCGTGCAGGTGCATTTCTACGGCACGGTTTACTGCACCAGGGCGGCATGGCCGATCATGCGCAAGCAACAATATGGCCGCATCGTCGTCACGACTTCCGGCTCCGGCACGGTCGGGAATTTCGGCCAGAGCAACTACGGCGCGGCAAAGATGGCGGTGAACGGCCTGATAAACGTGCTGCGCCTGGAGGGTGCCAAATACAACATCCTGTGCAACGCGATCTCGCCCTCGGCGCGCACGCGCATGACCGAGGCGTTGCTGCCGCCGCACATGCTGCAATACATGCGCCCAGAGTTCGTGTCGCCCGCCGTTGCCTGGCTGTGCAGCGAGGAATGCGATGCCAACGGCGAGATCATCGCAGCGACCGCCGGGAACTATGCGCGGGTGCAGTATTTCCAGTCCGAGGGCGTGCAGTTCGACCCAGACCAACCAGTAACGATCGAGATGGTGGCAGAGAAGATCGGGAAGATCCGCGACCTTGTCGAACGCCAAGCCCTACACCGGATTGATGGGCACCGTCGAGGCTAGCCTGCGTGCTATGGGCAAGCTCTAACCCGGATCCGCGTAGGGCAAGGTCGATATTAGGCCGAGTGCAGCACTCAGTATCTTCGCTGGGCTTCCGTCCCGTTCCGGCTATTCCGCTTGGGCGGCGTGCGATCTCTGCTACAGAGGTGTCAGCCCCGTCCGCGGAAAGCGGATGGCAATTAGCCGTCTCAGCGATGGGGACTGCAGCGTGCTCGGCCTGTTCCTTCTCGCCGGCAGACCTGAAGCGACGGAGGGCGTCAAGCACGGAGGTTTGTAGAAACAATCTGGAACTGCTGCGGCATCAGAGCTTTCTTGGCGCGACCTATGTTCCTCTCTGGCCAGGAGACAGGCGCGTGCGCAAGATCCAAGTCGCGATCGTAGGTGTTGGCAACTGCGCGTCTTCTCTCGTTCAGGGCGTCACCTACTATGGCCGCGCCATTGGCAATATGCCTGTTCCCGGGCTGATGCATGTCGAATTGGGCGGCTACACTGTCGCTGACGTCGAATTTGTAGCTGCATTCGACATTTCCAGCAGTAAGGTCGGCCTGGATGTTGCTGACGCCATCCTGAGTGAACCCAACAATACGCAGGTGTTTGCCTCCGTACCTAAAACAGGCGTGATCGTTCAGCGTGGGCCGACAATGGACGGTCTTGGCCGATATCTGCGGGATATGGTGGAGGAGAGCGACGCCGACGCCGTGAACGTCGCGGAGGTGCTCCGCCGCACCGAGGCGGAAATCGTAGTCTCGTACCTACCGGTCGGTTCGGAACGAGCCACGAGATGGTACGCCGAGCAGGCGCTCGCAGCAGGATGCGCATTTGTCAACTGTATCCCGGTGTTCATCGCATCAGATCCCACCTGGCATGCGCGTTTCGAGGCCAAGCGGCTTCCGCTGATCGGAGACGACATCAAGTCGCAGGTGGGTGCCACCATCCTGCACCGCGCCATCGTCAACCTATTCCAGGAGCGCGGCGTCCGCGTGGACCGCACCTACCAGCTCAATTTTGGTGGCAACACTGATTTCGCCAATATGCTGGAGCGTAGCCGGTTGGAATCGAAGAAGATCTCCAAAACGCGAGCAGTGACCAGTCAACTCGGCGAGACTCTCCCTGCGGAGAACGTGCACGTTGGGCCGAGCGATTACGTTCCCTGGCTCACCGATCGGAAATTGGCCCATATCCGCGTTGAAGGGACCACGTTCGGCAACGTTCCGCTTAACTGCGAAGTGAAACTGGAAGTATGGGATTCGCCGAATTCGGCGGGAGTCGTTATCGACGCCGTGCGATGCGCTCGACTGGCGCTAGACCGCGGTGTCGGCGGTGCGCTGATCGGCCCTTCCAGCTATTTCATGAAGAGCCCGCCAAAGCAGTTCACCGATCATGAGGCGCGTGAGCGTGCCGAAGCATTCATCCATGGTGGAGAACCAGGCGGCTGAATGCAAACGCGAATTCTTCTGGTTCGTCACGGCAGTTACGCCTTGCTCGACTGCGGACTGGGCGGCCGCGAAGGCTACAGGCTTTCGGCGCAGGGACGCGAGGAGGCCGAGTGGGTCGCGGAGCGCGTCACGGGCTATCGCCCTGCGGCCGTCGTATCCTCACCGGTGCGGCGCGCCTGCGAAACAGCCGAACTTATCGCGCTGCGGACGGGGCATGCCGTCCAAGTGGATGCAGCCTTTGACGAGCTCGATTTTGCGGCATGGACAGGAAAGCGCTTCAAAGATCTTGCGGGCGACCCAGCCTGGCATGCATGGAACAATTTTCGCAGCACCGCCGGAGTTCCTGGCGGCGAAAGCATGCTCGAAGTCCAAGCACGCGCGGTCGCTGGCCTGATGCGCTACGCTGCGCGCTACCCTGACGGCGAGCTGGTCCTGGTCACCCACTCCGACGTGATCAAGGCAGTGCTCGTGCATTTCCTGGGCATGTCCCTCGACATAATGAGACGGATCGAGATCAGCGCAGGATCGCTGAGCGAGTTGATGGTGTATCGCGAGGACGCGAGGGTTCTGGCCATCAACACACGGCCGTGAGATGGCGCGCAACGTCTGCGATCACTTGCTGCCAGTCCCCCGGCGCTGGCTGACGGAAGATCCGCATGCTCGGATACCAAGGGGAGTCGCTGCGGTCCTTCATCCAGCGCCAGTCCGCATCGTGTTTGAGCAGCAGCCACGTGGGCCGGTTCAGTGCGCCGGCCAAATGCGCGACCAGCGTGTCCACTGTGATAACCAAGTCAACACCCGCGATCAGCGACGCGGTCTGCATGATGTCGACCGGCGCGCCATGCGGATTAAGCACCGGCAGCGTGGTCGGAACCGGCTGTATCGTCACACACCTGCCGGACCTGCCGCTGACCGTCAGCAGATGGCGCATCAACACTTCAGGTATCGCCCGCGCCGGATCCCAATCACCGGTCTGCCAGCAAATGCCGATTGTGCCTTTCGGTAGGCGCGATGGCGCGCATCGCAGATAGGGCGGCTGCGGCGCGTCCTCCGGTGCTAGCTGCAGCGCATGCGCCAGTTCCATAATCTCGAGATCGCATCCACACGCCGGCAAAGGCGCTCTGGTCTGAAATGGCACCAGTCGGTCAGGCCCCGGCACCGTGGCAAGCAGGGACATAAGCGCTGGCTGGACTTCAATCGTGAGCGAAGCAACCAGCGGCTGCAGAACAGTCAAATATCGAGCGAACTGGATCGTATCACCCAAGCCATGATAGCAGCGAACGAGCGCGTTCTGCCCATGGAAGTCGCGTCCATCCCAGACCCAACGCAGATGGTAGGGCAGACGTGGATTGTCCCTCTCGGCGGGATCGCGACCTGCCATCACGACATCATTGATCCTCCACGCCGCGGAGAAGTCGCCCCGGTGCATGGCTGTCAGCCACTCTGCATCATACTGGATTGCCTGGATCACGCTGGATTCGCACTACGGACAGTTGGCATCGTGTTGCACACCGTTATGCGCATTGCTTCACCATAAAGCTTTTCACCGGTGGTCTCAGGTTGCGCAACAGCCCTCCCAACGCATAAGTAAAGCTGCTGGTTCTGGCGTTGACACGACGTTCTGGCGCGCTGCCGGGCCTTTACACGAGGCAGCGGACTTGAGCCGAGTCTCCTGCAAGGCCGTCGTGTTCGATTTTAGACGGCACACTTATTCGACACAGAGCGGTTGTATCGGGCCGCTTTTCACGCGACTGCACGTGAATTCGGCGTCAGGGTGCCGGCCGATCTTTATGCAACGCTGGTCGGTCTCGCCACATCTGACCGACGCCCCGTCCTGCGCCGTGTATTCGGCTCTGGCTTTCCCGTCGACGAGTTCATCGCCGCTTACTACGTTCAACGGGAAGCACACCTGCCAGCGCGCATCGCGCTGTGCCCGGGTGCCGCGGCGCTGCTGCGGCGCCTCAACCTACCAAGGCGGTCGCGAGGTCTGGCGGCCCGGAACCAGCCGCAAGGTTCAAACGTTCAATATGCCTATATGGAAGGAAGAGCGGTGACACGCACTCCATGAGGATTGTGATCTTCGGCTTGGCTGTCAGTTCCTCCTGGGGCAACGGACATGCGGCTCTCTGGCGCGGCTTGATCAGGGCTCTTCATACTGCCGGGCACCGAGTGACATTCTTCGAGCGCGACGTGCCGTACTACGCGGAACATCGTGATCTCGTGGAACTTCCCGGTGGTGGTGAACTGGTGCTGTACAAGACCTGGGATCCCGAACGCGCACAACGTGCAGCTGACAACGCCGACGTTGCAATGGTGACGTCGTACTGCCCTGATGCCTGCGCCGCCACGCGGCTGATCATGGATAGCCGCGCCCCTCTGCGGTGCTTCTACGATCTCGATACATCGGTCACGCTGGCGCGACTGGCCGCCGGCGAGCCCGTGGACTACATGCCGTCGGAAGGTCTCGGGCGTTTCGACCTGGTGTTTAGCTACACCGGCGGCGGCGCGCTGGATGCGCTGCAGACGCAGCTTGGTGCGCGCCGTGTTATGCCGCTGTATGGTTCTGTGGATTCCGTACACATCATCCCGGTGCGCCAGTACCGCAGTATCGGGCTGCATTGTCATACATCGGGACCTATGCCGCGGACCGCCAGCCAGCGCTTCGGCAGCTGTTTTTGGAGCCGGCACGCCGTCGGCATAGCAGCCGTTTCGTTCTCGCGGGGGCAATGTATCCACCGGACTTTCCATGGTCGGACAATATTTACTTCGTCCAGCATCTGCCCCCGTCGGAACACGCAGCCTTTTACGCATCATCGCAGCTGACCCTGAATGTGACGCGAGCAGCGATGGCGGCGCTCGGCTGGTGCCCCTCGGGCCGTCTGTTCGAAGCAGCGGCCTGCCGTGTGCCGGTGTTGAGCGACATGTGGCCCGGCCTCGAGGCCTTTTTTCGCACCAGGCAGTGAAATCCTGGTTGGACATGCTCCCGAGGACACTCTGGCAGTGCTCGACCAGCCCTACTCGGAACTGGCCGCCGTTGCTCGTCGTGCGCAGGAGCGAACCTTCGATCAGCACACGGCGGCTCATCGCTCGCAAGACATGATCGCTGGGTTTGAAGCGGCCATGTCGCCGCAGCCTGCATGAGCTGGGGCATTATCCCAGCTGCCGGGAATGGCATGCGGATCCAGCCATTGGCCTTCTCGAAGGAACTGCTGCCGGTCGGTTCACGGGTGGACTCCGCCGGGATCGAGCGGCCCAGAGCAGTCAGCGAATATCTCGTAGAGCGTATGATCGCTGGCGGCGCACGCAGACTTTGCTTCGTGATCTCGCCTTGGAAGTCGGACATCCTGCAATACTATGGCGGCGCCGTTGCCGGCGCTGACGTGGCGTACGTGGTGCAGAGTCACGCCAGTGGACTGTGTGACGCAATCTTCTGCGCGTTACCGCTGATCCGACCGGAGGAACCTGTGGTGATCGGCCTGCCCGATACTGTTTGGTTTCCTGACGACGCGCTGAGCGAGTTGCCGGATGAAAAGTTCTCCCTGCTGCTGTTTCGCGCTGAGCAGCCACAACTCTTCGATTCGGTCGTGACGGATGACAACGGCCTGGTACGGGACATCAAGGTGAAATCTGTCGACGCGCGTTCCAACTGGATCTGGGGCGCCTTCAAAATGCCTGGACACACGCTGCACAGGTTGCACGCCCTTTGGTTACGACGTGGACGCCAGGATCAGTACGCGGGGACGCTATTGAACGCTTGGCTCGCCGACGGGAACCCGGTTGAGGGAGTCTACGCCGGCGAGCACTACGTAGATGTGGGGACCCTGGGCGGTTATCGCGAGGCGATCCGATTGCTGGGCAGCCGTACAATGGACACAACGCGATTCGTCCGATCGCTCAGGCGGGAGAATCCTGGACGGCAGCATGACGTCACCTCGGGGCGCTAGTAAGTGGACTGCGGAGCGGGTGCGCGAACAGGCGGCCGCGCTGAGCCCCTGGTTCCACAATATCCAGCTAATGGGCGTGTGGACGGCGCCGGATCACTTCCTGGGGGACTATCCCCACATAAAATGGCGTTGTTACGCCGATGCGATTCCGCATGATCTGCGCGGCAAGACAGTGCTCGACATTGGTTGCAATGGGGGCTTCTTTTCGATGGAGATGAAGCGACGCGGCGCCGACCGGGTATTGGGTATTGACACTGACGATCACTACCTCAAGCAGGCGCTGTTTGCTGCTGACGTGGAGGGATTGGATATCGAGTTTCGCCACTTGTCCGTCTACGACGTTGCATCGCTCAAAGAGCAATTCGATATCGTCTTCTTCATCGGCGTGCTTTACCACCTTCGGCATCCGCTACTGGCACTCGATCTGGTCCACGAGCACGCAACCCGTGACCTGCTGATCTTCCAATCCTTGCAACGCGGCGCCACGCGGGTGGCGCAGGTCGCTCCAGACTATCCCTTCAGCGAGACGGCACCGTTCGATGATCCGGGTTATCCCAGGCTGCACTTCATCGAACATCGCTATGCCGCCGACCAGACCAACTGGTGGGTACCCAATCGCGCTTGCACGGAGGCGATGCTGCGCAGCGCCGGCTTTGAGATCATGAGTCGGCCGGAGGAGGAGACATATTTCTGCCGCCGGGTTGCACTGCCCGACACGGATTATGGACCGGTCTATCCGGCGCGAGGAGACGAGAGCGCATGATTGAAGCCGCAATGATCTGGAACGAGCCGAACAACAAGTCGCACTGGGACCTGGAAGCCGATCCGGAGTGGCGGATATTCGCGCGCATGGCGAAATTGGCAGGGCAGGCTATCGCGGCGGAGGCCCCGGCGCTTCCGCGTGTACTGGGCGGTATGTCGCCGATCGATCCCGATTTTGTCAGGCTCCTCGCATCACTGGGTGCGCTGGACGAGATGGACGCCGTCGCAGTGCATGGATTTCCGCTGGATTGGAATCACTGGAAGATCGACGAGTGGCCGGACAAACTGCAGCTGATCGCAGGCGCGACCAATCTTCCCGTCTGGGTCTCTGAAGTCGGTGTGTCTACGTTCGGCGCGGAAGAAGTGCAGGAGTGGGGATTGCGCCGAAGCTTTGAATTGCTGAGTGGTCGCGCTCCGCGCATCCAGTGGTACAGCCTATTCGATCTGCCGGCGGCCTGGCCTGCCACGACGCGACACAAGGAAGCCGAGGGTTCTTCGTATTATCGGCACTTCCACATGGGTCTGCTGGACGAGTACGGACGACCAAAGCGCGCGGCGAAACTCTTGCATGAGTTTACCCCCGAGATCGGGTTGTGCCAGTGGTTCCACTTCGAGGACCATCGTCTGGACGATGCGGTACGCTGGATGAAGGAACTCGGCGTAACCTACCTGCGCACAGGTTTGAGCTGGGCGGATTTCTACCGTCCAAATGCGCTCGCTTGGTTCGACCGCCAGATGGCCGCGCTGCACGACTTCAACGTCACGATCACCTTCTGCTTCACGCCGGAGCACAAGGGGGTTTGGCCACATTATACCGCACCGCCACAGGAGCCTGCGGAATTCGCCGAATTCTGCGCCGGAATGATACGCCGATACGGCGGTGAAGCAGTGCCGGAACCGATCGGCTCAGCTGGCGCCGAATCCCCGGATACGTTCGAGAAGGCCGATGTTGTGGGGAACGACTGAGGACCTGCTGATCGCACTATAGCGACGCATACCGATTGACGCACCGGCCGCCATTGGCACAGCACAGTGGCAGCAGCCACAGCCCTGCGCGCAGTGGCCGGAGTGTCAACAGAAGATATGTTAGCCCACCGGTCTGATCCCCATAATCTTCTCGAACCGCTCGCAGTAGACGGGCCAGACTTCCGGGTTGATGAGCCGCGGCGGCCGCTTGCCATCCAGAATGTCAATCAACTGCTCGGCTGCGTAGCGGGCCATGTTGTCGCGCGACTCGTGCGTGGCACCCGCGGTGTGCGGGCTGACCAGCACGTTGTCGAACGCCATCAGCTTGTGTTCGTGCGGCGGCGGTTCGTCGTTCCACACGTCAAGACCAGCGCCCGCGATCTGCTTCGCTGACAATGCCGTGGCGAGCGCGTCTTCGTCGTGAATCCCGCCCCGCGCGGTGGTGACGAGATAGGCATGCTTTTGCATCAGGCCGAATTCTCGCGCGCCCATCATGTTCCTGGTTTCACGCGTATAGGGGCAATTGATCGACACGTAATCGGCCTCGCGCAGCAGATCGTCTAAGTTCTCCACCTTCTCTGCGCCCTTAGCCGCGATCTGTGCTGCTGATAGGTATGGGTCGTAGGCCAGCACCCGCATGCGGAACAGACCCTTGCACAATTCGGCCAGCCGCCCACCGACATTGCCGATGCCGATGATCCCGATCGTCTTGTCCAGCAATTCGGTGCCGATATAGTCGTTCCGTGGAATGTTGTCGGCGCGGCGCATGCGCCGATCCACCTCGATGATGCGCTTCGACAGCGTCAGCAGCATCGCCAGCGCATGTTCTGCCACCGCCTCCTTGTTGCCGCCCGATTGATTGACCACAATGATGCCTTGTCGCGTGCAGGCATCGACGTCGATCGTGTCGTAGCCAGCGCCATTGGATGACACCGCCACTAGATTGGGCGTCTTTGCCAGCAGCGAGTCGGTAACCTGAAGGTGCTTGCCGATGACCTGGCGCGACGCTCCGATCTGATAAGCATGCGCCTGCGACAGGATGGGTTCGGCCTCGGCATCTGGCGTCTCGTTCTCCAGTTTGTCGAGCTGGATGTCAGGCCGCTTCGCCAGGATCTGTCCAAAGATGGGGCCAGACAAGGTACTTCACATAAAACACGCGCTTCGCATTGGGCGCCATCTTCGGTTCCCTTCAAAATGTCATTGTACTTCGCTGCAGGCGACAAAGTGCCCAGGCCGTACCTCGCGCAACGCCGGGCGCGCCTGTTTGCATCCTTCGACCGCGATCGGGCAGCGCGGGTGAAAGACACAGCCCGATGGAGGATTGATCGGGCTCGGCACCTCGCCCTGTACCGGACGGAAGGTGCGGTGCGCTTCGACTGAAGGATCCGGCACCGGCACGGCCGCAAGCAGCGCCTGTGTATACGGGTGCAGCGGGTTGCCGAACAGCTCATCGCTGTCTGCCAGTTCGACAATCCGTCCAAGATACATCACCGCGACGCGCTGGCAGAGATGCCGTACCACCGACAGGTCGTGTGCGATGAACAGATAAGTCAGGCCGAATTGTTCGCGCAGATCCTCGAGCAGGTTCACCACCTGCGCCTGGATCGAGACATCCAGCGCGGAGACCGCTTCGTCGCAGACGATGAACTCAGGATTGAGCGCCAGCGCCCGCGCGATACCAACGCGCTGACGCTGCCCGCCGGACATCTCGTGTGGATAGCGGTCGGCAAAGCGCGGGTCCAACCCACAGACGCTCAGCAACTCGCGCACCCGCGCCGCACGCTTTGCCGCGTTGGTCTCTATTCCATGCACCTTGATCGGTTCGGCGATGATATCGCCCACCTTCATGCGCGGATTGAGCGAGCTGTACGGATCCTGGAAGATCACCTGGATGCGGCGGCGCAGCGCCAGCAGTTCCTTGCGCTCCATCTCCGCAATGTCGACGCCATCATAAAGGATCTGTCCGGACGTCGGATTGTTCAGCCGCAGGATGCAGCGCCCCGTTGTCGTTTTGCCGCAGCCACTTTCACCGACCAGGCCGAGCGTTTCACCGCGGCGCACGGCGAAGTCGACGCCATCGACCGCCTTCACTTCGCCGATCAGTCTGCGTGTCACCATCCCCTCGGTGATGGGGAAGTGCATGTGCAGGTCCTTTACCTCCAGCAACGGCCGCCCGACTGCGCTCACGCGGCGGCCTCTCGACAGACATCCCGGCTACGGAAGCATGCGGCAAGATGGCCTGGAACGCCTGCCTGCTCGAGCGGCGGCGGAGCTTGTTCGCACCTTTCGATGGCAAACCGGCAGCGTGGGCGAAACGCGCAGCCGGTGCCAAGACGCGTCAGATCGGGCGGCTGTCCTTCGACCGGATCGAGCCGTTCCTGACGTGGACGATCCAACCGCGGAACCGATCGCAGCAGCGCCTGCGTGTACGGATGACGTGGATTATGGTAGACGTCGGGCGCCGGTCCCGTCTCCACCAGGCGACCCGCATACATGACATTGACCCGATTGGCGTAGCGGGCAACGACGCCGAGATTATGCGTGATGATGATGAGGGCAACGTGCAGCCGACGCGTCAGGTTCTTCATCAGCTCCAGAATCTGCGCCTGGATCGTCACGTCGAGGGCGGTGGTGGGTTCATCGGCGATGATCAGCTTCGGGTCGCAGGCAAGTGCGATGGCGATCATGATCCGCTGACGCATGCCGCCCGACAATTGATGCGGATACTGCCTGAGGCGCCGCTCCGCATCGGCAATCCCGACCAGGCCGAGCAATTCGACCGCACGTCGGTGCGCGGCATACCGATCCATGCCGCGATGCTGCTCCAGCGTCTCGGTGATCTGTCGGCCGATGGTCAGCACTGGATTAAGGGAGGTCATCGGCTCTTGGAACACCATGCCGATGTCTCCGCCACGGATTTCACGCATCTCTGCATCCGAGAGTTGCATGATATCGCGGCCTGCAAAGCGAATCTCACCATGCGTGATCCGCCCGGGAGGATCGGGGATCAGCCGCAGTAGCGAGAGGGCGCTGACTGACTTGCCGGAACCGCTCTCCCCAACGATAGCGACGGTTTCGCCCGCTTCCACCGTGTAGGAAATACCATCAACCGCGCGCACCAGTCCCGCACCGGTGCGAAACTCGGTGTGCAAGTCCCTTACTTCTAGGAGCGGTGGCAATGCCCCTCCCAACGCCGCCCTGGGGCGTGCCCTTCAGCATCTATTCTTAAACGCCCCGATCTCGGTACCTGGGCGGTCAGGTTCAAGTCAACGGCAGCGGGCGTGGGCCAGCCAGTCAGGGCATCGGTCTGATAGTCCGCCTTGGGTCCGAGGGCGCAGGGGTTTGCCGCAGCGGCAGCATATCGCGTTCCAGCTTCAGCACTCGTCGCGTCGCATGCCACACCTCGACGAACCGATAATACGGATCGTGAGCGAGAAGGTCCTCCGCCCTCACCTTCGCTTCCTGCTCGGTCGCACAGTCAAGGTCGTGGGCCTGAACTATATGATCTTCACCATCCAGAATGTAACAGCGATAACCCACCATGTGTCCCCTCACCTGGTGCAAGGCCGTCAGCGATAAATCTGACGTGATGGTAGGAAACGGCTGTGCGAGTGACAAACGATTTTTTTCCTGGAACTGAACATCCGGCATCCCTCCGCGGTTGAGCGTCCTGACGTTCGATCACAGCACGATTTCACATTATATTGATCCTATACCGATGGATCCAGCGCAAAACCCTTCCGTTTCATTGCGAGCACGAAGAGAGGAGTATTAATGCGCAGGAAGCTCGCAATGGTCCTGGTGATGCTGGGCTTGGCCGCCACGGCGTCGTCGCTGACCGCTTGCAATACGACAGCGGGCGCTGGCCAGGATCTGCAAGCAGCCGGTCGAGGCCTGGAGAACTCGGCGGAGCGGAACACAACGTATCGTCCGTAAGTGATTTGAGGGAGACCGACATGGACAAGGATCGCATTGAAGGCGCCGGCAAGCAGGCAAAGGGCAGTGTCAAGGAAGCCTGGGGCAAGGTCACCGGCGATGCCAAGACCGAAGCGGAAGGCAAGGCCGACAAGGCCGAAGGACGCGTGCAGAACACGGTTGGCGGGGTGAAGGATTCGGCCCGCGAGGCTCGCGATAAGGTCACCGGAAAGGAGTAAGCAAGCGTGCCCACGCTGCTCCTCATTATTCTGATCATTCTGCTGCTCGCAGCGCTGCCGACATGGCCGTACAGCGCGGGATGGGGCTATTACCCTAGCGGTGGATTAGGACTGGTCGTTCTGATCGTGGTCGTTCTGCTATTGATGGGACGAATATAGAGCGAGTGGCGGCCTGAACTTCAGGCCGCCACTTTTTCAGCGCGCACATCCTTGATGTCGCGGAACGACAGCGTGGGCGCCAACTCAGTGGCGCGCCGCATCATGAACGCCGAGGTGGCGAGAAAGACTGGGTCGCCGTCGACATCGTCGGCGATAGCCGAGCGGTTGTCGCCGATAAATTTTTGCAGCGCGCTGCGGTCGCTGGACGAAACCCAACGGGCCAAGGCATACGGCGACGGCTCGAAGCCGGTCGCGACACCATATTCAGCGGCAAGCCTCGCCGCAAGCACATCAAGCTGCAGCGTGCCGACAACGCCGACCAAAGGCGCTGCACCGTCCTGTGGGCGGAACAATTGCACCACACCTTCTTCCGCAAGCTCCGCCAATGCCTGGCGCAGCTTCTTAGCCTTCATCGCATCGTCCAGCCGCACGCGACGCAGGATCTCGGGCGCGAAATAGGGGACGCCAACAAAGTTCAGGTCCTCGCCCTCGGTCAACGTATCGCCGATACGCAGCGTGCCGTGGTTGGGAATACCGACGACATCGCCGGCGAATGCCTCGTCGGCAATCTCACGCTCGCGAGCAAAAAAGAATTGCGGCGCGTGCAGCGGAATCACCTTGCCAGTTCGCACCTGTTTAAGTCGCATACCACGCGCCAGCCGCCCCGAGCAGATCCGCGCAAAGGCAATCCGGTCACGGTGATTGGGGTCCATGTTCGCCTGGATCTTGAACACCAGCGCAGTAAGGCCAGACTCGCTCGCCTCCACAGTCCGCGTATCAGCCTGCTGTGCTCGCGGTGACGGTCCGTATTCGGCGAGCCCATTCAACAAATCGCCGACGCCGATCCCCTTGATGGCGCTGCCGAAGTAGACCGGCGTCAGATGGCCGGCATTGAATGCGTCGCGGTCGAACTCAGGCAATGCCGCGCGGATCAAGTCCACCTCGTCCGCCAGTGCAGCCAGACGCGCGTCCGACTGTGGCAAATCGCTGCTCAGATGCAGGTTTCGCGCCCGCAGATCATAGGTGCCGGCAAACTCGGCACCGCGACCGACCGGCCAGGCCACCGGTGCCGTATCCAACGCAAGGGTCGAGGCGATTTCGTCCAACAGTTCAATCGGATCGCGGCTTTCGCGGTCCATCTTGTTAATGAATGTGACGATCGGGATGTCGCGCAATCGGCAGATCTCGAACAGCTTGCGCGTACGGGCTTCGATGCCCTTCGCGGCGTCGATCACCATCACGGCTGAATCCACGGCGGTCAGCGTGCGATAGGTGTCCTCGGAGAAGTCCTCGTGGCCGGGCGTGTCGAGCAGGTTGAACACGCAATTCTCATGCTCGAAGGTCATCACCGAGGTGACGACGGAAATGCCGCGCTCGCGCTCGATGCCCATCCAGTCGGAGCGGGTGCGGCGACGTTCGCCTTTAGCCCGCACATTGCCGGCGAGTTGAATGGCGCCGCCGGCACGCAGCAGATGCTCGGTCAGTGTGGTCTTACCGGCGTCGGGGTGGGAGATGATCGCAAACGTGCGGCGGCGGGCAATCTCGGCGCTAAGGTCGGTCATGTATGTTCCGGGCGCCAGCCCGGCCTTCTCTCGTCATGGCCGGGCTTGTCCCGGCCATCATGCAAAGGCGCCGGGGGAGAGACCACCCAGCGCCCTACCCCCACATATAGGAAGCAATCTGCTGCTGACAGCACCAGCGCGATTTGGCCTGCGTCACGGCGACCCTATGAGGAACGGAACACAGTCGTGGTTAGCGGGGCAGGGTGCTTCAGGCCAATTTCGATTCGAGCGGCCGCGCCAGCAGGGGCAGGAACAAACCCACGCCTATGCCCCATGACCCGTTGATCAGAAATGACCGCAGGAACGCCATACCCGCCCAGCCTCCGGCCACTGGCAGTCCCTTGATCAGCGGGACGACGAATAATCCGACCAATGCCGCGGCGATGCCGAGGACCAAGCCCCGGACCCACATGGGCTGAGACCCAGGTATTCTGGGTAGGGCCAACCCAAACAATGCACCCCAGACGCCACCCCAAAAGCACAGGTCAACGATCAGGGGGACCCCAAGAGGTGGAATGCGTCTCATCGGGTAAGGTGGGGGCATCTGGCCTGCCAGATGCAACAGTTCCCACATGCCTTGGTGGAAGGTCAGCACGGAAATCACGGCGGCGACAAATCCGAGCACCGCTCGATTAGTCGCTGGCATACCGTCCCTCCTTCGAATTGCCCCAAATCCCAGGGTCGTGCTCCGCTAGGCTGCCTTGGCGAGCATGCGCTGTGCAATCAGCGTCTCGGCAATCTGCACCGCGTTCAATGCCGCGCCCTTTCGCAGGTTGTCGGACACGCACCAGAACGACAGGCCATTCGCCACCGTCGGGTCCTTGCGGATGCGGCTGACATACACGGCGTCCTCGCCGGCGCATTCCATCGGCGTCACGTAGCCACCGTCCTCGCGCACATCCACCACTTCGATACCAGGCGCCTCGCGCAGGCAGGCGCGTGCCTCGCCGGCGGTGACCGGGTTCTCGAATTCCACGTTCACCGCCTCGCCATGGCCGATGAACACCGGCACCCGCACGCAGGTCGCATGCACGGCGATGTTCGGGTCGAGGATCTTCTTGGTCTCGACCACCATCTTCCATTCCTCCTTGGTCGAGCCATCGTCGAGGAACCGGTCGATGTGCGGGATACAGTTGAAGGCGATCTCTTTGGTGAACTGCTCTGGGCTCTCGTGCTCGTGCACGAACACCTTGCGCGTATGGCTGTAGAGCTCGTCCATCGCCTCTTTCCCGGCGCCGGAGACCGACTGATAGGTGGAGACAACGACGCGCCTGATCTTGAACTGGTCGTGCAGCGGCTTCAGCGCCACGACCATCTGGATGGTCGAACAGTTGGGGTTGGCGATTATGTTGCGTCGGCTGTAGTTACGCAGCGCGTGAGCGTTCACCTCGGGCACGACCAGCGGGATGTCGTGCTCCATGCGGAACTGGCTGGTGTTGTCGATCACCACGCAGCCGGCCGCGGCCGCGCGTGGGGCGTGAATCGCGGACACCGAGGCGCCCGGAGAAAACAGGCCGATGTCCCAGCCGCTGAAGTCGAAGTTGTCCAGGCTGCGGACCTTGAGCACCTGCTTGTCGCCGAACGATACTTCGGCTCCCGCGGACCGGCCGGAGGCGACCGCGGCCACTTCGTCCGCCGGGAACTGGCGTTCGGCGAGCGTCTTCAGCATCTCGCGCCCGACCGCTCCGGTGGCCCCCACGACAGCGACCCTATAGCCCATACGAGTGCTCCTGTTCAGTCGTTGAGGCGGCGCTTCGCCAGCCGTGCACTACGGCTCCGGCACGAAGACCGGGGCCCGATCATCGCGGCTGGCCTATTAGCGACCCCGGCTTAACGAAGCAAGAACACCGGCTGTCAGAACAGCCCTTCGATCTCTCCATCTTCCCGCAGGTGTATGGCTTCCGCCGAGGGAACGCGTGGCAGGCCGGGCATCGTCATGATGTCGCCGCAGATCGCCACCACGAACCCGGCGCCGGCGGACAGCCGTACCTCCCGCACCGGCAGAGTGAAGCCCTCCGGCGCACCCATGACCGCCGGATCGGCGGTGAAGCTGTACTGCGTCTTCGCGATGCAGACCGGCACGTGGCCGAAACCGGCCTTCTCGAAACCCTCCAGTCGGCGCGCCACCGCCTCGTTCATCAGGATGTCGCCCGCACGGTAGATCTTCTGCGCGATGGTGCGGATCTTCGCCGCGAGCGGCATGCTTTCGGGATACAGCGGCCTCGCCCTGGCCTCGCCCCGCGCGATCTTCTGCTGCACCGCGCGCGCCAGCTCTTCGGCTCCCTTGCTGCCGTCGGCCCAATGCTTGCAGGAGATCGCCTCCACCCCCTGCTGCGCCATGGCGTTGCGGATCACCGCGAACTCGGCCTCGGTATCCGAGGTGAAGTGGTTGACGCCGACCACCACGGGCAGACCGAACTTGCCCAGATTCTCGACGTGCCGTTCCAGATTGGCGACACCGCGCCGTACCGCCGCGACATTCTCGCTGCCCAGCGCATTGCGCGCCACGCCGCCATGCATCTTCAGCGCGCGCACCGTTGCCACGACCACGGCGCAGGCCGGCTTCAGCCCCGCCTGGCGGCATTTGATGTCGACGAACTTCTCGGCGCCTAGGTCCGCGCCGAAGCCGGCTTCGGTCACCACCACATCGGATAGCTTCAGAGCGGTGCGCGTCGCCATCACCGAGTTGCAGCCGTGCGCGATATTCGCGAACGGCCCGCCATGCACGAAGGCCGGCGAGCCTTCCAAGGTCTGCACCAGATTGGGCGCCAGCGCGTCCTTCAGCAGCACCGCCATCGCGCCGTCGGCCTTGAGGTCCTTCGCCGTCACCGCCGACTGGTCGCGCTTCTGCGCGACGATCATGCGTCCCAGTCGCTGCTGCAGATCGTCCAGATCGCGCGACAGACAGAACACCGCCATCACTTCGGAGGCGACGGAGATGTCGAAGCCATCCTCGCGCGGGAAGCCGTTCGCCACACCGCCCAGGCTGTTGACGATCGAACGCAGGGCGCGGTCGTTCATATCGAGGCAGCGCCGCCAGGACACGCGCCTTGCGTCGATGCCAAGCGCATTACCCCAGTAGATGTGGTTGTCGATCATCGCCGCCAGCAGATTGTTCGCGCTGGTGATCGCGTGGAAATCGCCGGTGAAGTGCAGGTTGATCTGGTCCATTGGCACGACCTGCGCGTAGCCGCCTCCGGCCGCGCCGCCCTTCATGCCGAAGCTCGGGCCAAGCGACGGCTCGCGCAGGCAGATCACCGCACGCGAGCCGATACGATTGAGCGCGTCACCGAGACCGACCGTCGTCGTGGTCTTGCCCTCTCCGGCCGGCGTCGGGCTGATGCCGGTGACCAGCACCAGCGCGCCCTCCGGCCTGCCGTCCAGCGACTTGATGTAGTCCATGCCGATCTTCGCCTTGTGGCGCCCGTACGGCTCCAAGGCATCGACGGGGATGTCCAGCTTGGCGGCAATATCGCCGATCGGACGCAGCGGGGTTTCGCGGGCGATCTCCAGGTCGCTTTTCATTCTTTCGGCTTCCTCAGGCTAGCTTGCGCATGATCGTGTGCGAGCGGTTGGTCGCGTGTGGCCGGATCTTGGCGATCCAGTCGCCAACCGCCGCCGCTTCCTGCCAGGCGGGACTGTCCACCAGGTCGGGCGAGTCGACTTCATAGAGCGCGAGATAGCGCGCCATGCCCTGCTTGTTGGTCTTCTCCAGCACGTAGCGTGTGCAGCCGCGCACCCCGGGTACCTTCGTCAGTGCGGGTACGTGCTCGGTATCGTAGATACGATTGAATTCCGCCTCGTGTTCGGCGGGGATGTCCATTTGCACCATGTAGACGTACGACGCGCGTGTGCCTTGTGGCATTTGTTGTCTCCTCCTTTCCTACCGACATCCCGCGTGGGGATGACAATCGCTAAGCGGCTTTCCTATGTTCGATCCCCAGCTCACTCAATGCCTCGCCCATCGCAGCCACGGCATGTGCCATGTCGGATGGCGTGATGGCGCCGATGCAGCCAACGCGGAAACTCGGCTGGTCCGTGTTGTAGAAATTGCTGATCAGCACGCCGCGAGCCTTCAGCGCATCGACGAAACGCTGCAGATCCCACGCCGGATCGGCCGGCGCATGCACATTGACGATAATCGGCCCTTGCATCGGAGGCGAAAGATACGGCGTCAGGCCAAGGCGGCGCACGCCGTCGTAGAGTGTGCGCATATTGGCGGTGTAGCGCGCCAGGCGCGCCGGCTGACCGCCTTCGGCATCGTACAGGTCGAGCGCCACATTGAACGCGTTCAGCACCTGCGCCGGGGGCGTGAAGCGACAGCTGCCCCAGCCGCTGCGCAGCGCGTGCGCATAGATACTGGACAGGTCGAGCGACCAGCTGCCGGCATTGCCGGCGCAGGCCTCGACGCGGTCGATGCGCGCCACGGCGAACGCCATCCCCGGCACACTTTCCAGGCACTTGTTGGCGGTAAATCCGATGCAATCGATCTCCGGTTGCTGCGACAGATCAAGCGGCAAGGCACCGAATGCCGACACCGCATCGACCAGCATGCGGCGCCCGAGCCTGCGTGTGACGGCACCGATCCTCGCCGGGTCGTGGATGATGCCGCTGCCGGTTTCACTCTGGACCAGGCCGACGTGGCTGATGTCGGGATCCGCCTCGAGCGCGGCCGCGATGGCATCGGGATCGGCGGCGGCATCGGGAGGAACCGGCAACACGACCGGGATGCGCCCCGCCTCTCTCGACAAGCGGATCATCCGGTCGGCATAGGCGCCGGTGCCCGGGATCAGCAGCTTGCCGCCGGATGGGATGAAGGTGCGGATCGCCGCTTCGGTAATGAAATGGCCGCAGCCTTGCAGCGGCAGTGTGGCATGCTCGCCCGGGATGCCGTGGGCGATATGCAGCACGCGCTCGCGGACCCCGGCGTAGAGCGGACGAAAATCGTTGTCCCAGGGTGCAAAGTCATACCGCATGGCCTCGCGCACCTCGGGGCGGGTGGTGACGGGGCCGGGGATAAGCAGCAGCATTCAGGCACCTGGGACGGACGATGTGGCAGGCTTGCCACGGGGGACGGCGGAAATCCAGGCGCATCACGCGGATGATGCTGTCGGTGCGCCTTTCTGCCGCAGGTAATGCCTGTGTGCCTTGGCGCGATTGCCGCAGGCGCTCATCGAGCACCAGCGCCGGTTGCCGCCCTTGCTGTTGTCCAGGAACAGCCAGCCACAATCCGGATTGGCGCATTGCCGTACCCGCGCCAGCTGACCACCGACCAGCAGGTCCGCGGCGGACCACAGCACCGGCGCGAGCAGCGCCGCGGCCGAGGGCTCGGGCAGTCCAACATCCCAGCCGTCGGGCCTTACACATTGGCGTGCAGGTGCTGAGGCGAGTGCCGCATTGAGCGCCGCCAGATCGGTGTCAGCCGGAGCCAGGCCGAATGCAGTCGCGGCAAAGCAGCGATGGATTGTCTCCCGAAGTGCCAACGCGCCGTCGAACAGGCTGGCGGCTGGAGCAAGACGCTGGGTCAAGCCCGGGGGCAAACGCTCTGCCTTCGCCGCCCAGCGCAGCAGGTCACTGGGGTCTTTCAACTCGTCGGTCGGCGTCGGCGTGCCACGCCAGTAGCAGGTATTGGCGAAGGCGAGACAGAGATCGGCATCGGGCGCCGGGATCACCGCGCCTTGTCGGTTCGGCATGGTATCTAACCATATAGATGGTTGACATCGCGTCGGCAATGTGGGCCACTCTAACCGTCTATAGGGTTAGAAAGGAGGAAGCCATGATCGCTCACCTGTCCATCGGCGCTCGAGACATCGCCCGCGCGCGCAGCTTCTACGACGCAGCCCTCAAGCCACTCGGCTACACCTGTCTAAGTTCCGATGAAGGCTCTCTGGGCTACGGGGCGAAGGCGGCGGAGTACTGGATTAACCGAACCGAACATCCCGTGGCGGCGGATGATCGTTCAGGCCTGCACATCTGCTTCACCGCGCCGGATCGCGATGCCGTCGATGCGTTCCACAAGGCGGCGCTGAAAGTCGGTGGCAAGGACAACGGGAAACCCGGACTGCGCCCCGCATATGGCCCTAACTACTATGCCGCGTTTGTGGTGGATCCGGACGGCTATCGGATCGAGGCCTGGTGCGGCAAGAAATCCTGATCGCGCTGTCGTGCTACCGGTTTCTCCCGGCGGTGTTAGGATTACGTCGCTCTAATACTACTCAGGGAGGAACCGATGGCACGTGTGGCACTGGTGACAGGCGGAACTCGCGGGATCGGCGCTGCCATCTGCGTGGCGCTGAAGGAGCAGGGCCGCACGGTGGTCGCCAACTTCGCCGGCAATGAGAAGGCTGCATCCGCCTTCCATGAAGAGACCGGCCTGCGCGTCGAGCGCTTCGACGTCGGCAGTTTCCAGGAATGCGAGCGGGCGGTGCAGCGCATCACTAAGGAGGTGGGCCCGATCGAGGTGCTGGTGAACAATGCCGGCATCACCCGCGACGGCACGCTGCAGCGCATGTCACGCGACATGTGGGAGGCGGTGATCGACACCAACCTTGGCGCCTGCTTCAACCTGTGCAAGTTGACCTTTCCCGATATGCGCGAGCGCAAGTTCGGTCGCATCGTCAATGTCGGCAGCATCAATGGCCAGGCCGGACAGTACGGACAGGTGAACTACGCTGCCGCCAAGTCGGGCATCCACGGCTTCACCAAGGCGCTGGCGCAGGAAGGCGCGCGGTTCGGCATCACGGTTAATGCCATCGCGCCCGGCTATGTCGATACCGACATGGTGCGCGCCGTTCCGCATGACGTGCTGGAAAAGATCGTCGCCCGCATTCCGGTCGGCCGACTGGGCCACGCTTCGGATATCGCGCGCGGCGTGGCTTTTCTTACCGCGGACGAGGCCGAGTTCATCACTGGATCGACGTTGTCGATCAATGGCGGTCAGCACATGTACTGACACGCTGGTACTGACACGCTGGGGTTTGAGGCACAGTTGCCTTCGACTTTGCACATTGCGCGCAGCGCGTCATGATCACGGTCAAGGAGGGCCGTCGATGAATGCTCCAAGCCGTGCCCAGTACCGTCACATCGAGACGCACCGCGTCGCTGGTTCCTGCGGCGCCATCGTGGAAGGCGTCGATCTGTCCGAGGATCTGCCCGACGATGTGATGGCAGAGGTTCGCGCCGCACTGCTTGAGAGCTGCGTGATCTTCTTTCGCAATCAGACGCTGACGCCGGAACAGCAGCTTCGTTTCGCCCGCCGCTGGGGCGACATTCACCTGCATCCGTTCATGCAAGGGATGGCGGACTATCCGGAGGTCCTCGAGGTCATCAAGACGCCGGAGGACAAGAAGAACTTCGGCGGTTCGTGGCACACCGATCAGATGTTCTCGCCCCAGCCGGCGATGGGCACAATTCTCTACGCGGTCGAAGTGCCATCGGCCGGCGGTGATACGATGTTCACCAACCAGTATCTCGCCTACGAGAGCCTATCGGATGGCATGAAGGCGCTGTGCAGCCAGCTTCACACCGTCTGCGTCGGCGACAATTTCAAGCAGCATGGCGGTGTTTCGCGAGCTGCGCGCTATGACCGTGAAATGAAGCACATGAAGGTCAGGGACCCCGGCAACGTTCAGACAACGTCCGTCCACCCGCTGGTGCGCACGCATCCCGAGACCGGGCGCAAGGCACTCTACATCGGCGGTCACGTGCAGCGGTTCGATGGCATGACCGACGAAGAAAGCGAGCCGCTGATCGACTTTCTGAAGCGGCACTCGATCCGGCCCGAGTTCACCTGCCGGTTCCGTTGGGAAAGCGGCTCGGTGGCCTTCTGGGACAATCGCTGCACCCAGCACTTCGCGGTCAACGACTATCCCGCGGAGACCCGGATCATGCGTCGGATAACGGTATGCGGAGACGCGCCGTTCTGATACGATAGGAAAGCCGCAGCAGAATATTATTGCGGCCTTCTGAAGTCTTGGTGGATAATTGGCGCTAAGTGGCTGTTTCGCCAGGGCGCATGTCTCGTCTTTTGCTGTGTCTGCTGCTTGCCCTGTCCGCCTGTGCATCGGGTTCTCCCAGCGGCGGCTATGTCGGCGGCTCTCTCGCCGTAGAGTGTGCGCCATTCGCCCGCGCGCTGAGCGGCGTCCGGCTCTCGGGCGACGCGGCCGATTGGTGGTGGCAGGCGAACGACGCTACGAGCGAAGCACCCAGCCCACCGATCGGCAGCGTGCTGGTCCTTCGGCGCTCCGGCCGCCTGCCCAGTGGGCATGTCGCCGTTGTTTCGCAGGTTCTTGGCCAGCGGCAGATCCTGGTGACCCAGGCGAACTGGGTGCACCACCGGGTCAGCGAGGACCAGCCGGTGATAGACGTTTCCTCGGCGAATGACTGGTCGTTGGTAAGGGTCTGGTGGCCGCCGACCGGCGAGATGGGCATCACCGACTATCCTGCATTCGGCTTTATCCGGCCCGACCGGCCCGCGACGCACGACCAGCTCGATCGCGGCGACGCCGCGGGCCATCCGACTGGCGGCGAGTCGAATGAGAGTAGGCGGTCAGGCAGCGTCCTCGCGGCGGTCGCGCACCTTCACATAGGCCAGCTTCACGTGGTCCGAGCAGTACGGCTTGCCCGGCTCCGACGCCTCGTCGCAGAACCGGAAGCTTCGGTGCCGGGCTCGCCGAGCGGCCAGCAGCAGGTGACGACGCGCCCATAGGGCCGCGGCGCCGGCGGCGCCACACGGAGCGGCTGGCGGCGCGGGACCGGCTTGGGCGCGACATGACAGCCATGATGCGGCATGACCGGCGGCCCACGACCGACGAGGCCACTCGATCGGCGAGGTGCTGGACAGCGGCGGCAGTGTCGGGCCGGCCACGCGGCGCGGGGCGCTGACGTCGGGGTGCTCCGCCACCCGAACCATCGCGCCGGATCGGCGAAGGCCGCGCCGGCAGGTCCAGCCGATGCGCCTTGCCGACCACGGCGTTTTTCGACACCCCCAGCCGCCGGCCGATCTCCGCGGTCGACAGCCCCTCGTCCCACAGCGTCCGCAAGCGGACGATCGTCTCCTCGGCCCACTCCATCTCGTGGCTCCCCCGGTGGTGCAACCACAAGATACGGTATACTGGTGAAGGCGGCCGTCAACACAACAATGCCGGCAGGCCACAAAAACTTGTGGACAACCGGCTATCCAGGGACCACAACGCCTAGTAGGACGAGCTCGCTCAGCTGGGCCGCGGTGTGCTCGCGCTTCGCGGCGCTGGCCTGTCCGGCCGGGCCGGCGATCGTGCCGGTCGGCTTGTCGGCGCTCGCCTCCATCGAGGCATCGTCGCGCTTCCGCCATGTTCTTCTTGAACGACTTGATGCCCTTGGCGAAGTCGCCCATCAGGCTGCTGACCTTGCCGCCGCCGAACAGCAGCAGGACGACCAGCAGCACCACCATCCAGTGCCAGATGCTGAAGCTACCCATAAGTCCTCCGAGGACGCGGGGCACTCTACCGGTCGCCGGCGCCTCACCGGCAACGACATGGCGCGATGCGACGGCGGATGCAAGCGCATTTCCCCGGCGTCGCTGCGATGCATGACAGGATTTCTCCGATCGATCGCAGGACTGATTGCGAGGAAGGATGGCCCGCGTATCGTTGCCGTCGGCTGGGCAATACCGTCAGCTCGGTAACAACAATGACGGGAGCCTTGCCACAGGGGCAGGAGCGTCACGGAGGCATCTGTTGCGCTCCTGTACAATTGGGCGTCCGTCTGCCGCGATGCGGCGGCGGTAAGCCCGCAGGCAGAAAGGCAACGCGTCGATGCCCCAGGGCACCGTTAAGTGGTTCAATCCGACCAAAGGCTACGGCTTTATTGCGCCTGATACGGGCGGGAAGGACGTCTTCGTGCATATCAGTGCCGTGCAGAAGGCTGGCCTGCGAAGTCTGAGCGAGGGCCAGAAGGTCGGCTTCGAGGTCGAGCAGCAGCAGAACGGCCGAACCGCGGCGGTGAATCTGTCGCAGTCCGACTGAGGCGTCCGCCGGAACCGGCCACAGTCAGGGCGGTCGGCCACCCGCGCGCCAATGGCTCGCGGGCGACCAAGTACGTCCCCGCTGCATGACCGCGCCCGCTGCATGACTGCGACGGTCTTCTTTCGGCAATTTCTGCGCTCGCCTCGGTCGATCGGGGCGGTCCTGCCGAGTTCGCCGGCTCTGGCCAGGGTCATGCTGGCGCCGATCGACTTCTCCACGGCGCAGGCAATCGTGGAGTTTGGGCCAGGGACGGGCGCCTTGACACGGGAGATCGCCGCCCGACTGGCCCCGGGCTGCCGTTATCTGGGCATCGAACGGAACCAACGCTTCGTCCACGAGCTGACGCGCCGGTTCCCGCGGCTCGCCTTCGTCCATGGCAGTGTCACCGATCTCACCCAATTCCTCGCTGAGTACCGGGATCGGCACAGTTGATGCCGTTGTCTGCGGCCTGCCCTGGGCGACGCTGCCTGTCTCGCTTCAGGAAACTGTGTTCAATGCTATGCGGACGGCGCTTCGTCCCGACGGGATATTCGTCACCTTCGGCTATTTGCAAAGCCTCGTGCTCCCGGGCGCACAGGCCCTCCGCCGGCGACTGCAGCGGGAGTTTGCTCACGTCAGCCAGACCGCACCCATCTGGGGGAACGTCCCGCCTGCTTTTGCGTATATCTGCCGAACAAGGGGTTAACCCGGCTTGGGCCGGCGCACCATTTCGGCTAGTACGACTGGTATCGGAAGAATTGACCGCCCTGCGGCCTACCGGCATGGCAACGGGAGGAAGCCAGACACGCATGAGCGACATTCTAGAACGCAGACATCATGGTTCCCGGCGCGCACCCGCGATGGACGCGGAGGCCGTGCGCGCCGCCTATCGCCGTTGGGCTGGCGTCTATGACGCCGTGTTCGGGGGCATCTTCCTCACCGCGCGGCACCGCGCGGTTGGCTTGGTCAACCGCCTCCCAGGACGTGACGTGCTGGAGGTCGGCGTCGGCACCGGATTGGCACTGCCGCACTACGACCCGAAACGCCGGATCACGGGGATCGACCTCTCGGCTGAGATGCTGGCACAGGCGCGCAAGCGCGTTGCCAGCCGGCGTCTCAGCAACGTGGTCGCACTGCACGAAATGGATGCAGAGGCCACAGACTTTGCCGATGCTTCGTTCGACACCGCGGTGGCGATGTTCGTGGCTTCGGTCGTGCCGAACCCCCGTCAACTGCTCGCGGAAATGCGCCGGGTGGTACGCCCCGGCGGCAACCTGCTGTTCATCAGCCATTTTGCCGCCGAGAAGGGGCCGCGCAGGTGGATCGAACAAGGCCTTGCTTCGGCGTCACGGGCCATCGGCTGGCACCCTGACTTTCGCGCCGACATGCTGTTCGAGCCCGACGACCTGGCCCGCGTGAATGCGACCAGCGTTCCCCCGCTCGGTATCTTCCGATTGCTGCGCCTCGAAGTTTAGGGGCGATCAAGATATCGGCCCAGGCCCTCCCTTGATCTCATGCACGCGGTCCGGTACTCCAACCGACGCGAGAGCCGGCCCGGCGCGGGACCGGGGATAGAGGACCGAAGCGGGATGGATCGGGCGAAATCAGTGTATCGGCGGCTGATTGCCGCGATGATGCTGGCTGCCACATCGGGTAGCGCTGCGATGGCGCAGGTCGTCGGAGCACCGCGGCCCTGGGAAATGGGCATGCAGCGCGGTTTCGGGCCGTTGAAGGACGAAGAGATCTGGCTGCACGACATCGTCCTGGTGATCATCACGCTGATCACGCTGTTCGTTGGCGGGCTGCTGGTTTGGGTGACGTGGCGCTACAACGCCAGGCGCAATCCGCTGCCAAGCCGCACTTCGCACAACACAGTGATCGAAGTTCTGTGGACCGTCATCCCGGTGCTGATCCTGGTTGGGATCGCTATTCCTTCGTTTCGCCTGGTGTATTTCCTGGACCGGACGCGTGATGCCGATCTGACGGTCAAGGTGACCGGCCATCAGTGGTACTGGGAATATTCGTATCCCGATAACGGGAATATCGACTTCAGCAGCTACATCATCCCGGACGACCAGTTGAAGCCTGGCCAAATGCGGCTGTTGACGGTTGACAATCCGCTGGTCGTGCCAGTCGGCAAAAACATCCGCGTGCTACAAACCAGCGGTGACGTGATCCACAGCTGGTTCATTCCGTCAATCGGCGTGCAACGCTATGCGATTCCGGGCCGGACGATCGAAACCTGGTTCAAGGTGGACCAGCCCGGCACGTTTTATGGCCAATGCAACCAGATCTGCGGTACCAATCACAGCCGCATGCCGATTGTGGTGCACGCGGTGCCGGAGAAGGAATTCACCGCCTGGCTCGCGGAGGCGAAGACAAAGTTTTCGGATGCGGGGCAGTCGCAGCCTCGTCAGATCGCGGCGGCAGAGGTTCAGCACTGACCGCGGTCGGTGCGCGAAGGAGAGACTAAGCGATGTCGGCAACCACTCACGATCACGCTCATGGCCACGAAGATCACAAGCCCGCCTTCTTGGTACGCTGGCTGTGCAGCACGAACCACAAGGACATCGGCACCCTCTACTTGAGTTTTGCGGTGGTCGGAGGCCTGGTCGGCGGGATCCTGTCCGAAATCATGCGGGCCCAGCTCAATTTCCCTGGCGACACGATCGTGACGTCGGGCCAGGAGTGGAACACGATCATCACCTCCCACGGGCTGCTGATGATCTTCTTCTCGGTCATGCCGGCATTGATCGGCGGTTTCGGCAACTGGTTCATTCCGCTGATGATCGGCTCGCCCGACATGGCGTTCCCGCGGCTGAACAACATCAGCTTCTGGCTGCTGCCGCCGGCCTTCATCCTGATCATGACCGGGCTGTTCATGGGTGAGTCAGGCACCGGCTGGACGCTTTATCCCCCGCTGTCCAATCAGACCTACGAAACCGGTATGGGGATGGATTGCACGCTGTTCGCGCTGCACCTTGCCGGTGCGAGTTCATTGCTGGGGGCAATCAACTTCATTACCACGATCTTCAACATGCGCGCCCCCGGCATGACGCTGCACAAGATGCCGCTGTTCATCTGGGCGATGCTGGTGACCGCCTTCCTGCTGCTGCTGTCGATCCCGGTGCTCGCCGGCGCGATCACCATGTTGATCTGTGATCGCAACTTCGGCACCGCGTTCTTCGATCCGACCGGCGGCGGCGACCCCGTGCTGTTCCAGCACCTGTTCTGGTTCTTCGGTCACCCTGAAGTCTACATCATGATCGTGCCGGGCTTCGGCATCATCAGCCACGTTATCTCCACCTTCAGCCGCAAGCCGATCTTCGGCTACCTCGGCATGGCATACGCCATGGTGGCGATTGGCGTAATCGGCTTCGTCGTGTGGGCCCACCACATGTTCATCTCGGGCATCGACGTCGATACGCGCGCCTACTTCATGGCAGCGACGATGGTCATCGCGGTGCCGACGGGCATCAAGATCTTCTCCTGGATCGCGACGATGTGGGGTGGCTCGGTGGAGCTGAAGACGCCGATGCTGTGGGCGATTGGCTTCCTGTTCGTGTTCACCGTCGGGGGCGTGACCGGCGTGGTGCTGGCGAATGCGGGCATCGATGAGATCGTGCACAACACCTACTACGTGGTTGCGCACTTCCATTACGTGCTGTCGCTCGGCGCGGTGTTCTCGATCTTTGCCGGCTTCTACTACTGGATTGGCAAGATGTCGGGCCACCAGTATCCGGAGTTCTGGGGCAAGGTGCACTTCTGGCTGACCTTCATTGGCGTCAACCTGACCTTCTTCCCGCAGCACTTCCTGGGCCTGTCCGGCATGCCACGCCGCTATCCGGATTACCCGGAAGCCTTCGCCGGATGGAACTTCGTGTCCTCGATCGGCGCCTATATCGGCGGCGTCGCATTCCTGGTGTTCTTCTATGTGCTCTATCGCACGTTCACCTCGAAGGAGCCTGTGCCGGCAAATTATTGGGGCGAGGGTGCGACCACTCTGGAGTGGACACTGTCTTCACCGCCGCCGTATCACACCTTCGCGGAACTGCCGCGCTTCCGCTGATGGCCGGCTCAACGGGAACCCAATCGACGTCGATTGGGACCCGTCCCGCCCATGACCACCGGGACGAGCCCGGTGGCAGGCTTGGAGGATCGGGCTTTGCCCGAAGCATGTGAATGAGTGAGGCGGTCACAACCCAGGCGGCAGAACTCAGCGACTGGATCGCGTTGCTGAAGCCACGGGTGATGACGCTGGTGGTTTTCACCGGCGTCATCGGCCTGCTCATTGCACCAGGTCACCTGAACCCGGTGCTGGCAATCACCGCGGTGCTGTGCATCGCGGTCGCCGCGGGCGCCTGCGGTGCGATCAACATGTGGTATGATCGCGATATCGACGCCGTTATGCGCCGGACGCGCAACCGGCCCATTCCGGCGGGACGGATCGAGCCGGGTGCGGCACTTGGATTTGGCGTCACCCTGGCGGTCGGCTCGGTGATCATGATGGGACTGGCGGTGAACCTTGCCGCCGCATCGGTCCTGGCCCTGTCGATCGCGTTCTATGTGTTTGTCTATACAATCTGGCTGAAGCGGCGGACCCCGCAGAACATCGTGATCGGCGGCGCGGCGGGCGCATTTCCGCCAGTGATCGGCTGGGCCGCAGTGACCGGATCGGTCGATCTGTTGCCGCTGGTGTTGTTCGCCATCGTGTTCTTCTGGACGCCACCGCACTTTTGGTCACTGGCGCTGTTCGCCAACGCCGACTACCAGCGTGCCGGCGTCCCGATGCTGCCGGTTGTCGCTGGCGCCAAGGAAACGCGACGGCAGATCGTGATCTACACGCTGCTGCTCGTGCCCCTGTCGTTGGCTCCCTGGATGATCGGGTTTTCCGGCTTGGTTTATGGCCTCGCAGCACTGATGCTCGGAGGCGGGTTCATTGTCTCGGTCTGGCGGGTGGCTGCCGACCGGCAGGATGCCTCGGGCATCAGCCTGACCAAGGACGCACCGGCACGGGCGGCTTTCAAATACTCCATCCTTTACCTGTTTGGGCTATTTGCTGCGATCGCCGTTGATCGATTGGCTGGGTAACCTGGTCATGGCGCTTGATCCAGACGACATGCGCCGCCGCCGCGCGCGCAACTGGGCGATGCTCGTGGTGCTGGTGGTTCTCTGCGTGCTGTTCTATGCCATCACCATCGTCAAGATGACCAAGTCCTAGCCCATGCGCACCAGCAATCGCACCATCGGCATCGCGCTTACCAGCATCATTGTGGGAATGGTGGGACTGTCGTTCGCGTCGGTGCCACTTTACCGTGTTTTCTGTGCCGTCACCGGCTACGGCGGCACACCGCAGATCGGCAAGGAGCAGGCGCCCGGCGCAACACGCCGTCTCATCACGGTGCGCTTCAATGCGAATACATATTCGAACCTGCCGTGGGACTTCCGTCCGGAACAGGAGGAGATCCGTCTGCCGCTGGGAGACGAACACCTCGCCTACTACACCGCGCGCAACAAGGCGGACGTGCCGGTGACCGGGGTCGCGCTGTACAACGTGACCCCCGACAAGGTAGGCAAGTATTTCCACAAGACTGCCTGCTTCTGCTTCAACCAGCAGACTCTGGCACCAGGGCAAAAGGCAGATTTTCCGCTCAGCTTCTGGGTCGATCCGGAAATCGCAAAGGATCCCAACACGGCGGACGTCGACACGATCACGCTGTCCTACACGTTCTTCCGCTCGCTCGACGATGCAGAAAAATCCGGCGCCCTGGCGCAGGCCGGTCCGCATGTCGGGCCGCTGACGCGCCAGACCCCTTGAACCTGCCGATGATTTCGTGATGATGCGCGCGCCCCACCTGGAACCAATCTGATATGAGTGAGTCACACGGCAGCGAACTGACGATCGAAGAGTCCGGTCTGCATCAGCCGTATCACTTGGTCGATCCAAGCCCGTGGCCGATCATTGGTGCCGTCGGTGGCTTTTTCGTGCTCTTCGGCATCATTCTCGCGGCCCACTTCGGCAGCTACATCTTGCTGGCCATCGGGACCGTGCTGGTACTCGGCACAATGTTCTTCTGGTGGCGCGACGTCGTGCGCGAGAGCCGCACCCCGGGATTGCATACGCCGGTGGTCCGGCTGGGGCTGCGCTACGGGATGCTGTTCTTCATCACCTCGGAGGTGATGTTCTTCGTCGCGTTCTTCTGGGCATTCTTCAACTTCGCGCTTTTTCCTGAGCTGCAAGGCAATGGGGAGACTGTGTGGCCACCATCCACCATCCACACGTTCGACCCGTTCCATGTGCCCATTCTCAACACGATGATCCTGCTGCTGTCGGGCACCACAATTACCTGGGCGCATCACGGGCTGCTGGAGCGCGACAAGAAGACCTTGGTGGTCGGCCTCGGCCTGACGGTCCTGCTGGGCCTCAGCTTCACGCTTTGCCAGGCGATCGAATACTCGGACGCCCCATTCAAGTTCGTCGGTGGCGGCGTCTATCCGTCTACCTTCTTCCTGGCCACAGGCTTCCACGGCTTCCATGTCATCGTGGGCACCTGCTTCCTTATCGTCTGTTGGTTCCGCGCGCGCGCCGGGCACTTCACCCCGGAACGGCACTTCGGCTTCGAGGCCGCCGCCTGGTACTGGCACTTCGTCGATGTGGTGTGGTTGTTTCTATTCACCTGCATCTACTGGTGGGGTGCGAGCGCAATCACTGCCAACGTCGCTCCCTAGCGGCCGGTGCCGCAAACGGCACCTTCTCTGCTGCACGTCGCACTGGCCTGCCGCTGCCCTCGTTGTGGGCAGGGACGACTGTTCCGCGGCCTTCTTGATGTGCGGGACCGTTGCGAAGTCTGCGGGCTCGACCTGCGCGAGCATGACGCTGGCGATGGCGCGGCGGTCGGGGTGATCCTGCTGCTCGGTGCCATCGTCGTGGTGCTGGCATTCTGGGTCGAGTTCCATTTCGCGCCGCCGTTCTGGGTGCATGCGATATTGTGGCCGGTCGTGACCCTGCCGTTGGCGGTGCTCCTGATGCGGCCGGCGAAGGCCGCGCTCGTGGCGCTGCAGTTCCGGCATCGGGCGACCGAGATGGGGCTGTGACGGCATGACCCTAAAGCTGCGGCGGCTGATTTGGCCGGGCATGATGGCGGTGGCCATGCTGGCGGTGCTGCTGGGACTAGGTACCTGGCAGGTCGAACGTCTTCAATGGAAACGGCAGCTCCTGGCACAGATCGCGCGCGCCGAGGCGGTGTCTGCGATTCCACTGCCGGCTGATCCGCAACCGTTCACCAAGGTGCAGGTCACCGGCGAGTTGCGGGAGGATCTTGCCGCGTTCTATGGCGCCCAGGTGCGAGATACGTTGGCGGGGGCGCAGCTCGGCACGCAGCTGATCGTACCCCTGCAGCGTGAACCGGATGCCACGATCCTGGTCGACCTTGGTTGGGTGCCGAATAAGCGCTTGCAGCCGCTGGGGCTGACAGAAGGCGATGTCACGCTGGAGGGCTACATCCGCCCAAGCGAACAGCCTGGCCTGTTCAGCGTTTCCGACGATCGTGCGTCGCGGCAGTTCTTCACGCTGAACACATCCACTATCGGTGCGGCACTTGGCCTGCACGATGTCGCCCCATTCGTCCTCGTGGCGATGGGACAGGCTCCGACGCAGGGTTATCCGGATCCCGCGCAGCACCTGCCGCGGCCGCCGAATAACCATCTGTCGTATGCGATCACCTGGTTCGGGCTCGCAGCGGGCCTGATACTGATCTTCGGACTGTGGACACGAGAGGGTACTGACCACCGGGTCAAGCCTGGTGGCAGGCCATGGAGGCCGGGCTGACGCTCGGGATTACGAATGACCGCTTATGATCGGCTCGCGGCCCGCTTCGCCCGCATTGCGACCCTCGGTGAAGCGTCATCGGTGCTGAGCTGGGACGCGGCGACAATGATGCCGACCGGTGGCGGCGCCGCCCGTGGCGATCAGCTCGCAGTGTTGGCAGGCATGCAGCATTCGCTGCTTTTGGCGCCTGGCGTCGACGAGGACCTGGCCGAAGCTGAGGCGGCAGAAGAGAAGGATGCATGGTGCGCCGCCAACCTCCGCCTGATGCGGCACGCCTATACCCGCGCCACCGCGCTGCCGCCGGACTTGGTGGAGGCGGAGGCAAGGGCGAATTCCGCCTGTGAGAAGG
The DNA here is from genome assembly GCA_963850535.1 of uncultured Alphaproteobacteria bacterium. GTDB lineage: Bacteria > Pseudomonadota > Alphaproteobacteria > Acetobacterales > Acetobacteraceae > JAMXLO01. The sequence continues at coordinate 18,808 of CAWKMC010000022.1, read as the reverse complement.
TGTGGCGCGAAGCGCGTCGCCTGTCAGACTTCGGGATGGTGAGACCGCATCTGGAGGAAGTCGTGCGTCTCGTCCGCGAGGCTGCCGCGGCTTTGGCATCTGCGCTGGATCTCGGCCCATATGACGCACTGATGGATGGCTATCAGCGCGGGATGCGCACCACCGATGTCAGTCGGGTGTTCAAGGACTACGAAGTTTTTCTCCGCGAGGCGCTCCCTCGTGCCGAAGAGCGGCAGGCACGCGCTCGTGAGCCGCTGCGTCCGACAGGGCCGTTCGCGATCGCTGTGCAAGAAACATTGTGCCATCGGATTGCCGAACGCCTGGGCCTGGATTTCGCCCATGCCCGGCTGGATCGTTCGGCACATCCATTTTCCGGCGGCACGCCGACCGATGTGCGGATCACCTCGCGTTACGACGAAACCGACTTCACCCAGGCGGTGCTGGCGGTGGTGCACGAGACCGGGCACGCGCTCTACGAGCGCGGGCTGCCAGATACTTGGGTTCGCCAGCCGGTGGGCGAGGCGGCGGGTATGGCCGCGCATGAGAGCCAATCGCTGATCGTCGAGATGCAGGCCTGTCGCTCTGACGCGTTTCTGGCCTGGCTGGGTCCCGAGTTGCACGCCGCGTTCGGTGGCGATGCCGCGCCGTACCGGTCGGCCAATCTCGCCCGCCTGTGGCGACGGGTCGAGCGCAGCCTCATCCGCGTGGATGCCGATGAGATGACCTATCCGGCGCATGTGATCCTGCGATTCCAATTGGAACAGGCGCTGGTGGCAGGATCGCTGACGGTGGCTGATCTGCCAGGTGCGTGGAACGACGGGTTTCATTCGCTGCTCGGCATAAAGGTGCCTGATGACAGGCGCGGTTGCCTGCAGGACATCCACTGGTACGACGGTGCGTTCGGCTACTTCCCAAGTTATACCCTGGGGGCCATGGCGGCGGCGCAACTGATGGCCGCGGCGCGGCGCAGCGTGCCTGGGTTGGATGCCGCGCTGGAACGCGGGGATCTGACACCGTTGCTCGGTTGGCTGCGCACCAATGTCCATGGCAAGGGCAGCCTGTTCGAGTTCAACGAATTGCTGTCGCAGGCCACGGGCAAGCCGCTGGATCCATCAGACTTCGAGGCGCACCTGACTGCCCGCTATCTGAGCTGAATTCCCAGCTGTCCCCGCTATCGCCACCATCTCACGCGCTTGCCCAGTGACGCTGAACGCAGCAGGAGAAACCATGCTAATAATTCGTGCCGTCGCAATTGCGGCACTGTGCGCCGTGCTTTCGAGTTGTGCGCCGAAGCCTCCACCACCTCCGCCACCACCCCAGCCACCACCCAAGCCGCCGGAGAGCATCGACGGCGAGTATCGCGGAACCAGCACGCGATTTCAGGCAGGTAGCCGCGCATGTCCGCATCCCGGGCTGGTGACGCTGCAGGTATCGGGCAACACGTTCCAGTGACAAGTGGGATCGGGACACTTTTGTCGATGCCACTATTGCAGCCGATGGCACCGTGACCGGTGGCGCCGAGAGCATCACACTGGTCGGGCGGCAGTCGGGACCGAGCATCGAAGGTGACGTCACCAACGGCATTTGCGGTCTGCATTTCACGGTGGCCAAGCGGCCGTGTACCGAGGGTGACCCACAATTACAGCCGTCATAGAAGTGCTCGGTGTCTACGACGTCAGGCTCTCCACCAGCGCAGCGAGATCAGGGCGGCTGCCGATGCGCTGGTCGAGGCCAGCGGTGCCGCTGGCAACCTGCGGGGTGCCGGTCCGCCGGAGGAGGTCGCGCGCGTGTGCAGGGTCGAGCAGCATATCGCGGGCGCGGGCGATCCCCTGCAGGCAGGCAAGTGCGCCGGTCACGATGGGAGATGCGCTCGAAGTTCCCGCTGAACTGGGACGTGTAGGCGACGGAGGCGTTCGCCTGATCTGCGCCTCCGAAGAGGTCGCCATAGCCAGTCGAGACGACCTCCTGGCCCCAGCCTTGGCAATCGACACGCGAGCCATAATTGGAGAAGCCGAGGCGCGAGCGGTCGGGGCCGAAGTGCCCGCTAGGTGGAGCGCCAGCGCCGACGAGAATCGCACCTGAGTTGCGCGCACCCCGGAACGGGTTTTGCCAGCCGACAAAAGCGGGGTCCGGGTGATCGTAGAATTCGCTGTCTAAGTCCTCAGCGCCGTTGCCTGCTGCCTCAACGACAATGATGCCTTGTAGCACCGCCCGCCTGATCGCGAGGAAATCGTCGGCCACCACTCGATGGCGATGTAGCCGAGCTGATCGTCGCGGGATTCAAAATTGAAGCGCGGACCTGGCCGGTGCATCTCCAGCAGCATCAGGTCCCGGCACCCAGATGCGCGGTAGCCAGATCGATCGCGGCGGCGGAGCCGAGGCTGTTATGGGAGACGACCGCGTAGTTCGCCTCAGGCGCGATCCGGTTACTCCAAAGCTGTTATCACCGGCGCGGACGACCCCCAGCACCGCAGTTCCGTGATTGGTCCAACCGAGATCGTCAAAGGGCTGGCCACCCAGCACTCCCAGTGTTGCCGTGCAAGTCGAATGATCGAGCGTGCAGCCGCCCTCGACGTCAACGAGACGAACACCGGTGCCGCGGCCACCCGGCAGAGCCCAGGCGTTGCGTGCGCCGATGCCGGCTGGGGAGACCCCCAGGTAGCCCTGGGTGGCGCTGAAATCCGGTAGCTCCCGGGGGAGATATCGTTGATCTCGCTTTCCGCTCGCGCCGCTCCGTCGATCGCCTGAGGCACCAGGAAGCGTAAGCGGAGGTGCTCCACACGGCCAAGGCCGGTGCGAAGAGGCGCAACTTCGGCCGCGGCTTCCTCGCAGAACGCAACAGCCGCATTACGTCGCGTGCATATTGTTCCGCATTAGGACGGAGCCATTGTAGGCGCGCACGGCGTCTTGTAGTCGCCCATTGCAGCGAACTTCTGCTTCAGCTCGCGGACGGCCCGGCTGAGCATCATTGAAGTTGTACCAGAGCTTGTGGCGGAAGAAATTCTCGTCGGTGCGAACGGCTGCAGTCGTATTGGAAGAGGCGTAGCCCTTGTAGACGATTTGAGCCGCAGCAGCCCGCGGCCGCGCGGCGTTGTTTGTCTCGTCGATCAGGAGCTTGGTGAAGGCATCACCGTAGGTGAGGCGACTCCGCCGTGTTGATCGGAAAGGCGGTCCGCGGGCGTTCGGAGTCGCCGCTGGCGTCATAAATGGCGAGGGCGAGTACCTGTCGGGTGTCTCGTGCGGCGTAAGTGGCAGCCAATAGCTGCCGGCCTCGCGGCACGCAATTGCGCAGAGCAGAGGCATGCTGAATGGGTGGCGCGCACGGCGTCCGCTATTTCGTTACGGAAATGTCCGAGCAACCAGCGAGTGACACCCTTTGCACCTCGCTTTCCGTGCCCGCCGGCTCGATAGTGGGCGAACCTGGAAGCTGCTCCGGTAGTTTCGGACCCGCTCACGTCTCTCTCCTGTGTGTGGTTTTATCGCACCGGCACGATTCCGACGCTGATCCGGCCCGGCGGCGCGCAGTGCTCGCGACGCCCGGCGCGCGCGGTGCCGCCACTGCGGCAGACCGTGCGCCCGAGCACCGGCCTGGACGTCGCATCGAGCTTGCCGGCGAGCGCTGGGTTGTTCGCGAGAATGTTGCTGACCTGGCCGCCGCTAACTACTACCCTCGCTGCGCCCAGCGCGCCGGCGGTAGCTGTCGATGAAGGCGATCAGATCCTTCGAGAACAGGAGGACCTGCTGTTGTTGGCCTGCGGATGCGAAGAACGAGGAGCAAAGTTGGTATTCCAACTCTGTTCCGGCCTCCCACAAGCGCATAGGCCCTTTGCGGCGAGTTCGGATCAACGACCAAGTCGTCATATCGCGCTCGGAAGATACCGAAACTCGATTGTCGGTACCGGGCGCTGGCGACGTCCCCGCATCGACGACCATTCCGGGCTCGACAGAGCATCCGGCCAGCGCCGCCAACGCCATCAACGCAGACGCTTTTCGTTTCATGACATCTTTGAGCCCCCCAGCGTCCGGTGTGCGGCGTACTGCTCCGGATTGCAAGATTTTGCGGGCGGTCTGAGGCGGCATCAGCACCCTCGTGTCGCGCACAGGCTTGGGCAGTGCGCTGCACTGCGTTAGCTTCTGCCGCGATGCGCTACATCTCTACGCGCGGCCACGCGCCGATCCGCGATTTTGCAGGCGTGCTGCTCGCCGGTCTGGCGGAAGATGGCGGGCTCTACGTGCCGGAAAGCTGGCCGCAGTTTTCCCCCGCCGATTGGCGTGCGATGCGCGGACTGCCTTATCATGCGCTTGCCGCCCGCCTGATCCAGCCCTTCGTCGGCGACACGATTCCGTCCGCCGAGCTGGCCACACTGTGCTGTGACGCCTATGCGGGCTTCGGCCATCCGGCGGTCGTGCCGCTGGTCCAGCTCGACACCGGACTGTGCGTGCAGGAGCTGTTCCACGGTCCCACTCTGTCGTTCAAGGACATGGCATTGCAGCTGCTTGGTCGACTGTTCGATCATGTGCTGGCCGCCCACGATGCACGTGTGACCATCGTCGGCGCGACCTCAGGCGATACCGGCTCTGCCGCGATCGAGGCGTGCGCCGGGCGCGAACGCATCGACATCGCGTTCCTGCATCCGCACAATCGGACCAGCGAAGTGCAGCGTCGGCAGATGACCACGGTCGCCGTGCCGAACGTTGCGAACATTGCGATCGAAGGAACCTTCGACGACTGCCAGGACCTGGTAAAGGCGATGTTCGCCGATGCGCCGTTTCGGCAGGAGTTGCACCTGTCAGCGATGAACTCGATCAACTGGGCGCGTATCGCAGCGCAGGTGCCGTATTACGCTGCGGCGGCGCTGGCATTCGGCACGCCTGACCGGGAGGTGGCGTTCAGCGTTCCGACAGGCAATTTCGGCAATGTGTTCGCGGCCTGGGTGGCGCGGCGCATGGGCCTGCCCGTGGCCCGACTGATCGTTGGTTCCAATCGCAACGACATCCTGTCGCGCTTCCTGCAGTCGAACGATATGTCGATCGCCGCAGTCGAGCCGAGCCTGTCGCCCAGCATGGATATCCAGGTCAGTTCCAATTTCGAACGCCTGCTGTTCGAAGTGCTGGATCGCGACCCGGCCGCGACGGCGGCAGCCATGACCGAGTTCCGCCGCACTGGCCGGATGCATGTCGCGGAAGCCGTCTGGCATCGTTGTCGGACGTTGTTCCATGGCTTCCGTCTTGATGATGCCGGCATCGAGGCGACGATCGCCCGCGTGCGCGAAAATACGGGCTATCTCGCCGATCCGCACACTGCGGTAGGCATCGCAGCGGCAGAGTCGCATCCGCCGGCGCGGGGCGTGATGACGGTCGCGATGGCGACGGCGCATCCGGCGAAGTTTCCCGATGCAATCGGACGGGTCATCGGCGAACGGCCTCGTTTGCCGCCGCGGCTCGGCGACCTCTTCGATCAGCCTGAACACTTCACCGTGCTGCCGAACGACCTTACTGCTGTCGAAGCGCAGGTGCGTGCGCTTGCGCGGCGCAACGCATGAAGATCCTCGATGCCGCGCAGACCTTGGAGGCGCTGCCGTTCGACCGGCTGATCCCAGCCTTGCGCGAAGCCTTCCTCTCGGGTGCCGAAGTGCCGCTGCGCCATCGCCACGACATCGCGCAGTCAGATGGGGTGACAGCGTCGCTGCTGCTGATGCCGGCCTGGCGTACCTCTGGCTTCATGGGCGTGAAGGTCGTATCGGTATTTCCCGGCAACGGCGCGCAGGGGCTGCCCTCGGTATCCGCCAGCTACCTGCTATGTGACGGCGCAACCGGCCAGCATTTGGCGCTGATCGACGGCAGCGAGGTCACCCGTCGTCGCACGGCAGCGGCATCAGCACTGGCCGGATCATTCCTGGCGCGGGAGGACGCATCGTCCCTGCTGATCGTCGGCTCCGGCCATGTCGCCGGCCTGATGGCTGAGGCGTATCGCGCGGTGCGGCCGATCAAGCGCGTACGGGTATGGAATATCCGCAGTGCAGGCGCGGAACGGCTTGCCGCACGGTTGGAAGCAGAAGTGGCCAGCGATCTTGCCGCTGCGGTCGCGGACGCGGACATCGTTTCCTGTGCAACTTTGGCACGCGAGCCGCTGGTGCGCGGCGAATGGCTGCGGCCAGGCACGCATGTCGACCTGATCGGCGGCTTCACTCCTGCGATGCGCGAAGCAGACGATGCGGCAGTGCAGCGCTCGCGTGTGTTCATCGACACCGACGCCGCGCTGGCCGAGGCCGGTGACCTGATCGACCCGATCGCGCATGGCGTGTTGCGCCGCGAGGATATAGCCGGCAGCCTGTTCTCGCTATGCCGCCGCGAGACACCTGGTCGGTGCGATGCATCGGAGATCACGTTGTTCAAATCGGTCGGCAGCGCGCTCGAGGATCTCGCCGCCGCCGCCCTGGCTTACGCATCGAAGTAGACCGGCGCGGTCGTTCCGACCGGCCACTCGTCATGGCCGCGCCATGTCCCCGGGCGTGTCCCGGGGATTGACCCGGCCATCCGTAGCGGCAGTGTGCTTCGATAGATGACCGGCACGCTGAGCCGACGATGACGACCGGGAGGATTGCATGGGCAAGCTTGATGGCAAGGTAGCGATCGTCACCGGCGCGGCGCGCGGTCTCGGCCGCGCCTATGCACGGCGGCTCGCCGGCCTGGGCGCCAAGGTCGCCGTCACCGATCTGAACCTGCGTTCGTTCGAAGAATTCGAAGCCGAGGCACAGGCGATGACGGCCGAAAGTACCGTCGCAGAAATTCAGGCGTCCGGTGGCAGTGCAATGGGTATCGAGGTCGACGTGTGCGACGAGAAAGCCGTTGCCGCCATGGTCCAGCGCGTGTCCGATGAATGGGGCTGCGTCGACATCCTGGTCTGCAATGCCGGCGGCGGACGCGGGCGTCCGGTCGATACCAAGGCAAGCGCGCTCGATCCGGGACTGCTGCAGCTTGTTACTAGCATGAACCTGTATGGCACGGTGTATTGCTGCAACGCTGTTGCGCCAATCATGAAGCGGCAGCGGTCAGGCAAAATCATCACCGTCAGTTCCGTCGCCGGGCTGTCGCCTTCGACCGATGGCGGCTATGCGCACTATGGTGCCGCCAAGGCGGCGATCGCACACTACACCCGGTATCTGGCGCAGGATCTTGGGCCGCATGGCATCACGGCGAACTGTATCGCCCCGGGCACCATCACCACCGGGCGCATCGTCGCCACCGTCATGCCCGGCAGTGCGGACGCCAATCGCGACCGAACCGAACGCATTGCCGTGCGTCGGCTCGGCACCGTCGAGGACTGCGCCAAGGTCGTGGAGTTTCTTGCGACTGACCTGTCGGATTATGTCTCGGGCGTGGTGATCCCGATCGATGGAGGTCTGCTGCGCTGACAAACGTAACGGAGGAAACTCGATGAGCCTCAGTCTCGACGGCGTGCGTGTGCTGGAACTGGCACGGTATCAGGCAGGTCCGCGCGGCGGCATGATCCTGTCCGATCTTGGTGCCGAGGTCATCAAGATCGAGCGGATCGGCGGCGAGGAGACCCGCAAGCACGCGCCGATGGTGCGCGGGCAGAGCATCTACTTCACCGTGTACAACCGCGGAAAAAAAAGCATCTGCCTCGACCTGCGCAATGAACGCGGCAAGCAGATCTTTGCCGCGATGGTGAAGACCGCCGACATCGTGCTGGAGAATTTTCGTCCAGGCACCATGAAGGCGATGGGCTTCGAATACGACAGGCTGCGCGCGCTCAACCCCGGCATCATCCTGGTGTCGGTGTCCGGCTTTGGCCAGTACGGGCCCTATACCGATCGCCCGGCGTTCGATCCGCTCGGGCAGGCGATGAGCGGACTGATGTCGCTGACCGGCCAGCCGGTCGGCCGACCGCTGGGGACGGCATCATCCGTCGTGGATCGCTACACGGCGCTGCACGCGACCATCGGCGCACTGGCCGCACTGCGGCATCGCGACCGCACCGGCGAGGGACAGCTTGTCGATGTCTGTCTGCTCGATTCTGCCCTCACCATGGTGGAGATACCCACCTCGTACTATCTCGCGACTGGCGAGGAAGGTGGCGAAGGGGGAAGGCCGCCGTATCGCGCGCAAGATGGCTACGTGGTGATCTCCGCGGCGGGACGGGAAATGGCCGCGCGACTGGCGCAACTGGTTTCAGGCGGAACTGCCAGTCGCGGTGAACCGATTACCGCCGGCCAAGGGGCTGCCGATGCACGTCGCGCGTTGGAAGCCTGGTGTGCCGACCGGCCGGTGGAGGCGATCTGCTCCGCGTTGATGGAAATCGGTGTCCCGGTGGCGCCAGTGCGCAAAATCCCGGAAGTGGCCAAGGATCCGCATCTGTGGGAACGCGAGATGCTGGTAAAGATGGAGGACGCCGTCGCCGGCGAACTCTATGTCCCCGGTGTTACCATCAAGATGTCGAAGACGCCGGGCCATGTCGGACCGGTGCCGACGCCTGGGCAACACACCGACGAAGTGCTTGGCCGATTGCTGGGATATGACAGCGGCAAACTCGGCGAATTGCGTCAGTCCGGCGTCATCGCATAGCCGCGCAGTCCATAAGTGCAGTCGATACCCAGGATGCCGCTTAGTAAGACTTAACAGTTTCTAAACCCGCGCATCTTGATGCTTCCGCCGGCGGGGGGCATTGGCGTATGGAATGCCCCCTCGCATCGCAAGTACGCGGGCATGGTGCGGTTCTCTATCCAGACACGGCAGGCACTGGCGAAATTGACCCTGCCAGTGCTGATCGCGGCCTCATTCGGGCTGATGCTGCTCGGCAAGGCCGATGCGTTGCTTGCGGAACATGCGCGGCTGGCAGTGGGCGATGCCCTGGCCCCCATCTATGCGGCGCTGTCCCGCCCGCTGGGTGCGGTGCGTGATCACATCCTGAGCGTCTCCGACGCCTGGGACGTGCACATCACCAACGTCAGACTACACGAGGAGAACGAACAGCTGCGGCGATGGCAGTCGATCGCGCTGGCTCTGGACGCCGAGAACCAGCGATTGAAGGCCAACCTGCACTGGATCCCGGACAACCCGCCGTCCTTTGTGACGGCCCGAGTGGTCGCTGATGCCGGCGGTGTCTATGCGCGCGCCGTGCTGTTGTCGGTCGGGCCGAACCACGGTGTGCGCAAGGGAGAGATCGCCCTGGACGAACGCGGCTTGGTTGGACGCGTCACAGAGGTTGGGGTACGCACCGCCAGGGTGTTGCTGTTGACCGACCTGAACAGCCGCATACCGGTGATCCTGCAGAACTCGCGCGCGCATGCGATCCTGACCGGCAACAATGGGCCACGGCCGCGTTTGATCTATTGGGCCGAAGGCAGTCCGCCACAGGAAGGCGAGCGGGTGGTCACCAACAGTGAGGCCGGCGCATTTCCGGCCGATCTTCCTGTCGGGACAGTGCATTACACCGCTGCCAATGTGCCCGAGGTGGTGCCCGCGGCGATGCTGGATCGGCTCGAGATCGTGCGCATCTTCGACTACGGTCTGAGCGGACTGGCCGCGCCGGATACTCAAGGGCGGCTGCCAGAACGGCGCGGCCGCTGATGGCGCGCGCCGACCAGACACCTGGGATGCGCCCAAAGCATACCCTTGGACGGCAACTTGATGTCGCGGCACGGCACGCGTTTCCGGCGGTCTCTACAATCGTATTGATGCTGTTGGCAGAGACACCGCTCGGCTTCGCCAGCCAGGCGACGCTGCTGCCGGCGATCACCCTGGCCTGCATATACTTTTGGTCGCTGTTTCGGCCGGCAGCCATGCCGCCTCCTGTCGTCTTTCTGATCGGCCTGTTGCTGGACCTGCTGGGCTATCTGCCTTTGGGCGTGGGCGTGCTGACACTGCTCATCGCGCACGGTTTGGTCGTTCGATGGCGGCAGGTGCTGACGCGACAGAGTTTCCTCGCCGTCTGGCTGGTGTTCGTTGGGTTCAGCGCCGGTGCGGCTGCGCTGTCCTGGGCGCTGACCGCACTGCTGTCGTTTCGCCTGCTGTCACCGGGGCCGGCGCTGTTCCAGGCGGTCCTCACCGTTGCGCTCTATCCGGCGCTTGCGGTGCTGTGCGTTCGCGCGCATCGCACCGTCGCCGATCCGGATCAGGCATGAAAGGCGGAACGCACCGGACCGGCGTGTTCACGCGCCGCGCGCTGCTCATGATGGGTGGTCAGGTCGCGTTGCTGGGTGCGCTGGCAACGCGGCTGTATCGGGTGCAGGTGGTCGACGGTGTGCGCTACGCCACGCTGGCCGAGGAGAACCGGATCAGTGCCAGGCTGATCGCGCCGCCGCGCGGACGGATCCTCGACCGGTTCGGGACGGTGATCGCCGGCAACAAGCTGAACTGGCGCGCGCTGCTGGTCGCCGAGCAGACATCCGACATGACAGCAACGCTCGACAATTTTGCCCGCATCGTGTCGCTGGCCGACTATGAACGTGCACGGATCGAGCGCGAGGTGCGGCGGCATCGCCGCTTCATCCCGATCATGGTGCGCGAATTCCTCACCTGGGCCGAGATGGCGGTGATCGAAGTCAACGCCCCTGACCTGCCCGGCGTCCTGGTCGATGTCGGGACATCGCGGGTGTATCCCTACGGCGAGCAACTCGCCCATATCGCGGGTTACGTCGCCCCACCCAGCGAGGATGACGTGCTGGAAGACCCGGACCTGGCCTTGCCAGGCATCCGGGTGGGACGCGCCGGACTGGAGAAGCAGCACGAACTCGACCTGCGCGGCACTGCGGGGGCGGTACAGCTGGAGGTGAACGCACTGGGCCGGGTGATCCGCGAACTGGATCGCCAGGAGGGCGTACCCGGCGAAGACGTCCGGCTCACGATCGACGTCTCGCTGCAACAGGCGGTGCTGGACCGACTGGGAGACGAGAGCGCCAGTGCCGTCGTGCTCGACTGTCGCAACGGCGAGGTGCTGGCGATGGGCACCAACCCGTCATTTGATCCGACGCTGTTCAACGCCGGTGTGTCGCAGGCGCAATGGACGGCGTGGGCGCAGGATAAACACACCCCGCTGCTGAACCGCGCCACTGCCGGTGTTTACGCGCCCGGTTCCACCTTCAAGATGGCGGTGGCGTCGGCGGCATTGGAATCGGGCGTGATGTCGCCGGGCGACCGGGTGACCTGTCCGGGCTTCTTCGACCTGGGCAACGCGCGATTCCATTGCTGGCGCAAGGGCGGCCACGGCACGCTCGATATGCGTGGAGCGCTGAAGAACAGTTGCGACGTGTATTTCTACGAAACCGCGAGGCGCGTCGGCATCGACCGCATCGCGGCGATGGCACATCGCTTCGGTCTGGGGACCGAACTGCAGATCGACCTGCCGGGAGCGCGCCCCGGCTTCATCCCAACACGCGAATGGCGCATGGGTCACGGCAAGGCGTGGGCGCCCGGTGATACGGTCGTCGCCGGTATTGGCCAGGGTTATATCCAGGTCACACCCTTGCAGCTCGTGACCTACGCCGCGCGCATCGCCACCGGGCGCAAGGTAGAACCGCACCTGACCCGCAAGCTGGGCACCGTGCTGCAGCCAGGTTCGCAGGCAACCGACTGGCCCGGTCTCGGCGTCTCCGACCGCTCGCTGCATCTGATCCGAGATGGAATGTGGGCGGTGGTGAATGAAGCAGGCGGCACTGCACCGGTGGCAAGATTGCCCGATCCGCGCTGGCAACTGGCAGGCAAGACCGGTTCATCGCAGGTACACCGGGTGTCGCGCGAGCAGCGCGAACAGGGCAATTTTGATAGCGCCAAGCTGCCCTGGGAACTGCGGCCGCACGCATTGTTCGTCTGCTATGCACCCTATGACGCGCCACGCTACGCAGTGTCGGTTGTTGTAGAGCACGGCAATGCCGGTGCCGCTGCGGCCGCCCCGATTGCGCGCGACATTATGAAGGACACGCTGCAGCGCGATCCAGGAGGTCGCGACGAACTCCCGGCGGCGCGTGTGGCGCAGCGCGAAGTCAACCAATGAGGGAAGGAAGGATCTGGCGCGAGACGTCGTTCGACCTCGGCGCCAAGGTCTGGCAGGTAAGCTGGCTTTACGTGCTGCTGCTGTGTGCCCTTGCAGGTATTGGCTACGCCGCATTGTACAGCGCCGCGGGCGGAGCACCGGAACCGTATGCGTCGCGTCATGTTCTGCGCTTCGCCACAGGGCTGGTGCTGATGATCGGTATCGCGCTGGTGGATATTCGCTTCATCGCGCGCTTGTCCTGGCCAAGCTATCTGGTGGCGCTGGCGCTGCTGGTCGCGGTGATGCGCTTCGGACACACGGGGAAGGGCGCACAGCGCTGGCTCGAGCTAGGCGGCCTTCAACTGCAGCCGTCCGAACTGATGAAGATTACCCTAGTGCTGGCGCTGTCCTCATGGTTCCACCGCGCCTCGTGGGAGCGTATCGGCAATCCACTGTTCCTCATCCCGCCGGTGATCGCTGTCCTGCTGCCGGTCGGTCTCATCGTGAAGGAGCCCAATCTGGGCACAGCGGTGATCACCGCCATCCTCGGCGGTGCGATGTTCTTTGCCGCCGGGGTGCGATGGTGGAAGTTCGTGCTGATCGCATTGCCGGTCCCGTTCGCAGCGCAACTCGCCTACAGCCATTTGCACGACTACCAGCGCGCACGTATCGACACGTTCTTCAATCCCGAGAGCGATCCGCTGGGAGCAGGCTACAACATCATCCAGTCGAAGATCGCGCTGGGATCGGGTGGCATGTGGGGGAAGGGTTTTCTGCAAGGCACCCAGGGACACCTCGACTTCCTGCCAGAGAAGCAGACGGATTTTATCTTCACGACGATCGGTGAGGAGTTCGGATTTGTCGGTGGCGTGGCACTGATGGCACTGCTGGGCCTGATTGTGCTGGGTGGGATGCTGATCGCGCTGCGGTGCCGGAACCAGTATGGCCGACTGGTGGCGTTCGGCATCGCCACAAACTTCTTTCTATATGTCGCGGTCAACATCGCCATGGTGATGGGAGCGATACCGGTCGGCGGCGTCCCGCTGCCCTTGGTCTCACATGGCGGTTCGGCAATGATCATGGTGATGATCGGTTTCGGCCTGCTGATGTCCGTGCACGTGCATCGCGATGTCGAGTTCAGCGAGGCGGGGGGTAATGGGTGGCTCCGCTGAAATGCTTCTCATCGTCATGGCCTGCCTTGGCCCGGCCATCCACGCCTTTGACTGCCGTCGCAGTGTCTCGCGCATGCAGAAAGGGTGATGTGGCGGGAGGAAACACCTCGGTTCGCGCGGTGTGCGACATTGCTTTTAACGCTGAGAAAACGGAGCACCAAGGAGAAGAATCTTGGGCGCTTTGCGCCAGAGACGCCCAGGGCTTGCGCCGAGCGCACGACGACCATCTCCGCCATCCTTCGTGGTTCTCCACGTCCTCCGTGCTAAAAAGAATCTGGTGCAGCTTCCCCAGTCCTTGCCCGGAAGGGCACGATAAAGAACCCACCGATCGCGCTGACCCACGAACTCGCCGAAATGAAGAGTTTCGAAACCTTCACCGCGGGGTTACGCTGCGGGCATGAATGACGCGGAATCGAATACGCAGGACAGCTTAGCAAAGCAGCGTCGGGCTGGCATGATTGCCATCGCCATAGCTATGCCGGTTGGTCTCCTGCTTTGGCTGGCGGTTGCGTTCTTCGCACCGCCTTTGACGGTCGTGGACGACCTCGGCGCCAGGATGCTTTTCGCACTGAAATGCCTCAGCTTTGCGGTTCTGTTTTGCCTCGTGCTGGGCGTGGAGGCCGTAGCTCATGAGCGACTATTGTCGCCAGCGTTCAACCCGCTTGCCGGCTTTGAGACGCGAAGGTTGCGGGTGAATCAACGCTATCTGCAAAATACGCTGGAGCAGATCGTTGTGTTTGCAGTCGGGCTTTTCGGTCTTGCAGCGTATGCGCCGGACGGGTTCGCTATGCGAGCGGTCATGGCGACAACTGTGGTCTGGATAGTTGCGCGATTTGCCTTTTGGATTGGCTATCATTGGAGCGCCGCAATGCGCGGCCTCGGTGCGCCTGGCATGGCGCTCAGCATGATTGTTCTGCTTTATGTGGCGGCGCGGATCGGTTTTGATGGCGGTGGTTTCTTAGGAGCCGCGGTTCCGATCGCGGCATTTGTAGCTATAGAGGTGTTCCTGTTCCGGGTGACGCGCCCTATTGAAAATCGGAAGTCCGATGCGTAAGTCAGGCGACGCTCGCCGCATTCTCGAACGCCAGGCCACACTGCGCTTGATCCTCCGCCTTGACGGCGCCATCAGGGGCAAACCATGCTCCAGCCATTGATGGTCAGGAGAACCGCGATGTTCGATATCGACCGTTTTGCCGCTGATTGCCGGGCCGCGCTTGCCGAACGCGGCAGCGAAGCCATTCGCGATGTCGTCCGCCGCGCCGTCTCCGACCCCGCCGCTCTCATAGCCGCCCTGGGCGAACATAACGGTCCCCACGCCGCCGTCCTGGTCCGCTCGCCTGACCTTACCATCTTGAACGCCGTGTGGGGCCAACGCCAATGGACCCTGCCGCACAACCACCATCACCGCGCGATCATCGGCATGTATGGCGGCGGCGAGGACAACATCTTCTGGCGCCGCCTGCCCGAAGATGCGAAAGGCCGTGTGGAGGCGGCCGGCGCCGCGTCGTTACGCCAGGGCGACGTCACGGTGCTTGGCCGCGACATCATTCATTCCGTGACCAATCCGTTGGACAAGGTGTCCTACGCGATCCATGTCTATGACGGCGATTTCCTCTCCGCCGAGGGAAAAAGCTGCTGGCATGCGGAGACCCTTTGCGAAATGCCCTATGACGCCGGCGCGGTGTCGCCCGCCTTCGGTCACGCGCTTACGAGCAGGTGAAAGATGCTGGTAAGCGCGTGACCTTGTCATCTCGGATTGACGAAGGTGCTCATTGCAGCGTTTACGCCAAGAGTCGGATACGGTAGGCACGATGCTCAGACAGGCGTGCGCAAGCCGGCGAACAGGCGCGCAAACTCGGGCGGACGGCGGCTTTCGTGGGCCCATCATGGCAGATGGGCGTCATTGAATGCGCGGGAGCCCATAGTGCTCCCCCGTCGATAAGCGCGGACTACAAGTGGGTCGGAAAACCTTTGTGCATGCGCAGGAACGGAAAGGCAGAAATCAAGAAGATGAAGCAAATGAGAGAACCGTCAATTCAGCCCACGGTCGCGGAAACCAATCGTTCTAAGGTAGGTGCACGGAGCCTATCGGTTCTCTCACCGAAGTAGATGTCATTCGCTTGTTCTGGGGCGAAATGTTCGATCTGACGAAAGCCAGCTTCCCGGAGCGCGTCGGTCATCTGTTCGGGCGTGAAGAACGTGGTGAAGTCAACATTCATACTGGCCAGAAGCGTCTTTTCCGCCTCGGCTTCGGGCCCCGGGTACTACGAAAGTGAAGACGATCTCCGACCCAGGCGCACAACCCGCGGCCCAGCGAAGGGTGTCGCTGATCGAAGCCGGCGACAGATATTGGGTGACGCCTAGCCATGAGATGAACGCGGGCGTTCCTGGCGCGAAACCCGCATCCGCCAAGGCGTCAGCGATCGAGCTACGTTCGAAATCACACGGCGCAAATCGAAGCTCTCTTGGGACCTCCAGCCCCAGTGTCTAAACCGAGCCTGCTTCCAACCCTGCATCGCCGGATCATCCACTTCAAACACCATCAGCTCATCCAGATCAGCGGCATGGCGGAGCGCATAGAAGTCTAGGCCCGCGCCAAGTACGACATATTGATTAAGGCGGACGCGGGCGGCGGCTAGGCGGTCTTCGGCATAGCGGCTCCGCAATACCCATGCCGCACTCGTATGCGGGTATTCCGCCGACCTCGCCACGACCTCTTGCTCAGAGAATCCAGAAAGCGATAGGGCGAACTCATCGCGCAGAATTTTTGGCTCACCCTCTCTGAGCAGGTGAAACGCGCGAAGTGTAGCAGCCCCAATCGCCGTCCTGTGCACGCCCGTAAGTGATTCTGACATATTGGCGATCCTGGCCCAGACGCAACGTGTTGTCACCCCAGTTCGCATCAGTGGGGAGCGAACTGATTTGGCCACCTATGGCGACGGCACGGTTTCGAGCGAGCGTGTGAAAGTCAAAGCTTCTGACTTTCCATCAGCCGCCTTATGCATCATACGACGAACGTCGCCGCACTGATTCTGGCATCTTTGCCTATTGCTATGACGACAAATGAAACCCGCTGGGCATAATGAATGCTTGCGAGTGGGTAATACTATGCCGCAATGCCTTGGACGGCTCATACTCCTCGTCATAATAGAATTGCTTAAGCGCTTGATCGCTGGGGAACTCGATGAGCACAGCGCGTCCCTTCACAAGATCTCCCTCCAGATTCTCCGCACCGTCTACCGCGGAGATCACGCGACCCCCATGCTTTTTGATCAGATTTAGAGTCCGTCCGGAGACTTCATGAGGGATTACAGAGCTTTCTGAGCATGAGGCGGATTGAGGCGAGGCGGAGGAAGGCGAGGGCGTTGTGGTTGCGATTTTCCCAGTCCTTGGCGAGCCGACGACATCGATTGAGCCAGCCGATGGTGCGCTCGACGAGCCAGCGCTGGGGTTCGACGACGAACCCTTTGACATTGTCGCGCCGTCTGACGATCTCGATCTCCAGCGCGGGCATGATGTTGGCGACGCCAGCCAGGAAGATCGGCCCCGCATAAGCGCTGTCGGCGAACAGCTTGCGCAGGAACGGAAACTGCCCGAACAGGGTAGACAAAAGCAGCACGCCGCCGTCGCGGTCCTGGACGTCGGCGGCAGTGACCAGCGCGTGCAGCAGCAGGCCGAGTTTGTCGACCAGAACGTGGCGCTTCTTGCCCTTGATCAGCTTGCCGGCGTCAAAGCCATGCGGATCGATCGACGCCCCCCCTTTTCCGCGCTCTTCACGCTCTGGCTGTCCACGATGCAGGCGGTTGGACTGGCCTCGCGCTCGGCCAGTTCGCGGCATTTCACGTACAGCGCGTGATGCATCTTCTCCAACGTGCCGTCCCAGCCCCACAGGCAGAAATAGCCGTTCACCGTGCTGCGCGGCGGCAGATCCTTCGGGATGTAGCGCCATTGGCAGCCGGTGCTCAGCACATACATCACGCCGTTGACCACCTCGCGCATGTTGACGGTGCGCTTGCCGCCGCCACGTTTGGCAGGCGGGATCAGCGGCTCGATGTGCGCCCATTCCGCATCAGTGAGGTCGCTGGGATAGCGCAGCTTGTCGCGGTCGTAGCGATGGCGGTTCTCAGTCGTCCACATCGGGCACCTCGGGTGTCGGTGCCAACACCGAATCACAGCCGATCGAGCCGGTTCAAGCGCTCGGACCGTCCGCCGGCAACCGACTCAAATAACTCGCGAAGTCTCCGGACAGATGGGGTGATTGGGGTGTCTCTCCGGGATCCGGTGGCTGCTCCTCTCAGGATGGTAGAGCGTGGTCCGATCGTAGTCGGCCACAAGCATCGAGGAGGAGCAGCCGTGGAGTATTTTGCTGGGTTGGACGTGTCGTTGGAAGAGACCGCCATCTGCATTATCGACGACACTGGGCTGATCGTGCGCGAAGCACGCACCGCGAGTGAGCCGGAAGCGCTAGTCGCCTTCTTCCGGGCATTCGGAATTGCAATGAAGCGGGTTGGTCTCGAGGCGTGCTCGCTGACAGCTTGGTTGCACCAGGCACTGACCGAAGCGGGTATTGCGGTCATTTGCATCGATACACGCCAGGCGAAGGCAGCGATGGGTGCGATGCCAAACAAGACCGATCGCAATGACGCGCGTGGCATCGCGCAGATCATGCGCACCGGCTGGTACCGCGCGGTGCATGTGAAGAATCCGTGCTGCCGATCGTGGCGTGCGCTGCTGGCAGCACGGCGGATCGTGCTCAATAAGCGGCGCGACGTAGAAAACGGCGTACGAGCGCTGCTGCGCGAAGCTGGTCTGAAGCTCGGCACGCCGAGCCGCAGGAACTTTGCAGCCCGGGTGATTGAGCTGGTCACTGATGACCCAGTGCTGTCCGCATTGGCCAGGTCGTTGCTGTCCGTCATCGCCGTGATGACGCAGGAAATCGAGCGGCTCACCAAGCGCGTGCTCGACGAGGTGCGTATCGAGCCAACCTGCCGGCGGCTGATGACCGTGCAGGGTGTCGGACCATTCACCGCCCTGGCGTTCCGCGCCACGATCGACCGGCCGGACCGGTTTCGCAGATCGCGCGACGTCGGCGCGCATCTGGGCTTGACGCCCAGGCGCTACCAATCCGGCGAGACTGACGTCCAGGGCCGTATCAGCCGGTGCGGCGATGAGCTCGCTCGAACCGCGCTCTACGAAGCCGCCCATTCACTGTTGATCCGAAGCACCAAATGGTCGGCGTTGCGAGCCTGGGGAATGAACGTCGCCAAGCGCCGGGGCATGGCGCGGGCACGTGTGGCGGTCGCCCGCAAGCTAGCTGTGATTTTACACCGTATATGGGCTGACGGCACCGAGTTTCGTTGGACCAAACAAGCCGCAGCGTCAGTGACCGCGGCATGACGAGAGGAGTTCCAGTTCCCGCCTGACGAGGGCGGAGCCGGCGTCGTTCCCGTGGGGACGATGGGCGAGGTGATCTCGCTGAGTGTCCAGAGCCGGAGGGCAGCAATGCCCCGAAGGTCGCGGGACAGATTGAGACGCCTCGCTCTTCTCACCCCATCATGCGGCGGCCACGCGCCGACCGCGAAGAGAAGCGAGTAACCCGCGGGAATGGCTGATGGCACGAGGAACAGCTTGACGCCAGACACCC
>CAWKMC010000021.1:0-217772 GCA_963850535.1 uncultured Alphaproteobacteria bacterium | reverse complement strand
TGTGGACCTGGCCAAACTGGTGCCGAACACCGAGCATCCGCACGGGCTGACGGACCGGAAGTTCGAAGCTCTGCTTCACCCGGACAAGCCGGTGGTCTTCAACTTCCATGGTTATCCTTGGTTGATTTACCGCCTCACTTACCGCCGGCCGGCCCAGCACAACATTCACGTGCTCGGCTACAAGGAGCACGGCAACATCGATACGCCATTGGAGTTGGCGATCCGCAACCAGACTGACCGTTTCAGTCTCGCCATCGACGCAATCGACCGCATGCCGCGTTTCCGCGCCACTGGGTCGAGCGCTCGCGAAGCTCTGCTGAACCAGCAGATCGCGTGCAGGAAACACGCCTACGAGTTCGGTATCGACCCACCAGATATCACCAACTGGCAGTGGCCATTCTGAAGGAAGACCCATGATGACCCATGACCTTAAGGAAGTCGCACTTGCGCTGGTCGCAGACGGGAAGGGAATCCTCGCAGCCGACGAAACCCCTCACACCTTGACGAACGCTTCGACACTCTCGGCATCCAGCCGACCGAGAAGGGCCGGTGCGCCTACGTGAAATGCTTTTCATGGCGGATGTCGCCGACTTCATCAGCGGCGTCATCCTGCAGGACGAGACTATCCGCCAGAGGGGCTCCGACGGCACGCCGCTCGTTCAGATCCTATCGAAACAAGGTATCTTGCCTGGCATCAAAGTCGATGCAGGCGCGAAGCCGCTTGCCGGCGCTCCGGGTGAGACAGTCACCGAAGGTCTGGATGGGCTTCGTGATCGCTTGGCGGATGTACCGCGATATCGGCGCCAGTTTCGCGAAGTGGCGTGCGGTCATCAATATCAGCGACACTCTGCCGAGCCACGCGTGCATCAGCGCCAACGCGCACGCGCTGGCGCGGTATGCTGCGCTCTGTCAAGAACAGGACCTCGTTCCGATCGTCGAGCCCGAAGTGCTGATGGACGGGGATCACTCGATCGAACGCTGCGAGGAGGTCACCGGAGCGGTCCTCCATGCCGCGTTTTCTGCGCTCCATGATCAACGGGTTTGGCTGGAGCGCATGCTGCTGAAGCCCAACATGGTCATTGCCGGCAAGGACTGGCCCCATCCGGCGTCAGTCCAGGAGGTCGCTACAGCCACACTGCGCTGCTTGCGTCGCCACGTTCCTGCGGCAGTGCCAGGCATTGTGTTCTTGTCGGGTGGCCAGGACGATCGGGCGGCTACGGTCCACTTGGACGCAATTAACCGACTTCCTGAGCCAAGCCATGGAAAATCAGCTTTTCCTATGGCCGCGCGTTGCAGGACCATGCACTGGAGACGTGGCATGGCCGGGACGAAACTTAACGGCGGCCCGGCGAGCGCTGTATCTACGCGCCCACTGTAATGGTGCGGCCAGTCCCGGCAGCCACACAGAGGAGATGGAGGACACGCAAGGCAGCGTCGCCAGTCGGCCGCATCGCCGCGAATGGCACGACGACTGATCGAGGCGATAGTCGGATCAGTTACGGAGTAGGAACGTGGACGTGTTCGTGATGCGACACGGTGAGACGGCGTGGAGCGCGAGTGGCAGGCATACCAGCACGACTGATCTGCCTTTGACCGAGAACGGGCGTCGGCTCGCGCAGAGGTTACGGCCCGTGCTCGCAGAGAAACGTTCGCGCGCGTTCTTGTCAGCCCGATGCGGCGGGCGCGAGAGACCTGTGAGTTGGCGGGTCTCGGCAACGCAGCCGTTATCGACCCCGAGTTGGCCGAATGGAACTACGGCGAATACGAGGGGCTGACGCCCAAGCAGATCCACGATAAGGCACCCGACTGGCTGATTTTCCGCGACGGTTGCCCGGGCGGCGAAATGCCAGAGCAAGTGGGTGTGAGGGTGGATCGAGTCATCGCCCGGGTCCGCGCTGTTGAGGGCAATGTCGCTTTGTTCGCGCACGGACACGTACTCCGCGTCCTCGTGGCACGATGGATCGGGCTCCCGCCGGGCGCCGGACAGCATTTCCTGCTCGATACGGGCACTTTGTGCGTTCTGTCCCACTACTACGAACTTCCCGCTGTCAGGGTCTGGAACGGACCCCTGCCGACCACAGGATGAGCCGCAATGAATGAAGTAGCGCAATCCGTCCCTGACCAGGAGCTTCTCACCCGGTACGGCTGTGGCCCGATCCGGTTCTCCGGCCACGACGACGCCTTGTATGAGCGGCATCTGCTTTTCGACGACGTCGTTGCTCCGGAGGCCGCCGGGCCGCGCGAGCGCTTCGAGGCAGCCGCGCGTTCGGTGCGGGATGTCCTGTCGCAACGCTGGATTCTGACCGACAGCACCTATGACCGGGAGAACCCGAAGCGGATCTACTACCTGTCGATGGAGTTTCTGATCGGGCGCTCGCTGGCCAACAATATCACCAACCTCCTGCTCGATCCCTTCGTGAAGCAAATCGCCGACCGCAGATAACCTCGATCGGCTCGGCCTCATCGAACAGGAACCCGATGCCGGTCTGGGAAACGGCGGGCTCGGGCGCCTGGCGGCTTGCTTTCTCGACTTCGATGGCGACGATGCAGCTCCCGGCCATGGGCTACGGCCTGCGTTACGAATACGGCATCTTCAAACAGACCATCCAGGACGGCTGGCAGCACGAAGAGCCGGACAACTGGCTGCGCCGCCAGGACCCGTGGGAGGTCCCCCGCCCGAACGAGACCGTCGAAGTCAAACTGAACTGCTCGTTCGAGATGCAAGGCGGGCGCTTGCGCCCCGTGGCCGGGCGGATCCTGTTCACTGATCGGCATCCCGTTCGATCGGCCCGTCGTCGGTTATGGCGGCAAGACCATCAATACACTGCGGCTCTGGGCCGCCGCTGCGCCCGACTATTTCGACTTTCAGGAATTCAGCAGCGGCGATTTCGTCGGCGCGCTGGCCGAGACTCTCGCGGCCGAATCGCTGACCCGGGTGCTCTATCCAGACGATTCCACCAACATGGGACAGGGCCTGCGCTTCGTGCAGGAGTATTTCCTGGTCGCCTGCTCGCTGGCCGATCTCGTCCGGCGCTTCCGCCGCAGCAATGCCGATTGGAGCACGTTTCCCGACAAGGTCGCGATTCAGCTCAACGACACGCATCCGACGATGGCGGTTCCGGAGTTGATGCGGATCCTGCTCGACGAGGCGCATCTCGGCTGGGACCAGGCCTGGGATCTGACGCAAAGGACGTTGGCCTACACCAATCACACCCTGCTGCCCGAAGCGCTCGAGAAATGGCCGCTCGCGTGGTTCGAGATGATGCTGCCGCGCCATCTGGAGATCATCTTCGAGATCAATCGGCGTTTCCTCGACGATGTCCGGAGCCGCTTTCCCGGCGACGAGGAGCGGGTTCAGCGCGTGAGCCTGGTCGAGGAAGGCGCCGAGCGAAAGATCCGCATGGCCAACCTCGCCATCGTCGGCTCGCACAGCACCAACGGCGTCGCCGCGATCCACTCCGGCCTGCTGCGGACGACGACGGTCAAGGACCTGGCCGAGATGTTTCCCGAGCGCTTCAACAACAAGACCAACGGCGTCACGCCGCGACGCTGGCTGCTGCTGGCGAACCCGGCGCTCGCCGGCGTCATCACCGAGGCCATCGGCGACGGCTGGATGACCGATCTCAGTCAATTGCGCAAACTCACGCCGCTTGCCGACGACAAGGCCTTTCGCGAGGCGTTCCGCAACGCCGCGCAGCGAAGCCAAATCGCATTTTGCCGATTGGCTCAAGGCAACAACCGGCCAGACCGTCGACCCGGACAGCATTTTCGACTGTCAGATCAAGCGCATCCACGAATACAAGCGGCAACTGCTCAACGCGTTGCGCATCATCGTGCTTTACAATCGGCTGCGCGAGAACCCGGCCTTGAGATGACGCCGCGCACTTTCTTCTTCGCCGGCAAGGCAGCGCCGGCCTATCACCTGGCCAAGCTGATCATCAAATTCATCAACAACCTCGCCGGCACGATCGACGGCGATCCGATCGTGCGCGGCCGGCTCAAGGTCGTGTTCCTGCCCGATTATTGTGTTTCGCTGGCCGAGCGGCTGATCCCGGCCACCGATGTCTCCAACCAGATTTCGACCGCCGGCTACGAAGCCAGCGGCACGAGCAACATGAAGTTCATGATGAACGGGGCGCTGACGATCGGCACGCGCGACGGCGCGACGATCGAGATGGCCGAAGAAGCCGGCGAAGAAAACTTCTTCCTGTTCGGCCTGACCGCCGACCAGGTGGCCAGCAGCCGCGGTTGGTATAATCCGCACTGGCATTACGACAACGAGCCGGAGACCCGCGCCGCGTTGGACCTGATCTTCTCCGACCACTTCAGCCGCTACGAGCCAGGCATCTTTGCTCCGCTGCGCGATGCGCTGCTGACGCACGGCGACCACTACATGCATCTGGCGGACCTCAAATCCTATCTCGAGGCGGACCAGAGGCTGACGACGCTGTACGCCGACAGCGACGCCTGGGCGCGCAAGGCCATCCTGAACGTGGCCGGCTCCGGGAAGTTCTCCAGCGACCGCACGATCGCCGAATACGCCGCCGACATCTGGCAGGCGAAGCCCTGTCCGGTGCCGTGAAAGGGATCGGTGCATGACCATTTCGCCACTTGCCGGCAAGCCGGCGCCCAAAGGAGATGCTGGTCGATCTGGCCCGGCTCGAACGCGAATATTTCGAGCGCCGGCCCGATCTCGAGCGATCCCGACCAACGGGTCAGCTTCGGCACCAGCGGGCATCGCGGCTCGCCGCTGCGCGGCTCATTCACCGAAGCCCATATTCTGGCCATCACCCAAGCCATCTGCGACTACCGGCGCACGCAGGGCACCGATGGCCCGCTGTACATGGGGCAAGGACACGCACGCGCTTTCCGGGCCCGCCCAGCGCACGGCGCTCGAAGTCCTGGCGGCCAACGATGTGCACACCATCATCCAGCAGAACGACGGCGTGACCCCGACGCCGGTCATCTCGCGCGCCATCCTTGTCCACAATCGCGGGCGAAGCGAGCATCTCGCCGACGGCATTGTCATCACCCCCTCGCACAACCCTCCGGAGGATGGCGGGTTCAAGTACAACCCGACGAACGGAGGTCCGGCCGATATCGACGTGACCCGGTGGATCGAGAACCGGGCCAACGATCTGTTGCGCAACGGCAATGCCGGCGTGAAACGCGTGGGCTTCGCCGCCGCCCTCAGCGCCGACACGACGCAGCAGGAAGACTTCGTCCTGCCCTACGTCACCGATCTGCGCAACGTTGTCGATATGGAGGCCATTCGCGCCGCCGGCCTCAAGCTGGCCGTCGATCCGCTCGGCGGCGCCGCCGTCCATTACTGGGAGCCGATCAACGCGATCTACAAGCTGGATATCGCCGTGGTGAACCCGAAGCTCGATCCGACCTTCTCGTTCATGACGGTCGATCACGACGGCAAGATCCGCATGGACTGCTCCAGCCCCTATGCGATGGCGAGGCTCGTCGGCCTCAAGGACCGCTACGACGTCGCCTTCGCCAACGACCCGGATTCCGATCGGCACGGCATCGTCACGCCGTCGTCAGGGCTGATGAACCCCAATCACTACCTGGCCGTGGCCATCCATTATCTGCTGACGCATCGCCCGCACTGGCCGGCCCATGCCGCGGTCGGCAAGACGCTGGTCAGCAGTGGCATGATCGATCGGGTGGCAGAGAAGCTTGGGCGCCGGCTTTATGAAGTGCCGGTCGGCTTCAAATGGTTCGTGCCTGGGTTGTTCGACGGCTCGTGCTGCTTTGGCGGCGAGGAAAGCGCCGGCGCCAGTTTCTTGCGCCATGACGGCAGCGTATGGACGACCGACAAGGACGGTCCGATCATGGACCTGCTGGCGGCCGAGATCACGGCTCGCACCGGCAAAGACCCCGGCGAGCACTACCGCGAGCTGACCGCGGAATTCGGCGCGCCGTGCTACACGCGCATCGATGCGCCGGCGACACCCGAACAGAAAGCGAGGCTGAAGAACCTGTCGCCCGAGGCTGTCAAGGAGTCGAGTTTGGCCGGCGAGCCGATCATCGCCAAGCTGAGCCACGCTCCCGGCAACAACGCTCCGATCGACGGCCTCAAGGTGATCACACGCAGCGGCTGGTTCGCGGCGCGGCCGTCGGGGACCGAGGCCGTCTACAAGATCTACGCCGAGAGCTTCAAGGACGAAGCACACCTCGACGCAATCGTCGGCGAGGCCCGCGCGATGGTGAACGCCGCAGTCTCGGGCTCGGGCGCACCAGCCACCGAGAGCGAACGAGCGACATGATGGATCGTAGCCCGAGCGATCGTGTCGACGCCGTTTCCACCGGAATACCGCGCCTCCGGTATTTTGCTGCACGTCACCTCGCTGCCCTCGCCGTCTACGGCATCGGCGATCTTGGGCCCAGCGCTCGGGCCTGGATCGACCGGCTGGCCGATGCCGGCCAAAGCTGGTGGCAATCACTGCCATTTGGCCCGGCGGGATACGGCAACTCGCCGTATCAACCGCTCTCTACCTTTGCCGGAAACGAGCTGCTGATCAGTCCGGAAGATCTGATCGAGGACGGATTACTGCGCCCGGACGATTGCGCTGACAGCTCGTTCTCCACGACTGCTGTCGATTATGCAGCGGTGATCCCGTTCAAGCGTCGGCTCCTCGAGACCGCCTGGAGCAATTTCGCTGCCGGCGAAGCGCGCCGACCTGCGGACACGCTTTCAGTGAGTTCTGCGAGAACGAGGCCCACTGGCTCGATGACTATGCGCTGTTCCGAGCGCTGAAGGCCAGGTTTGGCGGCGCTTCCTACCTCGACTGGCCGGCCGATCTGGTGCGCCGCGAGCCGGCAGCCCTGAACTACGGCCCGACGAGAACTCGCCGACTCACTGCGAGCGGACCCGGTTTGCGCAGTTCCTGTTGTTCCGCCAAGGCGGGCGCTTGAAAGCAATACGGACGCGCCAAGGGCGTGCGCATGCTCGGCGACCTGCCGTTCTACGTCTCACCTGACTTCGAGCGACGTGTGGGCCAATCCGCAGCTGTTCCGGCTGGACGAACAACATCGGCCCCTCTTTGTCGCGGGCGTGCCCCCCGACTATTTCAGCGCCACGGGCCAGCTCTGGGGCAATCCCGTTTATAACTGGCAGGCTCTGCGGGACACGGGCTATCGCTGGTGGATCGATCGGCTGCGCGCCCTGCTCGCGCACGTCGACATGATACGCCTGGATCACTTCCGCGCTTTCGCCGCGGCTTGGCACGTGCCCGCCGGATCGGCGACGGCCGAGACCGGAAGCTGGGTTCCCGGTCCAGGCGCCGATTTCTTCGCGGCCGCGGAAGCGGCGCTGGGCGAGCCTCCCGTTCATCGCGGAGGATCTGGGGCTGATCACGTCCGATGTGGTGGCATTGCGCGACCGCTTCGGGCTGCCGGGGATGCGCGTGCTTCAGTTCGCCTTCGACGGCGACAGCGATAATCCCGCACCTGCCCGGCAATTACGCGCACAACACCGTCGTCTATACCGGCACTCACGACAATCCCACGACACGCGGCTGGTTTGAGACGCTGCCCGATCAGCAACGGCAGAATATGTGGAATTACCTGAAGCGCCCCACCGGCGAGAGCGGAGACGTAGCGCCGGCGCTGATCGAACTGGCGTGGGGTTCATTGGCTGGCTTGGCGATCGCGCCATTGCAAGACCTGCTCAACCTCGGCAGCGATGCGCGGATGAACCAGCCTGGCCAGGCCGAAGGCAATTGGCAGTGGCGATGCACGGCAGCAATGCTGACCTCGGTCATGTGGCAGTGGTTGCGCGACCTGACACTCGCTTCGAACCGGGTGCTTGCTGTTGCCCCAAATCCTGGAACGGCCTGAAGGCGGTCATCGCGACGAAGAGCGCCGTCCTCGGGCGGGCGGCATAAGGAGGCTACCATGCGTGTCGGTATCGCCGCCGATCACGGCGGCTTCGACCTGAAACATGAGCTGGTCGGGCAGCTCCGTGTGGCTGGCCATGAGATCGTCGATTTCGGCGCGAACAGCCTGACCCAGGATGACGATTATCCGGACTTCGTCGTACCGCTCGGGCGCGCCGTCGCGGCAGGCCAGGTCGAACGTGGCTTGGCGATCTGCGGAAGCGGCGTGGGCGCAGCGGTCTGTGCCAACAAGATCCCCGGTGTCCGGGCTGCGTTGATCCACGATCATTTTTCGGCGCGGCAGGGGGTCGAGGATGATCACATGAATATCCTGTGCATGGGTGGTCGGACGGTAGGCGTGTCAGTCGCCTGGGACCTGGTCCAGACCTTCCTCGCTGCCCAGTTCAGTCAGGCAGAACGACACCTGCGCCGGCTGAGCAAGGTGGCGTCCCTGGAAGCAGCAACCGGCACACGATAGGAATACGATGCTTCATCATGAACGGCTGAGGCCACCACACGACGACTATCCACCCGACGAGTGGAACCTGATCGAAAAGGCCTTCCACCCGGAATTCGTCGCGCAGACGGAGTCCCTGTTTGCGCTGAGCAACGGGTATCTCGGCATGCGCGGCGTGCCGGAAGAGGGTGACCCCGCTGTGCAAAACGGCACGTTCATCAATGGCTTCTATGAAGAGTGGCCGATTGTCTACAGCGAGGCCGCCTACGGTTTCGCCCGCACCGGCCAGACCATGCTGAACGTGACGGACAGCAAGATCATTCGCCTGTTCGTGGACGATGAGCCATTCGGGGTCGCTGGCACGAATATACGTCATTACGACCGACGCCTGAACCTGAAGGCTGGCACCCTCGACCGCGAGCTGCACTGGGAAACACCATCGGGCAAGCTGGTGCGGATAAGGACCCGCCGGCTGGTTTCTTTTCGGCACCGCCATGTGGCGGCTATTTCGTATGAAGTTACCCTTTTGAACCAGGAAGCGCCCGTGGTGCATTTCATCAGAGATGCTTTGTCATACGCCAGAGAGTGCGGAAGACCGATGACGACCCACGCCGGGCGAAGATGTTTTCTGGCGACGTCTTGCAGCCCCGCGCAGGCTACGTGCGTGACCGTCGTGTTGTGTTGGCTCATGGGACGGAGCGGAGCCGGATGATCGTGGCCTGCGGAATCGACCACGAACTTGAGACCGACTGTCAGCATACCTACAAGAGCAGTCATACAGCCAATTCTGGCCAGGTGGCTTTCTCGGTCACTGCGCTACCGGGAAAGCCCATCCATCTCACGAAGTACATGGCGTACCATACCGCGGCGACGGCCGATCCAGAAGTCGCTCTGCGATCGGGTGGAATGGACGTTGGACAGAACACGAGGACAAGGCTTCGCGACACTGTTGCAGGAGCAGGAACAGTATCTGGGCAGTTTCTGGCAGCGAAGCGACGTCAGCGTCAGCAATATCGATGCAGAGCGGGCAAGGCTGACGACCGTGGAGATCCAGCAGGCGATCCGCGTCAATCTGTTTCACATTCTGCAGGCTTCAGCCAGAGCGGAAACGACCGGCGTTGCAGCGAAGGGGCTGACGGGGCAGGCGTACGAGGGACAGTACTTCTGGGACACCGAGATCTACCTGCTTCCCTTCCTGATCTACACATCACCCCGCATAGCCAAGAACCTGCTGCGATTCCGGTATGGGATGCTGGACCATGCGCGCGCCCGCGCCCGAGAGTTGGGCCACCGGGGCGCCTTGTTTCCCTGGCGCACGATCAGCGGCGAGGAGGCTTCAGCCTATTATGCGGCAGGGACCGCGCAATACCACATCAACGCGGACATCATGTATGCCCTGCGCAAGTATGTGAACGCAACCGGCGACCAGGAATTCCTGTTCGAATGCGGCGCGGAAATGCTGGTGGAAACCGCGCGTTTGTGGTGCAGCCTGGGATTCTTCTCGCCGAGAAAGGGCGGAAAATTCTGCATCAACGGTGTGACCGGCCCCGATGAATACAATACCGTTGTCAACAACAATACATATACGAACCTGATGGCGCGAGAGAATCTCCGCTATGCGGCGGATACGGTGGCAACTCTCAAAGCCGAGAAACCCGACATTCTGCACGCGCTGATCAGAAAGACAGGCCTGGAGCCGGAGGAAGCAGATATGTGGGCGCGGGCGGCCGACAACATGTACGTTCCGTTCGACGCTGCCACCGGTATCTATCCCCAGGACGACGGATTTCTCGATCGACAGCCATGGGATTTCGAGAACACGCCGGCCGACCGATACCCCCTTCTGCTGTTCTACCATCCCTTGAACATCTATCGATCTCAGGTGATCAAGCAGGCCGATGTCATCCTGGCGATGTTCCTGCTCAGCCATGAATTCTCGGCGGAGGCGAAGCGGCGGAACTTCGATTTCTACGATCCGCTCACCACCGGCGATTTGTCGCTCTCTTCCTGCATCGAGGCCATTGTCGCACTGGAGGTCGGCGAGTTCGACAAGGCGGTGACCTATATGCGCGCGGCGTTGCTCATGGACCTCGCGGATGTTGGCGGCAATGTTACCGACGGATGTCATATCGCGTCGATGGGCGGCACCTGGATGGCGTTCGTCTACGGGTTCGGCGGGCTGCGCGACTATGACGGGATGCTGTCGTTCCGGCCGCAGAGACCGCCGGAAGCGCAGGTCGTCACTTCGGTTTCCTCTGACCTATCGCGGGCGGGCTCTGGAGGTTGAAATCGCCCCGGATTCAACAACCTACACCATGCGCGTGGGAGACGAACTCGTCTTCCGTCACGAAGATGAAGTTGTGACCCTGACCCATGCGAATCCCACCGCCGTCCGGCCCACGCTCAGACCCTGACTGCGTAAGGCAATGCGTGATTGCAGGATGCCGCGAAGGGTGACTATCCTCCCGCAGGTGCGAGAGAAAAGGCCGCCTGGTACGGGTGTTGGATTGACCCCGATGCGGCGAAGGATAGCGGAGCTGGCGCGACGATTGACCGGACTACCCCGCGCACCTGACGCGCGGCATCGATGACAGCAAATCACGGAGGCGATGGTGGCAAACGTGTTGTCGAACAACGAACGGACACTGATAAACGCGTACTGGCGAGCCGCCAACTACCTTTCTGTCGGCCAGATCTATCTCTATGACAATCCGCTGCTCAAGCAGACGCTGACCAAGGACCACATCAAGCCTCGGCTGCTCGGGCACTGGGGCACGACGCCGGGACTGAACTTCATCTACGCGCATTTGAATCGCCTCATCAAAGCGCACGATCTCGACATGATCTATGTGACCGGACCAGGGCACGGCGGACCCGCACTGGTCGCCAACGCCTATCTGGAAGGTACCTACAGCGAGGTGTATCCGAACATCTCCCGCGACGAGGAGGGGATGAAGCGCCTGTTCACGCAGTTCTCGTTCCCGGGCGGCATTCCCAGTCACGTCGCACCCGAGACCCCAGGCTCCATCCATGAGGGCGGCGAGCTTGGCTATGCCCTTTCGCACGCCTATGGCGCCGCGTTCGACAATCCGGATCTGATCGTCGCCTGTGTCGTCGGCGACGGCGAGGCCGAGACCGGACCGCTGGCGACGAGCTGGCACTCCAACAAGTTCCTGAACCCGGTGCGGGATGGCACCGTCCTGCCGATCCTGCATCTCAACGGCTACAAGATCGCCAATCCCACCGTGCTTGCCCGCATCAGCCACGAGGAACTCGATCACCTGATGCGCGGCTACGGATACACGCCGCATTTCGTCGAAGGCCATGAGCCCGGACGTCGATGCACGAACTCATGGCGTCCACCCTCGATCGCGTCCTCGACGAGATACGCCGGATCAAGGAGGACGCGCGCAAGAACGGCTTCTCCCAGCGACCGCTCTGGCCGATGATCGTGCTGCGCACGCCCAAGGGATGGACGTGCCCGAAGGAAATCGACGGCCGCCGGACCGAGGGTTACTGGCGAGCGCATCAGGTGCCGATGGGCGAGATGCACGAGAACCCGGAGCACGTCCGCATTCTTGAAGAGTGGATGAAGAGCTATCGGCCATCGGAACTGTTCGACGATAGCGGACGACTGCGGCCGGAGCTGGCCGAACTCCCTCCCCGAGGCGCCCGCCGCATGAGCGCCAACCCGCACACCAACGGCGGCCTGCTGTTGAGCGACCTGCGCCTGCCGGATTTCCGCGACTATGCGATCAAGGTGCCGGCGCCGGGTGCGGCGATCGCCGAAGCCACCCGCGAGATGGGCAGGTTCCTGCGCGACGTGATGAAGCGGAACATGGAGGCGAAGAACTTCCGCCTGTTCAGCCCCGACGAGAGCAACTCCAACCGCTGGCAGGACGTTCTCGAGGTCACCAACCGCGCGTGGGTCGCGGAAATCGAACCCTGGGATGACCACCTTGCTGCGGATGGCCGGGTGATGGAGATGCTCAGCGAGCATCAATGCCAGGGATGGCTCGAGGGCTACCTGCTCACCGGTCGCCACGGGTTCTTTTCCTGCTACGAGGCGTTCATCCACATCATCGACGCGATGTTCAACCAGCACGCCAAGTGGCTGAAGGTGTGCAATGACATCGAGTGGCGGCGGCCGATCGCCTCGCTGAACTATCTGCTGTCGAGCCATGTCTGGCGGCAGGACCATAACGGCTTCAGCCACCAGGATCCGGGCTTCATCGACCACGTCGTCAACAAGAAGGCCGAGGTGGTGCGCGTCTATCTGCCGCCCGACGCGAACTGCCTGCTCTCGGTCACCGACCACTGCCTGCGCAGCCGCAACTATGTGAACGTGGTCGTCGCCGGCAAGCAGCCGGCGCCGCAGTGGCTGACGATGGACGAGGCGATCAAGCACTGCACGGCGGGCCTTGGCATCTGGGAATGGGCCAGCAACGACCGCGGCAGCGAGCCGGACGTCGTGATGGCGTGCTGCGGCGACGTGCCGACGCTGGAGACTCTGGCCGCGGTGGATCTGCTGCGCCGGCACGCGCCGGATCTGAAGATCCGCGTGATCAACGTGGTGGACCTGATGAAGCTGCAACCGCGCCAGCGAGCATCCGCACGGCTTGTCGGACCGCGATTTCGACGCGCTGTTCACGACGGACAAGCCGATCATCTTCGCGTTCCACGGCTATCCGTGGCTGATCCATCGGCTGACCTACCGCCGGAACGGCCACGACAACATTCACGTGCGGGGCTACAAGGAAGAAGGCACCACCACCACGCCGTTCGATATGTGCGTGCTGAACGACCTCGACCGCTTTCATCTGGTCGCCGACGTGATCGATCGGGTGCCGCAACTTGGCGCGCGCGCCGCCTACGCGAAGCAGGCGATCCGCGACAAGCTCATCGAGCACAAGGCAATATATCTCTCGCTACGGCGACGACATGCCGGAAATCAAGGGCTGGACCTGGGGACACAGGACCGCGGCCCAACGCGCCGGCTCGACGGAGTCCGACAATGTCTGAACCGTCCGACATCGGCCATAGAGCGCACGCAGCTGCGTGCGGCGATCTTCGATGTGGATGGCGTGCTGGTCGCCTCGCCGCATGAGCGCGCCTGGCGGGAGGCGCTCGCCGGCTTCGCCGATCCTGCCCGCTTCACGACCGAGTTCTATCAGGCGCATGTCGCCGGCAAACCGCGGATGGATGGCGCACGGGCGACACTGGAGCGGCTTGGTCGTCCCGGACGCGGCAGCACAGCGCGGCCGAATACGCCGAGGAAGAAGCAGGCGCTGATCGATCGGCTGATCGCCGAGGGCAGCTTCGAGGCGTTCCCCGACGCGGTGCGGCTCGCCGCTGCGTTAGACGCGGCCGGCCTGCAACTGGCGCTGGCCTCCTCGTCGAAGAACGTCGCCGCCATGCTGCGCCACCTGAGCCTGCCCGACGGACGCCCGCTGTTGTCGATCTTTGATGCCGACCTCAGCGGCACGCGACGTGCCGCGCGGCAAGCCGGACCCTGCGCTGTTCCTGCTGGCGGCGAGGCGCTGGAAGTCCCACCAGCGCAGTGCCTGGTCGTGGAGGATGCGCCCTCGGGCATCGCGCCGCGCGCGCCGGCGGCATGGCATCGGTCGGCATCGCGCGGCTTGGCGACGAGGCCCTGTTGCGCGCGGCCGGGGCCGATCTCGTCGTCACCAGCCTCGATCAGGTCGATGCGGCTGCCGTGCCCCGAGGTGCGCTTGCGCAGTCCGGCGCGGAACGGAGACGTCGCTCATGCATGAGGCGATGGTGCCGACGCGCGGACCCGGGTTGGGTCCTCAGCCACGAGGGCTACAGTGTGCTGACCGAAAGCGCCGTCGAATCCCGCTTCGCGCTCGGCAACGGTTTCTCTGGGCGCGCGCGCCGCGCGGTCGATCAGTCGCGGCCCGACCTGGGTGAGCTGGCTCGGCTATATCAAATGGGCGTCGTGGCCGCGCTGTTATGTCGCCGGCCTGTTCGACATGCCCAATACCGAACCGCCCGTGCCCGCGCTGGTGCCCGTTGCCGACTGGTCGCGCGTGAGGATCGTGCTGAACGACGAACCGCAGCTGTTGCGGGATGGCGAGCTCATCGAAGGCATGCGCACGCCTCGACATGCGCCGCGGTATGCTGCTTTCCGAGCTGATCTATCGGACGAACTCCGGCATCACGATCAGTGGGAGCGAGCTACGCCTGGTGTCGTTGGCGGACCGTGCAGTCGGCTCTGCAGCTGCTGCGGTTCTCGCTCGATCGCGACGGCATCGACGTCATGCTAGAGGCCAGTTTCGGCATGGCCGGGCTCGGAATGGAGCCGACGCGGCTGGAGCATGATCTTGGCGCCTGGCGAACCGAGGGCTCGAACAAAGGTGTCGCGATGGCGGGACGCACGACACTGCGCGCCGGCGACAAAGAACTGGTCCCGGAGCGGCCGTTCTCGCTGCGCTGGGTGTGGCGCTGGCGCTCCGTTGCCGGCCAGGTGATCGAACTCGATCGCATCGTTGCTGCCGCGCGTGCCGATCCGCTGGCCGGCGATCCGGCGCCGATAGCCGCTGCGGCATTGACGCGCAGCCGTGCGCTGGGCTGGCGTGCGGTTCTTGGTGCGCACGAGGCGGCATGGCGGGAGCGCTGGGAGGCCAGCGATGTCGTCATCGAAGGTGACGACGAGGCGCAGCGCGCGTTGCGGTTCGCCGTGTACCATCTCACCAGCGCGGCAAATCCGGAGGACGAGAACGTCTCGGTGGGCGCGCGCGGCCTTACCGGCGACGCGTATTTCGGCCACGTGTTCTGGGACACCGAGATCTACCTTCTGCCCTTCTACACGGCGGTCTGGCCGGAAGCCGCGCGGGCGATGCTGATGTATCGCTATCACACCTTGCCCGCGGCGCGAGCAAAGGCAGCGCACGAGGGCTACAAGGGTGCGCTGTATGCGTGGGAGTCGGCCGACACGGGCGAGGAGACGACGCCGGAGCGGGTGGTCGGGCCCGACGGCGCGATGATCGACATCCTGACCGGCAAGATGGAGCTGCACATCAGCGCCGACATCGCCTACGCGGTGTGGCAGTACTGGCGTGCCACCGGCGACGATGATTTCTTCCTGCATGCGGGGGCAGAGATCCTGCTGGAGACGGCGCGGTTCTGGGCGTCGCGTGCCGTGGCGGAGGAAGATGGCAGACGGCACATCCGCCATGTCATCGGACCCGACGAATACCACGAAGACGTGGACGACAATGCCTTCACCAACATGATGGCGCGCTGGAATCTCGCGCGAGGGCTG
Source organism: uncultured Alphaproteobacteria bacterium (assembly GCA_963850535.1). GTDB lineage: Bacteria > Pseudomonadota > Alphaproteobacteria > Acetobacterales > Acetobacteraceae > JAMXLO01. The sequence continues at coordinate 202,141 of CAWKMC010000021.1, read as the reverse complement.
GAGGCGATCGAGACGCTGCGCACGAGCTGGCCCGAGCGAGCTGCCACACTGGGCGAGAAGCTCGCCCTTGGTGAGGATGAGCTTGCCGACTGGCGCGATGCGGCGGAACGCATTGTCACCGGGCTCGATGCGGCAACCGGAATTTATGAGCAGTTCGACAAATTCCACCAGCTCGAGCCGCTCGATCTATCGCAGTATGCCGATCGCAAAGTGCCGATCGACGTGGTGATCGGCCGCGAGCGCACGCAGCGCTCGCAGGTGGTCAAGCAGGCCGATGTGGTGGCACTGCTGGCGCTGCTGCCGGAAGAGTTCCCTGGCGCGATGGCAGAAACGAACTACCGCCACTACGAACCGCGCACCGCCCATGGCAGCTCGCTCAGCGCCGGGATGCACGCGATGGTCGCTGCGCGCCTGGGCGAGGCGGACATGGCGCTTCGGTTTCTGCACAAGGCCGCGGCTGCCGATCTTGAATTCGACCCGAACAGCGCGGGCGGCATACGGATCGCAGGGCTGGGAGGTGTATGGCAGGCGGTCGTCCTCGGCTTTGCCGGTCTCGATCTGCGCGGCGACGCGATCGGTCTGGCCCCTCGCCTGCCGCCGGAATGGCGCCGCATGTCGTTCGCGGTGCGCTGGCACGGGCGGTCGGTGCAGGTCCGCATCGCGGATGGAATGGTGCGCGTTGCGGTTTCGGATGGAGAGCCGGTCGGCATTCGCGTTGCCGGAAAGACCTACAGCGTGCAGGGGAACGCCGCGCTCGACGTTCAGTGCGAGACCCGGGCGGCGGTTCAGAAGTAGCTCCGTATCCAACAGCAGATGAATCAAGCCCCGCCGAGGCGACAAGAAGCAGCGGTCGCGGCCTGTGCTGTTCTTTGCTGCGAGCGCGGCGACGGGTCCTGGTGTGGCGGCCCAGGCGATGCGGCGCTGGCCGGCGTTCGCGACGCTGATTGTCGCAGTGACCATCCTGGTACCACAGCAATCGTGGCGGCGAACCGACGAAAGGCCGAGGTCTCCGGTCGAAGACCGCTGCTGCTGGTGGGCTGGGGACTGCTACCGCTCCGGGGCCAGGTCGAGCATGCCGGAGACGCGCCCGGTGCACATGCCCCACTCGGCCGTGGTGTGAAATGGTTCAGATCGGTCCCGCCGACTGACATCTATCCTGCGGACAACAGTCCCAAACAGGGATGGCAGCAACTGGTGTGCTGCCGGTAGTCGCAAGCTTGCTCGACGATCTGACACAGACGACCATGCAAGGGAGTTCCTGATGTGTACATCATCGATAGTGGCGTTGGCGACGCTGTTGCTCGGCTCGATGGGAGCCGTGCCAGTTTACGCCGCGCCGGACACGACCGGTTGTCCGTCCGGTATGCACCGTGCCGAATCCGAAGGGGGCGGGGTCGGCTCGGTCAACATTGCCACACGAAAGGCTGAAGCCGAAGGTGGTGGTGTGGGATCGGAAAACCTGCAGACCCGTAAGGCTGAGGCAGAGGGCGGCGGGGTGGGATCAACGAACCTGCAGACCCGCAAGGCCGAGGCAGAGGGCGGCGGGGTCCCGTCGCAGGCGACAACCGCGACGCCCTGCGTCAGATAACCATCTGTTTATATCGAACCCCGGCTCGCGGGTCTGCCGCGAGCCGGATTTATTTTGTGCAGCTGCGAGCGTGCCAAAGACCAACAGTGGCCCACCGTAAGCGCCACACGATCGGCACATTTGGCAGAAATGATAACTGGCGTCGCTTGTTTGCCAAGGATAGCATGACGTTGATGAATGCCCGTTGTGACCGTGCTCTGGACGACCTTTTTCAACACGTTCCATTGCCGGCAGGCGTATTGGGGACGATCAGGCGCAGGATGTGCCAGCCTGGCCGCCACTACCACAATCTCGGTCATCTGGCGGAGATGTGGCGGCAACACCGGAAGATGGCGCGTGGCACGCTAAGGACCCGGCGTGTCGAACGGCTGATCGCCAGCACCATCGCCTTGCACGATGCAGTCTATCGGGCAGAACGATCGGACAACGAGGCCGCTTCCGCCGCCTTGTGGCGCCAAGTCGCCAGCCAGTGGCGCAGGTTGCCGCGCGGGACGGTCCGACAGGTGGCCACAGCAATAGAGGCAACCGGCCGTCATACCGACCCACATGCTGGGGCAACGTGCGAGCCTTGGGTGCAATGGGTGCTCGATCTCGATCTCAGCCCGATCGGCTTGTCACCGCACCGCGTGCAAGCAAACGGATCACGGCTGCGCGCCGAGCACCGCAACCTATCCGCTGCAGCATGGCAGCAGCGCTCGAAACAGTTCTACGGCGCACTCCAACGGCGCGAGCACATCTTTCACTCCCCACGGCTGCGCAGTGCGTTCGAAGGCAGCGCGCAGCGGTATCTTCGGTTCGCACTGGATCGCCTGCCCTGACCGCTGCCATCAGTAGGGTGGCGAGAAATACCAGGCGGTAGCTTGGGCTTTGCGCAGCTCCAGCTGGCTGCGTTCGTGCAGCACTTGTTGCCTGTCAATATTATCCTCGACGGTCTCGGGCCGCTCCAGCCACTGCCGCAGCATGTGCAACCATAATCGAGCGTTCATGTTCTTGCCTCCTGCATCGAACATGCGCGAGATAGGCCCTCAGGAGACACAGAACAAAAGAGAACTTCTCAGCCTCACCATGAAGGAATCTCACCCGACAGCCGGCCGACGCTTCATGAACGCGGCGCGCAGGCAGGTTGCGACCATTTCGCCGCGCTGATTGAAGGCCTGATGCTCGAATTCCACCACGCCGGCGTTCGGGCGTGACCTCGACTCGCGCAACGAACGGACGATGGTGCGAGCACGAATGGTGTCGCCATGGTATACCGGCTTCGGAAACTCCACTTTGTTCATGCCTAGATTGGCGATGGTGGTACCAAGGGTGGTGTCGCCAACCGTCATGCCGATCATCAGCCCGAGCGTGAACAGCGAATTGACGATGCGCTGGCCGAATTCCGTGGTCCGGGCGAACTCTTCGTCCAGATGCAGCGGCTGCGGGTTCAGCGTGAGCGTGCTGAACAGCACATTGTCCATCTCCGTCACAGTCCGGCTGAGCGCGTGATCGAAGGTCTGACCTTCGTGGAAGTCCTCGAAATAGAGGCCCGGCATGGCGATGGCTCCTGCGCAAAGCTCGGCACGAGTGTGCCCGTATCGCACACGGAGACAATCCCTGGACCGGATCAGACCAGGCGCGCCTCGAAAGGTGGTACGAAGTCTGCCGCATCGAATTCCACCACCCAGATGTCTGGGTCGAACCGGACCTGGCGGCCGATATAGGCATCGACTGCCGCCTGGTCGACCGGTGCGAGGCCAGTGCCGCGCATCCAGGCCAGCGCGCCGTCGCCCGCGCGAACCTGGGACAGAACGCATAGCCCCTCGCGACCGCGGAGCACCACCAGCACGCCACCGGAATCAGGATCGCCTTTGCGCAGCACAACGCCCGGCCGGCCGTCGCGATCCGCCAATCGCAGCGCCATCTTCACCCACAATCCAGCCTTCAGTCGTGGTTCCGCCATGCCTCTCCCCGATCGCAGCGCCATTGTGCAGGATGGGGAGGCCACAGCGCGAATCGAGGTCCGCATGCTACGGTTTGCCGCTCTTCTGATCCTGTTGCTCGGCAGCACCGCGGCACGGGCAGAGGATGCGATCACTTTCGGTCTCGATTGGCTGGCTGAGGCGGAATACGGCGGCTACTACCAGGCGCTCGCTACCGGTCTGTACCGGCAGCACGGTCTGAAGGTGACGATCCGTCAAGGCGGCCCGCAAGTGAACCAGATGCAGCTCATGATGGCGGGGCGACTGGATTTCAATCTGGGCGGTGGGCGCGCCATTGAGTTCGTTCAGCAGGATCTGCCGTTCGTCGCCATTGCCGCGATGTTTCAGAAGGATCCGTCGGTGCTGATCGCGCATCCCGGTCAGGGCAACGACAGCTTCGCGGCGCTGAAGGGCAAACCAATCCTGATCGGGGCGGATACGCGTGCCGGCTGGTGGCGATTTCTGGCGGGCAAGTACGGCTACAGCGACGCACAGATCCGCAGCTACACGTTCAACCTGCAGCCGTTCCTTGCTGACAAGGCACTCGTACAACAGGGATATCTGGGATCCGAACCGTTTGCCATCGAACAAGCGACGCACGAGAGGCCGGTCGTGCTGCTACTCGCCGATGCGGGTTATGCCGGGTATGCCAATATCGTCACTACCAGTACGAAACTGGTGAGCGAGAAACCTGACGTGGTGCAACGCTTCATCAATGCATCGATCGAGGGATGGTACTGGTACCTGCACGGCGATCCGGCGCCTGCCAATAAGCTGATCAGACAGGACAACCCGGAGATGACGGATGCGCTGCTGGCATACGGGCGCGAGGTGATGAAGGCGCATGGCATCGTCGATTCAGGCGACGCGCTGAGGCTCGGCATTGGCGCGATGACCGATGCGCGATGGAACGAATTCTACCGGTCAATGGCCGATGTTGGTGTTTATCCGCAGGGGCTGGATGTGACGAAGGCCTACACGCTACGGTTTGTTGATCAGCGCGTCGGCATGGAGATGAAGAAGTAGGCATGTATCTGCGGTCTGGCCTGGAGAGCGGCGGCGAAGCAAGGCCCATCGGGATTGCTTCGCTTCGCTCGCAATGACAGATGCTGCGGCTGACCGAAGTCGGCCGGCGCTTCGGTGCCGTGCAGGCGTTGCATGATGTGTCGCTCGACATCGATGCAGGCGACTTCGTCGCACTGCTCGGACCTTCCGGCTGTGGCAAGTCGACGCTGCTGCGGCTGATTGCCGGGCTGGACCAGCCTGACAGCGGATTTCTGGCATGGCAGCCGGGACACGCGCCGAAACCGGGAGATATCGGCTTCGTGTTTCAGGATGCGACATTGCTCCCATGGGCGAGTGCAGCGGACAACGTGTTCCTGCCGTTGCGGCTGAGGCGCGCGCCGCGTGATCAGGCAATATCCGAAGTGCACGCCGCGTTGCATCGGGTCGGCCTAAATGGATTTGAGGCGGCGCGGCCTCGGCAACTCTCGGGCGGGATGCGCATGCGCGTTTCAATCGCTCGCGCCCTGGTGACGCGGCCTCGTCTGTTGCTGATGGATGAACCGTTTGCTGCACTCGACGAGTTCACACGGCACAAGTTGCAGGAAGACCTGCTGTCGTTGTGGCAGGACCTGCGCTGCACGGTCGTGTTCGTGACACACTCGATCTACGAGGCGGCGTTTCTCGCGCGCCGCATCGTGCTGATGACGCCGCGGCCGGGACGGATCGACCACGAGGTTGCTTCCCCGTTGCAGCCTGGCCCGGAGGCACGGCTGGCGCCGGCCTACGCCGCCCTGGTAGCGCAGGTGACGCACGATGTGCAGCGTTCGTCGGCGGCGTGAAATACGCCCCTGCCCTGTTTGGCCTGCTGACACTGCTGGTATGGGAAGCGGCGGTGCGGATCAGCGGCGTGCCGTCCTACCTGGTGCCGGGACCAGTTGCGATCATCGCGGCGTTCCTGGCGGATCCCGCTGGATTGCTGTTCTCACTTGCATCAACGTTGATAGTGACGTTTGTCGCGTTGTTGGTGGCCGCAGCACTGGGCGTTCTGCTCGCGGTCGGCATTGCATCGAGCCGATTGCTTGCGGCCGCGATCCAGCCCTGGGCTGTGGTGCTGCAAGTGACACCCATCGTCGCGATCGCGCCATTGATCATCGTCTGGGTCGGCAACCCGTTCGCTTCGCTTGTGGTGTGCGCCACCATCGTCGCGTTCTTTCCGGTGTTCGCCAATACGGCGGCAGGGCTGGCATCGGCGCCGGCTGAACTTGCGGACCTGTTCCGGCTTTATGGCGCAGGGTGTGTCGCCACGCTGTGGCGGCTGCGCCTGCCGGCAGCGTTGCCCTTCTTTCTTGCCGGACTGCGCATATCAGGTGGCCTCGCGTTGGTTGGTGCCGTGGTGGCCGAGTTCGTCGCGGGTTCCGGCGGGTTCGCCTCAGGACTGGCGTATCGCATTCTTGAAGCCGGCTACCGGCTGCAAGTGCCACGCATGTTCGCCGCGCTGGTGTTGCTGTCGCTTACCGGGATTGCGATCAATTTCGGGCTTGGGACTTTTGCCGCGGCGATCATGCGACACCGCGGCGACGGCTGAGCCTGGTCTGAACGAGCCGCGCAGTACCGCCGCACGGAAGCCAAGGTGCGCCGCAAGCCTGCAAGTCGTACGTCGTTCCATCCACCTATTCGGCTGCCTGACGGGGCGCCAGCGCCGGCCGAACGGCATGCTGCAACCGCTCGCGATATGCCGACTGCCAGTCGTTCGCCACCAGCACCGCTTCGCCGCTGCGCACCTGCTGGAAGAGTTCCGGCTGATCGACGCAAGGCGGGGCCGTGCCTTTCTCGCTTAGTGCACGCGCCGCGATCAGCAGGCGACGGCGCGTGCGCGTGATCATCTGGTCGCTGGGCGCGAGGTGCTCGAACGAGTGATCGACGATCGCGCCCATGCTCTCGGTGATCGCCTGGTCCTGCATCGCGATGTGCGTGATGCCGGTGTAGATTTCGTCGTTGCGCTGCGCCTCGCGATCGATCAGGTAGTCGTTCGTCGCATTCTGCGCCGGACGGAAGCGCCCGAACCAGTCGGTGCTGTTCGGCAGCATCTCGGGCGCCATCGTCGCACCCGGAATTGGTTTGCCGCCCGACAGCGCTGCGGTACGGGACGCCTGCTTCCAGGAGAAGCCGACGAACATTACGTGCGTGTCGTCCATCGGCACCCAGGCGCGGGCGATCACTCGATCGACGAAGTCGCCTTGCGGGATGAAGGTCCAGAACGGGAAAGCGAAGTGCGCAAAGCGCCAATAGGTCCCGTTGTTCTCGGCGGCCCGATAGGCGCAATACATCGTGCCCCAGTCGGTGTCGGTGACGTGATACTCGGGAGCGCGATTGGCGACCTGGTACATCAGCCAGTTGTCCGGATCGACCTGCTCGGGCCGCACCGACCCGACATGCAGCCAACTGAAATGCGACGTGTCGATGTCGCCTTCCAGCGCCTGCAGCCAGTTGCATTCGCGTTGCGTGAACATGATGGATAGATCGCTGTCTGGGAGCAGCGTCGCCTCGATCTCCGGCATCGGCGGCGCCGCCTCACGTTCACCCATATACACCCAGATGACGCCGGCGCGTTCAGTCACCTTATAGGTTTTCGCGTGGACCTTTTGCCGGAAGTCCTGATCCGGCGGCACGTTGGGCATGTCGATACAATTGCCGTCCGCGTCGAATTTCCAGCCGTGATAAACGCAACGTATGCCGCCATCCTCGTTCCGTCCGAAGAACAGCGATGCGCAGCGGTGCGGGCAGCGATGATCCATCACGCCAACACGTCCTGCCTTGTCGCGGAACGCAATCAGGCGTTCGCCCAGCAGCATCAGCCGCAGAGGATCGCCACCGGCGACGACCTCAGATGACTTTGCCGCGGGCAGCCAGTACTGCCGCATCAGATCGCCCATCATGGTGCCTGGACCGACCCGCGTGAGCTGCTCGCTTTCGATCGCGTTGGTCATGCTTCGCTCCCAGAAATTAGTGCTGACAAAGCCTGAGCCCAATGCGTATGGTAATTGACGGCTGGCAAAAGAACCAGCCCCGAACCTGTGCGCTGCGATGGCGCGAACGGGCGCCAATGTGCGTACGCCGTTGAGGGAACGAAGATCACAGGGAGAACGCAATGCTCGAACACCTCGAGCGCCAGGAAAGGCTGACCAGAAACCAGTGGCGAATCATCGCGACGGCGAATCTCGGCGATATGCTGGACTTCTTCGATTTCTTCCTGATCGGCTACGTGCTGGCTTTTATCATCGGCTCCTGGCAACTGACGTTTGGTCAGTCGGCGATGATCCTATTGGCGTCCGGTCTCGGCGCTGTTCCCGGCGCATTCTTCTGGGGCTGGATGGCAGACAAATTTGGTCGGCGCCAGATCTTTATGGCGACAGCGCTGAATGTGGCAATCGCCACAGGCATCATGGCGCTGACGCCGGACCAGAGCGCGCTGATCCCTGGTTGGCTGTTCCTCGCTTTCTTCCGCTTCTTCGTCGGCTTCGGCAACGCCGGTCTGATCGCTGTTGATATTCCGCTGGTACAGGAGTTCGTACCGGCGTACAAGCGAGGGTGGGTGAGTGGTCTGACCACCGTGCTGCTTCCAGCCGGCAACCTGTTGGGCGCGGTGTCGGGTGCTTTTCTGGCGCCGGTGATCGGCTGGCGTGGTCTGTTCCTTGTTGGGCTCGCACCGGCGGCACTGGTGCTGATGATTCGCTATTGGGTTCCGGAATTGCCGCACTGGCTGTTGCGCCAGGGCAGGATGGAAGAGGCACGCAGGTCACTCGCCTGGGCGCTGCAGGTCGATCCGCGGCAGATCAGTCTACCCGCGGAAATCCCAGACGAGGTGAAATCCGTGCCGTGGCGCCAGCTGTTCCGGTATCCGCGCAGCGTCGCCGCGGCGTGCCTGACGGCGATCAGCCAAACTGGTGGGGTTGGGTTGCTGCTGTGGATCACGGCACTGTTCGTGCTGGTGCTGCGCGTAACGCCGGCCGAGGCGTCGTACTTGATGATCTACGTGTCCCTGGTGGGCATAGCGGGACGCTTGCTGTGCTCGTACCTGTCGGATGCGATCGGCCGCCGCGCGTCGGGCATGCTGATCGGCTATGGTGGCGCGATCACCATGGCGCTAGCCGGCTATATGAACAGCGTGTGGATCGGCGGCGTGTCGCTGTTCTTCGTGCTGGTGATGGCGCAGCGCTTCTTCGGCGATGGCAGTTACGCGATCATCGGCCCGTATATCGCCGAAGTCTGGCCGGCCAAACTGCGTGCCAGCGGCATGGGGTTTGGCTATGGCGTCGGCAACCTGGGTAAGATCATCGGCCCACTTGGCCTGGCGCTGATCATCGGTTCTTCCAACTACGTCAGTCCGAAGGCTACACTGGACGCGATCGTCCCGGCGTTCCTGTTCCTGGCGTTCTGGTACGCGCTCGCTGCGACAGCGTTCTGGCTGGTGGGATTCGAGACGAAAGGGCGGTCGATCGAGGAGATCGACTCGTCGCTCGCGGAGGTCAAGGCCTGAGGGTTCGGGCGGCGTAAAGCGAGCCGCCGTCGAGCCACAGATTCGGCTGGTTGCGTTCGTTAACTAACTGTAGAGACTGCCTCGTTACACAGGAAGGTCCATTTGACGGAGGGATCTTCCGTGTCTGTGGCTGGCATTCTGGGCAATTTGTCAATACGCAACAAGATCGTCGCGGCATTCTGCTCGCTTGTTGTCGTCATTGCAGTGCTTGGAGCTGCGTCATTGCAGAAATTTTCGACGCTGAACGCGAGCGTCGAGGACGTCACCAACGATGCCATGCTGGGGATTGGCTACCTCGGGGAAATGCGTGCCGCGGTCCTGCATTACCGGCTCGTTGTCAGCAAGGCGATTTACGGCAAGGCGAGTGGCGGCGACCTGGACGCGATCGAGAAGTCCCTCGCTGAGTGGAACATTGCCCTTGGAGCACCGGAAGCGAAGTATGCTCCGACCGTCGCAACGGATGAGGAGAAACGGCTCTACGCCGATTACCAGACGGCGTGGCGGTCTTATCTCGAAACAACGAAACGGGCACTAGGCCTGCTGCATGCGGGCAAGTTCGAGGACGCAACCGCTGGCTTGAGCGATCTCGTGGCAATCGGAGAGCAGGCTGACGCGGCGATCATTAAGGACATTGCGTACAATGTAGATGCGGGGAGGCAAGGGGCGGATCAGGCCTCCACCGATTATCGTACAGGGCGGTTGGTTGTCCTCACGCTACTAGGCCTAAGTGTCATCGTCGCCGCGTCCGCGGGATATCTGACGATCCGCGCAATCGCCAAACCGATCCAGGCCATGACGGCAGCGATGCACCGGTTGGCCGCAAAGGACATGACGGTGGAGATCCCCGCTCGCGGCCGCGGCGACGAGGTTGGCCAGATGGCAGCCGCGGTCGAGGTCTTCAAGGAGAGTATGATCAAGGCTGACCAGCTTGCCGGTGCCGAGAAGGCCGCCGGGGCCGCGAGGCAGCAAAAGGCGCAGCGGCTGGAGAGCCTGGTGAGCGAGTTCGAGAACAAGATCAGCAGCCTTGTTGGCGTATTGTCGTCCGCCTCGACGGAAATGGAGGCGACGGCGCAGTCGATGTCGTCAACCGCTACGCAGACCAATCAGCAAGCTGCGAACGTCGCGGCAGCAGCCGAAGAGGCGAGCGCCGGAGTCCAGACGGTCGCCACGGCCGCCGAGGAATTGACCAGTTCAATCGGCGAGATCAATCACCAGGTGGCGCATTCGGCGAAGATTACTGAAAAGGCGGTCAACGATGCTCGCCAGACCAATGGCATCGTTCGTGCTCTGGCAGACGGTGCGCAGAAGATCGGTCAGGTTGTCGAAATGATCTCCAGCATTGCTGGCCAGACGAACCTGCTGGCCCTGAACGCCACCATCGAAGCGGCGCGTGCAGGCGATGCCGGAAAGGGTTTTGCCGTGGTTGCGTCCGAGGTGAAGAGCCTCGCCAACCAGACCGCCAAGGCAACAGATGAGATCAGCTCGCAGATTGCGCAGATCCAGTCAGCGACGGAAGAAGCGGTCAGTGCGATCAAAGGAATTGCGGACACGATCGAAGAGGTCAGCATGATCACGACCACGATCGCGTCAGCAGTCGAAGAGCAGGGCGCGGCCACCGCCGAGATCGCCCGCAACGTGCAGCAGACGGCATCGAGTACGCGCGAGGTGACGACAAACATTGCCGGTGTCAGCCAGGCCGCAAGTGAAACCGGCCAGGCTGCGGGGCAAGTGCTGCAGGCTGCCGGCGATCTATCCAGGCAGGCAGATCGCCTGACAACCGAAGTCGGCTCGTTCGTGGCGGAGGTACGCGCCGCCTGACGAGAATGGCGGCATGCGAGGGCGTGCATCGCGCCTGAACCCACGGCGAGGCACAGGACGCATCTCGCGGTCAGGAGATCGTCACCCCGCTGTCCACCGGATAGACGTGTCCGGTGACCATGCGGGACTCGTCGGAGCCCAGGAACACCGCCATGTTGGCGATGTCCTCCGGTTGGATCAGTCCGACCAGGTGCGCGTCCGCAATCTTGGTGACGCGCGGATTGCCTGCCTCGAAGCGGCCGCGCACGCGATCGGTCATCGTCGCCGCCGGCGCAATCGCATTGACCCGCACCTTCTGTGGCGCGAACTCCACCGCCATCGACCGGGTGATCGCCGCGATGCCGCCTTTCGCCGCGGTGTAGCAGTCGAGGCCGGCGATCCCCATCAGTGCGACGTTCGACGCCATGTTGATCACCGATCCGCCGCCCGAGGCGATGATCGCCGGAATGCCGAACCGGCAGCCCAGGAACGTGCCGAATAGATCCAGGCGGATCGCCCGCCAGAACTCGTCGATCGGCGCCTCGACCACCGTGTTGTCCCGTGGCGTCGAGCCACCCGCGTTGTTGTGCAGGATGTGCAGCCCGCCATAGCGCCGGACGGCGGTGTCGATCGCGGCACGTACGCTGTCCTCCTGGGTCACGTCCGTCGTAACGGCGATGCATTCGCCACCTGCCTGGGTCACGATTTGCGCGGTCTGCTCACCGGCTGCGGCATCGATCTCAGCGACGACGACGCGGGCGCCTTCCGCCGCCATGGCGCGCGCGGCGGCGCGACCAATGCCAGTACCGGCGCCGGTGATCAGAGCGATCTTCCCCTCAAGCCGTGCCATCCTTGTTCCCCCGATCCGGACCGCCAACCATAGCCTCTCCCTGCAGCGATGCTACTGTGGCGGCCGGGCATCCCGTCACCGTCTGAACGTATCGCGGCAGGAGCAAACGAATGGACGCCATCGCCGAAGACACCCGTCTGCCGACCGACATTGACGCCCAACCGCTGGTGCAGGCGGCCATTGCGCTGCGCCCAGACATCCGCCGCTACCATGAGCAGATCGAGCGCGAGCAGCGCCTTTCCCCGCCGCTGGTCGAGCAGCTCCGTGCCGCCGGCTTCTATCGCATGCTGATCCCTCGCTCGCTGGGCGGCCTCCAGGTCGATCCCCTGACCTATCTGCGCGTCGTGGAAGTGATGGCCGAGAGCGCCGGATCGGTTGGCTGGAATGTCTGCAACAACAGCATCGGCCAACTCGTCAGCCTTGGCCTGCCAGACCAGGGCGTCGAGGAGGTGCATGGCCAGGGCACGCCGTCGATCATCGCCGGCACCGCAGTGCAGGGTGGTGGCCAAGCGGTGCCGGTCCCCGGCGGCTATCGCATCAGCGGCCGCTGGACGTTCGGCACCGGCTGCCAGGAGGCCGATTGGATGCTGGGCAGCTTCCAGATCATCGATGACGGCCAGCCGCGCCGGCGCCCAGACGGTGGCTCGCTCTACTGGCGTGCACTGTTTCCTCGCGCCGAGGCGCAGGTCGTGCCGGGAAGCTGGGAGGTTGCCGGTCTGCGCGGCACGGGCAGCTTCGATTGGACGGTCAACGACGCGTTCCTGCCCGAGCACCGGACCATGGTCCATGCCGGCGTGCCGCTGGACAATCAGTGGTCGCGCTGGCCCGGCCTGACCTATGCGCTGCCAAGCGTGTGCTGGGTCGGTCCGCACCATAGCTCGGTGATCACCGGAATTGCTCGCGCCGGGATCGACGCACTGATCGAACTTGCCGCCGACAAGACGCCGCGTGGTCGCACATTCAGGCTGAACGACAGCCCGCAGGTCCAGGAAGCGGTCGGTCGTGCCGATGCAATGTTGAATGCTGGCCGCATTTATCGCAGCGCGATGATTACCGAGATCTGGAACACCATCGCCGCCGGAAAGGAAAGCACGCTCGAACAGCGTTCACGCTGCCGTCTGGCGCCCGTGTTTGCCGCTGAATGCGCGCGTGACGCGATGGACCTGATGTACCGGCTCGGCGGCAGCACGTCGTTCAAGACCGAAAGCCGTCTGGCCGAGTGCTGGCGGGATCTGCACGTGGTCGGCCAGACTGTCACCATCGGTTCCGAATGGTATCCGATCGGAGGCCGCGCCCTGCTCGGGATGGATACCGGTCCGCGTCTGCGCTAGGCGAGAACCGCCGCCGCCTTCGAGCGGTTGCTGTACCAGACATGGGCACCGACCGCGACCATAACGATCGCGCCACCCACCGCGCTGGTGACCGACGGTGTCTCGCCAAAACAAAGCCAGACCCAGGCGATCGCCAATGGTGTCTCCAGCGTATTCAGCAGCGCGTTCTCGGTCGCCGACACCATCTGCCCGCCGACGTCAGCAGCAGCAGTCCGAGGCCGAACTGGGTCGTGCCGAACAGGATCAGCTGCGCCACGTCGACCGCGCCGACCGCGAATGGTGTCGCGAATGGCCATACCAGAAGTGGACAGAGCAGTGCCGACAGACAGGCTGCCGGCAGCATCGGCGTCGCGTGATGATGACGGATGATCAGCATCATGATGGCCATGCACACCGTCATGCCGAACGCGAGCAAATCGCCCGCTAGGTGTCCGTCCGCGATCGCCCCACCGACCATGATGCTGACACCCATGACGGCGACTGCGCTGGCCACGAGTGTGGACCACGGCTCCCTCGTGCCAAGCCACAGCCACCCAATGCCGGCGGTGAGGAATGGCGCCACCGCGAAGATCACCGCCACATCGGCCACTGATGTGAGGCGGAACGCGTTGATGTAGAGGATCGTCGCAGCCGTCGAACATGCCGCCGCCACGAGGCCGGGCCATCCGATCGCGCGCATGGCGCGCCAGATGCCGTGTCGCTCCTGCACCAGCACGACGCAGAAGATCATCAGCCCGGCGAACAGACCGCGCCAGAACAACATGGTCCACACATCGAGCCGGATCAGCCGGGTGAAGAACCCCGCGGAACTGAAGGCAACCGCCGAAAGCGTGATCAGCAGGAGACCCTGGGTATGCCGGTTCATGCCGCCGAACATACCGCGAGACTGCTGACTCCGTCATGTCAGCAGCGAGCAGCCTCTGCATCAGTGATGCCAGGTGTGGCCGGCCCAATGTCCTCTACCAGCCCATGCGCCCGGAGCATGAGCGGGGCCGCCATGCCAAGCGCCCCAGTGGTGATGCCCGTGGAATCCGTGCCAGCGGTCCCAGTCGCCGCGTCCGCCGCCGACCCAGATGCCGCCCAGCCCGACCGAACCATACGGATAGCCGTACGCGTAGCCGGGCAGAGCGTAGGCGCCAGTGTAGTAGCTGCCGGTGTAGGGTCCGTAATCCACGCCGGCCGCGCAACCACCCAGGGCGATCAACGCAGCCAAGAATGCAAATCGCCACATGCCGGCGATAACGCCGGGCAACGACGATCGTTTGCGGTCCCAGTGCCGGCGCTGGGCTACGCCTGAGCGTTCGAAAGGATCATACGCGCCGCCTTCTCGCCGATCATGATCGACGGTGCGTTGGTGTTGCCCGAGGTCAGCGTCGGCATGATCGATGCATCGGCAATCCGTAGTCCCCGCAAGCCGTGGACCCGAAGCTGGTCATCGACCACCGCCATCGGATCCGATCCCATCTTGCACGTGCCGACGGGGTGATAGGTCGTCTCGGCATTCTTCCGCACCCAGTCCAGCAGTTCGTCATCAGATTGGAGAGCCATGCCCGGCGCCATCTCCTCGGTGGCGATGCCGCGCATCGGCCCAGCGGTCATGATTCGCCGGGTGATACGCATCGCCTCCAGCGTGACCTCGCGGTCGAGCTGCGCAGACAGAAAGTTGAACCGCACCGCCGGCGGCGTGCGCGGCGATTTCGACGTGACGTGGATGCTGCCGGTGCTCTCCGAGCGCAGGATGTTCATGATCGCAGTAACGCCGGAGTTCTTGGCCAACTGGAAGTCGTTGGTCATCAGGAACGGCACCCAGGAGATCGCGGCGTCCGGCGCATCCAGCCCGCGCCGGGTGCGAATATACGCGCGTATCGGCGCCGCCGGCAGCCCAAGCAGACCTTTGTGGGTAAGCGCATAGGTCAGTGCCTGCTTCACCTTCCCTAGCCCGCGCATCTTGTCGTTGTAGGTCATGCCAAGCGACGCCGGCACCACCCACTTCATCCGGGGCGAATAGTGATCGCGCAGATTCTCGCCGACCCCCTTCAGCGCATGACGCACCTCAATGCCGATGGCCTGCAGCCGCTCCGGCTGGCCGATGCCGGAAAGTTCCAGCAGCTGCGGCGAATTGATCGATCCCGCGCTGACAATGACCTCGCGCTGCGCGCGTGCCTCCCGCTGCTGTCCATCGACCGAGTACCGCACGCCCACGCAGCGATTGCCGTCGAACAGCAGACATTCGGTCAATGCTTTGGCCTGAATGGTCAGGTTTGGCCGCCTGCGCGCAGGATCGAGATAGCAGACGGCGGTGCTCATCCGCCGGCCACGGCGGATCGTCATCTGCGTCATGCCGATGCCGTCCTGCTGGGCGCCGTTGTAATCCTTGGTGTAGGTGATACCCACCTGGCCGGCCGCTTCGATCAACGCATTGTACAGCGGTCCCGTCTCGTTGCTCTCGGTGACCTTCAGCGGCCCGCTGCGGCCGCGGTATTCGGAGTCCGCCTCGCCTTGGTACTCTTCCATTTCGCGAAAGATCGGCAGCACTTCGCGATAACTCCAACCGCGATTGCCGAGTTGTGCCCAGGTATCATAGTCCTGCGCCTGGCCGCGTACGAACACCATGCCGTTGATCGATGATGAACCTCCGAGCAGCTTGCCGCGCGGGATTGGGATGCGTCGGTTGCCGGTGCCTTCTTCCGGCTCGGATGAATAAAGCCAGTTGGCAGCAGGATTGTTGATCAGCTTGGCGAAGCCCACAGGAATGCGCGACCAAGGATGACTCTCGCGCCCGGCTTCGAGCACCAGCACCTTGTGGCTCGGGTTTGCGCTCAGTCGGTTGGCCAATACTGAACCGGCCGAGCCGGCGCCCACCACGATATAGTCGAAGCTCTGGCTTTCCATGTCGTCTCCCCTTTGCCGCCGCCATGCTAAGGCGGAAGCACGGAGGAGGGGAGGCTATGACTGGGGCGGCGCTTCGATGACGGTGCCGGTATATGCCTCCACGAACACCAGGTGATCGATCACTTTTTTCACCCCCGGGGTGTTCTCGGCGATGACGCAGATCGCGCGGCGCTCCTGGTCGTTGCTGATCGTGCCCCAAAGATCGACCACGCCGTTCACCACCGTCACATTAAGCGTGGTCCGCGGCGCCCATGGTTCGCGTCCCAAAGTTTCCAGGATGCGGTTGCGGATGGTCGGGTCATCGCCGGCGGCCACGGCATGCTCGCGCGCCGCGACCGCCAGCGCGCGCAGCAGATCGGCACGGCTGACCACACCGACGACCTTGTTGTCATCCAGCACTGGGACGCGCTTGATGCGATGTTCTTCCATCAGCGCGACAATCTCCTCCAGCGGCGATTTGACGCTCACGCTGATGACGTCCTGCGTCATCACGTCGGCGACCTTGCGGCCGTGCGTGCGTGTGAAATCGGCGGCCTGCCGGCCCGGCGAGGCGATCAGGCGCAGCCACCAGGAGCGGCGGCGACCGGTGCCAAGTTCATCGCGTCGCAGCAGGTCGCCCTCGGTGACGATCCCGGCGAGCGTGCCGCCGTGATCCACCACCAGCAGGCCAGAGATGCCCCGGTCGAGCATCAGCGCGACAGCGTCGGCAATCGTCGCGTCCGGCGGGACCGAGATCACGTTGCGGGTCATTACGTCGCTGGCGATCATGGGAGCGTACCTCGTGCCTTCGCGCGCAAGCGGTCGATGCGCAGGCGCTGTCTATCATCAGTCAATCGCATTGCGGCAAGGTAAACCACAGCGACCGCGGCGAGACCACTGCCGCCGGACAGCAGGAAGATCAGCAGGATCTGGTATTTCGCCGCTTCCAGCGGGTCCATGCCGGCGAGGATCTGGCCGGTCATGATGCCGGGCAGCGTGACCACGCCAGCGGCCGACATCTGGTTAATGATAGGCAGCAGCGCGCGCCGTACCGAGGTGCGGATCAGACCCCGCATCGCCTGGCGGAAGCTGGCGCCAAGCGCAAGCTGTGCCTCGATTGCGGCCCGGTCACGCACAACGCCGCCGAGCAGCGAATCGAGTGCCAGCGAACCGCCGTTCAACACGTTGCCCAGGATGATGCCAGCGAGCGGTATGGCATAGCGTGCGTCGTACCAGGGTTGCGGACGAATGGCCGTGGTCAGTGCCAGGATGGCGGTAAGGAAGGTGGCAAAGGCAACAGCCGAAGCCCCAACCGCATAGTTGCCGAAGCGGCCTAGCCGCTGCTCGGGGCGAGCAGCGACCTCGCGACTGGCAATCGCGACCATTGCCAGTACCACAGCCAACGTGGCCAGCGGCGAGGCGAGGGAAAACACCAGCCGGAGCACGAAGCCGATAAGCACCAGTTGTACGACCATGCGCGCCGCCGCCCAGAGGAGCTGCGTGTGCAAGCCGAGGCGGAGCACCAGCGACAGCGTGGCGTCGAGCACGATCAGGTACAGCGGCGACCGCGACGTCGAGCGGAGTGAGCAGGATCGGCGTCATGCCGGGACGAGGCGGCGGTTCTCCATGCGCAGGTGGCGGCGGGCGAGGCGCTCGGCCTGCGCCGCGCTGTGCGTCACCATGAGTATGGTGGTGCCGGCGGCGAGCCGTTGGCGAAGCATCACCTCGACCAGGTGCGTGCTGTCCTGGTCCAGCGCGCCGGTCGGTTCATCGAGCAGCAGTACAGGAGACTGCAGGGCGAGGGCACGGATCAACGCCAGGCGCTGCCGCTCACCCGTTGAGAGGTGCACGACTTCGCTGTCGAATGTTGCCGCTGCGAGCGCAAGCCGCGGCAGCATGCCGCGGGCGATCTCCGACGTCTCGCCGCGGAAGTGATCGGCCACCCGCTCGTGCCACCACCCCGGCTCGGCAGCGCTATAAACGACCTGCCGACGCCAGGCTGGAGCAGAAAAGCTCCGACGGCTCGCGCCATCGAGCAGCACATCGCCCTCGTTGGGGTCGAGGTCAGCGATCATGCGCAGGCAGAGGCTCTTGCCGGAGCCGGACGGGCCGGTAATCGCCAGGCACTCGCCTGTCGCCAACTCCAGATCGAAAGGTCCCGCCAACTGAGCTCCACAGGCCCACGATGCGGAGGCGCGGAGCGGATCTGGGCTTGTCCCCCACCCCTTGCGGGAGGGCGGCGGGGGGAGGGGATGGCGGACTTGCGGCCCCCTTCCCCAACCCCCCTCCTACAAGGGAAAGGGGAAGGTTCAACTCACCCGCCAGCAAACTTTGCGAGCAGCCGAACATGCGAGCGGATACCGTGGTGGAAGCAGCGCTGCTCGAACTTTTCGTTCGGGCTGTGCACCTGGTCGTCATCAAGGCCGAAGCCCATCAGCAGGCTGTCGATGCCCAGTATCGTGCGCAGCGAGGTCACCACCGGGATCGAACCGCCGCTGCCCATCAGGACTGCTTGCTTGCCGTATTCATCGGTCAGCACTGCCTGCCCCGCGCGTACCCAAGGGCTTTCGACATTGACCTCGATGCCCGGGCTGCGTGTGCCACACTCGTAGTCAACCGTCGCACCAACCGGCAGCCGCTCGGCGACGAAACGCTTGAACTGGTCGAACACTTCATCCGGATCCTGCCCGGGCACCAAGCGGAACGAGATCTTCGCTGACGCCTCAGCGGCGATCACCGTCTTGGCGCCAGCGCCGGTGTAACCGCCCCACATGCCGTTGATATCGGCAGTCGGTCGCGCCCACATCCGTTCGAGCGCGGAGTAGCCGCGTTCGCCCGACGGTGAGCTAAGGCCGATCTTGCCCAAGAATGCACTCTCGTCGAAGCCGAGTGCATCCCACTGCGTCCGCTGGGCATTCGAGACGGGCTTCACCTTGTCGTAGAAGCCGGGCAGCTGGATGCGACCATTGGCGTCATGCAAATCGCCCAGCACATGCGCCAGCGCGTTGATCGGATTAAGCGCCGAGCCGCCATACAGTCCGGAATGGAGATCACGGCTGGCTGCCTTCAGGGTCACCTGCACATAGGTCATACCACGCAGGCGCGTGGTGATGGCCGGCGTGTCGATGTCCCACATGCCGGTGTCACTGATCAACGCAAGGTCGGATGCGAGTTCGGCCTTATTGGCGACAAGGAATGGCTCGAGGTTTGGGCTGCCGATCTCTTCTTCACCTTCGATCAGCACGGTGATGTGCGCGGGGATGCCGCCGGCAGCTTGCTTCCAGGCGCGCATCGCCTCGACGAACATCATCACCTGGCCCTTGTCGTCCACCGCGCCGCGCGCGACGAACCGCTTGCCATGCGGCCCATCTACCAGCTGTGGCTCGAAAGGCGGGCTGTGCCATAGGTCGAGCGGATCCACCGGCTGCACGTCGTAGTGGCCGTAGAACAGGATGTGCGGACCGCGGTAGCCGGCCGGTGCCGCATGGTGGGCGATGACGACTGGATGACCATCGGTCGGGCGGATCTCGGCGGAAAAGCCAAGGTCCGCGAGCTGTGCACGTACCCACCCGGCGGCACGCAGGCAATCTTGCCGGTGGTCAGGCTGGGCACTGATCGAGGGAATGCTCAAGAGCTCGAACAACCGCTCACGGGAGGCGTCGAGAGATGCATCGGTATGGCGCAATACGGCGGCAACCGTATCAGAGGAAGGCGCGGGCATGAGGGCTCCTGTCGGCTGTCCCTTATCGTTGCACAGTACCTTCGCGCGGGTCGATTGGTAGCAGCTTGTCCTTCATCAGTTGCTGGAGCGTGATCGCAAGCGCGATCGAAACGTAGCATTAACCGTCTCCCCAGCTCTGGCAGCAACCTTGGTTGCAGGAACACGCATCAATTCCTCGTTCATGCCGGCGTCTCCCCGATCAGGCGTCCGTGATCATTAGCGGCATGGAAGCGTCGCGCCTGCTACCGACGACGCGTTCGTAGATGGCTATATGACGCAGATGGCACCGCAGGTTGCTGGCCCTGTCGTCGCGTTGGAATTCTCCGACAATCAGCACGTAACCCAGGGGCAGAGGCTGGTACTGATCGATCCGCACGACTATCAGGTGAAGCTCGACCAGGCCAAGGCGGCGCGCGCCAACGCAGCGGCAAGCCGACAGCAGACGGCGGCGCAGATCGGCGTGCTGCAGGCAAATGTGGACCAGGCCAAGGCGAACGTGGTCGTGACGCAGGCCGATCTGATGCAGGCGCAGCAGGACTATCAACCCGTTCACCAGCATCAATCCGCATGCGGTGTCTCAGCAGCAGGTCGATAATGCGACCGCAACCTTCCATTCGTCGCAGGCCAAGCTCAACGATGCGAAGCAGGCGGTCGCCGGCGCCGAAGCGCAACTGCAGGCGGGACAGGCGCAGGTTGTGGCCGCGCAGGCGCAGGAGCAACAGGCCGAGGCGAACGTCGCGGCGGCGGAACTCGAGCTTTCCTACTGCACAATTGTCGCGCCGGTGACGGGGCGCATTGCGCACCGCAACGTCGATGTCGGAAATTATGTCAGCCCTGGCCAGGCGATGTTCGCCGTTGTGCAGGACAACGTGTGGGTGACGGCGAACTTCAAGGAGAAACAACTGTCTCGACTGAAGCCGAGGCAACCGGTGAACATATCGGTGGACGCAGTTCCGGCCGTCACATTTCACGGCAGGGTGGACAGCTTCCAGCCAAGCACCGGATCGGCATTCAGCGTTTTGCCGGCGGAGAATGCCACCGGCAACTGGGTCAAAGTGGTGCAGCGGTTGCCGGTGAAGATCGAGTTCGACGACGCTCGCGTGCAGCAGCATTTTCTGGCACCCGGAATGTCGGCCGAGCCGAGCGTGAAAACCGACTGAGATGCCGACGGCACTGCCCCGTTCGGCTGCGGGCAAGCGTAACCCTTGGCTGATCGCGGTCATTGTGTCGATCGCAACCTTCATGGAGGTTCTCGACACGACGATCGTTAACGTCGCACTGCCGCATATTGCGGGCAGTCTTGCGGCGAGCCTGGATGAGGCGACGTGGATCCTAACCAGCTACTTAGTGGCCAATGCGATTGTGCTCCCGATCAGTGGCTGGCTGGCCAACGTGCTGGGGCGCAAGCGGTTCTATATGATTTGCGTGGCGCTGTTCACCGGCAGCACCGTGCTCTGCGCGATGTCCACTTCCCTGACAACGATGCTGCTGGCGCGCGCGTTGCAGGGTGTGGGAGGTGGCGGACTGGCACCGACCGAGCAGTCGATCTTCGCCGACACCTTCCCGCCGGAGAAGCGGGCACTGGCATTCGCATTGTATGGCATCACTGTCGTTACTGCTCCGGCGGCCGGGCCAGTGCTGGGCGGATGGCTGACTGACGCATATTCATGGCATTGGTGCTTCCTGATAAACCTGCCAGTCGGACTGCTGTCACTGACACTGGTGCAGTTGTTCATCACCGAGCCTGCGGCATTGCGTCAGGAACGGCGCGCGTTGCTCGCCGGCGGCCTCCGCGTCGATTACATCGGATTTGCTCTGATCGTGCTGGGCTTCGGTGCGCTGCAAATCATGCTTGACCGTTATGAGCGTGATGACGGCTTCAGCTCAGACTTCATCACCGGCCTCGGCGTGGCAGCCTTGGTGGGCCTTGCCACGCTGGTGGTTTGGCAGCTGCTGCATCCGCAGCCGGTGATGAACGTGCGACTGCTGCGGTCGCGGGCGTTCGCGATATCCTGCCTGATGATGTTCGCGGTGTTCTTCATGTTGATCAGCACCACGCAATTGCTGCCGCAGCTGTCGCAGGAGCTGATGGGGTATGATGCCACGCAGGCAGGCCTGACGCTCGCCTATGGCGGTATCGTCACGCTGTTCGTCATGCCGATCTCCGGCTTCGTCACCGGTCGCTACGTTCAACCAAAATGGCTGATCCTCGGCGCCTTGATCGGCACGGGATGGGGACTGCTGTCCAACACTGGGCTCGATCTGTCGATGGGATTTTGGAACGTGGCGATGGCGCGGGTGGTCCAGGTGCTGTGGCTGCCGATGCTGTTCATCCCGCTGAGTGCCATATCCTATGTCGGGGTCCCGGGTGATCAGACCAACGAGGCTTCGGCAATGCTGAACCTATACCGCAACCTTGGCGGCAGCGTCGGGGTATCGTTCGCGCAGACACTGCTGCAGGAGCGGGGGCAGTTCCATCATGCGCGGTTGGCAGAACATATCACCGCCTACAACGGCTACGGTTGGAAGGTGCCGCTCGGCCCAATCAACGGCACGCTGCAGGCTCAGGCGTCGATCATGAGCTATCTCGACATATTCTGGCTGTTGGGCATTGTGGCGCTTTGCATCTGGCCGCTGGCGCTGTTCCTGCCTCGGATGCCGAAGGGGGCGGCGCCAGGGCACTGAGGGGATTTCGTAATGGCGTTGAAGGATCGGATAGCGTTCGGCATGTCGTTGCCGCATCGGTCGCCGGATGCGATCGATGTCGCGTCGGTGCGCGCCGTGGCGCAGCGGGCTGAAGCGCTGGGCTTCCGTGATCTATGGGTCACCGAGAACACGTTGGACCACGTTACGTGCTTCGATCCAGTCGTGGCGCTGACCTACGCGGCGGCAGTGACGACGCGCATCCGGCTCGGTGCATCGGTGGTGGTCCTGGCCATCCACAGTCCGTTGATGGTGGCCCATCAGTGGGCAACGCTGGATCATCTCAGTGGTGGTCGGGCGATCCTTGGCGTGGGGCTGGGACGCGAGCACCACTACCGGCAATTCGAGGTGCCGGAGGCAGGCCGGGTTGCCCGGTTCCGCGAAGAGGTGGCGCTGATCCGTGCCTTGTGGACGCAACAGAAAGTGGAGCATCAGGGTCGGTTCTATCACCTGGGGGGCGACACGATGTGGCCCAAGCCGGTGCAGACCCCACTGCCGATCTGGATGGGCGTCGGACATCCAGACGCTGTGCGGCGCGCCGCATCCATCGCCGATGGATGGATGGGTTCGGGCGGTTCCAGCATCGCTGAATTTGCCCGCTCGGTGCCGCTGTTGCGCGAGGCGCTGGAGAAGGCGGGGCGCGATCCAGCGACATATCCGATTTCGAAGCGGATCTTCATGGCAGTGGACGAAGATCCGGAGGTGGCGCGTGCTGAACTGCACCGCTGGTTCACCGACGTTTACCACAATCCTCCCGGGACCGATGCATCCGGCATTCACGGCACGCCAGAGCAGGTGCGTGCAAGACTGGAGGAAGTGGTCGCAATGGGTGCAAACCACCTGCTGCTCAATCCGGTGTCGCGGTATGAGGAGCAGATGCAGGCTTTGGCCGAGGTAGTGGGATTGGCATAGCAGACGCCGAGTTGGAGCAACATTGCTGCTCCAATCGGCGCGAATGGGAACGATCCGGCACCTCGCAATTCTGTGATCTGCCGGATGCACTTTCGCTTCGGAATTCGACACAGATCATGCTAACCGGCCCGCATGGACGCCCTGCGTTTCATTGCTGTTTGTCTTACGCGTCTGGTCCGCATGGCTGCGGGTTCGGGGTCGCAAGCGCTCTAGCTGCGTTCGTTAGCTAGCAGCGCTCAGGCCCCGCCAGCCACCGGACGGGGCCTTTTCATTCCAATCAGCTTCCTTCTGCTTCGCACTGAAAGTGCTGAGACGTGTCATGCTGCGGCGATTCCTGGATGTGTATCAACCAAAGCCGGTTCCTGCCTTATCGTTCAGGGACTCTCTTCCCGGCGATGACCGGTCTGCGCCCACCTTGCGCGTATCGTCTGGACCGACCCGTCGGTCGGCGTGGTGGAGCCGGCGCGCAGGCCGACTGATGGCCGCTCTATATGCCGACGTGGTGGGCTACAGCCGGCTGTTTCATCGCGATGATACAGGGACCGTCGCTCGGCTGCACAACATGCATAGGCTGATCAGGCCAGCCATCCGCGCGCATGGCGGCCATGTCGTGCAGACCGCGGGGGATTCAATGCTGGTCACGTTCGACAGCGTCAGCGGAGCGGTGAGGTGCGCCGTCGCCATGCAGTACGAACTGGCGCGGCACAATGACGGTTGGCCGGAGGACAACAGCCTGCGCCTGCGCGTCGGGGTCGATCTGGGGGATGTCATCCGCGATGGGCGCGACTTCCACGGCAGCGGAATCATCATCGCTGTGCGACTGCAGGAGGTGTGTCCGCCTGGCGGTATCTGCATTTCGCGCGCCGCGCACGAGCGGGCAGGCGATCGTCTGGGCCTGTCGTTCGAAGCACTCGGCGCGTTGATGCTGAAGAACGTGCCGCAGCCTGTGGAGGCGTTCATGCTGCGGCCGCTGCCCGGCAGAAGGGCGGCGGAACTACGGCTGGTCGAATAGCCGGCGCTATCCGGCCAGTTCGCGACGCACGATGGCGGCGCCTTCGGCGAGCGAACGGAGCTTGCCGAAGGCGACGTCGCGCGGCAGGTACTTCATGCCGCAATCGGGCGCGGGGATCAGCCGGTCCGGCGCGACATACCTCAGGCCGGCACGGATGCGATCGGCGACGGTCTCGGGTGTCTCTACATTCGTATCGCCGAGATCGAGCACGCCCAGCATGATTTGCTTGTGCGACAGGTCACGCAGCACGCCGAGGTCGAGTTTCGGTTGTGCCGCCTCTATCGAGATCTGCTGTGCGACGGTATCGGCCAGCTGTGGCAGAAAGCTGTAGCCGGTCGGCTTCTGCTGCTTCACCACGGCGGCGTAGCCGAAGCAGATATGCACCACTGTCGGACCATCGATGCCCTCCAGTGCGCGATTGATCGCCGGGATACCGTAGCGAAGCGCCTTGTCAGGATCGGTGCGAACCCAGGGTTCATCGAGCTGGATCACATCGATGCCCGCCGCCTTCAAATCACGCAGTTCCTCATTCACTGCGACGGCATAGTCCATCGTCAGTTCGGCCTCGTCCTTGTAGTGCTCGTTCTTCGCCTGACGCGAGAGTGTGAATGGACCGGGCAGTGTGATCTTGGTCGCGCGATCGGTCTGGCGCAGCAGGAACTGCACGTCGCGCAGCTCCACCGGTTCGCGGCGGCGGATCTTGCCGACTACGCGCGGCACAGGGGTGGCGCGATTGAACTGCGCGGTGACTTCGCCGGGGGTATCGGAGTCGATTCCATCCAGCGCGAGGGCGAAGCGGTTGGAGTAGCTTTCGCGGCGGATCTCGCCGTCGGTGACGATGTCGATGCCGGCGCGCTCCATGTCGCGTATCGCCAGGATCGTTGCATCGTCCTGTGCCTGTTCCAGCAACGGTTCGGGAATGCGCCAAATGTCGTGTGCATGCACCCGTGGCACACCGTGCGCGTGCAGGCCCGCGCGATCGACCAGCCAGTCCGGCTGCGGATAGCTGCCGACGACAGTGGTCGGCAGCAGGTAGGTTGGGTAGGACATGCTGATCGCTCCTCCAGCTTCGCGCGCGCCGAACGTTGATCAGCGATGGCTGACCCGTAATGTGCATGTTATATGCGCAGCGATTTGTTGAATAGAATGGGAGCACGCAATGCCGATCGGGGCCGACCGGACGTCGAACCCAGCGCCCGGAAGGCGACCGACGCCACGCTGCGGGTGGCAAGGGAGCTTGGCACCGAGTGCCGAATCGACTGGGCACTGGTATTTCCCTGTAGGAGAACCCGATGACAATCAACGTGATTGTACTTCAGCCACTGATTGCGCTCATCGCCGGCATTCTGATCCTCATTATCCCACGGCTGCTCAACATCATCGTCGCGCTATATCTGATCATCATCGGCTTAACCGGTATATGGCCGCACCTGGTGCGTTAGAAACCAGCCTCACTCCGGATAGATCATCTTCCGCGTCACGCCGCCATCGACGACAAACTCAGCCCCGGTGATGAAGCCGCTGTCGGGACCAACCAGAAATGCGGTGAGTGCCGCAATATCTTCCGGCGTTCCGACGCGGCCGGCCGGATGAAACGCATCGTCCTCCGCACGGGGCGAATCGCCCTTGGTGAAGATCCAGCCGGGGCTGATGCAGTTCACCCTTACTTCGGGCGACAGGCTGATCGATAATGCGTGGGTCAACGCCACCAGCCCGCCCTTCGATGCAGCATAA
Organism: uncultured Alphaproteobacteria bacterium; assembly: GCA_963850535.1. GTDB lineage: Bacteria > Pseudomonadota > Alphaproteobacteria > Acetobacterales > Acetobacteraceae > JAMXLO01. The sequence goes on along the minus strand of CAWKMC010000021.1, from coordinate 176,119 downwards.
GCTTCGGTGTTCGCCTCCGACATATGCGCACGCGTGGATGCAATCGTCACGACGGCTCCCTTGCTGGCGCGCAGCATCCGTTCGCCAGCACGCGCCAGCAGAAAGGTGCTGGTGAGATTGGTGCCGATGACGTGCGACCACTCAGCCAGCGACAGCTCAGCGATGGGCTTGCGGACGTTGACGCCCGCATTGCAAACCAGTGCGTCCAGTCGCCCCTCCTGCCCCGCCACCTCGGCGATCAGCGCATTCACCGCGATTTCGTCTGCGACGTCGCAGGCCACATATCGTCCATCGACAGGCGCGCCACCGCGCGGATCGAGATCAGCTACCACAACGCGCCAGCTCTCGCGCGCCAGCCTGACCGCAATCGCGGCGCCGATGCCGTGCGCGCCACCGGTGACCAGCGCGACCTTCAGAGATCGATCCATGACAGGTGGCCTCCCTTGCCCGCGCCGGTGTCGAGAAACACCGCCGACCCGCCGGCGACGCCGCGGCGGATATAGGGACGCCCGTCCGAACTGCGCCGGTCGTGCCCGCAATACACCGTGATCCCGGCCGGAATGCGGTCAACCCAGCGCAGGCTGCGCTCTGGATAGCCGTCCGGCTGGATACGCCCGGTCGGCTCGCCGTACAATGCGCGGGCAAGCACCCCATGCGCGCGATCCAGCCTATGCTCCGGCGCCGGTGCATTCAGCATCGCCGTGTGAAAGCCGCCGTGCACGAATACTGCGCCGTCGCGCTGCAGCCACGCCGGCGCCAATGCAACCTCGGCGACGATCCGCTCTCGCAATGCATCGTCGAGCTGCGCCAGCGTTGCGTCCAGAGTTGCTTCGTTGCGCACCGGATGACCCGCCAGGAACCGCGCCAACTTCAGATCATGGTTGCCCAACAGGAACAGCCCACGGCCCTCGTCGATTATGCGAAACATGATCCTGAGCGCGCCCGCGTTGTCGGGGCCGTAATCGGTCAGATCGCCCAGTTGCACCACGAAGCGGTCCGTGGCGGCGGCATAGCTGAACGCGGTCGCGTCGCCGTGCACGTCGCCAACCACCCGGATGGGGGCGCCCTGTGGGATGGACCGGCCTGGCATGTCGCTGCAGCCTAGGCGCGGAGCGTCCCCAGTGGGAAGCTAAGTGTAAAGCTGAACAGCCGTTCCTTGCCTAGCAGGAACACCCGCCCACCGCGCGGGAACAGCCGGGAAATCGCCGGTTCGCGGACGTCCATGCCCCCGGTGTAGGCGCCGAACGCCGGCATCACGACCCGCCGCGCGTTGCTGACAAAGCAGGGCCTGCTGACCGTCGTGCCGCGCGCAGGGACAGTGGCCTTGGGGTGATGGTGCCCCGAGACCTCCCCCTCTGCTCCGGCGAGCGCCTGGTGCCGCAGCACCAGCGTCGCAGTGCTGAACGCCTCGACCCACTCGCCACCGACGCCATTCGGCGGGGTGGGATCGTGGTTGCCCTTCACCCAGACAAACCGGTGCGCCTCGGTCATTGCGCGCAGTCGTGCGAGTTCGCCGGCCGGCAGTCGCGATGCGCCATCGCTGTCATGGAAGCTGTCGCCCAGTGCCACCACGATGCGCGGCCGATACCGTCGCAGCAGCAGGGTCAGCCGATCCAGTGTCGCATGCGTGTCCCAGGGCGGCAGCAGCTGCCCGCGGCGAGCATACGACGACCCCTTCTCCAGATGCAGATCGGACACCACAAGCAGGCTGGTCGCTGGCCAGTACAGCACCCCGGCCGGATCCAGCATCAGTCGCTCGCCAGCGAGGTGGATCGGTGCTCCAGTCATGTCGGCAAAGTCAGCTGTTGCCCAGCGCGTGCAAGTAAGTGCCTTTCACTCAGCCAACCCTTTCGCCGGCTTCGGCGAGCAGCCTATCCACGATCGCGTTGAACTCATCCCAGGGCGCCACCGTGAAATTATAGTTGTGTACCGCAATTGGCGGGCCGGCATAGAACTTTTCATATTGTTGATGCCGCCCGGCGAATTCGGAGCCGATGAGATCCCACGCCAGACGGAACAGCTTCATTCTGTCGCCGGCGGTCAATTGTGGCGTAACCCAGTAGGCTTCGAAGACCTCACGCAGCCTCGGGTCATCCATGACTGAGGCATCAGCCGGGATCTGAAACACGCCGCCACCACAGAGGTCGCGCAGACAATCGATAATCGGCGAGTGATTCTCGGTGCACCAGTTCAATGCGGCATACATCATTCGCCTATTGAAGGTCATGAATCCGGTTGGCCAGTCCTCTGCCATGCTGATCTGCCCTGCGATCACGCCGGCGAGCAGTGCCTCCAGCGAATGCCAAACGTCCGAGCGTCTCCATCACAGAGGGAATGCCGTCCGCGCCGGATGCTTGCGTCAGTTTGCTGGCAAGGCCCACGAGCAACCGCAGCTTGGCGTGGAAGCGAACATTGGATTGGTGGTTGCCAAAGCAGTGGGCAGGCGTTTCAAAGTAAATTGCGCGCGACAGGCCAACGTCGTTGTGGACGAAAACGCGCTCCCACGGCACTTCCACATTGTCGCACACGACCATGGCGTCGGTCTCGTCGAACCGATACGTCAAAGGCCCGTCCGATCCTCACGTGCAACATTCGGCTCAAACGGCTTGCGCGACCACAATGCCAAGCCGGCAGAATTCACTGGAACGGCACACGTCACCGACTCCGCCAGCCGGTCCGGCGCCAGCGGGTGAACGTTGCCGATCCAGATCTCGTTGGCGAGAATGGCACCGGTTGCCAACATCTTCATGCCGGATATGACGAGACCCCGGTCAGTCTCGCGAACAACGCGCAACGTTGGAACAGGCAGGCTTCGACGCTGAAAGAACTCAGGATTGCGGGCTGCTTGTGGCGGCAGCACGGCGTAAGCGGCGAATATGTCGTTGTCCCGCATATGGCGGTAGTAACCAGCGATGTTGTCGGCATATCTGCCAAAGACCTCGGGTCGCAGCGACATTCCGGTGACGAACGACGCGACATGATCCGGCGACCGGCCGAGCAGGCCGTAGCTATAGTCAGCAATTCGGTAGTGGGTCTCGTTTCGGCGCGACAGATCCGCTTTGGTTTTGGGCTGAAGGTAATAGGCGCTATAGCTGTGACCACCTTCCTGAAAGGACATCGCATCGCGATGCCCCGACGAAGCCTTTAGGTCATAGAGTTCCGCAATGGAATGCGCGGCGTTCTTGAATGCCGGATGACTGGTGACATCATCGATACGCTCGCTTCCAACATATACGGCTCTGCCGTCACGTAGTTGGGCGAGGTACTCCGATCCCGTCTTCAGCATGAAGCCCCCCGGAAAGTCTTATCTTCAACGTGACTTCTTACACCGCACGCTGGAAGCGAGCACGGAGTTTGTCGGGCTCCGCTCTGCAATCAGGTGAACAAGCGCGCTTGGACGGGCCGCGTCGTGTTCCGAGGCTTGGCCGAGCGAGGCGCCCGTGTGGAAAGTGGAGTTGAGGCGAGGTTCTTGCTCCGCCGTCGCCTCCGCGATGATTGCCTCTGCCTCCGCAAGCAGCTTCTCCTCGTCATCCCGCGTGCGCACGCTCTCACGGCCGATCTCCAACAGCACCGGCACAGCAAGCGGCGACACGCGTGACAGCACCATGTGCACGATCCGCCCCTTCACCCGCGCCAGCATCCCGGCAATTCGTGACAGGTCGGTCAGCCCACCCGCCGCATCGGCACGCGTCGCCCGCAGCAGGATGTGATCCGGCTGGTGCCGGCGCAGCACGTCGTAGATCAGATCCGAATTCACCGTCACCTGCTTGCGCGTCTTCTCCGCACCGGGATGGTGCCGCTCGATCAGTCCCGCGATCACCGCCACATTGCGGAATGTCCGCCGCAGCATCGAGCTTTCCGCCAGCCAGGCCTCCAGGTCATCTCCCAGCATGTCCTGGTCGAACAGCTTCGCGACGTCGCGCGGCTGCTCCGCCGACCAGATGCCAAGCACGTAGTCGGTGGCGACGAAACCAAGCGGCGCATACCCTGCCCGCTCCATTCGCCTGGTCAGCAGCATGCCCAGCGTTTGATGCGCATTGCGTCCCTCGAAGCAATACGCCACCAGGTACCAGCGATCGCCGCGCGGAAATGTCTCCACCAACAGATCACTGCGGCCGGGCAGGCGCGAGCGTGCCCGCTGCAGCTTCAGCCATGCTTGCACACCGTCGGGAAACAGCCCCCAGTTGGCCGGATCCTGCAGCAACCCGCGCACACGGTTGGCCAGATTCGTGGTCAAGGGCAGCCGGCCACCTTGGTAGGCGGGCACCATCGGCTCGCCGGTTCCGCCTTCGGCGCATTCCGCCGCGTTCTCATGCAGCCGCAGGAACTTGAGCAGCCGTCCCGCGAACATGAAGGTATCGCCCGGCCGCAGTGTGTTGACGAAGTTCTCTTCGACCTCGCCCAGCACCGGCCCGGGCCGCCGTTTCCCCGCCAGCCGCACCCTGATCAACGGCGCCTCGACGATCGTGCCGATGTTCATCCGGTGCTGGCGCGCGACGCGTTCGCTGCGCACGTGCACGCGGCCCTCGCTGTCGCGAAACAGCTTGCGCCAACGGTCATACGCCGCGAGCGCGTAGCCGCCGTTCTCGACGAACATCAGCACGTCGTCGAAATCTTGGCGCGACAGTTCCGCATAAGGCGCGGTCCGCCGCACCTCCTCGAACACCTCTTCCGGGTGGAACGGCGCGGAACAGGCCAGCCCCAGCAGGTGTTGCGCGAGCACGTCCAGGCCGCCGGGCCGCGGCGGGTCGCCATCCAGTTCGTGTCCGGCAACACCGAGCGATCGCGGCTTCGCATTCCAGCACCTCGAAACGATTGGCTGGTACGAGAATGGCGCGGCTCGCCTCATCCATCCGGTGATTGGCGCGCCCAACGCGCTGCAGCAGGCGTGAGACGCCCTTCGGTGCACCGATCTGGATCACCTGGTCCACACCGCCCCAGTCGATGCCCAGATCCAGCGACGAGGTTGCCACGACAGCGCGCAGTTTGCCGCCCGCCATTGCCGCCTCGACCCGCCGACGCTGTTCGACCTCGAGCGAGCCGTGGTGCAGCGCGATCGGCAGGGTCGGTTCGTTCAGTCGCCACAGCGCCTGGAACATCAATTCCGCCTGCGCGCGAGTGTTGACGAAGACGATAGTCATGCCGGCTGCCCGGATGCGCGCCATCACCTGCTCCGCGGCATCCAGGCCCATGTGGCCGGACCAAGAGAGTTCGCCTTCTGGCAGCATCATCCTCAGTTCAGGCGGCGCGCCATCCGGTACGTCGATGACCCTCTCGGCCGCCACATAGGCGCGTATCGCCGCAGGATGCGCCACCGTGGCCGACAGCCCCACCCGACGGCAGCCCGGCGCCAGGGTCATCAGCCGCGACACGCACAGTGCCAGTTGGTCGCCTCGCTTGGTGCCGGCGAGCGCATGCACCTCATCCATGACCACACTCGACAGGCCCGCGAACACCGTCGGAGCATCCGGGAGGGTCAGCAGTACCGCCAGGCTCTCGGGCGTGGTCAGCAGGATGTTCGGAGGTGCCACCCGCTGCCGAGTACGGCGATTGGCCGGCGTGTCGCCGGTCCGGGTCTCTACCGACACTGGCAGCCGCATCTCGTGCACCGGCCGCGTCAGATTGCGCGCGACGTCAGTCGCCAAGGCCTTGAGCGGACTGATATACATCGTGTGCAGCCCGTCCCGTGGCGTCTCGGCTAGCTCCACCAGAGTTGGCAGGAAACCGGCCAGTGTCTTGCCACCGCCGGTTGGCGCGATCAGCAGCGCGCTTTCTCCGGCCCGTGCCGCATCCAGCATCGCCAGCTGGTGGCGTCGCGGCGCCCATCCCTGCGCCGCGAACCAGCCGGCAAAGCGTTCTGGCAATGTTCCGGTCATGCCGGCTGTTCTATTGGGTCCGGCGATCCGCCGGAAGCCCCACCTGGTGCCGGTCGCCCTCCGGCGTGGAGCGAGAAAAACCCGCTAATGGCCAGGGGTTTGGAGATGCTCACGACAGGGTGAAGTGATGTACTCGTGGCGATTGTGTATTGAACGCTATTCCTACTGAACCTTGGCCACGCCAGCCGGCGTGGCCTTCTTTTGCCTGACAGCAAATGATGCGGCTCGGCAGGGCTCCGTATCACGACAGCGCCTTCGTGATACCCGGCGCCCTTAGTCAGGTATGTCGACTTCTGCCGGTGGCCACAGCCAGGTGCCATGAATGGCGTTGGACCTAGCCTGCGGACTGGCGGACCCGCTCGACCCGCCCTCGTGATTTCCGTCGTGGTACCAGTAGCCGTGCGCAGCGAGGTACTCGTTGGATGGGCGCTCGCTTACCGCGCACCCCTCCAGCAACATGCCAATTGCAATGACCGACAGAAACCATCCCAAGCATCTAGGCTTGCAGTTGGCGACGATCGAGTGTCCTTGCATGGTCATTGCCTCAGCATATTAAGGGCGGTTGGGAGCCCTTGCCCAGGTCTCTCCCTGGTGCGGCCGTTGACCGCAGAGCCGTGAGGGTTCCGGGCCGCCGCGGCTTCGCACCGAGCAGACCCTAAGATGACGGTCGGTGAGATTGGTCCTAAACCATCGGAGCCTAACGTTGATCGGTACAGATACTTTACGAATGCTGCCGCCCTCTAACTGGCTCCGCGTTTTGCCACAGGGACTATTCTGTGAGCCCGCCGGCTTCTTCATCGATCCGATGCGTCCGGTCGACCGTGCGGTTATTACCCATGCCCACTCCGACCACGCCCGCCCTGGTCATGGCGCGGTGCTGGCGAGCCCCGAGACCCTGCTGCTGATGCGGGAACGGCTCGGCGAGCGAGCAGGAGAGGCCCAGCAGCCGCTCGCCTGGGGCGAGACGCTCGTCATCAACGATGTGCGTGTGTGGCTGCAGCCGGCCGGACACGTGCTGGGCAGTGCACAGGTGGCGTTGGAGTATCGAGGCTGCCGTGTCGTGGTGAGTGGCGACTACAAGCGCACTGCCGACCCAACCTGCGCCGGCTTCGTCCCACAGCCATGCGATGTGTTCATCACCGAGGCCACCTTCGCCTTGCCGGTGTTCCGCCATCCCCCGCCGGACCAGGAGATTGCCAGGCTCCTGGACAGCGTTGCGTTGTTTGCCGACCGGACGCACGTGGTCGGCTGCTACGCGCTGGGCAAGTGCCAGCGCCTCATCTCGCTGCTGCGGCAGGCCGGATGGGACCGGCCGATCTGGCTGCATGGTGCGCTCGCCTCGATCTGCCAAGTCTATGAAACGCTGGGCGTGCCCTTGGGCGACTTGCGGCTCGCCACAGCGGCCGCCAAAGGCGAACTGGTCGGCACAATCGTGCTGGCCCCACCCAGTGCCGTTACCGATCGCTGGGCACGACGGCTCGCGGACCCGGTCGTTGCCATTGCCTCCGGCTGGATGCGCGTACGCCAGCGCGCCAAGTCGCGCGGCGTGGAGTTGCCGCTGGTGATCTCCGATCACGCCGATTGGGACGAGTTGAATGCCACCATCGACGAGGTCGGCGCGCCAGAAGTGTGGGTGACGCACGGCCGCGAAGAAGCGCTGATCCACGCCGCCGCAGCCCGCGGTATCCGTGGCCGTGCCCTGCGCCTCGTGGGGTATGGCGAGGAGGACGAGGCGGAGGATGCGGTTGAGGAGGCGGCTGTATCTTGTTAGGTCTGGACAACCAGAGCGTAGATTCAAAAACATACGACAAGCGGAGGAATTCCGATGGCAGAACCGCAAACGTTCACGTTCACCGACGACGGTGCCGTCCCTAATTCGAAGCTGCCTTTGTTGGTGTACCGCCAAGCCGTACCGCCCGATCCTGCCGAAATCGAGCGCATCTTCACGGCCAACCGCTGGCCTGCCGCGTGGCGTGACTCGGTGCATCCGTTTCACCACTTCCACAGCGACGCACACGAGGTGCTTGGCGTCGCGAGTGGCTCCGGCAAAGTGCTGTTCGGAGGCCCGTCCGGCCAAGTGCTGGAGGTGAGCGCCGGCGACGTGGTGGTGATCCCCGCGGGCGTCGGCCATTGCCGCCAGAGCAAGACCGATGACCTGCTGATCGTCGGCGCCTATCCGGACAACAGCGAACAGCGTGACCTACGCCGCGGCAACCCGGACGAACACGACGAAGTTGTGCACAACGTGGCCGAGGTGAGCATGCCCGCGGCCGACCCGGTGTTAGGGAACAACGGACCGTTGGTGCGGATCTGGGGCGCGTAGCCTTCTTAGAAGGCGGCCGGCGCTGCCCTTATGGCGGCGTGGCCGCCGTTCCGAGCCATTTATTGATCAGGGCGGGTAATATGCCGTCCCTGACAAGGGTTGCCTGTGCACTGTCTATGGCGGTCCTCAGCGCTGTATCGCCTTTGCGTACGCATATGGCGAGGCGCTCGCGCGTGATGCCGGTCGCAACGACTTTAAGGCGAGGCCTGTCTCGGTACGAACCATGCCGTGACCGGTGCCAGTTTCATGAAGACGTCGCACCCGCCGGTCGTCAGGTCCGCCAGAGCCATTTCGATCTCGTCGTAGGCATAAACCCGCACGCGCGCCGCACGGTGCTCAGCCACCAACCGGTCAGCCACAGGCTGGCTCGTATTGCCCCGCTGCACCCCAATGGTCAGACCGTTGAGGTCGTCGATACCACGCACGTTTGGCAGCCGGACTGCATCGACAACCAACGATTGACCAGAGAGAACGTAAGGCTGGCAGAAATCCACGACCTGCTCGCGCTCGGACGTGATGGTCGTACCGGAGGCGATGCAGTCATAGGCTCCGCTATCAAGACCGGCGAAGATGCCGTTGAAGTCGGCTCCTTCGTAGCGCGCCAGCTGCCATTCGCGGCCAAGGTGTCGGGCGATCCGCTGCATGAGCGCAATGTCGAACCCAGTCGGACCATTGCCATCCATCAACTCGAACGGCGGATCCGGCAACGCCGCACCGACTTTGAGCGTGCGCGGCGCCATCCGTATCTAGTGCGGTCGCAGGTCGTTGTTGGTGCGGTGATCGCCTGCCATCCAGCGTGCCAACTCCGAATGCGCATCCGCACGTCGGATAGCGTCGATCTGCTCTACGCCCGGCGGATCGACAGTGAATTCAACAATTAACCCGTCTGGCGATGTCGCATACACCGACTTGCAATACCCGTGGTCGTTCTCGCGGAATTTTTCCCCCGCCTGCTGCAGCCGATCGACGATCTCGCCATAGGTACGATCGGACACTTTGAACGCCACGTGGTCGAAGCTGCCGATCACCGGCGGCTTCTCCGCGATAATCAGCTTATAGATTTCGGGATCGGCAAACGAGAAGAACGCCAGCGCACCGCCATCACCCATGCCGAAGAAGGTGTGGCACATCGCCACCTCGCGGCCGAGCTGCGCATTGTGGTGCTTCTCGCACCAGGTGGCGACCAGGGGAATGCCCAGCAGCTCCTCGAAGAACTGCCGGTTCACTTCCTGATCGCGCACGACATACGCGTGATGGTGTAGACGCTGCGGCGGTTCGGCGAGCAGCTTCTGCTTATCCTGGACGGCTTCAGCGACAGCCATGTCATCCTCCATTCAGTCGCTCGCAGCTTGCCCTTCGGACCGTCGGCTCGCAAGCTGATCGTTGCTACCACCCAGGTGAACCGCCATGCCCCTGCCAGCAATTTCCCTCGTCGCAGTACCCGGCCGCCGCCGCCTCACCCTCGAAATCGCCCGCGACATCGAACGTCGCGGCTACGCTGGTATCTACACGCCCAGCATGTACGGCAACATGTCGCAGTGTGAGGCGATGTGCTGGAACACCGACCGCATCCCGTTCGGCACCGCGATCGCGCCGATCTATGCCCGCACCGTGCTGGACTTCGCGCAGAGCGCCGCCTTCATGCACGAGGCCTCTGGCGGCCGCTTCCGCCTCGGCATCGGTGTCGCACATGCACCAGGCCACCAGCGAATGGGCGTGACTGTCGGCAAGCCACTCGGCGACACGCGCGCCTTTGTCGAAAGACTGCGCGCCGTCGAAGGCGTCGGCGAGTTCCCACCGATCATCATCGCCGCGCTGCGACAGAAGATGGTGGCGCTCGCCGGCGAAATCTCTCAGGGTGTGGTATTCGCAAATGCTGCCCGTTCGCACATGGCAGCATCGCTAGCGGCACTGCCTGCAGCGAAGCGCGACGACCCTGCGTTCTTCATCGGCAACATGCTGCCGACCTGCATCAGCGACGATGTAGAAGCGGCAATGGCGGTCTGCCGCAAAAACCTCATTCATTACGCGTTCCTGCCGAATTATCGAAACTACTGGAAGGAGGCCGGCTTCGTCGAAGAGATGTCCGCGATTGAGAGTGCCATTACAGAGAACCGCCGCGACGATGTGCCGCGCTTCCTGACAGATCGCTGGCTGGCCGATGTCGCGCTGTTCGGTCCCGCAGCGCGGGTCCGCGAAGGCGTCGAGGCATGGCAGGCGTCCGGCGTTCACACGCCGGTCATTGTTCCCTCTTCGGCCTCGGGCGGTCAGCTGAAGGCGCTGGAGGAGATCTTCGTAACCTTTGGATGAATTGTAACGAAATGTAAGGGTGTTACATGCCTTTCGCTTTGCTGGTCGTTCCTTGCGGAGTGTGATCTGCCGACAACACCGTGACCAAGATGTGCGCAATCTCCTATGATGACACCGTCGAGGTGTTGCCGGTGCCAGCAGATTGCGGGAAAGAATAAATTCTCTGGAGGGAAGGGGACGCAGCAAATGACATTGGCCAAATATGTGGGCCTTGGCGCGCTCGCGGTCGGTGCCGCGGCCTGCACGCCTAAACCGCCGCCGCCGCCCGCTGCCGCAGCGGCAATGCAGCAGTTGCCGCCGGGACGCATATACACCTTCCATTCATCGGCGCAGTCAGGATGCCCTGGCTTGGATTGGCATGTTGTGACTGACACCGGACAATATGCTCGACGGCATGGTCGCCTGGAATAATTGGCAGTCGATGGCGCATGCCAGTGGTACCATCAACCCGCAAGCCAGAACGTTCCAGATGACTGCGGAGGAACTAGGTGGCCAGCATCGAACCGCCGATATCAGCGGAACAGTCCGCAGCGATGGCTATCTGGTCGCCAATATCAGTGGTCCAAACGTGAACTGCCAGGGGATCATGGTTGGTTGGTCGGCGCCGCCGCCTCCGAGTCAGTGAGCACCTTGGCGCCAAGGTAGATGGGCACCGTCAGATGGCCGGGCCACGGCGCGGCCATCTGCGGCGAAAGGACGCCCTAGCTGGCAGCGCAGAGCTGCAAGATGCGCTGCAACTTATCCCCAGGTCTCAGCTCGCTGATCTCCACGACGAGATCGCGCGCCTTGGCTTCGCCGATCACCGGCGAAGCGAGCGCCATGAACTTCTCCGCCAACCGTCGCCCTTGCTCATCGAAATCGCTGGCCGGGATGCCTGAGTTGTGCGACGCCGCCACGGTGCGCCCATCCGTTAGCCCGACTTCCAACTCGGCGATCGTATTAGGCCGACCCGTCTGGAAATCGAACTCCACCTTGTCGCGCAGCGCAATCAAGGTCGGGTCAGCAGCCGTTTGCACTGAATAGCTGCCGAGCCCCCCGGTATCCACGCCGGCCAGCGCCATCGCCGTGGTCAGGCGCAGGCTGAACTTCGCTTCCAGCCCGGTGCGCGGGGCCAGGATGTTGCATACGCGATCGCATGTCTCGTCCAGACTCAGCTTGATCCGCGCAATCTGCTCTGGCTTGAGCGCGAGCTGTTCGCGAAGCTTGCGCGCGGCCTCGATCGGCGCATGGGTCATGTAGCATGCCGCATGATACTTGAAGAGGTTGTTGCGGATATGGAAGCCACCCGATGGTTCGGCCAAAGCAGCGCTCGGATTGAAGTCCGGACTGTGCGTCCGAGCAAAGCCCTGCGCGCACTCCAGCACGTCATCGCGGCTGGTAAAGCCGCGCTGCACCAGGCGTGAGGCTAGCAATCCGTTCTGCGCCGCCTTGCCTGCATGCAGCGGCTTGCACATCGTGCCGAACATCGACTTCAAGCCCGCCGCCTGTGTGCCCGCGACACCTAGCGCGGTGGCGAACTGTTCAGCGTTCAAGCCCAAGAGGTGAGCGCACGCCGCCGCCGCACCGAAGCTGCCGAGAGTGCCTGTCGCATGGAAGCCAAGCACATTGTAATGCCCCGGCGCGAGCAGCTGTCCCAGCCGGCACTGCAACTCGTACCCTGCGACAAACGCTGCCAGCACGTCACGCGCCGCACTGCCGCGCTCCTCCGCCAGCGGGAGCAGTGCCGACAGCAGCACCACCGAAGGGTGCCCCGTCATCGCCATGTTGACATCATCGAAATCCAGCGCATGCGATGCGGCACCGTTGACCAGCGCCGCCGACAGAGCAGGCAAGCGTTCCGCATGCCCGATGATCGTCGCGGCCGGCGTGCCGCCATGCACCAGCATCTCGGCCAGCAGGATTTCGGTCAGCTCTTCCTTGGCACCCGCCAGCGTGCAGGCGAGATAATCCAACAGGCACTGCCGCGCGAGCTGGCGTACGTCCTCCGGCATGTCCTCATAGCGCAGCGTCCGCGCCTGCTCGGCCAGCGTCCGCGTCAGGTTCTGCGCACCGATATCGCTGATCACGTTCATGTCGCTTGCTCCTCAGCGCCCCTGGAATACCGGCTTGCGCTTTTCGTTGAATGCGCGAATGCCTTCGTGGCGGTCCTCAGTGGGCACCATGCGGTTATACGCCTCGATCTCGAACATCATCCCGCTGGCCAGGTCCATGTTCAGCCCGTAATTCACCGACTGTTTGATTTGCCGGGTCGAGATCGGCGCGTTGCCAGCGATCGTAGCCGCCGTCTCTAGCGCTTCAACCAGCAATGTTTCGGCCTTGCAGATCCGGTTCACCATGCCCCACTCGAACGCCTGCTCCGCCGAGAACGGCCGCCCGGTCAGCAGGATCTCCTTCGCCCGCCGCGCACCAACGGCACGCGGCAAGGTCTGCGTGCCGCCGGCGCCCGGCATGATCCCCAGCGTCACCTCGGTCAGCGCGAAGCGCGCGTGTTCGGCTGCGTAGATGAAGTCGGCGCATAGCGAGATCTCCATCCCGCCGGCATAGGCCGCACCATTCACCGCCGCAATGATCGGCACTGGGCAATGGATGATCGCACGAATGGCGCGCTCGAAGATCAGGTGCTGGTCCTGCCACTGTGGATCGGTCATGCCGTTGCGCTCTTTAAGGTCGCCGCCGGCGCAGAACGCACGCGCGCCCGATCCGGTGAGTACAATGCAGCGCCGCTCGTTCGGCGCCCCGCCGATCGCATGGAACAGATCGAGCAGGTCCAGTCCCATCTGCGTGTTCATCGCATTGGCGACTTCGGGACGGCTCAACGTCACCAGCAGCGTGTGTGGCTGCGGCTCTGCAACCTGCAGGGTCTGATAGGTCTTCGACATGGCGCAAGTTTGCGCGCGTGGAGTCCTATCTGCAATCCGCCGCGTCGCCAGTCGACGCCATCAGCGAACAGCCGGCGTTGCGTCGCGTGACACGAAGAACATACGTAACAGCGCGCCATCGCCAATGACGTTGCCAAGGCTGCGAAACGCGCAGTATGGCAACAGAATCAGGAACATGAGCAGCAGGTTGCCTATCACCACGAAGATCGTGGGGCCGGCAATGTGAGTCAGGGACTCAGCGACGGGTCTGTGATGGATCAGGCCGACCACGAGCTCCTCGATGGTCGTCAGCACCAGCAGCAGGACCAGGAACGCCAGCCCCATGTGCAGCGTGGGCCAGATCAGCGGCTTATGCCGGTATCGCTCGCCGAGGTGCAGCGCATGCCCAATCAGCATGAACTTGGCCAATACGAGTGCCTTTACCGCCGCGCCGCCCCATGCCGCGTAACCAATGCCTTCTGCGTGCAGCAGTGCAGTCCTCTCCAGCAATAGCGCACCAAGTCCGACGTAGAGATAGGCTGCGAGCGCCAGCATCGCCTTGAACTCTTCGGCCGCCTTGTGGGCCAATGTCGCATGTTGACCACTCACGATTGCCTCCCCTGACAGTCGCTAGCAGACAGCGAGAATGACCCTCAACGAGCCGGTTAGAAAGCCACTCTCGCCGTCTGAATCTGGTGCGTGGGCCGTGCTTCAACCTCTATACGGCACGAACCAGGGCACCTTGACCCCCTGACACTTGACGTTGGCGCCCTGAATGTTGGCCGTAAGCCACCCTGTGTTGTTGTCCACTGTCCCATTGATAGTGGCCGTCCGGCCCTGACCACCGACTTCCTTGGCGGTCATCCGGAACGTCCCGGTTTGCGCACTATAGGTCCCGGTGGCTGTCGCCATGTCCTGCATGCCGTTCCAGGATATCATGCCGTTGAGAGTGCCATTCCCTTCCGTGACAATGTGCCAGTCCATCGACGGACAACTGCCCTGCGCCGGCGAGTGAAAGGCATAGATCCGGCCCGGTGGAAAGCTCTGTGCTGAGGCTCCGCCAGCCCAACCAGTGACGACCGCCAACGCACAAGCGGCAAACGACCAAGTTGATTGCATTGTGCTTCCCCTCTGTCTCCTGCCATCTACCCGACTAACAACTGTTGGAGGCCCGCGGGACTTAGCTAGGAACGCCCGCGGCCCACTCAGGTCATGTTACTCCGATGCGTGTCCGCCGGCACTTTTGACCTGCTCCTCCACCTGCGTGAGGTTGTAACTCGCCGGTGCCTGCAGGGGCGGGAAATCACGTAAAGTCTCCAACCACTTGAGCCAGAGCTGCTGGCCGATTGGCAGCATGTTCCAGTCGTAAACGTAAGCGGTCGACGGCGCTGCCAGCGCGCCGGCAACACTAAACGCACTCTTCTGGCCGAACCCGACCGCCTGCTCGAACGGATCACGCAGGATGTTCTGCACTGCGGTCCAATGCAGCGGCACGGGTGGCAGCAACCAGCCTTCGGCGCCAGCTTGCGGCATCTGGTAGTACATCTTCCAGTTCTTGTAGCGCACTGCCGCTGGCACCGGGCCGGCGAAGTAGTAGAACACGTCGCGTGCCGACTCTTGCGATTTGCCGGTCAAATAGTCGATTTGATTGACGCCATCGAGCGTCGTCTTGACGATTCCCGAGTGAGCGCCCTTCTCGATCTGCCCCTTTAAGTCGTTCCCTTTCGGCCCCCCCGCGATCTCCACGAACGTCGGCAGCCAGTCTAGCGAGGCGAACATCTTTGTGTACAAGGTTCCAGGCTTGATGGCGCCCGGCCAGCGAATGAGCGCTGGTACTCGGTAGCCGCCTTCCATCGGCTCGCCCTTCTGTCCATTGAACGGCGTCACGCCACCATCTGGGAAGCTGATCGCTTCGGCGCCGTTGTCTGTGGTGAAGACCACGATGGTGTTGTTGAGCTGACCAAGGTCCTCCAGTTTTTTCAATACCAAGCCGACATTGTCGTCGAGCTGCTTCATACCGGCTTCTTGGATGCCCCAGTCCTTGCCACCACGCTCACCAAGCATCGCCTCATATTTCGGCGACAGCATCGTAGTGATGTGCATTCGCGCCGGATTGTACCACACGAAGAAAGGCTTGTTAGTCTTCTTGGGGTCGTTGCGATCGAGGAAGTCGACCACCTTCGCAGAAATCTCCTCGTCCACGGTCCTCGACCGATCCAGCGACAGGGGACCTTCATCATGGCAGGTCTGATTCTTGGCCGTGCCGTCCGAGGACTTGCACGCGATGATCGGCCGCGGCGGTGTCAGACAAATCGTCGTCGCCGGGTCAACCGTTCCAGGCGGATCGGAGAGACCAGGAACGGGCGTGTTCTTGCAGGGTGGCGCGATACCCTGTTGGGTCTCCGACTTGTTGATATCGGGGAAGCTCACCTGCTGCATGGCGTCGAGGTGATAGAGATAACCCCAGAATTCTTGGAAGCCGTGCGCTGTCGGTAGCGCGTCCGTGTGGTCGCCCAGGTGGTTCTTGCCGAACTCACCCGTATCTGACCCGAGATCGAGCAGGAACTTTGACAGTGCAGGGGTACCAGGCCGCAAGTAGCTCGGACTCCCCGGAAGTTGTGGCGGGATCATCCCCGTGCGCAGCGGATACATGCCAGTGAAGAACGCGTTCCGCCCCGATGTGCAACTCTGCATCGCGTAGTACTGGGTGAAGAGCCCGCCCTCCTGCCCGATGCGGTCGATGTTTGGCGTTTCACCGAGCCCTATGCCGCGGTGGTAGGCACCCACCTGCATCAGGCCGATATCATCTGCCATAATGAAGAGGATGTTCGGGTGCTGCGGCGCCGGCTGCGCCTGTGCGTCGGTCGACGGTGTGGCCACTGCAGCGGACACCGTCAGTGCAGTCGCACCCAGCAGTTGCCTGATTCGCTTCGATGCTCGCGACATCAGACCTTGTTCTGTTTCAGGCATTTTCTTCGGTACTCCTTTCCCCTCCAGACCTCACAACGCAGCGAAAGCCGACATGGCTCATGCCAGAATTGATCTGCTGCGCATGGCGCGCGGCAGGACGGTAACGGCGGCAGTAGTTAGGGGCGCAGAGATGCGAGCCGCCTTTCACCACCTTGCGCGGAATGCGCAGTGACGGCTGAAGCGGATCGTAGCTGTCGGCCTCCGGTCCGCCGCGTGGGTTTTCAGGAATGCAGCATGCTTTCGGCGCATCGGCTGTGTAGCGAGACGAGAACCAGTCGGTGGTCCATTCCCAAACATTGCCGATCATGTCGTACACGCCATACGCATTGGGCGGAAACGCCCTGACCGGCGAAGTGCGCTGATATCCGTCGGTCGCCAAGTTCTCCAGCGGGAACATTCCTTGCCACGTATTCGCCATGTGACGTCCGCCAGGTTCCATCTCGTCGCCCCAGGCAAACTCGGCTCCATTCAGTCCGGCTCGCGCGGCGAACTCCCATTCGGCTTCCGTCGGCAGTTCCTTTCCCGCCCACGCGGCAAACGCCTGGGCGTCCTTGTAGGCGATATGAACCACCGGGTGATCGGGCAGTGCCCGCTGCTTTCCCCGCCCGAACGGGTGCCGCCAGTTGGCGCCGAACGCGAATCGCCACCATTGCGACCAGTCGCGTAAATCCACTGGATGCTTCGGCGCTGTAAACACCAGCGATCCCGGCTTCAGCATGTGCGGCAGCGCGTCTGGATAATCCTTCGGTTCGGGTGCGATTTCCGCCACCGTCAGATAGCCTGTCGCTGCCACGAATTGCTTGAACTGTCGGTTGGTGACAGGCGTGCGATCGATCCAGAAAGGCGCCACGGTGACACGATGGGCAGGCGCTTCTTCCGGATAGTGGTGGTCGGAGCCCATCAAGAAGGTGCCACCTGGGATTGCGACCATATCGGAAATCGCTCGAATGGCCGGCGGGTTGTCCTGCCTCGGCTGCGAACAGCATTCGGAACCTGTCTGAGTTCTTCTGGTCGGTGCGGCGGTGCAGGCGGCCAGCGCAACTGGCCGCCTGCAGTCGATCAGTGCATCCCAGCCGCGGCTTCGTGGATCATTTTCAGCGCGTCATCGATCGTGAAGGTATTTGGCTTTTGAATGGGCGGGAATTCCTTGAACGTCGCTGCCCACTGGCCGCGAGCGCCTGCGCACCATACAAAATGGGCACGTGCTCCATGAACCACTGCCAGTAGGTGTTGGACGTCTGGTCGGCGCGCTCATAGGGGTCGGTGCGCAGGTTGAAGAATTTTGGCCCTCTGAGCCGGATGAACGGCTCGAACCAAAGTTCCAGCGTCCCCTGGCGGCGCTGCTCCATGAATACGACCTTCCAGTTGTCGTAGCGCAGCCCGAGTACGTCGCCGTCGTCGCTGAAGTACACGAAAAGCTTGCGTGGACTCTCCTTCACTGCACCAGTCAGGTACGGCAGAAGATTGTAGCCATCTATATGGTTCTTGTAGTTGCGGCCGATCGCCTGATAGCCGGCCTTCAGCTTCTCGACCACGTCGGTATCGCCCGCCATGGCGAGAAAGGTCGGCAGCCAATCGTGGTGCTGAACGATCTCGTTTGAGACCTGACCCGGCGCAATCTTGCCCGGCCAGCGCACGAGCATCGGCACACGGAATGCGCCTTCCCAGTTGGTGTTCTTCTCACTGCGGAACGGCGTCATGGCAGCATCCGGCCACGAGTTCATGTGCGGGCCGTTGTCGGTTGAGTACATGATGAAGGTGTTGGCGCCGATACCGAGTTCGTCGAGATAGTCGAGCATCTCGCCCACGTTCTTGTCGTGGTCGATCATCGTGTCGTGGTACGGCGACTGCCAGCGACCGGCCTGTCCCCTGCTCTCGGGCTTGGTGTGGGTGAAGAGATGCATGTGCGTGGTGTTCAGCCAGACAAAGAATGGCTTGCCCGCATCGTTCTGACGCTTGATGAAATCCTTGGCCGCGGCGACAAATTCATCGTCGCAGGTTTCCATGCGTTTCTTTGTCAATGGGCCGGTATCGGTGATCTTTTGCTTGCCGACCCGGCCCCAGCGCGGCTCCTCGGTTGCATCGTCGTTATCGGTCGCCCAGGAATGGATCACTCCCCGCGGTCCGAACGTCTTACGAAAGTTGGGGAAGTCCTTCTCGTTGGGATAGTCCGGCAATTCAGGCTCTTCCTCGGCATTGAGGTGATAGAGGTTGCCGAAGAATTCATCGAAGCCGTGGTTGGTCGGCAGCATGTGATTGAGATCGCCGAGGTGGTTTTTCCCGAACTGACCGGTTGCATAGCCTTGGTTCTTGAGGCAGGCCGCAATGGTCACGATGCGCTCGTTCATTCCGACCGGCGCGCCTGGGATTCCGACCTTGGAGAGCCCGGTGCGATAGACGCTCTGGCCCGTGATGAACGAGGAACGCCCCGCCGTGCAGGACTGTTCTCCGTACGAGTCGGTGAACATCATGCCTTCCTTGGCGATGCGGTCGATGTTGGGCGTCCGGTAGCCCAT
The DNA here is from genome assembly GCA_963850535.1 of uncultured Alphaproteobacteria bacterium. GTDB lineage: Bacteria > Pseudomonadota > Alphaproteobacteria > Acetobacterales > Acetobacteraceae > JAMXLO01. The sequence continues at coordinate 157,266 of CAWKMC010000021.1, read as the reverse complement.
GACCCCGTGCGAATAGCAGCTGAGATTCGAGATACCGATATCGTCGCCCCAAATGACAAGGATGTTTGGCTTCTTATCGTCCGGCATCTTGCTCTCCTCCTGTTGGTCGAGTGGCTATATTCGATCTAGGATCGTTAGGCGCTGTCACTATGTGAGACGAAGCAGCACCGCGAAGAATGCGAACAGACCGACACCGATGAGCAGAACGGCGACAGCCAACGCCGCGGACTGCATTCCCTCCTGCTTTATGCCGGCTATGGACGCAAACGAGCCCTGCCACAAGTAGCGAAGTGTCCATTGATATTGCCAGATCGAAATCAGCAGACCCAGGACTCCAGCCGCGATCATCGACAACCCCAGATATCGCGGCGCGGTCGGCAGATAGGCGGGATTGGCGCCTGGAGTTTGCTGCAGGCGGTCAAGATACTGAACAATGGCAAAGCCGAAGCCGATGAGTGCCGTGCCTGTGCGCATCCAGGACATCAGCGTGCGTTCCAGGCTGAGTTGGGTACGGATCCAGCCGAAGTGGCTATCTGCCGTCACCCTGACCTCGAAGCGGTCGGCACCCTCGGGTAATGTCGATGGGCCTGCCACCGCTAATTGCCGACGCCCTCCGGTCCGGTCTCGAACGCCGGTATGTAATCCACGCCATGGCTGCCGAGTGGCCCCGACGCACAACCTGCCACTGCGAACCCTAGTGCAAGAGCCACGACGAGTGGCAGGACCCTGCCGACAACGACTGATCGCATCTGTGCCATCACAGCTTCCCTCCTGGATGGGCGAGCATTTCCCGCCCGAGCGCATTCAGCGCCTGCGGCAGCTTTGTTTGTGGATTGGCCGCACAATATCGATCCAGCCAGGCCGCTAAATCCCGCAACTGGAATTGTCCGAGCACATCGTGGCGACTTCCCGCCGCCAATCCCGAGATGTAGCCCTCGGCCCAATATTGGATGCCCTCTTTATCTATCGAATTTCCGCCCGGTCCGCGCCATTGCGTCCACGTGGCGCAAGTTGCAGGGCCATTCGGGGTCATGACGACATATGCCGTGACTGAACTCGGTTGTTTCGGCGATGGCCGCTGCTGCGCGTTAGCAGTCCCCACGGTGGCGAGCGTCACGGTCGCGAGTGATAGTGCCATGGCGACAGGAGTTCTGATCATCGACGTCCCCCCTTTGAGGAATGGTGAAACCCTCTTTATTAAGAGTAGCCTCGCTGCGTTACTTGGGCGGCTGCACCGGCTCCTGACGGAGCAGATTGTTATAGAGTTGCTGCAACTCTCTATCTTCAGATTTCCTCTGCGCCGGCGTCTGCGCAACTCCCGCAGCGTGCTCTTCGTTGGAAACCGCGCCTCGACTTGGTTGCCAGTCCTTGAAGTCAGACTTGTTACCATTGCGGCCAGGGGTCTGGGCTTCACTGAAGACCGGCGCGGTCAGCCCAGCCATCACTACCAAGACCACCGCCCGAAGCCTTGATTGACTCATATTGCCTCCTAAGCCGGCTTCGCCACGACTTCGTAAATCACGCTGCTGCCGCTGTAGAACGGTTGGTAATAGGCGCCCCCGAAAGTGAAGTAGGTCGTACCTTTGATATTCTCATCTACAGCGCCACTTGGCAGCGTGGTTACAGTCGCGCCCACCGGCGGCGGGATCACCTGGTAGCCCTGCGGCACTGTCTGATAGAACGCGCCACCGCAGTCGAGCTTTGCGGTGCCGCCGGATACACCGTGGAACAGGATGGCGGCGGCTTGTTGACAACGGCACCTTGCGGCGGTGGGACAACAGCGTATTGGCCACCTTGGGGCGCATAGTAAACGCCATTGGCGTAGTAATAGGGGCTGCCCGCAACCGAGAGCGCCATGGCGGCGGCTGGCAACACCGCTAGTGTAGCGCCGATGGCCATCCCGGCACCGAATCCCAGGCCCGAATAGTAGCCGCCCCACGAGCCCGAATAATTGTTGTAGGTGTTGACCCGGTTATACTGCAGGTAATTGGCTTCCCGGTCGCGATTTTGCTGCAAAGAGTTGGCTTCGTTCGTGCGATTCTGCTGCAACGTGTTCGCCTCGTTGCTGCGGTTCTGCTGTAACTGCGACGCGTTCTGCCGGTCGTCGGGATGGGATTGCTGAAACTGGTCAGCATCGTGCGGAGCTTCGGGATGGCTCTGCCGGAAGCTGTCAGCATGGTCGCTGAAGTTTCCCGCACTACGTATACTGCCATATCCGTCGCGTCCGAAACCGGCATCGGTGCTACGATCGAACCCTCCTCCATCGCCGAAGCGCGCACCGCCGCTACTAAAGGAGCCCGAGTGGAAGCCGTTAAATCCTCCGCCGTGAAAGCCGCCGGATCCTCCCCGAAAACCACCGAAACCCCCGCGGAACGCCGCCGCCCGTTCGATGCCAGCGGCGAGACATACCGCGGCGATGCCAGCCAGCAGCGCGAGGGCAAATGTTCTTCGGCTTGACACTTGCTTGCGCATGGCCATCACCTCTCCACTACTTCGCCGCTGCCACGGTGCGGAATGGGATCTTCTGCACGCCTTCCGGCAGCGTCGGCGTGAACACCGGCGTGGCAATTCGCGGCGAAAAATTCCAATCGGTGAATGTCGCACTGAATTGCGGCTGCGAAGGCAGGCTCCGATAAGTGATCACCAGCTTGCATGGGACCAGTTCTGGTCCGGTGTCGATCCAGATCTGCCAGTCCACATCTTTTTCGACAAAGGCAAATGTACGGCAGCTTCGGCTATTGATCTCATTTGTCCCCATATCGAAACCATAATGAATGTTCCCGCGCACCTGCTGATATGGATCGGAGTACATGAGGTCCGCCAGCGGCGGAGAGAAATTCAGCTGCGGCAGCAACTTGTCCAACATTGCGTCGATCTCCGCAGGCGCTGGCTCGCTGGCGTAGAAGGGGGTTGCCGGATCGTACAGCGTGACCGACTTTCCGTCGTACCAGAACTGCCGGTCGCCGAGATCACCGCTCCATGCAACATAGAGCCGGCCAGGGCGTTGGAGTGCTACCTCCTCGGACGCGGAGAACTGCACCTTCTGACCAGACGGCAGCACGTGATCGAACGTGATGTCGGCGTGAAAGGTGAACTGTTCGGCTGATCCAACATACGTCGCCATTTGTCTCAGCGCCAAACTCGCCTGCTCGGCGACCGCGGACGGAGCGCCGACAGATGCAGGCGGTGCGCCGGAGGGACTCGATGTTGTCTGGGCCGTCGCTGTCAGGAGACAGGATGATGCCGACAAGGCAAAAGCCAGCGCGGTCCCACCAACTCTGCACATCGACCTCTCCCCTCAGGACATCTACGGTCCTGGTTGTGCTTTTCGGCAGCCTGAAGCAGATGCAGTCAGCACGCTATGGCAAAATCGGCAATTCCGCGGACAAAGCTCACCTCAGGTTTGTAACACGGGCGGGCAGCGGCGGCAGCTCACCAAACGTCTGCCAGTATTCCGTAACAAAGCGTTGCAGATCAGCAAACCTGTAGCGTTCCATGATCTTCGCCACCTTCGCGCGTTCTGCACCAACATGCATGAGTTCGCCACGCACCAGCTTGAGGCGCCTCAGCCGCTGGTACTGTCCGGGTCCCATTCCCAGCACCTTCCGACAACTTGCTCTCAGAGTTTGTTCCGATGCTCCGAGCGCCTGGCAGAGCTCCCGGGTCGACAGCAGCCGAAACGGCTCCGTGCTCAGCAGCTGCTCGAACTGCACACACACGCGCGCCGATGTCTCTTTGGCCGGATTGCTGCTGCGCGCATCGGCACTCGCGAGGCAACTGACCAACAATGCGATCAGGTCCTGGTCCAGCGCCCGCACGACTTCAGGGTGCATGATGCGATTGGGGCAGGTCTCCGCAATACGTGCGGCTTGCCCGTGCAGACGCAGCAGATTGCGGGAATCAGCACTCGCCGGCCGAATGGACTGCGGCCAGGACGGGAACTGCAGTTCCTTTCCCGCGATACTGCGTCCGAAAAAATTCAGAGTGTCGCCAGTCACCGCGATCGAGCCCCATTGACTGCCTTCTGCCATCCGTTGGTGACAGTTGTGGCTCTGCCAAATCAGATCGCCCAATTGCAGCTCCAGTCCACCGTGTACTGGTGGCACCCCTTGCCGCGTGACAAAGAACACGAACACCTCGCCAGGCGGCAGTCGGAGATAGCCCACCCGCGCGCTCGACTCCTGTGCCCGGAGCAGCCGGACGTGCGGCAAATCCACCCAGGTCAGATGCGCATGAAAGCTTTGCGGATGCAGGACCAACAGGTCGAGTACGTCACGCAGGCTGGCTTGGTAGCCGTCCGCATCGGTGAAGATGCTCGAGCCCGCGGCTGACAAAGTGCCACTCCCGAACCATTTTGGAAGGTCGAGCGTGGCCGAAACGCTCATCCCTGACTATGGCAGGATCGGCAATCCGACTTTCGACTTCTCGACCGCCATGTCGCGTGGCGGCTCGGGCGTCCGACGCAGGGTCGCCGAAGGGGACTCCCCAAACAGCTTGCGATAGGCAACTGCAAAGCGCCCGAGCTCGGCAAACCCTTGGTTATTGGCAGTCGTCGCCACAGTTGTCTCCTTGGGTGCAGCCCGGATCAGAGAACGGCGTGCAAGATTCATCCGTCGCAGCCATAAATACTGGTGCGGGCCCATGCCCAAATGGTCCATGCAATGCTGCCGTAGCGTCCGGGCTGGCACGCCTATCGCCGTGCAAACCTCCGCCAGGTAAACTGGCGTGTCGGCATTTTCGCCCAGGAACTGCTCGAGACGTCGCATGACCGGCACGCGTGGATGGGCAGCATGGTTGCCTTCGCCATCCGTGCCCTCGACAAGGCAGGCCACCATTGCGCGCACCAGTTCCTGCTCTATTGCCTTGGCGACCTCGGGATGTGCGAGGATGTCCGGTGCAGTTGCCGCCAGCTGCCCGGCAGCCTCGTGGAGGTGCTGAAGTCGCCCAATCAGGTGTGGCGGCGGCCGGATCGGATAATCGAATGCAGGGGCGACCAGCTCACGCCCAGCTATGGCCCGCCCCGCCGCGGCGAAGTCGGCTGGGGCCAATGACATCGCGGCCCATCCGACTTCACCTGAACTCCGTTGATAATGTTCGCTGCCCGGTGCGTAGATCATTATTTCACCGGCGAACAACTCCTTGCGGCCCAGGACGAGTGGGCCTTGAGAGTGGGTGAGGAACAGAATCGGGAGACGGCTCGTTGCATTTGCAACTTTGGCAATGCGCGGCAAGGATTTACGGCCTCGCTGCATCCACAGGCGATGCAGGTCGATCCGCGTCAGTTCCGCTTTGAACAGCCCTGGGGATGTAATCAGAAGTTCTGCTGCGGCCGCACGAACTGCGTTTTGGTATTCGTACGGTTCGCTGAACCTAAGAACCGAGCTGCCGGGCATTGTTTGGCTCCGACTTTAATGACGTGTCTATGGTGGGCACTTCGTTAGCGGCAACCATCGCAAACTCAGGACGACCCATCAACCGCTGTTCCGTGACTGTACTTAAATTTGCGTCAGATTCACTAACCCTCGCCAGCGGATCGCAGGCTTGTCGATGCTGTCCGCCGTTGCGGCAGGTTCGCCCAGCGAGACCAATCTCTCATTGCGAAACGCTGAGATACTGGCTTCGAGCCAGCCAGCATCTGGCCCGGCCGGTTCCGCATTGAACATTGCCCTCCTACTCGCCTATTCCTGCGTCAATCCCACCAGTCGCAGGTCGAAATCACGCCATGTCCCTCCCCAACGATCCCACCACAGCCATACACGACGTCGTCCAGCGCATCGAACCCGCCTTGGTCGACATCCGTCGCGATATCCACGCCCACCCCGAACTCGGCTTCGCAGAGATCCGCACCGCCGGGGTCGTCACGCGCGAACTGAGCCGCCTCGGCATTGCCCATCAGCCGGGCATCGGCAAGACGGGCGTGGTCGGCCTGATTGAGGGCGGTCGCCCGGGCCCGGTGTTAGCCATCCGGGCCGACATGGACGCGCTGCCGATCGAGGAAACCTCCGGCCTGCCATTCGCCAGCACGATCCCTGGCCTGATGCACGCCTGTGGCCACGATATCCACACGACTACGCTGCTCGGCGTCGCTGCGGTGCTGAAGGACCTTGCCCCGCAACTCGCCGGCACCGTCAAGCTGGTGTTTCAGCCGGCGGAAGAAGGCATCGGCGGAATGCGCGCCATGATCGACGACGGGCTGATGGAAGATCCCAAGATCGATCTCGCACTTGCGTTCCACAATCATCCGGAAATGCCGGTCGGTACGTTCGGCTATGTGCATGGGGCCTGTCTTGCCGCGTCCGACCGCTTCGACATCATCGTGCGTGGCAAGTCGGGTCACGCCGCCTATCCGCACACTACTGTCGATCCTCTGGTCGCCGCTGCGATGTTGGTCGCGCAACTGCAGACTGTGGTTTCGCGTGAGGTGCAACCGATGCACCCAGCCGTGGTAACCGTCGGCGCGATCCAGGGAGGCACCACCTACAACATCATCCCTGACAGCTGCCTGATCAAAGGGACTGTGCGCACGCTGCACGAGGAAGCACGCGTCACTGCCGAAGCTGCGATCAAACGGCTCGCCGCAGGCATGGATGCAGGCATGCGCGTTGCGTGCGAAGTGAATTACCACCTCGGCGTCCCTGCGCTGCGCAACGACGAACGCGTGCTTCAGCCCGTCGTCGCAGCCGTCCGCCATCAGTTTGGCGACGCCATCGCCGAGTTCGAGCCCAGTCTCGGCGGCGAGGACTTCGCCCTGATGGCCGACCTTGTCCCCGCCTTCCAGCTGCGCGTCGGCTCGTCGCAGCCGGGCCGGCACGACCGCCTGCACAACTCGGCTTATCAGCCCGACGAGCGGTGCATTGGCTTCGGCGTGCAGGCGCTGTCGCGCGCCGCGCTGGAGCTGCTCGCATGATAGCCTGGTCAAGCCAGGCCATGACCACCACCTGGGACAAGCCCGGTGGCAGGCAGGGAAGCCCGGGCTGGCGCCCGGAAGCGTGCATGACCAAGTACCGGATGGGCGAAATCACCGCCCACGAGATGCGCGAAATTCTGCCGGCGCGCCCTGTCTTGCTGCTGCCTCTTGGCAGTTTCGAGGACCAGGGTCCGCACGCACCGATGGGCGACTATCTCTCTGCCGAACGCATGGCGGAATTGATCGCCGAACGCGCCACCGAGCGCGGCACGCGCACGCTGGTGGCACCGGCGCTGGCCTATGGTGGCGCCGACTACTTCGGTACCGCCCCCGGCGGGATCGCCCTGGGACAGGAGACGTTCCGCGCCGTGTTGCGCGACATGTTCGCCTGCCTGCTTCGGCACGACATCACGCGGTTGATCGTGGTCAACGGCCATGCCGGCAACACTCAAGCGGTGCTGGACACCGCGCGCGAGATCTGGCGCGCGCGTCGCGTCCTGTTCCCGAGCTTCTATCTATGGAAGATCGCGCGGGGCCTGATGCCTGGCATCGTCGGTCCCGAGAAAACGGAGCAGACCAGCGGCCATGGCGCCGATCCGCTGACCTCGATCGCCGCGCACCTGTTCCCGCAGTGGATGCGTCCCGACCTGACGCCGCCGCCGCATGACGCTCCCGATATCCTTGGCATGCCGGTCACCGGCTTCGGTACCGCGAGCTTCGAGGGCGCCGAGATCGACGTGCCTATCGAGCTTTCCGAGATCACTCCTGACGCTGTATTCGGTGCCAACGCCGGGCTCTGTTCGGCGGAGACCGGTGCAAAGTTGGTCGAGGCGCTGACCGAACTCGGCGCACGTTTCGTGCACCACTATGACGAGAGGAGCAGACAGGGTCCGTAGCTGCGCCCCTGTCCGCCACAGACCCGGCTGAGCGCGGCGGCTAACCCTGCCAGACCGAGACCAGGTCATTCACCTGCGGTCGTGCCGCCGGCGAACCGGCCCCGACCTGCGTACCGAGGTACAGAAAACCGACGATCTCGTTGTCCGGATCGAGACCGAATGCCCGCTTGACCTTGGCGTCATAAGCCGGCGCGCCGGTTTTCCACATAGCGCCATAGCCCTGCGCACGTGCCGCGAGCATGATGTTCTCGGCGGCGGCGGCCGCTGACACCAGTTGCTCCACGTCGGGAATCTTGTGACCGCGGTGGATGGTTGCCGCCGCCACAACGATCACGGGAGCTCGCAGGGCCTTATCGCGCTCCCGTTGCAGGGCCTCTGCCGAGGCACTCGGATCCATGCGGTGCAGGCAGTCGGCCATCAGTTCGCCGAACTCTTCGCGCTTCTCTTCTGGGATCACGACGAAGCGCCAGGGCCGCAGCCTCCCATGATCAGGCGCCCGCAGCGCGCTCTGGAACATTCTTTCGAGTTCCGCCTGGTCGGGACCGGGCGACGCCAACTTCACCGCGGACTCACGGCCGACCAGCAGTTCCAGCGCATCCATATGCACCCTCCTCATGGCTCAGTGTGCGAGCGGACCGTCGGCCTTCTTCCACGCGCTTACACCGCCGTGGATGTGACAGGCGGTGGCAAGCCCCGCGTCCTGCGCCGCCTGCACGGCCATGGCCGAGCGCTCGCCGAAAGCACAATAGAACACCAGGCGCCGGTTTGTCGCGAGGGCCAGTTCGTACAGCATACCGCCTGCCTGGATATTCTGCTGCAGGTCCGGATAGGGGGCGTGCAGCGAGCCGGGAATCATGCCGTGTTTCTCACGCTCGGTGCGCTCGCGCAGGTCGATCAGCACGATGTCACGCTGGCCTAGCAACGCCTTCATATCGTCCGCAGTGACGGCCCAGCCGCGGCGTGCGATCTCCTGCTGCACCAGGCCCTGCCGCATGTTGGCCGGCACCGCGACATCCATCATCTTTGGGTTGGACAAATTGAGATTGTTCATCAGCGCGACATACTCGTCGACCGAATTGACCTGCAGACGTGGATTGTAGCGCTTCTCCTCCCCTATCGAGCTGACTGTGTCGCCTTTGTAGTCGTGCGCGGGGAACACCATCGTTTCGTCAGGCAAGCGCAGCAGGCGATTGAAGATCAACTCGTACTGGGCACGCGGGTCGCCGTTCTGGAAATCGGTGCGGCCAGTGCCGCGGATCAGCAAAGTGTCGCCGGTGAACACCCGGTCAGGCATGATGAAGCTGTAGCTGTCATCGGTGTGGCCGGGGGTGTAGGCGACATCAAGGCTGATGCCCTCGATTCCCAGACGATCGCCGTCAGCGATGCGCATTGAAACGACGTCGACGCTGGACTGCTCACCCATCACGGTGATGCAGCGCGTCCGATCGCGCAGCGCGCCAAGGCCGGTGATGTGGTCGGCGTGGAGGTGAGTATCGACGGCCTTCAGCAGCTTCAGATCGAGTTCACGGATGAGTTGGAGGTAGCGATCTACCTTTTCCAGCACAGGATCGATGATCAGCGCCTCGCCACCACGACGGGAAGCGAGAAGGTAGGTATAGGTGCCGGACGTCGCATCGAACAGCTGGCGGAAGATCACCATTTCCTCCTGAGGCGGGGCTCTACGGGGGTAGTTTACCCTTCCGCTGCCCTCGCGAGCCAGATTATTCTATAGGCTTGGGCCAAACCCAGCGAACCCGCTCCGCGCGCTGCATGCTCGTCCGCCGCAACCGGCAGCATTCCGACCTACATATCGCCGGAGCTCAGCCCTGATGTTTGGCCTTGGCGACACGTGACTGATAATTCCCGATCACCTCGGCCAATTCTTCAGGATCAAGGCGTCCGGACAGAGCGGTTGATCCGACGAGGTCGCACAACATGACGCTGATCTGCCGACGTTTGGCCTCTCGTGTTGCGCCGGCGGCGCTCCCAAGCCCCAACGATGCACCGCACGCGGCACAGAACCGGGCTCCTCAAGCGCGATTTCCCCGCATGCAGGGCATTGCATGCCGCAGGTCTCCCAACACCCGACCAACTTCCAAATTAGACTGGGACCCCCGTCACATTAAGGAGGTCGCCTTGCCAAAGTTACTTCGAGGCAGCTCGCCTCAGGATGCGCGTCCGCCACGGGAGGCAAGGTCGATAACGTTCGGCTCCTGGCTGGCGGCAGCGATCGTCCCGGCGTCGCCGAGCACCTCCGACACCTTGCGTGCGATCTGCTCTCGGTGGAAGGGCTTACCGATCAGGTGCACACCGTCGTCGAGGCGGCCGTGATGCACGATGGCGTTTTCGGTATAGCCCGACATGAACAGCACTCGCAGATCGGGACGGACCTCCTTCAGCCGGCTAGCAATGTCATTGCCCTTCATGCGGCCGGTCAGAACGACATCGGTCAGCAACAGATCAACCTTCCCCTCGTTCTCGCCGAATACGCGCAGAGCCTCAAGGCCGTCAGCCGCTTCGAGCACGCGGTACCCGAGATCGCGCAGGATTGCCACGCAGGCCTCCCGCACCGCAGCTTCATCTTCAACGACCAGTATGGTCGCATTGCCGCGCGGCAGGTCCGCTGGCGCAGCGCTGTGCGATGCAGGGAGGACAGCGCCCACGGCACGTGGAAGGTACAAACGCACTGTCGTGCCTTCGCCGACCTCGGAGTAGATATTGACGTGGCCACCAGACTGCTTGACGAAGCCATGTACCATGGCAAGGCCGAGGCCGGTGCCGCGCCCCTCGTCCTTGGTGGTGAAGAATGGTTCGAACGCCCTCGCCAATATGTCCGACGGCATGCCTGTGCCGGTGTCTGAGACCGCCAACATCACATAGTCCCCAGGCGTGACCTCGACGTGCTGACGCGCGTAGTCCGCATCCAGAACTTTGTTCGCCAGTTCTATAGTCAGGCGTCCGCCTCCCGGCATAGCGTCCCGTGCGTTCAGCGACAGGTTCAGCAGGGCACTCTCTACCTGGGCCGGATCGGCCAATGCTGGCCATAGTCCGGCCGCATCGACGCTGCGCACGTTGATGTGTTCCCCAAGTGTCCGGCGCAGCAGGCTCGCCATATCCGGCAGCATTGCCGAAAGATCGATCGGGACCGGCGAGAGCGTCTGCTTGCGAGCAAAGGCGAGCAATTGCTGCGTCAGAGCAGCACCACGGTTTGCCCCCCACATCGCCCGCTCGATGCGCGCACCTGCGTCGCTGTCAACCGGCAACCGGGACTTCGCTAGCTCAAGATTGGCCATCACCACGGTGAGCAGGTTGTTGAAGTCATGCGCAATGCCGCCGGTAAGTTGCCCCATCGCCTGAAGCCGTTGTGCATCACGCGCGGTGACTTCGGCGCGCACGCGCTCGGTGATATCGGTGACGGTGAGCACGAACCCGCCATTTGGCATGAACGTCCGCCGCAATTCGAATCTGCGATTGTCAGCCTGGCGCGTGTGTTCATAGACGATTGGCTCGCCTGCCGTATTGGCGGAACGATGGTGGCGAATCTGCTCCATCGTCTCGAGCTGTAAACCACGACCGGTCGCCAATTGCTCGACGATCGCCTCATAGCGGATGCCCCGGTGTACCATGGGCCCTGGCAAACTTAGCAGAGCAACGAAGCAATCGTTCCAACGCATCAGCGCTCCGGTCTCATCGAACACGCCGATACCCTGACTGATACTCTCGATCGCTGTCCGCATCTGCGTCGCAAGGGTGCGCTGCTCGTCCTCGGACAACAGCAGCAATCTGCGCGATTGCGCCAACAACCAACCCGAAAGCGCGAACAGCGCCACGGCAAGAATGCTGCCCCCACCGGCCAGCCATCGCGCTAGCAATTCGGCACGGTCGGCCCACTGTCGTCGTAACTCCAGCAGACGCTGTTCCTCACCGGCGACACCGGACAGGCCGCTCTCGATTTGGCGGAACAGATCACGGCGCAACGGCATGGCACTGAGTGCCGCATCGAGGCCGACGTCACGACGCAGCTGAATCGCGCGGTCCATTGCTTCCTGCTGGCGCCGAAACAGCGGAGCGAGCTGGCGCAGTCGGTCCTGTTGGGCGGAATTGTCCGCAGTCAGCCGACGTAATTCGCCCTGCAGCAGGGCGACGCGTTCGAAGGCAGCACGGTATTGTTCCAGATCATCGTCCTGCCCGGTGAGCAGATAGGCGCGCTGACTGCTCTCCGCATCGCGCATCGACATGCCGAGTTGATCGGTGGCGATCATGACGTCATAGGTGTGCTGGACTAAGAACCACGCCTGGCGTGTGCCATTGAACTGCGACCAGACAAGGAATGCCACCACGCCTATCAGCAGGGCCACGCCGATCAGCGCGAACGTATGGGCGTTTCTCACCAGGGCCTTTGACACGATGCCTCTCCGCGACGTGCCTGCGCTACAGGTCGAATTTGCTCTGGCGCGGGTCATTGATGCGGCCGCCGCGGCGCGAACGCGAGGCAGCCTGGGCGCGCGGCTCGGATGGATGGAACGCCTGAGTCCACAGCTTCCGCCTCGCTTCATAGGCGCGCTGCTTGTCGGCGGCGTCGGTGAGGAACTTCGCCGTCACCTCCACTCGGCTGGGCGGCGTGCCGCCGCGCCCGGTCATGCGTAATTCCGGGCGTGAGCCCGGCCTTCGACGCCTGCCACCGGGCTTGTCCCGGTGGTCACGGCCTGGCTTGACCAAGCCATCATGCCTTGGCCGCCACGTCGCGCAGTTCGGGCACCACCCAAAGTGGACGCTCGCCCCGGTGCACGCGCAGCACGTTATCGAACGCGTTGCGGGTCTGCTTTACACGTGTTTCCCGACTGGCGCCGGCGAGATGCGGCGTCAGAACTACGTTGTCGAGCGACAGCACAGGTTCCGATGGAGATGGAGGTTCCTGGGGGAAAACGTCCAGTCCAGCGCCGGCGATCTTGCGGCTGGTAAGCGCCTCGTGCAGCGCCGGAAAGTCGATCACCGGACCGCGGCTGCAGTTGATCAGCACCGAATGGGACTGCATGTAGCCCAGTTCGCGTGTGCTGATCATGTTGCGCGTCAGGCGCGTGAGCGGCACGTGCAGCGTGACGATGTCAGAGGTGCGCATCAGTTCCGGCAACAGCCTGAAGCGCACATTCAGCGCATCCTCCTCGTGCTCGGCCATGCGCACCACGTCGTTGTACTGAATGCGCATGTCGAAGCCGCCGGCGGCGATGCGCGCGACGCGCTTTCCGATTGTGCCGAAGCCGATGACACCCAGCGTCTTGCCCTGCATCTCATAGAACGTCGGGATCGGTTCGTTACCGCGCCACCGTCCGCCGGAGGTCATCGCATGCTGCGGCACCAGTTTCCGATACACCGCCAACATCAACAGGATCGTGTGCTCGGCCACCGCGCGCGAATTGGCCCCGCCGTTGTTGGCCACGAGCACGCCGGCGCGCCGCGCTGCTTCGAGATCAACGTGATCGTACCCGGCGCTGAACAGCTGCGCGAGCCTGAGGCGTGGGGCGGCGCGGAAGAAAGCCTCGTCCATCGGGCTCACATTGCCGATCAGGTATTCGGTGTCGCCGAGTGCCCCGCTGTAGCTGGCGCTACCGGGAGCGCCGACGACGAGCTCAAAGCCCGGGGGCGTCATATCCCGCGCCTCCTGCACCGTCTGCTCCAGCGTATTGACCAGCAGGACCTTGGTTGGCATCGGCATCTCCTCCGCATCGCATCGCCGCCGAGTCAAGCAATCCTGCGCAACCGACGCAACTTGACCCGGTCTGATGCCGACAGCCGGTAATATCGTGCGGATACCCTCAACGTGCGCAGCCAGTAGCCGAAGCTGAAACCGGGCCACAAGGTAGTATTTCGGCCAGTTCGGTCGAGATACCAGCTGCGGCATCCAGTCAGCCAGACGGTCCGCCGCATCCAGTAGTCCAACTTCCTGGCGAAGCTGGCCTGCGCCTTGGCGTCGACTTCGATAGCAAGGGCGTTGCGGCGCCGCAGAAGCCGCATGCAGCGCAGAACATGGCCAATCTGTGCCTCAAGCATATACACCACTGAGTTGTGTCCGAGGCCAGTATTGGGGCCTCCCAGGATGAACAGGTTCGGGAAGCCCGTAACGGCGAGACCGAGACGCGCTTGCATCCCGTCGCGCCATGCATCGGCAAGCTTGAGACCACTCCGGCCAAACACGTCAATCTCGCCGAGCGGCTCCGTCGCGTGAAATCCGGTGGCCAAGATCAGCACGTCCGCGCGATGTTCGACGCCGTCCACCGTGAGTACGCCCCCAGGTGTTATGCCAGCGATCGGCCGGGTGACCAGTTCCACATTGTTCCGATTTAGGCAGGGGAAGTAATCGTTGGACAACAGAACGCGCTTGCAGCCAATGCGGTCCGCTGGCGTCAGCAACTCCCGCAGCTGGTCATTGTTCACCTGACGCTTGGCATGACTGCGAGCGAGTCGTTCCGCGCCAGTCGCCAAAGCGGGGAACCGTATGAAGGCGGGCGCACGCATCTCGTGCGACAGATAATGCCACGCTCGTACTGCCCGGCGGAGCAGTGGCACATGACGCAATGCCCAGATCTGCAGGACACCATAGGGAGAATCGTACTTCGGCAGGACCCAGGGTGGTGTGCGCTGAAACAACCTGACGCGCGATGCCCTCTCGGCGATGCGCGGCACAAATTGTATGGCACTGGCACCGGTGCCGACGACGGCGATTTCCCTTCCCTGCAGATCGATCGCATGGTTCCAGCGTGCGGAATGAAATGCGATGCCGCGAAACTCCTCCAGGCCGGGGATTGCCGGTAGCGCGGGCCGATGCAGAGCGCCCATCGCCAACACCATGATGCGTGCAGCAAGTTCCACGCCAGCATCGGTTTGCAGCCGCCATAGCTTTGCCGTCTCGTCGAAACGTGCCGTTTTCAGACAGACGCTGAGCGACAGATGCGGTCGAAGCACGAACTGCTCGACGCAGCCCTCCAGGTATTCCTCGATCTCGGCTTGAGTGGGATAGCGCCGCGACCAGTCGGCCTTGGGCGCGAACGAAAACGAATAAAGGTGCGACGGAATGTCGCACGCGCAGCCAGGATAGGTGTTGTCGCGCCATGTACCGCCGACCTTGTCGGCTCGCTCGATGATCAGGAAATCGTCCTCGCCCGCTCGCTTCAGGCGGATTGCCATTCCGATGCCGGCAAACCCGGCACCGATGATCACCGCGTTATAGGGGCGTGCCGCATGAGACACGGTCACCCACCGAGCTGGAGGATGGCCTCGGTCGTGAGGAAGTCGAAGGACTGCGCAGGCTGCTTCATCTGGAGTGCCTTGGTCGAGTCATGGTGGGGCAATCATAGCTCACGTCCGTCGCGTCGTCCGGGGACACCGCGACGGCGAAGCCGACAGTCCAGGGCGACGTTAATAGGATCTTTACGTTGGCCAAGACGATAGTCCGCGGCAGCTTGGCGGGCACTACGAATGAGGGCCGACTTCTGGCGCGGCGCGCGCGTCTTTGCGCTTCGGCATACCGGGTTCAAAGCGTCGCGGCTTCCCATGCTGCTGCGCAGCGGCGGAGACGTCCAGACACCGGTCCCGCCAACGACGGGCATCTTTGTCCTCCGCATTTGCCTCTGATGGAGGCCTGACCGCATGCCCGAGGTGCTGGACGCCCCACAGCGGGCACCGAACGTCCGCGCGTTGCTCGACCACTCGGCACGGGTCACCAAGGTGCGCGCCAGGGCGCCACTACGGCTCGGTTTCGCCGGCGGTGGCACCGACGTCTCGCCCTACAGCGACACCTTCGGTGGCTGTGTGTTGAACGCAACGATCAGCATGTTCGCCCATTGCTCGATCGAGGTGCGCAGCGACCAGAAGGTGAAGTTTGTGGCGTTGGACTACGAACAGGAGGTCGAGGCTCACACGGATGCCGACATCGCACCGTCCGGGCCACTTGCGCTTCACAAGGCGGTATACCGCCGGATCGTGCGCCAATATCTCGGGGGTGCGTGCCTGCCGGTGACAGTGATGACCGCATCCGATGCACCGGCTGGATCGGGCCTTGGGTCTTCGTCCACCCTGGTCGTCGCCATGATCGAGGCGTATCGTGAACTGCTCGCACTGCCGCTCGGCGAATATGACGTGGCACACCTCGCCTATGTGATCGAACGCGAGGATGTCGGGCAGGCCGGTGGGCGACAGGATCAGTACGCGGCAACGTTCGGCGGCATCAACTTCATCGAGTTCTCCGCCGGTCAGGCGATCGTCAATCCTCTGCGCATCCGCCAGTCCACACTGATGGAACTCGAGGCCATGCTGGTGCTGTATCTCACCGGCATTTCGCGGGAATCAGCCAAGATCATCGCGCAACAATCAGCGACCCTGCGCAGCGGCCATGAGGTAGCGTTGCAGGCAATGCACCAGATCAAGCGCGAAGCGTACGTAATGAAGGATGCATTGTTGCACAATGATCTACTGGCATTCAGCGACACGCTCGGACGTAGCTGGCAAGCCAAGAAGCGCACTGCGGCGGGGATTACCAACGCCGAGATCAATCGGATCCATGATGTGGCGCTGTCGGCCGGCGCGCTGTCGGGCAAAGTTTCCGGTGCCGGCGGTGGCGGCTTCCTGTTCTTCATGGTTCCGCCCGAGCGACGGCCGCGCCTCTTGCAGGCGTTGGCACGCGAGCCGGGCCTTACCATGCGTTGCTGCTTTACTGAAGGCGGCGCCCACGCCTGGCGTGTCTAGCGTGCGCTCCGCGCTACCTGCTCCTGGCGCTGACGCGCCTGCGCCATGCCCTGGAGGATCGCTTCGGCGTCCAGGATGGCCTGCTTCTGCCGCCACTCGTCATCGTATCGCACGAGCGCGTGCTCCGACTGCGACTGCTGCGCTGCACAGGCGGCGATGCTGGCAAGGGTGAAACAGGCGAGCAGCAGGCGCATTTTTCGCAATCCATTGGTCCCCGACCGACGGTTCTAGCCGGCCCGGACACACCTTGCCAGCGAGAAGTTGATGAGCCGTGGTCAGTCCCCGGCCGGAGGACGGCGCAGTGCCCAAAAAGCAACGCCGCCGCACGTATAGAACAAGATCGAAAGTGCGAACGCGACCTGGTAGCTGCCGGTGACATCGAAGCTCCAACCCGCCAGCCATGATCCCGCTGCTGAACCTATCCCGGTGCCGATAGTGATGACGCCGAGGATGGTACCGAGTTGCGGGCCCGGAAACAGGTCAGCGGTCTTGGCCGTGATCGCTGGCCCACGCGCGCCCCACGTGAGGCCAAAGAAGCAGGAATGCAGCCATAACAGCAGATGCTGATCCGGGGACGTAATCAGCATAGCGCAGATGACGCCGAAAATCGACGTGCCGTAGGTCACCACGGCGGACAACTCCCGTCCGACGTAATCCGACAGGGTGCCGGTGATGATGACGCCCGGCAGCGACAGGAAGGCGCCAAGGCCGAGGACCTCGGCCGCATATAGCTTGTCGAAGCCGATGGTGACGGCGAATGCGAGCTGATGCAGAGCCACCAGGAAGCTGCCGAGACCAGTGAACACATAGACCAGGAACAGCAACCAGAAGTGCGGCGTGCGGATCGCGCGGCGCAATGTCCAGCCTGACACAGTGGCGCTGCGCCCCGTGATCCGTTGTGCCTCTGAACTCTTGAACAGTGCGGCAAGCGGCAGGAAGGCCGCCGCCATGAAGCCGCCCTGCGCCAGGTAGGCCCCGCGCCATCCCCAGGTGGCGATCAACAGCTGCGACAACGGCGCCGAGAAGGCACGGGCAAAGCCATTCGCCGACTGCACGACCGAGACCGCCATGCCGCGGTTGCGCACGAAGCGGCGCGACAGGATCGGCACGAACACGACCAGGCCCAGGCAGTTCGCGCCGAGTGTCATGATCACGCCGTACAGCACGATGATCTGCCAGAGTGCATCGGCGAATGAGCTGGCGATCAGGCCGATAGCAAGCAGGCAACCGCCGATCAGCACCAGAAGCCGTGGGCCCAGCCGATCCACCAGAATGCCGACCAGCGGCGACGTTGCCCCGCTGATCATTTGAGACACCGAGTAGGCGATTGAGCTTTCCGCGCGCGTCCAGCCGAACGCCTCGATGAAGGCGACCAGGAACACCGTGTAGGAGTGCATGCAGGCTGCGCCCACCGCGAACGTGACGAACGCACCTGCCAGCAACAGGCCGGCCTGGCGAGACGATGGGGTCAGGGAGAGTGGGGCGCGCACAGTTGGCCCTTCGCTGTTCCGGGCCGACGCCCCGCACGTCCAGAACTGTGCGCCCTGGGCGGGTGTGCCTCAAGCCCGGAGACCGCAGGTCAGCTGTGTCGCGGCTTGCCGACCAGCACGATCAGCGCAGCTGCAAGCTGCAAAACGATGCACAGCGCAACTGCTGCGGCGTACGATCCGGCGATGTCGTGCGCCAGGCCCAGTAGCGTCGGGCCGAATGCCAGCACGGTATATCCCACCATCGACACGAGGCCGATCACCTGCCCGAAGGACGCAGCGTCGAACTCCCGCTGGACAATCAGCGCCGGGAGCGTGATGACATTGCCAACCGACAAGCCGAACATCACGCTGCCGGCATATAGGGCAGCTGGCTGGTCGGGCATTGCCAGCATCAGGCCGAGCCCGACCGCCTGGATAGTAAAACTGGCAGCCGAGGCGATGCGCTGGTTGATCCTGTCGATCAGCGGTGCCATCGCCAGCCGACCACCAGCAGCGGCGAAGGCGGTGGCGGCAACCGCGTTGGCCGCCCCGTCGGTCCCAAGGTGCGGCAGCAGAAATGCCACCTGGTGCACGATGAAGCCCACCTGCGCAGCGAGTACCAGGGCGAACGGCAGTGCGATGCTCCACACATGCGGACTGCGCAGCGCCGCACGCTGTCCCGAGGTTGCACGGAGATCAGGAACGATTGGTGCGTCGCTCCGGACACCAACAAACAGAATGGGCAGCAGGACCGCCAATGCGATCAGCACCGCCAATGCAACTGCCTCGCCAAGCGGGAGATGCTGAGACAGACGTGCGAGCAGCGGTGCGATCGTAAATCCGCCTGCGCTCGCACCGTTCAATGCCAGGCTCAATGCCAAGCCACGTTTATGCTCGAACCATAGAGCCAGCGTCATTGCGAGCGCGGTCGTGGTCGTCGCGGCCCACCCCGTCGCCATGACGATTGCCCATACATAGAGTTCCCATGGCAGCCGCGCGCGCGTCAGGCCGATCGCACCGACGCCGAGGATCACCGCCCCGCATACCAGCAGTCGGCGCGGGCCAAGGTAGGCGAAGGCACGGTGGATCCACAGCAGAAGCAGTCCGCCCACCAGATAGTAAAGCGTGGTCGCTGACGCGATCAGCGAGGCCGGCCAACCGCGCGTTGCGTGCAGGTCGGCGAAATACACTGACAGCCCGTAGAAACCGAACCCCCAGGCAAACGTGGCGGTGCAGAAGCAGGCCAGTACGACGGGCCAGCCCTGGCGAAATTCGCCGGTGGTCGGGGCAACGCGGAGTGGTGCGGTGATCTCGCTCATGCGCGGAAGGTGTGCTCCGGCACGAGGAGCCGCAAACGAATCTTTGTGGCGCATTCGGTTAAGAAAATCTATCCTTATGCCATGCCCGCGCTGCCGCCGCTCAATGCCCTGCGCGCCTTCGAAGCAGCCGCGCGCCACCTCAGCATGAAGGAGGCAGCCGCGGAGCTTTCAGTGACGCCCGGCGCCGTCAGTCAGTTGGTTCGCGGGCTGGAGGAACGGCTGGGCACGCAGTTGTTCCGTCGCGGCAATCGCTCGCTGGTGCTGACCGAGGCAGGGCAGAGCTATTTTGCGCCGGTGCGCCACGCGTTTCGCCAAATCGGCGAGGCGACGCGCCGGCTACGCGCGCAGCCGGGCGCTGGTGTTCTGACAGTCAGCGCCCCGCCTGCGTTCGCCGCGTCATGGCTGGTACATCTGCTCGGCCGTTTTCGCGCGCGGCACCCGGATATCGAGCTCAACGTCACTACCACGCGGGGATTGGCGAATTTCATTGCCGATGGGGTGGATGTCGCGGTCCGTCACGGCCTGGGCCGCTACCCCGGGCTGCGCTGCGATCGGATCGCCACGATCGCGATGGTGCCGGTGTGCAGCAAGGAGTTGCTCGCCACGCACGGGAATCCTCGACTACGACAGCCGGCCGATCTGTTGGGATTGCCGCTATTACACGACGGCGAACGGCAGGATTGGGCGCTGTGGTTCCAGGCCCACGGAGTCAGCGATCTCGGCCACATCGCCTCGAGCGGCATCAGCTTCGACGACCAGACATTGTTGATCCGCGCCGCTGCATCGCATCAGGGAGTGGCACTGGTGAGCGAGCCTTTGGCCCGGCCGGAACTAGAGCAGGGCAGCCTGGTGCGCGTGCTGAATGCGGCTTGGCCGCAGGAGTTTTCCTATTGGCTCGTTTGCCCGCGGGCCACCGCCGAACAACCGAAGATAATCGCCTTCCGCGATTGGCTGCTGGCCGAAGGCCGCAGCATCAACGCGAGCGCGCGTCGAGCCAGGCAAGCAACGCCGCGCCGTACACTTTGAGGCTCTTGTAGTGCACAGTTGCGTCGGGCAGCGCGCGCACTGCTTCGGCCAGGCGCACCGCGTCCGCGCGCGTGGTGATGGCGCGCGCCATCTGATAGCTGTGCACGCGGATGCCAAACAGGATTGCGCCTGACTGCGGCAGTCGGCGCAGGGTCTGACGTTCCACGCGCAGGTGGAGCCATTCGCCGGCATTGTCGGGTGTGATCGCGGTGTCGGTCTGCTGACGCCACTTGCCGCCGGGCTGGAACATCGCCGGACTGTCCAGCACCGACCAATTGAGGCGCGACGCGATATGGCCCGGCTTCACCCTGGCCATGAAGCGATCGACCGGCGCGGCGAGCTTTTCGGCATAATGCGGCACCGGCCCATGCACCGCGCCCAGCGGCTTTCCGATTTTCTCGTGCAGGCGCCAGCGGCTGGGGAAACAAAGGATGGCAGCCGTGAAGATCGGTCCGCCGTCGCCCTGCTGGATGATGCAGAGGTCCTCCTGCACCAGCCTCCCCGCCAATTCCAGCGGGTCACAGGACGGCGCTGTCACATCCCAGATTTCGCCGGTCAGCGTATTGTGCAGCGTATCTCCATCACGCACGAACCACTGGGGCGCATTAGCCACCAGATTGGTGACGATGGCGCGCAGCGTTTCCGCACGGGCCGCATCGGACACCGGCAAAGCCGCAAACACGTCCCGATGCCGTTCCCGCAGCAGCTGCTGCTTTTCCGCCATCTCGTCCGCATAGCGTTCGTCGAATTCAAACCAGGCGCTCTCCGGCACCGTGGTTAGCGCCATCGCCATACGATACGGGCCAGGCTCGAACGGCAGGTAGACGGCTTGCTTCGGCAATGACGGCATGGGCCATTCTTGCAAGGACACATCGGCTGCGTCGAGCCACTGTCGGCTGACGCGATGCACGGTCATGTCGCCGGAGCGGCCTCGGCTACGGTAACTGCGGATGTGCGCATGGTGTTGCTGCGCCGCCGCAACTGCCTGATCGACAAAGCATGCAGCAGGATAGAACTCGGCACGGCGAATGCGGGGATCATCACCGTCGGGTAGGTGCCAATCTCCGAGAGGGGAATCTCAAAACCAAACTGCTGCAGTGGCCCCGGCGTACTCAGGACGCCCATGGTGATCGCGATTGCGAAATCGGTAAGGCCGAGGATGTTCCACAGTAGCGCGGTGCGGCGCCCCTGTGCATCACCCGATGCGACGGCTCGCGCGACCGGGAGCGTAAGAACCCCGGTGAGCATGTCGCCGACCGCAGCGGGCCACGCGAAGAACCCCGATGCGACGCCATACATCCAATTCACCAGAAAGATGCCGCCGAACACGCGATAGATCTGCAGCGCGATCAGCCATGCCGCGGGCATGGCGTCGAGTATGACGGCAATCGTGCGCGAGCGTAGCAGCAGCGGTAGCCCGATGACGAGCGGCAGGAATATCGCGATTGGCAGTGTCGGCAACCGCACGACATCCGGCACCGGCTGGAAAACACCATTGAGCGCCGCGCCCCATACGACCGCCAGCCAGAGAATGAAGGGTAGCGCGATCGCGAACCAGACAGCGGTTCGTCGCCCAGGCGGCGTTCCGGCAGCCAGCAAGGCGCGCCAAAGACCGAAGAGGATGACACCGTTGATTGCAAGCCGGGTGACTGCGGAAGGAATGCCGGATGGGGCGAGGCCAGGAAACAACAGATTCGCGCCGATCCACACCGTTGCCAGTCCGATGCCCGGCAGCAGCAATCTGAACGAACCATCCGACCATAGTCGTTGTCTGGTTCCGATAGTGTTCGCCATCTCCAGCCTCCCGACGTGTATCTAACCGATATTGACTATATAAATTATAGTCAATAGCCAATTCGAATTCCGATGCGCTATCGTCGCGGGTGTGACGAGCCGGGAAACGACTGTGGACTACACCCAGTACTGTCCAGTGGCCCGGACGCTCGACATCATCGGCGATCGCTGGACCATTCTTATTCTGCGCGACCTGATGCTGGATGGGCCGCGCAGGTTCCAGGATCTGCAGAAATCGCTATCGCGCATCAGCCCGAACACGCTCTCGGCACGGCTCAAGACGCTGGAGGAACATGGCATCATCGAGCGGCGCTTTTATGCCGACCACCCGCCGCGCGCGGAATATGTGCTGACCGTCAGGGGCAAGGACCTGGGCCCCGTGCTGCGCGCTCTGCGGGCATGGGGCGAGAAGTACACGAAGCCACCGCCGCACCGGACCGCTACGGGCTGACCTATGGCGCAGCGAGCCGGGGATGCATCAGACCACGCCCTTCTCCCGCAGACCGGCAACCTCCGACGCACTGAAACCCAAGTGTTCGTGCAGCACCGCGTCGGTATGTTCACCCAGCAGCGGCGGCGGGATGCGGTAGTCGGCCGGGGTCTCTGACAACCGGACCGGATTGGCGACAACCTTTACCGTCTGCCCTGAGCTATGCGTCATCTCGCGGACAACGCCGCGCGCGATCACGTGCGGGTCGGCGAACACCTCGGACAGCTTATTGATCGGCCCGCAGCCGATCTTCAGTTCCTCCAGTCGATCCACCCACCAGGTCGTCGTCTGCCCCTGCATCACCGGGGTCAGAGTGTCGGTGACAAACTGCCGGTTCTGCACCCGTGCCGCGTTGGTGGCGAAGCGCGGATCCTCCAACAGATGCGTCAGCGCAAAGGCCTCGCAGAACCGCTTGAAGGTCGGGTCGTTGCCGATCGACAGGACGATGTGGCCGTCGGCGGTCGGGAACACCTGATACGGCACGATGTTGGGATGCTGGTTGCCCAGGCGTGCGGGGTTCTCCCCCGTCGCCAGATAGTTCATGCCCTGATTTGCCAGCCACGCGACGTGCGTGTCGAGCATGCTGATATCGATCTGCTGCCCCTGCCCGGTTGCGTCCCGGTGCCGCAATGCCGCGAGGATGCCAATGCAGCCATACAGTCCCGAGAACAAATCGCCGACCGGCACCCCGACCTTCTGCGGCAGCCCGTCTGGCTCGCCGGTCAGGCTCATCACCCCGCCCATCGCCTGGATCAGCGAATCATAGCCTGGCCGAGGCGCGTAAGGCCCCGTCTGTCCGAAGCCGGTGATTGAACAATAGATCAGCCCGGGAAATGCAGGATGCAGGTCCTCATACCCCAGCCCGTATTTGGCGAGGGCACCGACCTTGAAGTTCTCCACCAGGATGTCGCACCCCGCGATCAGCCGCCGTGCGATGCCCTGACCCTCGGACTTGGCGATGTCCAGAGTGATTGACCGCTTGTTGCGATTCACACCGACGAAATACGCGCTCTCCTTGGTGCCAGGCATATAAGGCGGCGCGAAGCCGCGGGTGTCGTCACCGGCGCCGGGGCGCTCGATCTTGATCACGTCCGCGCCGAGATCGGCCAGCATCTGCACACAGGTCGGCCCCGCCAGCACGCGCGTGAGGTCGAACACCCGGAGCCCGCGAAGTGGTCCGGTGGGTTGCGCGCCGATAGGGTCGCTCATGCCGTCTCTCCAGCTTGCCGGGGTACCGTCAGCAGTCCATACCGACCTCGCCGCTTATACCCCGGGAGGACACGCCGGCAATGCCGGACACGATGCTGCCGTCACGCGTCTCGAGCATCGAGAGCCGTGCGTCTTGGCGGGCCGCCACGCTCACGCTGGCAATTCTGTCGATCTCGTATGGTGCGCCCCTGCTGGTCGTGGTCGGGCTGAAGCCGATCCAGGACTCGCTTGGAACTGACCGGTCGGTCGTGGCGCTCGCCGGGGCGCTGGTCTGGGTAGGGACCGGTCTTGGCGGCATGGCCATGGGCTGGCTCGCCGATCGCATCGGCATCCGGCTCTGCGTGGCGATCGGCGCGGCCATGATGGCGGCGGGTCTCGCCCTGTCATCCATCGGCAGTGTGTGGGCACTGTTCGTCGGCCATGGCCTGCTGATCGGCCTCGTTGGCAACGGCGCGATCTACGCACCTCTCGTGGTCTATGTGTCGCGCTGGTTCGATCGCCGACGCGGCTCGGCCCTGGCATTGATCTCGTCCGGCCAGTACATCGCCGGCGTGGTCTGGCCGACAGTATTCGAGCACAGCATTGCGCTGTACGGCTGGCCGATCACCATGCTGGGCTACGCTGCGGTCGTGCTCGTGGTGATCCTGCCGCTGACGATCGGATGGTTGCGGCCGTCGCCTGAGGCATTCAGCGGCCACGCGCTCGCCGCCAGCCCACGCGCCGGCGCGCAGGTACTGGGGATGAACCCGAACTTGGTCCAGGCGCTGATCTGCATCGCGGCGTTCTTCTGCTGCATTCCGATGGCCGTGCCCAATGGGCACTTGGTGGCGTTCTGTACCGATTTGGGGATCGCACCGACGCACGGTGCCGCGATGCTGTCGGTGCTGTTGGCATGCGCGTTCATCAGCCGGCAGTTTTGGGGAATGCTGGCCGATCGCATCGGCGGGCTGCGCGCCGTGCTGGCGGGATCGGCTTGTCAGGCGGTGGCAGTCGTCGCCTTTCTGCTAACGCAGAGCGAGGTCGGACTGTTCGCTGTCTCCGCCGCGTTCGGTCTCGGCTTCTCCGGCATCATTCCGTCTTATGTCGTCGCGCTGCGCGAGCTGTTCCCATCCTCGGAAGCTGCGTGGCGAATCCCGACCTTTTTCTTCATGGGCATGTCGGGCATGGCGTTCGGCAGCTGGCTCGCCGGCGAATTGTACGATTACTTCGGTTTCTATGCCCCCGCATTCGGCGTGGGCGTCCTGTTCAATCTGGCGAACCTTTGCGTGATCGGCTTGCTGGTAGCGCGCCAGGGCGGCAGAGAGCGAATTGCGCTGGCCTTCAGGTAGGTTTCGGCAGGTCGATCCCCGCCAGCGCCTGCCAGACCCGAATGACGAAGGCATCGTCCTTCGCGCCTTCGCCATGCGCCGCCGCGGCCAGGAACAGCTGATGCGCCGCGGCAGCCATCGGTAGCGGGAAGGTCAGTGCCCGCGCCTGGTCCAGCACGATGCCCAGGTCCTTGACGAAGATGTTCACCGCCGACAGCGGTGTGTCGTCTCCCTCCAGAATATGCGGCACGCGGTTCTGCCACATCCAGGAACTGCCGGCCGACGAGCTGATCACCTCGAACAGGGTGCGAGGATCGGCGCCGGCGCGAATACCCAATGCCAGCGCCTCAGCGGCGGTGGCGATGTGCACGCCGGCAAGCAGTTGGTTGACCATCTTCACCGTGCTGCCGATGCCGGGTCGATCGCCCAGTCGCCACACCTTGCCGGAGATTGCCTCCAGCACCGGCTGTGCCTTGGCAAACGCCGGCTCGGAACCGGATGCCATCACTGTCATAGTCCCGGCATGCGCGCCCGTCTTGCCGCCGGAGACCGGCGCATCGAGCATCTGGAAGCCCGCGGCGGCGATCTTCTTGTCCAGCGCGCGGGCCGCCTCCGGCGCAACGGTGGCACAGCATAGGATGACTGCACCCTTTCCGAGCTTGCAAAGGCAGCCTTGGGCGCCGAACAGGACATCTTCGGTCTGTGCGGCGTTCACCACGAACACCACCACGGCCTCGATATCGGCGGGAAGTTCCGCCGGCGTGCCGACCGCAGCGCCACCGGCACTCGCAAGTTCGGTCCGTGCCGCGTCGCGGACGTCGCAGCCGGTCACTTGATGCCCTTTACGCACCAGATTGAGCGCCGCACCCATACCCATTGTGCCAAGCCCGATGACGCCGACCTTCATTTGTTACCTCCCGTAACGGAAGCGCTCGACCGCGGCGACCAGCGCCCGGCGAATGCCCGGTTCCAGTGCCGAATGACCAGCATCGGGCACGAGGGACAATCGTGCCGCCGGCCAGGCGGCCGCCAGTTCGAACGCGGTGCGCGCCGGGCAGATCATGTCGTAGCGGCCCTGCACGATCTCGGCGGGAAGCATGCCGATGCGATGCATGCTGCCGAGCAGACCCGCGGGCGGCAGGAACAGATTGTGAGCGAAATAATGGGCCTCGATGCGCGCCAGCCCGAGCGCCGTGCGGTCCTGTGCGAATGAACTGACCGTTTCGGGGCTCGGCAACAGCGTACTGCACGAGCCTTCGTAGATGGACCAGGCACGCGCCGCGGGAAGGTGTATCGCGGGGTCTGGATCGGTCAGGCGCCGTAAATAATTGCCCAGCAGGTCGTTGCGTTCGTCCTCCGGCAGAAAACTGGCGAACGCGCCGTGCGCGTCGGGAAATATCGTTGACAGACCGTGCAGGAACCAATCCACCTCAGCCGGGCGCCCCAGGAACACACCTCGCAGCACGCAGCCGATGACCCGCTTGGGGTACGCCTGCGCATAGGCCAGAGCCAGGGTCGAGCCCCACGAGCCACCGAACAGCACCCAGCGCTCAAGGCCAAGGTGCCTTCGGAGAATCTCGATGTCGGAGACCAAGTCCTGCGTCGTGTTGTTGGCAAGTCCGCCCAGCGGGCGAGAGCGACCAGCGCCACGCTGATCGAAGATCACGACGCGCCAGAATTCGGGATCGAAGAAGCGGCGGTGCACCGCACCGGCTCCCGCGCCAGGGCCCCCGTGCAGGAACAGCACCGGCCGGCCACGTGGGTTGCCGACCTGCTCCCAATACATCACGTGATTGCCCGAGAGCGGCAAATAGCCGGTCTCGAACGGTCCGATCTCGGGGAACAGGTCGCCACGTGGCATTGCGGTCGGATGGTATAGGCGGCGGCGCCGCGGCGGAACAGGGATCCACGTTATGCAGAGATTTTGGATTGGGCTCGGAGCGCTTGCCGGGTTGACCGCCGTCGCGATCGCAGCGTTCACGGCGCACGGGCTGCACGGATTGGATCAGGCGCGACTGGCCGTCATGCACAGCGCAGTCGAAATGCAGATCTGGCATGCCCTTGCACTGCTGGCTTGCGGGCTATGGGCGCCGAGCGGCGGCAGGTTGGCGAACGGCGCAGGAGGCGCGTTCGCGCTGGGCCTGCTGCTGTTCTGTGGTTCGCTCTACATCGTTGCGCTGTATGAGCTTGACCTGGGGGTTGTTGCGCCGGTCGGTGGGACGTTGTTGTTGCTCGGGTGGGCGCTTCTGGGACTGTCGGCAGTCGTTGCGCGCACCTGACCATCGGTGTCGCCGCTACAGCTCAGCCGTATAGTCCGTAGTAGCGACAAGTTAAGATGCGCCGCCGTGTCGGCAGCAGGGCCTGATATTGGCTACGTCGAACGGTGAAGTTAAGAATTGTAAGTCCTATATCGGAGTTCGCGAATTTGCTGTAACAGCCGGCAGAATGATCGTTCTGATTGCAGGTATGCCTCGTTCCGGATCCACATTTTCATTCAACGTGGTTCGTGAAATTTTGCGCGTCCGGGGAACGCTGCACCAAGAGGCCTGCGAGGATGTGGTTGGCGCCGTAGATCGGGCGGGAAACGCACGCCATGTGCTGGTGAAGGCTCATTCTCTCGACCAGCCTTCGATGGACCTTGCAAAAGCCGGCGCATTCAAGGTGGTCATTACCATCCGTCGCCTTGAGGACGCGGTCGCTTCCTGGCTCAACGCGTTCGATACGCTCCCCGAGCAGACGGCTACAGCTGTAATGCATCGCTGGCTGAATATGTATCAGGAACTGCGCGACCGGGCTCTTGCAGTGCCGTACGAGGAGATCGACCAGACCCCTCGGTTGGCGGTGCGACGAATTGCTCGCGGCGTGTGTGCGGAGGTCGGAGCAATTGAGCTGCTCCGAATAACCCACCGGTGGGACAAGGCCCGCGTCAAGCACAGAGCCGACCGGATCATGCGTGGCAGTGGTGTGCAGGATCTGGGTTGGAGCTACTACGATACCGAGACGTTCCTCCATCGACACCATATCTCCAAACACACCTCCCGTACGGCAGACGAGCGCGCAGGACCTGAACGGCTGGCGCGCATACGTGCGGCGCTGGGGGAAAACGTGGCCGCCGTTGGCCTGACCTGACGAGTTGCGTCGGCGATAGTATTGGCGGGAAGCAGTTGCGGCCGCTCTAAGTCAATTTCCCTGGCCGCTCGGAAGGCACCATCCGGCAATTCGCTGAGACCAGGCCACCGTATCTTGTCCAGATCTGCGTCTGCCCGAGCAGTGGAACCAGCACGTACCCGCGGAGATGCAAGCGGCCGCGATCGTCAACAGACAGGCGGGCGCTATAAATCTTGCCGTCTTCGGGATTGGTGATCTTGCCGGTCCATTCGCCAGGATCGGTTTCGGCAAGACCCTGGACAATTCGCAGGCCGCAACGCGAATTCCCATTCACGTCTTTGGGCAAAGGATTGCCTGAGGATGCTGCGGCCAGACCAACAATCCGGCCACAGTACAACGCGCCGCACGGCTCGATGTCGATGACGCCACCGCCATCCTCAGTCAGCCAGGTGCCTTCGATCGGTACCGCCGAACTTCCCACCCGGGGTGCGAGCGCTGACATCAGCGCCACCGTGGCCATGAACTTGATTGCAAGTTTGAACCGCATTGGCCACGTGTCGCGCCGGGACGCTGCGCCCCGGTCAGCTCGTCAGCCGATCATTCCGCGGCCGCGGCCGGCTCTTGCGCCCGCATCCCTGCGATCTTCGCTTGGGCACGTGCCCGCCTCTCGTCGAACTTCGCCAGTCGACGCTGGGGATTCGGGTGCACGACGTTGTCCTCCGACCCTGGGTTCTTCTGTGACCCGGCCCAACCGTGGGCGGCGATGTCAAAGATGATTCCGCTCAGGTCGGTATGCTTCACCTCGTAGCCGTCCGGGTTGTTAGGATCGCCCATGATCCAGGTGGCGCCGGCGTTGCGCGCGATCTTGCCCTGCTCGACGACGTCATCGACCCAGAAGCCGATGTGATGGATGCCGACGAAGTCCTTGCCGGTGCCTTGCGCCGCCTCGTCGCTCTTGAAGTGCAGGATAGCCAGGTTGACCATGCCGTCTGTGAGGAAAACGCCTTCGGCCAGCGGGCCGTCGAGTTCCGTGACTTCCTGCAGACCGACGGCCTGCTTGTAGAATTCGGCGGTTTCCCAGGGGTCTTCGACGCTGAGTGCGACGTGGCGAATGCGACCTTTGGTCTGGGCAGTCATGGACTCCTCCCTCTGCATCTGATTGCCAGCGACGGAGCGTAGCGGTAACGCTGACACAAATCGAGACAGCATTCGACGCCGCTGCGGAAGGAGTGCGCCGTCCGGCGACACGGCCGAGGTCAAGGCGGCCTGGTGCCATCAAGTGCATCAAGCGCCTTTTTGATCAGGGCTGCGTCTGCGCTGCCGGCCGGGAGTTGCCCCAGCAGTTTGGTCCAGCTGCGCTTTGCATCGTCTCGGTGGCCGGCGCGCACCGCCTCGAGGCCGAGATACCACAGCACTTGCGGCTGATCCGGTCGCACCGCCGCGATTTGGCGGAGCAGCGTCAGCGCACGCGGTGGCAATGGATCACTCGGCTGCAGCCCAGCGGTCATCGCACCGAGGGTCAGCAGCTCGATGTCTACATCGTCAGGGCGCAGGCGCGCGGCGTGCTCATAGGCGTCGACTGCCTTGTCGTTCTCGCGCAGCACCGAATAAGAGCGCCCAAGCTGTAGCCAGCCGCCGACGTCGTCAGGCTGACTTTGGAGGCGCGCGGCGAGCTGCGCCACCATCCCGTGGATCATCTCGTCGCGCTGTGCCTGGGGCTGTTTCGCAGCAGCCGCCATCTGCTCTTCGGGGGCGCCTGGCGCTCCTTTCGGCAGCGGTGGCGCCGCAAATCCGCCTGCCCTGGCGGCATCCGCAACGTTGCGCGCGATCGCCTGGCGCATGGGTGCTTCCTCGGGAAGTTCGGCAGCAAGTGCCAGCCAACCATCAATTGCGCGATGGACATTGCCTGCCTGGCTATCGGCCAGAGCCGTGTAATAGCGCGCCACATCGTTCTTCGGGTCAGCAGCCAACGCTTTGGCGAAGACATCGCGCGCTGACGGCGGAACGACGCCGCCAGCGGCCAGCACCTGCGTCTCGCCGTAACTCGAGAGCACATCCGGCGCGGCCGCGCCGAGATCGATGGCACGACGATAAGCTTCCCCTGCCTTTTGCCAATCGCTCAGCAGCAATTCCGCGCGCGCGTAAAGCAGCCAACCCTGCGGGTTGCTCGGATCGGTCTTCAGTTGCTCTGCCAGACGGGCAGCGGCGGTGCGGATGTCGACACGCTCGGTATCGGCAACCCTCGCGCCATTGGAGTTGGAAGCGAACGGCACATCGGGCAACAACGGCGAACCCAACTGGATGTACAGGCCCGCCGAACCACAGACCAGCAGCACAGCGATGCCGATGGCGAGCTTCGGATCGCGGTCCGCACGCGCGGTCCGCCCCGCAAGGTCCGCCGTCGCGCCCAGCAACCGGCGCTGGATTTCCAACTGCGCCGAATCCGCCTCGGCAGGGCTCAGCACGCCGCGCGCCAGGTCGCGCTCCACCTCGCAGCAGTTGATCCCGGTACACTGCGCGGTCAAATTGGCTACGATCGGCAACAGCCTCGGTGCCGCGCAGCAGCGGAAGGCATATCAGCCCCAGTGTCACCAACGCTGCGGCAACCAGCACCAGAGGCAACAGCATCAGTGATCCGCCTCGCGCAGCAGTGCGTCGAGGCGACGTTGTTCCTCTTCGTTGAGCGGCGCGGCGTCGATTGCCGAGACCGGGCGGCGGCGGAGCCAGATCGCCACGCCCACGAACCCGACCAACAGCATCGCCGACCGGTCCGAACCACAGAAGATAGGTGGCCGGCTCGACCGGCGGGTTCAGCAGCACGAACTGCGCCATAGCGATCGACGATGGCCTGCACGGCCTGCGCGTCGGTGTCGCCCGCGAGCAGCCGCTCGCGCACCAGCACGCGGATGTCGTGCGCCAGGTCGGCGCCGGAATCGTCGATCGATTCGTTCTGGCAGACCAGGCAGCGCAGCGTCGCGCTGATCGCCCGCGCGCGCGCTTCCAGCGCCGGATCGGCCAGCCGTTCGCGCCGGTTCCACCGCCAGAGCATGTGCCGCAAACAGAGAGCAGCAAGCCGACGCAACGGATCGCGCCTCATGACCGTCGCAGCGCCTTCAGCAGCGGCAGCAGCTCCTTGTCCACCTCCTCGGCCGTCAGCGGGCCGACGAAGCGCTTGCGGATATGGCCGCTGCTATCGAGCACGTAGGTCTCCGGCACGCCGTAGACGCCGAAATCCATGCCCGACCCGGCCGTCGCGGTCAATGCCGACTGGCCGGTAGGGATCGCCGAACTCCTGCAGCAGACTTCGTCGCGTCCTCCGGCTTGTCCTTGTAGTCGATGCCGTACAGCGGCACGTGTTCCTGTTCGGCCAGACGCATCAGCAGCGGGTGCTCCATCGCGGCACGGCACGCACCAGGAGGCGAAGAAGTTGATCAGCACCGGCTGGCCCTTCAGCGCGTCGCGCGCGACGCCTTCGCCGTTCAGGCCGGCGAGGTCGAACGCCGGCGCCGCTTGTCGATCATCGCCGAGGGCAGCTCCTGCGGATCGCGGCCGGGCCGCAGCGCGAGAGCGAAATAGCCGGCCAGCACCAGGAACAGCAGCAACGGCAGCAATGAAGAGCAGCACGACGCATCGTATCACTCGCCGGCGGCAGGCTGCATCACCGGCAGACGCGCGGCGGGCACGCGCTGCAGCGCCGACCCGCCAGCGCCGGTCGCTCAGGCTGACCACGCCGCCGAACGCCATGATCACCGCGCCGATCCAGATCCACGGCACCAGCGGCTTCCAGTAGGCACGCACCGTCCAGTTGCCGGACTGTCGCCTTCGCCCAAGCGCGACGTAGAGGTCGGACAGCAGGTTGGTGCGGATCGCTGTCTCGCTGGTGGTCTGCTGCTGCAGCGGGAAGAAGCGGCGCTCGGGATGCACCACGGCGACCAGCTGCGCCGTCGCGCGTGATCTCGACCGTGGCATCGTCGGCGATGTAGTTCGGGCCGGGCAGACGCGTCGAACATCGGCGAGGTGCAGCGTCGTAGCCGGCGACGTGCAGGTCGCCGCCGAGCCTGCAGCATCTCGATCGCCTCGACATCGAACGCCGAGGCGGAGAAGCCGGCGACCGATACCGCCAGGCCGAAATGCGCGAAGCTCATGCCATAGGCGGCGCGCGGCAGATGGATCGCGCGGCGCACGCTGTCGGCGACCGGCATGCGGAACAGGCGCACGCGCTCGGCCCATTCGACCAGCACGGCGGCACCAGCCCAGGCGGCGAGCCCGAAGCCCAGCACCGCCAGGACCGGACCGCCATGCGTGACATAGAACGCCACCAGCACGACGACGGCCGGCCGCGATGTAGGCGACCCACAGCGCGCTGCAGCGCGCCCAGCAGGTCGCCGCGCTTCCAGGCCAGCAGCGGGCCGATGCCGACCGCGAGGAGCATCGGCACCATCAGCGGCACGAAGGTGCGGTTGAAGAACGGAAACCCGACCGACAGCTTCGGCCCGCCCACCGCGTCCAGGAACAGCGGATACAGCGTGCCCAGCAGCACCGTGGCGCAGCCGCAGGACAGCAGCAGGTTGTTCAGCACCAGCGCGCCCTCGCGCGAGATCGGCGCGAACAGCCCGCCGCCCTTCAGCGCCGGCGCGCGCACCGCATACAGCGTCAGCGAGCCGCCGATCGCGACCACCAGCAGCAGCAGGATGAAAGTGCCGCGCGCCGGATCGGTGGCGAAGGCATGCACCGAGGTCAGCACGCCCGAGCGCACCAGGAAGGTGCCGACCAGCGACAGCGAGAAGGTGATGATCGCCAGCAGGATGGTCCAGGCTCTTCAGCGTGTCGCGCTTCTCCACCACGATCGAGGAGTGGATCAGCGCGGTGCCGACCAGCCACGGCATGAAGAGGCGTTCTCCACCGGGTCCCAGAACCACCAGCCGCCCCAGCCCAGCGTGTAGTAGGCCCACCAGCTGCCCATCGCGATGCCGATGGTCAGGGCGCACCAGGACGCCAGCGTCCACGGGCCGCACCCAGCGCGCCCAGGCGGCATCGACCCGGCCCTCGATCAGCGCGGCGACGGCGAACGCGAAGGCGACCGAGAAGCCGACATAGCCCAGGTAGAGGAACGGCGGATGGAACGCGAGGCCGGGATCCTGCAGCACCGGGTTGAGCCCGTGGCCGTTCGGCGGCGGCGGCCAGGTGCGCAGGAACGGGTTGGAGGTGAGCAGGATGAACAGCAGGAAGCCGGTGGCGATCATGCCCTGCACCGCCAGCACGCGGGCGCGCAGGTCAGGCGGCAGGTTGCCGGAGAACAACGCCAGCGCGGCGCTGCATAGCGCCGAGCATGAAGACCCACAGCAGCATGGAGCCCTCGTGGTTCCCCCAGACGCCGGTGATCTTGTAGAGCAGCGGCTTGTCGGTGTGGCTGTTCTCGACGACGTTGATCACCGAGAAGTCCGACGTGACGTAGGCGTGCATCAGCGCCGCCATCGCCAGCGCGACCAGCGCGAACTGCACCAGCGCCGCGTTCCGGCCGACCGCCATCCAGCGCGAGATTGCCGCGCGCCGCGCCCGACCAGCGGCACGATCGACTGCGCCAGCGAGACGCACAGCGCCAGGATCAGCGCGAAGTGGCCGAGTTCGGTGATCATCGGCGGAGGAGCCTCAAAAGAGCGCCGCGGTGGGCTGGCCTGAGAATGGAGCAACGCGCTGCGATCCGGAACGCCATTACCGGGCCCGTATGCGCCGGAGAGGGGGTAAAGTGCAACCGCCGTCGCCGTTGACCCACCACCTTGGCGAGACGCCAACTCTCTACAGTGTTCATCCGCGCGGGAGGCTCCGGTATGGCAGAGCTTGATCAGGCACGGCGGGACTTGGTGATCGCCAACCGCATTCTCGCCCACCAGAACGTAGTGGACGCTTACGGCCATGTGAGTATCCGGCACCCGTCGAGACCCGAGCATTTCCTGTTGGCCCGGTCACGCAGCCCCGAACTGGTGACTGAGGCGGACATTATGGAGTTTGCACTCGACAGCAAAGTGATCGGCGATGACGACCGCCCGCCTTACTTGGAGCGCTTCATCCACGGTGCCATCTATGAGGCGCGGCCTGATGTCCAAGCGGTGGTGCACAGCCATGCGGAAGAGACCCTCGCATTCAGCATTACCAACGTGCCGTTGCGGCCAGTCATCCATGTGGCCCGCGGCATCGGTGCAAGCGTGCCGGTGTGGGACATCGCGGAGATGTTCGGCGACGAAACCAATCTGCTCGTCACCAATGTCGATCACGGGCGGGACCTGGCCAGGTGTCTGGGTCAGGGACGCGTGGTGCTGATGCGCGGCCATGGCTTTGCCGCAGCCGGCAGCACAATCATGGATGTGGTGCGGACCTCGGTCTATTTGCCGGTCAACGCACGGGTGCTCACGACCGCGCTCCGCTTCGGTACCCTAAAGCCATTGGCGCCGGGCGAGATCCGGGCAGATATCGGCTTCAATCCCGCTGCGCCGGGGTCCTGGCGCGCCTGGGAGTATTGGGCGCGCCGGGCCGAGGTGGGCGAACTGTTAGGACGAATGCCCTAGCCGTCAGGCCGCATCCTGGACGTGCGCTTCCAGGAACCACAACGCCTTGTCGAGATCGCGCGATGCGGCGGTGAAGATATCAGCCGTATCTGCATCACCGGCCTCGTCTGCTTCGTCGATAGCATGACGCAGCGAATTGGCGACCTTGCCATATCGCTCGATCAATGCGGCGAGGTGTTCCTTGATGGCATAAATGTCCGTGGGATAGGGTGACAGTGTCGTTGACTGAACCACTGTCTGCGCAGTGCCCAGAGCGGTGCCGCCAAGTTGCACAACGCGTTCCGCCATGGTGTCGACATGGCCATCGATCTGCATGCGAAAGCCGTCCAACATTTCGTGCACGGCAATGAACTGCGGCCCTTTCAGGTTCCAGTGCGCCTGCTTCGTCAGCAAGGCGAGGTCGATGCCGTCGGCTACCTTTGCGTTCAACAACTGAATGGCTGCTTGCTTTGTATTGGCGTTCAGATCGTTCAGGGTTTTGTGCATCCGCATCAGCTCACTCCTCAACATTGAAGGGCAGACTTAACCGCACACGGGAAGCCCGACCAGACGCAAGCCACCGCATACGGGCCCGTAGACGTTGCGCAACATGGCTGTCCTGGAGCGACGTTCCTTGCTCTTTGGCCCTCGCTAGTCAAGCAGGCCCAGCATCGTCCGTCATCGACGCCAACTCGGGTGGACGGATCACGCTGTCACCGGTACCGTGCAGGTGCGGACGCAGACGTTCCGGTGACCGTCCAGATTATGGAGAGAGCCAGATCGTGCACGAGCGCGGCACACCGGGGGGGAACACTAGCCGGCCATGAGCGAACCGACCGGGCCGCTCAAGGGCCTCCGCATCCTCGACCTGACTACCGTGCTGTTCGGTCCGTTCGGAACTCAGACGCTGGGCGACTGGGGCGCCGAGATCATCAAGGTGGAGAGCCTGACCGGCGACACCTGGCGAACGTCAGGTGTATTCCGCAACCGCGGCATGAGCGGCCAGTTCATGGCCGCGAACCGCAACAAGCGCAGCATTGCAGTGGATCTGAAGCATCCTGAGGGGAACGAAGTGCTGCGCCGCCTGATCCCCACAGTGGATGCGCTGGTCAGCAATATCCGCCCAGCCGGACTGGCGCGGCTCGGCTTCAGCTACGAGGCGTGCCGTGCGTTGAATCCGCGCATCGTTTATGCAAGCGCCGTCGGCTTTGGCCAGGATGGACCATGGCGCGCGCGCCCGGCGTTCGATGAAATCATCCAGGCTGCATCCGGCTTCGCCTCAGCCATGGGTACCGATGATGAGCCGGCTTTCGTCCCAAGTCTCATCGGCGACAAGATCTGCGGCATGGCGCTCACCTCCGCCGTCACGGCGGCGCTGCTGCACCGCGAGCGCACCGGCGAGGGCCAGATGGTGGAAGTGCCGATGCTTGAGACGCTGGCGGCGTTCAACAGCATCGAGATGTTCGGCGGCATGGCATTCGAGCCGCCCACCGGACCCGCAGGCTACAAGCGGATGAAGGCACGTCGTCCTGTGCGAACAAAGGACGGGTGGATGACCATGCTGCCCTACTCGGGTGCCAACTGGTGCGCCTTCTTCGAGGCGGTGGGTCATCCGGAGTGCATCGAGGAATTTTCCGTGCGCGATCCAGTGGCCAGGGCGCGCAATATTGATCGTATCTACGAACGTATGCGCGAAATCGGCCCGGCAAGAACGACGGCGGAATGGGAGGGGCTGCTGCTGTCGATCGACGTGCCTCACACCGCGTTCGCCAGATTGTCTGAGGTCACCGAGCAGCCGCACCTGAAGGCGGTGGGACTGTTTCAGGAGCTCGATCATCCCAGCGAGGGAGTAATCCGCCAGGCACGGCCACCGACACGGTTCTCCACTAGCCCGGGCGGCGTGCATCGACTGGCACCGCGCCTCGGCGAGCACACCCGCGAGGTGCTAGGCGAACTGGGATATGGCGAGACGGAGATCGAGGGATTGGTGGAAGCCAAGGCGGTAGCGATAGCCGAACGCCGTTGAGCCCGAGCGGACCCTGACACGGCAGGGCGGACGTCCTATGTTGGAGGCAAGGAGGAACCCGCTATGCTGAACCCAACCTCTCCGCTGCCGCTCCAAGACCCGACGCTGTTCCGTCAGGCCAACTACATCGACGGCAAGTGGGTGCAGGCCGATAGCGGCCGCACGCTCTTGGTGAAAAATCCGGCGACCGGCGAGGCGATCGGTGAGGTCCCTGCGCTTGGTGCCGCGGAGACACGCCGTGCCATCGAGGCGGCGCATCGAGCGCAGGGCGCCTGGCGTGCGATGCTGGCCAAGGATCGCGCGGCGATCCTGCGCAAGTTGAATGACCTGATGCTCGCGAATGCCGACGATCTGGCCGTGATCATGACCGCCGAGCAGGGCAAGCCACTGACAGAGAGCAAGGGCGAAATAGCCTATGCGGCCAGCTTCATCGAGTGGTTCGCCGAAGAAGGCAAGCGAATTTACGGCGACACGATTCCGCAGAATGGCAAGGGGCGCCGTATCCTGGTGCTGAAGGAACCGATCGGCGTGTTCGCCGCCATCACGCCCTGGAACTTCCCCGCGGCGATGATTACTCGCAAGGCAGGCCCTGGTTGGGCGGCAGGTTGCACCGGCGTGATCCGCCCCGCCTCGCAGACGCCTTTCTCGGCGCTGGCGCTTGCGGTGCTGTGCGAGCGCGCCGGCATGCCGGCGGGGGTGTGCAATGTCATCACCGGACCGTCCGGGGAAACCGGGGGCGAGCTCACATCTAATCCGCTGGTACGCAAGCTGACCTTTACCGGATCCACCGAGGTGGGTGCCAAGCTGCTCGCGCAATGCGCACCGACTATCAAGAAGACCAGCATGGAACTGGGCGGCAATGCGCCGTTCATCGTGTTCGACGACGCCGATCTGGACGCGGCCGTCACCGGCGCGATGGCGAGCAAATATCGCAACACCGGCCAGACCTGCGTTTGCGCCAATCGCATCCTGGTGCAGGAGGGTGTGTACGACGCGTTCTCCGCAAAGCTGAAGGCGGCGGTGGAAGCAATGAAGGTCGGCAACGGCATGGAACCGGGTGTTGCGCAGGGGCCGTTGATCAATGCAGATGCCGTGAAAAAGGTCGAAGAACATATCGAGGATGCGCTGAAGCGTGGCGCGTCAGTGGTAACCGGCGGCAAACGGCACACATTGGGCGGCAACTTCTTCCAGCCGACAGTGCTCGCCAATGTGCCGAAGGATGCTGTGATCTTCCGCGAAGAGACGTTCGGTCCGGTGGCACCGCTCTTCCGGTTCAAGACCGAGGAAGAAGCGATCAAGCTGGCGAACGACACCGAGTTCGGCCTGGCGTCGTATTTCTACGCCCGCGACATAGGCCGCATCTTCCGTGTCGCCGAAGCATTGGAATACGGCATCATCGGCATCAATGAGGGCATCATCTCGACCGAGGTGGCACCGTTCGGCGGGATGAAGGCATCCGGTCTTGGACGCGAAGGGTCCAAGTATGGGATCGAGGATTATCTGGAGATCAAGTATCTGGCGGTCGGTGGCATCGGCACCTGACCACCGGCATCGATGGGGCACCGCCCTGTTTCAGCCGGGCGGGTAAAGCTCAAGCGCGTCTACGAGCCGGCAACCCCGGACGACGGGACGCGCATTCTGGTGGACCGCCTTTGGCCGCGTGGAATGAGCAAAGCGAACGCCAGGGTCGATCTTTGGCTCAAGGACGTCGCGCCGAGCACCGGACTGCGTCGATGGTTTGGGCACGACCCGGCCAGGTGGACCGAGTTTCGCCGAAGATATCAGGAGGAACTCCAGCAGCACTCCGCGGAACTTGAGAAGCTTCGGGCACTTGCGAGTCAGGGCATCGTAACTCTGTTGTACGGTGCCCGTGACGAACAGCATAACGACGCGGTCGTGCTGCGAGACGCACTGCTGCGGTTCCACTGAACAACCACCGGCCCATGTGGACTTGCCCGCTACACAACGGCAATCCGCATATCGCGTGCTCTGGCGACGTCCGTACTCATATGAAACGTAGCCGCTCGCTTTTAACCCCGGATAGGTCTTCTTTTCATGTGTGCCGCGGGAATACGCTGAAGAGCGTTGCGGTTCTGTCACACAGCACGTGGTGGCCAAAAGCTGCTGTAAGCCCTGCTGTGAAGCAATTCATCCCGCTTCAGCTGCTGCTTGCCCATCCTGCATCCAGTCCCGATGGGCTAAGTGGGGAGAAGACCAAATGACTGCGCTGCTGCTTGGTGTGGGCGCTCTGTTGCTGACGTTGGTCGCCGGCGCACTGCTCGACCCACGGCCGGGGCATACGGACCGAGCCGACGACCGGGTGCCGTCGGTGGACGAGATCGCGCTCACAGCCTGACCTCAGCGACAGTCGCCAGGGGCGTCGCTGAGAAGGAGAACACGATGCTTGCATTAGCGATCGCTATGGGCATGGTGGTGTGGGCGATGATCGGCTATGCGCTCCTCATTACAAATCCGTCGGCTCCCGAAGGAGCTGACTAGGACGCCAACCTCCACGGACGACATGTGCGGCACTGACACAGCCGGCGCGCGCCAGCCGGTCGTGGCTATTCGGCCGCCTCGCCGAGCAGACGCTCCACGATCACGCAATCACGCCAGGTGCCGTCCAGCTTGCCGTGCCGGCGGTAGAGGCCGACCTCACGGAAACCGACCTTCGCCATGAGCGCGCGGCTGGCCGTGTTCTCGGGGAAGATGCGTGACAACAGTTTCCAGAACCCAGCCGCTTCTGCCGCCTCGAGCAGAGCCGTCATGGCCACATGGCCCGCACCGGAGCCACGATGATTGCGCGCGACATAAACCGAGAATTCCGCAACCCCTGCGTAGCACGGTCGGGAGCGGTAGGCCGAGGTAGAGGCGAAGGCCACAACCTCCCTCCCGTCTTCAACGACCATAATCGGATGTCGGCCATCGAACCAGGCATCGATCTGCTTTACGCTCCTCGGTTCGGTTTCGAAGGTGCCAACGCGATCGGCAATGCCTTGGTTGTAGATCGACGCAATCTCGGACGCGTCAGCTGGAGTAGCCGCTCGTGCCGTAAAGGAGTGCTTCGTCATCAGGCCATCTCATATCAGTCGCGCGAAGGACATATCATGTGCATGAGCGAGCATGGCAGCTCGACCAGCGCGCCGACCACACTCGCGATCACCGCGCCCCGCTGCTCGCCGGCAAGCTCGAGGAAGTTGGTTCGAACTACTTCTCGGCACGCGGCCCGAAGCTCTCTGACCCCAGATCCGAGAGGAATGCGGTTGCGATAGCACCGATCAGGCAGGCGATCGCGCAGATGCCGAAGGCCGCCATCCAGGCCGCGAGCCGCGCTGTGCCACCAAACCAATCGAGAGACAGCCCAAACAACAGCGTCCCGACAAATCCTCCGGCGAAGCCGATGCACGAGTACACCGCCACCGTGGCACCTCGCAGCTGCGGCTCGGCGACGGCGAGCAGGCCCGAGGTGAGATTGGAGAAATTGCCCTGCACGACGAACCCCGCGCTCATCGCCAGGGCGACGACTGCGCCGTAGGGCAGCATTGCGGCTAAGCCAAACAACCCATTCACCAGCACTGATACCAAGAGCACGCCCATGGCGGTGGAACGGAGACCAAGGCGCAACGACAGCTCGTTGCCGATCAGGCCCGCTGGCACGCCCAGCAAGCCGACCAGCGCGCCGGTCATCAGCATGCTCCAGCCCTGCGTCGCACCATCGCCCTGGTTCGCCACGCAGAACGCAAGAAATACCACGATCCATTGTCGCAGCCCGGCAGTCCCCCAAATCGTCGCTGTGTAGCCGACGGTCAGCACCAGCACGTCGCGATGGCCGAGCACCCTGCAGAAATTTGGCATCGCACGCGGACGCTCGGCGGGGGTTTCGCTGGGCCTGTGCGGCAGCGCGGCCCAGGCGAGCAGCACGCCTATGACCCCGAGTGCGCCACTCACCACGAATGCGTCGCGCCAGCCCCACATCAGGCCCATCTGACCGAGCAGGAAAGACAGTGACGAACCGAGGGTGAACGAACTGGTGTACCACGCGGCGGCACGGGCACGGCTCGCCCCGGCCATCCCGTCGGTCAAGGCACGCAGGCCCGGCATGTACATGCCGGCAACCGCTATGCCGCTCATCGTTCGCCAAATAAGCGCTGGAAGCAGGCCGTCGCTGGTCGCAATGCCGAAGCACGACAGCGCATTCAAAGCGCTGCTGGCGAGAAAGATCGTGCGGGCCGGCATACGATCAGTGAGGGCTACCAGCGGCAGCACGGCCGCCATGTAGCCGGCGGACATTATACCGGCGAGCCAACCGGCCTCAGCGTTGCTCAGTGACCAGGTCGCGATAAGCTGTGGCAGCAAAGCCGGGACCAGCGAGAAGCCGGCCAGGCCCAGAATTTCTGCCCCGCAGACGAATGCGACGGCGCGCCCCTCAGCACCCATTAACCGAGTGTCCCGGATCCCGCCCTAGGCCGTCAGATGCCTTCCTCAGACCGCGTATGGCCGAAACCTCCCTCGTCCCGTCACCTCTCTGGCGACCTCCCTGCCCTGCCAGCACGACCGGTGCGCGCAAGAGCGCGTCGAGCGGTCGGGCAGGCGGGAGTGGCGGTCGGCGACCCGACCGACCCGCGGGGCGGCCACCTCGGCGCGCAGCGTCAGGAATCGCGGTCGCCGAAGCCGACGGCCGGAGAGGCGCTCCAGAGAGGTGCAACTCGGGGCAGCCAGCCGTCCCCATCCATTGCGCTGATTCTCCGCCGGAAAACCATCCTCGATTGTCTTCTCCAGAAAGGCAGCTCACACTGGACGAAATGTAGGGGAAAACAGATGCATCGCTTCATAATCACGACGGTTGCGGCGCTGAGCGTCGGCGCATTGGCTAGCTGTGCATCAAATCCACCCCCACCCGCCGCATCAGCGGCCAATTTGAGTGCGACCGAAGGAACCGTCACCTTCAGCGGTGGCGCGGTCGCCCTCGGCGTTGGCTTTCAATGGGGCAGCGGAACCCTGACATACCAAGGTCGACAATATCCCTTCCGATTGGACGGGCTATCTGTGGTGGATGTTGGTGTGACCCGGGTCACCGGCAGCGGGACAGTGCACAATCTGCGCAATGTCGCCGATTTCGGCGGCAATTACGTTGCCGCCTCCGCCGGGGCAACTCTCGCCGGCGGCGGTTCCGTGGGGATACTGCGTAACCAGAATGGCGTGGTTATCGATGGGGTCACCACAGCTCAAGGGGTTCGGCTGACCCTCGCTCCAGGTGGGGTGAATATCAGACTTTCAGGCCAACCCGGCTCCTAGAATTAACCGAGCTCTGCGCTCAACTGGCTCCGGTGCTATCGGCCCCATCCCCGCGAGGGTGCACCCGATTGTGCCGGAACACATGCAGTCGAACGTTCTAGCGAATATCGGTTCAACATGGGACTAGCGACGCTGCTTGAGGCAGTCAACGGTCGCGCAAAACGAGCCGATGCGTCAGACGCCGATCGACGGTCCGCCGAAGCCAGGGTTAATCGGGCAGAGCAGGGTGTTGCGGCCGAGCGGAGCCGTTCCGATGCGCTCAGCGACCGACTGGACTCGACTCGGGTCGAACTGCGGCATCGTGCGAGCACGCCAGGGAGGTGGACGACGTGATTGAGGCGCTGCGACGGGCGGAGAGCGCGCGACAGAGCAGGGGCCGCTGGGCACGACGCAGGGCGGCATGGCGAAGGGGTGACGGACCGCATGCCGCATAAGCGCGGAGCGGCGGCGGGTCCCCAGCGGGATCAGGCGCTTGTTGACGTGCCATCAAGCGTCGGCCCGGTTGTGTTCGGGACGCTCGGTGTGGGATGGGTGATGGTGCTATGTCCGCGGCAATACGATGAACTGATGCGACAGGCCGGTGGTGTCTGGGAACCTGGTGCACGGCAATGGCTGATCGAGCGACGGCGGATCGGACCGGTGATCCGTGAGTTGGAACGCACCGTCGATCCGCTGTTTCGCCGGGTCGGTATTCACCTGGACGGATAGATGCACGAACGCTGACTAGCGCTTATAGGTACCCGACAGCGCGTCGATGACCTAACTCACATTATTCAACAATTTACGCACAATCCTATGCCGACGCGCCGGACTATCCTGCTGCGCTCGGAACGCCATCTCTCCCCATCGCAGATGATGAAGCCGCCGCCTCCCTGCAAATTGCTCCCTATCCATCGATTCGTGACAGATTCAGCAGAAGGAGGATATTGTCTGCACATCGTTGTCGTAGAAGGCGTGCCCAACGGGCAAGAAGGGAGGGAGATCAGTGATCAAAAGGCAAATATTATCGCAAGCACTTGTGGCTGTGGTTGGTAGCGCTCTAGGGGTGACCGCGCTTGCGGAAGAGCCGGTACACGGTGTCACTGATACAGAGATCGTTATCGGCACGGTTACTGATCTGTCGGGTGTAACGGCGATCCAAGGAGTGAACAACGCGAATGCTATTCGCTTGCTCTTTGATGAGACGAATGCGAAGGGGGGTATTAACGGCCGTAAGATCCGATACATCGTTGAGGATAG
This sequence comes from uncultured Alphaproteobacteria bacterium, assembly GCA_963850535.1. Classification (GTDB taxonomy): domain Bacteria; phylum Pseudomonadota; class Alphaproteobacteria; order Acetobacterales; family Acetobacteraceae; genus JAMXLO01. The sequence continues at coordinate 113,900 of CAWKMC010000021.1, read as the reverse complement.
TCAGTACCAAGTCCCACGCGCCGTGCAGGCCATGAACAAGCTGTTGAACAACGATAAGGTGTTCATGACCATACAGGACGGCGGCACTCCTATGAACAACGCGACGTGGCCCATGGCCATCGAGAAAAACACGCCGAAGCTCCTGCCTCTGACAGCCGCACGCTCCATGTATGAGCCCTATCATCCGCTGAAATTCAGCCAGACTTCGTCATATGTCGATCAAATGCGTGCCGGAACAAAGTACTTTGTCGAGCATCGGGGCAAGAAGGCCCTTTGCGTCATGTATCAGGATACGGACTTTGGTAAGGATGTCTTAGCTGGTGTCTCTCAGCAGGCTGAGGCCAATGGTCTAAAGATTGTGGCCACCACAGCCCATAAGCCTACCGATACCGACTTTACCGCAGCCGTGACGAAGTTGCGCGAAGCCAAATGCGATCTACTTGAGCTGGGCACCATCGTTCGCGATACCATGATCATTATCTCAACGGTGAAGAAGGCCGGATGGGACGTGGATCTGCTGGGACAAGCCGCCTCATACGATACTGCGGTCGCGACGGCACCAGGCGGCGCGGGAGAAGGTTTCTATTCCATGACCCCAACGCTCTATGTCTATCCAGACGATCCGCGTCCGGAAGTTCGTGACCTGATGGCTAGGTATCGCGCCAAATACGGGATCGATATCAACTATATTGGCCAGACCGGAATCTCTGTGGCTCAGATCGCATTAGAAGCTCTTCGACGAGCGGGGCGAGATCTGACGGTGGATAGTCTTGTCACGGCAATGGAAAGCTTGCACGAATTCACCGACATATACGGAAACACTTACTCTTTCGGCCCAAAACAGCATCACGGCTCGACCAAAGCATTTCTTGCAGTGATCAAGGATGGACGTTGGGTGCCCGTTATCGATCAACCACTCAGCTATTGATACGTGGCTTAAATGGCTGCGACTCGAAGGCGGCCACAGATGGGCGAGGCGCGAGCGAGACTCTCGGGCTAAGCGATTGAAAGTCGTAACGATTACCGAACAGCCGCGTTTGGCACCCGCCGTTGCTGAATGGTTGCTCGATGAATTCCGTCACGCCCTCAGTCCATCGTATGACGAGCAGTTGGCCAAGCTTATTGCGCAGGAGGCTCCGGAAAAGACATTCGTCCTGTTCGACGACGACGTGCCGGTAGGAACCGCCAGTTTGGTCACCAATGACCTGCCGTCACGCCCGGATCTGACGCCGTGGCTGGCAAGCGTCCTCGTGCGCCCGCAGTTTCGAGGCCGAGGATACAGCAGCGCGCCTCTGATCAAACATGTTGAACGGGCAGCTGCCGCGTCGACGGCTGTTCTGTGGCTGTATACTTGGTCAGCGGAGCCGGTCTATGCCCGGCTCGGATGGGAACGTGTTGGGCTGGAGTGCGATCCTGACAGGAACATTGAGGTCTGGTACTGATGAGGCGCAATCTGAGCTGATCGAGAGGAATACTTCAAGGTCGACCGTGATGATCGGGCTTCTCCGTGAGGCCGCCACCGATATCGAACGGCTTGATGGCAATAGACCTTTACATCTGGCTGGCCTACCGTCTTCACGTGCTGCGCACGCCTGTTGAGATCGGATGGCCGGCACTGCGCGGGGAGGCAGACTCGCTCCGCCTTGCTACATCGGGTTCATCAGGGGAGGATCCGGGATGCGATTCCTGGCAGTCATTGGCGCGCTGGCGATCATCGTGGTGATCGGCGCCGCGGTATTCTTCTTCGGCGGCTTCTACAACGTCGCGGCAAGCGAGCAGGACAACGCGGCAGTGGCCTGGGCATTGCAGCACGTTCGTGAGGCGTCAATCGATCGCCATGGCAGTGCAGCGCCATCCGGCTCGCTCGACGATGCCGCAATCATCCGCTCTGGCGCGCATGCCTTCCTGGAGCGCGGCTGCGTCAACTGCCATGGCGGCCCTGGGGTCACGTGGGCCAAATTCTCCGAGGGTCTCAACCCTGGTCCCCCCGATCTCAAGGACGTGGTGGGCGACGCGCAGCCTGCGGAGCTGTTCTGGGTCATCAAGAACGGTATCCGAATGACGGGGATGCCGAGTTTCGGTGCGACGGGTGTCCCCGATCAGGAGATCTGGTCGATCGTCGCGTTCCTCAAGAAGCTTCCGACCGTGTCGGACGCAGACTTCAAGACCTGGAGCACGTCTGGGTCCTGAGCAGTCCTTCTGACGGAGGCACCAGTTGCCCAGGAACCCTCCCCTGCCCCACAGTGCGCCAGCGCTGTAGGGGATGTGGAGGATGGACTTCGACCTGTTTGTGATCGGTGGCGGTTCAGCCGGCGTGCGCTGTGCGCGGATCGCGGCCGGTCACGGCGCGCGTGTGGGCATCGCCGAGGAGCGCTTCTGGGGCGGCACCTGCGTCAACGTCGGCTGTGTGCCAAAAAAGCTGCTGGTGCAGGCCGGCGAATACGGTGCCTGGGCCGAAGATGCAGCCGGCTTCGGCTGGCAGATCAAGAAAGGCCCGCATAACTGGCGCAAGCTGATCGCTGCGAAGGACAAAGAGATCGGCCGGCTCAATGGGATCTACAAGCGGCTGCTCGACAGTGCAGGCGCGACCATCTTCGAATCCCATGCAGCCTTCGTTGATCCACATACACTCGACGTTGGTGGCAAGCGCGTCACCGCCGAAAACATCGTGATCGGCACCGGCGGACATCCGCTGCGTCTGCCGATACCTGGTGCAGAGCTTGGCATCATTTCTGACGATGCGTTCTATCTGCCAAACATGCCGCAACGCGTGACCATCCTGGGATCTGGTTATATCGCGGTCGAGTTCGCCGGCATCTTTGCTGCGCTCGGCGCGCATGTGGACTTGGTCTATCGCCAGCCATTGCCACTGCGCGGCTTCGACATGGATCTGCGAGAATCCCTCGTTGAAGCGCTGGGCTTTCAGGGAATTTCGCTGCACCCGAATAGGCACCCTGCCAGGCTAGAAGCCGATGGCGACGAACGTGTGCTTACGCTCGCCGAGGGAACCACGTTGCGATCTGACCTGGTGTTCTTCGCGACCGGACGCGCTCCCGCGACCAAGGGATTGGGGTTGGATAAGATCGGCGTGGCGACCGACGCTGTCGGTGCCGTAGTGGTCGATCAGAACCTGCGCACCAGCCAACCACACGTCTATGCGATGGGCGACGTCACTGACCGGCTCAATTTGACGCCGGTCGCTATCGCCGAGGGGCATGCGTTGGCCGACACGCTGTTTGGCAAGAACCCGCGCGGCATATCGCTTCACAACGTGCCAACCGCGGTGTTTTCCACACCACCGATCGCGACCTGTGGCTTGACCGAGGAGCAAGCGGCGGAACACGGGCCGGTCGATGTTTATGTGTCCAAGTTCACACCGATGCGCCATACGCTGTCCGGCCGCGCGCGGAAGAGCATGCTGAAACTGGTGGTTGATCAGGCAAGCCAGAAGGTCGTCGGCGCACACATGCTGGGCGAGGATGCGCCGGAGATCATGCAGGGCCTGGGTATAGCCATGCTCATGGGCGCGACGAAGGCGGACTTCGATCACACGATCGGTATCCATCCGACAGCGGCGGAGGAATTCGTCACTTTGCGCACACGCACGCGCGTATCCGGCGTGGCGAAAGCGGCGGAGTAGCCTCGCCAACATTGCGCGAGGCGCGACGCAGCCTTTTGGCCAAGGGCACTACCAACAAGGTTGCTTCGTCGCTACGCTCCTCGCAGGACAGCGATCCAGAGGAAGCAGCCTTGAAACGACGTGCCTTCATTGCGGCAGCCGCCGCAACTGCCGCTTTGCCACTCGCTCGCCCGGCGGTCGGTGGTAGTGCCAAAACCTTGATCTTCGTGCCACAGGCGAACCTGACAAGCCTCGACCCGGTGTGGACCACGGCGACGGTCACGCGCAACTTCTCGCTGATGGTCTACGAGACCCTGTACGGCCGTGACCAGGCGTTCAATCCGCAGCCGCTGATGGTCGAGGGCCATGTCATCGACGATGACGGCAAGCGCTGGACGATGAAGTTGCGCGACGGACTGCTGTTCCACGATGGCACACCGGTTTTGGCACGGGATTGCCTCGCTTCGCTGCAGCGGTGGCTGAAGCGCGACGCGGTCAGCGAGACCATCAACGCCCGCGTCGATGCGATCGAGACACCCGACGACCGGACGCTGGTATGGCGGCTCAAGAAGCCGTTCCCGCTGCTGGCGCATTTCCTATCGAAGGTGCAGCCACAGCCGGTGATCGTGCCGGCCCGTCTCGCGGCGACCGATCCATTCAAGCAGCTTACCGAGATCGTCGGCTGCGGGCCATTTCGCTTTGTCCCCGATGAATTCGTGTCCGGCAGCCACGCCGCATTCGCGCGCTTCGACAAGTACGCCCCACGGCAGGAGCCGGCGTCCTACACCGCCGGCGGGCACAAGGTGCTGTTGGATCGCGTGGAGTGGCGGATCATTCCCGATCCGGCCACATCGGCCAATGCGATGACCGCTGGTGAAGTGGACTGGCTGGAGCTGCCGCAGCCCGATCTGATTCCGATGCTCAAGCATGCATCCGGTGTGACGACTGGACTGATCGACATCTATGGCACCGTGGCAATCCTGCGGCCGAACAGCCTGGTCGGGCCGACCAGCAATGTCGGCGTCCGCAAAGCCATGATGGCGGCAGTCGACCCGCGCGAGGCGATGATCGCCGCGATGGGTGAGGATGAGTCGGGCTGGCGCGCGCCGATGGGCTATTTCCTGCCCGGCGCGCCGGCAGCCAACGACGCAGGAATGGAATTCCGCCGCAAGCGTTGGAATACCGCCGATGTAAAGGCGATGTTGGACAAAGCCGGCTACGGCGGCGAGCGCATCGTGCTGCTACATCCGACAGACCAGCTGATCTACAACGCGTTCATCACCGTCGTCGCGGATTCGTTCCGCAAGGTCGGACTGAACATTGACGAGCAGATGGTGGACTGGGGCACGGTAGTGCAGCGGCGAACAAACAAGGAGCCACTGGAAAAAGGCGGCTGGTCAATCTTCCCTGCGGGCGCACCGGGGCCGGAATATGTCGATCCGATGCTCGCCAACACGCTGCGCAGCAATGGTGCGAAGGCGTGGTTCGGCTGGCCTGATTCGCCGCCGATCGAGGCAGCCTACGAGGCATGGATCGACGCGCCGAACGAGACCGAACGGCACAAGCAGGAGGTGGCGTTCCAGGCAGCCGCGTTCGATTACGTGCCGACGATCCCGCTTGGCCAGTACCTGCCGCAAGCGGCATGGCGATCCAATGTGACGGGCTTGCTGAAAGGATCAGCGCCGGTGTTCTGGAGCGTTGACAAGACCTGAACGTCAGGCAGGCGGCCGCCGATCGGCCCACGGCCGTGCCGCCTCGAAAGCCGCCGCCACACGCAGCAAATCGGCATCGGCGCCGGGGCGCGCAACCACCTGGATTGCCAGCGGCATGCCATTGCGATCGAAGCCGCATGGCAGGCTGACCGCCGGATTGCCGGTCAGGTTGAACGGCATGGTGTAGGGATACCAGGAGGCACGAATGTTCTCGACCAACTGGTTGTCGATTTCGATCGGGCCGAAGAAGTCCTGATCGATCGGCACAGCGCTGCGTGACAGTGTTGGCATGGCGACGATGTCGCAGCCATCGAACCAGGACTGCACCTGGCGATAAAGGCGCGTGCGCTGGAAGATCGCGTCGTAGAGTTCGGCAGCCGAATAGCTGGCCACGCGATCCATCTGCCGCACGAAGGTCGGGCACATGATGTCGCGGTGCTGCTTCAGGTGATGCCCAAACTGCGCCATCCGATAGGCACCGTTGTTGACGAACCAGACTGCCTCTGGATTGTCGAACGGTGCAGTGAATTCTGCGACTTCGGCACCGAGTTCGCTGAATGCCGCCAGTGCCGATTGGCAGGCACTCAATACGTCGGCGGCGACCGCGGAATTGCCAAGCCGGTCACGCCAGGCGATGCGCAGGCCGCGCAGATCGCCAGCACGCGCAGCGGCAAGGAAATCGGCCTTCGGCCGGCCGGTGGTCAGAGGATCGCGCAGGTCCGCGCCCGCCATCGCATCGAGCATCAGCGCTGTGTCCAACACCGTGCGCGTCATCGGCGTCACGTAGGAGATGTTGCCGAACCCGTCCTGCGCGTATTCCTGCGGCACCACGCCGAGACCTTGCTTGAACCCGACAATGCCGTTGCACGCAGCCGGAATGCGCGTCGATCCGCCGCCGTCGGTGGCAACCGCGATCGGCACCAGGCCGGCCGCAACGGCAACCGCAGAGCCGCCGCTTGAGCCGCCGGAACTGCGGTCAGCACGCCAAGCATTGCGCGTGCGGCCGAACAGCGGCGCCTGCGTCAGGCATTGCTGGCCGAATTCCGGCGTCGTGGTCTTGCCCACCACGATCGCACCCGCCTGCTTCAGCCGCGCGACAGCGACCGAATCATGATCCGGCACATAGTCCTTGAAAATCAGCGATCCCCACGTCGTTCGAATACCGGCCGTCGGGATCAGATCCTTCACCGCAACCGGGACACCATGCAGCTTTCCGAGTTCCACGCCCTGCATGACGGCGGCCTCAGCCTCTCGCGCCGCCGCCATCGCCAAATCGCCGGCGATGGTGATGAACGCGTTCAATGTTGGCTGGCTCCGCTCGATGCGTTCGAGCGTGTCGCGCACAACCTCGACGGGCGAAATGGCTCGTGCGCGGATCCGAGCTGCCAGCTCGTCCGCTGAGGCAAAGGCGGGGTCCATGTCTGCTCCTGATGCCGGGGTGGCCTGCACAAGCCTACCACCCCGGCCGCAGTTCACACACGCCTGAGAAAGCAGCGATCCTCCGCCTGGATGCATTCCGTGCGCATGGCGTGCGCCAAATTTTCCTGCGCTTCAGGGTCTGCGCGCAGCGCCTCTCGGTAGACCTCGTACGCTGCCAGGCTGCCGAACTCGACAAGTGCGAGGGCAAAGTTGTTCGGCCCCTCCTTCGGCAGAAAATACCCGACCAACGTGCCACCGCAGCGAGCGACGATCGGCGGCCATGTAGTAGCGTAACGTTCAAAGTCCGCGATCCGGTGCGGATCCAACGTGTAGCGAATGCAGCAAGTGATCACGCCAGCACCGTGTACTGCACACGCTCGCGCCGGTTCAGCCGCGGCACACCTTCACCCAAAATGAGCGACTTGAAGTGAGGGGTCTGCTGATGTGCTGCGAAAGCGGCTTCATCCTCAAACAGTTCGTAGAACAGAAACTGTGCGGGGTTCTCCACTGCACGATGAATTAGGAACAGTCGAACACCTGGTTCCTGCCGTGCCTCAGGTGCGAAACGCGCGAGGATGTCGGCCACCGCATCGGCCTCACCGTCGCGCGCTTCCCACAAGGCGGTCACTGCCAGGCCGCTGGTGATCTGTTGTGTCTGCATGTCGTCCTCCTGTTGAACACAGAGGACGTAGTGTATTCCGCGCTGCCAAACAGCGCGGATCGCTTCGGTGCGGAGCGAAGAGTTAGTGGCCGGCGTGGCTGCCGGAAAAGTCCGGTGCCTGTACGCCAGACTGTTCCAGCTGTTGCACCAACGCTTGTTTCAATCGCTCAAGCCCGGCCTCCGACATTGCCTCGGCGCGCGCAACCAGCACCGCCTGGGTGTTGGATGCTCGCAATAGCCACCAGCCATCGTTGGTCTGCACCCGTACGCCATCGGTTTCTGACACTTTTGCACCCTCGGCGCGCAACCGAGCGGCGACCTCCTCAATCACAACAAACTTGCGCGTGTCGTCGCAATCGAAGCGGACCTCCGGCGTGTTGATCACCTGCGGCAGAGCGTCCCGAACGTCAGACAGCTTCTGATCGATGCGCGCGAGCACGCCCAGCAGACGCACGCCGGCGTACAGTGCGTCATCGAAGCCGTACCAGCGATCCGCGAAGAATATGTGGCCCGACATCTCGCCGGCGAGCGGCGAGCCGGTCTCAGCCATCTTCGCCTTGATCAGGCTATGGCCGGTGCGCCACATCAAAGGATTGCCGCCAGCACGGCCAATCTCGTCGAACAGCACCTGGCTCGCCTTTACGTCGGCGATGATCGTCGCGCCCGGATGTTCGTGCAACACATCGCGCGCCAGGATCACCAGCAGCTGATCGCCGAACAGGATACGGCCCTTGTTGTCGATCAGCCCGATGCGATCCGCATCGCCATCCAGTGCGATGCCGATATCGGCGCGACATGCCGCAACCTCAGCGATGAGCTGTTCGAGGTTCTTCGGCACGGTCGGGTCCGGATGGTGCGCCGGGAAGGTCCCGTCGACCTCCGCATTCAGCACTTTGTGCTCGCCAGGCAGCCCGGCGACTAGCTTTGTCAGTACGTCACCCGCGGCCCCATTGCCATTGTCCCAGACCACCCGCAACAGACGATCGCCACCGTCCCAGTCGCTGAGCAAACGCGCGACATAGTCGGATGCGACATCCACATGCCGCTCACTGCCCTCCGCCTCCGGCACGACGTCGCCTGCCGCCGCCATGGTGCCCAGGTCTCTGATCTGCGTACCGAAGAATGGCTTGCCTGCGAGCATCATCTTGAAGCCATTGTAGTCCGGCGGGTTATGGCTGCCGGTGACCATCACCGCACCGTCGCTCTTCATGCTCGTGGAGGCGAAGTATAGCATCGGCGTCGGTCCACGGCCGATGCGAGTGACCTCCATGCCACTCGCCTTCAGCCCGCGCGTCAGCGCTTCTTCCAGCGCCGGGCTGGAGAGCCGGCCGTCATAGCCGACGGCGATCGTGTGGCCATCGTTCCGCGCGACGACCGTACCGAAACAACGGCCAATCGCGAACGCATCCTCGTCCGACAGAGTGCGCCCGACAATACCACGGATGTCGTATTCACGCAGCGTTGTCTGATCGAAGTGATGTGAGAACGCCATCAGACAGCCTCTCGCGATATGGCGGAGACAACGAAATCCGACCGATCTGTATAGCGCCCCAGGAAGGCGCGCACCGCATCCGCCATCTCGGGTCGTTTCAAGGCATAGGCAATCTGCGCTTCCAGGAAGCCGATCTTATCGCCGCAGTCGAAGCGTTGGCCTTCGTAGCGCAGGCCATGGAACGGCTGCCGGCCGATCAGCTTGGCCATGCCGTCGGTCAGTTGCACTTCGCCACCTGCACCGCGTTCCATGCGGCCGAGATACGTGATCACTTCCGGCATCAGCACATATCGCCCGATGATGGATAGGTTCGATGGCGCGTCCTTCGGCGACGGCTTCTCGACCAGCCCAAGGACTTCCACCCGACACCCATCATCCTTCCCCGTACGCAGGATGCCATAGCGATTGGTCTGCTCGCGTGGAACCTCGGTGACGGCGACCACATTGCCGCCGGTGTCGCGGTACACGTCGGCAAGCTGGCTCAGACATGGTTTGTCCGCCAGCACCAGATCGTCCGGCAACAAAATCGCGAACGGATCGTCGCCGATAAACGCACGGGCGCACCAGATGGCGTGCCCGAGACCCAGGGGTACCTGCTGCCGCACCGTGACGATGGAACCTGGCTCCACCTGTGTGTCCCGCAGCACGTCCAGTTCCGCTGTCTTGCCACGCTCGCGCAGCGTCGATTCCAGTTCGAACGCGATGTCGAAATGCTCGACCAGAGCCGTCTTGCCCCGCCCGGTGACCATGCAGAACTGCTCGATCCCGGCCGCGCGTGCTTCTTCGATCGCATATTGAATCAAAGGCTTGTCAACAACCGGCAGCATTTCCTTGGCCGTGGCCTTGGTGGCGGGCAGAAAACGCGTACCCAGCCCCGCAACCGGCAGGACGGCCTTGCGCAACGGCTTGCTCACAAATGATGCTCCCTCTGGTTTCCGGACCCCATGCCGCGGACCGGCGCAACCCAACATCGCCAGCAGGCGGAACTATGGCCTTATGCGAAAGGCCTGGCAGCGACATAGGTGACCAGTATCACGTTGCTGCGCAATCCGTCACGTGTTGCTGCGTCGGTGCGCCCCCGTACTTCCGAGCAGGACGTCGCGCGCCAGGTTTATCCTGGTGGCAAGCCAGTCGGAGCCTCCGCTGTCCGGGTGCGCGCTGCGCATCAGGCGGTGGTGAGCGGCGCGGATCTCTGCCTCGCTGGCGCCCGGCTGCAGCCCCAGCACCTGGTAGGCCTCCTCGCGCGTCATGCCGCCGGCGCGACGCCGGGGGGGAGGCTGGCTGGAGCCTGCCGATTGTTGCTGTTGCCGGGTGGTTCCCTGGCCCATACGATAGGCCCGCCAGCGCTGATAGATCAGCGGACCGAACAGTGTCAAAGCGCCGAGAGCGATGCCGCCGCGACCCGACAAGATCAGCAGCAGTGCCAGGCTGATACCGCCCAGTGCGGCGATCCATGCCACAAGAGATTTGATTGTGGTCACCGACGCACGCTCGAATGCGCGTAAGCCGCCGAGAAACAGAAACAGCGTCAGCGTGCCAAGTACCAGCCAGAGCATCGCGCCATCTTAAGCTTCGGTCGGCGGCCTGTCAGGTTCAGCCGAGCAGCGCCGATGCAGAAATCCCGCCTTACCGATTTTGGCGTTCTCTGCGGCGCGCACAGGGGAGGTGCAGCAAGTATGCATCCCGCCGGAGGTATGTCCGGAATTGCCGAGAAAATCGACACAGAAGCTGGTTCAGCAACGCCATCCTGCACCTACGTGCAGACAGCATCCTCCGCACCGGGGCTGCAGGCCTGCCTGAGAGCGGACCGCCGATCGCCGGCAGGCTCGATGTTACGCCGGTGATCAGCGTGGCACTAGCCGACCACATGCTCAGGCCTGATGCATTTGCAGCCTGTAGTTGGACGTCGACCGCCGCAGCCGAGGGTAGGTCCGACAGTTCATAGGGGTTCGACACAGCTTGCACGACTGTCCAAGTCTCGGCTCCCGCAGCGCTGTGCCGCAGCGCGAAACCGGTGGCCGCACCATGTGCGGGATCAACGGCCGGTGCTGTCCACGTTATGATGAGGTCGCTGCCAGTGCCCTGCGCCAACACTGGAAGGCTCGGAGCGTTGGGCGGCAGTGCCGCTGGCGCAGCAGTAACTGCCGGAGCGGTCGAGCCGCCGCCCTGGGCGAGCTCAGGAGGCTCCCAGGCTGTCTGTGGCGCCGGAGAGTTCGGATGGCCCAGTGCATGTACTGCTGCCATTCGCTGGTCGGTTGCGGCTCGGTCGCTTGATCTCGGCAACTCCTGCGGTTCCTCCGAGTGCACATGGAGCAGGGAAGGTCGCCATATATTACGGTCTCTAGATTAATGTTGCGTTAATAGTTATAACCGTAGATGTTCATGGAGTTAACACGGTAAATGCTCGTATCGCGACGCTGTCTGTCGCCCTTTGGCCGAAGCATTCGCTCCTTAGCCCCAGCTCGTGGCGACGATCAGATCTCTTACCCTGCGCCCACCTCAAGTGCGGCGAACGCACTCAGATTGACGATCCCACGCGCTGTCACACTCGGCACCAGCACGTGGATCGGCTTGCTCATCCCCAACAGCATTGGCCCCACAGGCAACCCATCTGACGCAGCCTTCAAGAGAGTGAAAGCAATGTTTGCGGCATCCAGCGTCGGCATCACCAGCAGATTTGCGGTGCCGGAAAGCCGGCTGTCCAGCACCGCCCTGTCGCGGATCGCTTCCACCAGTGCAGCATCCGCATTCATTTCGCCATCTACCTCCAGTTCCGGCGCTAATTTGCGTATCAGTGCAAGCGCACGGCGCATCTTCCGCGCGCTCTCCGAATCACTTGCACCAAAATTCGAGTGCGACAGCAGCGCTGCCTTCGGCGTGATGCCGAACTCGGTCACCGCCTCGGCCGCCAGCACCGTCATCTCGGCGATCTGCTCCGCGGTAGGGTCTACGAGCATTTGCATGTCGCAGACAAACAGTGTGCCGTGCGGCAGAATGAGACAGCCAAGACCATAGACGCGCGTCACGTGGGGTCGGCGTGGAATGATCGGCAGTAGATACTGCACCTGCCGCCACCAGTTGGCCGAACCACCGCAAATTGCCGCGTCGGCCAAACCCGCATGCAGCATCATTGCCGCCGCCACAGTCCCGCGTCGCGGCAACCCATACGCCGCGTCATCGGGAGGGATGCCGCGCCGGCCGACCAGCCGCTGATAGTCGGCGAGCAACGGCGCAAAGATCTCATCGTCGTGTCCCGGATCCAGCACACGAACACCATCGGTCAGGTCGATCCGCAACCCCATCTCGTGCACCTTGCGCTCGATCACCGCGCGGCGGCCAAGCAGGATGGGGCGGGCCATACCCTCATCAACCAGCGTCTGCGCGGCACGCAGGACGCGTTCATCCTCACCCTCGCCGTAGACGATGCGGCGCGGCGATTGGCGTGCAACCTCGAACACCGGCGCCATGAGCTGGCCGGAGCGGAACACGAAGCGCTCCAAATCGCGCTGGTACTGCGCAAGATCATGGAGCGGCCGACGCGCAACGCCGCTATCCATCGCAGCACGCGCCACTGCGGGCGCGACCTCCAGGATCAGCCGTGGATCGAACGGCTTGGGAATGATGTAGTCTGGGCCGAACACGGGTGCCGCCCCGCCATAAGCGGCGGCTACCACTTCCGATGCCTCCATGCGTGCGAGCGATGCGATCGCTTCTGCCGCGGCGATCTTCATCGACTCATTGATCGTGGTCGCCGACACGTCCAGCGCGCCACGGAAGATGAACGGGAAACACAGAACGTTGTTGACCTGATTGGGAAAATCGCTGCGTCCTGTGGCCACGATTGCATCCGGCCGCGCGCCGGAGACCTGCTCGGGCAGGATTTCGGGATCGGGATTGGCAAGCGCCAGAATCAGCGGCTTCGATGCCATCAACGGCAGCCATTCCGGCTTCAACACCCGCGGCGCCGAGAGGCCCAGGAACACATCAGCGCCCCGCAGCACCTCCGGCAGCGACTGCGCGTCGGTATCGCGCGCGTAGCGCGCCATGTTCGGCAACATGCCAGCGCGATCCGTGCGCACCACACCGGCGATATCGGTCAGCGTGACATTCTCCGGCCGCAGTCCCATCGACACCAGTAGATCGACGCAGGCCAGCGCTGCCGCTCCCGCTCCGGATGTGACCAGCCGCATGTCCGCAAGATCCTTGCCCTGCAGCACCAACCCATTGCGTACGGCCGCTGCGACGGTGATCGCCGTGCCGTGCTGGTCGTCGTGAAATACCGGGATGCGCATGCGCCGACGCAACTCCGCCTCGATGGCGAAACACTCGGGCGCCTTGATGTCCTCCAGATTGATCGCTCCGAACGTCGGCTCCAGTGCCGCGACGACATCGCAGAACCGCGAAGGGTCAGCGGCATCGACCTCGATATCGAATACATCGATGCCGGCAAATTTCTTGAACAGGACAGCCTTGCCTTCCATCACCGGCTTGCCGGCGAGCGCGCCAATATTGCCCAGGCCAAGTACCGCGGTGCCGTTGGAGATGACCGCGACCAGGTTGCCACGCGCAGTGTAGTCGTAAGCTGCATGCGGATCGGCGACGATCGCCTCGCAGGCCGCAGCCACTCCGGGTGAATATGCCAGCGACAGATCGCGCTGTGTCGCCATCCGCTTGGTCGGCTGGATCGCCAACTTCCCAGGCTGGGGAGTCCGATGGTAGTCGAGCGCCGCGCGGCGAAAGTCGTCGTCCATAAGCCGTGCACCCTAGCAGCCGGTGCGCAGGATGAGGGGCGAGCAGCGCCCGCGCAATGGCGACGGGCGCAGCAGTCGCGGTCATGGCATCCCGCACGCACGCAGTTCGAGCATATCTACGAGCACAAGATCAATTCAGGCTACCTCAGCGAGGACTGCAGCCTGCGCTGACCGCTGCGGCACTCGCATGAAGCTCAAGAGCTGACCTTCCGTATAGTCGGTATCGAACAGGTGCACGCGATGCGGGGACTGCGCCTGGATCCCGCCGATGATGTCCTGCGAACTGTTGCTGGAGAGCGTGACGTTTGGTGCCTGGTGAGACAAGCGCATCATGGGCTCGGTCTGAGCATCGTGGCGAGCGCGCGGCGCATCCCCATGCTTGAGATGCTAAAGTATCCGTCATAGAGCGAGCTCAGATCGAGGATCACGAAAACGACGCTGCTCAGCGACAAAGCGCACAGGGCGATGGTGATGACAGCCAGGCTGTTGCGCGGTGCAACCAGGCCGAAGCAGCCGAATATGATCATCAACCAGAACGCCAGCACCTGATAAAACGGTCCATAGGGTTCGGTTCGTGAGTTCTCGATCAAGCTGAGCCGGGAGTGCGCAACGTCATTGTAACGGTCGGAGCATAGCACCTGCATCCTCTGCAACTCGCTGCTGCTGGGAGTTAGTCGAGCAATCTCCACCCCGATGCGCTCAATCATCGACGCGAATTCCGGCGGAGCTCCGGCCCCGGACACGCGGGTCACGTTGGGGTATTGCACGCCCTGGGGGTGTGGCTCATCGGGCCAGGTGGCGGCAATCACCGCTGCGGTATAACTGTGGATCTGCTGTCGCGCCGCAGCTGTCTCTGGCCCGTACTCCCTCAGGCACCGGTCAAGCAGCCCCAACTGTAGCGCGTAGGCCTCCCGGTCATGCGACGCGCTGTCGTAAGTCTGCTTCACCGAGGCAGTGAGCAGCCCCAGCACCAGCGCCGCGAATGTCGCCAGCAGTCCGATCGTGACCTGCATTAGCTCGGTTGTCTCGCGCACGCGGTGGTGCTCGGGCAGGCGGGGGCGGACGATGATTCCCGCACCAGCGCTCACGCACAGGAGCGCAAATACGACCAGCGCTGATGCAAATTCGCGCAACCTGTCAGGTCCCCCCGCTGAACCAGATCTCTGCGGCTCGGCTGGCGCAGCTCCTATTGTTTGGGATTGTATGATGGTGGCGTTGGCGAAACCACAGTCTCTGGGGGATCGCAGCAAGCCTTCGGCGCGACCATGCATCGCTGGTCCACGCTGCCACGCAGGTCGGCCTCGAAGCGATCCCGCCAGGCGTCCAGGCTGTTCCGCCGCATCACACCCAGCATCGCGGCGTGACGCTCACACCGTTCGCCTTGCTCCATTCCCAGCGCGCGATCGAGCGCGGCGGCCACCCCGGCATGGTCATATGGATTGACGACCAGCGCCGTCTCCAGTTCGCGCGCAGCGCCGGCGAACTGCGACAGCATCAGGACACCGGGATCCTGCGGATCCTGTGCCGCCACATACTCCTTCGCCACCAGGTTCATGCCGTCGCGCAGCGGCGTCACCAGACCGACCTTCGCTTCGGCATAAAGCGGCATCAGGGCACTGCGCGCAAAGCCTCGGTTCAAGTAGCGCAGTGGCGTCCAGTCCACCTCGGCGAAGCGACCATTGATACGCCCCGCCTCAGCCTCCAGTTCCCGGCGGATCTCACGATATGCTTCGATATCACCGCGCGAGGGTGGCGCAATCTGCATGAACACCACCTTGCCCTGGTGCTGAGGAAACCGCTCCAGGAAGTGCTCGAACGCGATGAACCGCGGTCGCAGTCCTTTCGAATAGTCCAGCCGGTCGACGCTCAGGATGAGCGGGTGCCCCAGCAGGCTGTCTTGCAGCCGCGCGGCGTAGCGCTGGTGGGACGGCGCCGTTGCCACGTGCCGCACCTCGTCGACGTGTACGCCGATCGGGTAGACGCCCGTCTTCACTGTCCGACCAAATGCAGACAGCACGTCGGCTTGCACCGCAACGCCGCCGGCCTGCCGCTGGATGTAGTCGGCGAAGGCGATGCGATCATCCTCGGTCTGGAAGCCCAGCACATCGAACTGGCACATGGCCTCGATCAGCTCCGCATGCGCCGGGATCGTCATGAACACGGGCGGCGCTGGAAATGGCGTGTGCAGGAACAGCCCGATGCGATTGTCCAGCCCAAGCATACGCAGGGCCTGGGCCAGCGACAGCAGGTGGTAATCGTGCGCCCAGATCATGTCGTCCGGTCGCACCAGCCGTGCCAGCGCCTGGGCGAACAGCGCATTCACCCGGCGATAGGACGCAAAATCCTCCCAACCGAAATGTGCGTGGCCGACCTGATAGTGCAGTGTCGGCCACAGCGTCCCGTTGGCAAAGCCACGATAGAAGCCGTCGTAGTCGCGTCGCGACAGATCGACCGTGTAGAGAGTGATCGGGCCAGCAGTCCGTTCCACGTGCGCCGGTGCGGCGGTGTCATGGCTGACGTCGCCGCTCCAGCCGAACCAGATACCGCCCTGCTGTTTCAGCGCATCCAGAACGCCGGCGGCGAGGCCGCCTGCGGTTGGTTCCCCTTCCGTGATCGGCGCCACCCGGTTGGAGACGACGATCAGGCGGGACAAGTCAGGCGGCTTCCGGAACCGGGTCCACCAGCTGCTGCTTGCGCAGCAGTTCGCGATACGGACCCGGACGCATTGCCAGTATGCCCGGCGATCCATCGTCGACGATCCGCCCGCGATCCATGACGATAATGCGATCGAAGCTCTTCAAGGTCGCCAGCCGATGGGCGATGGCGATCACCGTGCGCCCTTGCATCAGCCGGTCCAGCGCGTCCTGGATCGCCCGCTCGCTTTCGCTGTCCAGAGCACTGGTCGCCTCGTCGAGCAGCAGGATCGGCGCGTCCTTCAACAAAGCACGGGCGATGGCAAGCCGCTGCCGCTGTCCGCCGGAGAGCTTCACGCCGCGATCGCCCACCATCGTGTCGAAGCCGTCCGGCAGCGCCTCGATGAACTCGCGGCAATTGGCCATCTCGGCCGCCGCCATCACCTCGCGTTCCTGAGCGTCGGGGTTGGCGTACCGGATGTTCTCCAGCACCGTACGGTGGAACAGGCTGATGTCCTGCGGCACGATTGCCATGCTGGCGCGCAGGCTCTCCTGCGTCACATCGCGGATGTCCTGCCCATCGACCAGAATGCGCCCGCCGCCCACGTCGTAGAACCGCTGCAGCAGTCCCAGCACGGTCGACTTGCCGGCGCCTGAGTAGCCGACCAGTCCGACCCGCTGGCCAGGCTGGATAGTCAGGTCGAACTCCCGCAGCACCGGCGCCCGTCCCGGATAGGCGAAGCTCACGGCGTCGAACATGACCTCCCCCACTCCCTGCAGGAGCGGGCGAGCGCCCGGCCGGTCCGGCAGTTCATGCGGTATGAGCAGCGATCCGATCGCCTCCTCCAGCCGAGCCACGTGCTGGGTCAGATCCACCAATGCCACTGCCAGGTCGCGCGTGCAGTGCAGGATGCCGAAGGACAGCGACGTAATCAGCACCAGGTCGCCGACCGTCGCCGCGCCGCTCTGCCACAGTGTGATGCCCCACGCCACCACGCCCGCGATCAGCAGCGTGGTGATGACCGCATGGATCAGCCGCAGACGTTCTAGGTAGATCAGGCTACTGCGCCGCGCGCCCATCTCGATGCCGATGGTCGAGGCGACGCGGCTCTGCTCGCGAAACATCGCGCCGAATGCGCGGACCACGCCCATGTTGCCGATCACATCGACGAGTTCACCATCGACCGCAGCCGCCTTGCTGGCGAAGCTTCGGTGCAGCGGCGTGCCGCGGCGTGCGAGGTGAAAGATCAGCGCTCCCATCGCCACCGAGGCCGCAACCAGCGCTCCCGCCATCGTCAGATTGACCGAGCCGATGAAGACGATGGAGCAGACCACGGCGACGCAGGGCGGGAGCACGTTCCACGACCCGGTGTTCTCTACGGTGAAAGTCGCATTGGACGTTGCGGTAATCCGGCTTGCCAGCGCGCCAGGCAGGCGTTCGGCGAAATAGCTGGGGGAGTGGCCCGACAGATGACCGAACAGGTCGCGCCTGATGTCGCCTGTTACTGCAACGAACGTATGCGCCGCGGCCCAGCCGCCGATACGCCACAGCAGGTTATCTGCGGCGACCAGTCCGCACAGAGCGGCAAAAGCCCACCAGATATGGCTGCCCGCCTTGGCCGGTCCCGCGGCGACGATGTCCACCAGGTTCTTCAGTCCGTATTGGACCGACACCGCGCAGACCACTGCCACGAGCACCGACAGGAAGACCGTCGCGTGCCCCCACGGGTGACGGCTTACGTAGCGCCATAGGAATCCGAGCGGGCGGGATCTGACAGCCGGCATGTTGGCAGCCGGCATGTTGGCCTGCCTTTCTCCGCGCCTCATTTCAGCCGTAATTGTCGCCATTTCGCGCCACATTCGCATCCTATAACAAAATGGTGATTAAGCGAGGCTTTTGAACAAGTCAAGGCACAGTAAAGCTGAGCGGATCACAGTTCAACGGAAGAAAACCCGGGACCCCATACTTCATGCGTATTGGTCAAATCTCTCCGCTTTTCGAAGCGGTGCCACCGAAGTTGTACGGTGGTACTGAACGTGTCGTCTACTCCCTCACCGAGGAGCTGGTGGCGATGGGTCACGACGTGACGCTGTTTGCCAGTGGTGACTCGATTACCTCGGCCAAGCTTGCCCCGATGCGTGATGAGGCGCTGCGGCTCGATCCGAGTGTGGTCGACTGGATCGCGATCTACATGCGGATGATGGAGCTGATCTATCGTCGCGCCGACGAATTCGATGTGCTGCACTTCCATACCGACTACTTCCCTCTGTCGCTGTTCAGTCGGCAGCGCACGCCATTCCTGACCACGCTGCACGGCCGCCTCGACATCCCTGAATTCAAGGATGTCTACGAACTTATCGATGCGCCATTCGTGTCGATCTCCGACAGCCAGCGCCGGCCGATTCCTCGCCTGAACTGGATCCGCACGGTGCACCACGGCATGCCTGCGAACCTGCTAACGCCACAGTCCTTGGAGCAGGACTATCTGGCGTTTCTTGGGCGCATTTCGCCGGAAAAAGGCGTTGATAAGGCAATTCGTATCGCCGGCGCAGCGGGCATGCGGCTAAAGATCGCGGCCAAGGTCGATAGCGCCGACAAGAAGTACTACCAAAATGAAATCAAGCCGCTGATCGATGCCAGCCCATGGGTTGAGTTCATTGGTGAGATCAACGACGGCCAGAAACCCGCTTTTCTGTCAGGGGCACATGCGCTGCTGTTCCCGATCGACTGGCCGGAGCCGTTCGGTCTGGTGATGATCGAGAGTATGGCGTGCGGTACTCCGGTGATCGCATTCGACCGCGGTTCGGTGCCCGAGGTGATCGATCACGGCGTCACCGGCTTCATTGTCCACGACGAGGCCGCCGCAGCGGCGGCGGTCGAGCGGCTTCGTGAACTCGATCGCGCAAAGGTGCGCCAGACGTTCGACCGTCGCTTCACGTCGAGGCGCATGGCCGAGGACTATGTCGAGCTCTACGAGGAGCTGTGCGAGCCGCAGCGGCCGTTGCTTCGCGCCGTTGGCGACTGATCCTGTGTCAACCGCCGTACCGAAGGGGTTGCGGCAGGGACTGACATGAGGCGGAGCAGACATTACCATCGGGCCGGGCGGTGATCTGCCCGGCCCTTTTGTTGATGACAGGTTGCTCGCTCGATGATCCCGCTGCGTTGCCAGCTTGGTCTCAACGGCCTCAATTTCTTCAGTGCAGCGATGCAAACGGCCTTCGGGCCGTTCTTCACCGTCTATCTTACCCAGCAGGGCTGGAGTCAGGTCCATGTCGGCCTTGCGCTCAGCGTCGGTACGCTCGCAGCTCTCGTCTTCCAGCTGCCGGCCGGATGGGTCGTTGATACCATCCATTTGAAGCGACTCTCGACGGCGATCGCGCTGGTGCTGCTTGCCATCGGCTCGCTCATTGTGTTCGAGGCCCCATCCTGGGGACCGGTCCTGACCGCGCAGGTAGTGCGTGGCTTCGCCGGCTGCCTGATCACGCCCGCGATTGCCGCCCTCAGCCTTTTGCTGTGTGGTCATGCTGCATTCAGCGAACGTCTCGGCATCAACGGCCGCTATGCGTCACTCGGCACCGCGTTCGCGGCGGCGGTGCTGGGTGCCTTTGCGCATTATCTATCGGACGGCGTCGTTTTCCTGGTCAGTGCGGCCCTGGTCATCCCAGCGCTTGCCTCGATTGTGCTGTTCTCAGGAACCGAGCGCGTCCCAGAGAGCGACCATGCGGCCGTGCTGCATCCGCGCCAGCGAAAGCAGCAGCGCCTGCGTCCCTGGCATCTCTTCCGCGAGACACCGCTGCATATCTTTGCCGCCTGCGTGGTGTTGTTCCACCTGGCCAACGCCGCAATGCTGCCGCTGGTGTTGAATGAGCTGGCAAAGCGCGGCGGACAGACCGGGTTCGTGGTGTCGGCGGCGGTGATCGTTCCCCAAGCGGTGGCAGTGGCCTGCTCACCATGGGCCGGACGCCTCGCCGAGCGGCTCGGTCGCCGTCCGGTCCTGCTGTTCGGCTTCGCGGCACTTCCATTGCGCGGGCTGCTGTTCGTCAGCCTGCCCGATGCACTGCCGTTGGTGGTGATCCAGGCGCTCGACGGCGTCAGTGCCACTGTGTTCGGCTTGGCCATGCCGCTGATTGCCGCCGATGTCACGCGGCAGTCAGGCTATCTCAATCTGGCCATCGGCTCGCTAGGCCTCGCGGCCGGCCTGGGAGCCACCGCGAGCACCACCTTGGCAGGCTGGATTGCCGATATGTTCGGCGCGCCGGTGGCCTTTCTGTTTCTCTCGTTCATCGGACTCGCATCCGTTGCGGCTGTCTGGCTGGCGATGCCGGAAACGCGACCCATGCCGCCACTCGCACGCACATCCGCTATGCTGACCGTATAACGCCTACCGGGGAAGGAAGATCGATGCCGGAAGCACCTCACCTGACTGAACTGAGCGGCGATTATCAGTGCCTGCACGAATTCATCCCGGCTGCGCGCGCGAAACTGACCAGCGACATTTGGGGTTACCTCATCGGCGCTACCGAGAGCGAGACCACGCTGCGGCGTAACCGGGCAGCGCTGGATGCGATTGCACTGCGCCCACACGTGCTGCGCGACGTATCCCAGGTGGACGCCGGCACGACATTTCTGGGTATGAAGCTGCGGCTGCCGGTAATGTTGGCGCCGGTTGGCTCGCTGGAATCATTCGACGCCGGCGGGGCTGCCACCGCCGGCCGTGGCGCCACCGAATTCGGTGTGCCGATCATCGTCAGCTCGGTGACCAAGCCTGGCCTGGAGGAGACTGCCAAGGCAGTCGCCGGACCGAAGATCTTCCAGCTCTATGTTCGGGGCGACGACGACTGGGTCGATGACGTGGTGCGTCGCGCTGTGGACGCCGGCTACAACGCATTCTGCATCACAGTCGATACTGCCGCCTATTCGCGGCGCGAACGCGACATTGCGGCACGCTTCGTCAAGCCATGGCGCACCGCGGCGACCGGGCACAACTTCCAGGCCAGCTTCTCCTGGGACAACGTGAGGCGTTTCAAGGACAAGCATCGTATCCCGCTGATCCTGAAGGGTATCGCCACAGCCGAGGACGCTGTGATCGCCTGCGAGCATGGTGTCGAGGTGGTGTATGTATCGAACCACGGCGGGCGCCAGCTCGATCACGGCCGTGGTGCGATGGACGTATTGCCCGAGGTGATGGACGCGGTGCGCGGCCGGGCTCGGGTGATGATCGATGGCAGCTTCTCGCGCGGCACCGACGTGGTGAAGGCGATCGCGCTGGGCGCCGATGCCATCGCGGTGGGTCGACTGTACTGTTATGCGCTGGCGGCGGAGGGTGATCGCGGCGTGCACCGGCTGCTGGAGATCCTGGAGCAGGAGGTGATGGTGGCGATGGCCTTGGCCGGCGCGCGCAACCTCGCGGAGTTGAACCGATCGTTCCTGCATCTCGGCGCCCCGCCGGTCACGGCGCCGCACGTCCACAGCGCCTTCCCATTGCTGTTCCGTACGCCTGAGGCGCCCATCGAATGATGTTCGAGACCAGCATTGCCGGCAGTCTGCCGAAGCCCGCGTGGCTCGCCGAGCCGAACAGGCTTTGGCCGGCATGGAAGCTCGCCGGCGAAGAGCTGGCGGCGGCAAAGCGCGATGCGACGCTGCTCGCGATCAAGCTGCAGGAGGATTGCGGCATCGACGTCGTGACCGACGGCGAGCAGTCGCGCCAGCACTTCGTGCACGGCTTCCTGGAGAATATCGAGGGCATCGACTTCGACCGGCGCATCGAGATCGGCATTCGCGCCGACCGCTATAAGGCGATGGTGCCGACAGTCACCGGGCCGCTTCGTCTGCGTGGGCGCGTGCACGCCGTTGAGGCACGGCTTGCACGTGCCCACACGACAAGCAAGCTGAAGTTCACGCTGCCCGGGCCGATGACCATCGTAGATACGATCGCCGATACGCACTACGGCGATCGCGCGACGCTCGCCATGGCTTTCGCCGAACTGTTGAACCAGGAGGCGCGCGCGCTGGAGGCGGATGGCGTCGATGTCATCCAGTTCGACGAGCCGGCGTTCAATGTTTACATGGATGCGGTGCTGGAATGGGGCGTGCCGGCGCTGGAGCGCGCGGCTGAAGGCCTCGGCTGCACGACCGCCGTGCATATCTGCTATGGCTACGGCATTCCGGCGAACATCGACTGGAAGGGCACTCTCGGTACCGAATGGCGCCAATACGAGCAGACGTTTCCGGCTCTAGCGGACAGCCGCATCGACCAGGTGTCGCTCGAGTGTCGCAATTCACATGTGCCGATGGCGCTGATGGAGTTGCTGCCGGGTAAAGACCTGTTGGTCGGCGTGATCGATGTCGCTAGCGATCGTGTCGAGACAGCGGAAGAGGTCGCTGATCTGATCGCGCAGGTGACGTCGTTTGTGCCGGCGGAACGGGTGTTTCCCTGCACCAACTGTGGCATGGCACCGATGCGCCGGGGCGTGGCTGAAGCGAAGCTGGCTGCACTGGGCGCCGGTGCGAACTTGGCACGCGAGCGGTTAGGGGCATAATACCTCCTCGCTGGTCTTGTCGCGCCAAGCTCGACGGCGTGCCTCTCGGCGGGAAAGCACCCGATTATTTCGGGGCAGGCATCGAATGCACCTGGAGATCGAAGGGACGGCCATAACGAAGATAGAACACGCACTGTTCGCTGCCGCACTCGAGTGCATGAGGTGTGTTTCCAGGTAGACTGATATAGGCTGGCGCGTTCATCTGTTGCCGCGTGCCATCCGCAGCGACATACGTGAACGGCCCCTTCAGCCACAGGTACAGCTCATCACTGGTGTGGCTATGGTTAGGGACGACGTATCCGGGAGGCGTTCGCAACAGGATCTCCCCGCCGCCTTTAGCGAGATCGCCGCGCAGGGTCGCAATCTCGATTCCCTCTGGCAGCCCGTCCAGTTTCAACGGCGCCCAGGTCAGCAGGCCGATGTCGGCAATTGTCTGGTCTGGACCGAAGGAATAGGAACCTTTGGTTGGCTGCTCCCCAAGTGACGTTCCGATGGCACCAACGAGCGCGATGGCCGCCGCAACAGACACACGAAGCATCATTCCGTCCTCCCAGTTCTGCCATGTTCAGCCCCAACGCGGCCCTTCATCAGCCAAGACGCCAAGAGCGCATTTCCCCATTACCTCATGGACCACCATTGGGTTTGCCGGATGGAACCGGCCGCAGCGGGCGTCTCGGTAAAGCCGCTCGAGTTCGTCCCCCCGAAACATGCCGCGGCCGCCCGAGATTTCCAGTGCCAGGTCAGCCACTTTGAATGCCCCCTCGACGCAGCGATGCTTCACTGCGACCAGCTTCGCCGGCCATAGTTCGCCGTGATCCCGATTGTTCGTCCAATCGTCAGCGATCCGCTCAACCTGTGGGATCATCGCTTCCAGTTCATAGAAGATCCGCGCGGCGATATGCTGTACCTCCGGGTGATAGGCCATTGAGCGAGCCATTGCCACGGAGGTTTTCTTCTTCACGCGCTCGATTGCCAGATCACGTGCGCGTTCCGCCAAACCTACATAGACATTCGCGAACAATGGCTCGAACCAGCCAAAGACGGTCAGTAATCCGGCAAACCCCGGCTTGCCGATCCATTGCACATAGCGATCGGGAACAAACACGCCTTCCAGAATTGTGTCGTGGCTCTGCGTCGCACGCATGCCGAGAGTGTCCCAGTTCTCGACGATCCGATACCCCGGCGACTCCCGTGAGATCACCGCGAAGACCAGTTTCGGATCATTTGGATCGCTGGCATCCACACCGTAGGTGTTGAGCCAGTTCCAGACTGGCGACAGACTGCCGAAATGTCGGTGTCCGTAGAACCGCCATCCACCATCGGCGCGCTCGGCGCGTGTCGTGGCGTACAGGCCTTCCAAGTCATTTCCCGACTCCGAGTAGCCGTAAGCAAAGATTGCGCCCTGTGCAGCCTCCTCAAGCATCCAGGCCAGTGATGAATTCCCTTTACGCCAAAGATCGGCGGCGTGACCGGTTGCACCAAGATGCATGTTCACCGCCAAGGCGGTCGGAGCAGATCGCCGTGCCAGTCTACGTTGCTCTTGGCATATCTCGCTGAGAGTTAGACCCAGGCCGCCGAATTCTCGTGGTACCACAGCGAGGAGGTACTTGGCTGCCCGCAACTCCTCCAGGTCCTCGAAAAAGAACCGGTTCTCCCGATCGTCACGCTGCAGCACGTTGGGCGCAGTTGTCTATCAGGCTGTCAGAGAGAATGAACTCGGGCACTTCGCACTCCATTTTCTGTCGGAACATCGGACGTTGCTGGTTCGGCCGGTCTGCGACGACAGGCTGTGCGGCATAGCCGGTCCAAGGCCGGAACACGATTGGTCCCGGCCTTGCGTGGTGGAAGCTAAGCGCGGGCCTCTAAGACCATGTTAAACGGCGTTTCCGTGGCACGCCGGACCTTGCTGAAGCCACCCGCAGTGATGACCTCCCGGAGCTTCGCCTCGCCGGCCTGCGCACCAAGGCAGCGCCTACCTCTTGGGCGAGCGAGGTCGGCACGCAAACAAGCGTGGACGCTGCGTAGTAGATCCGACCGATGGGGTTCATGTTGTCCTCCATCCGGTCACCAGCCATCGGCTCGACGATCATCCAGGTACCATCCGGCTTCAGCGACTGCTTGACGTGCGCAGCGGCACCGGCGGGATCGCCCATGTCGTGCAGGCAATCGAAGAACGCCACCAGGTCGAATTCGTTGCCGGGATACTCTTTGGCGGTGCCGACATGGAACTCGACGTTGCTCACACTCGTGTTCCCGTGCGTGCGCCTTTGCCTGCTCAATTGAACCTGGATGGAAATCGTAACCGATGAACTTCGAATTCGGGAAAGCCTGCGCCATGAAGACGGTTGACCAGCCGTGGCCACAACCGACGTCGGCCACCTTGGCGCCCTCGCGCAGCTTGGCCTCTACGCCATCCAGGGCCGGCAGCCAATTCTGGACCAGATTGTGGAGATAGCCGGGGCGGAAGAACCTTGCCGTGGAACAGAACAGGCATGGACCATGGTCGCCCCATGCTACGCCTCCGCCGTTCTTAAATGCATCTTGGACTTTTCCCTGAACTTCCTGCCACGCCACAATTGCATCGAACGCGCCCATCATTGCGACAGGGCTTTCTTCGATGGCGAACATCATTGCCTGCTCGGGCGGCAAGGTGAATTTCTTGGATGCTGAATTGTAGGTCAGATAGCTCGATGCCGTTTGTTGTGACAGCCACTCACGCAGGTATCGTGGATGCACATTTGCGGCGGCTGCAAGTTCGTCGCACGTCATGCTGCCCTTTTCGTTAAGCGTCTTGTAGAGGCCGAGTGCGTCGCCCATACGGACCATTGCGACACTGGCCGCGCCGCCCAGGTCGTTAAGCATTTGACCAATGAGTTGATGTAGTTTCGTGTCGTCAACTGTCGCCATGTATTCCCCCTGTTTGTATTCTGCTCTTCGAGGGACCAGCCGCGCATGACAGCATTCGTCAGGCGAGCCTTGCGGCCGCTGACTTCAGTGCCGTTCTCCCAGGTCTCTCCCGGCTTATGAGGTTGCTGTGGACGAAATGTGGTTGTCAAGTTTAGAATGATAAAATTCCAAACTTGCGAAAGCGCAATCGCATCTTACTACGGAGGGGTTCTTCTTACATGAAGAACGAAAGGCCGCCACCGCGTGGTAGCGGCACGCGCCGTAGCAGGTGTCCGCGCCGGCGCTGAGGGCTCAGGCGACTGCCAGGCCGATCCCGTCCTGTTTGAGCTTTTCCGTTTGAGCTGGTATGTCGATGCCATAAAGCCGCGCCGCGTTCTCACCCAAGTATCTTCCGCTTCAGCTCCGGCGTCAGATCCGCGTGGTATTCCTGCTTCAGATCATCTGGAAATTCATATGCCATGAACTTCTCAATGAGCCATTTCGGCGTCCAGATCGCATAGTCGCTGCCGAAGCAAATTCGATCCGGACCAAGCCAGAAGAGCAGATTGCCCAGTATTTCGCCGAAGTACCGAGGGCGCAGATGCACGAACGCCGACGCCACCGACAGCCCTGCATAGACATTCGGTTCCTGTGCGGCGATCCAGCAGAAATCGTCCAGGCGCGGCAGCCCGACGTGCTCGACGATGAAATTGAGTTCGGGGAAATCGGTAGCCGCATAATCGACGTCGCGGACATCGAACGCATCCAGGCTCAGCGGATAAACCGTCGGCCCCTTATGGATGTGGATATTCTTGATCCCAAGCTTTTGGGCCAGTTCCAGATACTTATATGCCCAAGGGTCGTTGAGCCGCCAACCTCGGGACGTGCCCCGCCATTCAGCCGTATATAGTTTGAGCCCGCTGATCGGATACTCGGCCATCATCTGGCGCATCGCATCCAGACCCTTCTCCTCGTCGCGCGGATCGAATGACCCACACAGCAGGAACCGATCTGGGTGCTTCTGCTTTACGGCAAAGTTCTGCACGTGAGTGTTGAAGCCCTTGTTGATAGAACTCGTGCAGATAGGTCGAGTTCAGGATGGCCATATCGACATAGCCATCCCGAAACAGGTCGTTGACAATGGCCGCTTCGCCGTAGTGGCAGAATTTTTCGAACGGCCAAACCACTTCGGCAGGACTTAAGGCGCTGTGGTAGGCGTAAAAGCACCTGATCCAGCTTTCGCCGTAGTTGTTACGCCAGTTCTCAGGCCGCGCATCCCAGAAGTGGGTGTGACCAGTCGATGACGAAAATATCCTGGCCGTCATGCCTGTACATTGGCCTCCCCCTTGCTTCGAGTTGTGTCCGCCGGGCCGGATGCGATGCGCTTGGCGAGCATGACTCGACAGAATGCACCATTGGCTTCCAAAGCGACCCGAACCGTCCGGATTTGCTGGTAGTAAGCTTCCAACCTGTCTGCCGCTATCACTGCGCCGCTTTCATCCACGATCAGCGGTGCTGAAGGTGAACAGTCCAAGCCGAGCTCGGCTCGGCGCTCCAGTACCGCTTAACCACCTCGACGGTGGCTATACGCATCCCTTCATGCACACATAGGCGGACAATTCCCTCGGGCGGCCAACCGGTATCGAGTAGTTGCTGCAACAGGCGCTCCTGTCGGACCAGGAAGCCCTTGCGCAGGAAAGTGGCTCTAAGATCGGCCAGACTGCCCGCCGCCTCGCCCGAAAAGGCATCCGAAAACGACTTTCCTTGATTGACTGCGCCTTCGATTTCCTCAGCCGCACAATGGTCGCCCAGACAGACGCTGACCTGCTCAATGCCATCTGTTGCCAACAGCACCTTGCGCACGTCCGCCGCCATCAGGAAGGCGAAGTTCATCGCACACCAACTGGTGGGTAGCTGCAACGCCACCTTCGCATGCTTGTTATGGACGCGCACCTCCTGAACAAAGCCCAGTTCGACGATGGATTGGTCCAGTTCAGGGTCGAGCACTGTCGCGAGCCGCGCCAGGATTGTCGCGCCGTCCTGGCCGGCGTCGAACTCGATCAGCATTATCCCCCCAGGGCTGACGCTTTCAGCTTCTATCACGAAGGCTACGCTCGACGTTGTGGCTCTGACAAGCGCGATCGGCAACGCTTGCACTATGAGGTTCACGGCGTAGGCTGAGGTGGAAAGGAACACCCATGATCCTGACGGCAAACAGCGAAGTCGCCCGCGAGACCACGCGACGCAAGACCACCTATGGCTGGCACACCACCTTCATCGGTGAGAACCGCAACACGCTGAAGCAGGGCCAGGCCGCGCCCGAGGCAGGCGTGCTGTATCCGATGGCGTTCCTGGTGGAGAAGGATCCGCACGCGGTGGTCAAGCCGCACTTCCACCAAGCGCGATCAGTATCAGGTGGTGGTGCAGGGCGGCGGCCGTCTTGGTACGCACGATGTCGGATCAGTGGCGGTGCACTACACCGACGCATGGTCGGCCTATGGTCCGATCGTCGCCCAGGATGACGGCATCTCCTGGTTCACTTTGCGCAATACCTGGGATTCAGGCGCACGCTACATGCCCAGCGCGCGGGACCAGTTGCGCGCGGCGCGCCGGCAGAACCATCAGCACCGCGAAGCGACATCCCCGCCAATGCCGGTCGCTCTGCCGGCAGACCTGGCCAGCACCACAAACCTGTCGTGCACCACGGTCATTGAACAAACACCGGACGGCATGGCGACGTGGCGCTATCGCCTGCCGGCCGGTGCGCGCATGACCGGTCCCGATCCTGGCACGGGTGGCGGACAGTTCTGGATCGTGCTGTCCGGTTCCGCGTCAGCGCGCGGAGCGGCGTTATTGCCGCCGAATTCCTGTGTTTTCGTCGGTCCCGACGATGGCGCGCTGACAGTGACGGCAGGGAATGGTGGCGCCGAGACGTTGTGTCTGCAGTTTCCGGTTTTGGCGTTCCACTAAGCCTGCGTTAGGCGGCGATGTCTTCGTAGGCGTCGTTTGACTGGCGTTCGATCTCGTTACGACGGGCGCGGGCGGCGGCTTCTGCGGCCGCCTCTCGCTCAATCTCCTTCAGTCGTTGGGTAATAGCAGCAAAATCATCAGCAACCGGGGACATACACGGCTCCATGGCTGTGGACCACAATGGTTGCTTCCGAACCGGTTACGAAACGGTTAGTCCAGCCAGAGCACCTGGTTGATGCGGCTGGCGCCGGACGCGATCATTGCTAGGCGGTCAAACCCTAGCGCGATGCCCGCGGACGGCGGCATGCCGAATGCAAGTGCTGCCAGGAAGTCTTCGTCCAACTGCCAGTCGGGGCCTGATGTCGCGTGGCGCCGCGCGCGATCCGCTTCGAAGCGAGCACGCTGTTCGGCAGCGTCGGTGAGCTCGACGAAGGCGTTGGCCAATTCGATGCCGCAGAGGAACAGCTCAAACCTCTCGGCCACGCGAGGATCGCGCGGATCGCGGCGAGCCAGGGCCGCCTGCGCCGCTGGCCAATGGGTGAGGAACGTCGGGTGTGTCCGCCCCAGATGAGGTTCGACCCGTTCGAGCAACAGGCGGAAGAACAGATCCTCCCACGTCTCGCCGTCCCGCAGCCTGACCGCTGCGTCGGATGCGAGAGCAGATGCATCCTCCGCTGTCCGCAACACATCGACGCCGGCGTAGCGGGAAAACGCCTCCGCCACCGTCAAGCGCTCCATCCTCGACAGATCAGTGGTGACGCCGCGGCAGTTGACAACGGGCGGCAGCATCGCGCGCAAATAGTCCTCAGTCTCGTCGATCAGTGAGCCGATGTCCGCCCCGGGACGATACCATTCCAGCATGGTGAACTCAGGAGCATGCAGGTCGCTGCCCTCGCCATTTCGCCAGACGCGAGCAAGCTGGAAAATCGGGCCAGCGCCGGCGACCAGCAGCTTCTTCATGGCGAACTCAGGGCTGGTATGCAGCCAGAGCGTCTGCCGGGAGTTGTCGGGCGTCTCGCGTTCTGTACGGAAGGCGCGCAGGTGGACTTCCTCGCCCGGCGCGGTAACGGCGTACGGTGTCTCCACTTCTGTATAGCCGTGCGCACTGAAGAACGCGCGCGTGGCCAAGGTCAGCTGGCTTCGTCGATGCAGGAACGGCATGCGCGCGGCGAGACGGTCAGGGTGCCAACTGGACTGCATTGATCAACGTTACGTCAGAACCGATGCCGCCGTCGCATCGCCATCATTACGCCACGTCATCACCTTTCTCATTGCCGAATCCAGCAGGGTCAATGGAGAAAGGGCATTTGATATGGGCCTTATTCTGCTGATCCTGATCATCGTGCTGCTGTTTGGTGGCGGAGGGTATTATGGTTATCGCTCCGGATACTATGGCGGCCGCCATTATGGCGGTGGGCTCGGCCTCATCCTGCTGATCGTCATTCTCTTGCTGCTGTTCGGCGGCGGAGGCTATTGGCACTACTGACGGCGTCACGGCCCGGGCTATCGGCTGACCGGTCCCGCTCCGCGCGCCACCGCGGCAAAGTCGCCGCGACCAGGCCGCCTCATCACCACATATCCCGCCATCTCGAGATAACGGACAAGGTGGTCAGCCGTTATCCGAGCGGCGATCTCGTCGGCATGGCGAAACCGCTTTCGGCCATCGAAGGTCAATGCGAAGGCGAGTGCCTGGCGCAGATCGTCGGCGTCCGCGGGCGAGAGGGCTGGTTGCTCGGGCATGCGAGGGATCGTAATGCACGCTGGAGAACGAATTAAGAACATCTGCCCAGTGCGGCGGCAAGTCGGGGCGCCCGTGCAAACTGATGCGCCCTCGACCTGGGTCATCCGTCACGCCAGTTGAATATCCGAAACCAACTGAGTGCCTTTCGTTTCGGGGCTGAATAGCATAGAGGCGAAGACCGAGCCGGCGGCGACGGTGGTGCCGATCATCATCGGGATCGCGAAGCCCATGTGCCAGCTGGTGGCGAAGTAAGACAGGATCGGCGCCACGAGGCCGCCGAAGATCGCCCCCTGATGATAGCAGAAGCCCGTGGCTGTCGCCCGCACCTCGGTTGGGAATCGCTCCGACAGGTAATGCGGCCATTGCGTGTGCATGCCACCGCCGCCGAAGAAGCCCTGCAAGGTGAAGAACACGACGATCATCGAATAGTCGGTGGTCAGCAGATAGAGCGGCGTTATCGGGATCGTCACCAGGGCGGTGATGATGAGCGTCCGCCGTCGGCCGAAGCGGTCGGCGAACCAGCCCCAGAGGATCGCCGAGAGGAAGAACGCCAGGCTCTGCAACATGATCGGCAGCGCGACAGAGCTGGTAGGAAGGCCAAGGTCCCGCTGCAGGTAAGAGGGGAACATGCCGCCGACCGAGTAGCCAACGACGAACGCGCTGGCCATCAGCCAGCACGCCGTGAGGGTATTGGCGAGGACGCCGCGTTTGAAAATGCTGAACAGCGGCATGCGGAACTCGCGGTTCTCGGCGCGCTGCTTGCGCCTATTCTCGATCCAGACCTCCGGCTCTTTTACGAATATGCGGATGTAGACAATCAGCAGGGCGGGCAGCACGCCGATCAGCAACAAGCCGCGCCAGCCGATTGAATCATACAGCAGAGCATAGGCGGCGCTGGATAGCAGTGCTCCAAGCCCCCAGGAGCCCTGCAGCACCGAGCCCATGAAGCCACGCGACCGTTGCGGCCATGTTTCCATCGCCAGGGCAGCGCCGGCGGGCCATTCCGCGCCCATTCCAATGCCAAGTACTGTGCGGAACAGCAGCAGAAGCCAGAAACTCGGCGCCAATCCCGCGAGTAGGTTGCAGACCGAGAACCAAGCGATCGAGATCATCAACGGCTTCTTGCGGCCGATCCGGTCGGCGAGCCAGCCGGACGCAGTTGCGCCGACCAGCCGCATCCACAAAGTCAGTGTGAAGACGATGGCGACCTCGGTTAGTGGCACACCGAAGTCCTTGGATATCGGCACCATCAGCAGCAGGAAAATCGTGAAGTCGAACGCATCGAGGGTCCATCCGAGCCAAGCGGCGACCCAGGCGAGCCATTGATCCTTAGTTGGTTCTTTCCACCATGGAATGGAAACGGTGTTGGCAGCTGCTGCTGACATGAAGATTTCTCCCGTCTTATTTTTTAGATCGTCCGAACGCACGTCGGCTTCTGAGCCAGCGCTTTGTTGGCTCGCGGCGCAGCGGGCTTTTACCGCATCACGCTCTCGCTCCTTACTCCAGTCCTCGCTATTCCGTCGAGCAAGACCTGCTCGCCAGTGCAGCCTCTCACCGACGTCCGCGGCGCTTTTCGGCCGAACCGTTCTTCAGATAGTTGTGATGCTGCTCTCGGGCACAGACTTTGGTTGCCAACCGGGCGCAAGCCGCCAGTAGATACGCCAGCGGATCATCCGTTACGGGCTCGCCGAGCTCTCGATAGTGCTGATGAAAGATGTGTTGCGCTGGCGTTGCCAGGGCACGATGGTCGGAACAAATATCTCATGACAGCGTGCGATCTCGTGCTGCTGATAGTCAGGCCTGCAGCGAACATCTCACTCGTATGAACCGCACACTAGCAACCACTGATGCACTGATCGCCGCCGGCTACGTACAACCTGATGAGCGCACCGCCATCGACGCGGTGATCCGGCGATACGCCGTTGCGATCACACCTGCGATGCAGACGCAGATCGATCAGAGTGACGACCCTATTGGCTTGCAGTTCATTCCGAACGTGGCGGAGTTGCTTACCGCGCCGCATGAGACCGCCGACCCGATCGGGGACGACGCCTTTTCCCCGATCAAGGGTGTGGTGCACCGCTATCCCGACCGTGCGCTGCTGAAGCCTCTGTTGGTCTGTCCCGTGTATTGCCGGTTCTGCTTCCGTCGGGAGCACGTCGGCCCTGACGGTGGCCTGTTAAGCGAAGCCGAATTGCAGGCCGCCTACGCGTGGTTTGCGGCCAGACCTGCGATCCGGGAGGTCATCCTCACCGGCGGCGATCCACTTATGCTGTCGCCACGGCGGCTGGCGTCGATCGTGAACGCGTTGTCTGGGATACCGCATATCGAAATGCTGCGCGTGCACACACGTGTGCCGACGGCGGATCCGGCCCGGGTCACTGAAACGCTCGCCGATGCGCTCGAAACGTCCAAGTCCATGTGGGTCGTGCTGCACGCCAATCATCCGTGCGAGCTGACAGGCGAGGCGATCGGCGCGCTTCGACGCATTCAGGCGCGCGCGGTGCCGGTCCTGGGCCAGTCCGTGCTGCTACGTGGCGTCAACGACGATGCGGCAACGCTGGAGGCCCTGTTCCGCGCCATGTTGGCTGCCCGCGTCAAGCCGGACTATCTGCACCAGCTCGATCCCGCGCCCGGCACAGCCCGTTTCCGCGTACCTATCGGCGAAGGCCGCCGTTTGCTTGCGCAGCTCCGAGGCCGTGTGACCGGCCTGGCATGGCCGACATATGTGCTCGACATCCCCGGCGGACACGGCAAGGTGCCGATCGGTCCGGACTATCTGGAACCGGGTGATCGGGTGCGCGACCCGCGCGGCGTCACTCACAAGCTGCGGCAGACCGACTGAGCTAACGGCTCGCCAGCTTGCCCAATTCCCTGCCCCCGGTTTAGAAGCCGGCAACTCCCAGGCAACCCACAGGCTAGTGCCATGAAGCAACAGGCGAACCTGATCCGCGCCGGACAGGTGATCGAGCATGACGGCCGGCGCTGGACCGTGCTCAAGCAGCAGATCATCACCCCCGGCAAGGGTGGCGCCTTCATCCAAGTGGAAATGCGCGACCTCAAATCGGGCAATAAGACCAATGAGCGTTGGCGCACTGCCGACACGGTGGAACGCCTGATGACCGAGGAGAAGGAATTCTCTTACTCCTATACCGACGGCAGCAATCTCGTGCTGATGGACGCGGAAACGTATGAGGAGGCCCACATCCCACGCGGCTTGCTGGGTGATGCAGCGCCATTCCTGCAGGACAACATGCAGGTGACTGTGGATCTGGTCGAAGGCGAACCGGTGGGCATCCACCTGCCGCCGACCGTCGTGCTGGAAGTGATCGAGGCTGATCCGGTGGTAAAGGGCCAGACCGCCTCCTCCTCGTACAAGCCGGCCAAGCTGGCCAATGGCGTCAAGACTTCGGTGCCACCGTTCATCGAGACCGGCGAAAAAATCGTCGTGAAGACTGAGGATGGCAGCTACGTGGAGCGCGCCAAGGGCTGACCGGCAGCCCCGTCCCATGGCAATTCGACTTTCCCCTCATCTGACGGTGATGGCCAACGCGGCGCATAAGGCGTCAAAGCGACTGCTGCGAGACTTCAACGAGGTCGAGCAGTTGCAGGTTTCGGTCAAAGGCCCGTCCGATTTCGTCTCCCAGGCGGACATGCGTGCCGAACAGACGCTCCGTGAGGAACTCAATAAGGCACGTCCGGGCTACGCGTTCCTGATGGAAGAGTTGGGGGCGTCGGGCTCGCAGAACTGGTCATGGCGCTGGGTGGTCGATCCACTCGATGGCACGTCGAACTTCCTGCATGGCATTCCGCACTGGGCGATCAGCATCGGGCTTGAACGGCGCCTGCAGGATGGTAGCAGCGAACTTGCGGCCGGCGTGATCTATGCCCCCGCCGTCGATGAGTTGTTCTGGGCCGAGAAAGGCGCCGGAGCCTTCGTCAACGAGCGCCGCCTGCGAGTCTCCGCCCGCCGCGACCTGAGCGACGCCCTGTTCGCTACCGGGATCCCCTTCGCCGCCGTCTCAGCGCCGCGTCGCCTGGCCTTTGCACGTACCCTTTCGCTGCTGATGCCAAAAGTGGCCGGTATTCGTCGGTTCGGCGCTGCGGCGCTGGACCTCGCCTGGGTGGCGGCCGGCCGATATGATGGCTATTGGGAGCTCGGGTTGAAGCGCTGGGACCTCGCCGCAGGGGTCCTGCTGGTCCGGGAGGCTGGCGGTTTCGTCACCGATCCCGGCGGACAGGACCCTCGCGATACTGGCGATGTCGTCGCCGCCAATCCGTATCTGCATCCTGTTCTCAGCGATGCCGTCAGCGACGGCATCGCCCGAAGTCATGCCGGCACATGACCGGAAGGACCATTCCACGCGCTGTCATACCGGGCAATTCCCCGTTAGTCTGATGTCATGCGACAATTCTGCCTTGTGTTGACGGCACTGCTGGGCACCACGGCCACACCCGCGCTCGCACAGGTCACTGTGGACCTGCACGCTCTCGACGCGCTGCCCGGGGTCAAGCCAGCGCCGGACGCGCCGCATCGCGCGGCGCGGAAGCCGGCAAGCCGCAGCGCGACGGCAAAGTCCAGGCAGCCCGCACAATCCCAGCCCGCCGAGGCAGCCCCGACGCCCGTCGCCCCTTCAGTGGCAACCGCGCAGCCCGCTGCTCCGCAGCCGCTGACACCTGCACCGCCCGCCGCGCCTGCGCCGCCGCCGGCCACGCTGCCCACCGCGGCACCGCCCACAATCGCTTTGGCTCCTGTCGCCCCACCGCAACCAGAGTTTGCGGCCCCTCCGCCACCCCCGCCGATTTCCGATAACTCTGCCACCGCTGCGACGAGCAACGGCGCTGGATTGCGGGTGACTTTCGTTGCCGGCCAGGCCGACCTCAGCCCATCCAGTGCAGCGGCCATCAAGCAGCTGGTCGCAACAGCACCGCCCGGCCCGAACACCAGCTTCAATGTTGCCGGCTACGCCGCGGGCACACCGGAAGATCCCTCGACCGCCCGTCGACTGTCATTGTCGCGCGCCCTCGCGGTACGCAGCGCCCTGATGGCAGATGGCGTCAACTCCACCCGCATCTACGTGCGCGCGCTGGGCGCCGCCTCGAGCGACGAACCAGCGGACCGTGTGGACCTGGCCGTGCTTGGGGGTAACGCATCGGCTTCGGATGCCGCTGCCAAGAGCCAAACCCAGTGACCCGCCCAAATGTCTATCTGATACGGATGGCAGTCTTCCTGGCCGCGGTGCTGGCCGTCGCGGCCGTGCTGTCGCCCGCGCTGACGACGGCCTATCGGCAACAATCCGATCCTGAACAGCTTGATACTACTGGTCCTGTTGATCGGCATCGGCTGGAACCTGCGGCAGGTGCTGCGGCTCAGCGGCGAGGTGACCTGGGTGGAGACATACCAGACGGCTCGTCCGCGGCTTTCTTCGCTGCCGGCGCCCAGGCTTCTGGCACCGATGGCCAGCATGTTGGCGGCGCGCGAAGCGCACAACCGCAGCGACCAGATGCGCTTCACGCTGTCCGCCTCGGCGATGCGCAGCCTGCTCGATGGTATCGCCTCGCGACTCGACGAGAGCCGTGAGCTCTCACGCTATATGACCGGACTGCTGATCTTCCTCGGCCTGCTCGGCACATTCTGGGGACTGCTGAAGACGGTCGGCGCGGTCTCCGACGTGATCGCCTCGATGTCGGTCGGCTCCAGTGACCTGAACGCCCTGTTCGAACAGCTCAAGTCGGGGCTCGCCAAGCCACTCGCGGGCATGGGCACAGCATTCTCAGCATCGATGTTCGGCCTGTCGGGCGCGCTGGTGCTGGGGTTTCTGGATCTCACTGCGGGCCAGGCGCAGAACCGGTTCTTCAATGAACTCGAGGAATGGCTCGCCGGCCTGACGCGGCTTTCCTCCGGTGTGCTGGCCGAGGGCGAGGGGTCGATCCCGGTCTATGTTCAGGCACTGCTGGAGCAGACCGCCGAGAACATGGAGAATCTGCAGCGCATCCTGCAGCGGGGAGAGGACAGCCGTGGCCAGGCCAACCAGGCGGTGCTCGCATTGACCGAGCATATCGCCACACTGACGGACTCGACCCGCACCAGCCAGCAGCTGATGCTGCGCATCGCCGAGGCCCAGGCGGCGATCGGCCCGGCGCTGCAGCGGCTCACGGAGCCGCGGCGTGACCACGGCTTCGAGGACGCCGCACGTGGCCATCTGCGCAATATCGAGCTCTACCTGCAGCGCCTGCTCGCGGACGCCGAACAAGGGCGAGCCCAGAGCACGGCGGAACTGCGCAATGACCTTCGCATCCTGACCCGCACCGTCGCCGCATTGGCGGAGGACCAGCGATGACGAGTGGTCGAATGACCACGGCTCGTGGGGGCCTGTCCATGGCACTGACGGCACGCCGCCGCGGCGACAACGGGCTCTCGGCGTGGCCGGGCTACGTGGACGCGCTGTCCACGCTGCTCATGGTCATCATCTTCGTCCTGCTGGTATTCGTCCTTGCGCAGGGCTTTCTCTCGGTCGCTTTGACCGGCCGCGACAAGCAGCTCGACCGGGTGAACCGGCAGCTGGCCGAGGTCAGCGACATGCTGTCGCTGGAGCGTGGCCGCAGCGCCGATCTGCAGCAGTCGATTGCCGCGCTCAACAATGAACTATCGGCAACCACCGCTGCACGCGCTTCACTCTCGCAACAGCTCACATCACTCAGGGCACAGGCTGAGCAGACCACGACCGACCGTGACGCATTGCGGGCCGACCGCGATCGCCTTGCTCAGCAGCTTGCTGACACGCGACGCCAACTGGCGACCAGCGTGCAGCAGGCGCAGGCAGTGACGACACAGGCTTCTGCGCTGCAACGGCAACTTGACGACACCAATGGCAAGCTCGACGCGGCGAGCAAGGCGGGTCAGGCGCTGAACGCGCAACTCGCAGACCGGCAAGCGCAGCTGGCCGAGATGCAGCGGCAGATGGCAGAACTCGATAAGACGGTGCATGCCGACAAGGAGACGATCGAGACGAAGCTGTCGGATCTCGCCAAGCTGGCGGAACAGAACCGCGCACTGCTGGCATTGCGCGATGAGCTGGAAAAGCAGACCCAGGATGCCGCCGCCCGTGCGATGACCGACGAACAGCGGCGTGCAGCGGTAGAAACGCAGCTCGGCGAGGAAAAGCATCTCGGCGATTTCAGCGCGGGCGCAGGTTGCACTGCTCAACCGGCAGGTGGACGAACTGAAGGCACAGCTCACCGCGGTTGCCAGGTCGCTGGATCTGGCGAAGAACCAGGGAGCGCAGAAAGACACACAGATCGCCAATCTCGGGCTAAAACTGAACGTGGCGCTGGCGGCCAAGGTGGAAGAGCTGCAGCGTTATCGCAGCGAATTCTTCGGCAAGCTGCGTGACGTGCTGGCCAACCGGCCGGGGATTCAGGTCGTCGGGGACCGCTTCGTTCTTCAAAGCGAGGTCCTGTTCCCGCTTGGCAGCGCGGATCTGAAGCCTGGGGGTCAGAACGCGATCACCGCTCTCGCGGTCACCATCAAGGACATCGCGGCAGAGATCCCACCCGATATACACTGGGTGCTGCGCGTCGACGGTCACACCGACCGGCAACCGATCAAGTCGGGTCAGTTCGCATCCAACTGGGAGCTGTCAGCGGCACGCGCCATTACCGTAGTAAAGCTGCTTATCGCCGATGGCGTTCCTGCCGATCATGTCGGCGCCGCTGGGTTCGCCGACAACCAGCCACTGGATCCCGCAGACACGCCGGACGCCTACGGAAAGAACCGCCGCATCGAGTTGCGACTGACGGATCGGTAATCTGGTGCCGTGATCTCTCAGTCCTGTCAGTGTGAAGCGTGATGCGCAGCGTTGCGCTTGCGGGTCGCAGCTGCCTTTTTGGCTGAAGCTGAGCGGGCTGCCTTTGGCCTGCTAGCCGCCGCCTTTCCACCGAGGAGACCGCCTTTCCGGGATGGCGCCTGGTTTTCCGGTTGACCTCGGCCACTGCCGGACTTCTTCCCGCCGCCGGTTTCCTTGTTGACGGTGGCCCAGGCGCGGCGTTCGGCCTCTTTCTCAGGAACCCCCCGGTTCTCGTAACCTTCCTCTATGTGCTCAGCCTGACGCTTCTGCTTGTCAGTGTATGCGGATTTGTCACCGCGCGGCATGATGACCTCCCTTCATGGCCGCAGCGCGAAACGCTGGCGAAGGCTGTTGGTTTCCTCCGCGGAGCGGTCAGGCCTCAAGACGCGTGCGGCGGGTACCGATGGCGCAGATGGCGGTCTCACCGCCTCGAGGCGGCGGCCACTGGGAGCACGTGTGCAGTGCAGTGTAGCGGGGCGGAGAAGGGCTTCCTGTGAAGGGATCCGTGCCTTCAGACCGACAAGGGTCGGGCTTGCAGCGTCACCCCCGAGGCGAGTCCGCCAGATGTTCGAAACCCGGTGCGTAACGAAAGCCGCCAACGGTGGCGGTTTCCCTTGCAACTGGCTGCGGCGGGTTGGGCGGAGTTGGAGAAGTTACGCCCAGTTCTTGGTAGCGCGCCGCCCTTATTTCTCGCACGCGTTTAGCGATGAAGGCGAAGTCGTCAACAACACTCGGCATGCTCGCGCTCCAGTTCTCCTGAAGGTATTCGAACCGGATTGCAATTTGCCTAACGCACCCTTGGAGCGCCTTTCACAATCTCTGTGCGATCGCGTCCGCCAACAGACCGAGGGCGCGGCTCATAGCCGCGGCAACAGAGCCGCCTTGCGTTGAACCCGCATTCTCCTCAACGCGCTCATGATGCGTTGCACCGGGTCTGGGCGGATTGCCCGATCCCACCGTCCAATCGGCTTCCAGGACGACGCGTCCCGCATTGTCGGCGCTGAAGCGCTCAAAGACCACCAACAGCTGTCGCACCTTGCCCGGCGGAGCTGGATTGCCGGGAGCCAGAACCGCCGCTGTCCCCAGCCGGGCGCGCAGATCATCGCTCAACGCCTGCCGAACCAGCGTATCGAGAGGACCTGCCCAGCGGTCTCGATCGGAGACGATGACATGCGCGTCGGACCCTTGAATGACGAGCGCTGTTCTGTCGAGAGTGCTGGGAAGATCCACACGACCGACCTGGATCGGTGGTCCTTTTGCATCCATCCGCGCCGTCGTCGTCGGCTTCACCGACACCAACGTATAGAACTCCGTCTTCGGACTGCTGCCGCACGCAGCCAAGGCTGTCAGTGCCAAGAGAAGAGCCCACCGCATCATTCGCTGCCATTCCTGCCATGCAGCAGGGCTTCTGGATGGCGATCCAGGTAGTCCGCGAGTTCGCGCACGCTGCGGGCCGTCCGCGTCAGTTCATACAGTGTATTGCCAAGCGCTGCGGTGTTCGGCTGGCTCGCGCCCAGTGGGCCGTTGCTTATGACGCTGTGAGCAGCCGTGACAGTGGATTGGGCCTGCTTGGCGAGGCGGTTGAGTGCAGCGAGCAAAGGGCCGACCTGGGCGCGTGCATCGTGCGTCACGTGATTGATGTTCGACGTCGCATCGTCCAGCCGTTGTAGACTTTCGGTCAGTTGCGGCGATTTGCTTAAGTCGGCCAGCCGCTCGGTGACCTCGTGTAGGTTATCGGCGATCTGGTCCAATGGCATCGCGTCAAGCTTGGCGGCGACACCGCTTAGGCTCGCCATAATGCTGCTCATGCCAGAATCCGGCCCTGCAGGGATTTCCGGCACAGCGTCGGAGCCCAGGCTGGCTGGTGCGGCATTCGGCACGAAGACAAGCTGCACGGTCTTGCCACCGACCACCGGGACCGTGCTGCCAAGCCGAGCGCGCAGTCCTAGCCCGACGAGCCGTCGAAGCAGGGCGTCCATCTGTGCTCTGGGATTGCTCGCCCAACTCATCCCCGCCAATGTGATTTCCGAGGGCTCGAGCGCGAGCGTGACTAGGTCGTTGAGCTGCCCAGTCTCCGGGTCGTATTGCAGCGTGCTTTGTGTCACCGTGCCGATACGCTTTTGGTCCAGCGTAACCGACGCGCCTGCGTCCAGCGCGCCCGCCTCTTCCGAATGGAACACGACACGGTACTCAACCGCTCTCTCATCCGGCGCATGCTCGGCGCGATCACGGCTTCCGTACAAGGGAAAGACTGTGTCTGGCTTAGCGGGAGGCCCCGGCGGCGCATGCTCCGGCGTCACGAACGCCACAGCGCCTTCGAACAAGGCTGGGAGCGACTGAAACTGAAGGCGCGGCCCATTGCCGCCTACCGAAAGCTGCACTGCGCCGGCATCCCAGAAGCGGGTGTCGGCATCAATCAGCTGGTTGAATGGGCTGTCAACGAATATGTCTATACGGAAATGACGGTTGTCACTGGCAAGCTTGGTGTCAGCGACGCCGCCGACCCGCAGATCGCGGTAGTAGATCGGTGACCCGCGCGACAGGTTGCCGAGCCTGTCGGTCGTCAAAACATAATGGACACTTGGTACGTCGCGGCCATTCGGCGGCGGCTCGGCCAGGCCCTCATAGTGTTCTTGTGCTGG
Source organism: uncultured Alphaproteobacteria bacterium (assembly GCA_963850535.1). GTDB lineage: Bacteria > Pseudomonadota > Alphaproteobacteria > Acetobacterales > Acetobacteraceae > JAMXLO01. Next base: position 72,987 of record CAWKMC010000021.1, on the reverse strand, counting down.
ACCAGACTGCGGCCGTACGCCGATATGGGGGCCTGCGATGACCGACTTAAACGAGGCCAAGTCGGTGATGCTTGGTTTTGCCGATATCCAAAACAACGTGCCTTTACCAAGATGACCCGCCATGTCCGAGTTCAATTGCAGCACCACATCGAGACGGTGCAGATCCTTGGCGAACCTGACTGACTCGACACTGCCAACGTCCATGCCTTCGAACTGTACCTTTGTGTCACCAGCCTTGATGTCGGCCCCGATCGGAAAGCTTACCTTCACCTCCGGCCCGCTCTGAGCGAATTGCTGAAACCCCAGCCAGGCGACGACACCGACCGCAGCAATCGGCACAGCCCAGATCCAGCCTGGCCAAATACTGCGCCGCTCCGCCGCCTGCGGGGCAGGATCTTCTGCGCGCGGATCGGACCCGTCGTTCATTGAGGTGAGCGGCGACGGCAAAACGCCGTCCGGCGCCGCCTCGCGACTGGCCAACGCCCGAGCAAATCATTCGAAGCTTTGCGCACGGCCCAGCGACCAAAACAGACGATCACCATATATGCGGCCAGAACACCGCCTGGCATGCCAGGTTTGGGCCCCCGCGTTCACGAACGCGATCACGCCTCGTACGGGTGTAGGGCATGGTGGAACTCGGGCTAAGCACCAGCGTTGGCCGCCTACGATGACCTTCATCGCCTGCCGGGATTGCGCGGCGATACAGCGCCTGAAGCCGCTCAAGAGCGGCCGATTGCAGTGCCGGCAATGCAGCCGGGTGCTTGAAAGTCGGACAGGGCGAAGCATTGGCGGCGCACTCGCTTGTTCCATTACCGTGCTTCTGCTGTTGTTCCCGATGAACCTTCTGCCACTGATGACGGTTCACATCGGCTCGATCGACCGTTCCAGCCTGCTGGCGTCGGGCCTGGTGGTCGCATGGCGGCAGGGCTGGCCGGTGGTGAGTATCGTGCTCGCACTAGAGGCGATCGTTCTGCCATTTCTGCGGTTCGGGCTGTTGTCTGCCACCTTATCCGCCATTCGTTACGGCTGGCGCGGCCAATGGGTCGGGCGCGCTTTCCGCTATTCCGAGTTCCTCGACATGTGGGCGATGACGGACGTCCTGCTGATTGGCGGCGGCATCGGCTACGGACGGATTGCCTCACAGGTGCCCATTACAATTGACGCTGGCGGGTGGTGCTTTGTCATCGTCGCGTTGATGACGATGGTGACACGGGCGACGCTAGAGCGGCGGGCGGTTTGGCGAAGTCTGGGCGGCGAAGCAAGCTCTATCCCGCCAAACGCGATTGCCTGCGCCAGTTGCGATCTGCTTCTGCCGCCGGAAGCAGACGGTCAGCGATGCCCACGCTGTTGCGCCACAGTGTGGCACCGCCGGCCTGCATCGACGATGCAATGCACCGCTCTCCTGCTCGCAACCGCCGTTCTCACGCCGCTCGCATACGGCTATCCGATGAGTGAATTCTGGAAGGGCCCGCAGGCATCGCCTCATACAGTCATCAACGGCATCAAACTACTGTTCGAGCACGGTTTTTGGTATTTTGGGGTCATCATCACGATGGTTTCCGTGGTGTTTCCTCTCGGCAAGATCGGAGTGCTGTCCTGGTTCCTGCTCTCGCTGGATCGTCGGTCGTCGTGGCGTCTTCCGCTGAAGGCGAAACTCTACCGGCTCGTCGATGAAGCCGGCCGCTGGTCGAACCTGGATCCGTTCACTGTTTTGATCTTTGCGCCGATGATCCAGTTCGGTCAGCTCGCGCATTTCGACTTCATGGGGGGCACCGCCGCATTCATGGCGACCGTCATCCTGTCAATGCTGGCGACGAGGGCGTTCGATCCTCGCCTGCTATGGGACGCCCCCGGATCCCCAGCAAATGCAGCGTCCAACAACGCGCTGCGTCTTACGCCTCCTCGCCCAATGCGCGCCGGCGCAGGTCCTTGAGCCGCTCCTGTCCTCCAGGGCTCTTCGGATCGATCTCCAGCACCTTCTGCCAAGCCTCATAGGCACCCTTCCAGTCCTTCCGCGTCTCGGCGATTGCCGAGAGCGTCTGGAACGCCGTGAAGCTGCGCGGCTCGTGCTGCAACGTCGCCTGGAGATCCGCAATCGCACCCGGCGTGTCGCCGGCGGCAAAGCGCGCGATGGCGCGTTGGTGATAGGCCTCCGCCAGAGATGGATCCAGCGTGATCGCCGCAGAGAAGTCCTCGATGGCGTCCTGCCTGGCGTCAGCTTTCATCTCGCGTAGGCCGCGGCTCATCAGCAGCGTGACGGCAGGCGTGCCGGCGTTCAGCCACAGCTCCCTGATTTGCTGTTCCAACGGGCCGGCGATCTCCTCGCTGGGTGCCGATTTCAGCGACCCAAGCAGTCGGTCGACCGCCGCGCGACGGTCATTGCTTTGCGCGTTCGTATTCTGTGCGAAAGCCGGCAGTGAGGCACACAGCATCGCCGCAAAGATAATGCCTGTCTTCATGCCATGGCCTTTGGAACAGGCCCACCCGCCATCCAGTCGAGCAATTCGACCGTGTGCACCACCGGTAGCCCTCCCCCGCTAAGTTGGGTGATGCAGCCGATATTGCCGGTGGCAACCAAATCCGGCGTTGTGGCACGCAGGTTGTCAAGCTTCCGTTCACGCAATCGACTGGCGATTGCGGGCTGCAGCATGTTGTAAGTTCCTGCGGAGCCGCAGCAGATATGCGGCTCGGCTGGCTCGACCACGGTGAAGCCGGCGCGTTGGAGGAGTGTCTTAGGCTCCGCCGTGATGCGCTGACCATGCTGTAGGCTGCAGGCCGAGTGATAGGCAACCTTCAAATCAGGGGTTGCCCGTGATGGCTCGTAGTTCAGGCGAGACAGCAATTCGCTGATGTCGCATGCCAGCGCCGAGATCCGCTCTGCATTGCCTCGCCACGGTTCAGGCTCGGTGCGGAACATGAATCCATAGTCCTTGACCATTGTGCCGCAACCGGACGCGTTGATGACAACGGCATCCAACCCTTCGCCCTCAAGTTGTTCGGCCCAGGCCGCGATGTTCGCGCGTGCACTCGCCATGGCGGAAGCATGTTGCCCCATGTGGTGTGTCAATGCACCGCAGCATCCAGACCCGCGTGTTACCACGACCTCCACGCCCATCCGTGTCAGCAGACGGATCGTCGCCTGGTTGATCTCGGGCGCCAGAACCTGCTGCGCGCAGCCGGTCAGCAGCGCAACGCGGGCTCGACGGTCGCCCTGCGCACGATGAACCTGCGGGGCGCTTGCATCGCTTGAGTCAGGCAACCGCCTCGGGACGAGATCCAGCATTGCCCGGAGGCGCTGCCCGAGCATACCGCCTCGAGGCAACAAGCCTGCGACCGGGCGAGCCAAACGTGCCCCGAGCAGCGACAGGCGAAACAGCCTTGGACGTGGCAGCACAGTGCCCAGGGCTGCACGCAGTGCGCGCTCGTGCCATGGGCGTCGATATGTCCGCTCGATATACGTCCGCGCATGATCGACCAGGTGCATGTAGTTCACACCCGACGGACAGGTCGTCATGCAGGCAAGGCAGGACAGGCAGCGGTCGATATGGCGCACAACGTCCACCGTCGCCGGCCGTTGCGCCTCCAGCATGTCCTTGATCAGGTAAATGCGTCCGCGTGGGCTGTCGAGTTCATCGCCCAACAGCAGAAATGTTGGGCACGTTGCGGTGCAGAGCCCGCAGTGCACGCAGGTGCGTAGCACCTGGTTGGCGGCAGCTGTACCCGGATCACGCAACTGCTCGGCAGTGAAATTCGTCTGCATCGCCTCAAGTCCTGGCGGACGGCAATTTCCGAAACAAATAGATCGCGACGCCGAGCCACAACAGACCGAGCAAGAGGAATACCCACGAGAATGATCGGGCAGCGACAAGGACTGTGCTGAACATCAGCACAATGGCGCCCAGCATCATGCCGAACTGCAGGTTCATCAGCCGTCGGTCATAACTGAGGCGGAAGTACTGAACCCCAAACAATACGAAGCTTACGAGGTACAGTGGCGTAATGGCGCTATTCGGAATGTTCATGCGCACCTACAAACCAGCATACAGGCGACCGGGGTTCAAAATACCATGCGGATCGAACGCTGCCTTCACGCGGCGGGTGATCCGCGCCAGGGGTTCGGATTCGGGTGGGATCACATCGACTGCGACCCGCAGCGCTTCGGATCCTTGCACCAACATCCAGCTGCCGCCAGCGTCGAGCGCCGCCATCTGCACCGCCGCGTGAGCCGAGGCGGCTGCCGGTGCAGCGATCCACACCAGGCCACCACCCCAATCAAGATATCCGCGCGCGCCGCATGCGTCGGCAACCGAACCCAGCACCTGCGCACCCTTCGAGGGGCGCACCGAAACACGCCACACCGCCTCGTCGGTCATGACGACGAGAGGCTCCCGGTCGCGGATAGCACGCCATACGGTGCGTGACGCCGCATCGTCCAGGATCTCACCGCGACCGCCGAGTTCATCGCGTAGCTTCTGGGTACGATAGGCCACAGACGGGGCGAACTCTTCGATGCGGACCAGCGCGACGGGACCATGGACGGCCGCCAGCAGCGGAATCCGTTCGGCCGCATCCGCTGGCAGCCAGGCCGCTGCCGAAACGGAATAGGGCGAGCCGAGTGCCGCGGATAACGACGCCACACCGTCAGCAGCGTCCAACCCTGGCAGAACCAAAGTGCCGACGGCCTCCGGGGCCGGCAGCACCTTCAGCGTAACTTCCGTGATGACAGCGAGCGTGCCGTGGCTGCCGGTGAGCAGCTTGCAGAGATCGAGACCGGTGACGTTTTTCAGCACGCGCCCGCCGGAATGGATCACCTCGCCATGCCCTGTCACCGCGCGAACGCCGAGTACGTGATCACGCATCGCGCCCCATGCCACGCGGCGCGGGCCGGACAAGTTGCTGGCAACCACGCCACCAATCGTCTGCGGCCCGTCAGGCATCGGGCGGTTCGGCGATGATATGCTGCCCGCGCTCGGTGACCGCGGCTTCGATCTCGGACAGCAGCGTCCCAGCACGTGCGCTGATGATCAGTTCCTTCGGCGAATAAAGTGTAATGCCCGCCAGGTTGCGCGTGGACAGCGATCGCGCCGCCTGCACCGGTCGCAACATGGCGGACTTTGTGCCATTGCCCGCGACGGCGAGAGGTTCGTGCGCCGTCCGCGGCCCGGCGGATCGCCGCTCACAATCGCCCCTTCTTCAGTGGGGGCGAGCAGATCGCTCACTGCTTGCCGCCAGCGGAAACACCTTGTTCGGGTTGAGCAGCCAATCGGGATCGAATGCCGTCTTGATGCGACGCTGCTGCTCCAGTTCTTCCGCATTGAACTGCACGGGCATCAGGTCGCGCTTCTCCACGCCGACGCCGTGCTCGCCGGTGAGACAGCCACCCATCTCTACGCACAGCTTCAGAATGTCGGCGCCGAAGTGCTCCGCCTTACGAAAGCTCTCCGGATCGTTCGCGTCGAACATGATCAGCGGATGAAGGTTGCCGTCGCCGGCATGGAAGATGTTGGCCACCTTCAACCCACAGGCGTCACTCATCTCGCCGATCCGGCGCAGCACCTCAGGCAGGCGTGAAGTTGGGATAACGCCATCCATGCAGAGATAGTCAGGGCTGATGCGGCCGATCGCGCCGAAGGCGCCCTTGCGGCCCTTCCAGATCGCGAGCGACTCCTCGGCCGATTGCGACACCTTCATGCTGATTGGATCGTGTTGCTCGCAGATCGCTCGAATGCGCGCGAGCAGCGCATCCTGCTCTTCGGCACTCCCTTCGACCTCGATGATCAGCAATGCTTCGGCATCCAACGGGTAACCGGCATGCGCGAAGTCCTCGCAGGCATGAATCGCCGGGCGGTCCATGAATTCCAGTGCCACCGGAATGATACCCGAGGAGATTATAGAATCGACACAGGCGCCCGCGATCTCATTGGAACGAAACGCGGCAAGCATTGCGCGCGCGCCTTCCGGCGATCGCAGAATGCGGACCGTCACCTCGGTGATCACCGCCAACTGACCCTCGCTACCGGTCAGCAGCCCAAGCCAATCATAGCCGGCTGCATCGAGATGGCGGCCACCGATCGTCAGGATCTCGCCGTCCACCGTGACGATCTTCAAGCCGAGCAGGTTGTTGGCCGTGACCCCGTATTTCAGGCAGTGCGCACCGCCGGAGTTCATATTGACGTTGCCGCCGATCATGCAGGCGAGCTGGCTCGACGGGTCCGGCGCATAGAAGAAGCCCTCGGTCCTGCACTGCATTGGTGATGCCGATGTTTGTCACGCCGGCCTGCACCGTGGCGCAGCGATCAGCATAGTCGATGTCGAGGATGCGGTTCATCTTCATCAGCCCGACCACTACCGCATCCGCCATCGGCAGAGCACCACCCGAGAGCGACGTGCCGGCGCCACGCGGCACCACGCGAATACCTCCGGCGTGGCAATACCGCATGACTGCAGCAACCTGCTCGGTGGTGTCCGGCAGCACCACGGCCAACGGAGGCTGCCGATACGCCGACAGGCCGTCAGTCTCGTACGGCCTCAGCCGGATTGGCTCGGCGATCACCGCTTCAGCGGGCAGCATGCCACGCAGGGCAGCCACTATGGTATCGCGCCGTGCCAGTACGTCGGCTTTGGGCTCAGGCTGGCTGATCATGCCGCTGAAAATGAGCGCACCGACCGGTCAAGGCAAGCACCGTCCGGTCAACTGCGGGCTGCCGCAGCCGAGGCATGCGGGTGTCGCCCTGCCCTTTGCCGGAAAGCCAGCAGGCATACGATCATGAAGACGCAAATGATCGCGGAAGCGGCCGGCCGACTGAACGCGAACCCGCCCTGGTTCATGGGCTTGTCCAGCAAGTCTCCCACCGTCGCACCCAGCGGCCGTGTCAGGATGAAGGCAGCCCAGAACAGCGCCACGCGGGATACGTTCGTCCAGAAGTACAAAATAGCGATCACCGCCAAGGCGACGGCAAAGACCAGAGCTCCGCCCTGGTAGCCAAGGCCTCCATCATCGGCCAACCAATCGCCCAACGCGGTGCCCAGCGTCTGCGACAAAGTGATGGACACCCAATAGAACGCCTCCACCCGGGCGGTGGTCACGGAAGTTACCGAGATCGTGCCCTGTGACCAGTACCAAGCCCCAAGCGAGGCAATGAGGCAGGCGAACAGCAGAGCGGAGCCGCCGGCGTAGCCAATGCCTAGCGACCGATCTGCGAAATCAGCCATCACGGTGCCGAACGTCGTCGAGGCGATGATCGTGGCCCAATACAGCGAAGGCTGAAATGCACGGGCGCGGATTTGCACAAAGACGAGAGCAATCAGCAACACAACGAACAAGGCGACGCCGGCCAGATAGCCCCAGTCGAGCGTCATGGTCACCGTATCGCCGCCGGTCTCGCCGAGTGTCGTCGCGGCGATCTTCAGGATCCAGAAGAGCAAGGTCACTTCAGGCACCTTGCTGAGATATTCCTCTTGCATTTGCTGATGCATGCAGCACGACTCCTACTGATCGGTTGTGATGCGGCGCATTCCCAACCGGCCTCAGGGCCCTATGCTGACCGATGCTTCACACAACCTGATTGCGCAATTCCGTTTCGCCGCGCCAAAGCCGCTCCAGGTTCTCGACCAGGATCTCAATGACGTTGGCCTCGTATTGCCTGGTTTCGCCACCGGTATGAGGTGTCAGGAAGAGGTTGGGCAGTGTCCATAGCGGTGAATCCTGCGGCGGCGGTTCCGGATCCGTGACGTCAAGCGCAGCGCCGGCGATCCGTCCGCACTGCAGCGCCTCGATCAAGGCGGATTCGACAACGCATGGCCCACGCGCGGCGTTCACCAGGAATGCCGAGGGCGGCATCAAACCCAGCGCCCTGCCGTCGATCAATCCGCGCGTTTCCGGCACGAGCGGACACGTCAGCACCACGTAGTCGGCGCTCGGCAGAAAGGCGGCGAGTTCGGCGAGCGGGTGCACCGCATCCGCCGCGCCCTTACCCGACGCGGGATGGCGACGGAAACCGATCACCCTCATCTCGAATGCCTTTGCCAGCTGGGCCAGCCGACCGCCGATCCGACCTAGGCCGATGATCAGTACTGTCTTGCCTGACAGTTCGTCCTCCCGCTGGCTCAGGTCGCCGATCATGCCGCGCCAGACTCCTCGCGCCTGGTTGTCGCGCGCCTCCGGCAATCGACGCGCCATCGCCAGGATCAGCGACATTGCGTGTTCCGACACAGCCCGGGCGTTGACCCCAGCAGCGCTTGCCAGTCGGATGCCCCGGGCGGCCAGCGCCTCCTTGTCGAACTGGTCGGTGCCTGACCCGATGGACTGGATGAATCGCAGACGCTTGGCCAGAGGGATCAGGCCATTGTGCCACATCCCGGAAACCACGATGACATCCGCCTCGTGGGCACGCTGCGCGAATGCATCACTGTCGCGCAGTTCGAAATTGCTTATGCCGGTACTCAGCGCGTCGAAGCACGCCTTCATCTGATAGGCAGCGTGCGCAAAGCACACCGTGAGCTGATCCTTTGGAGGGAACATGGCGAGCCCTGTCCTGGTGGACGCGGCTAGACCATACCTATCGGGCGGCGAGGGGCAACGGGCCTTAGCAGCGGCGCCGTCAGCAGGCCTTTTGGGCGACGACCGGTCGTGCCACAGCGGTCAGCCCTGACGGGCCTTCATTCTCGGGTTCTTCTTGTTGATCACGTAGACGCGCCCGTGCCGGCGCACCACGCGGCAGTTCTTGTCGCGCGCCTTGGCGGCCTTCAGGCTGTTACGAATTTTCATGTCCAGCGCCTCGTGAAGAGCCGCGCTGGATAGGGGCGCCGCAAACCCATGTCAATGGAGCTCATCCGGCGGAAATGGCGTGCCAGCGCACCAGCCGCAGCTGCTGCGCGCGCATCAAGCGGATACGTGCCAGCCATAACTCCGCCTCTCGCACGACCAGTGACACCTGACGAGTGCCGGGGTGGACCTGCCGCATCGTTTGCACGATGGCCCGCCATCCCAACAGTGCCTGCCGCATCTGGCGCCGCGACACATCCTCGACGATGCGAATGTCGAAACCAAGCTGCGCAAGTGCATCGGTGATCGCGAGCTCGCTTGGCACAGTTGGAGCACGATGCGCCAGCCTTGCCCAGGTTTCGACCATCGTCTCGGCGGGCTGAAGCGCTCGATCAGCCACGACCTCCTCGAGCACGAACTGTCCACCAGGTTTGAGCGCCCGGGCAACGGCGTCCAGCAGCGGTCCCGGCGGCTCGCCTCGCAGCGGTTCGATTGCCATCCCGTGGTGAAAATAGCTCGCAGGGAACTTCGGCCGTTGCGGATCCCAACTTTCGACCTGGGCACGACGCCCCAACCCTGCCCCCTGGCTCCTTTCGTTCGCCACGGCGACCAGCCGTGGATTTGCCTCATAGCCTGTCACCCAGACCCCAAGCTCGGCGGTAATGTGGCGCGGTGGGCCGCCTGTGCCTGCGCCAACCAGCAGCAAGCTTGAAGCAGCCGAAAGCCCCAGCGGCTTAGCCAGGCGCACCACCTCCTCACCCCCGCCCGGCAACAAGAAGCCTTCGCCCCACAGCGCCTCGGCCACTGCAATCCGCGCCCGCGGCCAGATCGGGTCGTCGTCCTCCGCCAGCGAAATTTCGGGTGACAGAATCGGCTGTGGCTCGGGAGCCGCTTGCGGCTCAACCGGCGCGGCTGCGTGCAATCTCAGCAGACGCCGCACGCTGTCGAGCAGCATGGTCGCATACCTCCGCCCTCCAGCATGTGGCCGAGCGGTTTAGGAAGCGTTGAGAACTAGCTGAACTCGGTCAGCACGTAGCGCACCACCTCGTCGCCCACCACACTCGGCTTGTGTCGATGCGCCCGTCCGGCCGGGATGTGCAGCATATCGCCGGGGCCCGCTTCGACGCTTTGGTCATCGAACGTGTAGCGGATGCGTCCGGCCAGGATGAAGATTGAATGGCCTGTCTCGCACCAGTCCGCCTCGGGCGCCCCCGGCGCATTCGGTCCGCGCTCCTGGTAACGCAGAGCAATGCCGAAATCTGACACCGCCTCTCGCACTTTGAGCCGGTCAGTGACCGCCCGCAGCGGATGCCGAGAAGCTAGGAACAGGTAAGGACTGCCGGTCATGGCCCTATCCTGCGCCCGATCCGGACGATGTGGAACCGGAGGCGCTAGCGCACCGCCTCCGCGGCCACCCATGGATCGATGCAGCCCGCAGCGGTTCGGCGATACACCACCAACCCGTCGAAGGCAGCAATCTGTCGGTAGCGGGACCATGCACGCGCGAAAGCCGGGTCGGATGCGCTTAGTACGCCGATGTAGTTGACCACGCCCTCGCGGGTGTCGACCACGGCGATATCGGGACAACCCACAATGAAATCGTGCGCCACCCAGCGCCGAATTGGCCACGCCTTTGCGCCGGCCGGATCGAATCGGACGCGCCAGAGCTCACCCTTCAATGCCCACATCGAGTTCGAAGCGTGACGCCCAAATGACGCCAGTGTTGTTCACCACGGGGAAGCCGAGCGCTATCCATTCCGAGAACGCAATATATGTCCGTGCGTGCTGCGAGCGAATCAGCCGCTCCAGCTTGGCGATCGTGTTCTGCTCGGGCTCCAGCGCCAACACCACCTGGGGCTCCAGGCGCTGGAACGCCGCGACCAGGAATGCCACGAATGCGACGGCTCCTGCCGTAACCGGCAGCCATGCGCGCCGGGAGTTTGAACGATGCAGCAAGGCCGAGGCGACCCAGCACATCAGCGCCAGCACGGTGGCGATGGTCGCCGGCAGCCGATGATAAAACCAATCCTTGCCGTCCATCAGGCAAACCGTCGTGGCGATCACAGCGAACACCACCAATGTCAGCATGAGGTTGGCTTCCGGCATTCGCCGGCGGCGATGCCACCACAGCACCAGTGCCACGGCCTGTCCAACAATCAGCCGTAGGCTGTCGGCCAGCAGCTGTCGCAGCGGCACATCCGTACCGCCGTACAGAGCGAGCCCCAGGGGCACGGCGCGACGCAAATACGCCGGGCAAAACAGGGTGACCAAGCCTGCGTAAACGAGCATGGTGGTGCCGGCTGCGAGCGATCTTGTGTTCAACGGATTAAGGCCGCGCGACAGCGCCAGCCCCTCCAGCGCGACAAACACGGCCGCATAGCGGGGTTTCAACGCGCACCCCAGCCCCGCCAGCACCCCGGCAATCAAGGCATCGCGGAATGCTGGCCGCGCCCCGTCCAGGGACCGGGCAAACAGCGCCAGATACGGCAAGATGGCCGCGACCAGCAGGTGTTCGCGCTGTCCAAGATCGCCCGCCGGCACCACCAGCAGCACGGCGCCGATTGCCGCGAAGACGGGAATCCGATCCTCGAACAGCCTGCCGCTGCCGCGCAGCAGCGACGCGGTCCACCAGGCGCAGCCCAGCACCGCCGCAACAAAAAAAGGTATGGCAGTGAACTGTGCGTCGATCCGCAACCAGCTCGCGATTTGCATCGGGATCGCGGATATCCACACAATCAGCGGCGGATTGACCTCCACCACGTCCACATAGAGCTCGCGACCTGCCAGCCACCGTCGGGCGACATAGAGCAGCCAGGCCACATCGTCCTTCAGCGGCGACCGCAGCATGGTGAACAGGACGATGGCGATAACGACCGCCAGCAACCCAGCGCTGAGGATGCTGATCGCAGCGCGCAGATTGAACGGCGCCCGGCGGATCGCCCGGGCCTTTGGTTGGTTCATCGGCGGTCAGTCAAGAACGTTTCACACCCTTGCTGTCGGGCGCAGACGGCATCTCTGCGGCGGTTTATATGGCATTTATATGGTCAGCGCCGGGATTGCCGGATCGTTATATTGCTTCAATGGATAGGTTTCGGCTCGGCACTGTCGCGCGGTGATCTGGGTCAGTCTTTCCAATGCTCTTGGGTGAACGAAGTACGGACGATCACGGCACCCGATAGAACGGGTCGGGCAGCAGGAACATCTGTTCCGCGTGGCCGCCGATCAGATCAGAGGGCTGGTCGCCAACATTGGCAATGATGGTGAAACCCATTTGCTCGATCTGCGCCCGGATCGGCGCCTTGAAGTCGGCTGCTGCTGCGAAGTGCGCCCCATCTGGCACGAAGTAAGCCTGGGCATATCCGCCATAGCCGGCGTTAAGCAGATTGCGCTCGGTAGCTGCCCGCTGGGTTTCTGGCCGCCCGGTGATAAAGAATACCGTTACATTCAGCGAACGGGAAAGATTGAACAGCCGCAAGGTCGGCGCGATGGCCGGATCATGTCCGAGCAAATCCCAGGCCGCCCAGCCACAAGGTGTATCCAGTCCGGGAGCGCATTTGCCGGGCACGGGCCGACCAAAATCGTCGCGCTTCAGCACCTCCCAGTTCGACAGCGACGTCTCATCGATGTCGAGCACCAGTGCCGGTTTCGCCACCATGCCGGCCTTGTTGCGCACCCACTCTGCCGCCTTGTCCGCGACCGTCACCAAATCGAGGTCGTATCGGCCGTCATCATGATACGCCAGTGCCGCGATCTTCGCGTCGCCCACATTGGCCGGCTGCGACGCGACAGTAACGAATGCCGCAATCGGATCAGGCGTCGGATCAGGCTTGGTCGCCTGGACCGCGCAGCCAGCTACCGCCAACAGCAATAGCGCGCCACCAGACCGAACGCGGCGCACGGTCAACTGCGACGATGCGACCGATGCGTTGACTTGCGTGTCGACAAGGACAGCGACGTTCCACCGCAGATCAAGCCGATCGCTGCCGGCACCAACCAGGCTGGGCGCACCAGCACGGGCACCATCAGGTAGTCCCACAGCCATGAAGCCAGGTGACTACCGACGAAACGGTGCACCGCTTCCATCAGGTCATGGTCGACCATGAACAGCAGTTGCCCAAGCGGCACCTGGGGCGGGCCAAGCATCGCCAAGGCGACGGCTCCGACCAGCAGCGCGGCCGCTACGACGGCAAGGACACGTTGCGCAATCACATGAACAGTTTCTCGTTTTTCCGGTCGGTGTAAAGCGATGCGACGAACTCACCATAGCCGTTGTAGATCTGTGTGGGCACCATTTCATTGCTGCCCAGCAGTCGCTCGCGCGCCTGGCTCCAGCGGGGGTGCGCCACATCCGGATTCACATTGGCCCAGAAGCCATACTCCGAGGGCTGGAGCGCCTGCCAGAAGTTTACTGGCCGCTTATCGGTGAAGCTGACCTTCACCAACGCCTTGCCCGATTTGAAGCCGTATTTCCAGGGCACCGTCAGGCGAATCGGGCCGCCATCCTGTGGCGGGAGTGCCTTCCCGTACATCCCCGTGGAGATGAATGCCAACTCGTTGGCCGCCTCGTCGATCGCCAGCCCCTCGATATAGGGCCACGGATAGAATGGCGACGACAGGCCTGGCATCTTGGGGTCCTGCGCCGTCTCGAATACCACGTATTTCGCCGACCCGAGCGGCTCGGCGATCGACAGCAGTTGGCCGAGGGGGAAGCCGGTCCACGGCACAGTCATCGCCCAGGCTTCGACGCAGCGGTGGCGATACACCCGCTCCTCGAGTTGCACCTGCTTCAGCAGGTCATCGATATCCAGCGTGCGCGGCTGTTTGACCATCCCCTCCAGGCTGATCGACCAGGGACGCTGCTTCAGCACCTGTGCCGCCCGCCACAGGTCCTTGCCGTCGTCGAACTCGTAATAGTTGTTGTACGTCGTGGCGTATTTCTCGTCGGTGATCGCGCGGCCAGGCGGATATTTCGCGTTGCGTTGCACGTCGGCGCGGGCGCCCCCCGCAAGCGCGATCGCGCTCGCTCCGGCCAGCAGGGTACGCCGCCTCAGCACAACCGCTTCCGGGGTCACCATCGGCTCCGGCAGTTCCCAGCCGCGGCGTCGCAGAATGCGCATTACTCTCTCCACAGTCTGACCAGACAAATCTGGGACGTCGCGACGCGTTGTCACGGCTCCCCTCCCGCATTGTGGGACGCGGCAGGATGCGGGACATTACAGCCATCCCGCGCGTTTGGGAGGAGATTTCATGCACCTCGCCCGCTTCCCTCGAGTCCGGCTGTTCCCGACACCGACCCCACTGGAGGAACTCACCAATCTGAGCCGCCACCTCGGCGGCCCGGACATCTGGATCAAGCGTGACGACTGCACCGTGGTGGCGACCGGCGGCAACAAGGTGCGCAAGCTGGAATGGCTGGTCGGGGAGGCGCGTGCGCAGGGTGCAACCCATCTGGTGACCCAAGGCGCGGTGCAGTCCAACCATGTGCGACAGACGGCTGCGGTGGCGCGGCGCTTCGGCATGAAGTGCAGCGCATTGCTTGAGCATCGGATCGAGACCAATGACAGGGATTACCTGAATAGCGGCAATGTGCTGCTCGATCGGCTGTTCGACTGCGCCATCGAGTACCGCCCCAGCGGGGCGGACATGAATGCGGAAGCCGAAGCCAAAGCCGAGACGCTGCGGGCGGCCGGTGAAAAAACCTACGTCATCCCAGGTGGCGGCTCCAATCGCGTCGGCGCGCTTGGCTACGTGTCCTGTGCCCAGGAGCTGCTTCAACAAGCCGATGAGATGGGGCTGCGCATCGACCGCCTGGTCACCGCGACCGGCAGCGCCGGGACCCAGGCGGGCCTTGTCGTCGGCCTGGAGGGCTGCAATGCCGGCATCCCTGTGCTGGGGATCGGCGTTCGGGCACCGAAGGATCGGCAGGAGGCCAACGTCCATCGCCTGGCGGAAGAGACGGCTGATTATGTCGGTGCGCGTGGGGGTGTTTCCCGTGCGGCCGTGGTCGCGAATTGCGACTACGTCGGCCCGGGCTATGGCCAGCCAACCCCAGGCATGACCGAAGCGGTGCTGATGCTCGCGCGGCTCGAGGGCGTGCTGCTCGACCCGGTGTATTCCGGCAAAGCGATGGCTGGGCTGATCGACCTGATCCGCAAGGGAGAGTTCCGGCGCGGCGAGACGGTGGTGTTCTTGCACACCGGCGGCGCGGTGGGGCTGTTCGGCTATACCGCGGTCTTCGAGCAGGCAATGGTGCATTAGAAGGTGCACAACCATGCTTCGTAGCCAGGACCGGATCCTCACCACACATACCGGCAGCCTGCCGCGTCCAGCGGCCCTGACCCAACTCTACGTTCGCCGCTCGCGCGGGGAGCCGATCGACACCGCTGAACTGGACCGCGTCGGCAAGCAGGCGGTGCGCGATATCGTGGCAAAGCAGATCACCGCGGGCATCGACGTACCCAACAACGGCGAGCAGCAGCGCGAGGCTTTCTTTCTCTACGTCCGCCATCGCATGAGCGGTTTCGGCGGTGGCTGGACGCGTCGCGTGTTCGCGGACGCCACGCGGTATCCGGAGTTCATGGCGTGGAAGACGGCGCACGATGCGGTCAACGAGTTGATCAGCAATCTGGGCGGCGTGCCGGAGGCGATCGGCGAAGTGCGCTATCTGGACCGAACCGCGGTGGAGACGGAGTGCACCGACTTTCAGGCCGCGCTGGATGCGGTCAAAGGGCGGTATGCCGAGGCGTTCGTGACCGCCCCCTCGCCAGGCATCGTCGCCGCCGCGATGCGCAATCGCTGGTATGATAGCGACGACGCGTATCTCGCCGCGGTGGGACGTGCATTGCAGGTCGAATACGAAGCTATCGTGCAGCATGGCTTCGTGTTGCAGATCGATGCACCCGACCTGGCGATGGAACGACACATCACTTACCAGGATCGGCCGTTGAGCGAGTTCGTTGGTTTCGTCGAACGCGTGGTGGCAACGATCAATGATGCGTTGGTCAATGTGCCGCGCGAGATGGTGCGACTGCATGCCTGTTGGGGTAACTACGAAGGCCCGCACGATTGCGACGTCGCGTTGCCCGAAGTGCTGCCGGCGATTCAGCAGGCGAAGGCAGGCGGGTTTGTGTTGCCATTCGCCAATCCCCGCCATGCGCACGAGTATCGCTGCCTGAAGGATCTGCCGCTGCGCGACGACCAGGTGATCGTCGCCGGCGTGATCGATCCGCTGACCAACTTCGTCGAGCATCCGGAGGTGGTGGCTGATCGCATCGAACAGGTGGCACGTGCAGTCGGCGACCCTCGCCGCGTGCTGGCGGGCACCGACTGCGGCTTCGATACGTCCGCAGGTCGCGGCCGTGTCGCGGATGACGTGGTGTGGGCAAAGCTGGCTGCAATGGCGGAAGGCGCACGCATCGCGACGCGGCGACTGTTCTAGGCGCGCTGCTTATCGCAGGCCCGGTATCAACGAAGCAGGTAAAGGGCCTGCACCGGCCCCGCCCCATTCACGCCTTTAGGCTATCCGGCACTTTGCCGCCATTCTCCGCCAGCTTCTGCATCACTGCCTTATGCAGCGCGACGTTCTGCTCGGCAGAACCATCGGCGCCTGCATGGACGCTTAGTTCCTGTGCCAGTTCCTTCCGCGCGGTCATGCTGGAATCGAGATCAAGCAGTGTCAGCAGATCGACAATCGATGTGCGCCAATTGCTCGGGCGCCCCTTGGCCGTCGCCATGGTAACCAGGATGCCTTCGACATCGACAACACTGGTCGTTGCGGGTTTGGGTGCTGCCGGCGCGGCATCTGCACTTGATGGTGCGGAGGCGCTTGGTTGTGTTGTTGTACTGGCGGCCGGTGGTGGCATTGCGTCGGAGTGTCCGACGATCTTATTCCAGATATCACCGAAGATGCTCACGGCTCCGCTCCTGTGCTAGGAAGATCGCGTGGGTAACATGTCCTGACGGCGTTCACCATCTTGCCGTGCCGTCGCCTCGTGCCGCGCCGTGGAGGGTGATGTCATGCCGGCTGCCGATTGTCTTACATGTTTCACGGTCGCACATCTCGCATCGCGCCTTCTACACGAGGTCCAACGCCTCGATTGCGAGCCTACCGCGGCGTAACGGCCGGCTGCTGATTACCGACACAGCGCGCAAAATCCTCGCCACGTTCGATGAAGCTGCGGTAACGCCCGTAACTCGGCGCCGCGGGGGACAGAAGAATGACGCCGCCGGCTGGCGTTATGCGCCGCGCTTCACCCACCGCATCGTGCATCGTGTCCACCGGCGTGCCCGAACCTAGAAGTTCGCCGATGCGCCTACCGCTGGCGTCCATCAGCACAAGACCGGGCCGTGGCGATGCACGCAGCCGTTCGATCAACGGCGCGTAGTCAATGCCGCGATCGTGACCACCGATGATCACTGTCACCGGACGGTCCCGATACACTTCCAGCGCGGCGATCGTGGCCTCCGGCGTGGTCGATATGCTGTCGTCCACATACAGCACCCCTTTGATCTCGACGATTTCCTGCTGTCGGTGCGGCAAAGGCGGAAAGTCCTCCACGGCGTGCAACGCGGCGAACTGGTCGATGCCAAGTTCCTGCATTACTGCAAGCGCAGCCGCGACATTGGCCAGATTGTGCGGTCGGGAGAGATAACAGTTGTTCACGTGCAACGCCGGACCCACCGCGAACGTCGTATGCGGCAGGCTGTTGAGATCCAGCACTTCGCCGACCGCGCCAAGCGCGTCGCGGTTGATCATCGCGCGCCGCGCATGGAGCAGCAGGTTCAGCTTGTCGCGTCGATACGCCATGACGCTGCCGTGCCAGTCGAGATGTTCCTGAAACAACGAGGTCAGCACGGCGATATCGCACTGACCGCAAAAATCCGCTGCCTGATAGCTGGACACCTCAATCACCGCCACATCCAACCCGTCGCGCGGCAACTCGGTCACGGGAACACCGATGTTGCCAGCCGCCATAGCGCGCCAACTCATGCCGCGCAGCATGTGCCCGATCAGTGCCGTGGTCGTGCTTTTTCCTTTGGTCCCGGTGACACAAATCGTGCGGCATGGCGGAGCGTCAGCGAACCACAGATTTAGCAGCGAGGTGAACCGCACGCCTGCGGTCTTGGCCTTCAGCACCAACGGATCGTACAGGCTGATCCCTGGCGACTTCACCACCACGTCGAAGCCGCCGATTGCCTCGGCAATCGCCTCACGGCCGCTGATCAGCGGCGCCGACGCGTCGTCTGCATTCTCGTCGTCCAGCACAGTTATGTTTAGTGCCGGATCGCGCTCTTGCAGGAAACGCAGCGCAGCACGGCCTTCACGGGCGTATCCCCAGATCGCGATACGCCGCCCGCACAGTTCAGCCACATGCATCGAGCATCGCCAGATATCGCTGCGGCACCAGATGCGGTCCGCGCATGGCGAACAACGTATCGAAATCGCCGCGCGGCAGCCGCGACGCCAACGACGATACCACAGCGGAATCGCGCCATGCCACCATGCCTGCCAAGTGTGTCATCACCGCGGCACTCTCTTCGATCTCGCCGACGCACTCGAACGGCTTGTGCCGCAGCAGTCCGCACAATTCCGCGAAGCCGTCGATCTGACTGGCTGCATCCAGCATATTGCAGCCGAACGTATCCACCAGGCGTTGGCGTTCGACGAACGGCGCCAACGCAAGGAACACGAACCGGCACTTTGGGCAGTCGCAGCACCAGTTGCTGCCACGCCGTTCCACTGCCTGGCGAAACGCCGTGTTGCAACTGCGGAACACCGGCAGATACTCGGGATGCCGAGCGAAGCGTCGGGCGATGGCCACCTCGGAAAGCGGCCGCAGCAGCGAGAAGTAACTTACGCCTTGCACATGCTGCTCCAGCAGCCGGCTGAACGACTGCTCGAATTCGAACGACTTGCTGTGCTGGTGGTTCACATCCGCAATGTTCGGCACGCTGGCCGAGTGCTCGTTGGACATGGCGATGGTGTCGAAGCCGTGCATGACAGCGCAGGCGAGCACGATGATGCTGAGAATGCCGGTGATCGGCACGTGACCATTTAGCGCACCTGCCTCGTTCAGTGCGAACAGCGCCGGATCAAGCCGGCGCGTTACGCGGATCGCCGGCAGTCCCGCTTGGGCGATCGTTGCCTCGATCGGTCTGGCATTTCCCAGCGAGAACAGCACCAGCGGTTCGTCTGCCTGTTTCAGGCATTCGATCGTTACGATGGAATCCTTGCCGCCGCCCACCGGCACGCAGGTCAGCCTGCGCTGTTGCAGTCGCAGCGGCGAAGCGGGGGCCAACTTTTCCGGCACCAACTCGAGCCGGGTAAGATCGATACCGTTGCGCCAGGCAAACTCGCCGAGTCCTTTGACGTAGAATTCGGTAAAGAACTGCGCTGTTACCGGATCCAAGGGAAACGCCGTGCAGCGGACCCTCTCCGGGGCGAAAGCCTTGTAATAGCTGACCCCACACGCCAGCAGCAGCAGTCGGAATACTCTATCCAGAGCCTCACTCGCCTGTGCACCGACCGGAAACGCAATGCACTCCTCGAACCGCTCGCCAGTGGTGAACGCATAGTGCAGTGAGAGGGTGCCGTTCTCCGGTGCAAAGCGATAAGCCTCGCAGACGAACTCACGTTGCCGCATGCGCCTCCACCACAGCCCGCATCGCTTGCAGCTTTTGCTGGTGCACTTCGGTCGGCAGGCTGTCCACGGTGAGCGTGCGCTGACGCGTCACGCCATCCACGGCCGGCCCGTCATTCACGCACGCACGCAAGATGGCCGCATCGCGCTCTGGATCCAGGCAATCGATCAGGCTGTCTCGCCAGTCCTGCCGCAACACGGCCAATGCACCAATCAGCGCGTAGGCGCCCCAGTTCGATACGCCGGCGACGATCAGATGTTCGGTCGGTGTAGCGCAGGCGATCGCCTCGCCATGCGCCACATCCGCTCCGATCAGCGATGCGGGCAGCGAGCCCATGCCGATTTCATTGCCGCCATCGCCGATCGCGATCTTTCGCCACCACGGCGCCAGGAACAGGCTATCCAGCGGCAGGGTGAAAGCACCGATATCCTCGCCGCGCATGTTGCGAGGTGCACCGTCCGCACTGCGCCCGCAACGCTCTATCGAAATGGCATGCGTCACCCCAAAGCCGCACCAACGCGCGATCGTCTGTTCGACCGTCCCGCCGAAAGGCACGACATCCAGCGGCACGTCGATGCCTTGCAAAGCCGCTGCACAGGTCGCCCGGCACGGTTCGTCCGTTGCAACCCGACATGTTGCACCAACACGTCGCAGCGCCGCCGCGAGCATCGCGGCGCCGACAGGTCCGTCGGTCTCCGCTGCAGGCGGTGCGCCGAGAGGAACATAAAAGCCGGTGATAAGCCCGACAGAAACACGCGGCGCCGAAGCCAATGCCGATGCCGCGCCCCACAACCCGCCTCGCGCAGCCTCGAATAGACCGGCAATGTTGCGTCCCACTTCCTGTTGGATCAGCGCCTCGATGCGATCCACCGCCGCGCGCGCAAGTGTCGTCAAAGCGCCGCCAGTTTCGTGTTGCGAAGGTCGGTGATGAGCATCGATCCAGGTGCATGAGTAATGCAGAACTCTGGCTTCACTGCCGCGACCGCCGCCTGCGGCGTCACGCCACAGGCCCAGAACACCGGCAACTCATCCGACCCGATCGGCACGGCATCGCCATAGTCCGGCTTATCGATGTTCGTGATCCCGATCATTTCCGGCATGCCCAGGTGTACCGGAGCGCCATGCACCGAAGGAAATCGCGACGTGATCTGCACCGCGCGTATCGCATCGGCTGGCTTCAGCGGACGCATGGAGACGACCAGTGGGCCGTGGAATACGCCAGCCGATACGCACGGGATCGAGGTACGGTACCATCGGTACGTTGCGACCGCAAGCGATATGACGAACCTCGATTCCGTCCTCGATCAACGCCTCCTCGAATGAGAATGAACATCCGATTGCGAAACTGACCAAGTCCTCGCGCCACGCGTGCTTTACGTCTGTCGGTTCTTCGGCAAGCTCGCCATTTCGCCACACGCGATAGCGTGGCAGGTCGGAGCGGATATCGAGATCACGTGCGAGCGTCGGAAATGTCGGATCACCAGGTTCCGAGACCGCCAGCACTGGGCATGGTTTTGGATTCGCCTGAGCAAATCGCAAGAAATCATTCGCCAATGCCTGCGGCAGAACCACCAGGTTCGCCTGCACATTCCCAGGAGCCAAGCCGGAGGTCGGGCCAGTGAATGCGCCGGAGCGAATTCGCTGCCGCTCCGAGCGGCCGAGCGAAAATCCCTGGTCCGGCAAGGCGTCCATCGCAACCTCCAGTCCGAATCACCAAAATGACAATATCAGGTCGACACGCTTCACGACAGTTTGCAACATCTGCTCAATGGTTCTCGGCGATCTTGTCAGCATGTCGCCTTGGGTCCCCCATCTCCTTGGCCTCGCACTCGGCTGCATCATCGGCGGTGAAGCACTTTACGTCGCCATCGCTGCGCGCGATGACTTGGTCCGATCGCCTGCCGCTGCTGCGGCCCCGGTGGCGGCGCGGCCCGGACCAATGCTCACCGAGCCTGTGGCCGCCCAGCCAGCGGTGCAACCGATCCAGCCACCACCGGTCGCGCCTCCCCAACTCCTGCAGCCGGATGCCGCTGCGCTCCCAAAGGTCTACCCCGATCACACGCCGGAACTGCACAAGCCCGGCAGCGGGATTGCCGGCACCGGCTTTTTCGTCGCCGCGGACGGCAGCCTGCTGACGGCTGCCCATGTGGTCGCAGACTGTGCACGCATCCGCATCGCTTCTCGCTGGATGCAGGCGACCTCGGCGGAAACCATCGCCGCCGATGCCGTGCAGGACATTGCATTGCTTCGCGCCCACGAGGCAACGCCGCCGGCCGTCCTGCCGATCGGTCGGCCGGCTGGCCTCGACGGACGGCTGTTTGTACTCGGCTATCCGGAGTCGGGTGGCCCGCTGGTAGCGACCGAGACTTGGGCGGTGTTGGAAAACCTGCGATTCCAGCCGGGGCCGGCCGAGTTGACCGATCCGCGCCGGGTCATCTGGGCGGCTGCTCCCGCCATTGGCCATGGCTTCAGCGGCGGCCCGATGCTCGATCCACGCAACGGCCAAGTGGTCGGCATCGTGCGCGGTATGGTCGACAGCACGCGCCTACACAGCGTACGAGCAGCTATCCCCGCATCCGGTTTGGTAATTGGCCCAGGCTCCTCGCCGCTGCATGCAATGCTTCGTCGCGAAGACGCCAATGGCGACGTTCTGCCGGCCCTCGGCGATGCCGCACTGGACAGTGCACGACGCGCAACCGTGCACGTGCTTTGTCTCTATTGAGCGTCTGACCCGCGACGTCAGCCGCTGACTTTCTCATCCGAATTGACCCCCAGCTGCTTCAGCTTCCGGTGTAGCGCGCTGCGCTCCATGCCGACGAACTGCGCTGTGCGGCTGATGTTGCCAGCGAACCGCACCAGCTGCGCCTGCAGGTACTGGGTCTCGAACAGGTCGCGCGCCTCCCTCAGCGGCAGTCCCATGATGTCCGCAGTAGGATCGATATTCAGCAGCGCCGGCGCATTGGCACCGATTTCCGGCGGCAGCATGTCCGCGCGGACCGGATCGGCGGCGCTCCCCGGCGCCATGATCAGCAGCCAGTCTATCAGATTGCGCAACTGCCGTGCGTTGCCTGGCCAGTCATACGCCTGCAACGCTGCGAGCGTATCGATCGACAGCTCGCGTGGCTGCATCCCGGCGTTCTCCGCCGAACGCAGCATGAATTGCTGCGCCAAAGCCGGCACATCCTCGCGGCGCTCCCTAAGTGCCGGCACCTTCAGCGGCACCACTGCCAGACGGTAATACAGGTCTTCGCGGAACCGTCCGGCGGCAATCTCGTTGTGCAGGTCCTTGTTGGTGGTGGACAGGACGCGCACATCCACCCTCACGCGCGACGAGCCACCCAGCCTTTCGAAGGTCGAGTCCTGCAGGGCACGCACGATCTTGCCCTGCGTCTCCAACGGCATGTCGGAGACCTCGTCGAGCAGCAGCGTCCCGCCATGGGCACGCTCCAGTACGCCGGCGCGACGCGGCTGCGCGACCGGGTCCGAACCGGCCTCCAGGCCGAACAGCTCTTCCTCGAATCGACTGGGCGCTAGCGTCGCACAGTTCAGCACCACGAATGGGCCGTCGGCTCTACGCGAGCGCGCATGCACCATGCGTGCAACGACCTCCTTGCCGCTGCCCGCCGGTCCCTGGATCAGCACGCGCGAGCCGGTTGGCGCCACCCGCTCCACGCCGGCCCGCAAGCCACCGATCGCCGCACTCTCGCCAGTGAGTGATGTCTCTGGACCGACGCGCAGACGCAACTCGGCGTTTTCGCGCTCCAGCGCAGCCGCCTCCAGTGCGCGGCGAAGCACCAGGAGCAGGCGATCCGATTTGAACGGCTTCTCGATGAAGTCGTAGGCGCCTTGTTGGATCGCCTGCACCGCCATTTCGATCGTGCCGTGACCGGAAATCATCGCCACCGGCACCTGCGGCTCTTCACTGCGAAACAGTTCCAGCAGCGCCAGCCCATCCATGCGCGAGCCTTGCAGCCAGACGTCAAGGATCACCAACGACGGACGACGGACGCGGAATGCATCCATCGCTGCATCGGCATCGCCGGCCCCACGCGTCTCGTAGCCTTCGTCGCGCAGAATGCCGTCGATAAGCATTCTGATGTCCGGTTCGTCATCGACGATCAGGATGTCATACGCCATCCGACACCTTCGCAGGCAGGATCAGCGCCGCCACAGCACCAGGACCGTCATGTCTGTCATCGAGTGTCAAACGTCCCCCGTGGTCTTCCATGATCTTCTTGACGATCGCCAGTCCCAATCCGGTGCCCTTTGGCTTGTGAGTTACATAAGGTTCAGTCAGCCGTGCACGATCTTCCTGCGGTAGCCCGATTCCGTCATCTGTCACGATAATGCGAACATCGTCATCAATCTGCTCGACTCGCACGCCGATGCTGCCCGCCGCCTCGCGCATCGTCACGGCATCAGCGGCGTTCTGCAGCAGGTTGGTCACTGCCTGGCTGACCAGGCGGCGATCGCACGCCGCGGTCGGTCCGCGCTCGGGTATCTCGCTATGCCAGGCGATCTGCGGCCGCGCGGTCTTTTGCAGCACGAGCACTTCGCGAGCGATGCGGCCTATATCCTCGGGCTTGATCACCGGCTGCGGCATGCGCGCAAAGCTGGAGAACTCATCGACCATGCGGCCGATGTCGCCGACATGCCGGATGATCGTGTCGGCACACTGGGTGAACGTCTCGGGATCCGACGTGATCTCGCGTGCGAATCGCCGCTTCAGTCGTTCGGCAGCGAGCTGAATTGGCGTCAGCGGGTTCTTGATCTCATGCGCGATGCGGCGCGCGACATCGGCCCACGCCGCCTTGCGCTGCGCCGACTGCAATTCGGTGATGTCGTCGAACGTCACCACGAAGCCGTCGGTACGGCCACCCGACAGATCGGCACCGATGCGGACCAGCAGCGTGCGACGGCTGGTCGGCGGACCAATCTGGATTTCCGCGGTGCGCGCGCGCTCCGGCGAGGCCGCAGCCTCGTGCAGCAGATCAGCAAACTCCGGCACGACGTCTGCCAGTTCACGTCCGATCGCCGATAACAGATCGCAGCCAAGCAGGTCGTCAGCGGCCCGGTTCGGCAGTTCGATGCGACCGGATGCATCGAGACCGATCACGCCAGCCGAGACACCGGACAACACTGTCTCGGTAAACCGCCGCCGCTCGTCGATCTGGCTGTAGGCTTCCATCAACTCGCTACGCTGTGCCGCAAGCTGACCGGTCATCCGATTGAATGCCCGCGACAGACCGGCAAGTTCATCGCCGGTCGGCGCCTCGGTCACGCGTACGCCCAGGTCGCCGCTGCGGACCCTCTCGGCTGCCTGGATCAATCGCCCGATCGGCCGCGCGATCTGATTCGCCAGGACCAGGCCGATCGCCACCGCGGTCAGCAGCACCATCAACGCCACAATCGCAAAGATCCAGGCAAATGCCACCTGGAGCCAAGAGCGGCTCGCATCCAGTCGCTGATATTCCGCGACCGCCTGCTCCGTCCGCTTCATATGGTCGAGGATCGCCGGGTCCACCGGGCGCCCGATCATCAGCATCAGCGGTGGCGTCGAGTTCGAGCTTCGCCACCGCCTGCACACGCGTGCCGTCGCCCGCAGCGAGCACCACCACGTCGCCGCCTTGGGCCTGCGACGTCACAGCCTGTGGCGGCAATTCGAAGCCCATTCCGGCGAACAGGCCGGCGGCGGCGAGCACCTGCCGGGTCAGCGGATCGTAGATCACCGCCTCGGTCAGGCCGCGCAGCGTCGTCTGGGTCGCCAGGATCTCGGCGAACACCGACGGATCCGCGGTGAGGAACTGTCCGGCGCGAGTCAGGTCGTTGGCCATCTCCAGCGCTACCGACCGGATATTCTCGCGATGCTCGTCCAGATAGCCGCGCGAGACCTGCAGCGATTCGGTAACTGCTTCACGCACCGGCTCGTTGAACCAGCCCTGGATGCCGAAATGGAAGAAGGCGACCGCGAAACATGCCACCATGATCGCCGGCGCCACCGCCACGCCGCCAAACAGCAGAACCAGCCGCACATGCAGGCGCGACGCGGCCGAGCCACGTCGCCGCTCGACCCAGACGCGGGTGAGCCGTCCTGCCAGCACGGCGACCAGGAGCAATATCGCTGACAGGTTGGCCAGCACGAGGCCGACACTGACGCCGGGCCTCAGTCCCAGTGGCGAGCCGTTTGCAAGAATAATGAATGTCGCCAACCCCACCGCCAAGGCGAGTGAGGCCAGCAGCAGGGTGGCCGCTTTGCCCAGAAGGATATCGCCAATGCGGCCCAGCAGCGTGCGTGCCCGCGACACCTCTGCCACGGGCAGCGGGTCATCAGGCGATGCGGGTCTCAGCGACCCAGGCGGCGGCGCGACATTCACATCAGCCCTCGCACCACGGGAATTTCTAGATCGCGGATCTTCTTGCGAAGCGTATTGCGGTTGAGACCTAACATCGCGGCTGCCTTGATCTGGTTGCCGCGCGTCGCCGCGAGCGTCAGCCTGATCAATGGCCGTTCTACTTCGGAGATCACCCGGTCATAAATGTCGGATGGGGCGGCCCCACCGTCGTGCACGGCAAGAAACTCGCGGATGTGCCGCTCCACCGCCCGCACGAGCGGCTCCGGCCCGGTCGCCACAGGTGGCTCTGGTGCAGATGGTGTCGTCTCGACCAACTCGCTCGCGATCTGCTCCGCTCCGATGGTATCCTGCGGGCACAGCGCGGCGAGACGGCGCATCAGGTTCTCGAGTTCGCGGACATTACCCGGCCATGCGTAGCGCTTGAGCTGGTCAACCGCTCCCTGGTCGAGCGTCTTCATCGGCAGCCCGTCGGCCTGCGCGCGCTCCAGGAAATGGCGCGCGAGGGGGGGAATGTCTTCGACCCGCTCCCGCAATGGCGGCAGCCGGATCGGAACGACGTTCAGCCGATAATAGAGGTCCTCGCGGAACTGCCCCAGGCGGATGGCGCTGCGCAGGTCACGATGCGTGGCGGCGATAATGCGCACATTGGCCTTGATCGGCTGACGGCCACCGACCGAGGTGAACTCACCCTCCTGCAGCACGCGCAACAGACGGGTCTGTGCCTCTGGCGGCATGTCGCCGATCTCGTCAAGGAACAGCGTACCACCATTGGCCTGCTCAAAGCGGCCCTGGGTGCGCGTCGTGGCACCGGTGAACGCACCGCGCTCGTGGCCGAACAACTCGCTTTCGATCAACTCCCGCGGGATCGCCGCCATGTTGATGGCAACGAACGGCCCTGCACGGCGTTTGCCGTAGTCGTGCAAGGCGCGGGCGACCAGTTCTTTCCCCGTCCCCGACTCCCCATTGATCATCACCGTCAGGTCGGCCGTCGTAAGCCGCGCAATGGTCCGGTAGATCTCCTGCATTGCCGGGCTGCGGCCGATCAGTGGCATCCGTTCGTCTGCATCGCGGGGCTCGGGCGCACCGAGCACGGGAGGGGCCGGCACTGCCAGCGCACGACCCACCACTGAGAGAAGTTCCTGCAAGTCGAACGGTTTGGGCAGGTATTCGAAGGCGCCCCGCTGGGTCGCCTTGACGGCGGTCATCAGCGTGGACTGTGCGCTCATCACCACGACACGAAGGTCGGGCCGCAGCTTGCGAATGCGCGGGATCAGGTCGAGCCCATTCTCGTCCGGCATCACCACGTCGGTGATCACCAGGTCGCCCTCGCCTTCCTCCACCCAGCGCCACAAGGTTGCAGCATTGCCGGTTGTGCGGACCTGATAGCCGGACCGCCCGAGCGCCTGGGTCAGCACCGTACGGATCGAGCGATCGTCGTCGGCGATCAGGATAGTAGGTGGGGTCATCGGTGCTTCAGGCGCCCTGATCGGCCTCCTCTTCGTTCAGAACAGGCAGGTGCAGGCGGAACTCGGTACGACCGGGGCGACTGTCGACTTCGATCAGGCCACCATGGTCGCCGACAATCTTGGCCACGAGTGCCAGCCCCAATCCGCTGCCCGAGGCCTTGGTGCTCACAAAGGGCTCGAACAAATGCGGCCGGATATCCTCGGATATACCAGGCCCATTATCACGGATCGTGACCAGCAGCGGCACGTCGAGCCGGGTCTTGCTGCCTGGCACAGCCAGGCGCATGCCGTGCTGAAACGCCGTCATCAGCGTGATCTCCGCGTTCGGCTGTTCGGTCATCGACACCGCCTCGGCTGCGTTCTTCACCACGTTGAGGACCACCTGGATAAGTTGGTCGCGGTTGCCCCAAACCGGCGGCAACGACGGATCGTACATTTCCTGAAAGTGCACATGCCGGGCGAAGCCGGACTGTGCCAGCTTGCGCACATGCTCGAGCACGCGATGGATGTTGACGGCGGTCCGGGTAATTGGCTTCTCGCCGAAGATCTCCATTCGGTCGACCAGTGCGCGTATCCGATCCGCCTCGTCGCGGATCAGCACGGCCAATTCGCGATCCTGAGCGTCGACACTCGTCTCCAGCAACTGCGCCGCGCCGCGAATGCCGGAGAGCGGGTTCTTCACCTCGTGGGCCAGCACGGCCGCCATGCCGGTGACACTTCGCGCCGCTCCGCGGAAGGCGAGCTGGCGATCCAACGCACGGGCGGCCGACGCATCCTGCAGCACCAGAACAACGCTGCCTGGCTCCTCGGGAAGGTTGGCACCCTGAACTGTCATGCCCCGCTTGTTCAGCCGCGGACTGTCCACCGACATGTCATGATCGGACACGGTCGCGCCGCTGCGACGCACCTGATCGACCAGCAGAAACAGAGGGTTGTCCTCCGGTACCAGATCGCGCAGGCGGAGTTGCGACAGCCCGGATGCGGAGATGCCAAGGAACTGTTCAGCGGCGTGATTGACGAAGCGAAAGCGATTGTCCAGATCGATCAGCACCACCGGCACTGGCACCGCGCTCATAATCTGGGCCATGTCAGGCGCGCGACGACGTTCACGCAAAGCGATGGCCGCGCGGGTAACTGGATTGATCATGCCGCTTCCGCGAGCATCTCGTCCCGTCGAGGCATGACGCGGCTGGCCCCGCGAGCAATGAGCCGATCGTAGAACTGCCCGATCAGCCCTAGCACTGCGTCCGCATCGGAAAGCCGGTTTATCGCAGCGCGGAACTCGGCTGAGCCCGGCAAGCCGCGCGAGTACCAAGAGATATGCTTGCGGGCAAGCCGGACACCCGCATGGCTGCCGAAGGCCTCGAGGATAGAAGCATAATGCCTTGATATGACATGTTTTTGTTGAGCCAATGACGGGTCGGGCAAACGATGGCCTGTGCGTAGGTAGTGCACGACCTGGGCAATGAACCATGGCCGGCCATAACAGCCGCGGCCGATCATCAGCCCATCGGCGCCGGAACGGTGCAGCGCCTCAGCAGCATCCTCCTCGGTCACGATGTCTCCGTTGGCGATCACCGGGATGTCCACCACCTCTTTCACGCGGCGAATGAAGTCCCAGTCAGCAGTGCCGGAGTAGAACTGTTGGCGCGTTCGGCCATGAATGGTGACCATGCGGATGCCGCAATCCTGGGCAATCCGCGCGAGCCGCGGCGCATTCAGGTTGGCGTGGTCCCAGCCCATGCGCATCTTCAGTGTGACGGGAACGGATACGGCGCGCGCCGTCGCCGCCAGAATCGCCGCCGCAGCCGCTTCATCACGCATGAGCGCTGAGCCAGCCTGTTGGCCGAGTGCCACCTTCTTCACAGGGCAGCCAAAATTGATGTCGATAAGGTCTGCGCCGCGCGCGACCCCGATGCAGGCAGCCTCCGCCATCGCGGCGGGTTCGCAGCCGGCGAGCTGCAAGGCGCTGATGCCGCCCGAGCCGTCCACCGTCGCCATAGCGAGCGTCTTCTCGTTTTCACGAATCATCGCCCAGGAGGCGATCATCTCCGACACCACCATGCCGGCGCCGAGTTGCTTGGCGAGACTGCGGAACGGCAGATCAGTCACGCCCGACATCGGCGCCAGGATCACAGGCTGGTCGATCTGGACGCGATCGCCAAGTTTAATCGGCGGCAATCGGTTCGGAACTGTGGTATCGCGAAGACACTTGCCCATCAATTGGGCAGGTTACCGACACGCCTGCTGTATTGCAATGCGTGAGCTTGCATCGCTGAACGATGAGCCAACCGAAATCCACGTTATTGCGCGCGACGGCGAACGGACGGGATCACATTGCTCTCGTCACGTTTTGGCAACCGCAAACGGCTGCGTCGAACCGCTTCTCTCCGCGTGCGGATAGCCAGCCCCGGGCTGTGGCTGCGGGGGTGGCGCGCCCTGCTGCGGACCCGGATAGGCACCAGGCTGGCTCGATGGCGGCGGCGCGTAGTAAGGCGCCGATTGCGGCCCATAATAGTAGGGCGGCGGATATCGATAGTAAGGATACCCGTAGTAGGGATAGCCATAGTATCCGCAGCAAGGCACGAAAGTGCCGGTGTAAGGATTATACACGCAGCCGCTGAGTGCTACCCCGGCGCCAAGTATAAGAGCCATTGCCAGCATGCGGCGAGCCGCGATCATCAGCAGCCTCCTGTCTCCCGACCAGCAATACCATTGGCCGACGTGATGATGCGCAACGAAGGGTGACTCGCTTACCGTGCAGGCTCCGCGGAGATGATCACCTGGGCAAAGGCGTACGGATATTCATCCGTCATCGTCAGAGCGACTGAGGCGACCATGCCCGGAGGCGTGATGGCCGCCAGCCGTGCCGCAGCCCCTCCGGTCATATGCAGCGTCGGCTGGCCCGAAGGCAGATTGCGCACACCCAGATCAGAGAAGAACACGCCGCGCCGGAAGCCGGTACCCAGCGCTTTGGCGGCGGCTTCCTTGGCCGCGAAGCGCTTGGCATAGGTTGCCGCCTGGATCCGCTCGGTACGGCTGCTGGCCTTGGCGCGTTCGGTGACAGTGAACACTCGATCCAGGAACCGTTCACCATGGCGGGCGATCGCCAACTCGATGCGGCGGATGTCGCAGATATCCGAGCCAAGACCGAGGATCACCCTCGCTCAACGCCCCTGATGCCGACTGCCCCGCGCAGCCCGGCGATGACCTTCGAGAGATGCGACACGTCGCGGACATCGACGTCCACCAGCGCCTCGATGAAGTCGGACTGCCGGTTGACGATCTTCAGGCTGGTCACCGCCCCTTCCTGCTTGGCGATGGCATTGGTCAGGTTGGCCAGGGCGGTCGGCTCGTTGGCGCCAATCACGCTGAGCCGCGCCGTATGATGCGACGACTTGCCGTTGCTGCGACCGCCACCCAGTGCAGCGTAGTTCCAATCGACCTCGATGAACCGCTCCGGTGTTGCCGCGAAGCCGGTCAGGGTCGGACAGTCGCGACCATGGATGGTGACACCTTTGCCGGTCGCGATGATGCCGACGATGTCGTCGCCCGGCACCGGATGGCAACAGCCGGCGAAGTGATACGCCATGCCCGGCACCAGACCGGTGATCTCCATATCGAAATCGGCGCGATGGCCGTGCCGGCCCGCGCGGGGTGGCGGGGCGGGAACCATGCGAGGCGCCCTCGGTGACTGGCGCAGCTCCGGATAGGCCGCATGCACCACGTCCTTCGGCCCGACATTGCCATTGCCGACCGCGACGTAGAGGTCCTGCACGGTCGCGAGCTTCAGTGTCTTGAGCGCGGGCTCCAGAACCTTCTCGGAACCGTCCACACCGGCCTGGCGGAAAGCCTTCGCCAGTTCCGCCTTCCCTGCATCAAGCTGCTGCTGGCGCTGCTGCTGATGGAGGAAGCGGCGGATACGGGCGCGCGCCTTGCCGGTGACAACGAAGCGCTCCCATTGCGGCGAAGGCGTGCCGCCACGGGCGGTCATGATCTCGACCTGGTCCCCGTTCTGCAGCTGGTGCCTGAGCGGGAGCAGCCGCCCGTTAATCTTTGCGCCCGACGCAGGCATCGCCGACCTGGCTGTGCACGGCGTAGGCGAAATCCACCGGCGTCGCACCGCGCGGCAACTGGATCAACTGCCCCTTGGGCGTGAAGCAGAACACCTGATCCTGGTAGAGCTCGAGTTTGGTGTTCTCGAGGAAGTCGTCGGGCGCGGCCGAGTTCTCCAGGATCTCCAGCAAGTCCTGCACCCAACGGAAACGCTGCATGTCCCCGCGGTCTGGCTTCTGTTCGGGCGCCTTATAGACCCAGTGCGCCGCGACCCCATTCTCGGCGATATCGTTCATGTCCGCGGTGCGGATCTGGATCTCGATCTTCTGATTGCGTGGCTCGCGCAACGTGACGCCGGTGTGCAGGCTCTGATAGCCGTTCGACTTCGGCGTAGAGATGTAGTCCTTGAAGCGACCGGCGATCACCGGATAGGCCGAATGCACGGCGCCCAAGGCGGCGTAGCAGGCCTCTTTGCTCGGCACCACGACGCGGAAGGCCATGATATCGGAAAGCTGCTCGAAGGCCACATTCCGGCGATGCATCTTCTCCCAGATCGAATACGGCGACTTCTCCCGTCCGACGACCTCGGTCACCCTGGCGCCGGTCTCCTCGCAGACCTGTTTGAGCTCGGCACGCACCTCCTCGATGACATCGGCACCCTGGCCGCGTAGGAAATTCAACCGCGCCTGGATGGTCGAATAGGCTTCCGGCTCCAACTGTTCGAATGACAGTGTCTGCAGTTCGGTCTTCACCGCGTCCATGCCGATGCGTTCGGCGAGCGGGGCGTAGATCTCCATCGTCTCGCGCGCGATACGCCGACGCCGTTCCGGATCCAGCACGAAATGCAGGGTACGCATGTTGTGCAGGCGGTCGGCCAGCTTGACCAGCAGCACGCGAATGTCGCGACTGATTGCGAGAACGAGCTTCCGGAAATTCTCCGCCTGCTTGGTGCGGTCCGATTGCAGCTCCAGCCGGGTCAGCTTGGTAACGCCGTCGACCAGCCCGGCGATCTCGCCGCCGAACTTGGTCTGGATCTCCGGTAGCTTGACCGAGGTGTCCTCAATCACGTCGTGCAGCAGGCCGGTGGCGATCGAGGCGGTATCCAGCCGGTAGTTCGCGAGGATGTCGGCCACCGCGACCGGGTGCGTGATGTAGGGATCACCGTTATCGCGCCGCTGGGTTGCGTGCGCCTCCGCCGCCACGGCATAGGCGGCGTCAATCACCGAGGTGTCGGCCTTCGGGTCGTAGGCGTGCAGCTTCTCGGTCAGCCGCAGTGTTGGCGGCTCCGCCAGCGCCAGACCATCGGGCGCAAACACCGGGGCGAGGGTTGGCCTCGTGAATGCGCTGCCTGCGCCCCCCGCTGTCATTGAGCCCTACCGGGGAGGACGGCCGCCCAGCTCCGCCTCGATGGCCGCTTCGAGATCCTCGGGCGACATCTCTTCGCCTTCGACGGGCAGGCTGGCCGCCTCTTCCTCGGCCGTCACGTCTTGCAGGCCGAAGATGTTCTGGTCGGTCGGGATCAGATCGAGCACCTCCTCGTCGGCGGGCTCCGGCTCTGGCGCGCGCGACAGCGACTTCACCAGGTCCTGCTCAATGCGGGTCAGGTCGACCGTCTCGTCGGCGATCTCACGCAGGGCCACGACGGGGTTCTTGTCGTTGTCGCGGTCGATGGTCAGTTCCTCGCCACGGCTGAGATTGCGCGCACGCTGGGCGGCGAGCAGCACGAGCTCGAACCGGTTGGGAACCTTTTGGACACAATCTTCAACAGTGACGCGCGCCATGCGCTCTGCTCCGGGTGCTGAACTGGGGCGAACAGTTGATCTAGGCGAGCGACCCCGGCAAAGCAAGCCCGTTGCGCCCGCTTGACCCCGCGGGTGCCGGCAGCCATCTCGGCTCCATGCTCAGGCTGCGCCTGCTCGCGCTGTGCCCGCTCGTCCTCGGCAGCTGCGCCATCCCGCCGCCGCTACCGCCAGCCGGGACGCTATACGATGGCACATATATTGGCCAAGACAGCCTGGTCAGCGGCGTCGACTTCCAGTGCGGCGCCCCGGTTCTGCAGGCACGGCTCGAGGTCCACGGCGGTCGCTTCTATTACCCGTTCCAGGTCAGCCCGCCGCGCGTCGCACCTCTCCCGGTCCAGGTCGCCGTCAACGGGGTGATGGCTGGACAAATGCAATACGCCACCGGCGACGAGATCAGGGAATTTTCCCGCGACACTGTCGACTGGGTGTATCTACGCGGCGGCATAACCGGGACCACTATGGATGCGACGATCACCAACATGCGCTGTTTGCGCCGACTGATCGCCCAGCGCAGCTGAAGGTCAGCCGCTCTCCTGCTCCATTGGCTCAGCGGCCTGGCGAGGCAGCCTTGCCAGCAGTTCTCGCGCGGTCAGGCGGAAGACTGGATGCGCCCATGCCGACGCAACTTCAAGTAGCGGCACCAGAACAAATGCACGAGTGTGCGCCCGCGGATGTGGCAATAACGGGTCCAGTGAGGTCCGTATTGTTTGGCCACATTCGCCCATGGCGATGATGTCCAGGTCGAGTGTGCGAGCAGCATTGCGCTCGCCTCTCACGCGACCTGCACGCGAACTCGATCTCCTGCAGCTGAATCAGCAACTCGGCAGGTTCCGGCTCCGCCGAACCTGCTGGCGCCGCGAGATGGGCGACGCCATTGACGTAGAAGGGCTGGTCGGATGGAGGGAGCGGTTCTGTCTTGTACCATCGTGACAAGCTGCGAAGGTGCAAACTCAGCAATCCGTCCAGTTGGATCGTAGCCCATCGCACAGTATCGAGCGGTAAATCGCCGCGCAGTCCTGCCAAATTAGCTCCTATGCCAATCAAGACCATCAGCAACGATCTTTGACAGGCAGTTCACAATTCGGCAGGAAACTGCGATGATTTACTTCGCGATCGCCCCGGTATCCGCCTATTCGCCGGTCAGCACGCATTCCGATCGGTTCACGCCGCTGCTTCGAGAGGTTGAGTTCAATGCATTTCCTACCGACAGAACGGATCGCTCTGTTCATTGATGGCGCCAACCTATACTCCGCTTCGCGCAATCTCGGTTTCGACGTCGATTACCGCAACCTGCTGGAGTTCTTTCGTCGAAAGGCGCATGTCGTTCGTGCCTACTACTATTCAGCTGTACTGGAAACCGACGAATACTCACCACTAAAGCCCCTGACCGACTGGCTTGCCTATAATGGTTATACCCTGGTGACCAAGCCGGCAAAGGAGTTCACCGATGCGGCCGGTCGACGGCGCGTGAAGGGCAACATGGACATCGAAGTCGCGGTGGACATGTTGGAACTGGCGCCGCGAATTGACCACGCTGTACCTGTTCAGCGGCGATTCCGACTTCCGTCGCCTGGTCGAGGCGATGCAGCGCAAAGGTGTCCGGGTATCGGTGGTCTCCTCGATTCGGACCAGTCCACCTATGGTGGCCGACGAACTTCGCCGCCAGGCTGACCAGTTTTTGGAACTGGCAGAAATTGCGCCGGAATTTACACGACGGCAGACAGAACCGCGCGTTCGCCCGGTGCCGCTGCGGCAAACCCCTGCGGAACCATTTCCCGATCCCCACGACGCCGCGTGACTTCGTGCCCCGGCGCCATGCCGCCGGCCGACTGTCCAATCTGTCCGCGGCTCGCAGAGTACCGGCGCGCGAATCGCGCAGCGCATCCGGACTGGTTCAATGCGCCGGTCCCAAGTTTCGGTAGCCTCGATGCAGAGTTGTTGATCGTCGGTTTGGCGCCTGGCGTGCGCGGCGCCAACCGGACGGGACGACCGTTCACGGGTGACTATGCCGGAGAGCTGCTCTATCGCACGTTGCTGCATTTTGGCTTGGCGCACGGCCAGTATGCTGCGGACCCACGGGACGGGCTGACTTTGACGAACTGCCGCGTGACCAATGCTGTCCGTTGCGTTCCACCAGCCAACTTGCCGACACCAGCCGAGACTCACGCGTGCAACGCTTTCCTCGCCGAGGAGATCGGCGCGATGCCGCGTTTGCGCGGCCTGCTGGCACTTGGAGGCACTGCGCATAACGCCATCCTGCGCGCGCATGACATACGTCCCGCGCGGGCTCCATTCCGTCACAGCTCGTTTCATGCTTTGTCTGCTGGCCGTCTGCTCGCGGACAGCTACCACGTGTCGCGACTCAATACGAACACCGGGCGCCTCACCGAGCCGATGTTCCGTTCAGTCGTGCAGGAGTTGCTCGATCGGATGGCGACGCCGGCTTAGCCGGGTGGTTTCGCAAGTTCCACTTCGATCGCCTGGGCAAGCTTGCGTCCCTGCGGCTCGTCCCCAGCACCGAATGTACCAGCGATGCGACCATCGCGGCTGATCAGCACCTTGTTGAAGTTCCAGCCAGGCTCCCACTGCCTTTGCCCACGAACCCAGCCATAGAATGGAGCTGCACCAACGCCACGCACGTGGGCAATACCTGCCATGGGGAACTCTACGCCGAAGGTGCTTTCGCAGAATGTCTTCACAGTCTTGTTGTCGGCTAACTCCTGATTGAAGTCCTGACTTGGCACGCCGACCACCGTCAGTCCACGCGGCGAGCCCGCCTTCTGCAGCTTCTCCAATCCCTCGTATTGATATGTGTAGCCACAGAAGCTTGCCGTGTTCACCACCAGCAGCACACGTCCCCGGAAGTCGGCAAAATCCAGAGTACCTTCATCGATCGATGGGAATGCAAAATCCCATGCAAGTCGTTCTTTGTTTGCTGCCATACCAACTCCCAATGCTGCGCTCAGCACCATGCGGCGGGTCGCTTCAGCCATAGCGCTCCTCCTGCCATGGATCGCCGTTGTTGTGGTAGCCGCGTTGCTCCCAGAAGCCAGGATGATCGCTGATGGTGAACTGAATGCGCCGCAGCCACTTCGCTGACTTCCAGAAATACAGACGCGGGATCAGCAGCCGCACCGGTCCGCCATGCGCACGGCTCAATGGCTTGCCCTCCCACGCATGCACCAGGAACACGTCCGGCTGATCGAACTGTTCCAGCCGCACATTCGAGGTATAGCCATCGAAGCTGTGGAACAAGACGTGGCGCGCCTCCGGTTTCGGCTGCACGATGTCGAGCAAGGCGCTGCGCCGACACACCGGTCCAGTGATTGTCATAGCGCGACCACTGCGTGACGCAGTGGATGTCGGAAACGCTGTCGCTCTGCGGCAGCGCCATGAACTCGTCGAGCGACAGGCTGAGTTTGCGCTCCACCACGCCATCGAGATCGAGGCGGAATTTCTGCGGCGTCACGTTCGGTTCCGCGCCGAGATCGAGCACTGGCCAGTCCCGCACCAGCCGCTGTCCGGGCGGCAGGCGGTCGCGTTCAGGATCGCCAACCGTTCCGGTCAGCAGCCGGCCCTCGCGCGCCCAACGCTGCTTGGCCTCGATCAGCTTGTCGTTCATTCAGCCTCTTGCCCGCATCAGCCGTGCCTTGTCGCGCTGCCAGTCGCGCTCGGCGACCGCAGCGCGCTTGTCCTGCTTCTTGCGACCCTCGCCCAGTCCCAGAAGCACCTTGGCGCGGCCACGCGCATTGAAGTGGATCTGCAGCGGTACCAGCGTGATGCCTTCGCGCGACACCGCGCCGGCGAGCGTGTGGATCTGCTTGCGGGACAGCAGAAGCTTGCGCGGGGCGCGCGGCTCGAAGCGCGAGAGCACCCCGCCCTGGTATTCAGGGATATAGGCGTTGAACAGCCACATCTCGCCGTCGCGCTCACCGGCCCAGGCCTCTGACAGCGTAGCGCGCCCGTTGCGCAGCGACTTCACTTCGGGGCCCTTCAGCACCAGGCCGGCTTCCAGTGTATCCTTTATCGCGTAGTTGAACCGCGCCTTGCGGTTCTGCGCCGCGACGCCGTGCGAGATGAGGCCCTTCTTGGTCTTCGCGTCAGCCATCAACAGAATTCACCACGGAGGACACAACGCACAAACGCCCGCGTTCGTGACCTCGTGGCGCTATTGTTATCTCAGTTCAGCAAGCCCGCATCAGTCATCGCAGCGCGCACCTTGGCTCGCGTGCTGTCCATCAGTGGCGCGAGCGGAAGCCGGCAGCGCTCGGAGGTCTTTCCAAGCAGCGACGCGGCGAATTTCACCGGCGCCGGACTGGTCTCGGTGAACAGTGCGTCATGCAGCGGCACGAGCCGGTTCTGAATTGTGATCGCCTCGCCCAGTCGACCGTCCGCCCAGGCATCCTGCATCGCTGCGACGAGCCGTGGCGCGACATTGGCCGTAACACTGATGCAGCCGACGCCGCCCGCGGCATTGAATGCGAGTGCGGTGTGGTCCTCGCCCGATAGCTGGCAGAAGTCTTCGCCGCAGGCGCGTCGCGTGTGCAGTGGTCGGGTCAGGTTCGCCGTTGCGTCCTTCACCCCGACGATATTCTTGTGCTTCGCCAGTCGCGCCATCGTATCAACGCTCATATCGACAACCGAGCGCGGCGGAATGTTGTAGATGATCATCGGCAGATCAACCGCGTCGGCGATTGCCTTGAAGTGCAGATACATGCCTTCCTGCGTCGGCTTGTTGTAGTACGGCGTCACCACCAACGTCGCATCGGCGCCCGCCTTCTTG
Organism: uncultured Alphaproteobacteria bacterium; assembly: GCA_963850535.1. Lineage (GTDB taxonomy): Bacteria > Pseudomonadota > Alphaproteobacteria > Acetobacterales > Acetobacteraceae > JAMXLO01. Next base: position 35,122 of record CAWKMC010000021.1, on the reverse strand, counting down.
GCATGGCGCGCCAAGTCGATCGCCTCTTCCGTGCAGTTCGATCCGGCACCGGCAATCACCGGCACGCGCCCCTTCGCAACCTCGACCGCGATTTCCACCACTCGCTTGTGTTCGTCGTGTGACAGGGTCGGTGACTCGCCTGTGGTGCCCACAGGAACCACCGCGTCGGTGCCCTCCTTGATCTGCCAGTCCACGAACTCGGCATAGGCCTTCTCGTCGATCGATCCGTCCGTGTGCATCGGCGTGATCAGTGCGACGAGAGATCCCTTGAACATTGTGCTCTCCCCTGGGTCTGGTGGGCGCGGAAGGCTAGGCGGGCGGAAGGTGCGCCGCAAGGGCCGGCTGCGCTACAAGGGCGGTCATGCCCGCTTCGATTCGCCTGCGTTTCGCCCTGCTTGCCGCATTGACGGTGACGCCGGCGGCAGCGCAGCCAAGCGACCCGACCGCAGCCATTCGTGCTGATCGCTGGGCGGATGCACAGCGTGAAGCAGCCGCCTACGCCGATCCGGTCGCCCAGAAGCTGATCATTTACTATCGGCTGCTGGCGCCGGGCGGGGCAACGGCGGACGAGATCACCGACTTCATGGCACAGAGCCCTGATTGGCCAAACCAGGCGCTGCTGGAGCGCCGACGGCAGGAGGCGATCGCTGCCGATCCCGATCTCGCTTCGACGCTCGCCCAGTGCGGCAGCAACAAGCTGACCCTTCCGGCCACTCTCCTGCACTGTGCCGAGGCACTGGCCACCGGCGGTCGCCATGCCGAAGCCGCCGAGGACGCGCGCCGTGCCTGGGTCGGCGGGATCGGTGACGAGGTGGAGTTCTTGCGCCGCTGGTCCGGCGCGGTGGGGCCCGAGGATAATTGGGAGCGGTTCCAGAACTTGGTGCGGCCGGACGCCGCTGCGGCGGCGCGACTTCTACCGCGCTTGGATGCCCCCCACCGCCTGGCGGCGGAAGCACGCCTTGCTTTGCAGCGCGATGCCACGAACGCGGAAGTGCTGCTGGGCTCCCTGCCAACGGCTCTGCGCCGCGAGCCGGGTATGATGCTAGACCATGCCCGCTGGCTGCGACGCGCCGACCGCACGACAGACGCACTGGCGCTGTGGCAGCGCGCCGGCGAAGCCGCGCAGCGCGAAGCTCCCGCGGATGAACTTTCTGGCTTCTGGACCGAGCGCAACCTGCTGGCACGTCGCCTGCTGCGTGACGGCGACGCTGCCAAGGCCTACGCGCTGGCCAACCGCCACGGGGAAATCGCGGCCGACCAGGTGCTGGATGCGGAGTTCCTGGCCGGTTTCATCGCGTTGCGCCGCCTCAAAGATCCGGCCGCTGCACAACGGCACTTCAGAGTGCTGGCTGATACATCGAGGGCGGCGATCACCCAAGCGCGCGCGCATTACTGGCTTGCACGCGCCATCGCGGCGACGGGTGGCGATCCGAAGCCGGAGTACCAGCGAGCCGCAGCCTGGCCGACCACCTTCTACGGCCAACTCGCGGCGCTGGCGCTGGGCGATGATGCCACGCAACTCGCAGCGCGCCTCACCACGTTGCACGATCCGCCCTACACGCGCGACCAGGTTCTAGCCTTCACGGAGCGCGAGGTGGTGCGGGCTGCAGCGATGCTGGTCGTATGGAACGACGCGCGCCGAGCGCGCGCCTTCCTGCTGCGGATGGACGAGCTCGCGCCGGATGCGGCCGATCGTGCCCTGACGGCACGTTTTGCGCTGCGCCTAGGCCTACCCGATACGGCGGTGTTCATTGCACGCCGCATGGGCCGCGACGGTCTGGCCTTACCAGAAGCCGGATGGCCGATTGCGGCCGAACCGCCGGGTGGACCCGTCGATACCTCGGTGGCACTTGGCTTGATCCGGCAGGAGAGCAGCTTCGACATCGCCGCGATCAGCCCGTCCGGCGCTCGCGGCCTGATGCAGCTCATGCCGTTTACCGCCCAGACGGTGGCGAAGCAGATTGGCACCGCTACCTCACTTGTCTCGCTCACTTCGGACCCGGCGCACAACATGCGGCTTGGCACAGAATATCTGCACCAGATGCTGGAGCGGTTCGACAACTCGCTGCCACTCGCAATCGCCGCCTACAACGCTGGCCCACACCGCGTGGACGGGTGGCTGGTCGAGAATGGCGATCCGCGGCTCGGCCCGATCGAGATGTTGGACTGGCTCGAGCTGATCCCGATCAATGAGACGCGGAACTATGTGCAGCGCGTGTTGGAGAACATTGTGGTCTACCGCGCGCACCGCGGCGAGAACACGCCGACGCTGCTCGCGCAATGGACCCAATAGTAGAACATTGTGCTGCCTTGGCCGATCTGCGCGCCTCACTTGCGCCGAAGTCGCTGGACGCACCAAAGCATGCCACAGTTTGGCCGCGGCGGCCTCGCACCAGCGCTCATGGAGCCTGAGTTGTTTGCCACCATCCGAACCTTCCTCCTGCACTGCGCGGAACATCGCATCCCTGTCATGTGCCGCCGCGCATTGCTGCGGGGCACGGTCGTCACGTTATGACTCTGCAACGCTTCATTGCCAGTGGCTGCGGCTGCGGTTTCGCGCCGGTTGCACCCGGCACGGTCGCGTCGGCGGTAACGCTGCTGCCCGGTGCGCTGCTGCTGCGTGTGTCTCCTGCTCTGCTTCCGCTTTTGGTGGTGCTTGTAATACTCGCTGGGCTGTGGGCGATACGCGGGGCACACGTTGATGGTGATCCCGAGTGGGTCGTGATTGACGAGGTCGCTGGACAACTACTCGCGATTTATGGGCTCCCGCATTTCTCGCTGCAGGGCTTGCTATCAGCCTTCCTGATCTTCCGTGTGCTCGATGTTGTGAAGCCAGGACCAATCGGCTGGGCAGACCGGCAGAGTAGCGTCGCTGGTATCATGGCAGACGATGTCATCGCAGGCGCTGTCACGGCCGGCATCTTATGGGCTATCGGCTCGCGGTGGTCGGCGTTGCTGGGCTAAGTCATATCCGCTTGCGATGCCACTGCGACTGCGGTGTGATCGCGAGGAACAGTCGGGGGAGTGCAAAGAATGCCCCTGGAGAACGCCCAACCCGACGATCTGTTATCCACTGCTGAACGACGAGCAGCAGGGCAGGATCTGCGTCGCCTCGTTCCGCGCGGCCAGCACGCAACATGGATAGCGCCCTCTGACAGGCGGGATCCGTTGGCCATCCTTATCGAGACCAGCCGTCACCGCATTTCGTGGCTGCTGCCACTACGGTATGGCCGCATGCAGCCCTCGCCGTTCACCTTCCTACGAGGCTCAGCCGCGGTAATGGCAGCAGATCTCGCGACCACGCCCACCAGCGGCATCTGGGTTCAGTCCTGCGGCGACTGCCACTTGGCAAATTTCGGTATTTATTCTGCATTAGACGGCACCCCGGTCTTCGATGTCATCGATTTCGATGAGACGCTCCCGGCCCCATTCGAATGGGATGTCAAACGCCTTGCCACGAGCTTCGCCGTTGCCGCGCGAAGCAGGAAACTGCCGGAGCACACGTGTCGCGATCTGGCGCGCAAAGCCGTTATGGCATATCGCCACCACATCACGAAGCTGATGCGGCTCGATCCGCAGGCTGCCTGGCACTCTCGCGTGGATGTGGTCCGCGTTGTCGAAAGCCTCGATGACCCCAAACTGCGCCAGCGTGAGATCAAGCGCCTCCGTATCGCGTCAGAGGCACATCGCAAGGGCTATCGCAAGTTGCTAGAGCGCCGAAAATCAGGTTGGCGCATTCGCCCGCAACCGCCGCTTGCTCCACCATCCGTCTCACAGCAGGACGATACGCTCGAAGTCGTGGCGCGCACTGCATTCGAGGCGTACAAGGTCAGCCAACCAGAAGAGCGGAGTGTGCTGCTCGACCGCTATCGGCTGGCCGACGTCGCCTTCAAGGTGGCTGGCATTGGCAGCGTCGGTACGTTTTGTGCGCTAGGCCTGTTTGCCGATCACGACGGCGCAACCCTGCTGCTGCAATTGAAAGAGGCGCAACTATCGGTGCTGGCGCCTTATGCCGCCCCCAGCCTTTACGCAAACCAGGGCCAGCGTGTGGTGACCGGACAACGCATCATGCAGGGCGAGCACGACGCCTTCCTCGGCTGGGCAAGCGAGCACGGCAGCGACCAATACTGCTACGTGCGCTCCCTGAAGGACTCGCGCCTCTCCGCCATCGGTGAGGAGATTGCCGACAATGCGCTGCCACTGCACACCACCCTGTGCGGCACAGCCCTCGCCCGCGCGCATGCGCGCTCCGGAGACGCAGCACGGTTGGCTGGCTATATGGGATCGGGCACATCGTTCGACTCGGCCGTGGCTGAGTTCGCCCTGAGCTATGCCAATCAAGTCGACAGCGACTGGCGTCGGTTCGTCGAAGCCATCAAATCCGGCACGCTCGAAGCCAGGAGCCGATGATCACGCGGCGTGGCTCGATGAGTTTCGGGGCGTGCCCGAGGCGACGTCGCCTCTTAGTGGCAGGCACACCCGTTGGTGGGCCCGCGGTCCCCGCGTACGACGTGATGGTCGATCCACTCCGCGACCAGTCGACGAGCCTCGTTCAGCGAGGCCTCTGGGTGATGGAGACCATACAGCACGGTGCAGGCCTGGAAAGCCGCCAGGTCGTCTGAACCCAATTGCCGCAAATCGCGATAGGCGGTGACAACGGCGCGCTCACAGCGTCGGGCGATCTGGCTGACGTCGGAACCCATCGGCGAACATTCTCCCCCTAGATGCGAGTCACTCGCAACTGATGGGGTAGGATACGTGCCCGATCCGGGCACGGCAATACGCTGATCGCTCAGGCCAGTATCCCGCTCGCCTGCGCCATCTCCACCTCCGTTGCACCCACGCCCCACTCGGCGAGAACTGCGCGCAGGTCTGCCCCACCCGTGGGCTCCGGCGGGGTCGGCGAGCTCAGTGGCGTATCGCTGAACCGCGGCGCCGGCGCCGGCTGGGCGACCCCATTCAGATCGACGAAGAGGTTGCGCGCGCGGTTGTGCGGATGATGCGGCGCCTCATCCATTGACAGCACCGGCGCGAAGCAGGCGTCGGTGCCTTCCAGCAGTGCACACCACTCGTCCCGCGTGCGGGTCCTGAAGCGTTCAGCGAGACGCTGCTTCGTCTCCGGCCAATGCGACCGATCCATCTGGGGCGGCAGGGTCGCCGGATCGATTTCCAGTAACCGCAGCAGCTCCGCGTGGAACTTGGCCTCGATGGCTGCGACCGAGACGTAGCGACCGTCAGCGCATTCGTATACCTCGTAGAAGTAGGCGCCTGAATCGGTGATATTGGTGCCGCGCGGTCCACTCAGCCGTCCGGATGCCTTCCCGCCGTAGATCGAGGTCATCAGCGAGGAAGCGCCATCTACCATGGCGGCATCCACCACTTGGCCACGCCCGGACTGTCGTGCCGCGATAATCGCGGCAAGCACGCCGACAATCAGGTAGAGGGCACCGCCGCCGAAATCGCCGACCAGGTTCAGCGGTGGCGTCGGCGGACCGCCGGCTCGGCCGATCGCATGCAGAGCCCCGGTAAGTGCAATGTAATTGAGATCGTGACCCGCGGCGTGCGCCAGAGGGCCGTCCTGACCCCATCCCGTCACCCGCCCGAACACCAGGCGCGGATTGCGTGCAAGGCAGATATCGGGGCCCAGGCCGAGGCGCTCCATCACCTTGGGGCGGAAGCCTTCGATCAGCGCATCCGATTGCTCGACCAGCTGCAGCGTCAGTGCAACTGCCTCGGGGCGCTTGAGATCGAGGCGAATAATGTGGCGACTGCGCTTGAGCACCTCGTATTTTGTGGGCATCGGAATGCCCAGATCGCTGTCGGCGATGCGGTCGATGCGCAGAACCGTCGCTCCCATCTCGGCCAGCAGCATCGCCGCCATCGGGGCCGGCCCGATCCCGGCGAATTCAACAATTCGTATGCCTGCAAGCGGTCCCATTGAGGAAAGTTAAGCGGTAACAAAGCTTCCGGCAACACACTGTCTGGCCACTTGCCCCACCTGAGACATCTGACCACAATGCCGGCCGAAGCCCACTCTTATTAAGGATAATGTGCGGTGACCGATCCTGCCCGGCCGCCCAATTCGGCGCGGATGAAGCTTACCATTGTCATTCCCTGCTACAATGAGTCGCGCACCATTGATCAGATAATCGAAGCGGTTCGCCGGTCACCATATCCCAATAAGGAAATCATTGTCGTTGACGACTGCTCCATCGATGGCACGCGGGAAAAATTGCAGTCCGAGATCGAGCCGTCCGGACGCGTTGACCGCGTGATCTACCATGACCGAAACCAAGGCAAGGGCGCCGCGCTGCGCACCGGGTTCCAGCATGCCAGCGGCGATATCGTTATTGTGCAGGACGCCGACCTGGAATACGACCCAAACGAGTATCCCCGCCTCATGGAGCCGATCATTTCCGGTAATGCCGACGTCGTGTTCGGGTCGCGCTTTGTCGGCGGCGACGCACATCGGGTGCTGTATTTCTGGCACCGCGTGGGCAACAACATGCTCACGCTATTATCCAATATGCTGACGGACCTGGACTTGACCGACATGGAGACTTGCTACAAGGCGTTTCGCAGGGAGGTCATCCAAGGGATTGAGATCGAAGAATCCCGTTTTGGCTTTGAGCCCGAGATCACTGCCAAAATTGCGAAACGCCGTGACCTGCGGGTATACGAGGTGGGCATCTCCTACTATGGACGCACCTATGAGGAAGGCAAAAAGATTGGCTGGAAGGACGGCCTGCGGGCGGTCTACTGCATCATTAAATACAATTGGTTTCGATGAAAATCATTAGATACTTCTTCGTCGGCGGCATTGCCGCGGTCGTGGATATCGGTCTGTTCTATCTCGGCGCCGGCGTGGCGGGATGGAACTACATGATCGTAGGCACTGTTTCGTTCACCCTGGCGACGCTGGTGAACTACGTCATCAGCATCCGCGTGGTGTTCCAGAGCGGGGCACGCTTCTCGCGCCATTATGAGTTGCTTCTGGTTTTTTTGGTGAGCTGCGCCGGGCTCGCGATCAACCAGGCCATTCTCTACATGGGTATATCGCGTCTCGGGATCGGCTTGCTGCCCGCCAAGCTGCTTGCGACTGCCGGCGTTTTCCTCTGGAACTACTATCTTAGAAGCCGCTTCGTTTTCGCCACGCCCCGAAACGCTATGACGTGACGCAAGGAATTCTGGCGCAGCGGCGTAGCCGAGTGCTCAGCATAGCGGAGACTTGGCCGGTCGGCGCCATAGTTGGAATTGTCGGCTTGGCGTTTGTGGTCGGGCCTTCCGTCATCGATGGCCGCATCCCTGGTGACTTAGGCGACGCCCGCTTCAACAGCTACATCCTGGAGCATTTCTTCCGCTGGATTACCGACCAGGATGCCAGCTTCTGGAACGCAGGTTTCTTTTACCCCTTTCCACGGACGATCGCATTCAGCGACAATTTTCTCGGCAACGGCTTCGTATATGCCATCTTCCGCTCACTCGGCTTCGTTCGAGAAGATGCGTTCCGCCTGTGGTACATCACCGGCTTCGTGGTCAACTTCGCTGCAGGCGATTATGCCCTGCTCCGGCTAGGCTACTCCCGATTCGCGGCGGCGCTCGGAGCGTTCCTTTTCACGTTCGGCCTGCCGATCACGGCGCAGGAAGGCCACGCTCAGCTCATCTACCGGTTTGGCGTACCACTTGCCGTTCTTGCCTTAGAAATTTCAGGTCGCGGAAGCGACTTCACCAACTCGCAATGGTTGCATTTTGGACTGTATGGCAATTCTATTGCTCGATTTATATCGGCTACTTTTTGAGCTTACTGCTCCTGTCCATCGTCTTTGGTCATTTTGTGTGCCACAGAGGTGGGCCGATCGCTGCCATGCGATCTTATTCGGTAAACGCGCTGCAACTCTTGGTCGGAACGACCGCGCGGGCAATGGCGGTCTTCCTGTTTGCTGTGCTGGCGCTGGGCACAGCAATGTTGCTGCTCTGTATGCCTTACATCGAAGTCAGCCATCTGTATGGCTTTCACCGGCGATGGCTGGAAATTGCTTTGATGCTGCCGAGACCCGCAAGCTACCTACTGGCCAATAATTCGCGGATCTGGCCGTCCTCTGGATCGCTGTTCGATGCTCTGCCGATGCGGCATGAGCACGCAATGTTCATCGGCATTGCTCCACTTTTAACCGTAGCAATAGCCTTCACCCTGCGGCTGGCAAACCGTACCAAGTTCGACCATCTGTTCGCGCCGTATGCGACTGCGGTTCTGCTGATTGGCTTGCTCACGGTATGGACCCATGGCTCGTCGGCCTACATCCTCTTTGCGTCATTGCCTGGCGCAGATGCGATTCGCGGCGTGACGCGCATCATTACAGTCCTGGTCTTCCCCTGTAGCATATTGTTCGCATCTTCATTGGCCGCGATCATTGCGGCGCGACTCCGGCCTTCAGCTCGCTTCGTCATCGTGGCGCTGCTAAGCATAGCAACGCTGTTCGAGTGCTCATACATCGTACACTACGTGAAAACGAAAGACGATTGGCAGCAGCACCTGGCATCACTCGCGGCTCGGGTGCCGCAGCAAGTCCCGGAAGCGCCGATACTCCTACTGGCACCGCAGCCAGATGATCCCGCTTCGTGGGTTGGCGAACTTGACGCGATGTTATTTTCCCAGGACCGTGGCTGGCGTACGCCGAACGGCTATTCAGGCAATGTACCGCCCAGGCCTGAGCTCTCCGGAGCATGCCAGGATGGTGCTGTGGCTCTCGTCAGCGGTCTCGCGTTCATCGGCCGCGACACCGAGCAGAATTACGCCGACTTGTTGCGTCATTTGGTTACGGTCGGGTACCCTCGGTGTGACGAAGCATCTCTGCTGGAACGTCCGAAGTTGACTCCATTCGCCGGCCCGTTGCCGGCGCAGTTGATGGCAAATGTCTCCCTGCTCATCGACCATCTGAGCCTGGTCAACGATCGGATCGACATCTCAGCCAAGATCATCAACAAGTCCTCGATATCCCTGCCGGCATACTCAACGACGGGCATGCCGATTAGGCTTTCACCTCGCATTACGGAGAGTTATGCCACTCCAGCCGTGCTGCAGAACTTTGCAGGGTGGAACTCGCGCCAACCTATCGGTTTCGATGTGCCTCCGGGCACGACGCATTCAATCGTCTTTTCCGTTGCGATACCGACCCGACCTGGAACCTACCGTGTAGCGGTCTCGATGGTGCAGGACGGCGTGGCGTGGTTCCACGACCGGGGAATGCACATCCCCATCAGCACGCAGACGATCGACGTGGCCGCTGACCATACGGTGCGTGTCTCGGACGAAGGGCACTAGCGCTCATCCGCCATCTGAACCGCCCTTGTACGCAGCAACAACAATGCCAGGAACGATGCACCCGTGAGCGCGCCGGACAGCAGCAATGCGGCGCGCGGGCCGGCCTGGTCCAACACAACTCCGAACAGCAGCGGCGCACCGCCCTGCAGGATCCGCGCCGGCGCCGACAGGATGCCGGTGCGCAGCCCATAGCCCGCCGGCCCAAACAGCGCCAAAGGCAGCGTGCCGCGCGCGATCGTCAGCATGCCGTTGCCGGCGCCATGCAGCAGGACGAATGGAATTGCTGCAATCGGCCCGAAGAACGCCAACAGCGCCGCGCCAATCGGATGCAGTCCGGTTGCAAGTCGCGCCGAAATCATCGGCGACAGCCGGCGCAGCACACCGAATTCGACCAACCGGGCCGCAACCTGCGCCGGCCCGACCAGCGACGCTGCCGCAACTGCCGCCGTTGCGCCAACTCCCATCGCCTGCAGCAATCGCGGCAGATGGGCTGCCATCGCCGTCGAGACGCACCAGCACGCCCCGAAAACGCCGGCCAGCACGATCATTGTCCACGGCACGCCGGATGGTGCCGCCGCCGTATGCATCGTCTCGGGCACATGCGGCGGAGCCTTTGGCACAAGCAAACGGTTCATCGGCACGCCTATGAGCAGATGCAGCGCCGCCCAGGCCAGGCAAGCTCCGCGCCAGCCAAAAGATTCGATGAAGATCGCGCTCGTCGGCCATCCAACTGTGCTGGCGAAGCCGGCAAACAACGTGATGCCGGTAATGGCATTGCGCGCTTCCCGACCATACAGGCCGGCGACCGTGGCGAAAGCCGCCTCGTAGAGGCCAAAGCCCATGCCGATACCAAGAATGGTCCAAGCGACAATCAGTCCCACACTGCCAAAGGCAAAGGCCAGCACTACGAGGCCGAGGGCAAAAGCGAAATTTGTGGCCACCAGCACATCGCGCCCGCCGTACCGGTCGATCATGCGCCCGGCCAGCGGCCCGAGCAGTCCGGACACCAGCAGCGAGGCCGAGAAAACGCCGAAGAACCACTCGCGTGGCAGATGAAGCTCTCGCGAGATCGGATCGGCGAACACTGCCGGCAGATAATAGGTGGAACCCCAGGCAAGCGTCTGCGTGATCCCGAGCGTCGAGACGACGACGCTGCGTCTTGGACGTGCCTGGACCAATGTCATCGATCGGTCGACGGTGGCGCAGAATCGCTGTATCCGAGCGCCCGCTGCAGCAACACGCTGTCCAGCCAGCGTCCGTGCTTGTAGCCAACCGAGCGCAGCGTCCCGACGCGGCTGAACCCATGGCGTTCGTGCAGCCTGATGGAAGGAATGCTGGCGCAGTCGCCCACCACCGCGATCATCTGGCGATAGCCCCGCTGCTCGCATGCGGCTATCAGCGCACCCAGCAGCTGCGTGCCGACAACTCGACCGGTGAGGTCCGCCCGCACATAGATCGAGCCCTCTACCGTGCTCTGGTAGGCAGCGCGTGGACGGTAAGGACCGGCATAGGCATAACCGAGGACAGCGCCATCGGCTGTGGCAACCAGGTAAGGAAAAGCCTGAGCACGCAGCAAGCTATAACGTCGCATCATCTCCGTGTGTCCTGGCGGCTCGGTCTCAAACGATGCCGTCCCCGCAGCACGTGATACCCGTAGATGGCAGCAATGGCCTCAATGTCGCACTCAGCAACTCCGCGTATCGTCTGCATTTCCTTGGCTCGTGCAAAGATCGGCAATGCTCGGGCAAGCGCCAGCGGGAGGAAAGCAACGACTTTCTTATGTGCGACATAAGCATATCTTTGGCGAATGGACCTGCCGACACTGCGCCAGCTGCGCACCTTCGTCACCATCGTCGAGACCGGCGGCCTTACCCAAGCCGCTCGCGCACTGCATCTGACGCAGCCCGCCGTCAGCCAGCAGCTGCGCGAATTGGAGCGCATTCTGGGCGTGCGCGTGCTCGATCGGACCGCCACCGGGCTGGTGCCGACAGCGGCCGGCGCAGCAATACTTATCGCCGCCCGGCGGACCCAGGCGGCAGCCGCCGAGGTAGCTGCGATTGCGCTTGCCTGCCGCTCCGGCGAAGTGGGGCGCGTGAGGCTTGGGACCGGCGCCACGGCCTGCATCTATCTGCTGCCACCGATCCTGGTCGCGGCGCGACGACAAATGCCGGGATTGGAAATCGTCGTGGAGACCGGCAACACACCGGACATTCTGCGCCGGGTCGAGCAAGGTAGTCTGGATGCAGGTCTGGTCACCTTGCCTCGCACGCTCAGCCGCGGCCTGGCACGCGTCCGGCTGCGGCGCGACGAATTGCTCGCGCTGATACCCGGGACCTCATCGGTCGATGGCGCCATCAGCCCGGGCCAGCTCGCCGCGCAGCCCCTGATCCTTTACGAAACCGGCGGCGACACACGCGGTATCATCGATGCCTGGTTCCGCGATGCCGGCCTCACTCCCAGGCCGATCATGGAATTGGGCAACGTGGAGGCGATCAAGGTTCTCGTCAGCGGCGGCCTCGGTGCCTCTGTGCTGCCGCGCCTGGCCTTGGAGCAGGATGTCCCCGGTACCCAGCGGCGTCCATTGCGACCAGCCGCGGCGCGCGAACTTGGGCTCGTCATGCGCAAGGACAAGATCCGTGATCGAGGCATGCAGGCGCTGACGCGCGCGCTCGAGCAGCATCGTTGAACTCGCTCAGGCCACTTTACCATGGTGATGGTGGTGATGCCCCGTCACTTTGTGCGCATGGTTATGCTGCTGATAGTGCTGCCGCAGCAGGTCCTTGCCGTAGTCATTGCCGTTCGGCGTACGCACCACGGTGTGGATATGGTCGCGCGAGGGCGTGTCGTTGTCGTACACGATGCCCGACTGGTGATCGAATTCGACAAGGATGACCGGGCTCAGAATACGATAGTAGAATGGGCTTGTATCGTCGAACGGCCCAATCCACGCAAACAGCGTGTCGCCCAGGTGCCCTTTCGCCTCCGCGTAGCGGACATCTGCATGTCCTCGCCGCAGCCGGTCGGTGTAGACACCCAACAGCGCTTCGAGCCGGTCACGGCCTTCCGGCGACAGGTCACCGTAGTGAATACCGGCAGGCTCGATGCTTGCATTGTCGCGAAATGCTGCGGTCAGCAGTTCCGACGGCAGATCCTTGCCAACCGTCGCCCGCCGACGTTCATCCGTGGACAGCGAGCGCATCAACGCATGCCCGTGTTCCTCTTCGGCGGCGAAGACACGCGTCCCCGAATACTTGCCGAACCGCGCCAGAACCGGCTCAGAGCCCATGAAGACTGGGGTCATCACCAGCTGGTCGCCGAGTACGAAGCAGTTGATGTTCAGATGGTGGCCGTCGATCTGCCAGCCCCAAGGCTTATCCGGCGACGGATCGCCGAAGATGCTGAGCCAATAGAACCATTCGCTGTATTCGTCCGGCTTGCCGGTGATCTCCAACGCATGCTCGTTCAGCCGCATGACATCGCGCGCGATGCGATATCCAGCCTCGCTCAGCGTCGCGCCCAACACACCTAATGCCGCCTCCCGCTGATCGTGCCCGAGATCGGCCAGGCAAACGCCGTGACGCATCACCCACGGATGAATGTTGCACCACATCCGCCAGGCCTCGTCATCGATGGCGAAGCACGCCGCTTTGCGCTGCTGTTCACTCAGCAACGCCAGGAACCGGCGCGTCGCCTCCAGCATCGGCGCAAGTGAGACGCCGCTCGGGTTCACAGCGTATAGCCCAGGCGCGACCGTGCCGTTGGTGATGATGCCACGGAACGGCTCGGCGAGCGCCGCTTTCGCCCGCTCGCCCATCGGCTTAAGTCGCGGGGGCAATTCGAACGGCCGCACCGCCGGCGTCGGTTCCCGCTGTCGCAGACCAAAATGAGCTGACTCTCCTGCCATGCCTCGGGTCCTCCTTATGGGCGTCCGCGCTTCAGTCTCCCGCCGCCACTGTCACCCGCTCATGCTTGCGCATCAGGAGCAGCAGCAGCAACGGTGGCACCACGGTCAGCATCATCAGCCGGAAGTCATTGTTGTAAGCAATGATCTGTGCCTGGTGGTTGACCATCTGATCAAGCAGCGCCGCGCCATGCTGCGTCGCGGGGTTCAGCATGTGTGACACCGTGTCGTTGCCCTGCAGCACCCGGTCGAACGGTGTTATGCCGGCGGCGATGTCGGCATGCGTCCGCTGGATGCCGCGCGTCAGATAGAATGAGGTAACCGAGATGCCGATCGCCGAGCCGATGTTGCGCGCCAGCGACTGCATCGATGTCGCCTCGCCGCGCAGCGCCGGCGGCAGCGTCGTGTAGGCCATGACTGTCATCGGATTGAACACCAGGCCGACGGTGAAGCCCTGAATGATCATGGTTACCGCCATCACGTCCGCGGTCACGTCCGGCGTCCAGTTGCTCATCGCGTAGAGCACCCAACCCAGCCCTAGCAGCCCACAGGCCATGATCTTGCGCTGGTCCACCCGCATGCCAAGTCGGGCGGCGAGGAACATTGACGCGATGATGCCGATGCCGCGCGGCGCCATCACCCAGCCGGCGGTATAGACCGGATAGCCCGCCAGGTTCTGCAGATAGGGCGCCAGCAACGCCGACGTGGACAGCATCAGCGACGAGACGCAGAAGATCATCGTGATGGCGGAGGAAAAATTGCGGTCCTTGAACAGGCCGGGCGGCAGGAACGGCCGGTCGGCGGTGAACATGTGCACGACGAACAGGTAGAAGGCGAGGCCGGCAATCACCGCCTCGACGATGATCTCGCGCGAGCTGAACCAGTCGAGCTCCTGCCCCCGATCCAGCATCATCTGAAACGAACCGGCGGCCAGTCCCAGCATGGCAAAGCCATACCAGGAGAACTTCAACTGCGGCCGCGCCGGCGTCTCCTTCATGAAGAACAGAATGCCCAGCATGGCCAGAATGCCGAATGGCAGGTTGACGTAGAACACCCAACGCCAGGAGTACAGGTCGGTCAGATAGCCACCCAGGGTCGGACCGACCATCGGCCCCATGGTGACGCCCATCGAGAAGATCGCCATGGCCTGAGCGCGGCGCGAGAACGGATAGATGTCCAGCATCGTCGCCTGCGACAGCGGAGCCAGTGCTGCGCCGAACATTCCCTGCAGCAGACGAAAGCCGACGAGTTGCTCCAGCGACTGCGCCGCGCCGCACAGCATCGAGACGGCGGTGAAGCCGGCGATGCAGACGATGAACAGCTTCTTGCGGCCGAAGCGGATAGCCATCCAGCCCACCGGCGCGGTCATGATGGCGGCGGCGATCACATAGGACGTGAGCACCCAGGTGATCTCGTCGTACGACGCCGACATCGACCCCTGCATATACGGCAGCGCCACGTTGGCAATCGTCGAGTCCAGCGTCTGCATGAACATCGCCAGCATGGCGGAGGCGGTGAGCAGGCCACGGTACGGGACCCGGGTCGTATCGGACATTGTTCCTGGACGTCAGCGATCGCGCCGATTGTGCACCCGGCCGCGCGCCGACGCTACCCGTTGGTAGCACGCGGCTGCGCCCTGGCCGTTTGGGGGCGACTCGCGTCATAATCTGCCGGACGCAAGCAATAGGATCTCGTTTCGGGATGCGCGCAACCAAGATCGAGTCGGTTCAGGCCTTGCGTGCCTTCGCGGCTCTCAGCGTCGCCATTCTGCACGTGCTGCACGATGCCATTCCGCTTGACCCCAGCGGCCATATCGAGCGCTGGCACAACGCACTGCCCTGGGCATCTGGAGTAGACCTGTTCTTTGTCATCTCCGGGTTCGTCATGGTCTATGCCTCGACCGATCTTTTCGGCCATCGCCGCAGTCCCGTAACGTTCATGACCAGGCGGCTGATCCGCATCGTGCCGGTTTATTGGGCGGCAACCACGCTCTTTCTCGTTGTCGCGCTTGCCGCACCGTCCAGCGTGAGCGAGGCAGGCTTCAGCCTCGCCGACGTGGTAATGAGCTACGCATTCCTGCCGGCCAGCCGTCCGGACGGGACCATCCAGCCGATCTACAGCCTGGGCTGGACGCTCAATTACGAAATGTTCTTCTACGTTGTGTTCGCTGCCTGCATCGTGCTGCCGCGACGCAGAGCGGTCGCGGCCGTCACTCTGCTGCTTGGCGGAGCCATGGCCATACACCCGTTGGTCCCCCCGCAGGCGACGGCGCTCGTCTTCTGGACCGGCCGCATGCTGCTCGAATTCCTACTCGGCATGGCAGTCGCCATCATCGCGGCCAGAGAGGTCAGTCTCGCCATCTCGTTCCGCATCGGCCTGGCACTGACCGCTCTGATCCTGCTGATCGCCGCGCATGTTGCAGGAGTTCCGAGCGGCCCGCTGACCACCGGGATACCGATGAGCCTCTTGGTCGCGGCGGCCGTATTGGGACGGCCGATCGGCGTACCGAGTGTGCTGCTGCTACTCGGCGACGCCTCCTACGCACTCTACCTGGTACATCCGTTTGCGATGCGCCCGGTGGGATTTGTCTGGCAGCGCCATCATCTCACCGGCCTGACCGCCGCCACCACGTATGCCGCAACAGCACTGCTGCTGGCGATCATCGGCGCGGTCTGCGTGCATCTGTGGTTCGAGCGCCCAGTCGGAGCGTGGCTACGCTCCAAGCTACGGAACCGATCACCTCGCCGGACCGCCCTTCCCCACGCAGCCGCCTGACGTTATCCGGAGCCGGCTGCGCCAGCCAAGCTGGTCAGAGCAATCCAAGCAGCGCCGCCGTCAGGTCCTGATGGCCTGCGCAAGGCGCATACAGGAATTCCCCTTCACTCGAACTTAGGAGATTTTTGTTAGGACGAGGAGCGTGCGCGTCGCGTCGCCGATCCCGAATTCCGCAATGAGAGCGACGACAAGGCGCGTGGGAGCCGTGGAGCATTCAAATGGCATTCCACCCTGCGGGAACCGTCCTGGTCTTGCTCGCCGGCCTTTTCATTTCCCCATCATGCTTTGCCTCAACACCCGAGGAGGCCAGTGCGTTCGCAGAACGCGCCGCAGCCTATATCAAGCTGGTCGGCGAGGAGCGAGCTTTCGCCGACTTCACTCGGCCAGATGGCGGGTTTGTCGATGGTGAACTATATGTATTTTGCTACGATAAGGATGGCGTGAACAAGGCGCATGGCGCAAACCCAGCATTCGTCGGGAAGAATTTAATCCATATCAAGGATCCGGACGGCAAGGAACCCAACTTCGAAATCGTCAAGATAGGGTTTGAGCAAGGCAAGGGCTGGGTAGATTTCAAGTGGCCGAATCCGGTAACTAAAAAGATCCAGCAAAAGTCAGCTTACGTCATTCGCACCAACGACGTCGTGTGCGGTACTGGCTACTACAAATAACACAAAATGAGCGTTTTCAGCCTGGCCAAATTGGGTGCCCGGATGCACGTTGCATCCATTCGCCATCTGCCTGTCTGGCAAAAGAGCATAATCGCGCCCATGATCGTGCTCCTGGCGATGTTCGTCATGACAGGAGTATCACTCTTCGAAATAGCCGATCAGACGATGGAGGTGACAGAACTCGAACTCGCTAGCCTTCGAGAGTTCGCGCCAAGCAATGGTCACTACCGTCGCAGTCGCCGACTTCCAGACGGAGCTTTATCACCTTACATCCACTGGAGCGAACGAGGCCGACCGTCAGAAGGTGGAGGCGACGGCCCAGCAGTTGCTGAGCGAGCTTGACGCAATCGTTCTTCTGATCCCCCAACAAGATATCATGCCCAATGTCGGGGCGACCTTAGCGGGCTACCAGTGGGCCGCTCGGCAAATGATCGAGTTCGCCCGCCAGGACCCAGCGTACGGCGTTATGATGATGGGTTATGTCGAGGAGTATTTCCATCAACTCCGTGCACTATTGGCCCAAACGATCGATCGCGCGCAAAAGAGAAAGAACGAAACCGTCGCAGAAATATTGGCCGACTTGCGTGCGATCCGTGCTTTCCTGATCGCGCTTGCGGCTATAGGGACCGTGGTATCGATTGCCAGCGCGCTTTGATAGCTCGGGTGATAGCTGCGCCAACCATTCGCTTGACGAAGACTATGACGGTTCTCGCCAGCGGCGAATTGGCCATTGCTGTGCCCGATTTGGACAGGCGCGACGAGATTGGAGCGATGGCGCGGGCGGTTGCTGTCTTCAAGGACAACATGGTCAATGAGCAGCGTCTTTCTCGCAAAATCGTTCACCTCGCGCATTACGATCCATTGACTGATCTCCCCAATCGCAGCCTTTTTCAGGAGAAGCTAGACACAGCTTTGTCGTTTTCCCGCCGAGGCCGTCAGTTTGCGCTTCACTGTCTTGATCTGGACCGCTTCAAGGACATAAACGATACTCTGGGACATCCGATAGGCGACCGGCTGCTGTGTGTTGTGGCACAGCGGCTCGTTGAGAGCGTCAGAGACACGGACGTTGTGGCTCGCCTTGGGGGTGATGAGTTTGCCATCATACAAAACGCTATCTCGTCGCCGATGGAAGCGACACAGCTAGCAGCCAGGGTGATCGACGTCGTAAGCGAACCAGTCGAGATTGAGGGCCATCAAATTTTGGTCGGCGCCAGCGGCGGTTTGGCTTTTGGCCCTGAAGATGGCGCGTGTGCCGAGCAGTTACTTAAAAATGCCGATATGGCCCTCTATCGGGCGAAGAGCGAGGGTCGGGGTGTCTGCCGTCTGTTTCATCCAGAAATGGACGCCAAGATGCAGCGCCGTAGAGCGATGGAATTGGATCTACGGCGCGCACTGCCTGAGGGGCAGCTGGTGCTGTTCTACCAACCGGTCGTCGGTGCCTTGACTAGAGAGATTGTCGGGTTCGAGGCCTTGCTACGGTGGCAACATCCGGCGAACGGATTGATCCCTCCCGGCGAGTTTATTCCCCTGGCCGAGGAGACAGGCATGATTGTCCCCATCGGGGAATGGGTGCTCAAAGAGGCTTGTGCTACCGCGGCTCGTTGGCCCATCCGGGCCAGTGTTTCGGTGAATGTCTCTGCGCGCCAGTTTGAGGGTTCGAGCTTGATACCATCCATCACGAGTGCGTTGAGCTGTTCAGGCCTGGAGCCAGATAGGCTGGAGATAGAGATCACGGAAACCGTGCTGATGCAGGAGACGGATGCTGCCTCGACGATCTTGTACAAGCTACGCGACCTCGGCATCAGAATTGCGTTGGATGATTTTGGGACTGGCTACTCCTCTCTGAGCTATCTAACACGTTTTCCATTCGACCGGATAAAGATCGACCAGAGCTTCGTACGCGAGCTTGGCAATAAGAGCAATTCCATGGCCATCGTCCACGCCGTGGCTAATCTGGGCGACAGCCTCGGCATGGCCATAACCGCCGAGGGCGTGGAATCCAGAGAGCAGCTTGAAGTCTTACAACGCGCCGGTTGCACCGAACTGCAGGGCTACTTCTTCGGCCGTCCGATGCCTGCTGAGGCGGTCATGACCGTGTTGCGGGACTTGGCGCATTCCGATAGCGGGCGTTGACGGCGCGAACCTGTACTGCCGCCGCTCGGGCGTAGCAATGTCCGCAACAGGCTTCATGACCTCGCGCCATGAGTACGCTGCGTTGGTCATGAGGCACATACAATTCGCCCGGATCGACCTTTCCCTGCACCGCGTGCTCGCCCAGTCCGTGTGCGTCAGTGATCAGCACCACCTGCAGGCAACCTCCCGCACCCAGGCCCACTCCCTTCGCCCGAAGCATGGTTCATTCGTTTGGTGCATAGGCGCCGGTTTCTTCAGCGGCTTTGATCTAAGTCAAAGCCCTGCGCCGATAGTGGAGCTTACGCTGTCACTACAAGGCGTTGGAGGGTCCCATGGCTAGACGCGAGAGCATACATGACAGAAGCATCCGGCTGCGAGCGAGACGCATGTGGCGGGAAGCGGGCAGCCCAGAAGGTCGCGAAAACGAATATGTGGAACGCGCTCGAGAGCTGCAGGCTTTCGTCGAACATCCGGCCGCGGGCCTGTTGCCGAACCCGATGGTGGCGCATCCGCACCCGGAAGATCCGGTTGAAGAGGCGGAGCTGATGCAAAACCTGGGCGAGTTCCCTGGGCGGACCGATCAGGGCGACCGGGTCACCGCGCCGATGACGAAGCAGAGGGCGCGCGACTTCCTGCGCCGCCGCTAAGGGCTATGGCCGCTCCGGACTTGGCCAGTTCGGTCGGTCCAGCGGATCAAATACGCGCGGGTGGTCCATATGATCCTCCACCGCCCGCGCGCCAGGAATGTTCTCCGCCACCACGACAATCGCCTGACGCACCGTCTCGTCCGGGGCAAGCCCCCACAAGTGCACGACCCGGTCGGTCACCACCGCGTTGATCGAGGAGGGCGTTGCCCACGCCTGCCGCTGCAACTCCGCATAGAACGCATCGCGGATGGTCCGGTCATCGGTGTCCGCCGGCGACACCGCTAGGCTGGTGGCCAGCGCCTGCAACAAGTTCCGGCGGGTGACGATACCGACCAGCCGCCCGTCGCGCGTCACCGGCACCCGCTTGATATGTCGCGCTTCCAAGAGGTGCGCGACCTCGGTGATCGGTGTCGCCGCGTCAACCGTCACAACGTCCCGCGTCATGATCTCACTGGCCTTGCGGCCGTGTGACCTGGCGTAATCGGCCGCCAGGCGATCGCTCGAGGTCAGCAGTTCCAGCCACCGCTGCGGCCGCGTCTCGGTGCCCAGCTCGGCTCGGCGCAGCAGGTCGCCCTCGCTCACCAAACCGACGACACGTCCATCCTCGACGATCGGAACGCCGCTGACGCTGTTTTCCAGCATCAGCCGCACGAGTTCGGCAAGTGGCGTATCGGGACCCGCGCAGATCACGTCCGGGGTCATGATATCGGCTGCGTGCATGGGCTTCTCCCTGTGATCGGACGCAGATAGCGCCCCACATCCGGCGCGCATTGACGCAGGTCAAGTGGCCGTGCGGATATTGTGGCGGAAATCAGAAGCGAACGCTGCCGTAGCAGGGAGGACTCTATGACAACGCATCTCACCCGTCGCGCCGCGGTGCGCGCCAGCCTCGTCGCGGTGGCCGCGCCCGCCGTGCTGCGCCATGCGCGAGGCGAGGCACCGATCAAGATCGGCATGCCGCTCGCGCTGACTGGGCCGGCCGCGGAGATTGGCGAGCAGATGCGCCACGGCGCGGAGTTCTGGGCCAAGACGGTGAACGCCAAAGGCGGCCTGCTCGGCCGGCCCATCGAATTGCATGTCGAGGACACCACCGGCGATCCGGCTACCTGCGTGCGCAAGGCACAACTCGTGGTGGAGCGCGACGACTGCCACCTGCTGTTCGGCATGGTGCTGTCGTCCGAGGCGCTCGCCGTGGTGCCAAAGCTCGCCGAGTGGAACGCGATCTTCGTCTCCTCCGACAATGGCGACGGACGGCTGACCGGCTCTTCCTTCGTGCCCAACTTCTTCCGCGCAAACATCTCCGGACCGATGGAGACAAGGGTGATCTCGCTTTGGCTGCGACAAGGTGAGATGAAGAATTTCTATGCCATCGGCATGGACTACGCCTGGGGTCACAACAGCATCGACGTGTTCAAAGACGAGGTGGCTAAGGCGAAGAAGAATTTTGTGGGTGCGGTGTTCTCGCCGATCGGCACAAAGGATTTTGCCACCTATATCACGAAGATCCGCCAAGCCGGCGCTGATGCGTGCTTCATTGTCATGCAGGGCGCCGACAACAATGCGTTCCTCTCGCAGGCACATGAGTACCGGCTGGCCGACAAGGTGCAACTGGTGACATCGATCGTTGATCTGAACAGCATTCACGCGGTCGGCGACGCAGCACTCGGGCTGGCCGGTTCGACGCGTTACGTGTTCACCATCGACAATCCGGCGAACAAGGCATTCGTCGAGGCGTGGCGCAAGCAGTACGGCACCGAGCCCGATGTATTCGAAGGCGAGCAGTGGCAGGCCTGTCAGATTCTTCAGGCCGGCATCGAGAAGGCGCAAAGCACCGACACCGACAAGCTCCGTGCCGCGCTGGAGACGGTGGCGGTGGATTCGATCAAGGGCAAAGCCGCGATCCGCGCCTGTGACCACCAAGCGGTGCAAGGCGGCTACATGGTCAAGGTGGCGAAGAAGGAAGGCTTCAAGACCCCGATCCCGGAGATCATCGCCACCTACGCGGGCGATGAGATTACGCCCGCCGTGTCGGCAGATGACATTCGAGAGCTGAAGGGAAGTGGCGGCGGATATCCCCGAGAATCCCCCCTCCCCTTGCGGGAGGGGGATAGGGGGAGGGGGTTATAGCGTTACTAACCGCCCCCTCCCCCCAACCCCCTCCCGCAAGGGGAGGGGGAGTGTTTGGCTACCACCGGTCCTGCACTGATGGACTTTGCCGCGTTTCTCGTCACCCAGTGCCTCAATGCGCTCTCGCAGGCCGCGCTGCTGTTCTTCCTGGGTGTCGGCCTCACGCTGATTTTCGGCATCATGCGCATCGTAAACTTCGCGCACGGCGCATTCTTCATGCTGGGCGCATATGTCGGCTATTCCTCAGTCGCGATCGTCGGCAACTTCTGGGCCGCGCTGATCCTGTCACCCCTGCTGGTCGGCGCCTTCGGAGCAACATTCGAACTCGGCGTGCTTCGGCTACTGTATCGCCGTGATCATAGCGCCTTTCTGATGGTGACCTTCGGCCTTACCCTGATCATGGGCGAAGCAATCCGCCTGATCTGGGGCGTCAACGCACTCGAGGTTCGCGCCCCGCCCGCCCTCTCCGGTATCGTGTTCATCCTGGATGAACCGTTCCCGATTTATCGCCTGTTTCTCGCTGCCGCCGGCATCGTGGTGGCTATCGCTATCTGGCAGTTCTTAGAACGCACCCGTCTCGGCCTGCTGATCCGTGCGACGTCGCAGAACGCTGAGATGGTGCACGCGCTCGGCACCGATGTACGCCTGGTGCGATCGGCGGTGTTCGGCATCGGCTGCGGGCTCGCGGGCATCGGCGGCGTGTTGGCCGCTCCACTCGTAACCGCGTCGCTCGCCATGGCACCGGACGCGGTAATCGACACCTTCGTCATCGTCATCATCGGCGGCATGGGCAGCTTCCTCGGTTCCGCACTCGGCGCGCTGCTGGTTGCTTTCGTGCAGGTGTTCGGCACGTACTATTTTCCCGACCTGGCACTCGCGCTGATGTATTTGGTCATGGTCATGGTGCTGGTGATCCGCCCGGGCGGCTTGCTCGGCAAAGAAGCCTGATGAATTTTTCCCGCGGAGTTGCTGTGGCCGCTTGCGTGCTCGCGTTCGCACCAGTGGCACTCCCGCCTTACGCGATGACGCTGCTCACCGAAGCGCTCATCCTTGGCCTGTTCGCGATGAGCCTCGACCTGATGGTTGGCTACACTCGCCTGCTGTCGTTCGGCCATGCCGCCGCCTACGGTTTAGGTGCCTACACCTGCGGCAATCTGCTGCTGCATACCGGCATGCCGCTGCTCTTCGCCATCCCGCTCGCTGCCCTATTAAGTGGCGTTGTCGCAATTGGCGTGGCCTGGGTATGCACGCTCGCTTCCGGCGTGTCGTTCTCCATGCTCACTCTGGCCTTCGCGCAACTGTTCTATGCCGTGGCGTTCAAATGGACTGCGGTTACCGGCGCATCCGATGGTCTCGCCGGCATTCCGCGCAGCCCCGGCCCGTTCGGCATCACGGTCTTCGCCGGCAAGGCGGGCTTCTACTACCTGGTGCTCGGCTGCCTGCTTGGGTCGCTGCTGTTCTGCCGTGTGCTGGTACGTTCGCCATTCGGCGAAGTGCTGCGTGGCATTCGCGAGAACGAGGCAAAAACTTTATCGCTCGGCTACAACACCCGCCGCTACAAGATTGCTGTCGTGGCGATCGCTTTCGCCCTGGGTGGACTGGCCGGTGCGCTGTATGCGCCGTTCGCCGGTTTCGCGAACACTGAGCTATTGTTACTGGCTGTTCTCCGGTCAGGTGCTGATCATGGTCATTGTCGGCGGCGCCGGCACCTTGGTCGGACCGATCATCGGCGCCGCATTCTTCATGCTGGTCTCCAACCTGCTGAGTTCCTGGACCGACTCCTGGGCGCTGTTCTTCGGACTGATCTTCATCGGTTTCGTGCTGTTCGCACCGCAGGGAATTTGGGGCCTGCTGAGCGGCACGGGTCGCACACAGGGACGCGAGCGAGTGCGATGGCGCTTCTTGAAATCGACGAGCTGACCCGCCGCTTTGGCGGCATCATCGCCGTTGACCGCGTATCGATGCGCGTCGAGGCCGGTGAAGTGCGCGCCGTCATTGGTCCCAATGGTGCGGGCAAGTCCACGCTGTTCAATCTGATTACCGGCGTGGTGAAGGCATCCGACGGCAGCGTGCGGTTCGATGGCACCACGCTGACCGGCGACACGCCGTACAATATCTGCCAGCACGGTATATCGCGTACCTTCCAGATCACCGCGCTGTTCCCCGAGATGACCGCACGCGAGAACGCACGCCTCGCCGCGCAGGCGCGCCATGCGCGACGTTGGCAGCCGTACGGTGGGGGCACGGTGTTCGGCGACGCCGGGCGCCGCGGCGATGCAGCGCTGGAACGCCTCGGGCTGACCCATGTCGCGGATCGACCGGCGGGACTGCTGTCGCATGGCGATCAGCGTCTGCTGGAGGTTGCGATGGCATTGGCACAGCAGCCTCGCCTGCTGCTGCTGGACGAACCCACGCAGGGATTGTCCGTCGAGGAAACGGCGCAGGCGGTGGACACGTTGGCCGCGCTGCTTGCGGACAAGTCCATGACCGTGTTGTTGGTCGAGCATGACATGGAGGTGGTGTTCCGCCTCGCGCACATGATCACCGTGCTGCACCGTGGTGCGGTGATCGCCGACGGCGTGCCCGATGTCGTGCGAGGGGATGCCGAGGTGCAGCGCGCCTACCTCGGAGGCCTCGCCTGATGCTTTCGATCGAAGGCCTGAATACGCATTATGGCGCCAGCCACGTGTTGCAGGGCGTTGATCTCGTCGTGCCGCAGGGGCGCATCTGCTCCATTCTTGGCCGCAACGGCGTTGGCAAGACGACGACGGTGCGCACAGTGATGGGGCTGGTGCCACCGAGTGGCGGATGCGTCACGTTGGACGGCGCCGATATTACCGGCTGGGCGCCACATCGCGTGGCGCGGGCTGGCATCGCCTACGTGCCGGAAGGCCGCCTGATCTTTCCCGACCTCACCGTGGTGGAGAACATCCGCGTCGCCGAGCGACAGCCCTCGCATACTTGGCCGCTTGCGCGGCTGATGGAGCTGTTCCCGCCACTGCGCGAGCGCGCGTCGAGCCGCGGCGGCACGTTGTCGGGCGGTGAGCAGCAGATGCTGGCGATTGCCCGGGCTCTGGTCAGCGACCCCAAGGTGATGCTGCTCGACGAGCCAAGCCAGGGCCTGGCCCCACTGGTCGTGCGCGAACTGTCTGATGTGATCCGGCGTCTGCCCAGCGACGGTGTGACGATCCTGCTGATCGAGCAGAACATGCGGCTGGCCGAGGCGGTCGCCGATCAGATACACGTCATGGTCAAAGGCCGCGTTGTGTACGCCGCTTCACCCGAGCAATTCCGCGCGGAGGAAGCGGAAATCCGGAGCCGGTATCTGACGGTGTAGTGGCTTCTCCGTGGGAGATATCATGCGCTCTAACGATTTGTACTGGCAAATCAGCAATGACAGCGACGCCAAGGGCAGGACAGATATTACTGCTCATTGACCAATGCTTAGGGGAGCAAACGCATGGACCTGAACCTGCGCGGCAAGACCGCGTTGATCACCGGCGCATCGAAAGGCATCGGCCGTGCCTGCGCTGAGGCGCTGGCCGAGGAAGGCGTCAACGTGATCCTTGTCTCGCGCACACAGAGCGACCTTGATGCGGTGCGCGACAAGATTGCCTCGCGCCAGAATGTGCGCGCGGACGTGCACGCCTTTGACATCTCCGACAGTCGCAACGTCGATCGCCTTGCACAGCTGCATCCGGACATCGACATCCTGGTTAACAACGCCGGTGCCATCCCGGGCGGCGACCTGCAGGAGATCGACGAACCACGCTGGCGCGAGGCGTGGGACCTGAAGGTCTACGGCTACATCAACATGTGCCGCCGCTTCTATGCGCTGATGAAGCAACGCGGGCGCGGCGTGATCATCAACATCCTCGGCATGGCCGGCGAGCGCATGGACGCCGGCTACATCGCGGGCTCCACCGGCAATGCCGGGCTGATGGCATTCACCAGAACGCTCGGTGGCGCCGCTTCATCGGACAATCTGCGCGTTGTCGGCATCAACCCCGGTGCCATTGCGACCGACCGTCTGGTGACGATCATGCAGAAGCGCGCGCAGGACCGGCTGGGTGACGCCGGCCGCTGGGAGGAGCTGATGAAGCCCCTGCCCTTCGGCCGCGCGGGTACGCCGGAAGAAATCGGCTGGATGGTGGCGTTCCTCGCGTCCGACCGATCCGCCTATACCAGCGGCACGATCATCACCATCGACGGCGGCGCCGCCAACCGCGGCCCGATGTTCTGACGCTCAGGCGCCTTGTTGTATTTGCTGCCCGCGCACGAGACGCCCGGGCAGCACTCCGGTCGGCTCACCGTTGCGATAGGTGACGCGCCCCGACACGATCGTTGCGTCGTAGCCGTGCACCTTTTGCATCAGCCGCCTGCCACCTGCCGGCAGGTCATGCACCACGTACGGCTTGTCGCAGCCAAGGCGATCCCAATCGATCACGTTGACGTCGGCCTTCTTGCCCACGGCCAGCACGCCGCGATCGGTGAGTCCGGCCGCCTGCGCGGTATCCGAGGTCAGCCGGCGGATCAGCTCCGGCATTGGCCAGCGCTGCATCGTGCGACCCCAGTGCGTCAGCAGCCAGGTCTGATAGCCCGCGTCCAGAATGAACGCGACGTGCGCGCCGCCATCTCCGAGGCCCATGATCGTGTTGGGGTCCGACAGCGTCGTTTCGCTGACCGAGAAGTCGTAGTCCGCGTAGCCGCCGAGCGGCATGTAGATGAACGCGTGGCCGTCGTCTTCCAGCAGCGCGTCGTAGGCGACCTCTTCCGGTGTCCGGCCTTCACGTTCGGCAATGGCGGTGAAGGAGTCCTCCCGCCGCGGCTTATAGTTTGGCGGATTGCCGAAATGGAACATCTGCGCATAGGAGACCCGGTTGATCAGCACGAAGGTGCTTTCTTTCTTCGGGTCCTCAGACAGCAATTGCGCACGGAACGCTGGATCGCGCATCCGCCGTACGCGTTCGGCCAATGGCAGGTGGGCGATCGACTTGTATGACGGTGTGCCGGAGAAAGGATTCTGGCTGCCTTCCAGCCCCATCAAGATCCCGATGGCGCGCGGCGAGACCACGGGGCGCATTGGCACGCCAGCCGCAATCGCCTCGTCCGCATAGCCCAGCAGATCGCGCCACACCGTCGGCCGCGCATGGCGCTGCGTCAGGGTGAACACGCACGGACGGCCGCAGCGCTCCACCACGCGGCGCAGCATGTCGAATTCCGCCTTTGGATCCGGTGCCCATTCGGAGACGATCTCCAGGAACCCCGAGCCCGCGTCGCGCATGCCCATGGCGATGCCGGTCAGCTCGTCCTCCTGCGCGCGCAGCGTGGGTGTTGGATCGCCCTTCAGCGTCTTGTGGCTCAGACTGCGCGAAGTAGAGAACCCGAACGCGCCGGCACGCATGGCTTCGGCAGCGATCTCGCGCATCTGGGCGATGTCGGCCTGGTTCGCATTCTCCAGCCCGATCGCGCGATCGCCCATGACGAATACCCGCACCGCGGCATGCGGCAGCAGCGCGCACAGATCGATGTCCCGGTTACGCCGCTCCAGCGCGTCGAGGTACTCGGCGAAGGATTCCCACTCCCACTTCAGGCCTTCGTGCATGACGGGACCTGGAATGTCCTCCACGCCCTCCATCAGTTCGACCAGCTTCTCGCGGTCCGCTGGCCGGCAGGGCGCGAAGCCCACACCGCAGTTGCCCATCACCGCCGTGGTCACGCCATGCATCGAGGATGGCGTCATGTGGCTGTCCCACACCGCCTGACCGTCGTAGTGCGTGTGGATATCCACGAAACCCGGCGTTACCAGCTTGCCCTTGGCATCGATCTCCTCGGCGCCATTTTTCGCCAGCGCGCCGATCGCCGCAACGCGGTCACCTTTGATGCCGACATCAGCCTCGATCGGTGTCCGCCCGGTACCATCGACCACCGTGCCACTGCGAATAATGAGATCGAATTCCGCTGCCATGGACTTATCTCCATACCCTGATGGGCTATTGTGCCTCTACCTGTATCACTCGTCACCCCCGCGCAAGCGAGGACCAGAGGAACCCCATGATGCCGCTCGACGTAAGCTCCGCTCCCCCGCAGACCACACCTCGCGAAACCCGCCTGACCGACTACCGGCCGCCGACTTTCCTGGTGGACACCGTCGAACTGGCATTCGACCTCGACGAAGCGGCGACACGCGTGCGCTCGCGTCTGGCGCTGCGGCGCAATCCCGCATCGAGCGAGACGAGCGCGCCGCTTGCGTTGGACGGCGAGGCGTTGACCCTGTTGCGTGTGGCGCTGAACGGCGAGGAACTCGGCGCCAATCGCTATCGCGTCGAGGGGGAGACGCTGCTGATCCCCGACCTGCCGGACACGGCCACGCTGGAGATCGAGACCCGCATCGCGCCGAAAGACAACACCGAGCTTTCCGGCCTTTACACATCGAGCGGCAGCTACTTTACGCAGTGCGAGGCAGAAGGCTTCCGACGCATCACATATTTCCCCGATCGTCCCGACGTGATGGCACGTTTCACCACCACGATCACGGCCGATAAGACGCGCGTGCCGGTGATGCTGTCGAACGGCAATCCCGGCGCCATCGAGGACGCCGACAATGGTCGGCATCGCGTCACCTGGACCGATCCGCACCCGAAACCCAGCTACCTGTTCGCTCTCGTCGCCGGCGACCTGGTCGCGGTGAAGGACAGGTTTGTCACGCGTTCCGGCCGCACAGTGGAACTCGGCATCTGGGTGCGCCGCGGCGATGAGGACCGCTGCGCCCACGCGATGCATTCGCTGAAGACCGCGATGAAATGGGACGAGGAGGTGTTCGGCCTGGAATACGACCTCGACGTGTTCAACATCGCCGCTGTGTCCGATTTCAACATGGGTGCGATGGAGAACAAGGGGCTGAACGTCTTCAATACCAAGTATGTGCTGGCGAAGCCGGAGACTGCCACCGACACCGACTACCAGGGCATCGAGACGGTCATCGCGCATGAGTACTTCCACAACTGGACCGGCAATCGCGTCACCTGTCGCGACTGGTTCCAGCTGTCACTGAAGGAGGGCCTGACGGTCTATCGTGATCAGGAGTTCTCGGCTGATCAGGGCAGCCGCGTGGTGAAGCGTATCGGCGACGTTCGTGCGCTGCGAGCGGCGCAGTTCCGCGAGGATGCCGGCCCGCTGGCACATCCGGTGCAGCCCGATCACTACATCACCATCGACAACTTCTACACCGCGACGGTGTACAACAAGGGCGCCGAGGTCATCCGCATGATGGCGACGATCATCGGTCGCGAGGCGTTCCATCGCGGCATGGATCTGTATTTCGCACGCCACGACAACCAGGCGGTGACGATCGACGACTTTGCGCAGGCGATGCAGGACGCCTCGGGCGTCGATCTGACGCGATTCAAGCGCTGGTACCACCAGGCCGGCACGCCGGAGGTAACGGTTTCCGACGACTATAACGCCGCGGCACGCCGCTACACGCTCACCCTGCAACAACGTACGCCGCCCACACCCGGCCAACCCGACAAGCAGCCGCTGGTCATTCCGGTTGCGATGGGTCTGCTTGACAACGCTGGCAACGAGGTTGTCGCGCGCACGCTGCTGCTGACCGACGCCGAGCAGAGTTTCGAATTCGACGATGTGGCCGAACGTCCGGTGGCGTCACTGCTGCGCAGCTTTTCAGCGCCGGCCAAGCTATCAGGCATGCCGCTGGCGCAATTGCAGTTCCTGGCCGCACACGACACCGATCAGTTCGTCCGCTGGGAGTCGGCCCAGCAGTACGCCACACATCTGCTGTTGGCGATGGCGGCGGCATGGCGCCGTCGCGAAAACATCGCGTTGGATCAGGGACTGATCGATGCGGTTGCAGCGACATTGCGTGATGCCGACGCGGACCCCGCCTTCGCGGCCGAAGCGCTCGCACTGCCCAGCGAGTTGTTTCTGGCTGATCAGATGGCGGTGGTGGATGTGGATGCGATCCATACCGTGCGGTGCGCTGCGCGCACGACGATCGGTCGCGCGCTGCGTGACACGCTGCGGGCCACCTATGAACGACTGACCGATACGGGGCCTTATCGCATCGATGGTCATGCGATCGGCAGCCGGGCGTTGCGCAGTGCCTGTCTTGCCTATCTGGCGGCGGATGGCAACGAGGAGGGCGTTGCCTTGGCCAAAGCGCAGTTCGACGCCGCACAGAATATGACCGACGTGCTGGCGGCACTTGCGGTGCTGTCAGCGATCGATTGTCGCGAGCGGATTGCAGCGCTTGCCGCGTTCCATGCACGCTGGCGAAACGATGACCTGGTGCTGGACAAGTGGTTCGCTATCCAGGCGATGTCGCCGCTGCCGGATACGCCGGATGCGGTGCGCACCCTGGCAAAGCACACGGATTTCGACCTGCGCAATCCCAACCGAGTTCGCGCCCTGGTTGCCAGTTTTGCTTCCGGCAACCAGGTTCGCTTCCACGATCCTTCAGGCAGCGGCTATCGCTTCCTGGCCGACACCATCATCGCGCTCGACCCAATGAACACCCAGATCGCCGCCCGCCTGGTGCCACCGCTCGGCCAGTGGCGCCGGTTCGACCCGGCGCGCCAGGCGCTGATGAAGCAGGAACTGCAGCGCGTTCTAGACACGCCCGATCTCAGCAAGGGCACGTTCGAGATGGCATCACGCAGCATCGCCTAGAGCGCGATCGCTTGAGGCGGAATAGATGGAAAGCGTGAATCGCGCTCTACATAGATGGGTTGCAGAGCATGATCGGGTCAACCTGATCCGATCATGCTCTAGCAGTCAGAGCTTCGTTGACGCGCGTGCCAGAAGTTTCCAATCCCCAGCTTGCTTCTGCCATATCATGAGGATGTGGAGGTTGGTAGAGCTCTTCTTGCCGTCGGCGACGGTCTCACTCTCCGCCACCCAGTGAAAGCGAACAATCGCGGTGTCGCCGACCACGCGGATCCATGGGTCCTTGTATTCCAGCGACAGGAACTTCGTCTTATCGGTGGTGGCGTTCTTGATGAATGTCGCCTTATCTTCGATGTGAGCGTCAGAGTGGCTGTAACTCAGCTCCGCCGCGCATAGCGCATCGAGCGCCTTCGCGTCGTGCGCGAACTGAGCGGCCCGGAACGCTTCAAGACGCTTCGCGACAGTTTCTTCGTCGGCGGATACCGCGTGGGCCGCAGTTGTTCCCAGCAGACCGACCGCGACAAGCGCGGCGCCTGGCAGGTGTGCGGATAGATGACGACGGCTGATGTCCATGATGTTTCCTCCATTTGTCAGGCGCAGTGAATAGCGAAGGAAGGTTAGTTTCAGAAGAGCGGCGTTGCAATCGACGATTGAGGTGCGTTGGGAGTGACCAACCGAATGCAGCCTTTCGGGCGACGGGCTTATTTGCGTTTCGCAACCTAGGTCATCCGGCGCCGTTCAAAGCCTGGATAATTGCAAGGACCGAGGCCGACATGCACCGAGGCTTGATCATAGCGAGTATCGTTCTCGTTGCCGGATGCTCAAATACTCATGAACCGGGGCCGCGTGCCGCCGCCGGCGGATTGTTGGGTGGCGCTGGCGGCGCGGTGGTGGGTGCACTGGCTGGCGGCGGCAAGGGAGCGTTGATCGGCGGCGGTGTCGGCGCCGTTGGCGGAGCCGTTGCCGGCGCGTTGACCGCCTCTGGACCAAAGAAAAGTTTATACAGCAGTGGATCAGGTAGCTACCCGAGCAGTACGCGGTAATCAGCGATCAATTTTGCGCCCAGGCGCATTTGACGCGTCTTTCTCGGCCCGCGCGCAACCGAGAGTGATGTATCGAGGTCATCGAACACGCGATCGATCATCGCATCATCGGGTGGCCCATACGCATTGCGATGCGCGCGAGCACGTTGCGCCATGTCGGCGGCCAGCACGCGCAGCCCAACCAACGCATCGGTGACACGCGGCAGGTCGCCCGTATCCAACGCAGTGACGACCGCCGTCGCGCCTTCAGCAAAAACCGCGACCAGGGCAGCCAGTCTGCCGAGTGACAGCGTGGCCGCAGCATCCGAGGCGCCATTCGCCAATCGCTTTAGCATGAACCGGAATGCACCGAGCAGGCCGAACGTGCCTACGGCATCCTCGACATCGCGGAATGGCAGAGCCATGGTCTCGTATGCTGTTCCGGCTTCGCCCAACAACGCCGAATGTGCGACTTGGCAGCGGTCCAGTTTCAGTCCGCAATGCCGCGAAGGTGCCAGCGCACAATAGTCGGGAGCTTCTTCGATTGCCAAGCCTGGCGTGTCACGCGGCACCAGCAAAGCGCTGTAGCGCTTGCGTTCAGCCTCGACCGAAGTGATCGCTAGCACAATGAACACGTCTGCGACCGGCCCGTTCGTGACCCACGCCTTTTCGCCGAAGATGCGGTAGCCATCACCATCTTCCTCCGCTCGTGTGCTCAGCAGCTTCGGATGCGCACCAACAGCTGGCTCGGAAATCGCCACTGCCGCAAGGCGCGGCAGCCAGCGCTCGCGCTGCTCTGCTGTGCCCAAGCCCGCCAGGAAGAAGCGGGCCACGACCTGGCAGCCGGCGTCGCCCGCTCCGAGCAGGCCGGTGCGCTCGACAACCTCGGCTTTCTCGCGTGCAATCGCGGCATACGACATCACGGGAGGATAGCATGAGCGACTTGGCGGAGAAGGATGCGATCCGCGAGCTGATGGCGGAGGACCGCTTCCGGCTTGACAACGACCGGTTTGCCGATATGGCAGCGCTTTTCACCAGCGATGGCACTTGGGACACCGCCTTCGGCAAGGGCACGGGCCATGCGGACATCGAAGCGCTGGTTCGCCGCATTCGCGGTGCAGGGCCGCGTCCGCGTGCGATCCATCACGTGACCAATCTGGTGATCACGGTGGACGGCACGACCGCCAAGTGCTTCTCCAACTGGGTCACCGTGCAGAACAGCGATCAGGGACCGAAGATCGGTTCGGCCGGCAGCTACAGCGATGACGTCGTGAAGCAGGCCGATACTTGGCTGTTTCGTTACCGACAGATCGACCGCTTCATCCACGAGTGATGGACCTCAAGGCGGTCCGGTGGCCAGCGCGGCAGGACCGGCTCCTCGCCGATAAGCATCCCAGCGTCTGGCGGATCGCTTCGCGTCGCTGATCCAGCCAGAGCCGGTCGTGCGTCGGATTGCCTGTCCTGCTTCCGATGAACGCCTGCTCGCGACGCCATCTCTCCTGCACCAAAGTTGTGATGCTGCCGCCGTAGCAGCGCGTGAGGTCGAACAGCTCGTTCCAGAATGCGCCGGTGCAGAAGCCGGGCAGGACGGCGAGATCGAGGCAAATATCGACGATGGTGCGGCCGAGAGGGCGGCGACGCATCTGGGCCTCTAGATGGCGTAACGGGCCGGTCGCTGGGTAGCTGGCACGGGTGGCCGTCCCTCAGAGTGATGGTGTCATTCACCGGAGTCGGGCGCGAGCCTGCTCCAAGCATCATCGAGGGACGACCATGGAGCACTATGCGGGGATCGACGTGTCGCTGGAAAGCTCGAGCGTGTGTGTCGTGGATGCGACGGGACGGATCGTGCGGGAGGCGAAGATTGCCAGCGAGCCGGAAGCATTGGTCGGCTGGTTTCACCACTTCGGCGTCGAGCTGGCACGGATTGGATTGGAGGCTGGTCCGCTGTCGCAATGGCTCTACGCGGGGATGCGAGAGGCTGGGCTTGCGGTGGAGCTGCTGGAGACGCGGCACGTGCGCGACGCCTTCAAGGCGATGCCGGTGAAGACTGACCGCAAGGATGCCCGCGGGATCGCGCAGCTGATGCGACTGGGGTGGTTCCGCTCGGTGCATTGCAAGTCGCTGCCGGCGCAGGAGACGCGAGCACTGCTGACGGCGCGCAAGCTGGTGCAGTCGAAGCACCACGACACCGAGATGAGCCTGCGTGGCATCTTGCGTGGCTTTGGGCTGAAGGTGGGCAAGACGAGCCAGAGAACCTTCGCGAGCCGTGTGCGTGAATTGGTCGCGGGTCATCCAACCTTGCTGCTGGTGGTTGAGGCGCTGCTGGCGGCACGCGCGGCTCTCGGCGAGCAGCTGAGCAAGCTGGAGAAGCGCGTGCGCTCGTTGGCTCGCCACGATCGGCGGGTGCGACGGCTGATGTCGGCGCCAGGTGTCGGTGCCATCGTGGCCCTCACCTTTGTAGCGGCGATCGACGACCCTGCACGGTTCCGATCGTCAAAGGCGGTGGGGGCGCATTTCGGCTTGACGCCAAAGAAATATCAGTCAGGCGAAACCGATGTGACCGGCCGGATCTCGAAGATCGGCGATGCTGGTGTACGCACGATGCTTTACGAGGCAGCGAACGTCATCCTGACCAAGCCAGTGAAGGGATCACTGCTGAAGAGCTGGGCGATGCGGCTGGCGCTTCGCGCTGGGATGCGCAAGGCGAAGGTGGCATTGGCACGCAAGCTAGCGGTTGTTCTGCATCGGATGCTGGCGGACGACACTGAGTTCCTCGCCGACAAAGCAGCAACTGCTGCGACATAGCAGAAGGAGGTATCATCGGTTCGGGCGAAGACGACACCCATTCGCCCGGAAGCAGGTCCCGTCGCCGGGACGATGGATCAGGTCAGGCCGCAAAATGCTCAGTGAGGCCGAAAGGCAAAACACGCGTTCCTAGATTGGCCGACCGATCCTCATCAGACACCATCAGGTGGCGGCCCAGCGCCGACCCCGGACAGAAGAGAGATACCGGCGACTGGATCAGCTCGAAAGGGATTGACACCCAAAGGCCCGTTACAGAAGAGCATTTTGAGATTGCATAGATTCGGGCGGTTCTGATTCTGAGAGTGCCGGTTGAGCAGCGAGGAGGCTGTGATGGCGGCACCTTTGTCCCAGGATCTACGGAAGCGGTTGGTTGGTGAGGTTGAGCAGGGTAGTTCGGCACGACAGGCGGCAGCGCGGTTTGCGGTGAGTGCGTCGGCAGCGATCAAGCTGGTGCGGCGCGTGCGCGAGACCGGCAGCACGGAACCAGGCAAGATCGGCGGGCATCGCAAGCCGCTGCTGGCCGGCCACGAGGACCTGCTGCGCGAACTAACGGCCACGCGGAAGGGCATTACCCTGGCCGAGATCAGGGATGCGCTGATCGAACGCGGGATCCAGCCTGGCTCGCTGACGACGATCTGGTGGACGCTGCGCCGTCTCGGACTGACACACAAAAAAAGCGCTGCACGCGGCCGAGCAAGAGCGGCCGGACGTGGCTGAGCATCGCCGGTTCTGGCGGGTCTGGCAGCGTTATATGGATGCAACTTCATTCGTGTTTATCGATGAGACCGGGGCCAGCACCAGCATGGTGCGACACTACGGCTGGCATCCGCGCGGGGAACGCCTGGTCGATGCCGCGCCGCACGGGCACTGGCACACCACGACCTTTGTGGCGGGACTTCGCGCCACTGGTCTTATTGCCCCGTTCGTCCTCGACGGACCGATGACCGGCGAGGCGTTTCGCGCCTATGTCGAGCAGTTCCTCGCACCGGCGCTCGCTCCGGGTGATGTCGTGGTGATGGATAATCTCAGCGCGC
>CAWKMC010000020.1:0-265361 GCA_963850535.1 uncultured Alphaproteobacteria bacterium | reverse complement strand
GAAGGACTGTTCCTACCGCGTGACGCCAACAACCTGCTGGCTATGCTCTGGACCTGGCAGCACGGCGACATAAGCGCCAACCCTACCTACAGCGGCAATTTCGAGAAGGCTCTTTCGGCGATCAAGTGCAAGGCGATCGTCATGCCGGGCCAGACCGATCTGTATTTCCCGCCTGAGGACAACGAGTTTTTACAAGAAGTAAGCCACATGCCGAACGCAGAATGCCGGCCAATTCCGTCCATCTGGGGCCATATCGCGGGCGGGCCGGGGGTCAATCCCGACGATGTCAAATTCATCGACAACGTCCTCAAGGAGCTTCTGAGTTCCTAACCTCCGGCCGGATGTGGTCCTATCAAGCGGCTCATAGGAGAAAGCCGCAAGGTGAGAACCGACCAGCCCAGCCAGGTTCGGCTGCGAGAACTCGGCTGTTTGCTATGTTCCGACTGCAGCGCCCGCTTCTTTTCGCGGTCGGCCACGGGCATCTTGCATTCGCACTCCTCGTGGATGGGCTACTCGCCGCCTGCGTCACTCGGTGCCACGCACACAGGTCAGACGGAAGCCCCCGTCAAACGAACCTGCAGGTAACGTTCATGCGCC
This sequence comes from uncultured Alphaproteobacteria bacterium, assembly GCA_963850535.1. GTDB lineage: Bacteria > Pseudomonadota > Alphaproteobacteria > Acetobacterales > Acetobacteraceae > JAMXLO01. The sequence goes on along the minus strand of CAWKMC010000020.1, from coordinate 264,764 downwards.
ACCTCTGGTATGATACCCTGCAGCACCGGCGCAAAGCACGGTGATCTTGGGGATCGGCGGACTACGCCGTTCCACCGCACTAGGGAGTAAAGGTTCAGTGGCCACACAAAAAGTGCTGATCATGGGCGCGTCCTACGGATCGCTGCTGGCGAGCAAGCTGCTGTTCGCCGGACACGAGGTGACGCTGGTCTGCCTGCCCGCCGAGGCCGAGGCCTTCAACGCCGACGGCATCCGCGTGCGCATGCCGGTCAAGGGCCGCGAGGCGCCGGTGGAGATCGACTCGCGCAAGCTGCCGGGCAAGCTACCGCCGCCGGCCCCGACGGCATCGACCCCGCCAGACTACGACCTGGTCGCGCTGGCGATGCAGGAGCCGCAGTACCGCTCGCCCGGCGTGCGCGAACTGCTGGACGCGGTGGCGAAGTCGCGCAAGCCCTGCATGTCGATCATGAACATGCCGCCGCTGCCGTACCTGAAGCGCATCCCCGGCCTGAACACCGACCACTGCACCACTGCTTCACCGACGCCAGCGTGTGGGCGAACTTCGATCCCGGCTGCCTGACGCTGTGCAGCCCCGATCCGCAGGCGTTCCGCCCGCCCGACGACAAGATCAACGTGCTGCAGGTGACGCTGCCGACCAACTTCAAGGCGGCGCGCTTCGATTCCGAAGCGCCGACCAACATCATGCGGCAGTTCCAGCGCGAGATCGAGGCGGTCCGCTTCGATGCCGGCGACGCGCTGATCGAGCTGCCGGTGAAGCTGAAGGTGCACGAACTCGATCTTCGTGCCGCTGGCCAAGTGGGCGATGCTGTTCACCGGCAACTATCGCTGCGTGCACAAGGACGCAGGCGGTGATCGATCAAGGAGGCCGTGCACGCCGACCTGCAGGCATCGCGCGCATCTACGACTGGGTGCGCGAGCTTGTGCCTGCCGCTCGGTGCGCGGCGCCGACGACCTGGTGCCGTTCGAAAAATACGCTGCGGCGGCCAACGGGCTGATCCGCCCCTCGTCGGCGGCGCGCGCGCTGTTCGCCGGCGCACCGAACATCGAGCGCGTCGATCGGCTGGTGCAGAGCATCGCCGCGCAGAAAGGCATGCGAAATGCCGTGCTGGATGAGACGGTGGCGCTGGTCGATGCCCGGCTGGAGCAGAACCGTAAGGCGGCAGCGTAGTTATTGACTGTCCTTATCCGCCGGCGATTCAAAAGTCGCCGCAATTCACTGAGGTCTGCCGCGCCGCTGAACAATACGGCGACGGCGTAAACGACCAGGCCGATGCTCACCAACGCCGTCAACGCCAGGAGTCGGCTGGCACTATGACCGGCGCCGAACAGCAAGTGCTGCGTGACCACGAGCACGACCCCATCGCAGCTGCCGCTCCCATAACGCGGATTGAGCGCTGACGAAGCTGGCCATCGATTTGCAGATGCCCCCGGCGTATCAGCACGACAGCCAGCCATGCAACATTGAAGATTGCCGCCAGACTGGTCGCCAGGGCGGGGCCGATGTGCTGCAGCGGCACCATGAAGGCCAGATTCAGCGCCAAATTCAGCACAACCGCAGTGATGCCGACCTTAACCGGGGTCGCCGTATCGCCCCGCGCGAAGAACCCTGGCGCCAGCACCTTCACCAGAACGAAGGCCGGCAACCCAAGCGCATAGGCCGCCAGCGATTGTGCCGACAGCCGGGCGCTTTCCGCGTCGAACGCGCCGCGGCCGAACAGCGACCACATCACCGGCCAGGCGCAGATGATCAGTGCCACCGCCGCGGGCAAAGTAAGGAACAGCGCATACTCGATGGCGCGGTTCAGCGTGGCGAGCGAAGCCTCCGCCTCGCCGGCGCGGACCTGACGCGACAACAGCGGCAGCAGCGCAGTGCCAACCGCAGTGCCGATCACGCCGAGCGGCAATTGCTGCACGCGATCGGCGTAATAGAGCAGCGACACGGTGCCCGCCGGCAGCAGGCTGGCGATGATCACATCCACGGCTAGATTGAGCTGAGTGACGCCGGCACCGATCAGCCCCGGCAACATACGTCGCAGCAGAATGCGGATCTCCGGCGTCAGGCGTGGGCGAGGAAGTCGCAGCCCCATGCCGGCGCGCTGCAGCGCCCATAGCAGAAGGCCAAGCTGGGCGACGCCGGAGATGGTGATGCCCCATGACAAGGCGTGTCCTGCCGTCGGCACGTAGGGCGTCAGCCACAGCATGCAGGCGATCGAGACAATGTTGAACAGCACGTAGGAGGCGGAGGCGGCGGTAAACCGGTCCAACCCGTTGAGCACGCCGGATACCAACGCAGCCAGACAGATCAGCAGCAGGTAAGGGAAGGTAATGCGCGACAGCGCCACGGCGAGGTCGAATTTTTCCGGGATTGCACGGAACCCCGGTGCAAGCACCCCCATCAAGTGCGGCATCAGCAGTTCGCCGGCAATGGTCAGCGTGCCAAGCCAGAACGCCATCACCGCGAAAGTCTCCTCGGCGAACTGGCGCGCGGCCGGACGGCCCTCCGCGGCGAGCATGCCGGAAAACGCCGGAACGAAAGCGGCGTTGAATGCGCCCTCACCAAACAACCTGCGAAACAGGTTCGGCAGCTTCAGCGCGACGAAGAACGCATCGGCCACCGGGCCGGCGCCAAGCATCGCCGCGATCAGCATGTCGCGGGCGAAGCCCAGGATGCGGCTCGCCATGGTCCAGCCGCCGACAGTCAGCATGCCGCGAAGCACTATTCGTCCCGCCGTGGGCGCGCCAACAGCGATGCAATCGCCTGGGCCAGAGTGGCGCGTCCCGCCAACAGCGAGGCAACTGCCGCACAGATCGGCATCTCCACGCCTGCCCCGGACGCAGATCCGGGGCCCGCCCCGAACCCCGACCCGGGGCCTTGAGCGCGAGCCACCAACGCCGGTGCAGTGGCGACGCCTTCGGTGACGCTGCTGCGCGCGGCGAGCACATCCGCCAAGCGCTCGCCACGCCCAAGCGCCACGCCCAGGCTGTAATTGCGGCTGGCGGTGCCGGTGCAGGTCAGCAGCAGATCGCCCAGTCCCGACAGGCCCATCACCGTCTCCGCGCGGCCGCCCAGCGCCACCGCAAGCCGCGACAGTTCTGCAAGGCCACGGGTGATCAGGGCGGCACGGGCGTTTTCACCCAAACCGGCGCCGATCACCGCGCCGGCAGCGATCGCAATCACGTTCTTCGTCGCGCCGCCAACCTGGGCGCCGATGGGATCATCGTTGCCATACAGCCTGAATGAGGGGGTACCAAGCATGCCGGCAATTCTTTCACGCAACGCGCCATCGACCGCTGCGATCACCGAGGCGGCAGGCAGTCCGGCTGCGACCTCGTGAGCGAAGTTGGGACCCGTCAGCACGGCCGCCGACAGGTCAGGCCGCACTTCGGCGGCGACCTCCAGCGGCAGTCGAAGCGTCCCGCTCTCCAGCCCCTTGGCGCCGATGACCAGTGGCGCGGTCGGCAGGTTTGGCAACATCGCACGAATGAACTGCATGGGGACCGCGAGCAGCACCGCATCGGTCTCGGTTGGTCCGGTCGCGGTCACGACGATTTCCGCAGGCAGCCGCACGCCAGGCAGATGGGGGTTGTTACGGTTCGCTGCGATCGACGCGGCCCGTGCCGAATCGCGCGCCCATAAAGTCACCTGGTTGCCGGCCCGTGCCGCCTGTATCGCCAGCGCTGTGCCCCAGGCACCGGCACCGATGACCGCAACGCTACTCATCGGCAATCCGTCTGATCTCGGCAGCCTCGCCCGGCTCGCGATTGCCGAGGCGATCGAGCAACGCGGCCAGTATCGGTCCCAGTTCCGCCTCAAAGCGATACGGTGGGTTGACCAGCAGCATACCGCAGCCATTGAGTCGACCGGGATCGACGGGCTCGCGCAACACAAGCTCGACCGTGACTGCATCGCGGATGCCGCCATCGCGCACGTCCGTCATCAATTGCCGCACCGGTGCACGCTGCTTGATCGGATACCAGGCGGCGAACACGCCGGTGCGGAAGCGTCGCCAACCGATTGCCAAACCGCGCGCCAATACGGCGAATTCCTGCGGATCCTCGAAAGGCGGATCGATCAGCACCAGCCCGCGTTTCTCCTGTGGCGGCAGCAGCGCGCCGAGTGCCTCCCAACCGTCCCGAAAGTGCACGCCAACCTGTCGGTCATCATGGAAAAGCTTGCGGAGCGCGGCTGCGTCCTCCGGATGTCGCTCGCAGCACGCCAGTCTGTCATCGGCGCGCATGAGGGCGCGCGCGATGGCAGGTGAGCCAGGATAAAGACCAAGCGCCTGGACCAGTTCGACATACCCGGCAAGCACCGGGGGCGGATCGTCGAGCAGCCGGCCGATGCCGTGCCGCCACTCGCCGGTGCGTGCGGCCGGCCCTTCGTTCAGTCGATAGCGACCGGCGCCAGCATGGGTGTCCAAGACGAACAACGGCCCGGGCTTGCGTTGCATGGCGTGGAACAACCAGACCAGCACCGCATGTTTGAGACAGTCGCCAAAGTTTCCGGCGTGGTAGGCGTGGCGATAGTTCACAGCGGCCATCTCGGCCGCGGCGCGACGTCCAGTCCGTCCGCCAAGCCAAGCCGGAGCCGCTCGATGCCGGTCCAGGCCACCATCACCGCGTTATCGGTGCACAGCCGGACCGGTGGTGCGACCAGCTCGAAGCCATTCTGGTCGGCGACAGCGGCCAGCGCCGCCCGGATCGCGGCATTGGCCGCCACGCCGCCCGCCACCACCAAAACATGCGCGTCTGGCGCTCGGTCGCGCATCATCGCCATGGCATGCGTCGCGCGGTCTGCCAGCACATCCGCCACGGCACACTGAAAGCTGGCAGCAATGTCGGCTGCCACCTGCACCGGCAGAGCACCTGCACCCTGCCGCGCCACCTCGTGCGCGACCGCCGTCTTCAGCCCGGAGAAACTGAAGTCACAGCCGGGCCGCCCCAACAGCGGTCGTGGAAAGGCAAAGCGCCTTGGGTCGCCATCCGCCGCCATCCGCTCCAACGCCGGGCCGCCCGGCCAGCCGAGTCCGAGCAACTTGGCCACCTTGTCGAAGGCTTCCCCCACCGCATCGTCCATCGTGCTGCCAAGGCGCACGTGCTGGCCAACGCCTTCCACCGCGACGCACTGGCAGTGGCCACCCGAGAGCAGCAGCAGAAGGTAGGGGAAGGCAACGCCACCCTCGACCAGGCCTGGCAGGCGGGCGGTCAGCGCATGCGCTTCCAGATGGTTCACCGCGACGAACGGTAGGCCATGCGCAATGGCGATGCCCTTGGCGAACTGGCTGCCGACGATCAGGCCGCCGATCAGCCCTGGCCCTGCGCTTGCCGCCACACCGCCAAGATCGCCGAATTCCAGGCCGGCGCCGGCCATCAGGCGACGCACCTGATCTGGCAGGATGGCCAAATGCGCGCGCGCGGCAATCTCCGGCACAACGCCGCCAAACGGAGCGTGCTCGCGTTCCTGGCTCAGCACCGCTTCGGCCAGCACCCGGCCCTCACCGTCGAGGACCGCCGATGCTGTCTCGTCGCAAGAGCTCTCGATCCCCAGCACTGGGCGCATATCCACTCTTTCCAGCGGCTGCGCAGAGTAATAGGACGCGGCGATGACCGCCGCCATGCCGTTGCGTGTTGGCACTCGAGGCTCGCCGCTCGCGCTGATTCAGGCTCGGTCATTCATTGACCGGCTTAGGGCAGTGCATGCGGAAAGGGTGGATGAGCACATCATCCGCACCACGGGCGATGCTGTGCAGGATCGCCGCCTCGCCGAGATCGGCGGCAAGGGCCTGTTCGCCAAGGAGATCCATGAAGCGCTCATCCAGGGGCGCATCGATCTCGCAGTTCACAGCCTCAAGGATCTGGAGACGACGCTGCCACCGGGCATCGTGCTCGGATGCACGCTCGAGCGGGAGGATGCGCGCGACGCGCTGATCCTTGCGTATCCGCCAGCCAGGATCGATCCTACAGATCCGTTTGCCTGCTTGCCTGTGGGAGCCGTTGTCGGCACCTCCTCGGTGCGTCGACAGGCGCAGCTGCTGCACCAGCGCCCCGACATCCGCATCACCACGCTGCGCGGTAACGTACAGACACGACTGGGCAAGCTGAAGGACGGGGCCTGTGTCGCTTCGCTGCTGGCTGTTGCCGGACTGAAGCGTCTCGGCCTGACTGATCGCGCAAACTTGGTGCTCGACCCGGAGGTGATGGTGCCGGCCGCAGGGCAGGGCATCATCGGCATCACCGTGCGACAGGACGACCACAGGCTGCGCGACTTGCTCGCCGCCATCGACGATGCTCCGAGCGCGCGCAGCCGCCACCGCGGAACGGGCCATGCTGCTGCAGCTGGACGGCTCCTGCCGCACACCGATTGGCGGATACGCAAGGATACTGCAGGACGGCGCGTTGCACCTCACCGGTCTCGTCGCACGCCCCGACGGATCCTTCGTCCTCAAGCGCAGCCTGCAAGGTGCCGTGGCCGATGCGGACAGAATCGGCCGCGAACTCGGCGACAGCCTGCGGGCTGATAGCCCCCGCGACGTCTTTGACTGACCGCGCGCGCGGCATTCTGATCACGCGACCTGAACCGGGTGCCAGTGAGACCGCGGGGCGGGTGGCAATGCTCGGCTATCAGCCGGTCCTGGCGCCAGTGTTGAGGGTACAGAGCCGTGGTGTGTCACTGCCGCCGGCCGAACGCGTGCAGGCGATCCTGGTCACCAGTGGCAATGCGATCCCGCTGCTGCCCGACACACACCGCCACCTGCCATTGCTGGCGGTCGGCGAGGCTACAGCGGCCGGCGCCCGGGCCGCCGGGTTTGCTCAGGTCAGCAGTGCCGATGGCGACGCCCGGGCTCTCGCCGCACTGACGGTCCAAAGCTGCCATCCGGACGGAAAGCCGCTCCTGTTGGTCTCCGGCCGGGGGCAGGGCCAAGGGCTGGCATCGGCGTTGCGCGAGAGCGGCTTCCGTGTCGTCCGCCGCACCGTCTACGCCGCCGTCCCGGTCGCGGCGCTGCCGGACGATGTGCGCGGCGCGATCGAAGCGGGCGGCGTGGGCGCTGCGCTGCTGTTCTCGGCGGAGACCGCGCGTCAATGTGTGCGCTTGTTGCGGGCAGCAAGTCTGCGCGACGCTGTCCGATCGATCGAGGCGCTGGCTATCAGCCAACCGACCGCCATGGCATTAAGGGCGCTCCCCTGGCGGCGCATTCGCGTCGCTGAACGACCCAACCAGGATGCCATGCTGGCCATGCTGCGATGAGCGATTCGCCCGCCCTGCCCCCTACGGAAGAGCAGCAAGCTGAGCCGCCTTCGCCGCCACCCGAGCGGCCGGCCAGACGGCCACTGCTGCCATGGCTGACGGCCGCAGGTTTCTTGCTTCTCGCCGCTGCAATCATCTGGGTCTGGCGGCATCCCGCCATCCCGCCAGCCTCCACCGAAGCCACCGATTCGCTGACGCGCCAGGTCGCCGCGCTCGAGGAGCGCGTGTCACGGCTGGAACAGCGGCCGATGCCGAGTGCCCCCGATCTCGGACCACTCAACGCCCGAATGACAGCGCTGGAGCAGCGACCCGGACCGCAAGCTCCGCCCGGCGCCGCGCCCGCGGCTCTTGGACCCCTGGAGGCTCGCGTGGCATCGCTGGAGCAGCGACAGCCGCCCGACCTCCAGCCATTGGTAACCCGGCTCACGGCACTGGAGGCGAAGCAGCAGCAGGCCGGCGCCGAACTTTCCACGCGGATGGCCTCGCTGGAGAACGCAGACCGCACCATGCAGACAGATCTGACGCACCGGGCGGACGCGGCCACCGCTGCGGCGAAACGCGGCGCGGTCGTCGAGGCGGCTTCGCTGGCCCTCGCGGCGGGACAGAAGCTGGGCGATCTTCCCGGCGCACCGCCTGCGCTTGCCCGGTTCGCCGATGCCGCGCCCCCGACCCTGGCCAGCCTGCGCCTTGCTTTCCCGGCAGCTGCGCGCGAGGCGCTCGGGGCATCTCGGCCGCCCACTGACGGGAAGCCGCTGATGACCCGGCTCTGGGCACAGGCGCAGGACCTCGTGACTGTCCGGCAGGGCGACCATGTGCTTGTGGGTGATCCTGCCGCCGGCCTGCTGGAACGGGCGCGCACCGCATTGGACGCGGGTGATCTCGGGGCGGCAGCGGCGGATATCGGCAGCTTGCAAGGAGCAGCGGCGCAGGCGATGGCGGATTGGCTCACCCAGGCCCGGGCACTGCTGGCAGCGAGGGCCGCGCTCGTCGCGTGGGCTCAGTCGACCTGATGCGCCGCATCCTGCTCGTTCTGCTGGCCGGTGCGGTGGTGCTGGCGCTTGCATGGGGGCTCGCGAGCCTGCCGGGTCAAGTAAGCGGCGATGTCGGGGACATCTCGTTTGCAGCGCCAAGCTCCGTGGTCGGCCTCGGCCTGCTGTTGTTGTTCGCTGTGTTATACGCCTTGCTCCGGCTTTTCGGAGCGATGATCAGGCTGCCTCGCACAATCCGCAGACGGCAGGCCGCGCGCCGGCGGACGTCGGGCGATCTCGCGGTTACCCACACGCTGCTGGCGCTTGCGGCGGGCGATACCGGCGACGCGCGGCGAGAGGCAAGCCGTGCCCGTCGATTGCTGGGCGACACCCCGGCGACTTTGTTGCTGGCGGCGGAAGCGGGACGCATCGCCGGCCGCAGCGATGAGGCGGAGGCGGCATTCAGGACACTCGCCGAGCGTGACGATGCAGCATTTCTCGGGCTGCGCGGCCTGCTGCGTCAGGCGATCGACCGGGGCGACTGGACCGAGGCAATGGCGCTCGGGCGCCAGGCCGAGGCCGTTCAGCCGGGCGCCGCGTGGTTGCGCCGCGAACGAGGGAGACTCGCAGTGCGCGCGGGTGAATGGTCGGACGCGCTGGCGCTGGCGGACGCCGATGCGCCGAAGGCGGCACTCGCCACCGCCGCCGCGCAATCGACCGCGGATGAAGCACAGATGCTGCGTCTCGCGCGGCAGGCCTGGCAGGAAGACCCCTCGCTGGCACCGGCCGCACTGGTTTATGCCAAGCGGCTACGGGCGGTGGGGCGTGAGCCGCGGGCGCTGACCGTCATCCGTCATACCTGGAGCATTGCACCGCATCCGGACCTTGCCGAGTTCGCCCTCGCACCGGTGTCCGATCCATTGGCACGAACCCAGGCCGCGCAGCGACTGACCGAAGCCAATCCGACTCATGCGGAAAGCCGCTTGGTGCTGGCGCGGACCGCGCTGGATGCCGGTCTGACCGGCGAAGCGAGGCGCCACGCGGAAGCTGCCATTGCCGCTGGGGTGAATCAGCGGCGGGTGTGGCTGTTGCTGGCCGAGATCGAGGAAGCCGAGGGCAGCGACCAGCGGGACGCATTGCGCCATGCCGCGACAGCCGATCCGGACCCAATCTGGCGATGCAACTCCTGCCACACCGCCCACACGACATGGCATGCAGCCTGCCCGGACTGCTTCACGGTCGGCAGTCTCCGCTGGAGTGCCGTGCCGGCAGAAGGGCCGCCCACACTTCAGGCGCGGGACGAGACCTTCCTGATCAGCAGCGGCTAGAGCCGGATGAGCGAAGGCAGATGCGCCCATCCGGCCCTAGCTCATTGTTCATCGCGTGATTCAGATTGCCGGCGATCCCGCCTTCGATCATCACGCTCTAAGAGCTAAATGAAGCCGCCGGTTCGCTGACCGGGCGCTGTGCCGGCTCGGAGCGCGTCTGATCGGTCAGCATCTCGATATGGCCGGTGATCTGGCCGCCATCCTCCACCTGAAGTCGGCGGCAGCGGGCGGTGCCCAGCACCTTGCCGCTGGCACGCACGATCAGGCTGCCGCGGGCGGTCAAAGTCCCATCGATGGTGCCGGCGATCTCAGCGTCCTCGACCTCGACCTCGCCCTTGAAAATGCCGCCGGGCGAGATGGCGAGTTCGGTCGCGTGGATCATGCTCGCTTCCACGGTGCCCTCGACCACCAGCCGCTCTGCATCCTGCACGGTGCCCTGCACGCTGATGCCGCGGCCGACGACGAGAGTGCGTCGCTCTGAGGGATCGCGTGCCTGAGGACGAATTGGTGGCAGGCCCGGACGCGCGCCGGCGGGCGGCGTGGTGGGCGGCGGTGGCGGCGCTGTGGTGAAGGGTTGCCGGGACATTGTTGGCACCTCCTGCGGCTGGGCGGGACGGAATGGAGGCACGCCGAGACCGGAATCGACGGGCCTTACAGACTCGTCGGCATGAGCCTGGATGTCGTCCTGCTGGGGAATTGAAAGGCCGGCGGGCAAAGTATTGCCCGGTTCGGCGGCTTGCGGGTCGTCGGGCCTGCGACGCTTAAAGACGGACACGGGCGCCTCGCTGGCTGGCAATGCTTGGATTCGCGATGGTGCAGCCGGGGTAACACGGTCGGTTCCGGTCGAACAACCTATTGCCGGAGGTTATCCACAACGATCCGCATGGGCCACGAGCGCTTGGTCGAGCACGTGCACCATCACTGCAGTTCCAATGACCGGGATGAGCAGGTTGAGCAGAGGGACATAACCGGCGAGCGCCAGGATACAGCCTTGCGTTATGATCATCGGCCGTGCACGGCGATAGAGCATGGCCGCCGCCGGTCGCGGCATGCGACGCATCGCCACGGCGGCAAATAGACCCCGACCGATAGCGTAACCGCCAATGATCCAGGCGAGGACCAGACCGACTCCCGGCAGTATCAATGCGGCGATCAGCGCCAAAATGTTGAGCAGCAGAATACGCGCAGCAATGCTGATGCCGTCCCAGAACTGAACCATCAGCGGTGCGCCGTGCGCCGGCGACAGCGCCGGATAATGTCGCCGCTCCACCGCCGCGGCGATGCGATCGATGTAGAGCGTGCTGATGATCACCGCGACGGGGAGGAAGAGCCAAAGGGCAAGCAGGGAGGCACCGATCCCACCGGCCAGATCCGCCGCCCAACCCAACCAGCCGTGCAGATCGAGCAACCGATGGATTGCCCAGATCGCGACGAAGTGCAGCGCAATGAAGCAAGCCGCGGCCCAGAGCAGGCTGCGGACCAGCACGCCCAGGAAGACAGGGTCGTCGAGCTGGCCTATGGCGCGGGCGAGTGGAGCGAACACGTCGGACGCGCTGCTCAGGATCCGAGGACGTCGGCCAGACGATCCTCGATCGCGCGCGCCACCGGCCCGCGATAATGAATTTTGTCCCAATAGTCGTCTTCGTGCCGTGTGAACTGACTGTCGATGAGGAAATCAATCATCCAGGTATTGGATCGCGTTTTGGCCAGCTGCCGGAAGGCGTCCTTGCAGGCATCAAGTTCGGCGGCCGCCGCGCTGCCGGCTGCCGGGATAGCACTGACATAGCGGGGCGGAAAAACCAGGACGACGCGCGCACCAGGGCCAATGCTTGAGAGGAAGCGCTGCAGTAACGGCAGAGCAGTGAAATCACTGGCCAGCGTTTGTCCTCCGACTGGTTTCGGCACTGGCACTTCGTCGAATTCCGGCGCGTGCCAGATCTTGCCTGTGTCGTAATCATGATAGCCATCCGCGCGCGCTGGTCGATCCAATCCCGCAAGCAGCTTCAGGCGACGGGCGGCCGCCTCGAATGTCTTGTAACGCAGCATGTTGAGCACATAGTCCAGCCGATCGCTCGAATAGAGCCAAAACGGAAACGGGTAGTTCGGTGTGATTGGACTGGCCGTGGTGCACCACGACTGATCGAGACCGAACACAAAGGTCAAATCCGAATTGTGTCGATGATGACGCGCGAAATACGCGGCGAGCACCAGCTGCTCAATTGGCCCGCTGCCCGGCACGGCGAGCGAGACCGCCGAATGGCCAATCGAACGCGAGAGCCGTGCCGGATCGATCAGCTGGATCGTGGAATTGCCGAGGATAGCGGTGTCGACATCCGGACGGCGAGCGATACTGGCGAACGCGAGGCGTTGGCCAAAATTGGCGACGCCGTGCGCCGGCAACAGCGAGAACCGGCCAGTGTCGTAGGGATCAATGGCCAGAAGCAGCGCCGCAACCGCTGCGCCGACAATCAGTGTGCTGACAGCATAGCGCCGGAGCAGGCGACGCCAGTGCTGACGCTCAGAAATGGAAATAGATGAATTCATACGCGGGTCCGTCGGCCAGCTTGAGCAGCAAGGCGACTGTTGCGAAGGCCCCCGCCGGTGCGAGCCAACGATATGGCCGCAGGTTGCCGGCGATCGTCTGGCTGGTCGGGGCAAGGAACACCACGGCTGCCGCGATCGCAATCGTTCCCAGTCCCCGCGGCCACGCCGGTCCGTCGCCGGCCACCATCGCCGTCAGCACGTTCCACGCCGCAGCGAGACTGGGCGCGCGGAAGAACACCCAGGATATCAGCAAAAATACCATCAGCATCGCCCAGCCCATCGGGCGCGAGATCGGCACGAACCAGCGGCGCCAGAGCACACCTGCGGCCAGGCCAATTCCGTGCAGCATGCCCCAGATCACAAACGTCCATCCCGCACCATGCCAGAGCCCTCCGAGTGCCATGGTGATCAGCAGTGCGGCCAGCTGCCGTGTCAGGCCGTGCCGGTTGCCGCCGAGTGGAATGTAAAGATAGTCACGCAGGAAGCGCGATAAGGTCATGTGCCAACGCCGCCAGAACTCACGCAGGCCATCAGCGCGATATGGCGCGTTGAAGTTCACCGGCAACCCGAACCCGAGCATCAGCGCGAGTCCGATCGCCATGTCGGAGTAGCCGGAAAAGTCGAAGTAGATCTGCAAGGGGAAGGCGAGAGCACCGGTCCATGCCTCACCCTGCGTCAAGCGCGTGCTGCCCCGCCGCTGCAAACACCGGATCCGCGAGCGGCGCAAGTGAGTCCGCCAGCAGGATCTTCTTGCCAAGACCCATAAGGAACAGCGCAATGCCTTGGGCCAACCGCGCCTCCCAGCCTTCGCGCAGCGGCGACAGACCAAACTGCGGCACGATCTCGTAGTAGCGCACCAGCGGCCCGGCGAGGATTTGCGGAAACAGCGCTATGTACAGGCCGTAGTCACGCAGAGAATAGCGGGGCGCGCGACCGGCGTGCAGATCGGCCAGGTAAATGATGTTGTGGAACGTGAAAAAGCTGATGCCGATCGGCAGCAGGATCGTCGGCAGATCAAATCGCCAGCCCGTCGCATCGGCAACGCTCCCGGCGAAGAAGCCCAAGTACTTGAACACCGCCAGCGACAAAAGATTGACCCCGATCGCCGCAATCAGCAGCGATTTGCGGCCAATCCGAAAATAGGCCAACGCGACGAACCAGTTGAACAGGATTGATCCGACCAGCAAAGGTTCGAACCGCCAGTCCCAGTAGCCATAGAACAGCACCGAGACCAGCAACAGAAAATACAGCCGAACCGCATCACGACGCGCCAGCAGCCAGTAGATGAGCAGCACTGGCGGCAAGAAGCCCAGGATGAAGGGCAGGCTATTGAACAGCATCGCGCGGCAAATGGTGGTTCATGCCGGCGGCTGGAATGGTTGGGCGATCTCGCGGAACTCGTTACGGCCTTCACACAGCGAGGCATGACCGGCGAGCACCGGCCAACGCTGCTCATCGAACAGCCCAGGATGGGCCTCTCGCGTGAAGCGAAGTGCGCAGGCGACGGCGATATCGGCATGGCCGATTGCCTCGCCGAACCAGAAGGCGGTTTTGCTCTCGACGCGCGACGACTCAAGCGCACTCAGCACATCGGCGATCTGCATCCGGCAGCGTGCAAGCCACTGTTCGGAGGTTGCCTCGTGCAGTACCTCGCTCATAGAACAGGCTGACCGCCTTGTCGGCGAGGCCGGTCGCCAGCGCGCACACCTTGAGAGCACGCCGGCGCGCGGCGCCACCCTGCGCGATCATCGCACGTGACGGACCGACATGTTCATCGAGAGAGTCCAGAATTGCGCCGCTCTCGATCAGCGCTTCGCCATCGTCGAGCACCAGTGTCGGCACGCGACGCAGCGGATTGTACGGCGCGATGCGTTCAGCATCGCCGAAGGTCGACCAGGGACGATGCTCATAGGCAATCCCGTAAAGTCGCAACGCGATTGCGACGCGCCGCACGAACGGCGAGTCATATTGGCCGATCAGGATCATGAGATGCTCCGCTAGCTAATGGGCGGCGGCCCCGTCCGGTAACCATTGAACTCGAGACCCGGAAGTGGCTGGTTGGTTCCCCAACGGCCGAGGAACCGCCCGAGTTGTGGTTCGAACCGAATATGCACCACGCCGGTTCCGTCGCGGTCATGCCACACGAAGTCCGCCTCGCAGTCCCCGGTCCGGCGCAACTCGGTCAGCGTGCCGTCAAATGGGACGAAATCATGGATGTGATAGCGACCGATCAGGACGCCATCGCTGCCGACCTGGAACGTCGTATCCATCGTCTGCAGCCCGGCACCATTCCACACAGGACCGCGCCATGCTCCGGCACTGTCGGCGAGGCATGCGTCGAGCGCCATCGCCGGTGGCGCGGCCAAGGCCGATACAAGAAAGATGGACAGGCGGGCGTGCATCCGGTTTCGTTCGCTTCCCTCCAGATGGAACGGCGGGCTAGCCTCTCTGCCTTCGGCAGACAGGTGACTGGATGGAATATACCACGCTGGGCAGGACAGAACTCAAGGTCAGTGTCGCCGGCCTCGGCTGCGGCGGGTTCAGCCGGCTTGGGCTGTCCACCGGCGGCACCGAGGCCAGCGCCATCGCCATCATCCACGCGGCGCTGGATCATGGCGTTAACCTGCTCGATACCGCAGCGCCCTATGGCACCGAGGACGTGGTCGGCAAGGCGATCAAGTCGGTGCCGCGCGATAGCGTGGTAATCGCCACCAAGTCGTCGGTCATCCGCGGCGGCGAACGCTGGACGCCGCAACGCGTGGTGGCGAGCCTGGACAATTCGCTGCGCGAACTCGGCATCGACTGCATCGACGTGTTTCAACTGCATGCCGTGCCGCCGTCCGGCTATGACTACGTGCGCGACGTCATCGCCCCGGTATTGCTGAAGGAGAAGGAACGCGGAAAATTCCGGTTTCTCGGCATCACCGAGACATCGCCGAACGACCTGGAGCACCAGATGCTGCGGCGCGCCGTCCCCGATGGGCTGTGGGACGTGGTGATGGTGGCGTTCCACCTGATGAACCAGAACACGCGCGAGGCAGTGTTTCCAGCGACTCTGCAGCATCGCGTGGGCACGCTGCTGATGTTCGCCGTGCGCGGCATCTTCGCGCGACGCGAGCGTGTCGTCGAGGCGATGAAGGAACTGGCTGCGCAGTCAAAGGTGCCGCAGTCGCTGGCCGACGATCCCGATCCACTCGGCTTCCTGGTGCATCCCGGTGGCGCGACCAGCCTGACCGATGCGGCGTATCGCTATGTGCGGCATGAGCCAGGCGTGGACGTGGTGTTGTTCGGCACCGGCGACCAGGCGCATCTGCGCTCGAATATCGAATTGATTTTGCGGCCGCCATTGCCGCAGGCCGACCGTGACAGGCTGAAGGACTTGTTCAGCCATCTGCGCGGCGTGGGCCTGGTTGCACCATCGGCTGCGCGATGACAGGAGGACATGCATGAAGATCGCTCGCATCGATGACCTGCACTGCGACGCCGGCTGGCGCACCTTTTCGTTCCTGAAGATCACCACCGACGATGGTCTGGTCGGCTGGTCGGAATACACCGAGGCGGACGGCAGCCGTGGCCTGACCGGCGTGATCCGCGGCCTGGCCGAACCGCTGATCGGGCTCGATCCGCGGCCGGTGCAGCAGATCGCCTCGATGCTGTGGGTGCGTCAGGTGCAAGCGCCGGGCGGCATCAACTCGCGTGCGATCGCGGCGATCGAGAATGCGTTGCTCGACATCAAGGGCAAGGCGCTGGGCGTGCCGGTCTACGAGCTGTTCGGCGGGCCGGTGCGTGACCGCATCCCGGTCTATTGGTCGCACTGCGGCTCCTACCGCGTGCGCAACCACGAACTGGTCGGCGCGCCACCGCTGCGCACCTATGACGACATCGCGACGCTGGGAGCCGAGGTGAAGCGGCGAGGCTTCAAGGCGCTGAAGACCAACATCCTGCCGTTCGACGGAGAGAAGCTGATCGGTTTCGGTCCAGGATTTGGCAGGACGCCCGGCTGGCCCGAGCTGAACGTCGACAAGAAGACGCTGCAATCGGTGCGCGATCTGCTCGGCGCATTTCGTGCCGGCGCTGGCCCGGAAATGGGGCTGCATCTCGACGTGAATTACCACTTCAAGACCGAGGGCTACCTGCAGATCGCCAAGGCTGTCGAGCCGTTCGACATGACCTGGCTGGAGATCGACACCTGGGATCCCCAGGCCCTGGCACTTATCCGAAGCAAAGCGCCCTGCCCGATTGCCTCGCTGGAATTGGTGTGCGGCCGTCGCGCGTTCCGGCCATTCCTCGATGCCTACGCGACGGACGTGGCAATCATCGATGTGATCTGGAACGGGTTTCTCGAATTCGATCAAGATCGCCGCCATGGCCGAAGCCTATGAAGTGAACTGCGCCCCGCACAACTACTACGGCCACCTTTGCTCGGCCATCAGCGCGCATTTCTGTGCCGTGGTGCCAAACTTCCGCGTGATGGAAATCGATATCGACAGCGTGTCGTGGCGGGATGAGCTGTTCCTCAACGCACCGGCGATGGAGAACGGCGAACTCGTGCTGCCGAAAGGCCCTGGCTGGGGCGTTGAGGTGAACGAGGCAGCGGTGCGCGACCATCCCCCGCGCTAGGAGCGCGATCGCTTGAAGCGGAATCGTTGGAAAGCGTGAATCGCGCTCTACATCAATAAGTTGCGGAGCATGCTCGGGTCGACTGATCCGATCGTGCTCCAAGGAGCGACAGCATGACGACACGATACGACGTTCTCGGCATCGGCAATGCGATTGTCGATGTCGTGGCGCAGGCGGATGACACATTTCTCTCGCGCCACGACATGCGCAAGGGTTCGATGACGCTGATCGATCCCGATGCTGCCGAGACACTCTATGCCGCGATGCCACCCGGCCAGGAGAGCAGCGGTGGTTCCGCTGCCAACACCTGCGCCGTCGCGGCGGCACTGGGCGCGCGCGTCGCATATCTGGGGAAAGTGGCCAACGACCAGCTGGGCAAGGTGTTCAGTCACGATATGACAGCAATCGGTGTGCACTTTCCCTCGACGCCGCTGTACGGCGGCGCATCGACTGCGCGTTGCCTGATCCTGGTGACGCCCGACGGCCAGCGCACGATGAACACCTACCTGGGCGCATGCGTCAGCTTCAGCGAGGCCGACGTCCCGGAAGCTTTGGTTGCCGATGCCGCGGTGACATATCTCGAGGGCTACCTTTTCGATCCACCCGCGGCGCAGCGTGCGTTCCGGCGTGCCGCCGCCGCGGCACATGCGGCCGGCAGGCAGGTGGCCTTGTCACTCTCCGATCCGTTCTGCGTCGATCGGCACCGCGCTGCCTTCCTGGAGCTGGTTAAACAAGATGTGGACATCCTGTTCGCAAACGAAGCCGAGGTGACCAGCCTGTACGAAGAGAACAACTTCGAAGCGGCGGCCGAACGCGCGCGTGCTGATGTGGCACTTGCGGCGCTTACGCGCAGCGAGGCTGGCAGTGTCATTCTGCGCGGGAGTGAGACGGTGGAGATCGCGGCGGAACCGACCCGTGTGGTGGACACGACGGGCGCCGGTGACGCGTACGCCGCAGGGTTCCTTGCCGGCCTGACATCGGGCAAGCCATTGCCGGTATGCGCTCGGATTGCTTCCATCGCGGCGGCGGAGGTGATCAGCCATTTCGGCGCGCGGCCGCAGACCGACCTGAAGAAATTGGCCGCTTCTGTCTGATATCAAACGCTCCCCTTCGTTGCCGCTCTGCTCATCTGAGCTGCGATCGCTCCTCCAGAGCGCACATTTCTCGCGAACATCTCGAATGCGGGATCAGGCGCTGGCTTGCGAGCGGCGGGACCATTCGTTCAAACCGATGCGGCTGAGGGGCATCGCCCAGGGGCTTGACCCAGGGGCTTGAGCGAGCGCCCCTCGACGCGGGCCGCCCCCAACACGTGGCCGCAGTGTCGCGCACCAATCGCTCGATCCGCCCAACTCGGCGGCTCATTCTTTCTTTTTCTTGCCCGAATTCGGCGCAGTTGTCGCAGGAAGGGTGGCATTGAACAAAAGACGTGGATCAAACGGTTGGCGCGTCATGATCAATGCGACCAGAAGGGGAAGCATGAATGACCATCCTTGGCCACAGGAGGGTCGATCGCATTGTCCGCGCCCGAGACTAGTGAGCTTGCCCACCAAGCGACCTTCTTTTCGGTGCCGTCTCCCAGTCCGCCTGATCTGCTCTGTCTTCGTCGGCCTGCTAACTTTGGTGCCGTCCGTTCTGGCTGACGAGGAAACTCCTCCCGATATCTGGCACCGTGACACCCTGACCGGCGACTGGGGAGGGCTCAGAAAAGAACTGGCAGACCAGGGGGTTGTCTTTACCATGACCTACACCGGTGAGGTGTGGGGCAACGTCAAGGGCGGCATCAAACAGGGCGCCACTTACGATGGGCAGTTATTGCCTCAGGTGGACGTGGATCTTGACAAGCTGATGGGCTGGAAGGGTGCCAGTTTCCGCGCATCGATGCTGCAGGGCCATGGTCCAGCGCTTTCTGTTGGCTGGGTCGGCAATCTGCTCGGCGCCTCCAGCATCGTAGCGGTGCCGCCGGCCACACGGCTCTATAACCTTTGGCTGCAGCAGAACCTGTTCGACGACCTATTGTCGGTGCGGGTCGGCGTCATGAACATCGATGCAGAGTTTTTCACCAGCGTAACGGCATCACTACTCATGAACACAACCTTCGGCTGGCCTGGTTGGCTCGGCGTTGATCTGCCGGGGGGTGGGCCGGCTTATCCGCTCTCGGATCCTGGCGTGCGAATCCGGCTGAACCCTGGTCCTGCGGGCGTCTATGCGCAAGCGGCGGTGTTCAGCGGCGACCCGACTGGACATGGCGGCGAAAACACAGGCCTCGGCCTCCCGGTCGGTACTACGCTGGCGATCACCGGGGGAGCTTTGATCATTGCCGAGGCGGGCTACGCCATCAATCAGGACAAGGGCGCGGAAGGGTTGCCACTCGCATACAAGCTCGGGGGTTGGTACCATACGGGCACACGCTTCCAAGACCAGCAGTTCGCAAGCAATGGCGTGTCATTGGCGAGTCCCCAGTCCAACGGCATGCCGCTCAACCATACCGGCGACTGGGGTGTCTACGCCATCGCCGACGGAGTGCTGTATCGCGTCAAGGACGGCATCAGCATTGCCGGGTTCCTGCGCGTCGGCGCCGGCACGCCGAATGAACGCAACCTGGTCTCGTTCTACAGCGACGCAGGGCTGACCTTTCAGGGCCTGATCCCCGGCCGCGATAATGACATTGCTGGCCTTGGCGTTGGCTTTGCCAGGATCGGCAACAACGCACGCGGGCTCGACCAGGATACGAGGTTCTTCAGCGGCGATCCGTCATTCCCGATTCGGAGCCAGGAGGTCGTCATGGAATTGACCTACCAAGCTCAGGTCACGCCTTGGCTGAGCGTCCAGCCCGATGTGCAATATATCTTCAATCCCTCGGGTGGCGTGCTCAATCCGAACGGCGCGACGCGGCGCGACGCCTTGGTACTTGGGCTACGCTCCGCGCTCAGTTTCTGAAATTCCTTTCCACCTCGCCCTCATGGTAGGGCGAAGGCAGCCATCAATTTTGATTGATCTACTCACCAGTCGGTAATTAAGACGACATTCCTATTGTACAAGGCCGTGGTCAGTGCTATGGCGGGAGTATGAAACGAGACGGACGCCTGTTGGATCATCGGACACTTGAAACCATTCGGCTGATGGCAGTCGAGCGAGTACTTGACGGCGAGCGTCCGTCATCTGTGGTGACTTCCTACGGCTTCAATCGCACGACAATCTACCGGTGGCTCAGCGCAGCGGCAACGCCGGGTGTTGGACTGAGAGCGTTGCACGCCAAGCCGGCGACGGGTCGGCCACGCAGTTTGACATCACAGCAGGAGAAGCGGGTGTTTCGCTGGATCAATGGTCACGATCCGCGTCAGTATGGCCTGAACTTTGGATTGTGGACGCGGTCGTTGGTGGCGGAACTGATTGAGCGCAAGTTTGCCATTCGGCTTGGTGTGACGGCGGTAGGAGAATTGCTCGCCAAGCTGGGATTGACACCACAAAAGCCGCTGCAGCGCGCTTACCAGCGTGACCCGGAAGCGATTGAGGCGTGGCGTCTCGAACGGTATCCTGCCATAGCCCGCCAGGCAAAAGCCTCGGGTGGCGAGGTGTATTTTTGGGACGAGTCGGGGTTTCGTGCCGATAGCGTGCACGGCAGGACCTGGGGCAAGCAGGGTCAGACGCCTGTGGTCGAACGCCCTGGCCAGCGGCAATCGATCAGTGCGGCCTCGGCGGTAAATGCGCGGGGTGGGTTCTGGTACTGCACCTACCAGGGCGGGCTGAACGCCGAAGCGTTTGTCTCGCTGCTACGACGAATGATGCGGCGTCGCTCGAAGCCGGTGCACCTGGTGCTCGACGGACTTCCTGCGCACAAGACCACACTGGTGAAGGACTATGTTGCCTCAACGAAGGGCATGTTGACCCTGCATTTTCTCCCTGGCTACGCGCCCGAACTGAACCCCGATGAGATGGTGTGGAGCCACATGAAACGCACCGGGGTAGCCAGAACACCACTGCGACGAGGCGAAAAGCTGCAGGCGAAGATCGAGGCGCAACTCAGCGCCATCAAGCGCATGCCTCAGTTGATACGGTCATTCTTCAATGCACCCAGTGTCGCTTATATTACCGACTGGTGAGTATATCAAAGAAGTCCGATATCATTGTCACTACTGAAAAAACCAATACGGCGCGTGAACTTCGGTTTCCAGCTTGATTGCTGTTGAGCAGCTGGTGAGGGTCGGATGGAGATAACCGTACGGGACTTGGTGACGGTACTACATGGCATGGGCTTCGGTGCGCTGTTCATGTTGGCGTTTTCGGGAGCCCTTGCCGAGCTTTATCGGATGTCGATCTCAACGGGACCAATACCGGCAAGCAGCCGCGGACAGAGACTGCTGAATGTCTACCTCATCATAATGGTCGGTCTTGCGTGGCTCACCGTGTTTTCGGGTGCATACATTGTCTACCCTTGGTATCGCGCCGTCCCACCCGCCGGCCTCACGGATTTATCCGAGTATCCAAGGCGGTTATTGCTCTCTAGCGGGAAAACGTCGGAATGGCACAACGTGGGGATGGAATGGAAGGAGCACGTATCTTGGCTAGCTCCTATCGCCATGACGATGGTGGCTTATGTGGCAATGAAGTACCGGTGGGCTATCACCCGGCCACGGCGTATGCGCACAGCCGTTCTCGTCTTCGCGATCGCTGCGTTTGTAGCGACGGGCGTTGCTGGCGCATTTGGGGCATTCCTGAACAAGTATGCGCCGGTTAGGGGTGGTTCGGTGATTGTTCTGATGGAAGGCGAGCAATGAGTGCTGCACAGAGCCGAGGCGACATTCGGACGGATGAAGACGCCATCCCGAATGGATCGGGCGCTGCTGCAATCCTTGCTGCGGGAATTGGCTGCGCTGCGGTTGGGATTCTGGCCTTCGCAGGAGATGCGTCCGATGCGATCGGCAGGCTACTGAATTTCTATAATCCAACCGGCACACTCTCTGGAGTCACGACAGTCGCAATCATTATCTGGCTTGTCTCTTGGATTGTCCTGCATCGGCTTTGGGATCTACGGGCAGTTTCTATGGCGACGATCAACGCGCTAGCATTCGCTGGGCTGATTGTGGGATTTCTTCTAACTTTCCCGCCGTTCATGGATCTGTTGCAAGGCAAATAGCTCCTGGTCGTCGAAGCTGTCCCTGGCCGGAACCATGCTTCCAGGCACAAGCAGCGTTCAGGGAGATGTCGGCGCCGGACGCAGCATCGCGGTCATCAGCAGCATCGCGACCACCGCGATAGACACGATAGTAAAGCCGTCGCGATAGGACAGCACATCCGCCTGGTCGCGCACCGCCTGCGCCAGCAGCGACGCTGCCCGCGACGCAGCCCCAGTCGCGCCGATCGACTGCGTCGCGATTGCGTTGGTGTAGGCCGCAAGACGCTCCGCGACATCCGAGGCACCGGAAATCACGTGCAGTCCAAGCAGGTTCGAGTTCACCTGCTCCCGCACCCGCACATAGGTCTGGATGAACGCATTGCCTGCCTCGCCGCCCATCAGGCGCACCGTCTGAAGCACCACCCCGAAGGTCATCGCATCGGCAGGGCGCAGATGGCGGACAGCGAACAGAACGAACGAGATCAGCGCCGCAGATTGGCCAAATGCCTGCAGCACCTGAGAGATAAGAAAGTCGTCAGTCGCCCAATCACTGGTGATAAATGACGCCATGAAACAGGCGATGCCGACGCACCATAGTCCAATCGCCAGCATAAAGCGCGGGTCCAGCCAGCGCAGCAGGACGGCGATGGCCGGCGCCAACAAGAACTGCGGCAACGCGATCCATAGCAGCACCTTGCCGACATCGAGCGCGCGGAAGTTCTGCACGGTTGTGAGATATTGCGGGATGACATAGCTGGTCGACAGGATGATGAAGCGATAGAGCACCAGTATCGACATCAGCAGCGCGATGTTCCGCTGCAACAGAAAGCGCGGCATGATCCACGGGTGCTCGGCCGTGAGGATCTGCACGACAAACGCGGCGATCAGCACGCCGGCCCCCAGCAGCAATCCAACAATCGTGCCGGAATTGAGCCAGTCCAGCCGGTTGCCCTGATCCAGCGCGGCATACAGCATCGAGAACCCTGAGGCGGCGAAGAACATGCCCCAGCCATCCGCTGTGCGCAGCGCATCCCGATTAACCGGCTGGCGCGGCATGCCGCGATAGATGCAGAACATCATCGGCAGGGACAGAACCGCGCCCTGCCAGAAGATCCAATGCCAGGACAGATGGTCGATGTACCATCCTTCCAGCGAGGCCGGTACATTGAGCGACAATTCAAGGTTCAGTCCGTAGGCGGCGATGCCATACGGCCAGAGTGCGGGCTTCAGGCTTTGCAGAACAAAGCCAATGGTCAATGGGATGAAAGTGCCGGAGCTGAGTCCCGCCACAGACTGACCAACCAAGACCCATGCCAGGCTAGGTGAAAAGGGGATCAGCGCCGACGCCAGACCGAACACGCCGGCCGAGACCATCAGCACGCGCCGCGGTCCGAACACCACGCCGAGCCATGCAGCGATCGGTCCGATGCACATCTGCCCGACCGTCGCCGCCGTGGTGATCCAGGCACCTTCATCGAAGCTCGCACCAATGGCACCGCGCAGATCGGCCAGCCCGAACGAAGTTATGCGGCTGAACAGCGTCGAAATGACCGAACCAAGCAAGCACCGCAGCGAGGCCAACGACAGGGCGGGTGCATAGCCGGGCAAGGGGCAGCAGCGTGATGCGACGCTGGCGCAAGCCGCAGCAGGACTCCACTCATTGCTTGATCGCGCGGCCCGGTGCGTCAGTTCGGATTGTTGCCTCGACGGACATGCCGGGCCGCAGCCGATCACCAAGCGTGTCGTCATCGTCCAGGTCGATCCGTACCGGAATGCGTTGCACGACCTTGGTGAAGTTGCCAGTGGCGTTGTCCGGCGGCAGCAGGGCGAACTGCGATCCCGTGCCCGGCGACCAAGAGGCAACATGGCCATGCAGAACGGCATCCGGGAAGGTATCGACGCGGATTTCCGCCGGTTGGCCGATCTGCAAATTGGTGAGTTGCGTCTCCTTGTAATTCGCGACGACATAAACGTGGTGCAGCGGCACCACGGCGATGACCTGGTTGCCAATGCCGACATACTCGCCTGGATAGACGCGGCGCTGTCCCACCATGCCATCGATCGGCGAACGGATGTCGGTGTAGCCAAGATTGATGCGTGCGAGATCGAGCGCCGCCTCTGCGGCCTGCAGGCTCGCGGCGAGCTGTGCCTCCTGGCTGTGCTGCACATCGAGCTGTCGTTGTGCCGCCTCGACGTTGGCGGCCGCCTGCATCACCTGCGCGTCCGCCAGCTTGGCCGCAGCGTCCGCCTGTTCCACGGCCTGTGCCGTGCCGGCAATCCGAGTGGCAAGCAGCTTCCGTTGCCGATCGGCCTCCAGCTTGTTGCGCACCCCCGTGGCCTGGCTACCCTCCAACAGCGCCTGCGCCGCCGCGATATTGGCCGCCTGCAATCGCTCCTGCGCCTGCAGATTGGCGATCGCCGCATTCGCCGCGGCAACATTGGCTTGCGCCTGATCCACCTGCGCGCGGAAGGGCGCGGCATCGATCTGTGCCAGCAGGTCGCCGGCCTTCACGTTCTGGAAATCGCTCACCAGGACCGCGGAGATATGCCCCGCAACCTGGGCCGAGAGCGGTGTGAGATCGGCCACCGCCGTCGCATCGTCGGTCCACTGCGCGGCCCTGCCACCCACCCAACGGTTCCAGTTCACCATGACGAGCGCCACCAGGCATCCGGCGAGCAGGGCAGCCAGCAGGCGCGGTGCATGTGTCAGGAGATGGCGAACACCACCCGAGCGCACGCCCTGGCCCTGCGTCTGGCGTTGCACCTCGATCCGTTCGCTCATCCGGCTCCTCGAACAGTCTGACCGGCGGGCATCTCGCGCCAGCGACAAGATCGGGTCAACCGCACTCCCGCGCGTGACGCGGCTCCGCTATAGAACGTGTCTGCCACCAACAGGCAGAATGCATGGGAGAGAGAATGCCGTGTTATCAGCCGCACGAGCGCTACTGTTTGCCGCCGCCTCGATCGTTGCCACCCTACCAGCGCGTGCGGACGAAACGCCGAAGCAGGGCGGGGTCCTGACGTATATGATTCCGGCGGACGCTCCGCCCAGTTTCGACGGCCACCGCGAGACCACCTACGCCGTGGTGCACGCCACGGCGCCGTTCTACAGCGTGCTGATCAGAATTGACCCAGAGCACCCCGAGGACGTGACGAAGTTCGTCTGCGACCTTTGCACCGAAATGCCGACGCCGACCGACAGCGGCACGACGTATGCGTTCAAGATCCGCGAGGGGGTGAAGTGGCACGACGGTTCGCCACTGACCGCTTATGATGTCGCCGCCAGCTGGAACCACATCGTTCACCCGCCGCCCGGCTACAACAGCGCGCGCCAGAACTGGTACCACATGGTCGACGCAAATCTCGGCGCCGGATGCGACCACCGTCGTGTTCAAGCTGAAGTTCGCAACGCTGACATTCCTGCCGGCGCTCGCTGATCCGTTTGCCTACATCTACAAGAAAGATGTCCTCGATAAGGATCCGAATTGGTATCGAGAAGAACGTCATGGGCAGCGGGCCATTCCGGTTCGTCAGTTACGAACTGGGCCAGTCGATCAAGGGTGAGCGCAATCCCGACTACTACCACAAAGGTCAACCCTATCTCGACGGATTTGTCGGGATCTTCGCCGACAAACAGGTGGTGCGGGTGGAGGCGATCCGCGCCGACCGGGCCGCGACCGAATTCCGCGGCTTGCCGCCTTCGGCGATCGATCAGCTCAAGAAGGAACTTGGCGACAAGATCACCATCCAGCAGAGCGACTGGAACTGCGGCAACCTGATCACCCCGAACTCGAAGCGCAAGCCATTCGACGATGTCCGTGTGCGCAAGGCGCTGCTGCTCGCGATCGACCAATGGCACGGCGCACCCGCACTGTCGAAGATTGCCAATGTGCACACGGTGGGCGGGGTTGCATTCCCGGGGTCACCGCTAGCAGCCAACAAGGAAGAGTTGCAGAAGCTGGCCGGCTTTTGGCCGGATATCGACAAGTCACGCGCCGAGGCGAAGCGGCTGCTGAAGGAGGCGGGGCATGAGAACCTGAGTTTCGAGCTGCTGAACCGCAACGTCGATCAGCCTTACAAATACGTCGGCACCTGGATTGTCGACGAGTGGAGCAAGATCGGGGTGAAGGCAACGCAGCGGGTCGTGCCGACCGGACCATGGTTCGAGGCGATGCGCGGTGGCAACTTCGACGTTGTGGTAGAGGCCAACTGCAACGGCGTGGTCAATCCGGTGATGGATACGCAGAAGTATCTGCCGAAGAAGGCATTCGTGGAGAACTATGGCGGTTACGAAGACCAGGAGCTGATCGACATCTACGAGAAGATGTACCGCGAGACGGATGCCGCGAAGCAGCGCGTGCTCATGCGACAGTACGAAACCCGGGCGGTCGACACCATGGCCTACGAGTTTCCGATGCTGTGGTGGAACCGCATCCTGCCAGAGCGGTCGTATATGCACGGCTGGAAGATCGGCCCGAGCCACTATGTGAACCAGGACCTGGCGAACATCTGGCTGGAGAAGTGAGAGGAGTTCCCACTGTCATCGCCGGCCGCCTCGGGTATTACAGTCGCGTAACCAGAAAGGCTTGGAAGAGATAAGGGGCTCCCTTGTCGCAAATACTTGCTGGTTCAGTAGAGCAGCATGCCCGCGGCTTCGCGTGTGCGTCGAACGCTGCCAGCGCGGCTACCGTGACGGCGTGGTCCAGGCCAAGCTGTCCGGCTGCGTCTCGTAGCGCGTCGCATCGTCCGGGATATGGACCCACTTCTGCGCGCTGCGCGTCCAGAAGTGGATGGTGGGTTTGAGCCACGAGGTATCGTCCAGTGTGCCCGGTTTGATATTGCGGTTGGGATAAGCGGCGGCGCCGGGCATATGGTAGAGCCGAGTGCCGCAATCCGGGCAGAACCAGCACTCCATGGTTTTCACCGGGCTGGTCTGCCGGGCGAACATCTTTGGCGTGCCTTGCGTGATCCGGAAGTGCTCGCCGGGTATGACAGCAGCCAGCGCGAAAGCGGCACCGGATTGCCGCTGACACTCGGTGCAGTGGCAGGCATAGACGACCCGTGGCGGACCGGAGATTTCATAGCGGATCGCGCCGCACTGACAGCCTCCGCGCTGAGGAAAGTCCATGACCGATGTCCTTTCGTCGCTGCTAAACGCCGTGTGATCAGCTCTTGTTCATATCCTGGTGGACTTCGATGACATTGCCCTCGGGATCATAGAAGAAGATCTGATGCCAACCATTCATTGCCCACTGGCCATAGTCGGAATAGGGGATGCTCTTGGCTTCTAGCCGTCGCTTGAAGGCTGCGATGTCATCGGTGCGGAAGGCGATATGCCCCCGCTCGAGCGGATTGACTACGTGGTTGGTACGAAATGCGACGCCAAGGTCCTTGGTGGCCAGGTGAACCTGGGTCTGACCGTCAGTCACGAAGGCAACCGGCGCCGCATAGCCCTGCGTCGTATCGCGCGCACCGTTCAACGACGGCTCGGGCTCCAGGTCCAGGACCGAGCGGTAGAAATCCTCCATGCCCGCCACATCCTTCGAGCACAGGTTCAGGTGGTGGAGTTTGATCTTCATGCGGTTTCTCCTGTTAGTGTCACCATATCGGGTATCGATGAACCAGTGCGCCCCAGTGCGCGAAGAACGGCGAAAGACTTACTCGGGAATGCCGGCGCGGCGCATGCCCTCATAGATGCGTTCGCGTCCGACAACATACACGGGGTTCTCGCTGCGTGCACCGGCGCGGAAGCGGGCGATGCGTGAAACTCGGCTCCAGCTCCAACCCTGCTTTGGCTGCTGCGCACGCTTCATCCATCCTGCCGCGAAGAGCCAATGCAGCAGCAAGCGACAGATGGGTGAATGCAAAATTGCGGTTTGCCTCGATGGCGCGACGAAACCACAGAACCGCTTCGTCATTCTTCGCAAGGTGCAGCTTCGATGTGCCGGCGCTGCTCATCCAGTGATGAGCGGCAATGTCACGGGGGCTCAGTCGCAGCGCTTCGCGGTAATGAGCTTCAGCCTCCTCCGCCCGCCCCAGTGCGGTTTTTGCCATGCCGATGAGCGCATGGGCATAGACCAGGTTGCGATCCAAGATCAGCGCGTGCTCGAACTCGGCGATCGCCTCGTCACTGCGATCGACAGCACTGTAGAACGAGCCAAGCACAAGATGCGCAAAAGCGTGATCGGGCGCCAGAGAAAGCGCCTTGGTTGCGCTCGCCTCTACGGATGCCAGCCGCGCGCGGCGATCGTCAGCCATGAAGCCGGCGCCAAGATCCATATTTACCCATCCCTTTGCCGCCAACGCGTCGACATTGTTCGGATCAAGCTGCAGGGCTCGATGCAGCAAGGCCTCGGCTGGCTTGAGATATTCGGCAATTGATCCCCGGTTGATGAGAGCCTTGGCACGGAAATAGAGATCCATCGAATCCGGATCCGGCGAACGCTCGGCACGCCGCGCCTCGGCTTCGACCAGCTGAGCCCCCAATTGGCTCGCGAGCCGGGCGACGATTTCGTCCTGCATCTCGAACAGATCAGCCACCGCTTGGTCAAAGCGCTCGGCCCACAGATGGGTGGCTGGATTGCAATCGATCAGCTGGACGTTGACGCGCAGCCGGTTGCCCCCGCGCTGAACGCTGCCCTGCAACGCATAGCGCACGTTCAGATCGCGACCGATCTGCCGAAGATCGATGGCGCTCCCCTTGTAGACGAAGGCGGTGTTATGGCCGATCACGAACGCGCCCGAAATGCGCGAAAGATCGGTGGTCAGGCTCTCGGTGATGCCGTCGGCAAAGTATTCCTGCTCGTGATCGCCGCCGATATTTGCGAACGGCAGCACGACCAAGGACAGCCGCGGCGGGCTCGTGACCGGCTGTTCCGTGCAGATGCTGTTCGGCCTGCGGCCGCGTCGCTTCGGCTGCGGAGGCTCGTTGCGTACCGCAGCAAAGGCTTCGGCGATCGTCTCAAAATTACCGCGCACCACGGGGAAGAGCGCCGCGCCCGCCGAAGTCAGGGTCAGCGGCCTCGGCCGGCGGCGGAACAGCGTCGCGGCCGGCAACCGTCTCCAGCAGCCGCACTTGATGGCTGATGGCGGTCGGCGTCAAACCGAGTTCGTCCGCGGCCGCTTTGAAGCTCAAGTGCCGTGCAGCGGCCTCGAAGGCGCGGAGGGCGGTTAATGGCGGGAGCCTCCGCATCAACCCATCATAGCTGAATTGAATTCAGCCAGGAGCTGAAAACTTCTCGTTTGCAACGGCAAACCAGCCCAACTACCCGTGCTGCGGCGCATCGCCGAATGATCGACGCGTTTGGGGGCGGAACAGGAGACAGCCGATGGCTTCAGAGGCATCCATCGCACAAGCGCGATATCCAACATCGACGGCACGTTCTCAGGCCGGCTGCTCCAGCCGGACGACGCGGGCTACGACGCCGCGCGGCGTGTTCATAACGGCATGGTGGACAAACGGCCGGCGCTGATCGCCCAATGCCGCGGCACCGCGGACGTCGTCGACGCTGTCAAGCTTGCGCGCGGCCTCGGCCTGGAAGTCTCGGTTCGCGGCGGAGGGCACAATGTTGCGGGACGAGCCGTCGTGGAAGGCGGCCTGATGATCGACCTGGCGGGGATGAAGGGCATTCACGTCGACGCGGGTCGCCGGACGGTCCGGTCGCAAGGCGGGGCGACCTGGGCCGACCTCGATCGAGAGACGCAGCTGCATGGCTTGGCGGTCACCGGCGGCGTCGTCTCGACCACCGGTATCGCCGGGCTGACGCTCGGCGGCGGCATCGGATGGCTCATGGGGAAATACGGGCTGGCCCTCGACAATCTCCAGTCGGTCGAGTTGGTCACGGCGGAGGGGCAGGTTCTGCAAGCGAGCGCCGAGGAGAACGCGGACCTGTTCTGGGCCGTGCGCGGCGGCGGCGGCAATTTCGGCGTGGTGACATCGCTTCGAGTATCGGCTGTTTCCGGTTGGACCCACCGTTACCGGGGGTCTGATCGCCTACTCGTTCGACAGCGCCCGGCAAATGCTACGGTTCTATCGGGATTTCACCGCAGCGATCCCCGATGAGCACTCGGTAGCCGCGACATTGGTCCATGCCCCGGACGGCTCCGGCACCAAATTGGCGGCGATGGTCGCGTGCCACTGTGGGCCACTGGCCGAAGGCGAGACGGCCGTGCAGCCGATCAAGAGCTTCGGTTCGCCGGTCATGGATGCGCTCGGTCCTATGCCGTATTGCCAGCTCAACAGCATGCTCGACGGCGGTTATCCGAAAGGCGCGCTGAATTACTGGAAATCGAGCTTTCTCAGCGCAGCTGAGCGACGACGCCATCGATACGATGATCGAGTATTTCGAACGTTGTCCAACGCCGATGGGACAGCTGCTGCTCGAGCACTTCCACGGAGCGGCCACGCGGGTCGGCGCAACCGACACGGCATTTCCGCATCGGCGGGAGGGATACAATTTCCTGGTCGTGTCGCAGACCATGGACCCCGCGATCTCGGACCGGTGCACGGCGTGGGTGCGCGAGACCTACGCGGCGATGGAGCCGTTCATCGCGCCGGGCCGATATGTGAATTACCTGGATGATGATGAAACCGGTGACTCGGTTCCGGCGGCGTACGGCCCGAACTACCGGCGTCTTCGGGAGATCAAGACAAAATACGACCCCGGCAATTTCTTTCACCTGAACCAGAACATTCTTCCGCTGACGTGAATTGGTCCGAGCAGCGGGTCGGATCGACGGAGTGGTGTCCTGGGGGTGCCGCGTTACGCTTGCCTACCGCACCCCTTCACTTCGCTGCGGCAGCAGGGGAGTCAGCAGCCACGCCAGAGGCAATGTAGCGAGGCAGACCGCGGCGACGACCATGATCGCAAGATCCGGTCCGGTCACATCTCCGACGAAGCCGTAAATCACTGGCGCCACCGCGCCGCCTCCGATCGTCCCGGTATAGAACAAGCCAAACGCGCGCTCTCGTTTCTCGGGTTCGACCAGCTCGGGAACAGTGCCGTACAGCACGGACGATGTCCCGTTCAACGCTATCCCGATGACCGGTAGACAGGCCAAGGCCGCAAACAACGGCAACGGTGCCAAAGCCATAATCCCGCCCGCCGTCGCGAGTTCGGTCAGCAGCACGGTGCGCAGCACGCCGAGACGTGCGCCCAGAAACCCACACGCCAACTTGCCGACGGCGCCGCCCGCGAAAACCAAGGTGAGAGCCACACCGATGATTGCTGTGGATGCGTCCTTGGCGCGCAACACAAAGGGCAGAAAGGCCAGGAAGCCCATTCTTGTGCCGCTGTCGAGCACGCCAATTGCAAGAAGCAGCCAGAACCCCCTCTGTCCCTGCCGCCCTGCCGTTGCAGTCGCAATGCGGCCGGCCGGCTGCATCGCCCCCGATTTGCCGACGCTGGAGTTGCGCGGTAGCAGCAGCAGAATGCCCGCCGCTGTCAGCAGGCCTAGGATGCCGACGAGACCCAGCGCATGTCGCCACGACGTGACAGCCAATAGCCAGGCGACTGTCGCCGGAAGGGCCATCTTGCCCAGATCACCGGCAAAGTTGTAGGCGCCCAGAGCCGAGCGGGCCCCATGCCCATCGTAGGCTCGCGCGACCAATGCGGATGCGAGCGGATGCTGCGTGGCAGACCCTGCGCCGCCGACCATAAGCGCCGCGGCCAGCACTACAAATCCCGCGCCGGTCACACCGATCGTGATGTAGGCAAAGGCGCAAAGTGCGGTCCCCAATGCCAACACCAACGGTGCACCGAGGTGCCGGGCGACCGCGGTGGCCGGAACCTGCAGCCCTGCCATGGACCCCGCACAGAGCATGCGCAACGCCCCAAGAGCTGCGAAACTCAGACCAAACTCGGTTTGCCAGATCGGCAGCAGAACGTAGATCAGGTCGGTGTAGCCGTCGTGCAGCGCATGAGCGGTGCACGCGACGCCAAGCACGCGCCGTGGGCTCGGTTCGCCTCTGTCGGCCGCGATAAGCGGCGGCCAAACTCCGCGCAAAGATGCCATCGATCGGCCTCCGCCGCTGGACCAAGACGCCTGGCTGTGGCCAGACATCTAGACATCTATATGCTGAATGGCCCCGCCCGCCAAGGCGGCCGGCTTCACAAATTCTGCAAGCCAGTGAAGTAAGACAGGGAGCAAGGAAATGGGCAGCATGACGGGTGGGTGTCTCTGTGGGCGAGTGCGCTACGTCATCGGTGGCGAACCAATACGCAGTGGCATGTGCCATTGTCGAAACTGCCAGCGCTATACCGGATCGGCCTTTGAACCGTTCCTCGTGTTTCCCGAGGCGTCGGTTAGCACGACAGGGGAGCTGAAGACGTTCGAACACACTGGCGACTCCGGCCGCTCAGTGCATCGTCGCTTTTGCCCGAACTGCGGCTCAGGGGTTGTGAATAGCGATCCAACACACGGCGTCACCATCGTTCTGGCTGGAACACTGGATGATCCAACCATGTTTGCGCCGACGATTGAGATATGCTGTCAGACGGCCCTGCCGGGGATTCCTGTTATTGGTGAACGGAAACGTTTCCCAGGAATGCCAACGTGACATTCGACGGCCGGCCGATGTCACGTTGGCCACATCGGCTTTCAGCGTGGGAACAGAAACTGCAACTGGAACCTGACCGCCCAGGATGGTCCGAAACTGGTGTGGATCGGGTAATCGAAGGCCTGTAACGACGCGTTCATAGGCTGCGAGCCGATGCGGAATATCTTGCCGATGCCGCCGCCCACGGGAACGTTCCAGCGGTTCCCCGAGGTTGCCGTCCAATCTGCCGTAACGATCGGCGAGCTGACGAGATACCAACCTCCGGGCAGGTTGTAATTCACGAAGGGCTGCAACAGCAGCTGGTTTACGTCCTTGCGGCTGCTGGGGGCCTGCCACTGACCAGAGCTGTCGTCCGAGGATTCCAATGACCCATGGCTTGGGCATTACCAGCGCAACGGCACCTGGCCCGGCGCTAAGCTTACCCGACCCGATCTCCGAGCTCGTCGCGGTTGGCAGCGTGATGGATGGCCCGATGCCCCAGATCAGCCCCCTTGATGCTGCCGGCGAGATGTAGAAAGTCTGGTTGATATCACCTAGGCCGAACACTGAATTCGTGCCGGCTGGCACGCCTGCGTTGTCAGGCAGGCCTGGCACCAATCCCGGTACATAGATCAGCGGGGCAATCGTACGGCTGATCACATTCCAATCGCCGAACGTGAACGGCAGCACCGGCTGGATGTTCAGCACATTGCCGACGGCATTGTGCCCCGGCCCAGCTCCCCCAAAAACATTGTTTTGAAAAGGCAGACTGTAGGTCGCAGCAACGGGGTTCTGTGCCGCAGCCGCCAGATCGGCGTCGGACTGCTGGGCGACCGCGCACGGCGCGAGCAATATCGCAACAAGCACGGTCAATAATTCCGCGAGGGCTGCGTTGCTCAATCTTGTCCGGAACATGGGTGTCGGTCACCTGACCTTGACCACATCGTCCGGCTTCCAGGTTTGGTCGAAAAACGCGGCACCGGTACCGTAAAGGCGCAAAGCCACCAGGAAGTTACGCCCACCGACGGTCTGAATCCAATTTGACGCAGGAACGTCGGCGGGCTTCTCAGGCGCGAACCATAGATCAACGGAACTGTCGGCGTTCGAAGTGACCTTATTGAAGCCATTGATCGACGGCATCAACTGTGGCGCCTCAACCATCGTGCCATCGGTGATGTTATAAGCGGTGGCGGCCCAAAACAACGCCGCCGGCGGGTCCGGCGGCAGATGCAGTTTGTAGGTATTGGATCCGTTGAGAAATTCGCCTCGCGCGTCCCGCAGCGTGAACGGGTATTTCGACCCAGCATCCAGGGTGCGCATCACCATGGCAGGCGCCGACGAATAAGCGACCTGAAAATAAGTCGCTCGCTGATTTACGTCGAGATAGCTGTCTTGCATCCAATCCGCGGTGGCGCCGCCCCATGCGTTCTCGTACTGCCTGTCTTTGTAGTAAAGATTGCGTCCATCCGGGCGCCCGAGTTGACGCAGGGCAAGAACCATTCTTGGTGCTGTCTCGACAGCCTTCTTTAGCAACTCCTGTTGCTTGTCAGTCGGGCTGAAAGGCTGGCCCTTGATGATGCCGATCGAGGCCAGGACGCCACGCAGCTCTGGGTCGATAGCCGCGACGGGTTCGTAATCGACGAACGCCTTCAGCTTGGTCCAATAGCCGTTGTCGACCGGATACATCATGTTGATGCGCTTGCCGCTGCCGTTGGGGAACTGCATCGGCTTGACGTCCTTCTCCATCGCCCAGAGTGGATAGACGCGCGTCTGCTCCGCCAGCGCCACGGCCGGCTTCGGATCAGGACCGTCCGCACCCTTTCTCATGATCGTTCGGAAGAATAGGAAGACGTTGTAGGTCGGTGACTTGAACGCGAAATAACCCTTTGGCGCCTCGCGGTCATAATCCGGCGGCAGCAGCAGGTAGAGCCCGCCGCGCGCACGATCAGGGCCGATCGCCCCGACATCGGTGATCGTGCGCTGGAAGAAGTCAGTGAACATGCCGATGACATTGGACGGCGCGGCGACAACGAGTGGTCCCGTCTCCTTCAGATCGAGATAGCTCATCGAATAGATGACATCGGCATTCGGCGTCGGTACCCAGGTCCGTGCATCCATCCGGTCCTTCCAGATCGGCAGGACGTTGTAGCCTTTGCCAAACGTCGCTTCAGAGCCATCGCGCATGCCGATGACATTCAGCGCCGGCAGCATGGTCATATAGGCATGGACCGCGTGCTGATAAAAAAGCTCGTCTCGTAGGGACTCCGCTTCCTGCTGCGGCAGCCAGTTGCCGTTGTTCAATTGCTGGACCAGGGGAGGCTCCGGCTGTTGCTGCGCATCAGCCCGCGTGGCATGGACGGACCCCGCAGCAAGGACGCAGACCGCCGCTGATGTTCGGAGGCTGGCTTTCGGCATGACGGATACCCTCTAATTGGTTGGCGGTCAGTGCTGCTTTTCGATCCTGGCGGCTGCCACGATCCATCGAGGATCGGCTGTTCGCCCGAGTAGGCGCGAAGGTAGAGAGAGAATGTGCCGTCTGGTGCGGGCAGCCAGTTCGCCTCGTGGCCGTGCCCCGGATTTTTGCTGCCCGCGTACAGCGTCAACGACCCATCCGCATTTCGCTTCAGGGTCTGGTTCTTCGTGCCCAAAGAATAGCGGTTCAGCGCGTTGGGATGGAACAGGTGCTTGTCGTTGTACAGCGTCAGCGACCAGAAGCCGCGCACAGGTGGCGTTTGGTTCGGCGGGAACGTGACAGAATAGGTGCTGGTGCCGTGCAATTGCGCGCCCGCTGAGTTGCGGTCGCTGTAGAAATACTGCGTTTCGCTCGGTCGGTTGTCGAACATGTTCGACCTTGCGGTGCCGAGGCGGTCGAAATAATCCACGCCAAACTCAGCATTATTCTTCGAGCGATTCCAGTTGTTGCCTGCCGGCACGCCGTTATGGCGCCACTGGAAGAAGGACTGCACGATGTCCCGCTCAGCGGCGGCCGCAGTTTCGGTGAGCAGCTTCGCCACGGCGGGGTCGGCTCTGGCGGCATTCATCAACTGGCGGAAATTGGCGTAGATTGCCTCCTCGCCCGGCAGCGGCTGAACGTCGTCGAGCACGGCAGGGAACTCGTCGAAGAACTTTTCAGGTATGACCCACTTCGTCTCGCCGCCGCTGGATGCCGGCGCAGGAATGTTCGGCAATGAAGCGTAGTCCACGGTCTTCATCTTCCCGTCGAACTCGGCGAGCGGATAGACGACGATCTGGTTGATGACGGGCTGGATCGCCTTCCGGTCCTCTCGCGTATCGTTGAGGAATACCCGCGGGATGACGTTGGCAAGCTCAGTCGAACAGCGCACGACCTCGCTGATGCCGGAAGGCGCGCTGCCCTGCCAGCGCGGACCGACTACCAGGTAGAAGCCGGGCTTCGTGTCGTAGGGCTTGCCGAGACGGCCGAACTGGTCGGTGCGG
Source organism: uncultured Alphaproteobacteria bacterium (assembly GCA_963850535.1). Classification (GTDB taxonomy): domain Bacteria; phylum Pseudomonadota; class Alphaproteobacteria; order Acetobacterales; family Acetobacteraceae; genus JAMXLO01. The sequence goes on along the minus strand of CAWKMC010000020.1, from coordinate 228,952 downwards.
TTGTCGTATAACGCATAAACCCAGAAACGATCGCCGAACTCCGGTACCTGGATCACCACCGGCTCTTGGTCGAGTGCGAAGAAGCCGAGCCCATAGACGACATCCTGGTTCGGGCAGGTGACAAAGGTTTCCTGTGGCTTGATATAGTCCGACAGCATGGCAATGCGTCCACGTGGCGCAGCCGGCACGAAACCGCCCAAAATCCCAGGATGCGGCGCCCGGGTGATAGCGGCGCGGCGGTTCACCATGTTGATCAGCGGCCAGCCCCAGATATAGGCAAATTGTGCCAAGGCCTTGACGTAGCCGGGCGGCATGATCACGCCATCCGCGGGCTTCGGTATCTGATCGAAAGCGACGGGCGGCGCGGGCGGCGCTCCGCGTGTCGGCGCTGTCCTCACGGGCGCATGGTCACAGACTGCACGCGTCGCAGCGCTCTGGTCGGAACCGCACCGGCGGCCACGCCGGTTGCGGCTTCACCAGAGCGCCGCGACACGTGCAGTCAGTGACCATGCTTGCCCATCCATCCGAAATGCGGTCGGGCACTGTATTGGCCGGGCGACGGCGAGACCACGTGATCCGGCGCCCGAGCCGGTCACATCGCCGGCAGGCCTATGGTCAGCGGAAACAGCTTTTCCTTGCTCACTCTGATGCCACTATGTTCTTATTTCGTTCATGTCCGCCGCGGCTCAACCTGTCGCCTCAGCCACGGCCCCCGAGCTTCCTGGGGCCGGCGCGCGCATACGCACCGGCGCTATCGCCCGTGTCCTGAGCCTTGTGCGCAAGCTGATCGACTACGGCAAGCAGCTCGCCGACACGGTCCAGCAGCATGCATCCACGCCAAGCTTCGCCCTCTGGGCAAGACCCTTCGGCACCACCGATGTCGCAGTGATTTTGGCTCGCATCACCAATGGCCTGCGCCGCGCCGCTGCGCTGGAAGCCAGGCTGTGCCGCCGTGCCGCACGCGACCAGCAGCTCGCGCCCAAACCCATCCGTGCGCCCGCAACGCACGCGCCACGCCCCGTACGGCGGCCGGTCACGCAGCCGGATGCCGAGCCCAACAACCGCACCGGCGATCTGCGCCTCGCTAATCTTCCGACGGAAGAGAAGATCGCCGCCGAAGTCCTTCGCCGACCGATCGGCGCAGTCATCGTCGACATCTGCGGTGACCTCGGCATCGCCCCCGGGGATCTTGATCGGGCCTTCTGGGATGAAATCAACCACGCCATCATGATGTATGGCGGGAGCCTCGCCAGGTTCCTCAGGAACCTGCATACGCGCCTGTGCGCCTCCCGCTCCCTGCACCGCTCCGACGACGTGGATCCTGGATGGCGTGCGGCACCACCGCTGTTGTCCGCGCCTTCCACCGGTCCGCCCTGAAACGACCCAGGTCCACACGGCAGCAAGCCTGACGCGATTCGCTCTCGCACATCGCGCCGTCTGCGCCTATGTGTGCGGCGCAGCACCCCCGCACTTCAGGCTCCCATGCAGATTCGCAACGTCGCGATCATCGCCCATGTCGACCACGGCAAGACCACCCTGGTCGATAAGCTCCTCAGCCAGTCCGGCTCCTTTCGCGACCACCAGGTGGTGGCCGAGAGGGCGCTCGACCGCAACGACCTGGAGCGCGAGCGCGGCATCACCATCCTCGCCAAGTGCACCTCGGTCGTCTGGCGCGGCACCCGCATCAACATCGTCGACACCCCCGGCCACGCCGACTTCGGCGGCGAGGTCGAGCGCATCCTGAACATGGTGGACGGCGCCATCGTGCTGGTGGACGCCGCCGAGGGCGTGCTGCCGCAGACGAAGTTTGTGGTCGGCAAGGCACTGGCCCGTGGTCTGCATCCGATCGTCGTCGTCAACAAGGTGGACCGTGCCGACGCTCGCGCCGACGAGGTGCATACCGAAGTATTCGACCTGTTCGCCGCCCTTGGCGCCTCTGACGCGCAGCTGGATTTCCCGATGCTGTATGCCTCCGGCCGGCAGGGCTGGGCGGACGCGACCCTCGACGGTCCCCGGCAGAATCTGGCGGCCCTGTTCGACCTCATCGTGCAGCACGTGCCGGCGCCCGACCTGGACCCCGAGGCGCCCTTCGGCATGGTGGCGACGATCATGGAGTACGACCCCTATCTGGGCCGCGTGCTGACTGGCCGCGTCGAGCAGGGCCGCGCCCGCATCAACATGCCGGTCCGGGTCCTGCACGCCGATGGCACTCAAGGCGAGACCGCCCGGCTGACCAAGCTGCTGTCCTTCCGTGGCCTCGAACGGGTGGCGGTCGAGGAAGCGGAGGCCGGCGATATCATCGCAGTAGCGGGCCTCGCCGAGGCGACCGTGCCGGACACGATCGGCGCCCCGGAGTTGGCCGAGCCATTGCCCGCCATTCCGGTCGATCCGCCGACGCTGGCGATGACCTTCCGCATCAACGACGGCCCGCTGGCCGGGCGCGAGGGGAAAAAAGTCACCAGCCGGCAGATCCGCGAGCGGCTGTTCCGCGAGGCCGAAGGCAACGTCGCGATCAAGGTGGCGGACAGCAGCGAAACCGAGGCGTTCGAAGTCGCCGGCCGCGGCGAACTGCAGCTCGGTGTGCTGATCGAGCAGATGCGCCGTGAAGGCTTCGAGTTGGCCATTGGCCGCCCCCGGGTGCTGACCCGCGCCAACCCCGACACCGGCGCCCGCGAGGAGCCGATGGAGGAGGTGCTGGTCGACGTCGACGAACCGTATTCCGGCGTGGTGGTCGAACAACTCTCGCGCCGTAAGGGCGAGCTGCGCGACATGCGCCCCTCGGGCGGCGGCAAGCTGCGGCTGACCTTCAGCATCCCCAGCCGTGGCCTGATCGGCTACCACGGGGACTTCCTGACCGACACGCGCGGCACCGGCGTGATGAACCGGCTGTTCGCCGGCTATGGCCCGTGGAAGGGACCGATCGAGGGCCGGCGCAACGGCACGCTGATCTCCACCGAGAACGGCGAAGCGGTCCACTACGCGCTGTTCTACATCCAGGAACGCGGCACGCTGTTCGTGAACCCCGGCGAGAAGGTCTATGTCGGCATGATCCTCGGCGAGAACGCCCGCGGATCGGACCTTGAAGTTAACCCGATCAAGGAAAAGAAGCTGACCAACATCCGCGCGGCCGGCAAGGATGATGCGATGCTGTTGATTCCGCCGCGGCGCATGAGCCTGGAACAGGCGATCGCCTATATCGAGGACGACGAACTGGTCGAAGTGACCCCGGGCGCGGTGCGCCTGCGCAAACGCTACTTGGACCCGCACGAGCGCAAGCGGTACGAGCGACGGGCGGAAGCTGCCGTCGCCTAACCGCCAGCCTGAGGGAGGGGGCCAATGGACTACGATCTGGTGATCGTCGGCGGTGGACTGGCCGGTTCAGCTCTTGCCGCCGCCATGGCACCGACCGGCACCCGCGTTCTGATTGTCGAACGCGACGCGGTGTTCCGTGACCGCGTGCGCGGCGAGGGCATGCTGCCCTGGGGCGTCGCGGAGGCGCGCCAACTCGGCATCTACGACCGCTTGCTCGAACGCTGTGCGCATCAGACCCGCTTCCTGACCATGCCGGACAGCAACCGCGATCTTGTGGCAACCACCCCCGCCAGGGCGGGGATGCTGGACTTCCATCATCCCGAGATGCAGCAGTGCCTGCTCGATCTTGCGACGGAGTCGGGCGCCGACCTGTTGCGACCGGCCGAGGTAGTCGATGTCACTCCAGGAGATCCGCCCTCGGTCACAATCCGCTCCGAGGGATCGACGCGACAACTGACCAGCCGATTGGTGATCGGCGCCGACGGCCGCAATTCCCGCGTGCGTGCCATGTGCAACTTCGATGTCGAGCGCGATCCGGACTGGGTCACCGTCGCAGGCACGCTGTACCGCGACATGCGGATGCCGGACGATGCGGTGCAGATGGTGATCAATCCAAACGACCAGCGACTGTCTATCGTGTTTCCGATCGGCGCTGGCCGGTTCCGCGCCTACGCCGCCTATTTGGCGGCGGCGCATCCGACGCTCAGCGGCGTGCGCGATGCCGATCGCTTTATCGAAATGTCGCTCACGGCTGGCGCGTCGCCCGACTGGTTTCGCGACGCCGTTTGCGTCGGACCGCTCGCCTCGTTCAACGCGCCTGACTGCTGGGCACCGCATCCCTATCGCGATGACGTGGTGCTGATCGGTGACGCGGCCGCCGCGAGCGATCCGGTCTGGGGCAGTGGCCTGTCGCTCACCCTGCGCGATGCGCGCGTTCTGCGAGACCACTTGCTCGCCAACGCTGACTGGCGTGCAGCGGCCACGGCGTACGCTTCGGGAGCACGATAGCTACTTTGCCGCGCTGCATCGGACGCACGGATTATGGAGCCGGCTGTTCTTCGGAGTTGGCGACGATGCCGCGGCATTGCGTGAGCGTTCCCTGCCGCGCATCGGCGAGGACCCGTCGCGCATGATCGACTTCATCGGGCTGGGCCCCGAGGCGCCGAACGACACCGCCGCCGAGCGCCGCTTCTTCAGCGAGGACTGAAGCGTCAGCGGTTGCGCAGATGCTCGAGCAGCATCACCGCGCCCGGCAGTTCCTCTCGCTTCTGCTCAAGCAGGTCGCTGCCACCCACGGCATACACTGCCACCGCCGCCAGCAGTTCGCGCAGCCGCGCCGGCGCACTGGCATCGAACGGCAGCACGCAGCCGCCGGTGCGGCGCGCCAGGTCAAGGAACACCTCGGCGTCGCGCTTCGAATTCCAATCGGCAGTGTCGTGCAGCACGATCAGCCGGATGCCTTTCTCGCCCATCGCGTCTGCGAGCTTCCTGCCGCGCACCGGCAACTCCTCGAACACGTCGCCGATATAGGTGACAACGCGCACGCCCGGATTGGACAGCGCGCGCGATAGGATCGGCAGCAGCCGCGTCATCCCGGCAAGGCAGGAGATGCCGGCGGCACGATCACGCAAGCGGGTCGGGTCAGAGGTGAACTCGGTGAAGGTGTGCAGCATGGACCCGCCATGCACGGCCAGCGCCACGTCGAGTTCTCCCGGGAGTGCCTTGACAAGTGCATCGGTCACGGTGCGCGCGGTCGCCCACGCCGGCTCGCGCGACGCGGTGGCGTCGAAGCCAAAGATCAGCCGCGGCCGGAGCGGTTGCGTCGCCGGTAGCTGCGCCCCGGTCACCCCACGCACCAATCCGCCGGCGACGGATTGCGCCAGAGCACGCACCTGCCCGAACAGGGTGACAGGTTGCTGCTGGTCTTCTTCCGCCTCCGGTTCGGGCTCCGGAACTAGAACGAAGTTCGGCTTGTCGGCCATGACGTCGATCTCGCCTGTGCTCAGACCTTGAATGGGCACGATTTTGCGCCAGTTAAAGATACAACAAAGCCGATCCGGGCCCCTCTGGCAGGACGCCGTGCATATATGGCGGCCAACCTGCGATGTCGGATCACCGCGCACGCGCGGTGGCCGCCCGATGGGACCAATCCGCTCCCTGGCTGACGCCTGCCGTGCGCGTGACCCTCAACGCACAGGAGCTCAGACCATGGCACATAACCGTCGCTCGTCTCATCACCATCATCGCCGCGAACCGCAGATCGTTCAGCTGCCGAGCCAGCAGACCTTCGATGGGGTCGTGCGCGCCGGCGCTCTCGTCGCCTTGGCCGATGGTGTGGTGGATCCAGCCGAGCGCAGGACGCTGCTGAGATGCCTTCGGCGCAACGGCCTGCTCGCTCGCTACGGTCGCAGGGCCGCGCTTGCATTGCTCGAACAGGCGTCAAACCGGCCGTCTGGAGAACAGCTCTCCGCGCTTTGCGACGAGGCTGACGCACTGCGTCCTCTTTCCCGCACCGCTGACTCGCCCCTGATCGCGCAGGTCGCCCGCCAGGTCATGCTGGCGGACGGCATCGCATGGCCGCAGGAGGTTGCGATGCTCCGCATCATCGAGGACCGGCTCGGCCTGGGACGGCGCTGAAAAACCGGAAGCCGCCATGCAAAGCGAAACGCGTCCCGCCACAAGGCCGTCAGTGGTAGCCCGCCGCCCATTTGTCGAGCGCATGCTGGAGCAGGCGCTGTTCTCCAGCCGATGGCTCATGGCACCGTTCTATGTTGGACTCGCCGCCGGCCTTGTGCTGCTGCTCGTGGAGTTCGTCCACCGGACAGTCAATCTATTCTCCCACGGCTTCGCCGCACGCGGAGAAGAACTGACGGTTGCGATCCTGTCGCTGATCGATCTGTCGCTGATGGGCAACCTGCTGCTCATGGTGATCTTCGCCGGCTACGAGAATTTTATCTCACGCCTGGACCTGGACCGTCACGACGACCGGCCACAGTGGATGGGCCATGTCGGCTTCGGCGACCTGAAGTTGAAGCTGATGACCTCGATCGTGGCCATCTCCGCCATTCAGGTGCTCGAAGGCTTCATGCACGTCGACCGGCTTAGCGACCGCGAACTGGCCTGGAGCGTCGGGCTGCACTTGGCGTTCATCCTGTCCGCCGTCATGCTGGCGTTGATGGACCGCCTGTCCAGCCACGTGCCCAAGCAACCGGTGATGCCGTCAGCGCCACAGACGTTGCGAGGCGATGCGGGCGCCTTCTACAAGTGATTCGAGCTTGCGAAAGGCGATCTCGCGATCGACGCGGCCGGCAGTGCCGACCGATGTGGAGAACCCGCAGTCGGTGCCGGCGATCACCCGCTCGCGCCCGACAACATCGGCGAACCGGCAGATGCGTTGTGCCACCAATTCCGGATGCTCGAGGTAATTGGTGCAGGTGTCGATCACGCCGGGAATAAGCACCTTGTCGTCCGGCAGCTTCGCCTCGCGCCACACCGTCCACTCGTGCTCGTGGCGCGGATTGGCGGCCTCGAACGAGATCGCCTGCGGCTTGGCCTTCAGCACGATCGGCAGGATCTTCTGCAGCGGAATGTCGAAGTCGTGCGGGCCCTCATAGTTGCCCCAGCACAGATGCAGCCGCGCCGAACTTGCCGGCACATTGACCAGCGCGTCGTTCAGCACTTCCACCTGCTGTTCCGCCTGCTTCAGGAATTCGGCCTCGGTCAGATCCTGAAAGCCGGTGTGACGCGCCATGGCCAGGTCCGGACTGTCGAGCTGCACGACAATCCCGGCGTTGGCGATCGCCTCGTACTCCTCGCGCATCGCCGCCCCGACCGCTCCGATATAGGCGCGGTGATCCGGATAGTAGCGATTGGGCTGGAACGTCGATACCACGCCAGGCGACGCCGCCGGCATGAACGCATCCACCGGCTTCGATGCAGCAATCGCCGCCTTGAAGTTGTCGATGTCGCGCTGCGCCGATGCGTGATCCTGCCGCGCAACCGGTCCCTGGCAGCAAAGGCGGCGGATCTGCTGCGGTCCGATGAACTGCTCCAACCTGCGGCGGAAATCGTCATACGGTGCGACATCGCGGTTGGGCTTCGGCACAAATGGCTCGCCGCTGAAACCGGTGAGGCGTTCATGCACATAGGTCGCATAGCCGACCTTGCTCGCCTCGCCGTCGCTGACGACGTCGATACCGATCGCGACCTGTCGTGCGACGATCTCGGCGACCGCCTGCTTCACCAGCGCCTCAAACTCGGCGTGGTCGTACTGCTCGTCGCGATCTTTCTTGATCAGCATCGCCACCAGCGGCTGCGGTCGCGGCAGGCTGCCGACATGCGTGGTAAGAATCCGGTCCGTGCTGAGTTTCATGATGCGCTCCTCAGTGCCACAGATTCTGCGATGCCAGCTTGGCACCTTCGACCAGCGAACCAAGCTTGCGATAGGCGATCTCGGAATCGACCCGGCCGGCGTGGCCAACAAAGGTCGCGAAGCCGCAATCGGTTCCCGCGATGACGCGCTCGCGGCCGACAATGTCGGCGAACTGGCAGATGCGTTGCGCCACTAGTTCCGGATGCTCGATGTAATTGGTGCAGGTGTCGATTACGCCAGGGATCAGCACCTTGTCGTCCGGGATCTTCACGTCGCGCCACACTACCCACTCGTGCGCATGCCGCGGATTGGCCGCCTCGAACGAGATCGCCTGCGGCTTCGCCTTCAGGATGATCGGCAGCACCTTCTGCAGCGGGATGTCGAAGTGGTGCGGTCCTTCGTAGTTGCCCCAGCACAGATGTAAGCGCGCCGAACTCGCCGGCACATTGGCGAGCGCATGATTCAACCCTTCCACCTGCTGCTCGGCCTGGGTCAGGAACTGCTCTTCGGTCAGATCCTGAAAGCCGATGTGGCGCGCCATCGCCAGATCGGGACTGTCGAGCTGCACGACGATGCCGGCACTGGCGATGGCTTCGTACTCCTCCTTCATCGCATCAGCCACCGCGCGGATATAAGCGCTGTGCGTCGGATAGTGGCGGTTCGGCTGAAACGCGGACACAACGCCGGGTGATGCGGCCGGCATGAACGCGTCGATCGGATGCGACTGCTCGATCGCCGCCTTGAAGTTGGCGATGTCCACCTTCACCGCGTCGTGGTCTCGTAATTGCACATCGCCGATGCAGCACAATCGACGGAACACCTGAGGGCCGGTGAACTGGATCATGCGATTGCGGAACTCTGGGTAGTCCGCCAAATCGCGCTGCGGCTTTGGCGCAAACGGCTCGCCGCCGAACCCCGTGAGGCGATCCTTGATGTATGTGGCGTAGCCAATCTTACTTGCCTCGCCGTCACTGACGACGTCGATGCCGATCGCCACCTGATGCGCGACGATCTCGCCGACCGCCTTCGTCACCTGGCGATCGAATTCCGCATGGTCGTAGGCCTGTTCCGCATCCTTCTTCACCAGCAGATCGACCAGCGCCTGAGGCCGCGGCAGGCTGCCGACATGGGTCGTCAGAATCCGATCGGTGCTGAGCTTCATGGCGATCCCCTCCCTTGTTGCCGTAATCGTAAGACCACCAGGCGACGGGCGCGAGTCGGCGTGTCACCCCAGGCCCCGATAGTACTCCTCAGGTGTATCGATCTCGGCGATCGTCTGCCTGTCGATCAGCAGGAACCGAGTGCCGATCGCTTCCACGAAGGCACGATCGTGCGACACGATGATGCACGTGGCTTCGTGCGCCAGGATCTCTGCCTCCAACCGCTCCTGCCCGGCGATATCCACGTGGTTGGTCGGCTCGTCCATCAGATAAAAGTTCGGCTCGGTCAGGCGCAGGGCAAGCAATCCGAGCCGCGCCTTTTGTCCGAGTGACAGACGTCCGATCGGGCGGCGCTGCATGTCCACGCTGAACCCGGTGCCGGCCAGCAGGCTGATGGTGCGTTGATCGCCAGGACGAAACCGGTCGCTGATAAAGCCATGCGGCGTCATCGCATCCGGCAGGTGCGACATGAGCTGATCGACATACCCCATGACGATGGAAGCGCTGGGACGCAACCCAGGCGTGTCCTCGCCGGTCAACGCACGCCGCAACAACTGCACGAACTGCGACTTGCCGACGCCATTGCGCCCGAGCAGCACCAGGCGGTCCTGCTGGAACAGTTGGAGCTTGGGAACGCGAAACAGCATACGTCGATCAGGCGCACATACGTCGACACCGGACAGAGAAAGCATCAGCCTGGCATGCGTGCCGCGGTTGGTCAGTCGGATGTCACCGTCCCGCACTGGACGCATCGGCATCAGCGTCTCTTCCAGTGCCGCCGCGCGTTGCCGAAGCTGTTTGGATTTCTTCTGCAGCAGGTCGCTGCCGCTGTTGATGCCGACATTCTTCAGCTCGTTGGCATTGCGGCGCAGCCGCTCCACCTCCTGTGCGTCTTTCGTCAGCTTCGCTTCCTGCGCCGCGTCATCGTCCGCCAGAAGCTGCCGCGCCCGCGAATAAGGATGCGCATAAAACCGCGAGATGCCTGGTCGGAGGAACAAGGTGCGCGTCGTGCAGGCGTCGAGGAACCGCCGGTCGTGGCTGGCGATCACCGTCGGCACGCGACAATGAACGATCCAGCGCTCCAGCATCTGGATCTTGCCAAGATCCAGGTGGTTGGTGGGCTCATCGAGCAACAGCATGTCAGGTTCATCGATCCACGTGCGTGCGATCAGCGCCAGGCGCTGCCATCCGCCGCTCAGTTCGTGCAGCGGACGGTCATGCAGTTCGGCCGGTGCTGTGAACTCGTCGAGCACGACGTCGACGCGCCACTGATTGCTCTCGCGCTCGGCTGCCGGCAGTGCACGGCGGATCGCCTCCGCCAGCGATAGGTTGAGCAGGTTGATCGGCACGTTCTGCTCGACATAGCCAACGCGCATGCCGCGCGAGCGGACGATGCTGCCGGAGGTCGGTTCAGCGATTCCGGTAAGGCAGCGGAGCAACGTGGTCTTGCCGCCGCCATTGCCGGCGATCAGCCCGATCCGATCACCGCCACCGATGATCAGCGACAGATTCTGAAACAACGGATGCGGCGACAGAACGCCGACATCGCGCAGGGTAACAGTTGGCATGGGTGTGTCTCTCGGCTCAGTAAAACGCGCAGCGTTCGGAGCCGGCCGACGGGAAGCTGATGCGGAAGCGTCAGTTCAGGCCGCTGGCCAGCCCTGCGACGATCGGTCGCAGGGCCCGGACAGGGCCGCGCGGATGATGCTGATTGTAAGCGCTCATGCAGCCCTCCCATCGTTGGATGTTGCACCGGCGGCGACAATAGCGACGCCGTGGCGCCCGCTGCAAGGCTGGACTACTCTCGCATCAAATAAGATCTGGGAGGACGCTCGATGCGGTTTCGCAGCATCGGTCTGGCAGCGCTGGCGCTTGGTTTCATGGCGATCCGCCCCGCGGTGGCCGAGGACCTGCAGAAGGTGACGATTGCCTTTGCCGGCAAGGGCATGTCGTTCTTGCTGCAATATATCGCCATCGGCGGAGGGTTCTATAAGCAGGAGGGCCTGGAGCCGGAATTGGTCGACGTTTCCTCGGGTACCAGGCAAGCGGCGGCGGTGATGGGCGGCAGTGCGGAGATCACCCAGGTTGGCTTCGCCCATACCATGCATGCGGTCGGACGCGGTGGCCAACTCGTCGGCATCTCAACCGCATTCGACGCCTATCCTATCGCGCTGGTGCTCTCCAACGATGCGATCAAGCGCCTGGGCATCACCGACGCCATGTCGCTGGACGAGAAGATCAAGCACGTGAAGGGTGTGCGGATCGGCATCACGTCGCCCGGTTCGAGCACCGACGAGTTCATGCGCACGATCATGCTGGTGCGCGGCATGGATCCGTCACGCGATGTCCAGTTGCAGCCAATCGGCATCGGCGGGCCGATGGTTGCGGCGACACAGTCCGGCAGCACCGACGGCTTCGCTTTCATGTCGCCGTTCACCAACATGGCGGTCAGCAAGGGCATCGGCCAAATCATCGCCGATCCGATGACCGGCGACCTGCCCGAGTACCGCGATGTGCCATATCAGGTGATTACCACCAGCCGCGCCACGCTCGAGGCGAAGCGCCCGTTGCTGCTGCACGTCGTGCGTGCGATGGCGCGGGCGATGAAGTTTGCGCATGAGGACAAGGAGGCGGCGCGCAAACTGGTCCGCCCGTTCTTCCAGGACACGCCGGAGTCAGAATTCAACACCGCATTCGACACTTACATCAAGGCAGTGCCGACCACCCCGGTGATCTCGCAGGCGCAAGTCGCCAATACGGTGAAGATGGTGAACCTAACCGAGAAGACGCCGATCACCGCCACCTATGATCAGCTGGTCTACCCTGACCTGTCGCGCCAGGCTGCCAAGGAAATCCTGGGCCAATAGCATGGCACGGCGCTTCGATCCGATCGTGCTCTGGCAGGCTGCCGTCGGATTGCTGCTGTTGGTGTGCTGGGAAGCGGTGGGAGACATTTCGGGCGGTACCTGGACCAGTCGTCCAAGCCTGATTGCGGTGAAGCTCGCCGGGTGGCTGCAGGGCAGTCTGTATCCCCACCTGGCCACGACGCTGACCGAGGTTGTTGTCGGCGTGGCATTCGGCGTGACACTCGGCGCGCTGGCTGGGCTGCTGCTTGGCCGCTCGCCGATCGCGGCCGGCATCGTGCGGCCGATCGTCGTGGCATTTTACAGCGTGCCACTGGTTGCGTTGGCGCCGCTGTTCATCATGTTCTTCGGCCTCGACATGCTGCCGAAGATCGTGCTGGTGGGCATCGTCGTGTTCTTCCTGCTGTTCTTCAACACGTTTGCCGGCGCGACGTCGGTGGACCAGGAGCTGATCGCGCAGATCGATCTGATGGGATCGAACCGGCGGGAGAGGTTTCAGAAAGTCGTGGCGCCGGCCTGCTCGCCGTGGATCATCGGTGGGATCAAGACGGCGATGCCCTACGCGCTGGTTGCGGCTACCACCGGCGAGATGCTGGCGGCGCGGCGTGGTCTCGGGTTTCTGCTCAGCGACGCTGCATCGCAGTTCGACATGACATCGCTGTATGCCGTGCTGTTCATCTTGATGTTGCTCGGGCTGGCAATCTCCGAGGTGACGGCGTGGGCGGAACGGCATCTGCTGCGGTGGCGCCATGCCCAGGGGTGATTTGGCCGGTGATTTGGCCGGTGATATGGGCGGTGATCTGGCGCCGAAGATCGATCTGCAGGGCGTTGGCAAGCGCTTCATCACGCGCGATCGCGAGGTGGAAGCGCTGCAGCCGATCGACCTCACGATCCGGCACCATGAGTTCGTCGCGCTGGTGGGGCCGAGTGGCTGCGGCAAGTCGACGATCCTGAACATGATCGCCGGGTTGCTGCCCCCGAGTGCCGGCGTGGTGTCGTATGACGGCGTTGCGATCGGTGGGCTGAACCGCTCAGTCGGCTACATGACCCAGAAGGACACGCTGCTGCCCTGGCGCACGGCGGCCGACAATATTCGCATCGCGCTCGAGCTGAAGTGCCGCGCCATGCCTCGCGCGGAGGCAAACGAGCGTGTAGCGCAGATGCTGACGCTGGTTGGTCTGACCGGATTCGAGAAGCACTATCCGGCGGAACTGTCGGGCGGCATGCGCAAGCGCGTCGGCCTCGCGCGCACGTTGATCTACGAGCCCGAGACGCTGCTGATGGACGAACCGTTCGGCGCACTGGACGCGCAGCTTAAGCTGCTGATGCTGGATCAGCTGCAGGAGCTGACGCGGCAGCGGCGGATGACCGTGGTGTTCGTCACGCATGATCTCGGCGAGGCGATCACGCTTGCTGACCGCGTCGTGGTGTTCAGTGCCCGACCAGGACGGATTCGTGCGATCCGCACGATTGAGCTGCCACGGCCGCGCGACGTCTTCCGCATCCGGTTCACCGAAGACTTCGCTCATCTGCATGAGTCGCTGTGGGATGAGCTGAAGGACGAGGTCACGCGGGGGACCGAGGTGTGAGCGAGGCCGCGGATACACAAAGACACTCCCCCTTCCCTCGCGGGAGGCGGGTAGGGGGAGGGGGCGGTGCCAAATCAAGAAACCTCTCCCCCTTCCCCCCTCCCGCACGGGGAGGGGGAGCTTTGTTGGGAGCCGCGCTCTCCACTTCCCTTGGCCGCGTGGTGGCGCGCCTCGCGCTGGCGCTGATCATCCTCGCAGCCTGGGAATACCTGCCAACCGCCAATCTGCGCTTCTGGATGAGCGGCCCCGTCGAGATAGTGGCGCGGCTGCTGACCTGGCTACGCGACGGGTCGCTGTGGGAGAACGTCGGCGCCACGCTGCTCGCGATGGCACTCGGCTACACGATCGGCACGGCTGCCGGGATCGCGATCGGCCTGCTGCTGGGCCTGATGCCGCGGCTCAATCGCGTTCTGTCCCCCTACATCTCGGCGCTCTACGCGATGCCGAAGATCGCCTTGGCGCCGCTGTTCGTCATCGTGTTCGGCATCGGCATCGAGTCGAAGGTGGCTCTGGTCGCCATCACCGTGTTCTTCCTGGTGCTCAACGCTACGCTCGACGGCGTGCACAACGTCGATCGCGATCTGACGCGAGCACTGTCATTGATGGGCGCGACGCGGCTTGAGGTGATCCGCAAGGTGCTGATCCCCGCCACGCTGCCGTGGATCTTCACCGGCATGCGCATCGCCGTGCGCTACGCGTTCACCAACACGCTGCTGGCCGAGCTGATCGCGTCCAACAGTGGCATCGGTTTCATGATCGAATACTATTCCGGCGTGTTCGATGCCACCGGCACCTATGCGGCGATTTTGGTGCTGGTGATCATGAGCGTCGGACTGACCGAGCTCTTGACGATGATCGAGACGCGACTTTCCCACCGAGGAGCAACTGCATGACCCAGGCCCTGACCGGCATCCGCGTGATCGACATGACGCACAATCAGGCGGGTCCTGCCTGTGCGCAGATCCTGGCATTCCTCGGCGCCGATGTGATCAAGCTGGAGGAGCCGAAGGGCGGCGATGTCGCGCGCACCAACATGCGCGACCGCACCGACAGCGACAGTCTTTTCTTCCTCGTGCTGAACGCCAACAAGCGCAGCCTGACGCTGAATTTGAAGAACGAAGAGGGCAAACGGCTGTTCCGCCGCGTGATCGAACAGTCCGACGTGCTGCTGGAGAATTTCGGCCCGGGGGCGCTGGATCGACTGGGCCTTGGCTACCAAGAGTTGTCGAAGCTGAACCCGCGGCTGATCTACGCCACCATCAAGGGCTTCGGCACCTACGGGCCGTACAGCGGGTTCAAGAGCTTCGAGCCGATCGCCCAGGCCATGGGAGGTGCCATGAGCGTAACCGGCTTTCCCGACAATCCGCCTACCTATCTTTACCCGGCGATCGGCGACTCCGGCACCGGCATGCACATGGCCATCGGCATCCTGGCCGCACTGCAGCAGCGGCATCAGACGGGCAAGGGCCAGCATGTCGAGGTCTCGATGCAGGACGCGGTCGTCAACCTGATCCGCGTCAGCCTGCGCGACCACCAGCGCTCCGGCAGGCCGATGCCGCGCCAGGGCAATCAGCTCGGCCGCACAGTGCCGGGGACCACCTATCCCTGCGCACCGGGCGGCCCGAACGACTACGTCTACATCTTCGCTCAGCCGCAGATGTGGAGAGCGTGCATCAATGCGATGGGCCAGCCGGAGCTGGCCGACGACCCGCGCTTCGCCTCAGCCGAATCGCGCTGGGAGAATCGCACGGCGCTCGATGCGATCGTCGAGACCTGGACTCGCCAGCGCAGCAAGCACGAGGTGATGCGGCTGATGGGCGAAGCGGGCGTTCCCTGCGGTGCGACGCTCGACACTGGTGAGGTGCTGACCGATCCGCATCTGCGCGCGCGCGACATGATCGTCGATGTCGATTACCCGACCCGCGGGACCTACCAGACTGTCGGCTGTCCGGTGAAACTGTCCGACTCCCCCGCGGACGTGACCCGGCCGCCGCTGCTGGGCGAGCACACGGCGGAGTTGCTCGCGTCGCTTTGCGGCGTCAGTGCGGACGACGTGCAGCGACTGCGCGCCGAAGGGGTCGTTTAGCCGACGGCCGCCTTAGGCCATCCTCGGCCTGGATCGGGACAGACCACCGATGCGGCGGACGGTCGCGAGCAGCGCCACAGCCAGCCCGACCAGTGCGACGTAATGGGCGGGACGCAGGCCGAAGCGTAACGTCTCGCTTGCCGCCAGGACGCGCCACGGACTGATACCGGTCGCCAGTCCGTACCATGCGAATTCGACGCCCGCGGCGGCCAGCGCGGCGAGCAAAGCGAGCAGCGGCAGCACGAGCACGCTGCGTTGCCAGGGCATTGGCAGGCCGCGCCACAGCATCAGCCAGACATAAAGGCCGGAGACGAAGACCGGCTCCGACACGTTCGACTTCGACTGAATGAAGTAATGCAGCAATGCGATGACGGCGAGCACGTAGATGGACCGGTGCAGCACTTTCCAGCGCCGGCCGAGATCCCGCATCCAGGCGTCAGTCGAGGTCCAGCCAAGTACCCCAAGCCCCAGCAGCGTGACGAACCCGATGGTCAGGTAGAAGCGCCGCACGATTTCCGAGGCGACGAAGCCCAGGTGAAAGTTCTGCTGCACCACGTAGAGCGAAAGATGCGCCAAGGCGTAGGCCAGCGCCGCCAACCCGACCATCCGGCGCACGGTCAGCAGGCGTGGCCAGTTCAGCAGCCGTGCCGCCGGCGAGATCGCGAGCGAGATCATCAGGAAGCGGATCGCCCAGAGCCCCAGGCCGTGGATCACCTCGTTGACCGGCCGCGCGCCGAGCATGTCCGCCGCCCACCAGTAGGCGATCACCGCGCCGGGGACAAAGCTCGCGGCCAGCACGGTCGCCTTCAGCGGCAGGAAGCGCCCGTGTCGATCGCGCCAGGGCACGATCATCGCTGCGCTCCGGCCGTTGCGGCTACACCGTCGGTAGGTGTTCTCGCTGCTACACGCTTGGTTGCACCGTCGACCACGCTCATTCGTCTCGCGATAGCGTCGATGGTTACATTCAGATCGTAGCCCGGCATCGGCTCACCCCGCAGCAAGTCGACGGATCTCGGCTTCGAGCGTCGCTGGCTCGGGTTCAGTCGGGAACTGCGCGGGCGCCGCCAGCGCCTGGGTCAGTCGCGTCTTGTATTCCTCCCGCGCCAGTTCCTCGGCGCCGAACTGCGCGAGATGGCCGGTGACGAACTGGGTGTCCAGCAACCGGAAGCCACCCAGTCGCAACCGAGCGACGAGATGCACCAGCGCTACTTTTGACGCGTCGCGGGCGACGCTGAACATGCTTTCACCAAAGAACACGCCGCCTATCGCGACGCCGTAAAGGCCGCCGACCAGGTGGCCGTCCTGCCGGCTCTCCACCGAGTGAGCGTGACCGAGGCGGTGCAGTTCGGAAAACAGGCGCTCGATCTGAGGGTTGATCCACGTGTCGACGCGGCCCGGCGCGGGCTCGGCACAGCCGGCGATCGTGCCGGCGAAGTCCTGATCGACTGTCACCTCGAAGGCACTCGACAACACAGTGCGAGCGAGACGACGCGGCAGGTGGAAACTATCCAGCGGCAGGATGCCGCGCTTCTCGGGGTCCAGCCAGTAGAGCCGATCGCCCTTGCGGGTTTCCGCCATCGGAAACAGGCCGTGCCGGTAGGCCCGCAGCATGAGGTCAGTGGTGATCTCAACGGTGCGTCGGGACATGCGGATATTCTGGGGGTCCAAGCGAGGTTCGCAAGGCCAGACTTGCCTGGCCACTGATCTGGCTGATTAATGGGGTATCTGCACGCGGGAGGAAGTCATGACAAAGTTCATCTGGGAACATATCCATCTCCGTTCCCCCGATCCGGCGGCGACCGCCGCTTGGTACCAGGACAAGCTCGGCGCCGAGATCATCAGAACGCCGCAGGCCGACGGGTCGACGCGCTACGATCTCGATCTCACTGGGCAGAAGATCTTCATCGCCAAGGCAGACCCAGGCGCGACCGCGCCGTCGCCGCAGACGCCATACATGGGACTGGACCACTTTGGCCTGACGGTGGCGGACATCGACACGGCGGTGGCGGAACTTAAGTCGAAAGGCGTACCGTTCACCATGGAACCGAAGACGATCCGGCCTGGCGTTCGGATCGCATTCCTCACTGCCCCGCAGGAGGTGTCGATCGAGTTGATCCAGCGTGGGTGAAGGTCGGCTTGCGGAGCTTGGCGCTGCGCCGCAGCGCGGAATGCCGAGCTACGTCGCTGTTACCATTTAACGTGACTGGCCATTTAACGTGACTGGAACGTGCCATCGCCTGCTGCGACGCGACAGGCGATGGCGATATTTGCAGATACGACGCGGAGTTAGACGGGTGATGTGCGCCATGGCTGCGAACATAGTCGTGGCATGGTCTGTGCGTAGTGTGACGCATGGTTGCCTATGCGATAATGCCGCGCCGTCGGAGCTACTGGATCGAGGCCATTCACGAGAATGGTGAACGCCGACCAGTCGGCTGCTTTCCGAACGAGGATGCCGCCGTCCGGCGGCTACACGAACTTCAGGTTGCACAGGAGGCGCAAGAGCGACGCCGCATCGCCCAAGAGGCGTCGCGTTGGCACGTCTTGCAGACAGTCGCGCCTCGCTTCAGCGATCTGGACAGCTCTCGCTGACGTGAACAGAAAATAAAGGCCGCCTGAAAGGGCGGCTTTGATGTTTTCTGTAGGTCGACGCGCCGCCATTTGCGCATCCGCAGAGCGTGTCTTTGGCGGCTTTCTTTGCCGTGTCATAGCGCCCCTGGTTGGTTCGCGACCCACTACCGCGATCTATATGTGAAAAGCTTCATATTGGTGTCAGCTGCCGGCGGATATCGTCCTGCAGTTGGAATTCACGCCAGGCTAGAGGGGGGCAGAATGCACCCTTTCCACATCGATCGCAGGTGGTTTGAGACTTACTGGTACGGAGGTCTGCCTTCATCAAAGCGGCGGTCGCTGCCGAGGATGCTCAGTCGATTGGCTGTCTGTGTCCTGATCGTCATCGGCGGTGCCGCGGTGGTAGTGGAGCAGGCGAAAGTCCCAGTTGGGAGTCACCAGTCCGACCACGGACGCGTAAAGTTTATGTAGCCCTCTCAAACTGGGTGCGACAGTACTGGCGCTTCTGCACTAGCGCACTGCGTCGTCGATCCAGCCTGCCAGCCCAAAGAGGTCTGCATCGCGCTGCGGAAAACCTAGCACCTGCAGTCCGAGCGGCAGGCCTCCATCGTCCAGTACCGGCAAGGTGACACCAGGCGCGCCAAGCAGTGAACCGGGCACAACAAAGATCGGATTGCCCGTGGTCTCCAAGCCGATTGGTGCCGCCCCAGGCGCGGTGACACTGACCACTGCATCGACCTGCCCGGCCAGGGCCGCGTAGGCGTCACGCGCCGCCTCGCGTCGCGCAAGCAGGGCTGCGTATTCCGATTGGCGCATCGTGTTCGACCGAGCATGCCGCTCCAGAGAACTGGGGCTCATCCGCGAGGCATCGCGCGCAACAAAGCTGCCCAGCGGCCAACGCCACTCCCAGGCGTTGATGCCCATCGTGATCTGGTGCGCCTCCGCGATCGCGGCCTCCACCTCCCTGAGTGCTGGGCACTCCTCCGGGGTCAGCACGGCCACGCCGGCGGCGCGTAGCCGATCCAGTGCCGACTCAAGCGAGGCGCGCGCGAGCGCGGTAAGGATCGGCCAACCGGCCGTGCGCAGCAGCGCCAGCCGCGTTGGCCGGTGCGGTGGCGGGAGGGTCAATGGACCGGTCAGACCAGGATACCCTGGATCACCGCCCACCCGATCGGCAATCGCCCGGGCCATTGCCCAGGCGTCCGCAAGGCTTGCTGCGATCGTGCCGGTGACGCTCTGACTGAGATAGTCCAAGCTCCCGCCGCGGTTGATCCCGCCAACTGAAGGCTTGAACCCGTACGCGCCGCAGAACCCGGCGGGCCGCAGGATAGAACCGACGACCTGCGTGCCGAGGCCGCCACACAACATGCCGCAGCCGACGGCGGCTGCCGATCCGCTGCTGCTGCCGCCAGGAGTGCGCGTCGTATCCCAAGGGTTGCGTGTTCCGCGCGGATGCGATGAGGCGAACTCCGTCGTGACGGTCTTTCCCACGATAACCGCGCCGGCCTCGCGCAAGCCCTGCACGCTGGCCGCATCGAACAATGGGCGGTAGCCGTCGAACAGCGGCGACCCCATCCCGGTGACCATGTCGGCGGTGTCGATCATGTCCTTGACCCCGACCGGCATGCCATCGATCGCCGAGAGTGGCTTGCCTGCCTGCCAGCGTTGGGCGGAGGCCTCCGCCGCTGCGTGCGCCCCCACCGCGTCGATCACGGTGAACGCGCCGACCGCCGCCTCTCTCCTGTCGATTTCGGCCAGGCATTCCTCCAGCACCCGCAGTGGCGAATTGCCGCCGCTCGCAAATGCAGGAATACGGCAGGCATAGGGGCGACGCTGGGGCGGCTGGCTCATGCAATGAACT
This sequence comes from uncultured Alphaproteobacteria bacterium, assembly GCA_963850535.1. GTDB lineage: Bacteria > Pseudomonadota > Alphaproteobacteria > Acetobacterales > Acetobacteraceae > JAMXLO01. The sequence goes on along the minus strand of CAWKMC010000020.1, from coordinate 209,137 downwards.
CGCTCAGGCCTATCCGCCTTCAATCTTCGGAATGAAGAACACCTCCGCCCCAGGCTTGATGGGGCGGAGAAAGTCGATTTCGTACAACTCGCCGTCGATCGCGACGGTAGTTTCCTCTTCCAGCGTCTCCGCCAGACCGGGAAACTGCTTGTCCATCTCGCGGATGACCCCGCGCAGGGTCTTGGCCGCCACTGCGAACTCCGTCACGCCGCCGGTGTAGCGGCGTGAAAAGCCAGTGGTGAATACGACCCGCGCGGGCGTATCGCTCATCGATCAGGCACTCTTGGCGTCGAGCGCCTCCAGCAACCTGGGTGGCGACATCGGCAGCTCGGTCATCCGCACGCCCGTTGCGGCGGCAATCGCATTGGCGATCGCTGCCATCGGCGGGCAGATGTTCACCTCGCCCACGCCCTTGGCGCCGTAGGGATGCGCCGGGTTCGGCACCTCGACCAGGACCGCGTCGATCATCGGCAGATCAGACGCAACCGGGCAGCGGTAGTCGAGGAAGCCTGGATTATCGAGCTGACCCTTGTCGTTGTAGATGTATTCCTCGTTCAGCGCCCAGCCGATGCCCTGCACCACGCCGCCCTGGATCTGCCCTTCGACGTAGCTTGGGTGGATCGCCTTGCCGACGTCCTGGGCGGCGACGAAGCGCAGAATGGTGACCTTACCGGTCTCCGGATCCACCTCCACGTCGCAGAACTGCGTCGAGAAGCCTGGCGCCTGGCCGCCGGCGTTCACACTCGCTGCCGCAGTGATCGGGCCGCCCGTCGCTGACGCCTTCGCTGCCAGCGCCTTCATCGACAGGGGCTCGAACTCGCCGACGTTGGCGCCTGCTGGCTTGGCAAACCCGTCTTCCCAGACCACGGCTTCGGGATCCACATCCCAGATGATCGCGGCGCGCTTGCACAGGTCCTTGATCACCGACTTGGTGGCGTTCACTACCGCCATGCCGGAGGCGAAGGTCACGCGCGACCCACCGGTCACATGGGTGTAGCCGATGGAGCCGGTGTCAGCCACGATGGCACGCACTTGGTTATAATCCACACCCAGCGTCTCGGCCGCCATCAGCGCCATGGAGGCGCGCGAGCCGCCGATGTCGGGGCTGCCGGTCGCCACCAGCACGGTACCATCGGAGTTCACCTGGATGGTCGCGCTCGAACTCGCCGCCGCCGTTGAACCAGTAGCCCGAAGCGACTCCGCGCCCCTGGTTCGGCCCAAGCTTCACCTTGTACGCGGGATGGTTCTGCAGCGCCTCGATGGTCTGGATATAGCCATCATGCGCATGCTTCGGCCCCTGGATCGTCGGAGTGCCGATGTGGCACGCGTTCTTTTGGCGCAGTTCCAGCGGGTCGATGCCGATCTCCTTGGCGCACATATCCAGCACGCTCTCGACTGCGAAGGCGGAGATCGGCGAGCCGGGCGCTCGGTATGCCGCGGCCTTCGGGCGGTTACTGACCACGTCGTAGCCCACCGAACGCTGGTTCGGGATCTCGTACGGCGCGAAGGCGCACAGGCAGCCGTTCATCACCGGCGAGCCAGGGAAGGCGCCTGATTGGAACTTAAAGACGCCATCGGCAGCGACAATCTTGCCATCCTTGGTGACGCCGATCTTCACCCACATCGACGAACCCGAGGTCGGGCCGGTGGCACGGAACACGTCCTCGCGGGTCATCATCAGCCGCACCGGGCTGCCCGACTTCATCGACAGCAGCGTGGCAAGGGGTTCCAGATACGTCACCGTCTTGCCGCCGAAACCGCCGCCGATCTCCGCCGGATAGACGCGAAGGTCGCCGACCGGCTTCTTCAGGATCGCCGCCGTCAGCGCGCGCATCTGGAAGTGGCCCTGTGAAGAGGACCAGATCTCGGTCTGGCCATCGGCATCACAACGAGCGACGCAGGCGTGCGGCTCGATATACGCCTGATGTACTGCTGCGGTCTTGAACTCCTTCTCGATCACCACGTCGGCCTGTTTGAAGCCGGCCTCGACGTCGCCCATCTTGAACTCAAGCCGCTTCGATATATTGGAGGGCTTGGTCGGCGCCGGCTCGATGCCGCGGGTTATCATGTCCTCGAACAGCAACGGTGCGTCTTCGGCCATCGCCTCGTCGACATCGATGACGTGCGGCAGCACTTCGTAGTCTACCTTGATCAGCGATGCCGCTTCTTCGGCGATCGAGTTGCTGATGGCCGCGACGGCGGCAATGGCGTGGCCTTCATACAGCGACTTCTCGCGCGCCAAGATGTTGCGAGTGATGTGCCAAAAATTCTGCGCGACGCGCTCGGGACCGATGTAGTCGAACTTCTGGTCCGGCAGGTCCTTCGCGGTAATCACCGCCTTGACGCCAGGGAGCTTCTCGGCAGCCGAGGTGTCGATCGACCTGATGCGGGCATGCGCGTGCGGCGACCGCAAGATTTTGCCGTACAGCATGCCGGGCACCTTGTAGTCGCCGCCGTACAGTGCCTTGCCTGTCACCTTGGGAACGCCATCCGGACGGATCGGCCTGGTTCCAACCCACTTGAAGCGCTTTACCGAATCGGTCACGACTGTGTCGTTCACAGTATCCCTCGCTCTGCTGATCTGGACTGCCTCTGGTGGCGTCAAGGGTCGCGCAGCGGGGCGGGGAAGGCAAGGCCCGCCCCGTTGCAGCACGCCGTGAAGCGAGCCAGCGTTCCCTCGATGCTTGGTCCGATGCCGTTCCGCCTGTTCGCCAATCCTCGCCTCGACGCAGCAGCAGCGGGATCACTGCCGCTTGCGGGCTTTGTGCGCGCGAGGAACGAGATCACCTCATGGCGCGACTATGCTCCGACGCCGTTACGGGACCTGCCCGCGCTGGCGGAACAAGCCGGGGTTAGCCTGCATTCGGCTGAAGGACGAGGCCGGGCGATTTTGGCTGGGCAGCTTCAAAGCGCTGGGCGGCGCCTATGCGGTTGCCGAAGTGCTGTCGACGGAACTGGCGCGGCGCAGCGTGGCGGTGGAGGTGCGATCAACCGAGCTGGCCGGCGGCAAGTATCGTGAGGCCACCCAAACGATCGTCGTCACCTGCGCCACCGATGGCAATCATGGCCGGGCCGTCGCCTGGGGTGCACAGCGCTTTCACTGCCGCTGCGTGATCTTTGTGCATGAAGCGGTGAGCAAGGGACGTATTGATGCTATTGCGCAGTATGGCGCAGAGGTGCGTCGCGTCGCCGGCAACTATGATGACGCGGTGCGCGAGGCCGCGCGTCAGGCGCAGGCGAACGGATGGATTGTGGTCTCGGATACATCCTGGAGCGGCTATACCGAGGTGCCGCGGCTGATCATGCAAGGCTACCGCGTGATGGCGGATGAGGCGGCTGATCAGTGGCAGGGCGAACCACCGACGCATGTCTTTATCCAGGCCGGGGTCGGGGGTGTGGCCGCGGCGGTCTCGGTGCAGTTGCGCGAGCGCTTTCATCCCGCGCCCGTGCTCATCGTTGTGGAACCAGATCGGGCCGCCTGTCTGTTGGCTAGCGCCGAACTGGGCAGGCCGACGGCTGTGCCTGGGGAGCTCGACACGGTGATGGCGGGTCTCGCCTGCGGTGAGCCGAGTATCGTTGCGTGGCAGGTGCTGGACCGTGCGGCCACGGCCTTCATGGCGATCCCCGATGAGGCCGCGATTGCCTGCATGCGGCTGCTTGCCCAGTGCGGGATCGTGGGTGGCGAGTCCGGCGTCGCTGGCCTCGCTGGCTGCCTGCTGGTGACGGTCGATCGGTCGGCGCGAGAAACGCTCGGCGTGGATCATTCAAGTCGGATCCTCGCGTTCAACACCGAGGGTGCCACTGATCCGGTGTTGTACGAGCGTCTGGTGGGTACCGATCCCGAGAGGATAGGGGCCAATTGACGCGTTACGTAGATCGATACTTCTCCACCCAGGCCCAGTCGATCTCCATGCCAAACCCCAGTGCCTCGGTCAGCTGCGCCATGCCGTTCTTCACGACAGCGCCACCGCGATGGATGTGATGATGGATCGGGTGGCGGTCTGGATCGCCGATCGATTCCGCACCGAAAGCCGCGTCGCCAAACGCCGATGCCAGGTGCGCGTGGATGTGCAGCGCCGAGTGCGGCGCGATTACCACGCCCTTCTGCTCGGCGTAGTGCGCAATGCGCAGCGATTCGGTGAAGCCCGCCGCACGCGTGGAATCGAATTGCACATAGCGGATGGCACCGCTGTCGATGAAATCGCGCACCGTATAGCGGTGCCATTCGCGCTCGCCATGGGCCAGCGGGATCGGCGAGGCCGCCGCAAGCCGCACGTAATCCGCCGGCTGCAGATACCAGTGCAACGGCTCCTCCAGCCACAGAATGTCATATGGCGCAACGGCCGCCGCGAAGCGGATACAGCCTGCAACGTCGTACGGCGCATTCATATCCAGCATCAGCATCACATCGGGCCCGATCGTCTGGCGCACCGCGCGCACCCGCGTGACTTCGTCGGCCAATGCCAAAGCGCCGGTCTTCAGCTTTACCGCACGGTAGCCGTCGGCGACGAAGCGGGCGTATTGCTCCGCGCAGTCCTCGGGTCTTTCGTTCTCCAGGTAATAGCCGCCGGTCGCATAGGTGAACACTTCGGTGCGCGTGCCGCCGAGAAGGCGGAACACCGGCAGTCCGACCGCCTTGCCTTTGAGGTCCCAGAGCGCGATGTCGATGCCGCCGATCGCTGCCATGATCTGCGGCCGCTGGCTGCGTGGCAGCGGTGCCGGCATGCCGTCCCATCCACCGATGCCGCCCGGCCGTGGCGACGTCAGTGAGAATAGCTTCTTCCAGATCTCGTCATGTCCCAGCGGGTCCAGCCCCGCAATCACTGCAGCGAAGGTGGCGATAAGTTCGCAGATCAGTTTCTGCGGCCCTCCGGCGATCTCGCCGAAACCAACCAGGCCCTGGTCGGTGCGCACCTCTACCAGCACGACCTGATCGCGCTCCATACGTTCATGCGCTGTCCAGCGTGGCTGAGCGTATGGCACCGACATGGGATGGGCGCGAATCTCAGTGATCTTCATGATGTCCGGCTCCTCCGAGGTGACAACAAACTAGCCTCGTGTCGCCGGGTCGGCGAGAGACAGTCGGCCTCGGTATGTCATGGATAGCCGGGATACGGCTTGCGCCGCACCCCGGCTCGGACAACGCGCGGAAGGCTCGCTAGCTGCAGCCGGACGCCTCCACCTTGACGACGTCAGGCGTCATAACAGCATTGTTCATCTGATCAGATTCCGTGTCGAGCAGGCTCGCATCGGTCTGGGGCTCATACGGCACGGCGCGGACAAACACATAGGTTTGGCCTTTGACATCAGCCGGAACCTTGGCGGGCAGGCGAAAGACATTTCCGACCGGCTTACTGCTTGCGGCTGGCAGCGTAGATTCCCGAATGTCCGGCGACTGAACGTCGTTGCCATCGGTGGTATTGAGCGTCATGTCGGAAGAGAACCAGACTTCCGCCTTAACCAGCACCTCACGGAGCTTGGTATGGTTGTTCAGTGTGTACCGAAGCTGAACCTGCTTGCCCGGGCAGACTTTGTTGGAGACCGTGGGAAAAGCCGAAGGTTTCCCATTGACGCCGCATAACTTCGTCACAACCGCGCCCCTGGAGTGCGCGACCAAGTTTACCCAGTCATCTGCTCGGCTCGAAACAAGGCAATGCTTGATTTGCATTGCATTCAGATCGTCCTTGCAGGCTTGGAGGGCGAGCGATGCATTCGTGAGTGCCTGCACGAGGTCGGCATTGCCGCTCTGATTCGTATCCTGTGAGCCGCCGCCTGATGAGTTCGTCGAGACCATGCGAGCAAGCGAAATCCCGCTCGCCGCAGCGAGTGCGTCGGATGCCTTGTTGACGGCAGCGCCTTGAGCGGCACAAGCGGTAGCGAATTGATCGGCATCCGACTGATACCACGTGTTCGTCACCGAGACGTCCAGGGGAACACGATCGTTCGAGCCGCTATACAGCGCCAATATCGCGGAAGTATCGTCTGGCAGCAACTGGGTATGCAGGACTTCGCCTTGTCCCCTGAACCAGGTGCGCGAGTTCTGTGCCATGATGGCGTAGTCGTCGTCAGGATGCTCCAACCCGACCGCATGGCCCATTTCGTGGGTCAAGATCGCCAGAAAGGAACGCTCGGACGTATTTCCGGAAGGCTGCGGCTGTTCCTTTGTGGAGAACGAGCGGCAATCGCCATTGCATTTGTAATCGTCCGGTGGCCCAAAGACCCATACGAAGGGGCGCTTGTTATCGTCGTCGTTCTTGCGGAAGCGGACATGCGCCCGCGTTATCGTGCACTTCTCTGGATTACGGTTCGTTCCGGCTTCAGCCGATGTGGTTCCATTGAACGTGCCATTGGTGAACCCGATAACGATGGTCTGATCGCTAAAGTCATCTTTGCCGGTGTCCTGAAGATCCTTGTCTCCCGTGATGGTATTGCCCCGCTCAAGAACAAGGCGACTGCCCGCAACCGAGTTGTACAGCTTGATCACAGCGTCGATGTCCCGGTCCATCCGCTGGCGCACATCGTTCGCCGTCGTACCTCGCAAACGGGCGTAGTCTGAAACGCTGTCATCCAGCACCCGCACCTTGACCGGATGAGAGACGTCCCATTTTTCGCCCGGGTGACAGTTTCCCGAATTGCTGAGATGAAAGGCTGATGCCGGTGCGACCCACCCAAGAATAGCCGTTGCTGCCGTGACCGGAAGCAATGCTCTTCGCAAGATTGCTATCCGCTTTCGAATTATACGCATTGTGAAGTCTCCCTCTGTATTGCTGTCAGGTAAGAAGCCCGGCACATAGGCTCTCATCGCCCATGCTCGGATGCTTTCCTGCGATACTGAGTTAGAGATTTGCGTCCCAACGCGGCTATGATCCTGCTCACAGAACCGCGAAGGGAGGCGAGACTGCCGTACAAGGCGCGACGCTACCGGCCGCGGCCTTTCAAAGGTTATGTCGCATCCTGCAAGTGGCAGGCGACCAGACGGTTGGCAGCGACTTGGCGCAAAGCTGGGGTCTCAAGAGCGCATCGTTCAAATGCATGCGGACAGCGTGCGCGAAAGGCACAGCCCACAGCGTCGTCCGGTGCATCACCCAAACTCCCGCGGATGGGCAGCGGGCCGCGATCCTGCTGCGTCCGCGGCACCGGCACCGCGGCGACCAGCGCACGTGTATACGGATGCAGTGGCTTGGAGATCAGTTCTGCGGTCGCCCCCTCCTCCACGACACGCCCGAGATACATGACCAGCGTGCGCTCGCAGACATAGCGTATCAGCGCCAGGTCATGGCTGATGTAGATCGCCGCCAGTCCGAGCTCGTCGCGGGCTGCGCGCAGCAGATTGAGGATCCCGGCGCGCACGGAAACGTCCAGCATCGACACCGGCTCGTCCGCCACGATCAGCCGCGGGTGTGGCAGCAGCGCGCGCGCCAGGACCACGCGCTGCAATTGTCCGCCCGACAATTCGTGCGGGTGTCGGTCCAGCCACGCCTTCGCCGGAAGCAGGCGGACACGCTGCATCACGGCGTCGATGCGCTCGGTGTGCTCGGTGCGTGGGATGCCGAAATTCCGCAGCGGCTCGGTGAGTGCACGACGAACGGTGAAGCGCGGGTTCAGCGCATCGAATGGGTTCTGAAACACGAGCTGTGCCCGCGCGCGGAACGGCAGCAGGGCATGGCCGCGTCGTCCAGTGATATCATCGCCAAGAAAACGCACCGTACCGCCACTGGGCTCTTCCAGCCGCAGCAGCAGCCGCGCGGTGGTGGTCTTGCCGCAACCCGACTCGCCGACGATGCCGAGAGCCTCGCCGGCACCGACAGCCAGGCTGACGCCTTGTACCGCCCGCACTGCGTGATGATGTAGGTGAAATGTTTTGGTCAGCCCTTCTGCTTCGATGACCGGGATGCCGCGTCCGCTCATGCCGCCCAGGTCGTCGGCTGTGCCGCGGCCAGCCGCAGCGCGGCAGCCTGATCGCTGCGCCAACACGCGGTCAGGTGATCGGTCGCGACGGGGACGAGTGGCGGTTGCTCATTGCGACAACGCGTCTCGGCGAACGGACAGCGCTCGGCAAAACGGCAACCAGATGGAGGATCCAGCAGCGAGGGCGGCGCACCCTCGATCGGCACGAGCGACACGGTGCTTGCGTGCATGTCCGGGAAAGCGTGCGTCAGCCCCATCGTGTAAGGATGATAAGGCGCCTCCAACACCGCCGCTGTCGGCCCCGACTCAACCACCTTGCCGGCATACATCACCGCCGCGCGGTCGCAGGTATAGGCAACAACGGCCATATCGTGGGTCACCAGGATAATCGCCACGTTCAGCCGCTGCTGCAGGGCGCGCAGCTCGTCCAGCACCTGTCGCTGCACGATCACATCAAGCGCGGTCACCGGCTCGTCCGCGATTATCAACGCTGGATCCAGTGCAAGTGCCAGAGCTATCGACGCGCGTTGTCGCATGCCGCCACTGAACTGATGCGGATAGTCGGCAAGCCGCCGCGGATCGAGGCCGACCAACCGCATCAACGCCGCGGACCGTGTCCACGCGGCAGTGCGCGACAGGCCGCCGCGCTCGCACAGCACCTCACGCATCTGCGCCCCCAGACGCTGCACCGGATCGAGCGCATTCATCGCGGTCTGCGGCACGAACGACATGCGCCGCCAGCGCAGCGCGCGGCGTTCGCGGTTGGATAGGCTGGTAAGCTCTTGCCCCTCGAACACAATGCTGCCACCGGCGATGCGACCAGTGCCGGCCAGCACTCCCATCAGCGCGCGGGCCAGCGTGGACTTGCCGCAGCCGCTCTCACCGACGAGACCCACGATGCTGCCGGTGGGCACGTCGAGATCGACCCCATCCACCGCGCGCACCAAACCGCCCGCAGTCGCGTAGTGCACCTGAAGATCGCGAATCGAGAGCAGCGGCGCGCTCACTGGTCCGCCAGCTTCGGAAACAGCAACTTCTCCGAGCCGCGCGAGATCAGGAAGCCTGCCAGCACCATCAGCACGATCGCCACACCTGGCGGGGTGAACCAGTTCCAGGCGCCACGCCCCAGCGCCTGGTTGGCATAGGCATCCTGCAGCATGACCCCCCAGCTGAGACCGTCGGGATCACCAAAACCAAGAAAACTTGCCGCAGCCTCGGCCAGGATTGCCCAGCCGATGGCGACCGAGCCGTATAGCGCGGCCAGTGGCAGCACCTGCGGAAGGACGTGCACGAACATGATGCGTCCGGTGGAGCAGCCGGTGACACGCGCCGCTTCGACCCAGGCGCGCTCACGCAGCGACAGGACCTGTGACCGAATTACCCGCGCGGTGTTGGGCCACAGCAGCAACGCGACGGTCGCAATCACCACCCGTTTGCCAGGCGCGGTGAGTGCCGCAAGCACCAGCATGAACGGCAGGAACGGCAGCCCAAGCGCGATGTCGGCAATGCGGGTCACCAGCTTGTCCACCCAGCCGCCGAGATAGCCCGCCAGCAAGCCGAGCAGCGTGCCGATCGCCACCACAGCGAGAGCAGCGGTCAATCCGACCTCCAACGCTGAACGCGAGCCGAAAATGAGCTGGCTCAGCACGTCATGGCCACCGGCTGTGGTGCCAAGCCAGTGATTGCTTGATATCGGCAGATAGCGCGCGATGCGTCGACCCTCGCGCAGGATGGCGCGGGGGTCGTAGGGCGCGAGCTGTGATGCGAACAGCGCCATGAGCAGGATGACGACATAGATCGCGCCTCCCACCGCGGCGAAGGGCTCATCGCGCAAATGTCTTATGACGGCGCTAGCGGCGCGCACCGACCGAGACCCTTGGATCGAGCAGCGCATAAGTCAGATCGGCGACCGTGTTCATCAACACCAGCACGAAGGCGATCATGATGAACGCGCCCTGCGCCACCGGGTAGTCGGCGCCCTGCACCGCCTGCACCAGCACGCGGCCGATGCCGGGCCAGGCGAACACGGTCTCGATTACAACGTTGCTGCCGATGCTGGCGCCTAGACCGAGCGCGAAGGCGGTGACCACCGGCAACAACGCATTGCGCGCCGCGTGGCGCATCACGATCGACCAACGCGACAGGCCCTTCATTCGCGCCATGACGACGAACTCATCGTTCATCACGTCCAGCATGGTCGCGCGCATCAGCAAGAGCGGCAGGCCTTGCAGGAACAATGTCAGGGTCAGTGCAGGCAGGCAGAGATGCCACCAGAAGTCCCCCGACAGCAGGCGTTGTCCGAGCGATCCCATGCTGGCACCTGGGCTGACGGCGCCGCCGGTCGGGAACCAGCCCAGCTGGAAGGCGAACAGCGCGAGAACCAGCATGCCAAGCCAGAAGTCGGGTGCGGCGCGAGTGGCGAGCGCAGTGGGTATTGCGACTGCTTCGACGATGCTGCCGCGGCGGAAGGCAAGGAACGCACCGGCGATGATACCGAGCGCATAGGCGAGACAGAGCGACACCAATGTCAGGATCACGGTGTTAGGCAGCGCTGCCCACAGGATGCGCGATGCCGGCTCGTTCTGCAGGAACGACTGGCCGAAGTCGCCGCGCAGCAGCTGGCCGAGATAGATCAGGTATTGCTGCCATAGCGGCTTATCCAGCCCGAAGCTTTGCAGCAGCGCCGCACGCGTTTCGTCGCTGAATGTGGGGGACAGGAAATTCAGCGTTGGATCACCGGGCATTAGGCGGAACAGCAGGAACGTCAGCGTGGCAACAACCCACAGCACCAGTAGGAGATGACCCAGGCGCTCGACGACCAGACGAGTCACGTGTGGTGGGAGAGCAGAGCAAGAGCAAGAGCAAGAGCAAGAAACTCCGCCCTCCCCTTGCGGGAGGGGGTTGGGGGAAGGGGGCAGAGCGCTACAATTGTTCGTTGGGCCCCTCCCCCTATCCCCCTCCCGCGAGGGGAGGGGGGACGACTTGCATCGGCGCCCTATCACTCTCACTGATACGCCGTGGTGGTTTCCTTTTGCCCCTTCGGATAGTGCAGCGCGCCGCCGACCACCATGAAACCCGCGTCCTGCAGGATCTTCTGCGCTGCAGCCACGTCGCCGCCTGGCACGCGATCAACGATCCCCTTGTCATGCCATACTGCGAGTGCCGGCGAGATCCATGAATTGGACGGTTCCGCCGCGCTGCCCCAGGCGTCTTCGGCCAGCAGCTTGCGGTCGATCACCGCAGATAGCGCCTGACGGAATGCCAGATTGTCGAACGGCGGCCGACGTTCATTGTACGCGATGAACTTGAAGCCAAGGTCGAGTGCTTCCGACACTTCGATGTTGGGATTTGATTTCGCCACATCCTTCAACAGCTCTGGGTCGCCCGTGTAGTCCGACAGGAAGTTGATCTCACCACTCTTCAATGCGCCGACCGATGCCTCGACATTCGGCATGATGCGCATGATCCAGCGATGGATCTTCGGATGCGACCAATGGTCCGGGTTGGCCTCCAGCACGATCTCCTGGTTGAGGCTGGCGCGCGCAATGCGGAACGGACCGGAGCTCACCGGATGCTGCTCCATGATGCTTTCGGCGGTCTGCGGCTTATCCTTCAGATCATCGAAGATCGGCTGCCAGATGTGCTTCGCCGCCAGGTTCAACTTGGACAGTGAGCTGACCAGGAATGCTGCATCGGGACGCTTCAATTTGATCGTCAGAGTATCTGGACCGGTTGCTTCGACGTTGGCGATATTCTGCACGAATGGCTTGTACATGGGCGCCTTGTCGGCATAGCCCGGTGCCTGAAGGCTGAACACCGCATCGTCAATGGTGACCGGCTGACCGTCGCTCCAGGTCATGCCCTTGCGCAACGTGATGTTGACGGTGGTCGCATCGGGACGCTCGACCTTCTCGGCCGCCCACGGCTGCGCCAGTCCATCCGGGCCGACCCGCATCAGCCGGTCCCAGACGATCTCCGTTGCCCACGAGCCTTGGCCGCCCGGGATGTTGAACGGGTTGAGGTTCGTGGGCGGCGCCACCGAGTTCAGTACGACGTCGTGTTGCGCGCCGAGCGGCTTGATGTTGATCCACGTCCACGTATTGCGGATACCGATACCAGCTTGCGAGATCAGGCTCTTCGGGTCCCATACCGTCTTGTTGTAGGCAACAACGTTGTAGGGATGCACTTCGAACCCGTAAGGCTGGTCATGATTGATCAGCTCCTGCGCCTGCATGATGAGTGCCTTGCGCTTTTCCAGGTCAAGCTCCTCGCGCTGTGCCTGCGCGAGCCGATCGTATTCGGGATTCCGATAGCCTACGAAGTCATAGCCGTTGGCAGCATTGGCGGAGACGAAGAGGTTGTAGGTCAGTTCGTCAGGATCGCTGCGCTCGGGCCGCCCGACCATCTGCCATGTCGTCGTGTCCCAGCGCTGGCGCTCATACCAGATTACCTGGTTGAACTGCTGACCTGGCAGTGGCCGCACGGTGACCGTCAGCCCCAGCTTGCGCCAGGCATCTGCAATGATCTGTGCTGCCTGAAATTCCTGCGGGGCAGCAGCTTGCGGTTGTGTTAAGAGCGTTAGCGGACGGATCGCGTCACCGGCTTCCTGGGCCGACAGCGCACTCGGCAGTGCTGCGAGGACGGCGCACAGGACCAGCCGCTTCATATCTAGCTCCATTGTGTCTTATGCTCGCCGCATTCAAACCGCGTCTGCGATACGGTTCAAGGGGAGGTCCCATGCCAATCAGCGACGGCGAGCGCCGCTTCATCGATGAAGTCAGCCTGACGTTGCCCTGGAGCCTCGTCGAGACTTTTTCGCGGATGCCGCGATGGCGGCCAGAGGATGTGAACCGTGGCGCCGATGTGATCGTGACGAAGCTGCGGGATGCCGGGGTTCCGGTCGATGTGCACGAACCCGAGATATGTCTGTCGATTCCGCTGTCCGCCTCGGTCACCGTTGGCAACACGACCTATCGCGCCAAGCCGCCATCCTCTTCGCTGCCGGTGCCGGAAGGACGTCGAGGCAGGCTGGTAGCGCTGCAGGCCAATCCGCGCGCGCTGCGCAGCTATAATCGCGACATCAAGACGCTGTTCGGTGGCAGCATCAGCTCGATCGAGGAGGTGAGGCGCCTGGTCGGCGGCAACATCGTGGTGATGCTGGGGTTCGGCAATCCCGCGCTCGCCAGCCTGATCGAGGAATGGGGCGGCGCCGGACTGATCGCGGTCAACCCTGGCGTGGACATTCACTGGGGCACGTGCACGACGATCTGGGGCAGTCCCGATTTGCAGGATTCTGTGCGCAAGCCGCGCATTCCGGTCGTCGCGGTGAACAATCAGGACGGACAGAAACTGCTTTCGCTCGCGCGCGACGGCGGCGACGCGACCATCCGCACCGAGATGCTTGAGGGCTGGTTCATGCAGAAGGTGCCGGTGGTGACCGTGCCGGGCGCTCAAGAGCCGGACAAGTATGTGCTGGTGCACGGGCACTATGATTCGTGGGATGTCGGCGTAGGTGACAACGCGACCGGCGACGCGACACTGCTGGAAATGGCGCGTGTGCTGTGGACGCACCGCGACCGGCTGCGTCGATCAGTGAAGCTTGCGTGGTGGCCGGGACATTCCACCGGGCGCTATGCCGGATCGACGTGGTTCACCGATGCCTTTGCGCTCGATCTGGATCGCAACTGCCTTGCGCAGATCAACTGCGACAGTCCTGGTTGCCGCTGGGCCACCAGCTATCACGACACGCGCAGCTTCTCCGAATGCGCAGGAGTGGCATCTGGCGCGATCCGCGACATCGTGCCCGATGCGGTGATCGCAACGCACCGGCCGCCGCAGGCCGGCGACTACAGCTTCAACAATATCGGGTTGCCGAGTTTCTTCATGCTGAGCTCGACCATGCCGAACGCGTTGCGCGAGGAGAAGGGCTACTACGACGTATCCGGCTGCGGCGGCAACATCGCCTGGCATACCGAGAACGACACGCTGGAGATTGCCGACCGCGACATCCTGCTGAAAGACATGAAGATCTACCTGCTCTCGGCGCTGCGTATCGCCAATGCCGAGGTGCTGCCGTTCGATTGGGCGGCGACGTGCGATGAATTCCTGGGCACAATCGCCGAATATGAGAAAGCTTCGAAAGGTCTGGCGGACCTGACGCCGGCGCGCCGTGCGACTGAGGCGCTGAAGGCGTCGCTTGGCAAGCTTGCTGCTGCACCTGTAGCGCGGCGCAATGCGGTGCTGATGGAACTATCGCGCGTGCTGGTTCCGGTGAACTACACAAGCGAACCGCGGTTCCGTCATGATCCGGCCTACACGGTGCCGCGATTGCCCACGCTGGCCGTGGCGGCGGAATTCCCGGAGTTCACCGATGAGCACCAGCGCCGCTGCGCGAAGGTCGAATTTATGCGGGGCCAGAATCGCTTCGTTGCGGCGATGGAGCAGGCGCGGCGGTTGGTGGAAGCAGCGTAGCTGCCGTCGTCTACCAATCCTGCACGTCGACCTGTGTTTCCGGGAGGCCGGCGACTTCCCATGCCTCGCGGCCGCCGCGATACCAAGTGACGTTTGTATAGCCGAGAGCGATCAGCCGCAGCGCGAGATTATAGCCGTCGAATCGCTCGGAGTTCCAGCCGACCGCGACGATCGGCAGTGCCAAGTCACCCTTGGTCAGCAACTGCATCTTCTTGCGCAGCCGGTCTTGCACTGCGTCGGACGTGTTGCCGCCGTGGCCCGCGTTCTCCAAGCCGATCGCACCGGGAATGGAGCGGCCCCAAAAATACAGCAGCGGATCGATGACGATCGGCTTTCGTTCATCCAGAAATTCTTTTAGCTCCGCAGTGCGGATAGTCCTGGCACTTGGCACGAGCGTAGGCGTCCAGCCGGCGTAGTCCTGACGCAGGTCGCTATCCGCGGGCACGCCGAAATCGGCATCCTCGTCCGCGTGGTCGCGGTGCCCAGCGGCACGTAACTCCAACTGATAAGTCTCGACCACTCTCACCCACACCGGCTTCGCAGGGTTGCCTGGCGAGTGGCTCCGGATTGTATCATACGGCCAGGTACGGTTTGCCTCGACGATCGCGCGATGCGCCTCTCGAAAACTCCCGAGGCGGGCGAAGGCTGCAGCGATGCGGAGATTGTACTGCGCCCTCATGCTTGTGTAGCTACTCGGAGCTGCGGCCAAGGCACGTTGGTTCCAGACGATCGATTCCTGCAACCGCCCAAGATTTTGCAGCGCAAGAGCCATCTGTGCGTATAGATCATAGTTCCGTGCACTTCGCGGATCGCGCCTGATCGCCGTCTCCAGCATCGGAATCGCTTCGTCGAAGCGCCCCAGGAAGAGGAGGGAACTCGCCATCAGGTGGTAGGCGGGATAAGCATTCGGGGACTCGTTCAGCAGGCGCTGAGATGCCGAGATTGCTTCCGTGTAGCGACCGGAGGTGAGAAGCAGCAGGGCTTTGCCCTGCAGCACGCGCTCATCATTCGGATCGAGGGCAGCAGCGTTTGCGAGGAGTTGCTCTGCGCGCTCATGTTCGCCTTGACCCGCTATTCCAAGGTTCTGCCAGCGGACCAATTCATAGGCAAGCTGCGTCATCGCATATATCGAATTGGGGTCGAGTCGGAGTGCCTGCTCGAGCAACGTCTGGCGTTCCGCATGCTCGTCAGGACCGATGGGACGTAGCTCGAGAGCCCGCGCTCGCAAAATGAGGTCGAATGCGTCCGGATTGGTTGGCCGTTCTCGCTTACTGCGGGCGGTTTCCAAGTCGGTAAGCTGCACGTTCAAAGCATGGCCAATTCGATCGACAATCGCCTCCTGGCCGATGCTCAGATCGTCCAGCTTTTGATCGAAGCGGTCGGCCCAAAGATGCGCCCCGGTCTCCGTGGCGATGAGCTGCGCATTCACGCGCAGCGCATCGCCAAGCTTCCGCACACTCCCCTCCAGCACATAGCGCACGCCGAGTTCCTCACCGATCTTCCGGACGTCGACGGCCTTGCCCTGATATGTGTAGGCGGATTCGCGCGCGATCACGAACATCCCCGGCACGCGGGAAAGATCGGTGGTGATATCTTCGGTGATGCCCTCGACCAGGTAATCGTCCTTGGGATCGCCGCTCAGGTTCTGGAATGGCAGAACGACGATCGATAGACGCGGTGCCTTGGCCAGGCCGATGTCGATCGGCGCGGCCGCGGTTGACGCAACGGCGGGCACTAAATCCGCGACTGGGGTGCGACGGAGCCACCATGCCGCACCGCCAGCCCCTCCTAACAACACGACTATTGCGGCAGCCAGCAGCAGAGTGCCCATGCGGCTTGGTCGATTGCGCTCTGCACCAGGCGCCGACGCGTCCGCTGTCGGACCAAGCCGCAACACAAACGCCTCTACCGGGCGCGCAATGTTCCTCAGCGCCAGCGGCCCGATTGGTGTGAAGGACAGATCCAAACGCCCATGCACGTGGTCGCGCACGCTCCGCGAGACGCAGATGCCTCCCGCGGGACACTCCGCCTGCAGACGGGCGGCGATGTTAACGCCATCACCATGCAGGTCCGTATCATCCGATATTACGTCGCCAATGTTGATGCCGATCCGGAACCGAATGCGTCGGTCCGGCAACTGATCGCCATCATACACCGGAACCTGCTGCTGCACCTTCACCGCGCATCGCACCGCGCCGTCGATGCTGTCGAACGCTATCAGCAGCGAGTCACCGCCAGTCTGCACCACTCTTCCGCCGCACTCCCGGATCGTCGGATCAATCAGAGCCCGCCGCAGCGTCCGCAAGCGCCGCAATGTGCCGGCGTCATCAAGACCAATCAGACGGCTATAACCGACCATGTCGGCGTACACTATCGCGATCAGCCTACGGCCACCCGCGGCCTTGCCGGCGAGGTCGAGCTCGTTGCCAGTCTCGCTCACGATCTCCGCCTTAGCACAGGCCCGGGATCGAAAACTACCAGTCCCGCGTATTCGACCTGGGTTTCCGGCAGCCCGGCGACCTCCCATGCCTCGCGGCCGCCTCGATACCAATAAACATGCGTATAGCCAAGTGCGACCAGCCGCAGTGCGAGGTTATGCCCGTCGAACCTTTCGGAGTTCCACCCTACCGCAATGATCGGCTTATCGTGGTCGCCGTTGGTTAACGCCGCATTTCCTTGCGCAATCGGTTCTGGATTGCGTCGGAGGCGCTGCCGCCGTGCCCGGCATTATTCAAGCCGATCGCCCCAGGAATCGAAACACCCCATGTATAAGACAACGTATCGATGATAATCGGCTTCTTCTCATGTCTATCACCTGTGGCAGCTCGGCGGTGTGCATTGTTATAGCACCGGGCACGGTCGTCGGTGTCAGTCCAGGGTAGGCCTCCCGCAATGTGTCATCGGCGGGCACGCCAAAATCGGCATCCTCCTCCGCATGGTCGCGATGACCGGCGATGCGCAGCGCAGCCTGATAGCGCTCGAACCGCTCGGCTACCATACGGTTGAATGGATCGGGGGGAGCGTGGCTCCGTACCGTATCGTAAGGCCAAAGCCGGTTGGCCTCAGCAAGCGCTCGGTGCGCCTCCTCAAGCCGGCCAAGCTGCGCGTAGGCTGCGGTCAGGCGGAGGAAGTAGAAAGCGCGAGGCACGACTTGTGTGGTCCGGATTGTGGCCAGCGCTCGTTCTGTCCATCCGATTGAATCTTGTACCGCTCAAGCATCAGCAGCGCGATGCTCATGGCGCTGTATTTGTCGTAGTTCCAGGGGCTCCGCGGGTCGAGCCGCATGGCCGTCTCGATCCTCGGAATCGCTTCTTCAGGCCGGCCCGCCCAGATCAGGCAATTCCCAATCATGTAGTGCGCGTCGTAGGCATTTGGATATTCGCTGAGGAGGCGCTGATACGTGGAGATGGCCTCGGCAAATCTGGCGCGACTGTAAAGCGAAAAGGCAGATGCACCCAGGACATAAGGATCGTTGGGATCAATTGCCGCCGCTTCGTTCAGAAGCTTGGCGGCGCGCTCAGGGTCGCCTTGGCCCGAATAGGCCTGCAGATATTCAAGCTCATAGGCGAGGCCGGTCATCGCCAAGATGGATTTTGGATCGAGTTGCAATGCTTGCTGATACAGCGTGGTTCGTTCCGCGTGTTCTTCCGGACCCATCGGATGGAGTCCCAGTGACCGGGCTCGAAGAATGAGGTCGAAGGCATCCGGATTTGTCGGTCGTTCCCGCTTGCTGCGAGCGCTCTCAAGATCCGATAACGCCACATTGAGCGTTTTGCCTATGCGATCGACGATTTCCTCCTGACCGGCACTGAGATCGGCCGATTTCCTGTCAAATCGGTCCGCCCAGAGATGCGCCCCGGTTTCCGTGGCCACCAGTTGGCTGTTCACTCGCAGCCCATCGGTAAGCCTGCGCACGCTGCCTTCCAGCACGTAGCGAACACCAAGCTGCTCGCCGATCTTCCGCACGTCAGTTGACTTGCCCTGATAGGTGTAGGCGGATTCGCGGGCGATAACGAACATCCCGGGCACGCGCGAAAGATCTGTCGTCACATCTTCCGTGATTCCTTCGGCCAAGTAATTGTCTTTAGGATCCCCGCTGAGGTTGGCGAACGGCAGCACGACGATGGACAACCGAGGAGCCTTCGAAAGGCTGGCGCTCAGAGATGCGTCGGCGTGATCTGTCACGTGCGGGAGAGGTCGTGGCGATCTGAATTGTCCTTGTGTGCAGCCACCACCAGGCAGCACCGCTCGCCGCAATGAGCAGCATGCCGCCCGCCAACGACAACTTGAGCGAGCGACTCCAAGGACGCGGGGTGACCGAGGCCAGCGGGTGCGCGATTGCGCCCGGATCGAGTCGCAGTACGAACGCCTCTACCGGCCGCGATATGTTCTTCAGCGTCAGCTCGCCGATCGGATTCGAACACGAGGTCGAGCCGACCGTGCACGTGATCGCGAACACTGCGCGATACGCAGATTCCGCCGACAGGACATGCCGCTTCGAGCCGTGCAGCGATGTTGACGCCATCGCCATGCAGGTTCGTGCCATCTGGAATCACATCACCGATGTTGATGCCTATTCGGAAGCGGATGCGCCGATCCGGCGGCTGGTCGCCGTCGTACACCCGAACCTGCTGCTGCACCTTGACCGCACATCGCACCGCGCCATCGATGCTGTCGAACGCGATCAACAGCAAGTCGCCGCCGGTCTGCACCACTCTTCCGCCGCACTCCCGGATCGCCGGGTCGATCAGCGCGCGCCGCAGTGTGCGCAGACGCCGCAATGTGCCGGAATCATCGAGGCCAATTAGACGGCTGTAACCGACCATGTCGGCATACACGATGGCGATCAGCCTGCGGCCGCCCGCGGCCTTGCCGGCGAGGTCGAGCCCGCTGCCAATCTCGCTCACGGAATACACATAGCACGGCGCCCGGATCGAAAACTACCAGTCCTGGGTGTCCACCTGTGCTTCTGGCAGGCCAGCGACCTCCCACGCCTCACGGCCACCTCGATACCAATAGACGTTTGTGTAGCCGAGTGCGACGAGCCGAAGGGCGAGATTGCGACCCTGGTACCTCTCGGCGTTGCAGCCCATGGTTACGATTGGACTGTTCAGTTCCTCCCAGTCAACTGCAGTATTTTGTGGCCGAGTGGCTTTGGTACTGGTCTGACACGTGCCACCCATACCGGCCCGTAGCCCTACCGCACTTGGGACGGAGAGGCCCCAGGGTGTCGTGTCCAATATCAGGGGCTGACGCTGTTCCTTCAGGGCTACGAGGTCTGGGTCCGATCGTCCGCACAGCCGGTGCAGTCTTCGGCGTCGGCGCCTCGTAGTTCGTGTGCAGGATGTCATCTGCTGGAACCCCAAATGGCTCCTCGTCGGCGTGGTCGCGAATGCCAGCGAGTCGCATATCCCTCGCGTACCCGGGCGGTCTGCGCGACTGCAACCGCTCTTTGGTAATGCGGACTGGTAAATCCGCGGACCGTTAGTCGTTGGCCGGACCGGGTCGCCTCACTCGTGCTCTGCGCGCTTCCTCCATATGGCCAGCGAGGGCCTGCGCAGCTGCCATCGCAGCGTAGGTATCACTGCGATCCCGCGCGCTGTTGCCGGGTTGGCTGCGAGCGACCTCTGCACCACGTGATAGCTTCGTCATAGCGCCCCAGGTAAAACATCGGGCAGCCCATGAAGGATATCGGGTGCAGATATTGGGATTGCGTGGACAATGCGAATGGCCTGTTCGAATAGCGGGAATCGCTTCAGTCGGCCTTCCTGTCCGCGTCAGGCAGATCCCCCGCCATTGACGGGGGCCGCCCAGCTATCGGATGGATCTCGATGCTCGCTGTGCGGCCGCACACCTCGGAGCAGCGATCCAGCTTCCCCAGCAGATACACTCTGGGCCACATCACTTGGATGGCTTCAGGACGCAGTAGCTCCGCCCGTTTGAGCAGCTCCTCCGCGCGGCGGAATTTCTCGGGTGTAGCCGGGTCCTCGTAGGAGTGATGTTATCGAGAACGCTTCCGCCAAGCCCGACCAACGCTCCGGCGGAGTTCGGGTCGAGTTCTATTGCACGCTCGTACAGTGGCATTAGCTGGGCCTGCCGTTGCGGGTCTCCGGCCGGTTCTCCACCGAGCGGGCTCGCAACAGGATGTCGGCGACAGCGGGATTGCTCGGCCGCTCGCGTGCATCGCGTGCACTTCGGTTCGAGATGCGGACGCCCAACGATCCAGGAAATCTGACGGACGATGTCGTCCACACGTCATAGCCTATCCCGTCGCGTCAGACATCGAACCGCTCTGCCCAAAGATGCGTGCCGGTCTCCGTTGAGACGAGCTGCACGGTGACGCGCAACCGTGCCCCGACGCTTGCGCACACTGCCCTCCACCGCATAACGGACGCCGAGCTCCTGACCGACCCGTTTGATGTCGACAGGCTTGCCTTTGTAGGTGAACGCAGAGTTGAGGGCGATCACCAGGAATTCGGTCACGCGAGAGATCAGTGGTCAGGTCCTCGGTGATGCCATCGACCATGTCGTCCTCGATGCCTCTGCGCCGAGGTTGTTGAATGGCAATACGACCAGTGACAGCTGTGGCGCTTGGACAGCCCGAGATTGGCGGTGCCGAGGCTAATCGCGTGACTTGGCTAGCTTCGGCACCTGAGCCGTGCCGCAGCAGGAATGCCTCAACCGGCCGGCCGATGTTCTTCAGTCGCAACTCGCCGATTGGCTCAAAAGGCAGATCAAGCCGCCCATGCACATAATCGCGAACTGAGCGCGAAGCACAGATGCCGCCCACGGGACTGGCCGCCTCCAGCCTGGCGGCAATATTCACGGCATCGCCGTGGAGGTCGGTGCCGTCTGGGATCGCGTCGCCCATGTCGATGCCGACGCGAAAGCGAATGCGGCGGTCGGACGGTTGGTCACCGTCATAGACCGGCACCTGTTGCTGCACCCTGACAGCGCACCGCACTGCACCGTCGATGCTGTCGAACGCGATCAGCAGGGAATCTCCGCCGGTCTGCACCACCCTGCCGCCGTAATCGCGGATTGCGGGGTCGATGAGCGCGCGCCGAAGGGTGCGAAGGCGGCGCAGGGTGCCGGCATCGTCGACGACTGATGAGCCGGCTGTAGCCAACCATATCGGCGTAAACGACAGCGATGAGCCGACGGCTACCCGCGGGCTTGCCGGTGCGGTCGAGTCCGCTGCCAACGTCGCTCACGCGACAAGACTACCACGCTTGGCACGTGTGCGGCGACATTCTGCGCTCGGCCTGCCGAGACCCTTGGTCCATGTTGCTGTTGAAGCAGAAAGGCCGGCTTCGCAGCCGGCCTTTACATCGCAGTCCTGTTCAGCGGTGATCTCTCAGTTGCCGCCGCCGGTCTGCATCTGCAGGGAACAGCCAAGTGCCGCGATGCGACCGTGCAAAGAAGTATTGCGGCGATGCAGCGGTGCCCGCCATCGCGACGGGCCGGACGTTCTGCGCAGGCGCCTGCGCCACGACACCGGCCACCTGGGTGAACTGACTGTTGGGGCCCACACCCTCGCCCTCGCCAGCGTATGCCACACCGAATGCGCTCAGGCTCATCATGGCGCCGACGGCAAACAGCATGGTCTTCATTGTCTCTCTCCTCCTCGCTGGCGTTCTGCCCATGGGCGGAGAATGACGAAGAACAGTCCCATCGGCTCTGAAGCGCTTCACAGCGCCGCATTGGCAGCCGTCGATTATTCCTGCGCCAGCGCGAGGTCGGGTTGCAGTGCAGCCATCAGGGCGCCGGGCTCGGGCTCGCTGTACACCGTGACCAGGTCGACGCTGGCCAGGCTGGCCAGCATGCCGGCGCGCGCCGCTTCAGGCTGCGTTGCGTCCGCCAATGGCGACTTCAGCCCAACCACCAGCCGATCGCAGTCCTCGCGTGCCTGCTCCAGGCGTTGCAGATCCTCTGGCAGCAGCGGATCGAAACCGCCAGCAATGAAGCCCACCCGCCAGCCCTTGTGATGCCAGCGCTGCACGTGCTCGACGGCGGCATCGCGCGAGACGATCTTGCGCAGCGCACCGCCCTGCGGCGACAGCGCCGCAATCAGGTCCGCTTCGCGCGCCACCGCAGTCCCGATCTTCCCGACGACGACACCGGCAGCGATGTTGGCGAGCCGCACCGCCACCGGCAGGTCCACGCGTGCAGCGATGCCGGCGGCCAACACGGCCACAGCCGTGTCTCCTGCACCGGCAATGTCGTACACTTCGGCTGCCTCGGCCGGGAAATGCAGCGCGCCGTTGTCGTCCAACAGGGTCATGCCGTCGTTGCCGCGGGTCACCAGCACCGCGCCGAATCCGTGCCGTTGGCGGAGCGCCGTGGCCGCCGCGACAATGGCCGCCTCGCAATGCACCGGCATGCCGGTCGCTTCGGCCAGGTCGCTGCGGTTCGGCACGATGAAATCGGCGCCGGCATAGCGGGAGTAGTCGGGGCCTTTCGGATCGACGATGACCTTGCGGCCCGCTTCACGCGCAGCCCCGATCAACTGGGCAGGCAATTCGCCGGCGAACAGCCCTTTGTGAAAGTCCGACAGCACCGTGACGGAGGTCGCAGCCATCGCGTCGCGGGCGATCCTCAGGAGCCGCTCCCCGAGCCGAGGCTGGATCGGCGAGGTCTCCTCGCGATCGGCGCGCAGCAGCTGCTGACCAGCGGCGAGCATCCGGGTTTTGAGCGTGGTGGTGCGACCGCCTTGCACCAGGAGCCAGGGCTCAACGTTAGGCTGACCGCCAATCAAGCCAGTGAGATCGGAACCGGCCTGGTCGTCCCCGACAACCGAAATGAATGCCACGGCCGCGCCAAGCGCGGTGAGGTTGCGCACAACATTGCCGGCACCGCCCGGCATTGCCAGCTCGCGCTCGACGGTCAGGATCGGAACCGGCGCCTCCGGACTGATCCGATCGACTGCGCCGTATACATAACGGTCGAGCATCACATCGCCGACCACCAGCACGCTGGTGCGGCTCAGCAGACGCACTGCCTCGGTTAGCTGCGCCGTCTCGCTCTGCTTCATGGAGCTGCCGTAATCCAGGGAGTCCGGTTACACAAGCGCGTTAAGCCGTAATGAAACCGAGACGGTCCTCCTCCAGTACCGCGCATGTCAGCACCCCGCCCATCACCGCTCCAGTATCGATTCCGATGCGATTCGAGCGTACCACCGGTTCTTGCCGTGGCGTGTGACCGTGCACAACCACCGGACCGAATGTCACCTTGGACGACAGGAACGGCTCGCGGATCCACATCAGGTCGTGTCGGCTCTGGCGCTCCAGAGGGATCCCGGGCCGAATACCCGCATGCACGAATAAATAGCCTCCCGCTTCGTGGCACACCGCAAGGTCGCGCAGGAACAGCAAGTGGGGAATGGGCAAGTAATTGGGCCACTCGCGGGGCTGCGCCGAACGCGGGACGCCCCAGCTCAGCAGCGAATTGGCACCGCCATTGGCCAGCCAAAGCTCGGTCGTTTCGGCTTCACCGCTGACGAGCGCGGCCAGCATCATGTGCTCGTGGTTGCCCATCAGGTTGACGGTGAGTGTCCCGGGGAGCGCCTCGCAGTCGGCCAATCGCGCCACCACGCCGGCGCTGTCCGGCCCCCGATCAACGTAATCGCCCAGATGGACCAGCACGGCGCTGTCGGTTGGGCGTTCAGCCAGGTCGGTGCCGATCAGCTCGTGCAGAGCCACGAGTCGGTCCAGGCACCCATGCACGTCGCCAACGGCATAGACCCGTTGGCCGGGAGGCAGGCTGGCCGGGGCCGGGATGAAATCGATCATAGACGCACAACCTAGGTACCCATGCACAAATCGCCAATTCCCCGTGCGCATGAGACGGGATATCCCCGGCCCATGAACGGCATCCGAAGTCAGCCATTTGACCAAGCGATACGATGATACCTTGGCTGTGGACGATATCAGTTTCACCGTCCCCCTTGGATCGACCGTCGGTCTGCTGGGTGGCAATGGCGCCGGCAAGACCACGACCATCGGCATGCTGCTGGGATTGCTGATCCCGACCGCCGGCACCATCGAGGTGCTGGGTCACGACATGGGACGCGAACGCTTCCCGGCATTGGCGCGGATGAATTTCTCCTCGCCCTATGTCTCGCTTCCGCAGCGGCTGTCCGTGGCAGAGAACCTGCGGGTGTATGGCCATCTGTACGACGTCCCGCAGCTGGAGCGACGGATTGCCGCGTTGGCTTCGGAGCTGGAGCTGGTTGACCTGCTGGATCGGCCTGCGGGCAAGCTGTCGGCAGGACAGAAGACTCGCGTCGCATTGGCGAAGGCATTGATCAACCGGCCCGAATTGCTGCTTCTGGACGAACCGACCGCCAGTCTTGACCCGGATACCGGCGACTGGGTGCGCACCTGGCTGGAGCGCTACCGCGAGGAGAGCGGCTGCACCATCCTGCTTGCCTCGCACAACATGGCGGAGGTGGAGCGGCTCTGCTCCGACGTACTGATGCTCAAGCGCGGGCGCATCGTGGATCGCGGCAGCCCTCAGGATTTGCTCGATCGATACGGGCGGGACGACATGGAGGAGGTATTCCTCGACATTGCCCGCGACCGCCGCCAGGCCATTCCGGCGTGATGTCCGGATCAAGCTCACGGGCTGCCGCCCGCCGCATCTGGGGGCTGTTATATCGCCACCTGGCGCTCTATCGGCGCTCGTGGCCCCGGCTGCTGGAGCTGGCTTATTGGCCGGTGCTGCAGATGTGCATTTGGGGGTTCACCGCGAGCTTCCTCGCAAGCCGCCTGGGCAACACAGCGGCGATTGCGGGGGCGACCCTCCTGGGCGGCGTATTGCTGTGGGAGGTGGCGTTGCGCAGCCAGATGGGGGTCGCGATCAGCTTCATGGAGGAGATGTGGTCGCGCAACCTGGGACACCTGTTCGTCAGTCCCACGCGACCGTGGGAATTGGTCACGGCATTGCTGCTTGTCTCTATAGTTCGAATGCTGGGCGGCGTGCTGCCGGCACTGCTGGTCGCCTGGCTGCTGTACGCCTACAACCTCTTCGCGCTAGGCCCGGTGGTGGTGCTGTTCTTCATGAATCTCATGATGTTTGGCTGGGCGGTGGCGCTTGGCGTGGTGTCGCTGATCCTGCGGCACGGTGCTGGTGCCGAGGCACTCGCCTGGTCGGTGCTGTTCGGGCTGACGCCGTTCTCAGCGGTGTTCTACCCGATCGCCGTGTTGCCGCACGTCCTGCAGCCGATTGCGCTCGCGCTGCCGTCAGCACACGTGTTTGAAGGGATGCGCGGTGTGGTGCTCCAAGGCGCCGTGCGATGGGACCAGCTGATTGCCGCGTTTGCGCTGAACGCGGTCTGGATGGCTGGGGCTGCAACGCTGTTCGCCCGCCAGTTCCGCCAGGCACGGTTACGGGGTGCGTTGCTGAGCATTGGGGAATGATGGCCGGATCATGTCTCCGATCATGTCCGGCCATGACAGTGGAAGGCCTGGCTGGCGCCCGGAACCATCTATGAGCGAGACCCGCTTCTGGCTGATCCGCCACGCCATCGTGGACGAAAACGCGCGCGCGATGCTGTACGGCGTGATGGACGTCCCGCTATGCGAAACCAGCCTGCTGGAGCAGGCGCCGATGTACAACGCTCTGGCGGCGCGGCTACCACGGCCTGCTGCCTGGAAGGTTACGCCGCTGTCGCGCACACATCGCACCGCGGATGCAATCTTTGCCGCCGGATATCCGCGTGTCGAACCGGAAGTCGAAGCGGCGCTGATCGAGCAGAGCCTTGGCGAGTGGCAGGGCCTGGCGCACGCCGAGCTGCCGGCGCGACTGACGCTGCCGAAGCATGCGTTCTGGCCCTTAGCGGGACATGAGCGGCCGCCCGGCGGAGAGACGTTGTCTGAGGTCATCGATCGGGTCGGCGCGAGTTTGGAGCGGTTGGCGGCGCGGCATCTTGACGAGGATGTGGTGATCGTCAGCCATGGTGGAGCAATCCGCGCGGCTGTGGCGTATTGTCTGCGCATCGGGGCCGACAACGCACTGCATCTGACGGTACAGAACTTGTCACTGACCCGGCTGGAACGCACTGACGAAGGCTGGCGGGTGGTCTGCGTCAATGAGCTGCCGGGATATTAGGGCGACTTCGCACGCTGAATTGGCTTCTCGCGGCATATCACTGGCGAAGCTTGATAAATCTGCCGATTATCGATCACAATCCGGCCGCGAATCCAGGCCGACGTGCTATGCGCCCGATCCGAGGCGCATAGCGTCTGCCATGTCGGGGAGACAATCATGATCCGCATCTTGCTGGTTGCCGCCGTGCTGGGCCTGACGGCGTGGCTCGCGCCGCTGCCGGCGCAGGCGCAAACGGATGAACAGAGCCTGGTGGACCGGGCGACGCTCGCGCTGCAGGACCTGATGACCCAAAGCGTCACTGACGATCCGCGGAAGTTGCTGCAACGGGCGCGGGCGGTGATGATTTGCCCTCGGGTATTCAAGGCTGGCTTCTTCTTCGGCGGCGAAGGCGGCGACTGCGTGCTGCTGGCCCGGGCAGGAAACGGCACTTGGTCCTACCCCGCTTTCTACGGCATGGGTAGCGGCAGCTTCGGCCTGCAGATCGGTATCCAGGACGCGCAGTTCATCATGATGATCATGACCGAGAAGGGGCTGCGCGCCATCCTGGACAGCCAGCTCAAGCTGGGCGCCGATGCCTCGTTGGCAATCGCCACGATCGGCGCTGGGATCCAAGGCTCGACGACGAGTGCGTTCGGGGCGGATATCGTTGCCTTCTCTCAGACCCGCGGCCTGTATGGCGGCATCTCCTTGGAAGGCAGCCTGATGGGTCAGCGCAGCAGCTGGAACAGGGCCTATTACGGCCAGGAAATGGGCAGCCAGCAGATTGTCGTAAATATGCAGGGGGCCAATCCTGGAGCCGATCCGCTGCGTGACGTGCTGACCAAGTATGGCACCGAGCAACGGCAGGCGGCCGCGGCGACGACGAGCCCTCAGCCAGCGACCACGGCAGGGGGGATGCCGACACAGCTCAGCCCGCCACGAGGCTCGGTCCAGCAACAGACCCTGCCACCACCAAGATAGTGGGATTGAAATTTGCCCTTGCACCTCTCGCAATTGTTGTGCTGATGATCGACGCATAACGGCCGCGGGCAGCGCTGGCGGGATGGCCGGAAGAAGCAGTTGCGCATGAGGAGAAGCGCAAATGGCGGATTCTTCCGTTCTCGGCACATGCGATGTCCTGTGTCAGGAACTCGATGAGATCGAGCGGCGCCGTCGGCGTCGTGCCGATGCGACGGCTGATCGCAAGCTAGACGATCTGGAAACACACGAGCAGCGCGCACGCTGTCTGTCGCTCACCGCGCTATGTCTGTCGGGCGGCGGCATCCGTAGCGCTGCCTTCTGTCTCGGCGTGCTGCAAGCCCTGGCGGAGAAGTGCTTGCTCCGCCGGTTCGACTATATTTCCACGGTCTCCGGCGGCGGCTTTATCGGCGGCTGGCTGCAGGTACTGATACGGGACTTGGGCGGTGTGAGCAGCGCTGAAGGCGCGATAACACAACCCCGGCCGGAAGCGTTGCGGCGGCTGCGCGCCTACACGAATTACCTGACACCTCAGACCGGGCCCCTTTCCGTCGATACTTGGACCGGGATCGTACTGTATATACGCAACCTGTTGATCAACTGGGCGATATTCGCTCCGCTGTTTCTGCTACTCACGCTGGTCACCGCTCATCTATCGCACCGCGATCGGGGTGTGCAGTGAATCCGAGTGGACGAATGCAGCCTTGCTGGCCGGCGCGGGTGTGGTGCTGCTTTACGGAGTGGTGAGAGCCTGCGACCTGCTGCCGAGCCACCGACCGCCTCATTCGGCCGAAGATCCAAGGCCCAACTATGCGACCACCAGCAGCATCCGCTGGGGGATTGTCTACCCAGCTCTGTCCTGGACGCTATTGCTTCCATGGCTACTGGATTTCGCCGAAGAGTGGCTCGGCAAACTTGTCAATGACATTCCCTGGTTGGCGTATCACACGCTATGGGTGGTCCCTGTTGTCTACCTGTTGCTGATGACCTTAGGCTATCGCCTGGCTTGGTGGTTGCAGTCTCATCGCGAAGATCCAGGCATTCTATTGTTCAAGGCGAATTTTGGTCGCTGGATACTAGCCAGCGTAGGTGCGGCCTTGCTCACCTGGTTGGTGCTCAGAATCGGCCACGCAATCTTGTCGGAGTTGCGGGAGTTCCGATTGGATTCGGCCACCGCACTGACCGTGCTGGCGCCGTTGGCCTTGGCGGTTGTGCACGTGCTGCAGACATCGCTTTACATCGCATTGCGGCGCGAAACGCATTTTGCCGATCTCGACCGAGAATGGCTGGCGCGCGTCAACGCGATGATTTTGCGTGTGGCTGCCGGCTGGACTGTGTTCGCGCTATGCTGCCTGATACTTCCGGTTCTGGTCAGCATGGTCAACTGGGATCCCCAGGGTTTCGCCACCTGGAGCGCAGGTCGTATCTCGGCGCTCGGTTCGGCGACCGCCCTCATCGGTGGCTGTGCTGCATGGCTGGGCAAGATCCGGCCCTCGATCGAGTTGCTTGCCAGCAAGCCGGCAAACCGGGATCGGCTGCGTGCCTATTTGCCGGTGGCGCTTGGCGTTTTGTTCGGTGTCTGCCTGTTGGTCGTATTCGGCGGTGTGCTGAATTTCGTGTTGGCACAGCTCCAGCTTGCGATTGCCAATGCGCAGCAGATCCAGGTGACCGAGCAATCACGATGGCTGCCGTTGGTCCTGCAGGCGATCGTCGCGACGGTGCTGTTCGTCGGCGTCACGACTTTCCAACATGTCAATGTCAACCGATTTTCGATGCACGCCGTCTATCGCAATCGGCTGACGCGTGCCTTTCTCGGTTCGGCACGCAACAGACGCCAGCAGGATCCATTCACTGGCTTCGATCTTGCGGACAACGCGCCACTATCGGCGTTGTTGGATAACGGCAACAGCCTGTTCCCTGTCATCAACATGACGCTGAACATCACAGCGGGCAAGAACATGGCCTGGGGCGAGCGTCAGGCTGCGTCATTCACTGCCACACCGCTCGCGTCCGGTTCGGCCGAGCTGCGTCACCCGGGCAGAATTCCAATGAGATCGACCCGCGCGGCGCCTTCGTGCCGACAAATCGCTACGCCGGGTTAGAGACCTTGAAGGATCGTCCACAGAACGCGTCGGAGTCCGGCCCCGGACTCGGCAGCGCGCTCACAGTATCCGGCGCCGCCGTCAGCCCGAGTTGGGGCTATCACTCATCGCGCATCACCGCTTTCCTGATGACGCTGTTCAATGTGCGTTTGGGTGTCTGGCTGCCCAATCCCGCGAAGGCAACCGCGGACGAGTTGCGACTGGCACGGCCACGCAATTCACTCACGGCGCTGATCAATGAAATGCTCGGCGCGACGACCGATGAGTGCCAAGCCGTTTATCTGTCGGATGGCGGCCACTTCGAAAATCTCGGGCTCTACGAAATGTTCCGCCGCCGCTGCAGCCTGCTGCTCGTGGTAGATGCGGGCGCAGATGAAGCCTGCTCATTGTTCGATCTTGGCAATGCGATCCGTAAATCGGAGATCGACCTAGGCATCAGTGTGCAAATGCGCGAACCAATGGGCCTGTACGCGCGGAGCCGGCTCGACGGAGAAGGCAAGCCGGATCCCGCCCCCGTGGGCTTTGCTGTCGGCGAGATCGATTACGGCGGCGGTCATACCGGCCGCCTGATCTATCTGAAGCCGTGCTTTCTGCCGAATATACCTGCCGACGTGCGTTCCTACGGCGCCGAGCACAAGATGTTCCCGCATGAATCCACGCTCGATCAGTGGTTCAGCGAAAGTCAGTTTGAGAGCTATCGCATGCTGGGGCGCCACCAAATGCGGGCGCTCTTGGAGGGGGTTAGCGCTGGCGATCTAGCTGGGATGTTTGATCAGCAGTGGCCATCGACCAGCGCCGAGTTGCGGATCGCCGCCGAGTGATCGGGCGAACGCTGCAGATCGGGGTGACCCTATGATATGCGCGGTCACCCACCGGTGACGCTCATGTGCCTTGCTACCGCTGGTCGGTCGTGACGGCGGTCGATAATGAAATCGTGTCCCTTCGGCTTGCGGCTGATGGCTTCGCGGATCGCATCTTCCAATTCCGCATCGGAGGCGCCGTTGCGCAGCACCTGGCGAAGATCGGCATCGTCGTCCTGGCCGAGACACATAAACAGCGTCCCAGTGCAGGTCAGCCGTACCCGGTTGCAGCTCTCACAAAAATTGTGGGTCATCGGCGTGATGAAGCCCACCCGCCGTCCGGTCTCCCGCACGTTGAAGTAACGCGCCGGTCCGCCGGTCCGGTAATCCGTGTCCTCGAGCGTCCAGCGGCGGCGCAACCGCGAACGGACGATTGAGAGCGGCAGGTACTGTTCGGTGCGATCGCCGGTGATATCGCCCATCGGCATGGTCTCGATCAGGCAAAGGTCGAAACCGTGATCGCCGCACCAGGCGATCAGGCTGTCGAATTCGTCCTCGTTGACGCCTTTCATTGCCACGGCGTTGATCTTGATCGCCATCCCGGCGGCCTTGGCCGCAAAGATCCCGTCGAGCGTCGAGCCGATCTTGCCCCACCGAGTGATCGTGGCGAACTTGTCGGGATCAAGCGTGTCGAGTGACACGTTGATCCGGCGCACGCCTGCTTCGATCAGCCCGCCTGCCATCTTCGCGAGCTGCGTGCCGTTGGTGGTTACCACCAACTCCTTCAGACCGCCCTCGCCCAATCGGGCACCCAGGCTCCGGAACAGTGTCATCACATCACGCCGCACCAGTGGCTCCCCGCCGGTGATGCGGATTTTGTTGGTGCCGAGGCGGATGAAGGCCGCGCAGACCCGGTCCAGCTCCTCCAGCGTCAGCAGGTCGCGCTTGGGAAGGAAGCTCATGTCCTCCGCCATGCAGTAGACGCAACGGAGATCGCAGCGGTCAGTGACCGACACGCGCAAGTAGGTAATTGAGCGGCCAAACGGATCGATCATGCGATATGACTTGCGCCATAGTGCCTGAGGGTTCAAGGGCGGGCCCCTCAGGCAATCCATCGCCGAACGTTGGACCATTTGGTGAACGGAGGCCGGTCTGCCCTAGAAAGCCGTAAATCGTGCGTTAAGCTATTGATATACGTGTGCAGTTCCCCGGGAGAAGGGATCGTCATGTCCGGCACTCAAGAGCTGCTTCGCCTGGCCGAATTACTTTGCGTCCGCCTGTGTCATGATCTTAGCGGTCCCCTGGGGGCGCTGATCGGCATACTTGATCTTGCTCGTGAAGAAGTTCCGGACAGCGAGACGGTCAGCCTCGCCGAGGAGACTGCCGGGGAACTTGCGCAGCGGCTGAAGCTGCTGCGGGCGGCCTGGGGACGCGCGAGCGACAATCTGGACAAAGCGCGCCTTCAGGAGTTTGCCGCGGGGGTGGTGTCGGGGCGCCGTGTGCAGCTCGATTTGGATGGCTTGGCACCAAACCGATTGTTCTCGCCTGAGGCCGGGCGCGTGCTGCTGAACCTTCTGCTGCTAGCAGCAGAATGTTTGCCGGGCGGCGGCATGATCGCGCTGGCCGACGCACCATCGAATGGCGTCCTGCTGACCATATCCGGGGCGCGCGCTGGCTGGCCGCCCGGCTTCAGCCGCTGGCTGACGGATTTGGACGCCGCCGTCGAAGCGATCCTCGCCGACCCGCGGCGCCTGCAGGCGCCGCTGACCGCTCTGCTGGTTCAGGGTTATGGCTACCGCCTGTCCATGCTCATGCCGGCATCGGCAGTGGGCGAGTCCGAGCTGTCGCCACCACTGTTGCTCTCCCTGGGACCATAGGCCGCTCTCATTTACTGATTCTTCGCCAGCGGAGGATCAGGATAGCCCACCGTCCGGCGCCCCCGCCCGGCGGCGAGAGGGCTGCCATGGACGATTTGATCGCCGATTTCCTAACGGAAACCAACGAGAGCATCGCCGACCTCGACGTCGCGCTGGTGAAACTGGAGCAGACGCCGGACGACAAGGAGACGCTGTCCCTGATCTTCCGGCTGGTGCACACGATCAAGGGGACCTGCGGCTTTCTTGGCCTGCCACGGCTCGAGCGTGTCGCGCACGCCGGAGAGAACGTGCTGGGCAAGATACGCGACGGCGCGCTCGCCGCGACGCCCGATACCGTCACACTGATCCTCTCAGCACTGGACCGCATCAAGTTGATCGTGGCCGGCCTGGCAGCAACTGGAAACGAACCGGCGGGTGACGATGGCGCACTTGTCGAGGCGCTGAACGCAACCGCAGCCGGAGAGGTGCCGAAGGCATCAGAGCCGGTTGTACCGGCCGAGCCCGAACCCGAGCCTGAGGCTGAGGACCTTCCATCCGTTGATTTGCCCCCCAGCCCCCCGGTGGCAGAAAAGCCGGCATCCGCCCCCGCATTCCCTGCCGTGGCTGCGCCTGATCCGGCGCCGCAAGCCGAACCGGTTTCCGCAGCTCAGACGATCCGGGTCACGGTTGATGTGCTGGAAGACCTGATGACCCTGGTCAGTGAGCTGGTGCTCACGCGCAACCAGCTCTTGCAGCTTGCGCGTAGCCAGGAGGAGAATACCGGCTTCGCGGTACCGCTGCAGCGCCTGTCGCACATCACCTCCGACCTGCAGGAAGGTGTGATGAAGACCCGCATGCAGCCGATCGGCAATGCGTGGAACAAATTGCCTCGTCTGGTGCGCGACCTTGCGCGCGAAACGGGCAAGAAGATCGAACTTAATATGCTCGGTGCGGAAACCGAGCTCGACCGACAGGTCCTGGAACTGATCAAGGATCCGCTGACGCACATGGTGCGCAACAGCGGCGATCACGGTCTGGAGTTGCCGGCCGACCGACGCGCCGCCGGCAAGTCGGAGACGGGACGCATTACGCTCAACGCCTTCCACGAGGGCGGACACATCATCATCGAGATCTCCGACGATGGTCGTGGCCTGCCACTCGACAAAATCCGCGCCAAGGCGGTGAAGAATGGTCTGGCGACCGAGGCCGAACTCGCCGCGATGGGCGAAACCCAACTGCAGCGCTTCATCTTCCGACCGGGTTTCTCCACCGCGTCCGTTGTCACGGCCGTTTCGGGCCGCGGTGTCGGCATGGACGTGGTGAAGACCAACATCGAAAAAATCGGTGGAACCATCGACCTGAAAAGCGTGGCCGGTCAGGGAACCACCTTCACCATCAAGATCCCGCTCACACTCGCCATTGTCTCGGCGCTTATCGTCGAGGCCGCCGCCGAACGCTTCGCCATTCCCCAGATCAGCGTCGTTGAACTGGTGCGTGCCAAGAAGGAAGCTGGGCGCGGCCATAACCACGCCGGCTCGGAGCCGATGATCGAGCGGATCAACGACACCCCGGTTCTACGCCTGCGCGACCGGCTGCTGCCCCTGGTCAATCTTAATGAGCTGCTGGCATTGGGCAACTCGGAGAATAATGACACTGGTGCCTACATTGTCGTCACCCAGGTTGGTGCCAACACCCTTGGCATCATCGTCGACCGCGTGTTCGACACCGAGGAAATCGTGGTGAAACCGGTGGCGCCGATTCTGCGCCACGTCACGATGTTCAGCGGCAATACCATTCTTGGTGATGGCTCGGTAATCATGATCCTTGATCCAAATGGCATTGCCCGCGCCACCGGCATCGGCGCCGGCGGCGATGCGAAAGCGATATCGTCGAGTTCGGCAGAGGCGCTGCATACCACCGAGCGCACCGCGATGCTGCTGTTCCACGCCGGCGGCGACCAGAAGCTTGCAGTGCCGCTCGGATTGGTCGCACGGCTGGAGGACATACCGCGCGAGAAGATCGAAATCTCCTGTGGTTCACCGGTCACGCAATACCGCGGCAAACTCATGCCCCTCGTAGCCATGTCGAGCGGCATGGACGCTGACAAGCCGCGGCAGCCGGTACTCGTATTCAACGATGGCGACCGCACCATGGGCCTGATGGTCGATGAAATCGTCGATGTGGTCGAGGACCGGTTGCATATCGAGTTGTCCGGCTCGCGGCCTGGCCTGCTCGGTTCCGCGGTGATCGGTGGGGTCGCCACCGATGTCATCGACACTGGCTACTGGCTGACGCAGGCCTGGCAGGATTGGTTCCACCGCGCGCCCGAAGCGGATGCCGCAGCCAAGGCACGGCATGTCCTTGTGGTCGAGGACAGTGACTTCTTCCGCCAATTGCTGACGCCGATCCTGGGTGCTTCGGGCTATCATGTTACCCCGGCATCCAGTGCGGCAGAGGCGCTGCACTTGCGCGAGGCGGGTGCGATGTTCGATGTGATCGTGTCGGACATCGCTATGCCCGACATGGACGGCCTCGACTTCGCTCGCGCGGTGCGCGCCAACGGTGCGTGGTCGAAGCTGCCGATGATTGCATTGTCAGCGCGCGCTGACCCGGCGGATATCGAGGCAGGTCGCGATGCCGGGTTCACCGACTATGTCGCCAAGTTCCAACGTGACGCACTGATCACCAGCCTTCATCAGTGCCTGTCGGAACCGATTGCCGCGTAGATAGACGTGTCACATTCCCCTTCCTTTTGCGGAAACGGGGTTGGTGAGGGCGGTGCCGCGTCTGGCAGCCCCTCCATAAACTCTTCCGCCAGGGCAGGGGCGAGTTGAAGGGACCAAGCATGACAACCGATGTCCTGGAACGCCCTGCCGCAGTGGACGATGAGGAGGAGCGGGCATTCGTCACACTGACGGTCGCCAACCAGCTTTGCGGCATCCCGGTTCTGGGAGTGCGTGACATTCTGGGTGAGCACAAGATCACCCGCATCCCACTGGCGCCCCCCGAAATTGCCGGCAGCCTCAACCTGCGTGGCCGCATCGTGACTGCGATAGACCTCCGCCAGCGTCTGCGCCTGCCAGCCGCTCCGGCGGATCAGCCTCGCATGTCGGTTGTCGCCGAGCAGGGCGGCGAACTCTACGCGTTGTTGGTGGATCAGGTTGCCGAGGTCATGAACCTCAAGGCCAGTTCGTTCGAGCGCAATCCGCCGACGTTGCCACCCCTTTGGGCACAGTTCAGCAGCGGCATCTATCGGCTCGATGGAGCGCTGCTCGTGGTGCTGGACGTAGGCAAGCTGCTGGCACTGAACGAAGCCGCTTAAGGATCGTTGTATGGCACGCCTTTGCCTGGTGGTTGATGACAGCCGCGTCGTGCGCAAGGTGGCGCGCCGTATCCTGGAGGCGCATGGCTTCGCCGTTGCCGAGGCTGGCGATGGACAACAGGCGCTGGATGCCTGCCGCACACAGATGCCTGATTGCGTGCTGCTGGACTGGAACATGCCAGTGATGGACGGTCTGGATTTCCTCAAGCAGCTACGCGCCGAGTATGGGCCCGAGAAACCACCGGTAGTGTTCTGCACGACCGAGACCGAGATGACGTCGATTGAGCAGGCAATCGCCAACGGGGCTCAAGAATACATCATGAAGCCGTTCGACGAGGACATCCTCGTCAGTAAGTTTGCGCAGGTTGGGTTGCTGTGATTGCCCCTGGCCGCGTCAGAGCGGAAGCGGTGGGCTCACAGCCTATCGCGCGTGATGGTCTGCGATGATTTGGCAGTTATCCGTGGCGCCGTCTCGCGCATGCTGGAGGCTGACCCGGTAGTTCAGGTGGTCGCTCGCGTTGCCAATGGTCAAATGGCGCTCGACGAGTTGAAGCGCACGTCGATCGATGTGGTGGTACTCGACATCGAGATGCCGGTGATGGACGGCATGACGGCATTGCCGCTGCTGCTGCGTGCCGATCCCGGGCTTAAGGTTGTCATGGCGTCCACTCTGACCACGCGTGGCGCGGACATCGCATTGCGTGCAGTGAGGCTGGGCGCCGCCGACTATGTACCCAAGCCCTCAGCGGTTACCGGTGATGAGGTGTTCCGGCGCGAGCTGGTGGAGAAGGTCAAGGCACATGGCCGCATGCGACGCCGCGTCATTCAGTCGACGGCGCGCGACGTATCAGCCCTTCGTCTGCGTCCCGTCGCAACCACGGCACCTAGACTACTCGCGGTAGGAAGTTCCACCGGTGGCCCACAGGCGCTGTTCACCTTGGCCCAAGGCTTGGGCAAGACCTTGAACGTACCGGTGGTGATGACGCAGCACATGCCGGCAACCTTCACGCCGATTCTGGCTGAGCACATCACGAAGCTGGGCGGCATGCCCTGCGCCGAGGCGAAGGACGGCGAGGCACTGGTGCCAGGCCGGATCTATCTTGCACCCGGAGATCGGCATCTGCTGATCAATGCCGCGCGCAGCGGCTTGCAAGCGCGGCTGAGCAGCGATCCACCGGAAAATTTCTGCCGTCCTTCGGTCGATCCGATGCTGCGCAGCGCCGCGACAGCGTGCGACGGACGCGTGTTGGTGACGATGTTGACAGGGATGGGACAGGATGGGTTAGCCGGTACGCGCAGAGTGATCGAAGCCGGCGGCAGCGCAGTGGCGCAGGACGAGGCGACCAGCGTCGTCTGGGGCATGCCCGGCGCTATCGCCCAGGCGGGCTTGTGCCATGCCGTTCTGCCGCTGCCTCGCATTGCACCCAAGCTTCTTGAGTTGCTGCGGACGGCGCGCACATGACGCAAGTGCTGCCGGCTGGCGTCTTCGACACATTTGCGGCGTTGCTGAAAAGCCGCTCTGGGCTGGTGATCGGACCGGACAAGCTCTACCTGCTGGAGACACGGCTGGCGCCAATCCTCAAACAGGAGAAGCTGCGTGACCTGATCGCGTTGGCGGACCGGCTTCGATCGCCGAACGCCGAGCCGCTTATTCGGCAGGTGGTCGAGGCGATGACTACGAACGAGAGCTTCTTCTTCCGAGACGACAAGCCGTTTCAGCACTTTCGCAGCCAGGCGCTGCCGCGACTTGTGGCCTCGCGTCCGCCCGGTACGCCGTTCCGCGTGTGGTCGGCTGCATCCTCGTCCGGTCAGGAAGCCTATTCGATTGCCATGATCGTATCAGAGTGCCGTCCAATTCTGGGCGATCGGCGAATCGAGATCATCGGCACCGACCTGGCCCGCGAGCAGGTCACGCGTGCTCGCGAAGGTCTGTACACGCAATTCGAAGTCCAGCGCGGCCTGCCGATCCAGATGCTGATGCGCCACTTCCGTAAAGAGGAGAACAGACTGGCGGATCAACGACGCGATCCGGAGCATGGTGCAATACCGCGAATGGAATCTGTTGTCCGACCTTCGGCCATTGGGGCAGTTTGACGTGGTGTTCTGTCGCAATGTGCTGATCTATTTTGATCAGGCGACAAAGTCCAAGGTGCTGGAAGCGATCGCGCCGCAGATGCCGGCGGATGGCCTGCTTTATCTCGGCGGGGCAGAGACGGTGCTGGGCATCACCACCCGGTTCGCACCGCTGCCCACCGAGCGAGGAGTCTATGGGTTGGCTGGCGCAGCAACGGCAAAGAATAGCGCCGTCCCTCGAAGGGCCGGCAGTCTTGCATGACTTTGAGTAGGCCCAAGATCAGCAACGTCGATACTTCGAGCGCTTTGAACGATCCGGAAGCCTCAGTGCATGCCGCCGCGCGCTGCTATCGGCCACAGACACTCCACGCGTCCGCGCGCGCACGCCGACATACCAGTCGTAGCGATCCACCGTCGGATCGCAATGCCCTGGCACGAGCCGCAGCTTCTCACCAAGCTTCGGCGGCGTTGTTTCCGATGCCACGTCCAGCTTGCCGTGCTCGTCCGAGGCGCTGAGATAACGGATGTCGGGCCGTTGCCAGATCGTCGGCATGCCGCTGTCCACCGCCAGTGCTTTAAGCCCAGCATCCACCACTGCAATGTTGCGGTTGGGTGTGCTCATCACCGTCGCAACACGAACAGCGAATGACGGAAGGTGCTGACCGGCGCGCCGGCTTCGTCCAGGTTGCGGGCATAATCCGCGTCCATGAAGACGTAGCTGCCGGCCTGGATCTCGTTGTAAACGCCTGAAACCGACTCGATCTGGAACGTGCCCGTGCCGGCACCGCCGACGATTGGACAATCAAGCCCCTGCTGGCGCAGCTGCTCCACCGTACGTCGCGATCCATCCACCGCTTTGCCGATCAGCGCACGCCGTTCCTCCAACGTGCGCTTGTGCTGCGCGCTGCCGTGATAGGCCTGCAGTCCGCCAAATATCAGGTGCTTCGACTGGCGATCAGCTTGGCCAACGCCACCGCATCCGGACCAGGTAGGACGCCACAGCGTCCGGCACCGACGTCGATCTCCACCAGCACCGGCAGCCGCACGCGGGCATCTTCGGCGACAGCCTCGACCGCTGCCACCTGCGATGCGTCGTCAACGCAGACCGCGACCTTGCTGATCCGCGCCAACGCCGCGAGCCGCGCCAGCTTCGACTTCCCCGACCACCTCGTTGCTGACCAGAATGTCCGGGATGCCGCCCCAGGCGAGTGCCTCGGCTTCCGCCACCTTCTGTACGCACTGCCCAACGGCGCCGCGCGCCATCTGCAGCCTGGCGATTACGGGGGATTTGTGCGTTTTGGCATGCGCCCGCAGTTTAGTCCGGGTCGGCGCCAGCAGCTCTGCCATGTGGTCGAGGTTGTATTCGAACGCGTCCAGGTCGATCAGCAGGGCGGGGGTATCGACTTCGTCCTCGCGCATGCCGGGGCGCGCTGGCGGTGGCTGCAACATGGTTCATTCCCTCCAAGGCCGGCGTGTGCCGCCGGGCGCAATCCACGCGTAAGCGGCAGTCTTGCCGCTCGCTGTCCGCACGACAACCCGCGTCAGGCGATACGCTGGGCCTTCATAGGCGACCAGCCGGCGCAGCATAGGTGCCGGCACATCGACTACTGCACCCGCTACAGCGCCTCGGCGCTCACGCCGCAGCGTCTGATAACGCGTGCCACGCAACGCAACGCGCCGCCAGCCCATCAGGGTGGCGGGGACACTCGGCCCAAGCCTATGGTCGCCGAGCAGCGTGCCGTAGAGGAACAACCGCATCAGCCTTCATGGTGCGCAAGGTTCGGCGCAATCATATGCCAGTGCTGGCGGGATCACGTGCAAAAAGCCACCGTTGCCACGACGGCAAGGTAGGTCGAGCATTCGGCGGAAGGGGTCTTGGAGTTGAGCATGACAATTGGTGCATTGCGGTCAATCGAGACGATCGGGTTTGTCGGCTTGGGCGTAATGGGTGAACCGATGTGCGGACATCTGGCCCGGCGGTCGGGCAAGCATGTGCTGGCCTACGATCTGCGAGCCGAGCCGCTCGGCCGCCTGCAGGCGGATAGCGTTAGGGCCATGCCGTTGGACGACATTGCCCGAAACAGCGACCTGATCTTGTTGTCGCTGCCAGATGGCAAGGCGGTCGCGTCGGTGGTGGCTGTGCTGGAGCCTTTGCTGAGCCCGGGTCAGTGTGTCGTCGATACGTCGACTTCGTCGGTAGCGCTCACGCGCGAGATTGGAGTGCGACTGGCTCAGCATGGCATCGGTTTCGCCGACGCACCCGTAGCGCGCACGCGCGAGGCGGCCGCGCGTGGGGAACTCTCCATCATGGTCGGCGCGACCGACGCGGTGTTCGCGCATATTCGTCCGGTGCTCGAGACGATGGGGACAGACGTCACCCATTGCGGGCCCATCGGCTGTGGCCAAGTCTGCAAAGTGCTGAACAACATGCTGGTGTTCCAGCACACCATGGCGCTGGCCGAAGCTATCGCGATCGGTCGACGCAACGGTGTTCCGCCGGAAATGTTGCTTCCGGTCGTCGCCAAGGGCTCGGGTGACAGCTTTGTGCTGCGGAGCCACGGCATGAAGTCAATGCTGCCGCGCGACTTCCCCGAGCGGGCATTCTCCACCCGCTATGCCATAAAGGACTTGTCCTACGCGCTGGAAATGGCCGCCGAATGCGGGCTTGTCGTGCCAGGAGCAGAACTGACCATGCAGCGGCTGAAGGCGTCGGAGCAGGCAGGCAATGGGGAGAAATACCATCCGGCCGTGCTGGAGCTGATCGACCCGCAGTGAAACTCCGCCGCTCGGTTGGTCGTAGCCCATCGGCGACGGGGCAACATTACCGCCGTCGCCATGCGCCTATCGGAACGTATAGACGCTCAGCGCATTGTCGTGGAACAGCATGCGCTTTTCCTGTTCCGTCATCTGGAAGCGGAATGCGAGGTGCGGGTCGTCGAAATCCCAGTGCGGATAGTCGGATGAATAGACCATACGATCCCAGCCGATCCACTTGAACACCTGACGCAGATCGTCGGGGTTCTCCGGTTCCTCCACCGGCTGCGTCGCAAACCACAGGTTGGTTCGCATGTATTCGGACGGCCGCCGCTTCACTTGCGGCACCTCGTCGCGCATTTTCTCCCAGTGCGCATCGAGCCGCCAGCCGAGCGACGGCACCCAGGCGAACCCGCCCTCGATCAGGCACACCTTCAACTTCGGGAATGCTTCGAACACGCCCTCCAGGATCATGCTCGCCGCCTGGTTCTGCATCGAGTGCACCAGCATATGGTGGTCCTCGATATAGAATTGCGGCCAGCCACTTGGCGATGGCGCACTAGTACTGCGTGCCGCCGATATGCAGACCAATCGAGAGATCGTTCGCCTCCGCTGCGGCAAAGATCGGCCAATAACGCCGGCGGCCCAGCGGCTCAGACGTCTTTGATCCAAGCTGGATCTGCGCAAAGCGCCAGTCGCCGGCGCGCTTCTCGATCTCCTTCACCGACGCTTCGGGATCATCCTGCGGCACGAGGATTGATGCGCGGAGCCGAGGTTCTTGGTCAACGAAATCATGCGCCTGCCAGTCATTGGCAGCCGAGCAAAGTGCTGCCGCCTCGTCCAGATTGCGCGACGTATTGACGCCGATCAGCGGCTCCAGCACGCCATAGGCAATATTGTAGGCGTCGAGCAGCTGCTCGCGCATGAACGCGACATCGGAGCCGGGCGGTCCGCCTCCCGGGGGCCAGGCGTCGCGCCGTGACGTGGCTGGGGAAAACCGTGGATAGGTGCCGCGATCGGCGTAGATGCCGCAATTGAGCTTGCCGTATTCGGCCAGGTGCTTGCGCCAGCGCTCCGACAGGTACTTGTTCAGTGCGCCTGGCCGCAGCGACGGATGAATATCGCAGTCGATGATGCCGAGCCGTGTATCGGCTGCATTATCATCCCTTGGGCGCCGTTCGATAACGTCAACAGGCGCGTTCATTGCCCAATCTCCTTCAAGCAAGCATCTCCTTCAGGCGAGGATAGGTTTCCAGTGGATTATCGACGCGAATGCGTTGCACCAGCGTCGGCGGCAGGCCGGGCGGCAGAACGGCGTCGCCGTCGAATTGCCAGTGCGGATAGTCCGAGGCGAACAGCAGCATGTTGTCGCTGTCGATCATCTCGATGATGCGGTTAAATACATTGCTGTCGCGAGGCGCATCGATTGGCTGTACGGTAAGCCGAACATTTTCACGGATGATCTCCGCCGGAGACCGCTTTACCCACGGCACTTCGGCGCGCACGCCACGCCAGGTCTTGATCGCACGCCAGATGAAGCCGGGCAGCCAAGTGACACCAGACTCGATCAGCACGAAACGCAACTGAGGATAGCGATTGAATACGCCGTTCGAGATCAGACTGAGCAACTGATCCTCGAATAACTGTGAATTGGCGATATAGTCGTGCAGGTAGTGTGACGGCCAGCCTGTCGAGGTGGGAGCATAACGATACATGCTGCCGGCGTGCAGTCCGATCGGCAGGTCGTATTTCGCTGCGACCTCGTAGATCGGCCAATAGTAGCTGCGACCCAGCATCATCTCGCATGCCGCCGGCATCAGGATCTGCACGAAACGCTTTTCCCCTGCGAGACGTTCGATCTCTTCCACCGCCAGCAGCGGCGCCTGTGGGGGTATGACAATAGAGGCGCGCAGCCGTCTGTCCTTGTTCAGCCAGTGCTCGACGATCCAGTCATTGACCGCCGAACAGATCGCCGCGCCCATGCTCTCGCTGACCGCGACCTGCCCTCCGGTAAGCGGATTGCAGATCGCCAGGCTGATGCCGAACGCATCCAGCGCGTCGCGTTGCATACCGGAGAGGCTGGAGCCGGGGCGTTCGCCCTTCACCCGCCAGTCGGAACGGCAGGTGATCGGCGAGCCGAGCGGGTAGCTCATCATGTCGAAGCCATCGAGCCCACGGGCAACAAACGATTCCTGCCAGAAATCGTTCATATAGGGCAGCAATGCCTTGATCTCCGGCACGCCAGGGTGGATGTCGCAGTCGATTGCGCCATCA
This sequence comes from uncultured Alphaproteobacteria bacterium, assembly GCA_963850535.1. Lineage (GTDB taxonomy): Bacteria > Pseudomonadota > Alphaproteobacteria > Acetobacterales > Acetobacteraceae > JAMXLO01. The sequence continues at coordinate 166,509 of CAWKMC010000020.1, read as the reverse complement.
ATGGTCATGGTTTCATTCATCATTGCGACTGTACGGGTGCGGGGTCAGCCCTTCAACCCCGCCCGCCGCAGAGCGCGTTGCCAGTCCGACGCGACCGCATCGAGCGCCGGCTTTGCAGTGTTCTGCCCGGACAGCACGGAGGAGATCGCGGTGCGCAGCGACAGTTCCATCGTAGGCCAGATCGCATCGCGCGGCTCCAGTGTCGCGGTCTGCATCGCTTCGGCCAGCACCGGCGCCCAACCGTAGTCGCGTATCACGTCGGGGTGCTTCAGCACCGACACGCGAGGCGGTGCGTTGCCGCGCACCACCGACCGGCGCATCCAGTCCTTCGAGCAGGCAAACTGGATGAACTCGAACGCCCAGTCCTTGTTCTTCGATGCCGTCGGCACGCCGAATGTCCAGCCGCCCACGCTCACCCTGCTGTCCGCGCGCGAATGTGCGCCGGGCGCGACGGCCCAGGCCCACTTGCCGGTGGTCTTCGACAGCTTCGGATCGTTGATCAGCGTGCCGTATGGCGCGAGCGTGATCGTCATTGCGTAGCGGTCATTTTGTCCGCCGGCGACGATCTCGTCGAACTCCCAGGTGATCGCATCCGGCACGATGACCTTGTACTTGGTCATCAGGTCGCCATAGTACTGCAGCGCCTCAACCGCACGGACGTTGTTGATCTCGATCTCGTAGGTCTTCGGATCGAAATAGCGACCGCCGTTGCCGCGCAGGAAAGGCGAGAAGCCGCCGACGATCGCGGGTCCCTGCCGTCCCCAGATGCCCAGGCCGTAGCGGTTCGGCGCGCCTGCCTTGGTGGTGGCAATCAGTGCTGCCTGAAACTCCTCCCAATTCTCTGGCGCCTTGTTGAAGCCAACATCCGCCAGCAGCTGCTTCTGATAGTTTAAAATGCTTGCGGTGACGCGATACGGAATGCCCAGCAGCTTGCCCTGATAGCTCGCCATGTCGCGGATCGGCGGCAGGAAATCGTCCCAGTCAAAATCGGGGTGCTTGCTCGCTGAGTTGGCCAGCAGCTTGTCGTGGTCCTCCATATGCTGCGCCAGCCAGCCGGCATAGGTGGCGGTCCACTGGATGACGTCGATGCCAGACGAGCCGGAGTTCAACTCCGCCTTCAGCCGCGCGCTCAGCGCATCGATCGGCAGCAGGGTGAAGTCGACCTTGATCCCGTGCTGCTTTTCGAATGCCGGCGCGACCTCCTCGACCAGACACCAGTGCCACGGCCCGTTGTCGCCAACGAACACCAGCTTCTCCGGCTTGTTCTGCGCCAGAGCCACACGCGGCAGCACCGCCGCCGCGGCGCCCGCCTGCAACAGCGAACGGCGGCAGATCACCGGCCAATTCCTGCGCGTCTAAGACTGCGTTGCCAGTCCGCTGCCAGTTCGTCCAGCGCGACCTTGGCGGTCTTCTGTCCGAGTTGAACTTGGGCGATAGCGGACCGCATCTGCACCTCCAACGTGTCCCAAACTGGATTGCCCGGGGTAGGCACACCGGTTTCGATCGCCTGCGCCGCTACCGGCGGCCAGCCGATCCGCTCGATCATATCGGGATCCTCCAATACCGAGCGCAGCGGCGGAGAGTTGCCGCGGAATCATCGCCCGCTTCTGCCAGTCGCGGGCGCAGCACATCGCCACGAACTCCAGTGCCCATTCCTTGTTCTTGCTGTATTTCGGGACGCCGATTGTGTGGCCGTCGATCCAGGTGCGGCCTTCCTCCTTGTTGTGTGGCCCGGGAACCGTGGTCCATGCCCACTTTGCCGCCGGTCTTGGAGAGCTTCGGATCGTTGATCAGAGTGCCGTAGGGCGCGAACATCTGCACCATGGCATAGCGGTCGCGCTGGCCGCCGGCGACGATTTCCTCGAATTGCCAGGTCATCGCATCCGGCGGCACCAGCTTGTACTTGGTGATCAGATCGCCGTAGAACTGCAGCGCTTCCACCGCCTTGGCGTCGTTGATGAATACTTCGCCGGTCTTGAAGTCCACCATGCGGGCGCCGCCGTTGGAGAACAGAACAGGAGGCAAGGCAGGAATACATACCGGCACCTTGCATGCCCATCAGGCCATAGGCATAGCGCTCGGGCGGCGTGTTCACCGCCTGCGCGGTCTTCAGGAACTGCTCCCAGTTCTCCGGCGGCTTGGCGAAGCCTGCCTGTCTCCAGCAGCGCCTTCTGGTAGTGGAAGATGCCGGTGGTGATGCGGTACGGCAGGCCGCGTCAGCTTGCCGTCGTAGGTCGCCGCCTTCTTGGTGCCGGTCAGATAGTCGTTCCAGTCGAACTCGGGGTGCTTCGCCTTGATCTGCGCCAGCAGCGGCTCGTGATCTTCCATATGCGGCGCCATCCAGCCGGTCATGCTGATCGAGAACTGCGCCACATCGATGCCGCTGCTGCCAGCGCCCAGCTCTGCTCGCAGGCGTGCCCGCCATGGATCAACCGGCAGCAGGGTGAAGTCGACCTTGATGCCGGTCGCCTTCTCGAACGCGGGCGCGACCTCTTCGACCATGACGTAGTGCCAGGGACCGTTGTCGCCGACATAGACCAGCTTTTCCGGCTTGCTCTGCGCCATGATCTGCGGCGCGGCGAGCATGCCTACTGACGCCTGCAGCAGCGTGCGACGCTTCAACTCTGGCCATTCGTTTCCCCCGTTTGTTTCAACCCTTGACCGCACCCGACGACAGCCCGGCCACCAGATGCCGTTGCGCCGCGAATGAGAATATCAACACCGGCAGGATCACCAGCACGCCAGAGGCAGTCATGCCGCCCCAGTCGGTGCCGGTGTCGCCGCCGGAAAAGCCTGCCATCAGCACCGGCAGCGTGCGCGTCGCGTTGTTGGTCAGCACGGCGGAGAACAGAAAGTCGTTCCAGGCCAATTGCAGGCAGAGGATGCTCGCCGCCACCAGCCCCGGCCGGATCAGCGGCAGCACCACGTGACGGAACGCTGCGTAGCGCGACGCGCCATCGACCCAGGCGCTTTCCTCCAGTTCGCGCGGCAGATCCTCGAAGAACCCGCGCATGATCCACACCACCAGCGGCAGGCTGAAGGTGCTGTAGGCCAGCACCACGCTGAACCGTGTCGTGGTCAACCCGAACTTGCTGAACAATATGTACATCGGCACCAGCACCGCGATCGGCGGCAGCATGCGCATGACCAGCAGCGAGAAGAACAGGAACGACCCGCCGCGAAACGGAAATCGCGCGAACGCATAGGCCGCCGGGACGCCGACGCAGAGCGACAGCAGCACCGCGCCGGACGATACCACCAGGCTGTTGACGAACGCCTGCAGAAAATCCGCCTGCCCGAGCACCGCAGCGTAGTTCTCCAGCGTCGGCTTCCACACGAACAGCGGGGGCATTGCGAATACCTGCAGCCGCGTCTTCAGCGATAGGCCGATCACCCATAGCAGCGGGAACAGAAACACCGCGGTCATGACGGTCAGCGCGACATAGACCAACCCAGCGAACATCAGCTTGCTGCGTCGCGAACCGACACCGTGGAGGCCCGCCATCATACATTGATCCGGGCGCCAGCCCGGCCCTCTATCGTGATGGCCGGACTTGATCCGGCCATCAATTCGCCTCTCGCCGGCGGATCACCGCGATGAAGAACAGGCACAGCAACAGGCACATGAACAGCATCAACCATGACGCCGCGGCGCCCAGGCTCAGATCGAATTGCACGAAGGACGCCAGGTAGGTGAACATCGACAGCGACATGGTCGCGTTCGCCGGCCCACCGCTTGTCATCACATAGATATTGTCGAAGGCGCGAAATTCGAAAATGGTGCGGAGCAGCAGCGCCACGAGTATATAGGGTCGCAGCAGCGGCAAGGTAACGTGCCAGAACACTTGCCAAACAGCTCGCACCGTCGATCGACGCCGCCTCGACCGGTTCGCTTGGCAAGGAGCGCAGTCCCGCCAGCAACAGCACCGCGACATACGGCGCGTTCTGCCACAGGTTCACCACGATGACCGAGATCAGCGCCGTGTCCGGTCGGCCCAGCCAGACGATGTGGCTACCGATCCAATAGTTCACCACGCCGTGATCCGGATCGAGCAGCAGCTTCCAGCACAGCGCGGCGACGATCGGGGTGATCATCATCGGCACGACCAATATCGTGCGAAACAATCCGATCATCGGCAGATCGACGTTCAGCAACAGCGCGATCGCCATCCCCAATGCAAGCTCGGTCGCGACCGTGACAGCGGTGTAGATGCAAGTGACCGACAGGCTTGCCAGAAACTGCGGGTCGGTCAGCAGGTCCTCGTAATTCGCGCTGCCCGCGAAATTACCGGCGAACAGCGCCTGTTCGGGCGACCAGCCTTGGAAGCTGAGATAAAACGAGAACGCCAATGGGATCCCGAAGATCAGCAGCATCATCGCACTGGTCGGCAGCACCGCCAGACGCGCAAACTGCCGATCGAGCCAACGCTGCGCGCTGCTGGTGCGGAAGCCGACACCACGCAAGCTGCGCAACTCGGCCTGCCGGACGGCGGTTGTCGATCCTCCCATGGTCCCTCTTGTGCCGGGCGCGGATGATTTCCCCCGACACAATACAGACCATGCGGCGCGGCGTCACCCGATGCGCAGCAGCCGGAAGCCTTCTGCGCGCAGCCACGGAATCGCAGCTTCGGCGTGCGGAGTAAGTTGGTTGACGACGCCCCAAAACCGCTTGCCGTGGTTCATGTGCTTCAGATGCGCGACTTCGTGTGCGGCGACGTAGTCCTGCACGAATTCCGGCGTCATCACCAGTCGCCAGCTGAACGCGAGCGACCCATCGACGGCACAACTGCCCCAGCGGCTGCGCGTATCCTTCACCGCTACTCGGCGCGGCGTGACATTGATCCGCGCGGCTTTCGCGACCACCAAAGTGGACAAGCGCTGCAATGCTTCGGCGCGAAGGAAATCGGTGACGCGACGAGACAGGAATTCAGGCGCTCCGCTGACATGCAGTTCGCCGCTCTCGATCCATGCGCCCCCGCACGCCTGCGGCACATGGCGAATGCGATGGGGCTTATGATCGATCGGAACTTGCGAACCATCCTCGAACGGCAAAGCATCAGGCAACGCAGCCAGCCGGTTGGCCACCCACTCGGCATGATTCATCAGGAGAGCCATGCCGGCCCCGCGTCCTGCGCGCATCGGCAGGGTCACAACAACGCCACCGCCGCACGGATCAATCCGCAGGCTGACGCGTCGTGCACGTCGGTTGCGTCGCCATTCAACGCGAGTCGGACCGCTGGGCAGTGCCAGCACTTCAGTCCGCGGCATTTCCATTCTGTCCACCAACGACAGATGGCACCGATTTGTCAATGAATATTCATCACGAAACCGCGGAGTAGGCAGAGTCTCTGCCCGACTGTGTCCTCAGCGCCTCGTAATTTGCTATGCCGCCTTCGCCAATGAGACACCGGACGCATCGAACGCGGCGAATAGCTTTGCCTGCTGTTCGCCTGTCAGCTTCAGATGCGGCGGACGCATGTTGTGCCATGCCTCGTCGCCGGTGTGGCGTGCCATCAGCGCTTTCAGTGCTGGTATCGCCGCAGGCGCAGACACAATTGCACGACGAGTCGCGCTAAGCGTCTCATGAGCGACAGCGCCCCGATCGTTGTTCCAGTTGGCATAGACCTGCGCCGCGATGGGCGAATTCACATTCGCCGCGGCGGTGATGCACCCCGCGCTCCCCAGCAACAACAACGGTCGTAGTAGCGTATCGTCGCCTGCATATACCTCGAACCCGTCTTTGGCAAAGTTCTCCACATAGGCACGGCCGCTGTCGTAGTTGCCGCTGCTGTCCTTCACGCCCTTGATCGTCCCGGGAAACGCCTTCAACAACCGGCCAATCAGCTCGACGCTGAACGGAACCGCCGATTGCTGGGGGAAGTTGTACAGATAGTACTTGATGCGGCCGCCCACCCGATTGATCACTTCAGAGAAATACGCGAACAGCCCATCATCTGTCGGGTTCTTATAGTAGAACGGTGGCAACAGCAGTGCACCACGGCAGCCCATGTCCGCCACATGCTTGGTCAGCAGCACCGTATCGGTCAGCGCGGACACACCGGTGCCAGGCATCATCTTCGCTGCAGGAATGCCGCGTTCGATCAATCCCTGCAGCGCCTCAATGCGCTCGTGCAGGCCAACGCTGTTCGCCTCCCCAGTCGTACCAAGAACGCCCAGGTTGTTGCAGCCATTCGCCAACAGCCAGCGACAGTGTCGCGCCATCCGATCGAGATCGACCGACAGGTCGGCTCTCATCGGTGTCAGCACCGCCGCATTCACACCGGCGAACAAGGCATCCTTCATCATCAGGGCTTCTCCTGCGTCGAGCGTTTGGCGCGTGGCATCCGACCAGGCCAATCTACCACATGGTGCTCGAACGGGCCGGCCTTTCGCTCACTGATGGCACGGTCACGCGTTGAGATTCCGGCGGTATGCACAGTCTCGGGATCGCCTGATACCAGCGGGTGCCACCACGCCAGATCTTTCCCTTCCGCCAGACGGCGATAGGCACAGGACGGCGGCAGCCAGTCGATTGCCCGCACCTCGGCTGGTGTCAGTGATACGCAATCCGGCACGCGGCGTCGACGATGTGCGTAGTCGCTGCACTGGCAACTGTGCAGGTCCAGCAGTCGGCAAGCGACATTGGTAAATGACAGCGCACCGGTGTCATCGTCGCGCAGCTTGTGCAGACAGCACCGGCCGCAACCATCGCACAACGACTCCCACTCCTCATGGGACATCTGCTCCAGCGTCTTGATCTTCCAGAAGGGAGTCGTCGCCGCCATCGATGCACATTACCGAGATGGGTTGAAGATGACCAGTAGCGCCTGGTTCACGCCGCCATTGCCGCCAGCTTGCTTTGTCACGGCTTCAGTCCGATGTGTGCCTCCAAAGCGCCAATTGCAGGCGAAGTGATCCGGACGACGTCGCCAGGCTTGAGGAACCGCTCCGGAGCGAAGTTTCCATCGGCCAATCTTGGACTGGAATCTGCGGCAGTGCCCGCAGCCGTGCCACTGCTGATGATGTCCCCAGGGTACAAGGTCAGGTCGCGCGATAAATACTCGATATATTCCCAAAAGGAGAACACCATGTCGCGCGTATTGAACTGCTGGCGGCGCTCGCCATTCACGTAGGTCTCCACATCGATATCGGTCGGGTCCAACTCGCCGACGATAATGCAAGGCCCCAAAGAGCATGACTGGTCGAAGTTCTTGGCCATACCAAACCGCAGCGGACCTGTCGGCTCGGCCGGGCTCCTGATGCTCCAATCCCCCAACAGGGTGACCCCCCAGACCAGATCCTTAGCGTCGGTCGCGCGAACGTCCCTCACCTCACGATTGAGAATGATCGCGACCTCGCCTTCGTAGTCCAGCCGGTCCGCCCTACTCGGGTAAGGCAACTGCTCACCCGAAGCTGCTGTATGCCGACCGACTTTCCAGAATCCCCAGATCCCGTTGTCCCTGATCTTCTTCGCCGCCTCATCGATCGACATCCGGCCGGCACCAGGCAGCAGCCCCATCGCGGCCATGCCGGCGAGGTGATCGGCGAAATTGCCGCCCGCACAGGCGATCCGCGATCCGTCAGGTCGCGGAGCATGCAGGCGCACCTCAGATGCCTTGCGCAACAGGGCCTCGCCATCCGGGCCGAGTTGGTCCTGCACATTGCCGAACAGGTGATCGAGCGCCGCATCAGCAAGCTCGAGCGTGCGCTGGCCACCTTCGATGAAGCGGGCGAGATCACTCGGCACCATGACCGCAGCCAGACGTGTCGGCTGTCGCTCGCTCTGGCGCTCTTTCAGGTATTTGGCATAGGCAAGCGATAGATCGACAACCTGATTGCCCCGCAATACGCCCACGCGCCTCTCGGGACCAAAGACAACGATCTTCATCCAGTTTCTCCCTAACGGGACGCGATCAATCCCTCTCGCTCCAGTATCGGATACACGCCACCCCCCAGCATCATCGCCAAAAGCTGCTGCGGCACCGGCGAAACCTTCAGTGCTTGGCCGGTGCGAGGATTGCGCGCGGTCCAGGCCTCGATGTCGAGTTCCGCTTTGTCACCCTCCTCGAAGGCGCCGGACACGCCGGAACATTCGCAGGCCAGCAGCCCGTAATTGACTGCATTGCGGAAGAACAGCCCGTTGATGGTCTCCGCCAGCAGGAACCCGATGCCGCAGTTGCGGATGCTGCGCGCTGCCGGTCGCGACGAGCCCATACCATAATTGAAGCCGCCGACGATCGCGTCACCCTTCTGCACCTGATCGACCCAACCCGGCCGGTTGTTCATGAATACGGCGCGCGCCTGCTCGTCCGGACTACGATAGAGATATGGGCCTGGCAGCATCAGATCGGTATTGATGTTGTCGCCGAACTTCCAGACGCGTCCGCTTCTCATGACACGTCTCCTTCGAAGAACTCGCCGGCGCCGGCGATCTGTCCGGCAAGCGCCGAGGCAGCGACTGTGGCCGGCGAGGCCATATAGATCCGCGCCGATGGATCGCCCATCCGTCCCTTGAAGTTGCGCGTGCTCGCGGTAATACAGACTCTCGTCCGGGCCAAGCACGCCCATATGACCGCCGACGCACGCGCCGCAGGTCGCGGTGGTGACGATGGCGCCGGCATCCATCAGCGTTTGTACATAGCCGGCCTGGATCGCGGCGCGATGGATCGCCTCGGTGCTTGGCGTGACGATGAAGCGCGTCCCGGGGGCGACTTTGCGCCCTTGCACCACGCGCGCGGCCACCGCTAGGTCATCAAGTGTGCCGTTGCAGCACGCGCCGATGAACGCCTGGTCGATCTTCCGTCCGGCGACTTCGCTGATGCCCACCGAGTTGTTCACCACTGCATCAGGCAAAGCCACCAGCGGCTCGATCGTGCCGAGGTCGATGGGGCGACGTTCCTTGTACGCCGCGTCTTCGTCCGGCATCGTCGGGAAGAACGGCTTCGGGTTGCGCACCTTCACATACTCGGTCAGCGTATCGTCTGGCTCGAAAATGACGAATTCCGCCGACAACTCGGTTCCCATTGTCGTCAGCGTGCGCCGTGCGTTCAGGCTCATGCCGTGCATGCCGGGTCCACCATACTCGATGTTCTGATTGACGTGAGCGCCCCATTTGCCGGCGATAGTCAGGAAGATATCTTTCGCCGACACACCGGCGCGCAGCTTGCCGGTAAGGTCATAACGGATCGTCTCGCCGACGCGGAACCAGGCCTTTCCCGTAGTCACGGCATACAGCATGTCTGGCCCACCGACGCCGCGGGCGGCGCAGTTGAACGCGCCCGCGCTACAGGTGTGCGAGTCGGCGTTCACCAGCACCGTTCCGGGCAGCGCATAGGCCTTATCGGCGATCACCGCATGGCTGATGCCCTGGTCGGCGCCGACATCGTGCAGACGCTCGATGCCGAACTCCTTGGCGAACGCGCGTCCCGTCTTCATGCACTCCGCGGCCTGCACGGTGGGCGCCGGCACCAGGTGATCGAAGACGATCACCACCTTCGAAGGATCGGCCACTTTCAGCACCTTGCGCCAACCTTCCGGCAGGAAGGACAGATCGAGCAGACAGGCGGTCTCGACATCCACCACTGCGACGTCCCCTGGCGAGACCTTCGAGAACCCACCGGCGCGCGCCAGAATCTTTTCGGTGATGGTCATGCCCATTTTGTCCTCCCGCGCCAAAGCAGATGGCATTGTCGTCCGTCTTGGTGTTCTGTCCAGGGATCGCTAGGTTGGGGCAGCACTCCGGATTCGCCGTGTGAACCTGCGCATCGCCACCTGGAACATCAACTCGCTTCGCTTACGACTGCCCTTGCTGAAGGAGTTGGTCGCATCGCTCGAGCCTGACGTGATCTGTCTGCAGGAGACCAAGGTCCCCGATGAGCTGTTTCCAGCCGAGGGTCCGGTGACACTCGGCTTTCCGCATGCATTGTTTCGGGGCATGAAAGGCTACAATGGTGTGGCGATCCTGTCGCGACTGCCCATCATCCTGCACGACATTGCGCCCGATTGGTGTTCGAAGGGCGACTGTCGGCATATCGGCGTTCTGCTGGACGCGCAAGGCGGCCCGCTGGAACTGCACAATTTCTATGTCCCCGCCGGCGGTGACGTTCCGGATCGCGAGCTGAACGTAAAGTTCGCGCACAAACTCGACTTCGTTGCCGAGACCCGGAACTGGTTTGCGACCCGCACAGCACTGGCACGCGGTGTCCTCGTCGGCGACCTGAACATTGCGCCGCTCGAACACGATGTCTGGAGCCATAAGCAGTTGCTGAGCGTGGTCAGTCATACACCGCCGGAAACCACGGGCCTAACCGCGTGGCAGGACACCGGCTTCGTCGATGCGGTGCGGCACTTCGTGCCGACGGACCAGAAGCTCTACACGTGGTGGTCCTATCGCAACCGCGACTGGCGTGCATCGGACCGAGGGCGGCGACTGGACCACATCTGGGTCACGCCTGATCTGGTTGGAAAGTTGGAACGCCAGATCGTGCTGAAGGATGCGCGCGACTGGCCGCAGGGCTCCGACCACGTGCCGGTCTGTGTGGAGCTGCGGATTTAGGAATGACTCGCGCGCAAACTGCATACTGCGCCACGTCGACAGGTAACCCCCTCCCAGTGGAAGATCATCCGTCGAGACCGTAGGGTCATCGCCATGAGGCGATGGCACCGGGTCGTTCGGTCAAGACAGTTTCTGCTAAGCTCTCGCATTCGCGTTCTGGCGGGTACCGCAGCGCTCGCTTGTGTCTTACTCTCGCTGATCCCGCCTCATGGCGTTCTTTCGCCAAACGAAGAAGACTATTTTGCGCTCGCTGCGAGGTTCGTCGGCGGTTCAGTCTGGCCAGAGACCACCGCAGTGTTCGACTCGTCGCGGCACCGAATGTTGAGCGACGCCACTCTCGGCAGCGTCGTCTGGCTCATCGGCTATGCGCCGGCTCAGATCGTGACCAGGTTGGTCGCAGTCGCTGGCTACACCTTGGTGCTGCCAGGACTGTTCGCAGTGTTTGCGCTCTCTGCCTTCGATACCATGATCGCTGTCATGGTCATGGCGCTGATGGGACAGGACATCGTTGGCGGCGAGTGGCTGTTTGGCGACTACGAAGCCAAGGTGGCGGCCTACATTCTCGTCTTCTCGGCTCTCCGCCTCGTTTTCATCAGAGAACGCCCGACCCCCGTGGCACTGCTGATGGCTTTGGCGACCTATTTCCATTTCCTGGTTGGCGGCTTCTGGTTCGCCGCAGCGATGGCGCTGAGGCTGCTCGATCGAAGGGATCTGCGGCAGGTCGCTGCGACCGTATCCCTTTACGTTCTGCTGATTACGCCGCTGCTTGTCGTCATCGCATGGTCCAGGCTGGCGGACAATTCTGCGTCGCTGGCCACAGACATACCGCCACCCGATGTGATCTTTTCGATCATCCGCGAACCGCACCATCAATCGCCATTCCTGTCGTGGACCTATTTTCGCGATCATTGGTTGCCTGGCTATACCATTGCGTTGCCAATGTTGTTGAGCTGCATTTGGCTCGCCCGCAGTGCCGAAATCCGCCGTTTGCGAGTCACCGCGGCGTGGCTCGCAAGCCTATTTGCCTACCTATTCCTGGTCTTGGGGCCAAAGTTCCTTGACCGCACCAGCGGCATGCTTGGCAAATTCTACCTGTTCCGCCCGTCATCGCTGATCGAACTGTTGTGGCTGATGTTGGCACTGGCGTTCGTAGTCAACATAGCTGGTCACCGGGCGTGGCTGATGCGCGTGGCGCTGCTGGCGACGATCGGTCCGGCGTTTTGCTACATTCAGGGCGGGCGCCTGATGCGAGAAGTAGCGACGACGCCGTTCGCGGGCGAGAAAGCTCTGATTGCGAATGCCGTGCAGCGGTTGACATCGCCCGGCGACGTCGTGCTGATCGATCCGGACGCGGAGTTGGATTGGCTTGATTTCGAACGGCGTACCGGGCGGCCCACCTGGGTGGCGTGGAAGTTTGCTCCGACCAATGACACGGAGCTCATCACCTGGTATCGCCGCATCGAAGCTCGTGCCGCGGCGTTCAGCCAAGGTTGTGGCGTGGATCTCGGTATTGCGCGCCAGACCTTCCTGCTGGCAACGACGGCGACAGCTTCCCGACTTGCCAGCAGTTGTGGTCCTGAAATGTTCCATGCCGGTTCATGGGTGCTGCTGCAGGGCAGACCATAATAAGGACGCGGTGGACGCGGAGCCAGTCGGCGCAGGCTACGCGTAGTCATCCGCGACAGTCACGTCCCGGTGCCGATCCGAGCGCACTAGGTTGAATACCACCGACAGCACCACTCCCACCGCAATGTTCACTACCAGCGATGCCAGCGCGGTATAGCAAGGCACCGTCGTGCCAAAGAGCTTCAGCGGATAGACGGGTGCGAAGTTCACCGCGGCCACCATCCAGGTCCCTAGACCAAATCCAACCGCCCAGCCGATCAACAGTGCCCAACCATTCAGCATGCGCGTATAGAGTCCGAGGATCACTGGTGGCAGGGTCTGAATGATCCAGACACCGCCCAGCAATTGCAGCCAAAGCGCATACTGGAACGGAATTGCAAAGATGAACACCAACGCACCGGCCTTGATCACCAGAGACACGATTTTCGCCATCTGGCTTTCCTGGGCATCTGTTGCCGCCGGATGGATGAATTCGCGATAGATGTTGCGAGTGAAGGTGTTTGCCGTGGCGATCGACATAATTGCCGCGGGCACCAGCGCACCGATGGCGATCGCCGCAAAAGCGACGCCCGCAAACCACGCAGGAAACACCGCCAGGAACAGCGCCGGGACGGAGAAGTTGTTGCTATAGCGCTTGAACCCGTCGGCGAACTCGGGCATCGATTGCACGCCGACCGCGATGGCCATGAAACCCACCAGCGCCAGAAACCCGAGCATCAGCGAGTAGGCCGGCAACGCCGCGGCGTTGCGGCGCACCACCCGCGCACTTGAACTACTCAGGATGCCAGTGATCGAATGCGGGTACAGGAACAGCGCCAACGCCGACCCCAGCGACAATGTCGCATAGGCGCTGAAGCTGCCGAGCGATCCGGCCGGCGGCGTTGCCAGCAGCAGCTTGGCCGCCGGGACTGCCGAGAACACCTTGTCGTAGCCGCCGAGATGGAGCGGCACCGCGATGATTGCTGCGATCACCGTGATATAGATCAGCAAGTCCTTGACAATGGCGATCATCGCCGGCGCACGCAAACCCGATGTATAGGTGAATGCGGCGAGGATGATGAAAGCGATGATCAGCGGCAGGTCACCACCCAGACCGCTGGTCTCCACACCCATCGCTCCAAGTACGACCTGGATGCCGACAAGTTGCAGCGCGATGTACGGCATCGTGGCGAGAATGCCGGTCAGCGCCACCGCCAGTGCGAGCCAGCGATTGCCGAAGCGTCCGCGCACGAAATCCGCTGAGGTGACGTAACCGTGCTTGTGTGCGACCGACCAGAGCCGCGGGAATGCAACGTAAAGGATGGGATACACCATGATGGTGTAAGGCACGGCGAAGAAGCCAAGTGCACCGGCGCCGAACATCAGCGCGGGAACTGCGACGAAGGTGTAGGCGGTATAGAGGTCGCCGCCAATCAGGAACCAGGCAACGATGGTGCCGAAGCGACGGCCCCCCAATCCCCATTCGTGCAGCATCGTCAGATCGCCGCGTCGCCAATGCGCAGCGACAAAGCCTAGTATCGTGACGAACCCGAATAGCAGGATAAAAATAGTCAGGGCGGTCCAGTTGATCATCGGTCCGCTCAGTGTTCGAGACGATAGACGATAATAATGATCACCGCGCCGAGGATGATCCAGAGCAGCTGGTACCAGTAAAAGAATGGCACCCCGGCCAAGGTAGGCTGGACGCTATTATAGAACGGCACCCAGAGCACGGCGATAAAGGGGATCAGCAACAGCAGGCGCGCCCAGGCGACCGGCCGCGCAGGCAGGTGCTCGTCTGGTCTGGCAGCCATCGGATCCTCCCCGAATGTTACGGGCCGATTATCGCCGGATTGCGTCCAGCGCAACTGCTACCGGGAACGCAGCGCCCTCAGACGGGCAGTTTTCTTGGACTGGTGCTCGAACGAGACGCCGACCATGTCGGCGTGCGCCGCCACGAAATCGAGGTCGCGCAAGTCCTTCTCGGTCAGCGGATCGAGGTGAAGTTCGGCCCGTCGGAACGTCAGGCCGCGTTCGGCGTTCATCTGGAAGCCGTTGCGGTGCGAGCGGTCACGTGCGGTGTGTCAGAGCGAGCCGCCGAGTGGCCGCCAATCCAGCAGGTCCTCGGGGGCGTCTGCCCGTTTCCTGTCCCACAATGGCAGTCCGGAACGATGCCGGGCCACCGCGGACGCCGCCCGATGAGGGGAGCGCCACTGGCCATGGCGTCGGCCTGCAAAGTGCAGCAGCCAGCGGCCCTTCTCTTCGACCAACTGTACCGTGCCGGCGACGCTGGAATATTCATAGGCCATCGACACTGCGGCCTTTCGCTACTCCGGTGACGGGAAAGGTGCCGATGACCTGGGAGCTTGTCTAGGTGGCTGAGCCGGCTATTCCGCATCTGCATCGGCTTGCCTCGAGGCATCAGAAGGGCGGCCAAACTTGGTGCCCGGGGGAATGGAAAGGATTGATCCAGGTCAAAGCCGCTATGATTGCGCTGCGGGCTGGCGGTGGCTAAAGCAGCGCTGACGCGGGTGTAGCTCAATGGTAGAGCTCCAGCCTTCCAAGCTGGTCACGGGGGTTCGATTCCCCTCACCCGCTCCAAAGCGTCAATTTGTTCCCCTCAAGTCCAAAATCGGATATTGCTCCAGGAATTATTGGCGCAGGGACGGCCATGCGGGAGTTGCTCGACCGGTGACGCGGCTTCTGGTTCTGCTGCTGCTGGCAGTGGTCCCGATGCAGGCCTTCGCGCAGGCGCCTGTATCCGAGCGGCGCGTCGCGTTCGTGGTTGGTATCGGCGCCTATAAGAATGCTCCCCAACTCGCCAATCCGGTCAATGATGCCCGGGCGATCGGCGACTCGCTACGGCGCCTGAACTTCGAAGTGAGCGAGGTCTACGATCCAGACTTTCGCAAACTGAGCGAGGCTTTGCGGGCATTCGGCATCAAGGCGGCCCAGGCCGACATCGCAGTGGTTTACTACGCTGGCCATGGGGTCCAGGTGGGGCGTGAGAACTTCCTGCTGCCCGCGGATGCGCAAATCGAGCGGGAACGCGACCTGGTCTACGAGGCCTTGTCGCTTGAGCTGTTCCTGGGCGAAGTGTCCCAGGCCCGGCATCTCGGCATCATTCTGCTCGATGCGTGTCGCAACAATCCCTTCGTTGAGCGTCTCTCGCGCTCCCTGGCGATCAGCAGCCGAGGCCCCCCGTCTGCAGGATTGGCGCGGGTGGACAACGTGCCGCGCAACACGCTGGTGGCGATGGCGACCAAGGCGGATCAGACGGCCGACGACGGCGGCCGCGGCCACAGCCCGTTCGCCCAGGCCCTGCTCAACAATTTGGACAAGCAGGGGCTTGAGCTCAGCCTGTTCTTTCGCAGCGTGCGCGACGACGTATTGCGGGCCACTGGCAACCAGCAGGAGCCATACGTCTTCAGCTCTCTTGGTGCCGAGCCGTTCTACTTTCATCCGCGCCCGCCCAATCGGCCGCCGCAGATCGGCACAATCCAACCGCTCGAGGTGCGCGACACCGCAGGCCCCACTGCACTGCCGATACCTAAGCCAACCGATCCGGACCAGGATCCCCTGACCGTTCGGGTGCTGGGCCTGCCCCGCTCGGGCGAAGTCCGGGTCGAGGGACGGATTGTCGCCCCGGGTGCGGCTTACAGTGTCGATCGTTTCGCGACCGCGACATACAAGCCGACCGGATCGGCGCAGGGTGATGTCGGGACATTCGACTTCCTGGTGGACGATGGCCGTGGGGGCAACACCCTGGGCAGCCTGAGCATCACCGTGACGCCCTCGAACCGACCCCCCGTGGCCGAACCACGCCGCCGGCTCCGCATCTATACCGGGGCAATCGGCATCGCGCCGCCGACCGACCCCGATGGCGACAGGCTCGCAGTCACTGTCCAGGCACTGCCTCGCGGCCTGGTTCGCTTCGGCCTCACCCCGATCAGGGTTGGCGACCGACTGCAGCCGGAGCAACTGCCGGTATTGGTTTACGTGCCGGAGCCTGGATTCAGTGGTTCCGCCGGCAGTTTCCAATATTTGGTGGATGATGGCCGAGGCGGCCGGACGGAAGGCACACTGGACATCGATGTGATGGACCCGGTGGAAGCGGCGACGCAGATGGCCGAGGCCGCAGTCTGGGAGCGGTTGGGATCAACGGGGCGCCTGGAGGACGTGGAGACCTTTATGCGGCTCTATCCCACCTCCTACCTGGCTCCAACTGCGCAGAGGCGACGCGATGACCTGATGGCGCAGCAGCGCGCCGCCAGCCAGCCGGCAGCGCCAGCCCAGCAGGGCCCTGCACAAGCTCCGCCGTTGCGCATCGCCGGAACTCCGCCGCCGCCGGAGCAACCGAAGCCGCCCGAAAAGCTGGCGTCGCTGCAGCCGGTCGCGCCGCCGTCCGACGCATCGGCGCAGCAACGGCGGGACCTCGCGATGGCGCTGCCGCCTGTAGCTCCTGCGCCGCCAACGAGCACGGATCACGTGTTCCAGGACTGCGACACTTGCCCGTCCATGGTGCGCGTCCCTCCTGGCACACTGATGATGGGTCAGGGCGCCAAGGACCCGAGTGCGACGCCGGTCCACAAGGTCACCCTGCGCGCCTTCGCGCTCAGTCAGTATCCGGTGACAATCGGGAACTGGAACACCTGCCATACCGATGGCGGTTGCGGGCCGCCGCCCCGAATGGCCCAGACGCAGGACGACATGCCGATCTACAATGTCAGCTGGGACGATACGCAGACTTTTATCGCCTGGCTGTCGCGTCGCGCCGGACACGCATACCGCCTGCCGACCGAAGCGGAATGGGAGTATGCGGCGCGCGCCGGAACCTCAACCAGTTATTGGTGGGGCGACCGCGCGGGAACGGCGTTGGCGAACTGCGCCGGCTGCGGAGGCAAGCATGATCCACGCGCGCCGCTGCCGGTCGGCGGGTTCCGGCCCAACCCATACGGCCTCCATGACATGCTCGGGGGTGTTGCCCAGTGGATGCAGGATTGCTGGTTCCCCAACTACAGCCACGCGCCTGAGGACGGCTCGGCACGAGACGCACCGAACTGCATGAAGCGGGTTTTGCGCGGCGGCGGATTTCGTGCCGGGCCAGACGATATCCTGCCCACCGCGCGGAGCAATTACGATGCGCCGGTTCGTTACCTGGGCAACGGTTTCAGGGTGGCGCGCGACCTCAACTAAGCGGTGTCAATGCGTTGTCGTCGCTGCTGCGCGTACGTGGACTGTGATCCGCTTTGACATTACCGGCGGATCATGCGGGATGTGATCGGCATCGCCCATCAGCAACTGCAGCGTGTGCGTTCCAGGTGGCAGCTCGATCACGGTTTCGGTTTGGCCGAGCCCGAAATGCAGGTGATGGCTGTCGTTCGGGATCGGCTGGTCCAGCGGCGGCAGCGGCGCATCGATCAGCAGGTGATGGTGACCGGTGTTCTTTACGCTGATACCAGCCGGCGAGACGCCGAAGTTCCGCGTTCCGAACCAAACCTTGATGTGGTTGGAATTGACGGTCGCGCCGTCGAGCGGCCAGCCGATATAGACATAGGCATCATGTGGGGCCGGGGTGCGCGGCGTGGCCGTCGCGGCAGGTGGCGCCGCAGGGGCAGGCGGTGAGGGCAGGCGGTGAGGCAGGCGCGCCGCCGGTGCCCTGCGCGACCGCACTCGTGACCATGCAGATCACCGCAGCGGCCGAGAGCCAGGGCGTCCGCAACCGGATCGATGACATCTGTATCTCCCGCCGCTGACTATTGGACCACGGTGATGGTGATGCGCTTCGAATAAAGCGGAGGCTGGTGCGGCACGTGGTTCGCGTCAGCCAGCAGCAACTGCAAAGTGTGCTTGCCTGGCGGCAGATCGAGCCTTGCCTCGGTCTGGCCAAGGCCAAAATGCAAGTGGTTATGGTCGTTTGGAATGGGCTGGTCGAGCGGCGGCAGGTCGGCGTCGACGATCAGGTGATGATGGCCGGTATTGGCCTTCTCCACTCCCGCGGGCGCAATCCCCGCGCCGCTCAGGCCCATGCGAACCCAAAAGGCACCTTTGATCACCTGCCCGTCATTAGGCCAGAGGATATACACTTTTGCATCAGGTGGCATCGTGGACTGTTGCGCCATCGCCGCGGAGCCCACGACCAGCGTTCCGGCCAACACAGCGGCAAAAGCCCAGGTTCTGCGCATGGTTTCTCCCCGTGCCGCCGGTGATTGAATAACCGTCAGGATAATTCACACAGCGAGTCTGGTCCAGTCAGTCCGCCGGCTCTGCGGTGGTCAGAGGCTGCCAACAAGACCTATACTGGCTCGTTCACTTGTATCAGGCAGTGGCGGCCCACAACCGAAGGAGCTGACTATGCGACGCATCATGTTGGTGACCGCACTTGTTGCGGTCTCTCCTCTCGCATACGCACAGAGCATTCCGGGCAACAGCCCCCCGCCGGGCGGGAGATACGCCGGTGCTCCTCCCCCATCCCAACCGATGTCGAACTGGACGGTCAGACCGCCGGATCCGGATAACTGCGGCACCCCGGATCAACCCTCGCCGTGCCCACCAATGCCGCGGCATCCGCTGCCCTACTTCCCGAAGAACCGGTAGGTAAGACACCGAGCGAGGTCGCACGAAAAGGGAACGCGGCCTGGACATCACAGCACGCAATCGCTACATCGGCCGCCTCCTGGGCGGCCGTTCCATTGGTGGCCGATCCGGGCGAGCGAGCAAAGTGGGGACTGTCTGGTTCCGTTGAACTGGCGGCTCGAGGGGTGTAGCTCAATTGGCTAGAGCGCCGGTCTCCAAAACCGGAGGCTGGGGGTTCGAGACCCTCCACCCCTGCCAGCGTCCCGCGAGCACGCTATATTCCTCGCAACTCTGGGGTCTGGAGAACAACGTGGCGGTCGATCCGGCGAAATTTGTGCGTGAGGTGAGGTCCGAGATGGCCCGCGTCACCTGGCCGTCGCGCAAGGAGACGCTGGTGACCACCGGTCTGGTGTTCGCCATGGTAGCGCTCGCCGCGATGTTCTTCTTCCTCGTGGACCAGTTTATCGGTATCGGCATTCGTGCCCTGTTCGGCATGAGCGCGTGAGGAGATCAGCTGAAGTGGCCAAGCGTTGGTACGTGGTGCACGTTTATTCTGGCTTCGAGAAGAAGATCGCCCAGCAGATCAAGGAGCAGGCGGGACAGAAGGGCCTCGCCGACCAGATCGACGAGGTCTTGGTGCCGTCCGAGCAGGTGGTCGAGATGCGGCGTGGCCAGAAGGTCAATGCGGAGCACAAATTCTTCCCCGGCTACGTGCTGGTGAAGATGGACCTGACCGATGACGCCTGGCATCTGGTGAAGAACACGCCGAAGGTGACCGGCTTTCTCGGCAGCAGGACCCGTCCCTCGCCGATCAGTGACGCCGAAGCCGAGCGCATTATGAAGCAGACGCAGGAGGGCGTGGAGCGCCCGCGCCCGGCGGTGCTGTTTGAGGTGGGCGAGCAAGTGCGGGTCGCCGACGGGCCGTTCACCAGCTTCAACGGCACGGTCGAGGAGGTGGACGAAGAGAAGGGCCGGGTGAAGGTCAGCGTGTCGATCTTTGGCCGCTCAACGCCGGTCGAGTTGGAGTACGGGCAGGTCGAGAAGGTGTAGTGGAGCGGTTCTACGAAGGCAGCGCCTCGCTCTTCGTCCGCGCCTACGACGCGTTCTACCATCAACCGCCACCACCCATCGTCGCTGGGAGCTGCACCATCTGCTGATGCCGAGTGGCTTCGTGTTGGAAGTGGGTACAGCGACTTTGCCGGCTCACCGCCAGCGCACGGCCCGCTACAAGCCCTGCTCGACCATATTGACCAGACGCTGTTCGATGCGGCGGACCTGCGCGCGTGGCAGCCGACGCAGCGGACCTTCCAGGACCAGCATCGCCAGCCCGTGCACGGCAGACCAGGCGAGATACTCCGCATCAGGTCGCTGCTGCACGGGCAGCAGGCCCGCTTGCACCAGTTCGTCGAGAGCGGTGCTGAGCAGCTGGAACGGGTTGAGACCGCTCTTGCCGGCCATCGCCGGCTGCGTTGTCGTCTCTGGATTGCCCGGAACGCCGAACGCGGTGCGGAACAGGCCGGGCTCGGTGCGGGCGAAGCGGAGATAGGCGATGCCGATCGCGCGCAGGCTGGCACGGGCCGCGTCCTTACCTTGTTTCCGACGGCGCTGTCGGATCAGCTCTTTCTCCATAGCCAGGGCGAGCATTGAAAGCGCAGCGGCTCGCACCTCCTGCAGCAAAGCATCGCGGCTGACAAAGTGACGGTAAGCAGCGTTGGGCACCACACTGGCGCGTCGCGTCGCCTCACGCAGCACGACGGCTTCGGGCCCACCCACACGCGCCAGCGCAATGCCTGCCTCCAGCAGCGCTTGCCGCAGGTCTCCGTGATGGTATGTGCGGCGTGGCCGCAATTGGTTCGTCGCATCCATCATCACCGCTCCGCGAGGATGTGGACACTGTCCACGTGATTTGCTAGCGTTGTGTGGACGGTGTATACATTGCGAAGCGATCGCGCAACAAGACCGTCGGTCCAGCACAAGACGGAGGAATCCAATCATGCAGATCCAGCCCTATTTGTTCTTTGACGGACGCTGCGAAGAGGCGATCGAGTTCTATCGCCAGGCCGTGGGCGCCGAAGTCGGCATGCTGATGCGTTGGAAGGATTGTCCGGAAAAGGGACAGGGCATGACCCAGCCCGATGACAAGGTGATGCATGCGAAGATCACGATCGGCGACACGGTGGTCATGGCGTCCGATGGGCGGTGCACCGGGCATCCTAGCTTCCAGGGGTTTTCGCTTTCACTCGAGGCCGGTTCCGACGCCGAAGCTGAGAAGCTCTTCAATGCGTTGGGCGCGGGCGGCCAGGTGCAGATGCCGCTGACGCCGACGTTCTTTGCGTCGAAATTCGGCATGGTCGCCGACAAGTTCGGCGTATCGTGGATGATCATCCACGAGAAGAGCTAACGCGCTCGCCCGTGGCGCGCGTTGCGTTCACCGCGAACCTGCAGCGGCATATCGAGTGCCCGCTGCAGGTTGCACCCGGGCAGAGCGTGCGAGCCGTGCTGGAGCACGTGTTTGCCACCCAGCCACGGTTGCGATCCTACATCCTGGATGACCAGGATCGGGTGCGGAAGCACGTGGCGATTTATCTGAATGGCGAGCGCATTGTCGATCGCGAGCAACTCAGCGACTCGGTCAACGATGACGACGAGCTGTTCGTGTTTCAGGCATTGTCAGGTGGATAGCGATGAGCGATCGACTGCTGGTCGGCACCAAGAAAGGCTTGTTTGAATTGCGGCGCAGCCAGGGGAACTGGTCCATTGCCGGGACTCGCTTCCTCGGCGATCCGATCTCGATGCTGCTCGCCGACCCGCGCGATGGTGCGCTTTACGCGGCAGAGGCGTTGGGGCATTTCGGAGTCAAGCTGCAGCGCTCACGCGACGGTGGGGAGAGCTGGCAGGAAATCCCTGCGCCTGCCTTTCCTAAGAGCGACATCGAAGGGCCGAGTGTATCGTATCTGTTCTGCCTGGAAACGGCTGGCACGGACAAGCCTGGCTGGCTCTGGTGCGGCACGATTCCGGCAGGCCTATTTCTGTCGAAGGATCGCGGCGAGTCCTGGACGTTGAACCAGGCGTTATGGGACCTGCCCGAGCGCAAGGATTGGATGGGCGGCGGGTTCGATCACGCCGGCGTCGCCTCGATCTGTGTTGATCCGCGCAACTCGGCACAGATCGCCATCGGGGTTTCCACCGGCGGCGTATGGCGGTCAGACGACGACGGCACCAATTGGCGCGCTGCTTCCGAGGGGATGTATGCGGAATATTATCCGCCGCCGCGCAATCACGCGCCCGAGGTGCAGGACATCCACCGGCTGGTGCAATGCCCTGCGGCTCCGGACTCACTGTGGGTGCAACACCATAACGGCGTGTTCCGCTCCACCGACGGCGCGCAGTCCTGGCAGGAGGCCACCGCCATCCGCCCCGCAAAGTTCGGCTTCGCTGCGGCGGTGCATCCGCGAGATCCCGACACCGCATGGTTCGTGCCCGGCGTAAAGGACGAGTGTCGCGTACCGGTCGATGCGAGGCTTGCAGTGGCACGCACTCGCGACGGTGCGCGGTCGTTCGAGGTGCTGACCGAGGGCCTGCCACAGAGCCATGCCTACGATTTGGTCTATCGCCATGCTCTCGCCGTAAATGACAGCGGTGAAATGCTGGCATTGGGTTCAACCACCGGACATCTGTGGATCACCGAGAACGGCGGCGACACTTGGACATTGGTTGCGGGGCACCTGCCACCGGTCAGCTGTGTGCGCTTCGGCTAACGCCACGACGCGATTCACCGCTGGCGCAGAAGCGGAGCCGCGCCTCTCAAACGGAGAGCGAACATGCGGATCTACTGGATCAGGGCGCAGGCACCGCGACGTGTGCTGGCGCTCGCCAGCTATCTGGGTATCGAGGCCGAGTACACCGAAGTCGATCTTGTCGCAGGCGGGCTCAACGCGCCGGATTATGTCGCCCTCAACCCGAACAAGAAGGCGCCCACCCTCGTCGATGGCGACATTGTCCTGTGGGAAGCTTCGGCGATCATGGCCTATCTTTGCATCAAGCAAAGTTCGGACATGTGGCCGGCGTATAATCCCGCCGAACAGGTCGAGGTGCTTCGCTGGTTGTCCTGGAATGATTGCCACTGGGCGCCGGCAGTCGCACCCTTCTATTTTGAGCACATCGTCAAGTCTACCTTTGGCAAGCTGCCGCCCGATCGTGAGATTCTGAAGGTGAAAGTCGCCGATCTCCTCAGGTACGCAGAGGTGCTGGATGGGCACCTCTATGCTCGCGACCATGTTGCCTGCGGTAGGCTGACTGTAGCGGATTTCCAACTTGCTTCGATGGCGACAGATTGGCGCGAGGCAGAGATGCCGCTCGACACATTTCCGAACATCGTGTGTTGGCTCGACGGGCTTATGCGGATACCGGCCTGGGCTGATCCCTGGCCGATATCAGGGCGCCGCGGAAATGTTCCATGATTGACCATACCGGCATCGGGGTTGCTGACGTCGGACGTTCCGCGATCTTCTACGATGCGGCTCTCAGTGCTCTCGGCCTACGCAGGGTTATGCAAATTCCAGAGGGTGTGGGTTCGGATGGCATCGGTTACGGTGCGGACTACCCCGTCTTTTGGATTGATCGCTATCACCCGTACTCTGTCAGACAGCACACCGCCTTTGTGGCCAAGAGCAGGTCTGAAGTCGAAGCTTTCCATGCGGCGGCTGTTCAAGCGGGCGGGACCGACAACGGGGCACCGGGCTTGCGCCGACCCCGATACTATGCCGCATTTGTGCTCGATCCGGACGGAAACAACATGGAGGCCGTCTTCCGCGGCGACTGATCCCTTGTCGCTACAAGTGCGCGGACAGGCTCATCCGGAGCGGTAATTACATATTCAGCATCGCACCGACCAGCGCGCCCTTTGCGGTGGCGTTGAGCGGATCCTTGGCGAGCGTCACCTCGCTGATCGCGACCGGCAGCTTGGTTCGGTCAATCGCCGAGCGGAGATTGGCAAGGAAGTTGCCCGCCATTGCCGTGCCGCCGGCGCACACGATTGGAATGGGGCCGGTGAAGCGGGGCAGCATCTTCGACTCGACCATTGCGGTCTGCAGTGCGGTCACCGCCGTCTCGATGACGTCGGCATAATATACCGAGAGCGCGCGATCGATCGCCCCACCCTCGCCGGCGTCGAGCGCAAAGCCATTCTCGGCGGCGTTTTCCTTGTGCAGCCGCACGGTGGTCGGTGTCTCACCGGTGACCGAGGCGGCGCTGTGATCGATGTAGTCGCCGGCCCTGGTTGTGGCGACGGTCAGCACTGGAAGCCCGAGATAGGCGAGGCAGATATTGCACATGCCGCCGCCGAAGCTCATGCCGATGCCGGTGAAGTTGGCGTCCTTCAGCTCGGAATAGACGATGGCCAGACCTTCATTCACCGGTTGCGCCTGATAACCAAGTTTTTCGACAATGCCCTGCACCGAACGCTCGTGATAAATCAGGTCCGAGCCGCGATCACGCGGTGCACTCGGTATGCTGAGGCACAGCTTTTCGCCATCGCTCGCCTTGCCACAGAGGCGGCCGAGCAGCAGCTCGATCATCTGCAGATTCTTCGGTTCGGCCGGGTTGAGCAGTCCGCTCTGCATCGGCCGGCGCGTGTCGCCCTCAAGGAACTTGGCGAATTCGTCGGCACGATTGCCGTAGGCATAGATATGCGATCCTTCGACCTCGTGCAGGATGTTCTCACGCGCCAACATCTGCTCGGTCATTTTGCTGTAAGGGATGTCTACGAAAGCGTTGAGCTGCGGAGTGAAGTTGACCTTCTGCCCGTTCAATGTGGCGAGCACGATACGGCTCGTGCCAAGGTCTAGCCCCTTAACTGCTTGTTGCGGCGCGGCTGCGGTGGCCATTGGGCATCTCCTGAGCGATTACTCGTTGGCACGTGGCGCGTCGAGGTCGATGATGGCGCCATCATGGTGCGGCTCGCGCCTCACCGGGAAGGCCTGTAGTTTCTCGAGCAGACGCAGTAATACGTCGAGGACTGGTCGGAGTTCGGCCTCGAGGGTCACTCTGACGTCGTGGAGGATTGCGTCGCCGCTGACCTCCGCCGCAACGTCCGTGCGGTTGAGCGGCTGCTCCCGTTCGATCACCTTCAGCAGGAACATCACCCGCTCGTTCAGGCGAGCGTTGTCGGTGAGCAGCCTTTGAATTTCGCTCTCGCGCAGAGCGGCAATGTCGGTCGCATTCTGCCCATCGCCGGTCGTGTCTGGAGCCGGCTTGCCGTCGCGCTGACCACCAACCACGGTGAAGGGCGCGCTGCGGCCCGCGGCGCGGCGCGTCTCGCGCAACGCAACGACGATCTCGTCCATCGTCGGTTCGCGCTCGGCTCGATCCACCATGACAGCGTGGACTTGACGCAGCGGGCCTTAAGGTTCGGTTAAGACCCCGGAATCAGTTAACTGATCGCCTGTGTCCGCCGCAAGGCGTCGATCCGCTCCGCCGAATAGCCCAGCGCGCGCAAGATAGCATCGGTGTGCTCACCTGCCGTCGGAGGCTGCATCCGCAGTGCCGGCGCCTCGTTGTCAACGCAGAACGGCAAACCCGGCAGGTTGGCAATATTGCCTTTCGGCATCTGAACTTTGAGGGCGCGGTCAAATGCGTTGAGCTGCGGATCGTCGAACAGATCAGACGGTGTGCGCACCGGCGAGAATGGAATGTTCGCCTCGTCCATGATCCGCTCAAGGTCGGCAATCGCCACCTCGCGCACGATAGCGGCGACGATTTCGCGCAAGGCGGGGCGGTTCCTCACCCGGTCGGCGTTGGTGATGAAGCGTTCGTCAGCCAGCAGGTCGGCACGCTGAAATCTGCTACAGAACGACCTCCAGTGATTGTCCGAGGTGATGCCGATGAACAGTTTTTCTCCGTTCAGCGTCTCGAAGGTTTCGTAGATCCCCCAGGCGCCGCTGCGCGCCGGCATTGGCGGTGACGGAGTGCCGGTCGCCGCCTCGCCCGCCATGTGCTGTCCCACCAGAAATGCCGAACTCTCATACAGCGCGCTGGTGATCTGCCGTCCTTCGCCATCCTTGTCGCGTTGCCGCAGCGCTGCGAGAATTGCCAGCGCACCCATCACGCCCCCCATGATGTCGATCACCGACGATCCCGCCCGCAGCGGCTGACCAGGCGGGCCGGTCATGTAGGCAAGACCGGTCATATACTGCGCGATTTCGTCAAGCGACGGGCGATGCTCGTACGGCCCTGGCAGGAACCCCTTCAGCGCGCAGTAGATCAGTCGCGGGTTCAGGGCATGCACCGCTTCCCAGCCGAGACCGAGCCGGTCCATCGTGCCCGGGCCGAAATTCTCGATCAGCACATCGGCGTGCCGCATAAGGTCCTGCGCAACCGCTAGGCCTTCATCCGATTTCACGTCGATGCAGATGCTGCGCTTGTTGCGGTTGAAATAGCAGAAGAACCCGGTGGCAAAGCCGTGCAGCCGGCGCGTACGGTCGCCATCCGGTGCCGGCTCGACCCGGATCACATCGGCCCCCAGATCGGCGAGCACAACGCCGCAGGACGGTCCCATTACGGTGTGGCTGAATTCAACTACCGTCAGGTCCGAGAGTGGTAGAATTGCCACCGTCAGACCCTTTCCGCCTCAAGCGGCTTCAGCTTGTGCCCCAGATAAGCTTCAAGCACCTCGTCTGGCTCGCCGTCGAGCCGGATGCGCCCCTGCTCCAGCCATAGCACGCGCGTGCACCAGTTCCGTACCACATTGGTATTGTGCGTCGAGATCACCAGAATCTCTGCGCCACGCACCATGTTCTCGAGCCGCACCTGGGCCTTCTCGTAAAACTCGGCATCGCCCACCATAAACCACTCGTCCATGAGCAGGATCTGCGGCCGGATCGCCGTCGCCATGGCAAAGCCAAGCCGCATCACCATGCCCGATGAATAAGGTACGGACCGGGAGGTCCATGAAGTCGCCGAGTTCGGCGAACGTGGCGACATCCTCTTCGAGCCGGCTTATCTCCGGCCGCGGCAGCCGGTTATAAAGGCCGCGCAGCAGCACGTTTTCACGTCCCGTCAGCTCTACGCTCATGCCCAGATTAGGGTCGAGCAGCGCATTCAGGCTGCCCTTGATCCGCATGTGGCCCATCACCGGCTCATAGATCCCGGCGAGCGTGCGTAATAGCGTGGTCTTGCCCGCGCCGTTCGTGCCGATCAGCCCCAGCCTGTCGCCGTTGTTCAACGTGAACGAGATGTCGCGCAGTGCCTGCACCACTACGCGCTGCTGCATATCCTTGCCCAGCCGTCCGGAGGCTGCGGCCAACACCGTCTTCTTCAGGCTGCGGCTGCTGCCATGGTACAGCGGGAAGAACACGGAGACGCCGTTGATGTCGATGCGGGCGTCGCCACACACGGCAATCACATCCAAAAAGGCACGCGCCCGCGGGCGCGCACGAAGAACAACCACGACACCATGCACAGGATCCCGCTGTAGAGCAGCGCGGCTTTCCAGACCGTGTGCGACGGCACAGAACCCAGCAACGGCGCGCGGACAATTTCGAGCAGCGCGAAGAACGGATTGAATGGCAGCATCCACCGGCTGGGCCCAAGCTGCTCGGGCTGCCAGATTACCGGCGTCAGGAAGAAGGCGATTTGCATGACGCTGCCGACGATGGGGCCCACGTCGCGGAACCTCGCGCAGAAGGCACCAAGCAGCAGGCAGATCGCCAGAGTGTCAACGATCCACACCGCCATTCCTGGCAGTGACAGCAAGGCAGTCCAACCCGGATTGATGTGGAAATACCAATAGACGGCGACCAGCACCAGGACGTTGTGCGCCAGCACCAGCACATTGCGCACCAACGTGCGCACGGCGTGCAAGAACAGCGGCATGCGAACCGCCAGGATCATGCCCTCTGCCTGGGTGAAACAGGAGCAACCCTCGTTCACCATCCCGGCGAGAAAAGTCCACAGTATCTGCGATAGCGCGAGGAATGGCAGGTAATTGTGCACGTCGATTTGGAACAGCGTGGAATACAGCACGCCCAACGCGACAACCATCACGGCGGTCGATAACGTCAGCCAGCCAGGTCCGAGCAGCGAGCCACGATAGCGCAGGCGGATGTCGAGCCAGCCGAGCGACCTGGCTAGGGGCCATAGCCGCAGCCCTTCCACGACGTCCCTGACCGCCCAGCGATGGCGTAGAGCCCCCGACATCTGCCCGCGAAAATCGAGAACGCCCGCCCGGGCGATCGTGTCGTGTGCTGTGGAGCTCATTGAGCCGGGGCGATAGCCGATCCGAACCGGTTGGCCAAGTATGCTCCGCCGGGGCAGGATCTTTGCCGAGTTCGCTGGGGCGGTGCTGCCGCCCAGTCGGCAATCATCCCGCAACAGATGCTGGATTGCAACGTAACCCATGGCGCCGCCTCGTCGTCGGCGTTGCGGTTCGAGATGATCTTGCCTCGAACTGCGATATCAGATAAGGGGTTAGCCACGAATCCTGATCGGTTACCTGAGCGGCGGTCGCCCGACCGTCGTGCCCTCCGGCTATTTCGGCCGCGCCACGACGTACGGAGGTCCTGCCTGGGATGACACGCCAGAACCGCTCCATCCTAACCAGCGTCGCCACGTTGCGCGGGCTTGGCAGCCTCACCCTCCTCGCCTTACTTGCCGCCTGCGCCGGCCAGGGCCCCCACACCAATGCCACCCAGCAAGCCGCCCGGTATGCCGCGCACGCCCGCAGCAACTATGTGCCCCCTGGCCCACCGGAGGACCCGTGGGGCCCCTACGTCCGCGAGGCCAGCGCCCGCTTCGATGTCCCCGAGATCTGGGTCCGCTCCGTCATGCGCGTCGAATCCGGCGGCAACGAGTACCAGAACGGTCAGCTGATCACCTCTCCCGCCGGGGCCATGGGCCTGATGCAGGTGATGCCGGAGACCTACCAGGAGCTGCGTGATCGCTACAGTCTGACCGACGACCCTTATGATCCACACCAGAGCATCCTGGCCGGTACAGCCTACCTGCGCGAGATGTATGACATCTACGGCTCGCCCGGGTTTCTCGCAGCCTACAACGCCGGGCCGCGGCGGCTGGACGACTATCTGAGCAACAACCGGGCATTGCCGGACGAGACGCGACGCTATGTCGCGATGATCGGGCCCAATATCGTCGGCGTGTATCCGAACAATCGCTCGCCGGCGGAAGATTACGCCATGAACGCATTGCCGATCGACATCCCGAAGGGGCCACGCTACGGCCGCGCGATCCAATTGGCGAGTAATCGCGGCAGTGGTGGCGGCCGGGTGCCGGCGCGCAGCCAGGTCCAGGTGGCGCAACTGCCTGAGTTGGCCAGGGCAACGGCGGCGTCGCAGTCGCAGCAATACGCGCTGGTGGCGCCGCCTTCTCCTCCGCCACGTGGCAGCTTTAGGATCGTCTCGCAGGCGGTGGCGGCCGAAGTGCCCATCCATCGTGGCGGATCGTCGAACGGCAACTGGGCGATCCAGGTCGGCGCCTATTCCAGCGAAACCATGGCGCACACTGCCCTTGTCACTGCACGCGAGCATGCACGCAGTGAGCTCGCCGTCGCGCACACTTCGGTCTCGGGAGTCCGTCAGGGACGCGCGATGCTGTACCGGGCGCGCATGACGGGACTGTCGCGTGAGGCAGCGGTGCAGGCCTGCGAGCGCCTCGCGCACGGTCGTACCAGCTGCATGGTGGTATCACCGGAGTCGCAACTGTAACTGTCCCTCGCCCGTAGCTACTCCCGGTGGTAGGCTCCCCGCGCGCGGGGGCCTCCAACGTGTCAACGACAACGACATCGAATACAGGGAGACGGAAGCTGATCGCCGTGCTGTACGCCGATATGGTCGGCTACAGCCGTCTAATCGGCCTTGACGACGCGGGGACCCTCGAACGGCTGCGTGCCTTGCGCCGCGACCTGATCGATCCGGCGATAGAGGAGCACGGCGGCACGGTCGTGCAGACGGGCGGCGACTCGTTGCTGGTCGCGTTCGGCAGCATCGACGGCGCGGTGCGCTGCGCAGTCCAAATGCAACAGCAGATGCCATCCCATCAAGCCGCGGCTCAGCCGGATCGGGCCATCCGCTTCCGGGTGGGCATCAACATCGGCGATGCGATCGCCGACGGAACCGATCTACATGGCGATGCGGTGAACGTGGTGGCGCGGCTCCAGGCGGAGTGCCCGCCAGGCGGGATTTGCGTCTCCCGCTCGGTACGGGATCACGTGCACGGTCGCCTCGATGTGACGTTCACCGAACTTGGCGTCCTCAATCTCAAGAACATCGCCCGTCCAATCGAGGCGTTCGTGCTGCAACCCGCAACCGGCGCGACCTCGCACGTGGTGAAGCCGCTGCCGGAGAAGCCATCCATAGCCGTTCTTCCGTTCGACAACCTGAGCGGCGATCCCGATCAACAGTATTTCGCCGACGGGCTGACCGAGGACATCCTGACCGCGCTGGCACGCTTCAGCCAGCTCACCGTGATCGCCCGCAATTCCACCTTCGTCTACAAGGGCCGCGCTGTCGCCATCGCCGATGTCGGTCGCGACCTGAACGTGCGCTACGTGCTGGAGGGCAGCGTGCGCCGGTCCGGCGATCGTCTGCGTGTCACCGCGCAGCTGATCGAAGCGGCGACGGCTGCGCATCTGTGGGCCGAACGCTACGATCGCACGCTGACCGACATTTTCGCGCTGCAGGACGAGATCACCGAGCGGATCGTCACCACGCTGGTCAGCAACATCGAGCGCAGCATCATCGAGCGGGCGCGTCGCAAGCCGCCTGGCTCGCTTGGTGCCTACGAGCTGTTGTTGCAGGGGCGCGAGCAACGCAACGCATCGAGCCACGAAGGGATGATCGCCGCCGAGGCATTGTTCGAGCGAGCGATCGCGCTTGATCCGGACCTCGCACTGGCACATGCGGAGCTGGCGTATATCCAGTATGTCCTTGTGACGTGGCGCATTGATCCGACGCAGCGGGATATGCAGCTCGCCAAGGGCTTCGCCCATGCCCGCCGTGCGCTGGCGCTGGAGGCTTCGCTGCCGATTGCCAATCGCGTGCTCGGCAATTTGCATTTGCGTGCTGATGAACATGCCGAAGCGATACGCTGGTCGCAACGCGCGGTGGCGCTCAATCCTGGCGAGGCAGAGAGCTACGCGTGGTTGGCCAATGTGCTGTCCTACGCCGGACGCTCCGCCGAGGCATTGGAGCAGCTTGAGCATGCGCGGCGGCTCGACCCGCTGCATCCGCCGCTTTGGGACTTCTATATCGGTCGAGCGCTGCTGCATCTGGGACGTTATCAGGAAGCATTGGCCTGGTTGGAAACTTGTTCTCGGCGCGCACCGTATTTCGCCTTCGGACACGCGCGCATCTACACGGCCGCCACGCTGGCGCAACTGGGCCGGCTGGAGGAAGCGCGTGCGGCACTGCCAGGGCCGCAGGGGGCGAAAGGGTACGCGTCAATCGGCGAAATTCTTCGGGCGGGCTCTTATCTCGCAAGCATCGAACGCGACCAGTTGATCGAGGGGCTACGCAAAGCGGGCTTTCCTGAATGACACCTCCTGGTCGCGAAGGCATGGAAGATGCGAACCGCCGGCTGGCCGGCATTCTGGCCGCGGATGTTGTGGGCTATTCCGGCATGATCGGCGCGGATGAGCCGGGAACGTTGGCCCGGGTGCGGGCGCTGCGCAGTGAGATGATCGCACCACTGGCAACGTCGCATGGCGGTCGACTGTTCAAGACCACCGGTGACGGCTTCCTGGTGGAGTTCGCGAGCGCGGTGCAGGCGCTGCGCTGTGCCGTCGCGATCCAGGATGCGCTGCGCACTCAGCTAGAGGGGCTTCGCCTGCGCATCGGCGTGCATCAGGGCGAGGTAGTATCGGAGGGCAACGATTTGCTGGGCGATGGCGTGATCATCGCTGCGCGCCTGGAACCGCTGGCCGAGCCGGGTGGCATCTGCATATCGAGCCGCGTCCGCGAGGACGCCGCCGGCAAGATGGCGCTGGAGGTTGAGGACCTCGGCACACCGACGCTGAAGAACATCGCGACAAGGGTGCAGGTGTTCCGCGTGCGCCCGGAGGCGACCCGGCACATGACGTCGCCATTGCCGGATCGGCCATCGATTGCGGTGCTGCCATTCCAGAACATGAGCGGTGATCCGGAGCAGGAGTACTTCGCCGATGGTGTTGTGGAGGAGATCCTCACTGGGCTTTCGAGGATTCCTTCATTCTTCGTCATCGCCCGCAATTCGAGCTTCGCCTACAAGGGCAGGTCACCTGACGTACGACAGGTTGGTCGGGAACTCGGAGTGCGGTACGTGCTGGAAGGCAGCGTCCGTAAGGCCGGCGCTCGTGTACGGATTACCGGCCAGCTGATCGATGCCGTCTCGGGTGCGCATCTATGGGCGGACCGCTTCGAAGGTGATCTCGCCGATATTTTTCAGCTGCAGGATAATGTTACCGCCAGTGTGGTCGGCATCATCGAGCCTCGGATACGGCAGGCCGAGATCGAAAGGGCGCTCCACAAACCCACCGAGAACCTGGAAGCATATGATTTGGTTCTTCGCGGCCGATGGAATTATGAGGCCGTGAAGCGGGAGAGATACGAGGAGGCCACGCGTCTCTACCGTCGCGCCATCGAGCTCGATCCGAATTATGCCCTTCCTCATGCGCTTCTGGCCCGCACGCTGTGGATGCTCGCGGCACAACAGCTCACGCTACCTTCGGAACGGGATCTCGGCGAAATCGTGAGCCTTGCCAGGACTGCCGTTCAGTTGGGACAGGCAGATCCCGAGACGCTGTGCATCTCCGCCCATATCATAGCGCTCGCGGGTGGCGACATGCCGGAAGGCATCGCAATCGTCGATCTGGCGCTCGAACTGAATCCGAACTCGGCCGATGCGCTGGCGATCAGTGGTATGCTGCATGCCTACGCCGGCGACACCGCAACCGCCATGCGGCATCTGCATGATGCCAATCGGTTGAGCCCGATCGGCGTTCGCATCAACTTCCTGAACTGGGGCCGTATGGTGGCCTCCTTTGTCGATGCTGACTACGCAGCTGTTCTCGACCGGACCGCCGAGGGGTCGCGTGAAGACCCCAACAATATCGCTTTGTTGCGCTATCGGACGGCAGCGCTCGCGCTTCTCGGGCGACTGGAAGAGGCGCGCGAGACAGTCAATCGAATGCTGGCCCTGAACCCGGAGCTGACGATTGCACGGTGTCGCCGGCACGTCGAATTCGAGATGAAGAACCCGTTCAAGCGCCCCGGCGTCGCCGAAGCCTACTACGAGGGTCTCCGTCTGGCTGGTTTGCCGGAATGAGTGTGCGAGGCGGCCCACGATGTCGGTGACTCAGGAACCTGAGCCGGCAAGACGGAAGCTGATCGCCGTTATGTATGCCGACATGGTCGGCTACAGCCGGCTGATCGGCCTTGACGATGCGGGGACGCTGGAACGGCTGCGCGCGCTGCGTCGCAATCTGATCGACCCGGCCATCGAGGAGCACGGCGGCAGGATTGTGCAGACCGGTGGCGACTCCTTGCTGGTGGTGTTCGACAGTATCGATGGCGCCGTGCGCTGTGCCGTACAGGTGCAGCAGCAGATGCCGATCCACGACGGAGACCGACCGCCTGATCGGGCCATCCGTTTTCGCGTCGGGATCAACATCGGCGACGCGATCGCCAACGGGACTGACCTCCATGGGGATGCAGTGAATGTCGCGTCGCGACTGCAGGCCGAGTGCCCTCCGGGTGGCATCTGCGTGTCGCGCTCGGTGCGCGATCACATACATGGGCGGCTTGACCTGGCATTTGACGCGCTCGGGGCGCTCGATCTGAAGAACATCAGCCGGCCGGTTGAGGCATTCGTGCTGCGCACCGCCGACACGCCGACGCCGGTCGAGCAGACTCTCGTGCAAGGCACCAGCGACCCCTTGCCGTTGCCGGGCAAGCCCTCGATTGCCGTGCTCGCCTTCACTAACATGAGCGGTGATCCGGAACAGGAGTATTTCTCGGACGGGATCGCTGACGATATCATCACTGAGCTGTCGCGCAGCCATTCGTTGTTCGTCATCGCGCGCAATTCCAGCTTCACCTACCGAGGACTGTCGATCGATATCAAGCAGGTCGCCCGCGAACTGGGTGTGCGCTATGTGCTGGAAGGCAGCGTGCGCCGCAGCGGCGCGCAGGTTCGCGTCGGCGCGCGGTTGGTTGACGCAGAAACTGGCAATCACATCTGGGCCGAGCGCTATGATCGCGCGCTCCAAGACGTCTTTGCGGTCCAGGATGAGATCACGGCCGCGGTGGTAGCGGCAATCCACCCTGCGGTCGCGGACGCGGAGCAAAGGCGAGCGCTGCGCAGGCCGCCGGAAAGCCTTGGTGCCTGGCAAGGCTATCAGCGCGGCCTATGGCATATGTCAAAGTTCAGCGGTGCCGATAGCGAGCGAGCCACGCGGTTCTTGGAACAAGCCATTAGCCTGGACCCAACGTTTGCGGCGGTGTACTCCAATCTGGCGCTGGCGTATACCGAAGCAGGTGCGGTGCACGCTCTGCGTCCGCTTGATGAGACAATCGGGCTGGCAAAAACGGCTGCGCTGAAGGCCGTCGAGTATGCTCCGAATGATGCCGAGGCTCATGCCGCACTCGCCTTCGCCACACTGCTCGAAGGAAACCGTGCGGGCGTGTCCCAGCGACTGGCATTCGCTCTCGAATGCAACGAGAATTCGACGTGGGCAAATGGTATTCAAGGTCTCCTGCTCGCGTGGAGCGGCCGTGGTTCCGAAGCACGAGATACCTGCGGACCGCGCTGCGACTGAACCCACGTGATCCACGCAATGCGCTCTTCATGCACCAGATCGAGACTTCCTATTACTTCGAGCATGATTATGGAAACGCTGTCGAGGCTTCGCGGCGGGCGATAGCGGCGTATCCAGGCTATCCCCAGCCATATCGCTGGCTGGCAGCGGCACTGGGCCAGCAGGGCAGAACCAGCGAGGCCCGTGAGGCATTGCATGAGGCGGTGTCTATATCCCCACAGGGTTTCGACCGTTACGTTCGGAAACGACCGCCTTGGTTCCGACCCGAGGAGCACGAGCATTTGCTCGACGGTCTGCGCAAGGCAGGCTGGGAGGGTTGAAGTAGGCAGGTCAGTGCGAGGGGCGCCGATGCGGCTTGAAGGTCGTCGGCCGAGCGCGCATCTTGCCGGTGTGTCTACCGCGCTGAAAATCCCGCCGCGCATGACGGTCGCCAAAGTTCCTCACCTGGGAACCGCCGGACCACTGCCATGGGCTATGGCAGCTGCGAGACGGCGAGCCCGAGATGATGGTGCCGGCCTCCGACGCTCGTGGCTCGATCCAGTCACGCTTGTCACAGCTTATCGGTGTGCATCTCGATGCATGTGGCGGCCACTGCCGGATTGTCACCGCTCCTGGTGTTGTTCCCGCTGAGCGCTCTGAGGACAACTGTCTGGTCCCGGACCTCGGCATTACCTGTTCACCACCCACGGGTGAACACCTGATGCACCAACCGCTGGCCCTGATCGAGATCCTGTCACCGACCAACGTGTCGAAGACGCGCGCCAATGTTCATGCCTATAGGTCGATTTCGACAGTAGCAGGGATTGTGGTGCTGCATTCGACTGCGGTCCCCGCCGAGGTGCTGAGGCTTGCGCCAGATGGCGCATGGCTGGCAGTGCCCGAGGCCGTGGCCGCAGATGGCCAACTGCGGCTGAGCAGCATCGGCTTCGCAGCGCCGCTGCTGGATGCCTATCGCACGACGAATTTGACGTAGGCACGACTGCACCCGATATTGTGGTTTGACCGACCCCGAGCAAATGCTGGGAGCCTGTACGCTGCGGCGCAGATGATGACGGTGCTCATCCGTAACACTTGCCGCCCCGTCACCCCGCGGTCACACTGGAAGGGTAAGCACTATCGGGAACGTCTGAAATCATGCCTGACGCCAGATTTGCCAGCCTGACGCCGCTGTTCGCCCCACGCTCCGTTGCTGTGCTGGGCGCCTCCAGCGATCCGACCCGCATCAGCGGCCGGCCACTGGCCTACATGAAGGCGCAGGGCTTTCAGGGCGCGCTATACCCGATCAACCCAAACCGCGCCGAAGTGCAGGGCCTCAAGGCGTATCCCTCCGTCGCAGCGCTGCCCGAAACTCCCGATGTCGCCATTGTCGCCATCGCCGCCGAGATCGCCGAGAATTCCATCACCGAACTCGCCGAACGTGGCGTCAAGGCGGCCGTGATGTTCACTGCCGGCTTCGCAGAAATGGATGAAGCGGGCGAGGCCGCGCAGCACCGCATGGTCGCCGCCGCGCGCAAGCACGGCATGCGCATCCTCGGGCCCAACTGCCTTGGCGTGTTCGATGCGCGCACCGCCTATTACGCCACGTTCTCCTCCTCGTTCGACAGCGGCTGGCCGGTGCCAGGGCGCATTGGCATCGCTTCACAGTCCGGTGCGTATGGCACGCATCTCTACACGCTGGCGCGCAATCGCGGCATCGGCGCGTCGCTCTGCATCATGACCGGCAATGAGGCGGACGTGACGGTCGGCGAGTGCATCGGCTGGCTGGCGGAAAATCCCGAAGTCGACGTGATCGCGGTCTACGCCGAAGGCATCCGCGAAGCGCCTGGCCTGATAGCCGCGTTCGAGGCGGCGCGTGCGGCGAAGAAGCCGATCGTCATGCAGAAGGTCGGGCGCAGCGAACTCGGTGGCAAGGCGGCGAAGTCGCACACCGCATCGATCGCCGGCGACGATGCAGTGACCGAAGCGGTGATGAATGAGTTCGGCGTGGTGCGCGCGCGCAACTCCGAAGAGATGCTGGACATCGCCCACACTGCAACCCGCAAGATCTATCCGGCGCGCAACACACTGGGCGTGATCACCGTCTCGGGTGGCGCCGGCGTGCTGATGAGCGATGTCGCAGATGCCGTAGGCTTGCCGATGCCGGAGATGCCAACGGACACGCAGAAGGTGTTGCGCGACCTGGTACCGTTCTGCGCCCCGCGCAATCCGGTCGATGCCACCGCGCAGGTCAGCAACAATGTCGATCTGATTCACACCTTCACCGAGGCGATGGTGAAGGAAGGTGGCTATGCATCGGTCCTCGGCTTCTTCAGCATGACCGCGTCGTCGCGCCGCTGGCCGGGCATCCGCGAGCAGATCAACAAGGTGCGTGAGGCGTATTCCGACCGGCTCTACGTGCTGTCGGTAATCACCACCGACGAGCGCCGTGCCGAACTGGAAGCCGATGGCTGGTGCGTGCATGAGGACCCAACACGCGCGGTGACAGCGATCGCAGCGATGGGTCGCTTCGGGGCCGCATTTGCAGCACCGACCGCCGCGCCCGCCCCCAAAGCGCCGGATTTCAATCTGCCAGGCACCACCCCGAGCGAGGCAGAGGCCAAGCGCCTGTTGGCCACCGCCGGAATCCAGTCGGCGCCCGAACAGGCCTGCGACAGCGCGGACGCTGCTGTGGCCGCGGCTGACCTGTTCGGCTTCCCCGTTGTGATGAAGATCCTGTCAGCCGACATCACGCACAAATCGGAAATTGGTGGCGTGCTGCTGAATGTCGCCGACCGCGCCGCGGTGCGCGACGGCTACGATTTGCTGATCACCCGCGCCAAACGCGCCGCCCCGCAGGCACGCATCGGAGGCGTGCTGGTGGCAAAGCAGCTGCAAGGCGGTGTTGAGTGCATCCTCGGTATTCACCGCGATCCGGTGTTCGGACCGATCGCGATGTTCGGCCTGGGCGGCATCTTCGTCGAAGTGATGAAGGACGTGGTGTTCCGCCGCTGCCCCTTCGGCGACGACGTGGCCGAGCAGATGATCCGTTCGATCAAGGGCGCACCGCTGTTGCTGGGCGCGCGCGGGCGACCGAAAGCCGACATCAAGGCGCTTGCCCACACACTCGCCCGATTGTCCGCATTCGCCGCCGCTGCTGGCCCGCGTCTGCAGTCGATCGACCTCAACCCGGTTTTCGCCATGCCGGAAGGACAAGGCGCGTTCGCGGTGGATGCGGTGATCGAAGTCGGCGATTGATCGCGCCCGTCAAGGTTCGATGCCTGCGTCGCGCCAGAGCTGCTGCGACTTGTAGACCGCCTCCGTGCGATTGGTGGCGCCCATCTTCCGCATGATGTTGCGGATATGCACCTTGACCGTGCTCTCGGTCACGGTGAGCTCGTAGGCGATGATCTTGTTCGCCTGACCCCGCCGCATACATGACAAGACCTCGCTCTCTCGCGGGGTGAGCTTGGACTCGGCACTTTCGGTGACTTCGGTGCGACCACGCTTATCGCTGGTCAAGAGATCGAACGGCGCGAAGCTGCCGCCCTGCCTGACCAGCCGAAGCGCTGCGGCAGCAAGCTGGATGTTTGTGTTGGTGCCTGGAATGAACCCGCGCGCGCCTGCGGCCAACGCGGCACGGAGATGGCGTGGCTCAACGGCGCATGCATAACTTGAAAGCACTGCAACCGGAATATGTGGGAGTGCCGCACAAAGCTGCTTCACGGCTCGCAGGCCGGACGTACCCGGTGCCATGTCCTCATGCGAATGATAGAGGATAACGTCAACCTCTATGACGGTCGCGCCGATGCATTCCTCGGGTGTCGCAAACGGCACCATGTGTACACCAGGAAACGCCGAGGCGAACGCCAGGGTCAGGCAATCGCGGGTCAACGCGAGACAATCGACCAACCCGACGCGAATTCCCTCCTCTGGGTTGGCGGAAAAATGATGTCGTCCGCCTCGAACTCGCGGCCGAGCGGCACGATGTGAGCCATACCATCCACTTCTGCGTTCTCCGCTCAATGCGTCCGGAGGTTGGTGTCGTCCTAATAACCAACCCATTGGTTCAAATTATTATCGCCCTAATGCTACAACTTGTTGTCGCCACCTCCGGACACACCCGAACCGTGCGGCAACGGCCGCATGAACGGTTTGCAAACTGCACCGAGTGGCGCCACATGACGTGGATGAAGCGACGCTCTCTGCTTGGCCTGT
The DNA here is from genome assembly GCA_963850535.1 of uncultured Alphaproteobacteria bacterium. Lineage (GTDB taxonomy): Bacteria > Pseudomonadota > Alphaproteobacteria > Acetobacterales > Acetobacteraceae > JAMXLO01. The sequence continues at coordinate 127,774 of CAWKMC010000020.1, read as the reverse complement.
TCGCTGGACTAATTGCTGTCCCGGCGATCCCAAATGCGCAGCCTCGGTTCGAACCGACGCCGCAGGACCGCGCCGACATGGCCAGGATCACGGCCTACCTTGACGGATTGCGGACCATGAAGGCGCACTTTCTGCAAGTGGCGCCAAGCGGGGCCATCACGCAGGGCACGGTGTGGCTGGACCGGCCCGGCCGTATGCGGTTCCAGTACGACCCGCCAAGCCCCCTGCTGCTGGTCGCCGGCCATGGCCTGGTCGTCTTTCATGACAAGTCGCTGAACCAGACCACCAACATCCCAATCGGTCAGACGCCCTTGGGCATCCTGCTGGCCGATCACGTCCAACTCGGCGGCGATGTGACGGTCACCGGCATGCAGCACTTGCCGGGCCAGATCCAGCTCAGCCTCATTCGCGCCGCTTCGCCAGGCGATGGCACGCTTACGTTGATTTTTGCGGACAATCCGCTGACGCTGCGGCAGTGGACTGTTACCGATGCGCAGCGCCAGCAGACCACTGTGACGCTCTACAACGTGGAACTAGGCGGCCAGTTCGACCAGAAGTTGTTCCAGTTCATAGATCCTCGCATTTTCCAGCCTGGAGCCAACGGGTAACACCGGCGTACATTGCGGTCCTTTCATGCCCGCCATGGCGAAAAACGTCTTCATTTTGCCGCAAGGATCGCCGAATATTCTCTCTCGATGAGGTCCGCCCGGGTCGTCAAGCCGCTAATCGGCATCAGTTGCTGCACCAAGCAGTTCGGCATTTTCGCGATGCCGAACCATGCCGCCTCCAACACCTATGTCGAGACGACCGATCAGCTGTTGCACGGCGTGCCGGTTCTGGTCCCAGCGAACGGTCCGACCGCGGATATAGAGACGCTGCTGGAACGCCTGGATGGGATCATGCTCACCGGCAGCCGGTCGAACGTCCACCCCAGCTATTACGACGGTCCGCCGCATGCTGAAGGCACATGGGAGGATATGGCGCGAGACAGCACGACGCTGCCGCTTATCCGCGCCGCAGTGGGGCGTGGGGTGCCGGTGCTGGCTATCTGCCGCGGGTTCCAGGAACTGAACGTGGCTCTGGGTGGATCACTGCACCAGCGGCTCCAGGATCTGCCGGACCGGATCGATCACTCCTCGCCGATGGTCGCTTCAAGACAGGTGCGGATCGGCAAGGCGCACGCAATCCGGGTCACCCCCGGCGGCTGGCTGCACCGTCTGGCCGGAACCACTGAAATCGCGGTCAACTCGCTGCACAACCAGGGTGTGAACAAACTGGCGCCTGGCTTACGCGCCGAGGGTATTGCTCCGGACGGCACCATCGAGGCCGTGCAGGTGCTTGCCACAGCCGCCGGCCCCGTTCCAGGCTTCGCCGTCGGCGTGCAATGGCATCCCGAGAACGACTGGCGGACCGATATCGTCTCCCGGCGCATCTTCGAGGACTTCGCCTCGGCCGTGCAGGCCTACGTCGCTGATGGCCGAATGGGCGGGATCTCAGCTGCGGCTGACTGATCGCCGCCCCTTGTCATCGCCAGGGATTCTGCCGATGTAACGCGCAGCGACCGGACCGCTGAGGTCCGGTTTCCCGTTGCACCACGAGGCCAGCAAAATGTTCATCGAGACCGAGGGCACGCCCAATCCTGCCACCCTGAAGTTCCTCCCGGGCCGCTACGTCATGGGAACGGGCACTGCCGATTTTGCCACGCCCGTCTCCGCCGAGCGCAGCCCGTTGGCGATGGCCCTGTTCGACCTGCCTGGCGTGGCGCGCGTTTTCCTTGGCGGCGACTTCATCACGGTCACGAAGACCGAAGAGACCGGATGGCAGGCGCTGAAGCCGCAGGTGCTGGCGACCATCATGGATCACTTCGTTGCCGGTCGGCCGGTGGTCGAGGGCGACAGCGGCGAGGACCTTGCCGAGGAGGTCGCTCCCGAGGACGAAGAGATCGTTGCTCAGATCAAGGAGCTGCTGGACACAAGGGTGCGTCCGGCCGTGGCCGGTGATGGTGGCGACATCGTGTTCCGCGGCTATCGCGAGGGCGTGGTCCGGCTGCATATGCAGGGCGCCTGCTCCGGCTGTCCGTCCTCCACCGCCACGTTGAAGCATGGCATCGAAAACATGCTGCGGCATTTCGTGCCGGAGGTCGTCTCGGTCGAGCAGGTCGACTTCTGATAGATGCTCCTCGACGCCTACGCACTCGACCTGCTGTTCCGCCAGGCCCGCACCCACAACAGGTTCACCGACCAGCCGGTCACCGACGATGAATTACGGGCGCTGCACGCGCTGCTGAAGCAGGGACCGACCTCGGCCAATTCGTCACCGGCGCGGTTCCTCTTCCTGCGAACCAGATACGCGAAAGAGAAGCTTGCCCCGGCGCTGTCGGGCGGCAATCGGGAGAAGACGCTGGCGGCGCCGGTGACCGCAATAGTCGCGTATGATCCCAGATTCTTCGAAAAGCTGCCGAAGCTGTTCCCGCACAATTCGGACGCAATGTCGTGGTTCACCAACAACGACGCCCTCGCCGCCAGCACCGCATTCCGCAACGGCACCCTGCAAGGCGCCTATCTGATTCTGGCCGCGCGTGCACTGGGCCTGGACACGGGACCCATGTCTGGTTTCGACAATGCCATGGTCGACGAACTCTTCCTGACTGATCGCGGCTGGCGGTCGAATTTTCTCTGCAATCTCGGCCATGGGGATCCCGCGGGCCTGTTCCCGCGTTCCCCGCGCCTGGATTTCGAGGAAGCGTGCGTGCTGCTCTAGGCATGCATGCTCTGTCCCCGCGTGCGTGTTCTTGCGCTCGATTCAGCCCTGGCACGTTGCGCCGCCGCAGTGGTGGTCAGCGGTGACGTTTCAGCGCTTCGCCAGGTTGAGGCGACCCAGGGACACGCAGCACTGCTCCCGGTGTTGGCGCGCGATGTTCTCACCGAGGCCGGGACTGCTGCCACGTCCCTTGACCTGGTCGCGGTCACTGTCGGGCCAGGCGGCTTCACCGGCATCCGTGCCGGTCTTGCCCTAGCGCACGGGCTTGCGCTTGCCGCCGGCGTACCGGTGATTGGCGTGACGGTGGGCGAGGCGCTGGCCGATTCACTCCCGCACCTGGGCGAGCGTCAGCTATGGGTTGCGATCGACAGCCGACGCGGTCGCGTATTCTTGGAGCGCGATGGTCAGATCACTGCGGAACTGCTCGAGGCGCTGCCGACGCCCTCGGGCAAGGTCGCGCTGGCCGGTGATGCCGCTGCCCCCGCTGCCGCCAAGTTGGCCGCTCGCGATTTCGACGTGATGCTGACTGATGCTCGCCTGCCGATCGCACGCCATATCGCGATGGTCGCCATGCGCCGCCTTAGGCGGGGCCTGCGCCCGCTACCCGTTCAGCCCCTCTACATCGATCCGCCAGCGGCAAAATTACCGTCCGGTGGCCTCCGTCCGCCGCCCGGCGGATGATCATTCAGGCGACAGAGGTACATGCGGCGGCGCTCGCCGCCATTCACGCCGCTTCGTTCCCGCCGCGTGAAGCATGGGGCGCGGATGCGATCAGGCTCCAGCTCGCGCTGCCTGGAGCCTTCGGACTGATCGAGGAGCGCGGCGGCATGTTGTTGGGCCGCATCGTGGCAGATGAGGCCGAGGTGCTCACCCTTGGGGTCACACCGGTCGCTCGCCGACAGGGGTTCGCCACATGTTTGCTGCGAGAGGCCAAGGCGGTGGTTGGCTCACGCGAGGGTGCCGCCATGTTCCTGGAGGTTGCGACCAGCAATGTCGCCGCATTGGCGCTGTATCGGCGGGAGGGATTCCTCGAGGTCGGCTGCCGTCAGCGGTACTATGCCGACGGCTCGGACGCAGTGGTGATGCGCGTGAACCTTTTATGATTGGCCGCCGCGCCGAAGCAGCAGCGTGGCGACGCCATTGGCATCCGTCTCCAGCGACAGCACCTCGTGGCCTTGCTCGCGCGCCGTGCGCGGAACGTTCCGCAGAGGCTCCTCGCCGCGCAACCGGACCCGCAGCATCTGCCCGGGCCGCATCCGGTCTAGTGCGAGGCGGGTCCGCACGAAGGTCATCGGGCAGACTTCCGACGTGATGTCCAGTTCCTGATCGACGGTCTCTGTGTCTGTCATGTCGCTGCTTTGGTTCTGTCCCGCAGGCATGCCCGGAACCAGCCTGCGCATCCCATATGGGTGGATGTGTTCTATCGTCAAAAGACAATGCCGGCGCAGGTCTTCCCGGGCAAGCCGGAGTGCTTCCCGCGAGGCGCTTGTCTTGCGCCAGCCGATTGGACAGCCCCGACCCGGATCGGCTACGCCCCTCTCGGCTGGCCGATGGGGCTGGCACGGCGCGGGTGCGTCGGGCTAGGCTGATCACAGGGGAACCGATGGAATCGCGCATCGAGCGCCTGTGCGTCGAACGAGGCCTCAAGATGACGGGGCAGCGTCGCGTCATTGCCCGTGTCCTGTCCGAGGCCGCCGACCACCCTGATGTAGAAGAACTCTACCGCCGTGCCAGCACGCTGGATGCACGCATCTCGATCGCGACTGTTTACCGCACCGTCCGCCTGCTGGAGGAAAAGGGCATCCTCGAGCGACGCGATTTCGGCGGCGGTCGCGCCCGCTACGAGCCGAGCGAGCACGGCCACCATTTCCATCTGATCGATATCGACACGGGCAAGGTGATCGAGTTCCAAGACCCGGAATACGAACGGCTGATGCAGGTCATGGCCGAGCGTCTGGGTTTTGATCTCGTCTCGCTCCGCCTCGAATTATTCGGTCGCCGCCGCGACACCGCACAAGCTTCGCGCGACAGAGAGGCGCGACAACGCCTCTCGCGACGAATCGGGGGATCATCCCACGATCCGGACCCAGCTGCAGAGCAGGGAAGGGCAGCGCGTTGACGTATGAACAGCTCATTGCCAGCCGAGCCAGCGACAATATTCCATTTCCGGAGCTTCGCGCCGGCAATCTTGGTGTCCGCGTGGCACGTACGGCGGCGGAGATCGATGCGGTCCAGGCGCTGCGCTATCGGGTATTCTACGGGGAGATGGGCGCGCGAGCCGATGCGGCAACCGCTGCGGCGCAGCGCGACCACGACGCGTTCGACGAGGTCGCCGACCACCTGCTGGTTTTGGATCACGCGATCGGCCCGGGGCCAGAAGGTGTGGTCGGCACGTATCGGTTGATTCAACGCGAGGCAGCAGACCGGCTGGGACGGTTCTACTCGGCTGACGAGTATGACATCGCGCCGATTGTCGCATTTCCCGGTCGGATACTCGAACTCGGCCGCTCCTGCGTCGACGCTGCTTACCGCAGTCGCGTTGCCATGCAACTGTTGTGGCGCGGCATCGCCGGCTACGTGTTCCATTACCAGATCGACCTCATGTTCGGCTGCGCCAGCCTGCATGGCACAGACCCCGACGCACTCGGCGCCGAATTGACCTACCTGCACTTCAACCATTTGGCCCCGCCAGCCGTGCGCCCTCGTGCACTGCCGCATCGCTTTGTCGAAATGCGACGGATGTCCCCGCATCATCTCGACTCCAAGCGCGTGCAGGCCCAGCTGCCCCCGCTGATCAAGGGTTACCTCCGGCTGGGCGGTTTCGTCGGCGATGGCGCCGTGATCGACCGGCAGTTCAACACAACCGACGTTGCGGTGGTGGTGAAGACCGACCTTGTCACCGACAAATACTACCGCCACTACGAGCGTCAGCTGCGCGACGCATTGGACTGACCCAAAGTTTCAACAGCACATAAGAAATCGTCTCAGCAGCCTGCTGTTAGTCGTTGACGGGATTAGGACGTTTCACGAAGCTGGCTTCCGTGACAATCACCAGTTGCGGGTGAATGGAAGGCAGCAACGTGAACGATTGGGATGTCAGCCCAGGCCCGCTCCAGAAAAGGCCGTTCGGCATACGCGCCGCAGGATTGGCTGTCATAGCGACGACGGTGATTACGGCACTCGCATCCGCCGCATCGGCACAAACGCTCCCTACCAATCCGGTCCCGCAGGGCTCCCCCGTGCCACGTATCCTGCCCCCGAGGCCGCCGTCGGTGGCGCCGGGCCCGGAAGTGCCAGAACTTGTGCCGCCAAGCGGCGAGGTGCCCAACCGTCCGGTGCGGGTCACCAGCGTCGAGGTCGAGCGGCGTCACCGCCTACCCGCAGCCAGAGATCGCACAGCTGACCAGCTGGCCTCGTCGGGCCGGCGGTGCCGCTGCCGCAGATCGATGCAGCGCGCCAGGCGATCCTGCAGCGCTACCGCGCCGACGGCTACGTGCTCACCACCGTCTCGGCCAATCTCGACCCCAACGGCATCGGCTGCGCTTCGTGGTCACCGAAGGCCGCATCGCCAGCGTCAAGCTCGATGGCGACATCGGCCCGGCCGGCACGCAGGTGCTGCGCTTCCTCAACCGGCTGACCGAACAGCAGCCGATCGATTCGGTCACGCTGGAGCGCTACCTGCTGCTGGCGCAGGACGTGCCCGGCGTCAGCCTGCGCGCCGTGCTGGAGCCGTCAACCGACACACCCGGCGCGCTGAACCTGATCGCCCAGGTCAGCCGCCAGCCGGTCTCCGGCCTCGCCACCATCGACAACCGCGCCTTCACCGAGACCGGGCCGATCGAGGCTCTCGGCGTGCTCGACCTCAACAGCTTCACCGAGTTCGGCGAGAAGACCGAGCTCTCCTACTACCACGCCTTCCCGAACAGCCAGAATTTCGGCCAGGTCTCCACCGAGGCGTTCATTGGCGCGTCCGGCCTGAAAGGTAAGATCTATGCCGGCTACGGCGGCACCGTGCCCACCGGCAGTCTCGGCGACCAAGGCTACGATGGCACGACGACGGTGTTCGGCGGACTCACTGAGCTATCCGGTGATCCGCTCGCGGCAGCAGACGCTGAACGTCTACGGCGCCTTCGACGCGCTCGAATCCGACATCTCCATCGCGCCGACCGGCACCCCGCGCACGCAGGCGAGCTACGATTCGCTGCGCGTGCTGCGCGTCGGGCGCGGACTATGCGCTGTCGGACATCTGTGCTCGGCGCCGAGTCGCTCGGCGATCAACGCGCTGTCGGTGCGCATGTCGCAGGGCCTGAAGCTGCTGGGCGCGACAATCAACGGCATTGCCGTCACATCGCCGCGTCAGGGCGAGCAGACCGGCTTCTTCAAGTTCAACTTCGAGGCCAGCCGCACGCAGACCCTGTTCGCGCCGTGGGAAGGCGCCAGCGTCGGCCTGATGGGGCTGCTCACCGGTCAGTGGTCGCCGAACATCCTGCCGCCGGCGGAGCAGTTCTATCTCGGCGGCGCGCGCTTCACCCGCGGCTACTATGCCGGGCAGGTGCCGGGCGACAAGGCGCTGGCGGCCACCAGTCGAACTGCAACTCAACACCGGCTTCGAACAGACGGTGTTCGGCAAGTCGCTCGACATCTCCACCCAGTTCTACGTGTTCTATGACTGGGGCGAGACCTGGCAGAACCTCAGCACCGACCATGCGGCGATGATCAATTCGGCCGGCGGCGGCGTGCGCGCGCAGGTCACGCGCATGTCGAGGTCGATTTCGAGGGCCTGGCGCGCTTCAACCGGTTCCCGAACGGCGGCAATCAGCCCGGACCGGCGTCTCGGCGCTGAACGGCGGGGCTTTCTACTGGCGGGTGCTGACCAGGTTCTGACAGGGAGCGCGGAATCGTGCGAGGGGGCATGGCGCGCGCGACGCGGCGATGCTTGTCGGCGTGGTGCGATACGTGTCGTCTGCGCTGCTGATGAGCACGGCGCTGCAGGCGCGTCGCGCTGCCGCTGTCGCTGCCCGCCGCTGCGCAGCCGGCGCCGAACGCGCGCCCGATCGGCGGGGCCGTGGTGGCGGGGAGTGCCGCGATCAGCCGCACCGCCAGCAACACGCGGATCAATCAGTCGAGCCAGCGCGCCGCGATCGACTGGCAGAGCTTCGACGTCGGCAGCCAGCAGAGCGTCACCTTCAGCCAGCCCTCGGCCAGTGCCGTGGCGCTGAACCGCGTCACCGGCCCCGACCCGTCGCAGATCGCCGGCCGGATCGACGCCAACGGCCAGATCATCCTGGTGAACCAGTCGGGCGTGAATTTCTACAAGGGCGCGCAGGTCAACGCCGCGGGCGTGATGGTCAGCGCCGCCGGCATCAGCAACCAGAACTTCATGGCCGGGCGCATGATGTTCGACCAGCCGGCCAATCCCAACGCGAAGATCAGCAACGCCGGCACGATCACGGTCAAGCAGGCGGGACTGGCGGCGCTGGTGGCGCCGCAGGTGGCCAACTCCGGCACCATCACCGCGCAAGCTGGGCCACGTGGTGCTGGCCGGGGCGAAGACCGCGACGCTCGACCTGTATGGCGACGGGCTGCTGTCGCTCGACGTGACCAACCAGGTGACGCAGGCGCCGGTCGGTGCGGACGGCAAGACGGTGACCGCGCTGGTGACCAACACCGGCGTGATCATTGCCGACGGCGGCACGGTGCAGCTCACCGCGCGGGCGGCCGACGGGATCGTGCAGAACCTGGTGCAGGCCGGCGGCAAGATCCGCGCGGCGACGATGGGCGATCAGACCGGCACGATCGCGCTGAACGGCGTCGGCGGCTCGATCGTGGTGGAGGGGCAGCTTTCCACGCCCGGCCGGGCGCCGGGCACGCGCGGCGGCAATGATCGAGGTCGTTGCCGACGGCGCTGTCACGCTTGCCTCGACGGCGCGGATCAATGCGTCGGGCCAGGCGGGCGGCGGGACGGTGGCGGTCGGCACGACGCTGGCGCGGGCGCAGGGCGGCCCGGGCGTCGCGCTGGCGCGGAGCGGCGAAGAACGTGACCGTGCGGCAGGGTGCCAGGATCGCGGCGGACGCCAAGGCGAATGGCAATGGCGGACGGGTCGCGGTGCTGTCGGATCAAGCCAAAGGCACGACGCAGATGGACGGCGCGATCAGCGCCAAGGGCGGCCCGCAGGGCGGCGATGGCGGGTTCGTCGATACGTCAGGTTTCATGCTAGGCGTCGGCAACAGCGCGGCGATCGATGTCGGTGCGCAGGTCCCCGTCGGGACAGCCCGGCACCTGGCTGCTCGATCCGTTCGATATCACGATTGGCACCGAGAAGCAGAACACCAGCGACAACGGCAGCGGCACGTTCACTGCCAGCGGGGATCCCGCAACGGTGGCCAATACGGCGCTGCAGGGTGCGCTTGACAACCCGGGTTTAACCAGCGTCATCGTCAGCACCTCGGGATCGGGCACCGCCAGTGGAGACATCAGGGTCTTGTCTCCGATCAGCTGGTCAAGCAGCAGCTCTCTGACCCTAAGAGCCGACGACAATATTGCGGTAAAAGCCGCCATCACGGAAACAGCGGGGGCCTGATCCTGAGCGCTGGCAATACGACCAGCACAGGCTCGATCAGCATCCGCGCGCCGATCAGCGCGGGATTGGTAACACTTTCCTCCGGCAGTGCCGGTTCGATCAAAGAGCGCGCGGCGGGAGCAATCAGCACGAGCGGTCTGCTTACGACCAAGTCGGCTACTGGCACCACGCTGAACGGCAACAACAGCGTCGCCAGCTTTACAGCCACAAATTCCACATCCGGCAACGTATCTCTGACGAACGCAGGATCTCTGACAGTGGACGACGTCACCAGCTCCAGTGGCGGCCGCGTGACAATCAGGAACGACGGTAACCTGACGATATCGGGGTCGATAGACGCTGGCCCCGGCACAGTGTCGCTCAGGGCCACCGGCGGGTTGTTGGCCGTGGACGCGCCAGTGAACGGTGGCAATGTCATTCTCCGGACTGACAATCTGAACATCACCGCTCCGATCTCTGCGCCAGATGGGACTGTCGCCATCGCGCCGGCGGCCACCGGCCGGGGAATGAGCCTGGACATGGTTCGGGATTCAGCGTCGCTGTCGCTGTTGCAGAGCGATCTCAATAAGATCAACACTGCGACGCTTGCGCTTGGGAGTACCGATGGCGGCACAACGCTGCTGGCTGGTTCGCAGGCAGTGAACGCTCCTACGACGTTGACCAGGACAGCAGGCACGCTGCAGCTGTTTTCTTCGGGGCCCATAAGCGGGGCTGGCAGTCTGGCGGTCACCACGCTCGAGGGCAGGGCGACTGGAGCAGTCAACCTGCCAGGGGCCAACAACATTTCCTCACTGGGCGGCAGTGGCGGCACGGGGTTCGATGCGACGGGCGAGACCTTTGGTTTGGCTGACCCAGGGAGTGCCGCACTGACGGTGAACAGCTTGACCGCCGATACGGTCAAGCTGACCGCGCCAGGTATCGTTGTCCCAGGCATCTTGACCGGGGCAACCTTGGTAACATTGGCTGCGGGTAGTGGTGGGATCGCCGGCACTGGCGTGGTGAGCACGCCGCTGTTGTTGGGCAGTTCGACCGGAAGCGTGACACTAAGTGGGGCCAATCTGATCGATGCGCTGGGTGCCAGCGCGACATCTCCGTTCGACGCATCCGGAAACGCCTTTGTGCTGAACTCGACAAAGCCGCTCGCGGTGAACGGAGTAACAGCCGCAACAGTCGGGTTGACTGCTCCGGGCATCGCTGTTCCGGGCTCGGCGACCGGGACGACGTCGGTGACGCTGACAGCGGGCAGCGCCGGGATTGGCGGAAGCGGCGTCATAAGTACGCCGTTGATGCTCGGCAGTTCGACAGGCGATGTGACCCTTGGCGGCGCGAACCTCATTGATACGCTGGGGCTCAGTGTGGCGTCACCGTTCAATGCCGTCGGCAAAGCGTTCGCGTTGAATACGAGACAGGCGCTGACGGTCAGCGGAGTGACCGCTGCGACGATTGCCTTGACCGCGCCAAGCATTGCTGTTCCAGGTGCGCTGACCGGCACAACATCGGCTAACCTGACAGCGACAAACGGAGGCATCAACGAGTCTGGCAGCATCACCACAGCGGCCTTAAGTGGAAGCGCGACCGCGGCTGCCACACTTATTGGCGCTGCCAATCAGATCGCTTCACTCAGCAACTTCAACGCATCCGGCATCGTGCTGAACAATGCTGCCAGACTGACTATCAACGGCACCGTAAACGGCGGCCCCCATGCGACATTGACCGATGCAGGGTCAATCACCGTCGCCCCTTCCGGTGCGCTCATCGGCAACACCGTCGCCGTAACCGCCACCAATGATTTCATCAACAATGGTCTGGTCCAGGGCGCCAATGCCAATCTCGTCAGCACAAGCGGCAGCATTTCCGCTCCCGGCACACTGATCACTGATTTGCTGATTGGCAGCACGACAGGCGACGCCACCTTCAGCGGTTCAACCAACCAGGTCGCCAGAGTTGCCAACTTTACTGCCACCAACTTCACTCTGGTTGACAGTATTCCCGTCACCGTCACCGGCCCGCTGACTGCAGGCAACAGCATCAAACTGTCCGGCAGTGCAGTAACGCTCGACGGAAGCGTGCAGGCGCCCACGATCGTCGTGCATGCCGGCGACAATCCGATTGCGCTTACCGGAAAAGCGATCATCACCACCGGCGGCATCGTGCGGCCGCTGAATGTTTTAAACTTCCCCGGCGACTCGCCCTTCACCGAGGTGAACGGCGCCTACTTCAGCACCTCGGCCGGCTTCAGCCAGCAGGGATCGACGACAATCCAAGGCATCGGTGCCGGCCGAAGCGTCATGCGCATCAATGCCAGCAACGGCGCCAGCATCACGTTCGATCTATTCGCCGGCCTGCAGGGCAAGAACACCTGGACGATCCTTTCACTCGACACCGGCACGGCGATCGGCCAGATCAAAGCCAAGGATCTCGACGTGTTTCGCAGCGGCGCCAGCGGCAGCACCAATCTAACCGGAACCGTCGCCAATCTATCGGGCCCCGCAGCTGCCGGTGCAGCCGGCATTCAGCCAAGTCCGAACCCCGACTTTCGCTTCAACGGCTGCACGATCCATGCCGTAAGCTGTATCCTGGCGCCGGCGGAAGCAGTGCCGGTCGCAAGTCCGCTGAATGATATATTCTTCGGCTCGGTGTTGAACCCTAACGAAGAAGACGATCTGCTGCTGCCCATCGTCTCCGACCAGGACTACTGATCTTGCGTGCACCTGCTTTTCTTCGACTGCTGCCAATCGCACTGCTGCTGGCTGCCTGCGCCACGCCTGCGCCCGACTCCTATGTGCATGGCGCGCAGAACGGTGCGAAACCGGAAGCGCAGGTGGCGATCGGCAAGAACTCGGTGGGCGAGGAGTGCACCCAGCAGGCAGCAACCGGACAAAGCGCCGATGTGTTCTGCGGCACCTGGCAGCAGCCCAGCGCGCGAGTCCGCTCCGGCGGTGCCGGAACCGCTGGCCAACTCGCCGGACTCGCCACCGCAAGCCAGTGGCGCAGCGGCATCGATACGCGGTTCCGCTGCGAACCGCCGGTCGCCACCACAATGCTGGGCGGCAATCCGGCCGAACTGATGCAATGCACGCGGCTGGTCGGCGGCTGGCCGCATGTCGCGATGGTGGCGCTGGTCAACGGAACGGTCTGTTACGCCGATGGCGTGCTGCCGGCGGCGCAGGTGATGGAACGCTCGATCGGCGTGCTCGCCGGCGTGACGCACGCCGACGCCGTGGCACCAAGCTCGGGCGCCGATGCGCTGCTGGCGAGCCGCCTTGCGGCAAGGCGTTCAGCTCCGGCGACGTCGGGCAGTTCGACGCGCTGATGGCCGCCGGAACGCGCGCCAACCTGGCGGACAACCCGGGTGCGGCGGAAAGCGCATTCCGTGCCGCGCTGGCGCTGCAGCAGAAGGCGCTCGGCAAGGACAATCCAAACACCTCGACGGCGCTGATGTCTCTGGCGCTGCAGCTCTCCAACGAAGGCCGCTACGCCGAGGCCGATGCGCTGTTCGCCGACGCTGTCAAGCTTGGCGCCGGGTTCGGCCGACACGACGGCGCAGGCGCGGCTGCTGCACTATCGCGGCGCTTGATGCGCTTGAACCAGGGTCAGCTGGAGCAGGCGCTTGACTTGCTGACCAAGGCCGACGCGGCTTATTCGGCGGAAGTCCCGGCCGATGCGCTGGCGGCGCAAGCCGCGGCCAACTGCCCCTGTCGGCAATTTCGCCCGTGCTGGCCAGTATCAGTCTGGCAGACCTGATGCCGAGCCAGGATCTGCTGACCGATCCGCGCGCGCAGTCAGGCGCTGCTCGGCCTGATCGAGGTGCGGCGCAACCGCGCCGTGGTGCTGCGCGTCATGGGCAAGCCGCAAGACGCCGATGCGATGCTGCAGTCTGCGTCGAATCTGGCGCGCGGCAACGGCCTGTCGCGGCCCATCCTGAACGCGCGGCTGTATCGCACCAGCGGACTGACCGCCGCCGCACGCGGCCTGGACGATCAGGCGCTGACGGATCTGCTGCAGTCGACCGCGGCGTTCGACCGCTCGCTGCCTGGCTCCAAGCCGCTGGCCGACACCTACCTGCTGCGCGCCGGGAGCTGACGAAGGCCGGCCGGCCCGATACCGCCCTGCCGATCTGCCGCAATGCGGTGCAGTCGCTTGCGGCGTTGAAGGCCGGCACGACGCCGCTGCTGATGGCAGCTTGCCTCGACGTCTAGCTGCCGCCGCCGAGCAACACCAGGGGCAGCGCCAGGAGCTGCTGGCCGAGATGTTCACCGCGGCGCAGCTGGCGCAGGGCGGCATCACCAGCCAGCAGATCGCCCAGGCGACCGCGCGGCTGTCGGAGAACGCGCGCGACCCGAAGGTCGCCGAGGCGATCCGCCATCGGCAGGACGCATCGGCGAAGCTGTCGGACCTGTACCGCAAGCGCGACGAACTCGCGGAGGCGCAGAAGCAGGGCATGCCATCGGCGAACGCCGCGGCAGACCTCGACAAGCAGATCAGCGACGCTCAGGCCACACTGGCGGATGCCGACGCCGCGCTGCAGGCCGCGTCGCCCAATTACGGTCAGTTGGTGCAGCAGGTGGTTCCCGCCCAGGATGTGTTTGCGGCGCTGCATCCGGACGAGGCGTTCGTCGCCATCACGCTCAGCGACGAGGACGGCTGGGTCTTCCTGCTGCGCAACGACAGCATCGCGGTGTCGAAGATCGATGGCGGTCTTAAGGAGGTCGCCGAACTGGTGCGCCGTGTGCGCGCCGGCATCGAGCTGACCACCAACGGCCTGCCGCCATTCGACATCGCCGATGCGCAGAAGCTCTATCAGATGACGCTCGGCGGCGTGGCGGAAGTTCGCTCGACGGCGTGAAGTCGCTGGTCGTCGCGCCGGCCGGTCCGTTGCTGTCGCTGCCGTTCGAGGTGCTGCTGACCGGCCCGGCCGATCCTGCCAACCTTGCCGACGCGCCGTGGCTGGTGCGCCAGTTCACCCTGGCGCACGTGCCGGCGCCATCGAACTTCGTCTCGCTGCGCAAGATCGCACGCGGATCGCGCGCGACGCATCCATGGTTCGGCTTCGGCGACTTCCATCCGGTGACCCTGGCGCAGGCCGAGACGGACCTTCACCGGCGCCGGCTGCGCCGAAAGCGCCAGGCTGCTCGCCAGCCTGCCGCCGCTGCCCTACGCCAGCAAGGAGCTGGATGCCGCGCGCGCGCTATTCTTGGCGCCGGTGCGTCAGACGAGCTGCTGGGCCCGGCCTTCACCGCCGATGCGGTGCTGAAGGCGCGGCTGAAGGACTACCGCATCCTGCAGTTCTCCACCCACGCGCTGCTGCCGGCCGAACTGCGCTGCCAGAGCGAACCCGCCATCGTCACCTCGGCGCCCCCCAATGCACCAAGTGCATCGGGCGCGCTGCTCACCGCCAGCGCCGTGGTCGGGCTCGATCTGGACGCCGACCTGGTGATCCTCTCGGCGTGCAACTCCGGCGGACCTGGCGGCACCACCGCAGGCGAAAGTCTGTCGGGACTGGCCCGCGCCTTCTTCTATGCCGGCGCGCGGTCGCTGGAGGTGACGCACTGGGCGGTCAACGACCAGGTCGCGGCGTTCCTGGTGGCCGACACGCTGCGGCGGATGCGCGAGAACCCGAGCCTCGGGCGTCGCCGGCGCGCTGCGCGACGCGCAGCTCGCGATGCTGGCCGACGCCGGCAAGGGGCTGCCGGCCGAGATCGCGCATCCGTTCTTCTGGGCGCCGTTCGCGGTGATCGGCGAAGGCGGCGAGCGAGCGCCGCGCCGACAACCACGTTTCGATCGTTCGCTTTGCCGGTCATACTCGCCGGTAGTATAACTGACGCTGATGGAAACGCTCGAGGCCCTTGGCAAGTACGAGATCAAGCGCACCGCTTGGCCGCGGCGCCATGGGCACGGTCTATGAGGGCTGGGACCCGATCATCGCGCGCCGCGTGGCGATCAAGACCGTCAAGCTGCCGGACCACGCCGACCCCGAGACCGAGGAGGCGCTGGCCCGCTTCCGCCGCGAGGCGCAGGCCGCGGGCCGGCTGACGCACCCCAACATCGTCGGCGTGTTCGACTACGGCGAGACCAACGACCTCGCCTACATCGTGATGGAGTTCGTCGACGGGCCGCCGCTGAAGGCACTGCTCGACAAGCAGGAGCGCTTCGCGCTCGCCGACGCCGTCCGCGTCATGGAGGACCTGCTCGCCGGACTGCAGTTCAGCCACGAGCGCGGCGTCGTGCATCGCGACATCAAGCCGGCCAACGTGATGCTGACCAGGGCGATGGCCAGGCGAAGATCGCCGATTTCGGCATCGCGCGGATCGAGAGCAGCTCGATGACCCAGGCCGGCACGCTGCTGGGCACGCCGGCCTACATGTCGCCCGAGCAGTTCATGGGCCAGGTGGTGGACGCGCGCACCGACATCTATTCGTCGGGCGTGCTGCTCTACCAGCTGCTGACCGGCGAGCGGCCGTTCGAGGGCGGCATGTCGGCGATCATGCACAAGGCGCTGAACACCGAGCCGCCCGCGACCGTCGCAGCTTTCGGTGACCGCCCCGCCGTCCTTCGACGCGGTGGTGCGCCGCGCGATGGCGAAGCGGCCGGAGGATCGCTTTCCTTCCGCCAAGGCGTTTGCCGAGGCGATCCGCGCCGCAATGACCAGGCAGGCTGAACCTCGGGTCGCCGAAACCGAGGCGACCATGGTTTCGGCACCGCCTCCCCCGCCCCCGCCTGCGCGCGCGGCTGCAGCTCCCGCGTCTTTGCAGCGGGCCACACCGGCCGACCCACCGCCGCCAAGCACGAGGATACGGATGATCGGTGGCGGTGTGGCGGTCGCCTTACTGGCGGTGATCGGCGGCGGAGCCTGGTGGTTGTTCCAGTCATCGCCCGGACCGTCCCCACCTCCGGCAACCACCGGTGTCCCGACATCGCCGCCCTCGCCACAAGGGGACAGTCCCGTTCCATCAGGTGCAACTGAACCGGCCCCTGCTTTGCCAGCTCCATCGGTGCAATCGACGAATACGGCCGACAACGGTCGCTCGCCGGCGAACGAGCCGTCGCCCGAGGCGCAGCCACCGCCGAACCAGCAGGTCGCCATCGACGGACTAGATGCCTTACGTCGCCAGATCGCTCAGTGGGTGGGAAGCCGAAATTGCGCACTGCTTCGAGGCGAGCTCGCCGACGACGGCGTTCTCGCGCTTCATGGCTATGCCGGCAATCGTTCGGTTGAGGAGCTGCGCCAGGGGGTAACCGCGTTCGTGCCGCCGGGTCAAATCGAGTGGCAGGTCGATGGCGTGGACCAGGTGTTCTGCCCGGCGTTGAACGCGCTGCGCCCGATCACCCCGGGCTTTGCCGCGCCGAGCGGACCCCGCCTTGATTTGCAGATGGCTGGCGGTAAGACCCGCCTGCACGATGGTGAGCACATCCGAATGCGGCTGGTGATGCCGGACTTTGCCGGTCGGCTGCGGGTTGATTACCTCGCCCATGACGGCTCGGTACAGCATCTCTATCCGCAACTTGCCGATCCCAAAGTGGGCATCGCGGCGGACCCGGCACGCACCTACCGTGCCGGCGAAAAGATCATCCTGGACAATCCTGCATGGGTCATCGGCGAGCCCTACGGTACGGACATGATCATCGCCGTGGCCTCGTCGGAGCCATTGCTCGAGCGGCCACGTCCGAACAATGCCGAGTTGGCGGACGAATACCTGCGCGCCCTGCAGGCCCGACTTGAGCAGCTTCGCATGCAGGGCGGCCGCCTGGTCGGTGCCGCAATCATGGTCGAAGCGTTGCCGAAATAGTCGGTGCCTTACTTCGCCGAGGCAGTAGCCAGATAGCTTGCCAGCACATCGCGCAACCAGCCGGGTGGCATCCCCGCGAGGAAGCGGTCCTGCAGCACGCTCAACCGACCCTGGGTCATACCCACCATATCGGGTCTGAACAGCGATGGTTCGCGGGTGAACATCAGGTAGGCCTGCATCTCGTTGTACATCAGCTGCTCGACGCTCACGTCATACTCGTCCTTGCCTAGAAAGGTGCGGACGCCAGCTTTCTCCTCAGGGGTCAACTCCGTAAGCCAGAAGTTGCGGACGTACTCGGCGTAGGCTGGATTGCTGAAGAATTCGCCGTGCGACAGTTCATGGCGCAATATGCCGGTGCGGACCACCGGCGTGACGCGCGGGTCGCTGCCGACCGCCGGTATCGAAATCAGTGCTTCGCTCATGTCCGGAGCCAACCAGCCTATCTGTCGCAGCAGCGCCCGCAGCTTTTCTTCCTCGCTGTCGAGTTCGATCCCCTGCCGGTCAGCGACGGCGAAGAACCGAAGAAGTGATGCGGCTGCATAATCGTGGCCCAGGTAGAACGTCTCCACGGTATCGCCGTGCTCGCGGATCGTCGCGTCCAGTTCGGCGTCGGTCAGCACGCGGTTATGTGGGACCCCTGACTTTTCGACGAACGCGGCAAGCCGATTGAGCATGCGCCCCTGTTCAGTCAGCGAGGCGAAGTCGAGCACCAGGATGTGCGGGTTGTCCGCAAAGCGGAACACCGTAAGCGATGGCGGAACGTGTTCAGCGATCTCCCGCTCACTGGCAATGATGATGTCGAATGGCACGGCCGCCGAGGCCGGCGGAGATGCTGGAGTGGTCGCGACAACTGGTGCCGGCGTGACGGGTGGCCGCCACAGCCAAACTGCAATCGATCCGCCAAGGACAACCACAGCGAATGCGGCCACGATGAATGGCCATACGGCGCGTTTGCGAGGCGGCAGGATCCGGACCGTATCGTCGAAGTCTGGGTCTGCCGGATTCATGCGTCGGCCGCCGGGACGGCGACCGTCATGCGCCCAGATTGATCACCTGGACTCGCCGATTGCGCGGCTCTGGCGTCTGCGGCGGCGTCGGGACCAGCAGCCCGTCCTCACCCATACCGACAGCCTGCAACCGGGTGGGATCGACTTCGTACTTCTTGGCCACATAGTCCACCACCGCTTCGGCCCGCCGCTCGGACAATGCACGATTGTAGTCGAGTGAGCCTACCGTGTCGGTGTGTCCTTCAATCCGAAACCGGTAGCCGGCCAAGTCCTTGCTGGACAGCGCGCGGCCAAGCTCATCCAACGTGCGGGTCGCCGCCGGCGTCAACTCGGCTGAGCCATTGGCGAAGTTGACCGTCAGGTTCACCGCCGGAGCCGCCGGCGCGGCGCCGCACGGCGACTGACTTGCTGGCGGCGACACGCGGCTGCGACGCTGCCGGCGTTGCAGCAGCCTGGGGCTCCGAAGATGCGTCGCCGCTTGGCGCCAACCTGATCCCGCGGGTCCCGCCCCTGACCAGGTTCCCGCTGGGGCGCAATGAGTTGATGATCTGGTCGGCCGATGGGTTCTGTGCCACGGCCGGCAGGCTGCTGACGACCAGTGGGGCAACGACCAGGGGGGCAACGATCAGTGGGGCGATCAGCGCACGCACGAAACACACTCCCTCCCAAACTTCGGCACTTTATAGCGATGCGATCACCGGCACGCGAGGGCTTGTGAGGTCCTAAAGCACGCCCTGGGCACGCATGATCGGCAGTTTCACGTGCAGCGCCCGTTCGAACACCTGGCGCAGCTTGCCCTTGCCTTCGTCATCCAGGTTGACACCGATCTCGCGCACCCAATCCTCGACATGTGCCTCGGTGTCGCCGGACAGCAGGCGGTTCATCACATGCAGCTCGAACAGTGTGGCAGGTGCGCCCGTGCCGAGTGCATAGCTGGCTGCAGCGAGTGGCCGACCGAAGTTCTCGGTCCGCCCGAGGATCTCCGTCGTCACCCGGTTGAAACGCAGTGCCTGCGCACCTGGCGCGGCACCCGGGCGTACCGCTGGTTCGGCGACGTCTAGGCCCACGAGGATGCCGATCAGCTCGGCCGGATTGTCACGCTTGCCGTCGAGGTCCGGCCGCGCCATCAGATCGCCGACTCGCTGCGGACCGGCTGCCATCGCCTGCGTGATCGGACCGTAGAATGCGCGGTTCAGCCCGGCACGCCCGGCCGGCATGTCCGCCTCATATGGCATCTCCGACGGCGCAATATTCAGCGCCAACCGGACATCCATCAGCGCCGCGTCACGCGCCTCGGGATTCATTCGCCGAGCGCCGCGCACGAACACATCGTGCCGCAGCGAGCGGTCGATGCACATGTCCTTCACCAGCTCGCGCAGCAGCGGATCGTCGAACCGCTGTGCAATGGCGCGCTGCTCCGGCGTCAGGGTCAGATCGGGGAAGTTCTCGATCAGGCTGGCCGAGCCGACCCATTCCAGCTTGGCGCCCGAGAGCGCCTCGGCCAGGTCGGCGTGGAAGCAGGGCACCCACGCGTCATTCATGTATTCATGTGCGAGGTACTGGGTCGGCATTGGGCCCATCCGCTCGACCAGAGCATGAACCCACGGCTGGCGGACGATCTGCAGCGCATCCGCATCGCGCAGAGCCTGCACCAGCTTCAACCCCTCTTCGGCCTGTCGGTCGCTGCGTGATCCCAGGCGCCGGCCGCAGTCGCGCAGCACGCGCTGCACGCCCAGTGCCCCACCCCAGGCGGGCAATGCGTTGAAGCTGACATGCACGGCGCCGCCTGGCTTCACCTTGGCGCGCAGCAGCCGCACGATGCCGCTCTGCACGGCTGGCGGCACCCAGCTCCACAGCCCATGCATGCTGACAAAGTCCGCCTCGGGCACCTGGGCGGACGCCGGGTCTTCGGCGAAGGTCGACAGATCGGCCTCGAGGAAAGTGACGTTCTCCAGGCCCGCCTGCGCCGCCCAGCCGCGCGCCGCGGCGATATGTGCCGGGTTGAAGTCGATCGACGTTACTTTCCAATGCGGGTTGCTGGCGGCGAGAACCAGCGACGTGAGGCCCTGGCCACAACCCAGCTCCAGATAATTCACCGCTTCATCGGGACCGGGCAATGGTGACGCCACGCCGCCCAGCAGGCAGGCGAGCGAAATAATCGACGGCGATTGCGAGCGGTAATAGCCAGTCATGTAGGTGACGTCGGTGACGTAGCCGCTGCCCCAGCCGCTCACTGCATCCTCTCCTTGGCGATCTGCTGCGCCTCGATCACCTCCGCCTCGAAAATCGCATCTGCCGCATCTGGCCGTGCCGTAAACCCACCGGCCGGTCCTGGAATCCAGGTGTTCCAACCCAGGCGTGGCGGTGGATCGGCGGTTGCATTGAGCCACAGCGGCGGCACCTCTCGCGCGGCCAGCACGGGATTGATCGCGAAGCCCAGTTCGAATCCGACATAGGCGCGGACCAATGACACTAGCCGGTGCAGCGCCAGCCGATCCGGCAGCAGTCGCTGGAAGCCTGGCAGGTCGAGCGGGCCGATCCGCAGGATGATCCGCGCCTGCGGATCCCAGGCGCGGACACCGGCGGCGGCATCCAAGCCGAGCCGGCACCACGGTCCCTGCGCGGACAGCCGGGTCCGCTGGTCCGGCGGCAGCGACAGCCAGGCGCCGGCGAATTCGATCACCTCGACCTTCATGCCCAGCCAGTCGGAGGCGAGCGCACCCAGCCTCTCTGCGGACCGAGGCCGCATCGCGAACAGGCCGGCGTAATGCAGCAGCGCGTCTTCGCCCACCGCCAGCCGTTCAACCAGGTTCGCCGTGCCATAACCGGTCAGCGCCAACAGCACGCGCCTGATCGCATCGCGCGGGGATGCGCCTTGCTGCTGCGCCACCTCGGCGGCCCTTGCCGGCCGGTACTTGGCGCCGCCACGGGCGAAGAATGCGACGAACCGATGGGCCAAGAGGTCGACGAAGTCGCGCAGCGCGGTGGAGCGCGCTCGCAGTGTCTGCGTGACCAGCTCCGAGTAATGGCGTGGCAGCACGCCTGAGGGGCCGGTCAGCCCCATCAGCCCCACTGTCACGTCCGGCAACGAATCGCCTTGCTGGCGCAGTTCCACGATGTCGGCTGACGGGTAGACCAGACCGGCCGGCGCGTGGAACCGCACCGCCGAGGCAGGATCATCAGTCCCCCGTGCCCGGGTGAGCACGCGGACCGCGGCATCGAAGCGGAATTGTCGTGGTTCCGCGCTCAGTGCGGCCAGTGGCGAGCGCAACCTCATGCCAGAACACGTGTGCCGCTGCGAGCCTGCCAAGCCGCAGCGACCCCCGGACGGCCGCGCAACGTTGCCCGGGTGCGGGTGAAACTGTTGACCGTGCCGTGCAGCGCAAAGAAGTGCTCCAGCACCGCGGCTAGCAGATAGAGGCCGCCGGCCTGCCAGGTCCTTGGATCGAACTCCAGTGCAATGTCGAGCCCCCGGCAGAACGCTCCGGCGCGGCCAGGCGCGCGCGCGGTCCCGGGAGCCGCCGAAATGCCCGTGAGCGCCTCGATCGCTGCACGGGTCTCGGCTGTGTCGCGCAGGTCGTAGAGCCGCAGCACCTCCTTCAGCGCCGCCGCGCCCTGCCCCCCGCCCGTGACCGACAGGTGTCCGAGCGAAAGTTGCGATACCAGCCGCCAGAAACCGGCTTCCCGCAGTGGCGGGCGCAATGTCGACGTCGCCGCCGTGACAGCGGACAGTCCCGCCACCGGTGCGGCGCCTTCCACCAACCGCAGCCGCGGGTGGCCGCCGCCAAACGGCAGGTCGGTGGGGAGGTCGCGGTTGACGCACAGCGCATCGATCGACAGCACGGCGTCGGCTGGTTTGTTGGGGTCGAATGCCGGGTCATGCGGTGCCAGGAACACCTCGGTGCCGGGTACACCCGGTGCCGCAGGCCTGCGCGCGACATGATAGAAGCCGCCGGGCTGACCCGCCTCGGGGTCGCCCTCGATCAGCCGATGGAAGGACCGCCACGGACGGAACGATCCGTCCGGCTGTGTCTCCCGCACCCGCTCCACGCTCCACACCTCTGCCGCGCGTGGGCGCCTTGCGTCCGGCACCACCCGGTATTCGGTGTCCTGGTGGCTGAGAGTGATCGGCTCGCAGCGCTGCGGGAACAGGTTGACCACCGGCGTGCAGCCGAGTGCCAGCGATGCCTGGCCGACGGTGCGCTCCAGCTCAGACATCGACCGATCGAGGTAGACGAAGATCTCCAGCCGGTTGCCGCCCGACAGCAGCGTCTTGCTGTCCAACCGAGTGATGTCGAAGAACAGGAACTTGTCCGGAAACGCGAAGTATTCGGTCAGCAGACGGAAACCGGCAAAGCCGCGGGCCGACCATGGCAGCAGCGCCTCATCAGGCGAGAAACCCGCCGGCTGGATCGCGGCGGCTGGCACGATGACCGGTGATGGATCTGCCGCATTGTCGGCAAATGCGATGGAGATCGTGTGGGCCCCGAGGAGCTCATACAGGGCAAGTGCCTGGTTGGTCGGCCCACGCAGGAAGAAACGGAGCTGCCCGATGCCGAGCTGGCTGAACGTGGCTTCAGGGGAGGCGCATTTCAGCGTTATGCGCAGCACGCCGGTGGCACCGGCGGCCGCGGCGTTGGCGGGCGCAACGATCGGCAGGCCCGACAGTCGGACGTTTTCGACTGCGACCGGCCAGAGCGTGACGGGCGCAGTGGTCCGGTAGCGCAATTCCTCGCCATGCACCGGTTCGGTGTCGATGGTCGTGCCCACCGGCAGCCGTGCCGGGCTCATCAGGTCGGGTTGGCAGTCGAACTGCACCACCATGCAGGACGGCATCGGCGCCAAGTAATGCGGGTAGAGCAGCCCGAGCAACGCATCCGTCAGCTCCGGGAATTCATCGTCCAATCGGTGATGCACACGCGCGGCGAGGAACGCCACGCCCTCCAGCAGCCGCGCCACATGCGGATCGTCGATGGCATCTGCCGACAGCCTGAGCCGGCCTGCGATCTTCGGGTGCGTGTCAGCGAACTCCGCTGCCAGTCGCTTGATCGCGTCGAGTTCGCGCTCGTAGTACGGGAGGAGGGCGTCAGACAAGGGATGTCCCTCCGTGGGAGGAGGTTAGGGGAAGCGGATGTTGGGTGCTTCTTGGCCCCCTCCCCCCGCCCTTCTCCCGCGAGGGGAGGGGGA
Organism: uncultured Alphaproteobacteria bacterium; assembly: GCA_963850535.1. Lineage (GTDB taxonomy): Bacteria > Pseudomonadota > Alphaproteobacteria > Acetobacterales > Acetobacteraceae > JAMXLO01. The sequence continues at coordinate 104,452 of CAWKMC010000020.1, read as the reverse complement.
GTGTTTTGTCCTCACACCACATTGCCGGGCCGCACCATCACATCGTCGGTGATTGGATCGACAAGTGTGTCGAAGGTCACGGACTCGGGGGCCGGTTCGGCGTGCAGCACTGCCTCGATTCTCAACCGCAGCAACGCGTCGAGCTTGTCCGGTCCCTCCACCAAGTGCACGCGCACCGACAAGAAGCGAGGCTCGAACCGGCGGATGGTCGCTTCGATCTCCAATCGCAATTCCTCCCGCCGTTGCGCGTCGCTGAAAGCACCGGCGGCGAAGTCCGGAATGCCATAGCCGATTGGCGACGTGGCGAGCTGAGTCATGTGTGACGGCCACGAGCGCCAGCGGCGCCGTGCATTCAGCAAGGCCTCGAGGTCACGCCGCACCGAGTTGCGCAGTGCCAACATGGAGTCCGCTGCCGACAGCGACGGATCGCGGGTCTGATCCGGGGCATCATCGATCAACCTGTCGAGCAGTGGCGACTGGACGCGGGCTTGCTGACGGTTCGTGGGGCCGGCGCGACCGCTCACGCCGCACCGAAGCTGATTTGGCCCAGATCCATGATCGGCACCGCATCTTCGCCGACCAGGAACAGCCGCTGGCCGACCCCGCGCACCGGCCCACCATCCGCCTCACGCCAATCGGTTTCACGGCCCAACCGGAACGGATCGCTCAACTGCTCGTCGGTCGCATAGACCGCCGGAAGATACACTTCTCCGTCCGGCCCATCGGCCACCGACATCGAGGCGCGCCGCCATATCAGGTCACGCGGGCGCTTCGGCGCGTGGAATTCCAGCGTCAATACGCGTTCGGTCGGGATCCAGAAGTATTTGCCGGTGGTCGTCAGCACTTCGAAGCTGCCCGCCAGTAAGTCGTCGACGTCACGCAGATCGTCGAACACCGCATCACCGTGTTTGCCTGGAGCGTGCGGTCGCGCGGCTTCTGCCGTTTCCGCCTGGCGTGCCGCTTCGGCCGCATCGCCAGCGCGCAGTGCCACCAACGCCGCCAACAGCAGGCGTTGCGTTTCGGTGGGATCGCTGAGGAACTCGGGCACTCTGCCGTCGCGGAACAACTGGCGTCGCGCCATATCAGCGCGGACGAGCTGGCGAAATTCCGCCACCACCATCGCGGTGGAAGGATCGATCGCCGAGGCGGCGTCCAGCACCACGTCGGCACGCTCGAGATTGCCGGCGAACAACAGCATCTCGCCCAGCAGTACGCGCGCGCCTAGGTCGGTGGGCGCCTTGCGCAATGCTCCCTGTGCGGCAGCGATCGCGTCATCCAGCTTGCCGGCACGAAACAGTGCCGCTGCGGTCTGGTCAGTGCCACTCATCTTCAAACCTCATCGACCGCTCAGGTCGGTCACGAGTTGGAACGCGGCAGACACATCGTCGAGCTGATAATGCGGCTGCAGATGGATCACGCAACCGAAGCTGCCCGGCCTGCCGGGCAGCTCGTTGACATTCACCCGCCCGGCCACGAGCGGAAAGCGCGCGCGGCTGTCGCCGGTCGCCGCCAGATTGCCGTTGACATACTGCGTCAGCCAGGCCTGCAGGAAATGCTCTATCTCGCTCGCCGTCTTGAACGAGCCTACCATGTGCCGGCCCATCATCTTCAAATGATGCGCGAAACGTGACGCGCAGAGGATCGAGTTGATCTGCGTCGACAGCCGCGCGTTGGCCTCGGCGACGCTGGCGTTGGGTCCCTGATAGCGCTGCGGCAATTGCAGGCTGCGCACCGCGCCGAACACCAGTTCCTCGCAATAGGCGATGGACGATAGCGGCATCAACCCGGCCTCGAGCAGCGAGCGCTCCTGCCGATCGCTCAGCACGATCTCCACCGGACTACGGACCCAGACGTGGTCGGGGTCGGTGGTGAACGGTTCCAGCGCGACGCCGGTCACCAGGCCGCCGCCAACGCGGTCGGTCTCCACGCCGCGCACATCGGCCGGCCAGGCGAAACGCCCGAACGCGCGGGCGACGACGGAGGCGAAGGCGAAGCCGGCGGTCATCCACACCCGGTCCTCGTTGGTGGGCGCATACTCGCAATAGCGGAAGCCATCGGACCGGGTACCGTCGTCCTGCCAGGGTGCCCGGGCCAGCACGTGCGGCAGCGTGACGCCCAGGAAGCGCATGTCGGCACGGGATGCGAGACTGCGCCAGCGGTCATGCTCGCGGTTGCGCAGTGGTGCCGCGAGATCCGTCGACGTGGCGAGGTCGGTGAAGCTGTCCACTTCCAACAGCGCGGGTGAGGCGCTGACGATCACCGGCGAGAATGCGGCAGCGGCAACGCCCGACAGCGACGCCAGCGCGTTCACGTCGTCGGTGCGGGATTCGGCGCTCGGGCGGTGGCGAACTTCGTGGTCCACCACCAGCAGGCCATACGGCTCGCCGCCCGGCGTGCCGAATTCTTCCTCGTATACCTTGCGGAACAGCAGGCTCTGATCAAACTCGATCGCGCGTTCCAGGTCGCGGCAGATTTCCGGCCAGCCGACATTCAGGATCTTGATCTTGAGCCGGTTTGACAATTCCAGTCCGTCGACCAGCCACGCCACCCCGCGCCACGTGCCTTCCAGCTTGCGCAGCCTGCGGTGGTGCAGGATGGCATCGACCTGTGCGGACAACATCGCGTCGATCGCTGCGATGTCGCGATCGACCGCATCGCGCAGCGCCTGCGGATCGATCCGCAACCGTGCGCCGCGTTGCGCGCCGAACCACAGATCGAGTGCCTTGCCCGAAGGTGCGCTGAGGAACTCCCCGAGCGTGTCCGCCAATGCTGTATCGCGGCTTCCGGCGAAGCGACCCGACAGCATCGCCTCGCGCGCCACGGGAGGTTCGGCCACGACCGCGCTGGTGGGTTCAGCTAGTGAGAGATTCAGTTCGTTCACAGCACTACACTCCCCTCCGCCGCGCGCGAGGGGGTTGGGGGGAGGGGTACTGGAGCAGCGGGCACCGCCCCCTCCCCCTAACCCCCTCCCGCAAGGGGAGGGGGAACAGTTTCATACTCAGCCGGCTGCGGCCGGGATGCGCGCGACCATGCGCAGGCTGGTTGTCAGCTCTTCCATCTGCAGCCACGGACGCATATACGCGATCGCATTGTATGAACCCGGCTTGCCGGGAATTTCCCGCACCTCCACCCGCGCCTCGCGCAGCGGGAAGCGAGCCTTCATCTCCTGCCCGGCATTCTCGTTGCCGTTGACGTAGTTGTTGATCCAGCGGTTCAGCCAGCGCTCGCAATCGGAAGCTTCCATGAAGCTGCCGATCTTGTCGCGTGCCATCACCTTCAGATAGTGCGCAAAGCGGCTGGTCGCCATGATATACGGCAGCCGCGCCGAGATCGCCGCGTTGGCCGTCGCTTCCGGCCGATCGTACTTCTTTGGCTTCTGCGTCGACTGCGCACCGAAGAACACCGAGTAGTCAGTGTTCTTGTAGTGACACAGCGGCAGGAAGCCCAGGTTTGACAGCTCGAATTCGCGCCGGTCGGTGATAGCGATCTCGGTGGGGCATTTCGCGTCAAGATCGCCGTCGTCGGAGGTGAACACGTGATACGGTAAATTCTCCACCTTGCCGCCGCCCTCGGCTCCGCGGATCGCCGTGCAGAAACCATACTGCGAAAACGCGTCGGTCAGGCGCGCGCCTAGCGTATAAGCGGCGTTCATCCAGCAATATTCGCCATGCTGCATGGACTTCGCCGCGCCGGTCTCGTCGTAGGGCGCTTCCTCAAACGCGAACTCGTCGATCGGCTTGGTCTCTGCTCCATACGGCAGGCGCGCCAGCGTGCGCGGCAGGGTCAGCGTGACGAAACGCGAGTCCTCGCTGTCACGGAAGCTGCGCCACTTCGTGTAGTCCTGCGTCTCGAAGATCTTCGCCAGATCGCGCGGCTTGGCGAGCTCGGGCCAGCTGTCGAAGCCGAACATGCCGGCACCGGCCGCCGAGATGAATGGCGCGAACGCGGCGGCCGCAACGTTCGACACCAGGCGCAGCGTCTCGATATCTTCGGGATGCTGCGTCCACTCATAGTCGCCGATCAGCGCGCCATATGGTTCGCCGCCCGGTGTGCCAAACTCGTTCTCGTAGATCTTCTTGAACAACTGGCTCTGGTCGAACTCGACGGCGCGCTGCAGATCGCGTGATAGTTCGCGTTTCGGCAGGTTCAGCACGCGCAACTTCAGACTGGTGCTGGTTTCGCTGTTCATCACCAGGTAGTGCAGCCCGCGCCAGCTGCCCTCGAGTGCCACGAACTTGGGATGGTGCATGATCGCGTTGAGCTGTTCTGACAGCTTGCGATCGATTGCCTCCACCGCGCGGTCGAAGGTGCGGGTCACGTTCTTGTCGAAGGTCACCGTGCCGGCGAGCGCCTGCTCGACCAGTGTCTTCACCAGGTCCTGCGCCTGATCCGGTGTCGTCTGCTTGGTCGCTGCGACAACCTGGTCGAGGAAGGATGCGCCCTCGGTGGTTTCGGTTGCGGCCGCCTGCGTTGCGGTCTGCGCGCCTGACATCGATCAGCCCTCCTTCTTGTCCAGCCCCAGCTGGCTGGACAGCGACTTCAAGTCGGTCTCGTTCTTCAATACTTGCTCGAGCAGACCTTCGAGTTCCTCGGAACGATCTACCTTGCTCATCAGGTCGCGCAGCTTGGCGCGGGTTTCCAAAAGCGCCCGCAACGCCGGCACCTGCTCTGCGACGCGCGCGGGCTCGAAGTCCTCGATCGAGTTGAACTTCAGGTCAACCGCCATTTCGCCGCCGTCCTCGGACAGCTTGTTGTCCACGCGCATCCTAAGGCCAGGGGTCATTCCCGCCATGACATCGTTGAAGTTGTCGCGGTCGATCTGGATGAACTTGCGTTCGGAAAGTGGACGCAGTGCCTGCGTCGGATCGCCGGAGAAGTCGCCCAGTATGCCGACGATGAACGGCAATTCCTTAAGAACTTCGGCGCCTTCCGTCTCCACCTCGTAGGTGATGTGCACCCGTGGCTTGCGGACACGCTTAAGCTTGTCGTGGATGCTTGCACTCATGGTAGCTTCCCCATTCCCTGAGATCCGCGGACGCCGGCGCCTCCGACGGCCCCACGCGCACACCTTGGCCCAATGCCCAAAGATTAGCCAACCGTGACGACTATGGTCAAATTTTCCTTTAGTCTGTGAAGTTCTTCACACGGTTTTCGCATGACCGGATGGTTTATTCGGTCGCCTCGGGCGGCGGCGGCGGTCGGATGCCGAGTGAGTTGAGGATCGCGTTCCGCGCGTCGGTATCGGCGACCAGTTCGGCCAGTAGGTCGGGCAGTGTCATACGGCCCCGGCGCACCGCTTCGTCCAGGGTGTAGGAGAGCGGTGAGTGCGGTTCGGTACGGCGAAAGTAGGTGGCAACCTCGCCCAGCACCCGCAGGGCGTCCTCGCGCGAGGCGATCTGGCCGGGCGAGGCAGCGATGCGAGCGAAACCTCCACCTGCCGTGGCCGCGGTACCCCCCGGCGCCGGCTCGGCGCCAGTCACCGCAGTCTCTGCCGGCGCGGCCCCGGCCGGGGCGAAGCGTCTGGCGAAATCCGCAATAGCGGCGAGCAGATCACGCACCGCGGTGGTAGAAGGCCCATCGGCGCCTGCCTTCTCGTCGATCACGGCGGCCATCGCTTGCCATGCATCATGCGCGGCACGCGCGTCGGACAGCAGTGTCGTGAAGTGTGCCCCGCCTGCGGCGCGCGCCTCGCGCTCGACATCCTCGAAAGGAATGCTGCCCGCCTCGATGCGTTGCTGTCGCCGCTCCGCATCGAGCGTGCCCAACTGCTCGGACTGCCGATACTGGTAGTAGGCGAACGGCGAGCCATCCGGGCGGTTGAACAACGCCGTCATATACAGCGGTTGCATCAGCGAGCCGTTGCCGTCACGGCCGTTCAGACCGGTCACCGGTGCGACGCGTGTCTCCATGCCGTAGTCGTCCGGCATCGGATACAGCACGTCCCAGTAGCGCTGAGCCAACCCAGCCATCACCAGCGCGCCGGCGGTCAACCCAGGCAGACCGTGGCTGCGCACATAAGCCTCGGTCATCCAGGCGGCGACTTCGAGATCCTTTGTGGTCTCCGCCAGTGTCGTCATGGCCAGCTCGCGCACAACCCGCCACAACGGACCGGGATCGCGTGCGTCGGCATCGCCAGTGTCCTTCCCGCGCTCCGCGTCCCGCGCCTCGGAACGCGCATCGCGCAGCCGGTTGTACGGCGAGGCCGCAGAAAAATCCTCGCGAATGTCGGGACCTTGCGGCACGTCACCGGGGATCGGTGCCAGCAGAGCTTCGAGATCGAAACCCTCCGGCAACTCCGCCATTCACGCGCCTCTCATTCGCTGGACAATGCTTCCGCGTAACACATAGTCTCAATCAACGAAAAGGGGGACTTCCCCCTGGGGGAATTCCGCATGGCGGCGATCGATCTCAAACAACTTGTAGGCCGGTTGAATGACCCGTGCCGTCGCGCGCTCGAGGCTGCCGCGGGGCTGACACTGTCGCGTACGCACTACAATGTCGAAATTGAACACTGGCTGCTGAAGTTGGCGGATGCAGCGGACGGCGACCTCAGCGCTATCTTGCGCCACTACGAGATCGACCAGGGTCGCTTCCTGACGGACCTCAACCGCGCCCTGGAGAAGCTGAAGACCGGCAACTCGCGGGCGCCATCGCTGGCGCCGGACATCGTTGAATTGGGCAAGCAGGCCTGGTTGCTGGCATCGCTGGAACAAGGTGCGACAAAGATCCGCTCCGGTCATCTGTTGTGGGCACTGCTCGCCGATGAAACCCTGGCCCGCCGCGCGCGCGAGGCATCAGGTCAGTTGCTCAAGATCAACCCTGACCTGTTGAAGCGTGACTTCGCAGCGGTCACCGCCAACAGCGCCGAAGCCGCCGAGACGCAGACAGCAGCGGGCGGTGAGCCCGGTGCCGCAGCTGACAGTGCACCGAGCGTGCCGCGCGGCGGCGGTGCGCTCGATCAGTTCACCACCGACCTCACTGCGCAGGCGAAAGCCGGGAAGATCGATCCAATTCTGGGCCGCGACGGCGAGATCCGGCAGATCGTCGATATCCTTACCCGACGCAGGCAGAACAACCCGATCCTCACCGGCGAGGCCGGCGTGGGCAAGACGGCGGTGGTCGAAGGCTTCGCCTTACGCATCGCATCAGGCGACGTGCCGCCCGCTTTGCAGAACGTGACGTTGCGCACGCTTGACCTGGGCCTGCTGCAGGCGGGTGCCGGCGTGAGGGGCGAGTTCGAAAACCGCCTGCGTGGCGTGATCGATGAGGTGAAGGCCTCGCCGAAGCCGATCATCGTGTTCATCGACGAGGCACACCAGCTCATTGGCGCGGGCGGCGCGGCGGGGCAGGGCGATGCGGCGAACCTTTTGAAGCCGGCGCTAGCCCGTGGCGAATTGCGCACAATCGCTGCGACCACCTGGGCGGAATACAAGAAATACTTCGAGAAGGATGCCGCGCTGACGCGGCGCTTTCAGGTGGTGAAGGTAGAAGAGCCAGCAGAGCCAATGGCGGTCGCCATGGTTCGCGGCCTGGTGGACACGCTGGAGCGGCACCACAAGGTGCGCATCCTCGACGAGGCAGTGAGCGAGGCGGTGCGTCTCTCGGCGCGCTACATCCCGTCGCGTCAATTGCCGGATAAGGCGGTGAGCCTGATCGATACTGCTTGCTCGCGCGTTGGCATGAGCCAGGCCGCGGTTCCGCCGCCGATCGAGGATCGCCAGCGTCGCATCATGCTGATCGACACCGAGGTGGGTATTCTGGATCGCGAGATCGCTGCGGGTGAACCGCACGGGAAGCGGCGCGAGGAACTGTTGGCGGAGCGCGCCAGGCTGGGTCAGGAGCTCACCGACCTGGAGGCTCGCTGGGAACAAGAGAAAGCGCTCGCCGCCGAGATCAGCGAGGCGCGTGCAAAGATCGAGGATCCGGCGAACACCGAGAACAAAGACTCGCTGCGCACGAAGCTGACCGAGACATCAGCCAGGCTGCGCACTCTTCAAGGGGAGACGCCGCTGATCTTTCCAGTGGTGGATCGCCAGGCGGTGGCGGAAGTGGTGGCGGGCTGGACCGGCATTCCCACCGGACGCATGCAGTCCAATGAGATTCGCACCGTGCTGAACCTCAAGCAGGCGATGGAGCAGCGCGTCGTCGGCCAACCGCACGCATTGGACGCTGTAGCGCAGGCGATCCGTACCAGCCGTGCAGGGCTTACCGATCCGCGCAAGCCGATCGGCGTTTTCCTGATGGTCGGGACCTCCGGCACCGGCAAGACCGAGACTGCGCTGACGCTCTCCGACCTGCTGTACGGCGGCGAGCAGAACATGACCGTCATCAACATGAGCGAGTTCAAGGAGGAACATAAGGTCAGCCTGCTGATGGGCAGCCCCCCTGGTTATGTCGGCTATGGCGAAGGCGGTGTGTTGACCGAAGCTGTGCGCCGCAGGCCCTATTCAGTTATCCTGCTGGACGAGATGGAGAAGGCGCATTCCGGCGTGCAGGATATCTTCTTCCAGGTGTTCGACAAAGGGAACATGAAGGACGGCGAAGGTCGCGATATAGACTTCAAGAACACTGTCATCATCATGACATCGAACGCCGGCACCGATCTGATCACCCGATTATGCGCCGATCCGGAAACGGCGCCCGATGCAGCAGGTCTTACCGATGCGCTGATGCCAGAGCTGATGAAATTTTTCAAACCCGCATTCCTGGGGCGGGTGAATCTTGTTCCGTATTTTCCGCTCTCACCCGAGATCATCCGACAGATCGTCGAACTGCAGCTCGGACGGATCCAGAGGAGAGTCGCGGAATCTTATGGAGCCAAATTCGCCTGGGACAAGGACCTCGTGGACGTGATAGCAGCACGTTGCACTGAGACATCATCCGGAGCACGCAACGTGGAAAAGATACTCTCGCGCACGCTACTGCCGGAGCTCTCTGCGGAAGTGTTGTCGCGCCTGGCCGAGGGCGCAACGATCGATGCCGTGACTGTGGGCGTGGACACGGCGGGATCGTTTCAATACCACATCGGCTGAACCTGCATCTGCCTAGCCGGCCAAACAGAGGAGTCTTAACGTGGCCATCTATATGAAGTGGGACGGGATCGACGGTGCCGTCACGACCAAGGAACACGAGAAGTGGATCGAGCTGAACTCGTTCCAGTTCGGCGTCGGCCGCGCGATCGGCACCGCTGCACGCGGTGCGGCGACACGCGAAGCAAGCGAGCCGCATATCAGTGAGATCACCATCAGCAAGCGGCTGGACAAGGCGTCGACCAAGTTGTTCATGGATGCGGTCGCCGGTGACCTGAGCGCGACGGTGAAGTTCAAGTTCACCACCACGACGAAGGACAAGGTCGATACCTACCTAGCGTTCGAACTCACCAATTGCGGTGTCAGCGGCCACAGTATGTCCGCCGATTCCGACGGCGCTCCGGTTGAGAGCCTGTCGTTGAACTTCACCAAGATCATGTTCACCTACACCGAGCGCGATCCGAAGATCGCCGGCTCGCCTGACACTGTGGGCTATGACCTGCTGACGATGGGTAAAGTCTGATGCCAATCATCCCCCTCCCGTAGCGGGAGGGGATGGGGGAGGGGGCTCCGGACCCTCTCCGCTGCCTGCGCGCTGCCTACCCGGTAAATTCCACCGCGACCGCAGTGACGTTATCGGTGACGTGGGCCGCCAAGGCCGCGTCTACCAAGGCCTCCGGTGGGATGTCGTCGATGCCAGCGAGCAGGCTCGCCAATTCGCTCTCCGGCAACGTCTTGCACAGACCGTCGCTGCACAACAGGAAGCGATCGCCAGGCAGGAGCCGATCGCTGATCTTGTCGAGCATAAACTCATCCAACTCGGCACCGACTGCGCGCGTGATCACGTTGCCCCGCGGGTGGTTCATCGCCTCATCCGGCCCGATCGCGCCTGCTTCTAGCAGCTCCTGCACCAGGCTGTGGTCTCGAGTGATCTGACGGAACTGTCCTTTGCGCAACAGGTAGGCACGCGAGTCACCAGCCCACAGGCAGGCGAAGTGATCGCCGCGCGCCAGCATCACCACCACCGTGGATGCGACGATCTCGTTCGGGCCCCGCCGCGCCGCCTCCTCGCGCAACGCTTCATGCGTCTTCTCGATTGCCCGCCGCACTTGCGCCAGCAATTGCGGTGCGGGCAGCCCAGGCGGAATTCCCTGTAGCGCTTCGGCGATCATGCTGGACGCGACGTCGCCAGCCGAGTGACCGCCGGCGCCGTCTGCCACGGCCCAGATGCCCAAATCGGGACGGTCCACATAGGCATCTTCATTGTGCTTCCGCACGGTGCCGACATGCGTCACCGCCCAGGAACGGAACCGCGGGGCCGTCATGATGTCGACTCCCATGTTCTCTCCCCTGCTTCGGGCTCGTTCTCCGTCCCCAGCATTGCAGCATAGGTTGCGGAATCAGGCATAGTCTGCAGCCCCATTCGCGTCGGTTGGACGCGGGCGGAGCCTGCAGTCCACCATTCCGCGTCAGTCGCACCGGTTGCGTCAACCGCCAGGCCAGGGGCTGGCAGCATGGCGGCAATTTCTCCCGGTGAAATGTCCTGCTCCAGGGCTGCCAGGCCTGCCGCCTCGCACGAATTGAGCCATGGGTTGCTTGCTACGGCATCCATGCGCTGCGGGTTCAGTGCAGCGAACGCCAGTGGGAAATAGCGGCCCGTCTGATCGACACTTGGCAGTATCAGGCCAAGCACAGCCCAGTGACCGCACATGCCGGCAGGCAGCGAGAATCGCCAGACTGGTGCTTCAAGAAACGCTGGCAGCCACGCTTCGCCCATCAATGCCCGGCTTCCGGCCAGCACCAATTGCAACCAGGCATCCCATGGATCGATGAAATCGCGCGGCAGGCCTATGCGCACGAAGTCACCGCGCGCCGGCACCTTGCCGTAGAAGCCTACTGAAATGACGGACATTGGAACCCACGCAGCACGCCGGGTGCAAAGGGGTTCAGCACCGATCCGGCTCTGATTTCATAAGATGCATGACGCTCACCCACGGCGAAGCTGAGCGTGTAGCGATCCGGGTCATCGGTCTGCGCCAGCGTCCCCTGTCCGAACAGGCGGAACAGCGCCCACGGACCGCTCGTTTTCGCCACCGGCTGACCGCTGTCGAACACTAGCCGCACATTGCTCATTCGGTTCTGTCCCGGCCAGGTCACCGATGTCGCGCGCACCGGACCGTGCGCGTATGTAATTGCCTGACCGTCGAGGTCCAACGTCACCTGCTTGGCGTCGGTCTCGGCCGGCGTTATGTCGAACCGCACGGTAGGCTGCGCACCGCCGCCGGCAAAGAACAGATCGCGGATCTGCGCCGCCTTCTGGAACTGCGCCAGATCGCTCGGAGTGACCGGAGGCGCGACGCCGGCGACCGGTTGCGCCTTCCATGTCGTCCCCGAGGTATCGACAAAGTTCTGTAGGTTGTCGTTGAAGAATTTGTCGAGCAACCCGCCAGCCGAGAACAGCCGCGAGAAGTCATCGAGCGGAATGTCGTTGGTCGAACCAGCGGTGAACGGGAAGCGGCCGTCCACTGCCTTCTTGCAAAGCGACGCCGGCCCGCTTGGGGCCGCGTAGTTCTTCTTCACCTGTTCCGCTGCGCCGCCGCCACGCAACTGGTTGCCGCTGAACGCGAGTGCTTGCAGCCAGCGCGACACCGGCTGCGGGTCCTGGCTTGCTTCTGCCTGCAGCAATTGCGCCGGATCGTCGCCACCACCGATTGCGGCACCGGGACCGCCAGCAGGCGCCGCCGCTAGCTTCGCAAGCTGCATCTGCAGGTCATTGATCAGTTTCAGCGCGTTGTCGAGCGGTGCTCCTGGGCCCTTGCCGACGTAGGCGATGAGCGCCGAATAGCGCTTCTCGACGTCCCTGCCGGGCGGCTCGGGCGGCGGACCGTTGCCCTGACCCAGCAGCAGAGACTTCAATCGATCCTCGGTCCCGGCGACCGCCTGGCTCGCAACATTGGTCGCGGCCTGCGCTGCGCCCTGCACCGCCCCCTGCACTCCGGGCGGCGGCGGTGGCGGCTGTGTCAACGTGAGCTGCCGGGTAATGCCGGACAGGAGGTCGCGCATCGGCGACTGCGGCGAGCCAAGAACGTAAAGTTCCTGCACGGCCTGCTGCAGGTTGCGCATCGGCTCCACATCAAGGTCAGCCAGCAGATCGTCCCATTGCTTGGCGTATTCCTTGGTGTAGAGCGCGACGACATCGCGCTGTAGCGTCAGCACCTGCGGGCTGGTCGGACTGATCTGTGCATCCTTGCCCAATACCCAGCTTTCGCTGGCGACCTGCGTGGTCGCCGACGGCAGGTCGGGCAGCAACACCTTGTAGAAGCCGTCGACCGTGTAGAACCCGGGAACCCCCTCGGTCAGCGGCGCGCCGGAGCGGCGAATGAACACCCGCACGCCCGAAGCTCCGGCGGCATCGGCGGGCCGCCATGGCGGCGTCGCCCGCGCGGCCTGCGACCCTTTGATCACGCTGTACACCCGCTGCGCCAGCGTCACGCGGCTGAAGGTGCGACGAGCATCCTCGATCAGGGCACCGTCCAGCGAAACCTTCTCCAGCGGCTGCGCCAGCAACGCCGCGAGGTGCCGCTCGAGGCTGTCACGCAGCGGCTTCGCCGCCGGCCCGGGCCACTGATTCTGCCAATCAAGGCCCATCCATTCCTTCACCAGATCCCGATCCAGCGGGCCAGCCGACCCCAGCATCAGGTAGATCTTGGTCGCTTCATAAAGGAACGCCGGCTGTTCGAAGTGCGACTGCATCTGGCCTTCCAGCCGGACGATCAGCCGCGGCAGCAGGATATGTTGCAGCGCATGGTCATAGACCTCGTGCGCGCCGGCCGCGAGTTTGCCGGTCTGCGACAGTCCGGGAAACCACTGCATCACCGACGCCGGCGCATCCAAGCCGAACGGCAGTGCGCGCGCCTGGTCCAACAGCGGGGCAACACGATCAAGCTGTGCGTCTCTCACGGGATCGAGCGGCAGTGCCTGCGTCGCCTTGATGTATGCCGCCAGTGCAGTCTGCTCGTCCTGGACCGCTCGCTCGTTTGTTTGCTTGGTCTGCAACAGGGCGGCGCCCCCCAGCGCGACCACCAGCAATGCGATGGCAGCAGCGCCCGCACGCACCACGACATTGCGGCGCACCTGCGTCGGATCACGCGCCACCAGCATCGCTTCGCCGAAGATTACATCTTTCAGCAGCCGGCCAAGGAAGTAGCTGCGGCCCTGCTCTGGCCGTAGCGATGCCATTCGCTGAGCATCGATGCCAAAACTGCGGGTCATGACACCCGTCAGCCGATCGATCGGTGTGCCTTCCTGGGTGCCAGACGTAACGTAAGCGCCACGCAGCACCGGCGCAGGATCGAGACGCGAACCCCCGAACGCCTCGGCCAGAAACTCGCCGAGAGGTGCACCCAGACTGGCGACCTGGGCGGGAAATCCCGCGATCAGCGACCGACGCTCCGGACTGCGTTCGGCCTGCAGTCGCTCCAGCAGCCGCTGATTCAGTCGCTCGACCAACGCGGCGAAGTCACCCGCGAATTGGCCGACGGCCCCAGCCTCGGTCTTGGTCAAGGGGAAAGTCATGCCCCAGACCTGCCCCCGCCGTTCGCGGTCCAGGTCGTCAAAGAACTCAGTGAATCCGGCGATCAGGTCCGCCTTGGTGAACACCGCGTAGACTGGCACCCGAACCCCGAGCTCATCATAGACCTCCTTCACACGCCGGCGGATCGCGCGCGCGTGTGCCAGGCGCTCGGCGGCCGGCGCAGCAGCAATTTCAGCCAGCGCGATCGCCACCAAAACCCCATTCAAGGGCTGACGCGCCCGGGTGCGCCGGAGCAAGCTGAGAAACGCCAGCCAGCCGGCCTTGTCCACCGCAGCGTCGGAATCCTGGGTGGTGTATCGCCCAGCCGTGTCGATCAGCACGGCGCTTTCGGTGAACCACCAGTCGCACATACGTGTGCCGCCGACGCCGGCGACCGCGCTCTGCCCCATCTCGGCGGCCAACGGGAAGGTGAGGCCCGCGTTCAGCAGTGCGGTGGTCTTGCCGGCACCGGGCGGGCCGATAATCACGTACCACGGCTGCTCGTACAGGTAGCCGCGCGCCCCGGACGCCTTCTTCAGCAGCGTCAGCGCCGTGGTTAGCTTCTCCCGCATTGCTGCCGCTTCCTCGGCGGACGCGGCGGCTGTGGGATCGACGCGGACCTCGGTGACCCCCCGGACCAGCGCGGCTTCCTTTTTCCTGCGCCGACGATCGAGCCAGAGGTTCAAGCCGGCCCAAAGCACGGCCATCCCGCCGATGACGATCGCGCGTGGCTGCCAGTCCTCCAGGTAGGAGAGGAACGGCCCGAACAGCCATACCAGTGCAGCCAGCAGGACGACGCCGACGAAGCTCAGGAACCATCGCGAGCCCAGGAAGCGAAGGATCGCCCGCATGGTCTACCCCTGCCTCTGCAATACGACCTCGATCCGTCGGTTCTGGTCACGACCCTCGGCGGTACCGTTCGATGCCACGGGATTGGCATCAGCGTGTCCTTGGGCACTGGCTCGGCCGGGGTCGCCGAGTGCCCGCACGATGATCGCTTGAGCCGCCTCGGCCCGCGCGGCGGAGAGCTGAAAGTTGGACGGGAATTGTACGGTGTGGATCGGCTGATTGTCGGTATAGCCGTTGACGGTGACCGGCCCCCTCTCTGCTTTCAGTGCTTCGCCGATGCGCCCCAGCAGCCGGTAGTAGGACGGTGCAACTATCGCACTGCCGGAGGCAAACATGCCGGCATTGCGGATGCGCACGATCGGCACGGCATGAGTGCCCAGCACCGTCACGAGCCCCTGGTCGATTTCCGGCTTGAGGAAGACATAAAGCCGATCCGGCGCTGTGGCCGGAGGCACGGGCGGCGGCCGCATTGGGGAGGCGCGGCTGATCGTCGGCATATGCGCCAGCGGCGCACCCAGCAGCTGGGCGAACACCTCATCCGAGGCCGCGTTCAGTCCGGTCGAGAACCAGATGAACAGCCCGCCGAGCGCCGTCAGGGCAAAGGCGCCCATCACCCAGGTCGGCAAAGTGGCACGCGTCGGACGATACGGGGAGGCGACACCCTGCCAGCGTGGCGACAGCGCGGGATCGGGCGCCGGCTGCTGGCGCGCGATGATCGTGTACAGGTCCTCCCGCAGCCGCTCGAGCTCGCCAGGGCCGCGCGGTGATAGACGATAGCGCCCCTGAAAACCGAGGCTGAGGCAGAGGTACATCAGCTCCAGCACCGGCAGGAAGGTGCCAGGGTTCTGCCGCAGCTGGGTGAGCAGATCGAAGAAGCGCTCGCCACTGCGCACCTCCTGATGGAAGGTGGAGACCAGGGATTCAGCCGCCCACGCGCCGCTGCTGCCCCACGGCGTGTTCAGCACCACATCGTCGAGGCTGGCGCATAACGCGTAGTGTGCTGGCCGGAGTTGCTCCATCGGCACGCCAGCGTCGCGTGCTGTCTGCTCGAATGCGCGGATCTGTTGAATTGACCGTTCCCGCAGCTCCGCCGGGTTGGGCTGGCTGTAGGTGTTGCGCAGGCGACCGAGCAGCTGCAGCAGCGGTCCAGCCGCCGCAAGCAAAGGGTTCAGGCCGAAGCTGATCTTGTCGGCGCCATCAACCGGCATTGGTGCTGGAGCGCCGCGTGGAGGTGGTGGTGCGGTATCACGAAACGCTGGCTGAGCCGCAGGCGGCGGCCTGCGTCCACCGGGAACCGGGCGGATGACCGTGCGGTCGGAGTCGTCCGGTTCGGAGAAGGGGTTATCGCTCATGGTTGCCCCCTCCCCCCAACCCCCTCCCGCAAGGGGAGGGGGAGTGTTGGTGGCGCGCTGATCGGCTCATCCTCGCACCGCCCACAGCTCGAGGCGCAGATTCGGAAAGTCGCCGGATACGTGGATCGCGAAGCCACCGGAGTTCTGCATCTGCTGCCAATGCGGACTGGCACGGTCGAGCTCGAAATACGTCGCGCCCGCGTAGAACGGCAGTTGCCTAGGTGCCACGGGCAGTGGTCGTACCGCGATCCCCGGCAGCGCCACGTTCACCAACTCTCGGATGTGCTCGACTGCACCGATCTTCACCTGTTGCGGGAACAGCCGCCGCAATTGCTCGGCCTGCACGTCGGCCTGCACTGTCAGTACGAAATTCGACGCCCGCAGGATCGAGCGGTCGGTGATAGGCCCGACGCGAACGCCGTGGCGTGCGTCGCGTAGCGGGATCGCAATCGCTGTGGCCTCCAACACCGCCGACAGTGAGCGCCGCAGATCTGCGACCACGGGAGCAAAACTCCGCTGCAGGTCGTCATGCCGATACGCTGGGTAGGAATTTGGCCGCCGCGTCTCCAAGAAGGTGGCGAACTCGCCCGCCATCTGCACCAGTGCGGTGTACAACGCCTCCGGATGGAGGTTCGCCGCATCGGCCCAATGCGCCAGCACGTTCTGCCAGCCGTTGATTGACTGCAGCAGCAGGAAGTCGGCGACCTGTGCCACACCTGCCTGGCCCGGCGCAGTCATGCGTGCCGCCAGCGCCTCGCCCCGCTGGTTCAGCATTCCCGACAGTTCAGCGATCAGGCCGGAGAGCGGCGCTGCAGCGGAACATACCAATGCTGGCGGCATCCATCGATCGTCGAGGATGATGCGGCGATCGGCTGTGACCTCGGTCACCCGCGCCAGCGGAATACTCAGATAGCCGGTGCGTTCGTCGGTTTCGGTGAGGTAACGCAAGCGCAGTCGCCCCACCTGTAATTCTGCTGGCTGCGGCGATGCGGAGTGCGTGTCGTAAGCTTCGAAAGGTTTTGCCGTGTAGCGACCCTCGGTGGCGCTGTCGGCAACCTCCACCGCACCAGCCTGCCGGACCGGCAGCGCCAGATACACCAGCACATTGCGTGCGCTGTCCGGCAATTCCAACGGCGGTGGATGATCGGTCTCGCCGGGCAGTGCGAACGGCGTTCCGTCCTCGAACACGCCGGTGGCCGATGCAAGCGCGAACCGACCGGTGCCCAGCAGATCGCGGTCCAGCGCGTAGTCGATCAGCCCCCATGGATGCGGCCGCAATGCCTGCACCCGGCCGCGCACCAGCTGTTCAGTCCAGCGGTCCTGTTGCTGGAAGTGCTGCGTGCGCAGGAACATGCCTTCCTGCCAGACCACGCGGTTCGTCCAGCTCATCGATTAGCGTCCCCCCAGGCGGCCTCAGCCAGGATCAGCTGGGCTTTAAAGTGATAGCAAGTTTGCCGACATTGAGGGTGAGTTTCGTAGGGCCACTGCTTGCGGCCGGTGCATCGGCGCGCCACTGCGCCTCGTCGATGTCGCGGTACAGCACGACGATCCCGATCGCCTGGACGCCTTGCTTGAGCTCGAACGTCTTGGTCTGCGTTTCCCCCGGCGACAGGACAAACTCCTGAGACGCGGCAACATCCTGACCAAGTGTTTGCTGCTCGTGCTCGGTTAGGGCGAACACATCGCTACGCTCGAATTTCGCTGTCTGGGTCAACTGGTAGATGTGCACCGCGACCGGCGCGGCCTTGCCGGACGCGTCCGGATTCTGGTCCGCACTGCCAATCATCGTCAGCGTCAGGACCGGTGGTGGCGGCGGCGGCTTTGGACCACAGAACGCCAGGCTCAGCGCCGGAAGCCGCAGCAGAACACGGCGCCGGTTCATCGGTGGTCCTTCGCGGCAACGTCATCCAGTGCGCGCTCATAGGCGCGCGCAAAGGCTTTGCCGAACACGCTGTCGAAGTCGTCGGCCAGCGCCTGCACCGTCTTGCCGTACAGCGTTTCGTACATGTCCCACGCCCGCGCCTTCTTCTGCGCCGGCAGAAGTGTCACGCCGCTGTGCTCGGCCTGTGCGCGCAGCTTCGCCGGGTTGAGCCCTTCCAGCAGCGTGCGAACCGCCGACTGCATCGCCGCGATCGAAGCCAGTTCATGCAGCCGGATGTCGCGCAGCGCGTCCGCCACGGCTTCGTCCGGGGTCATGTCGACGCGGCGCCCGGCACTCAGCAGTGCAACAAGCGCATCGTCATCGCCGGCCGAGAACTTCAGCGGGTTGTTGCCGCGTGCCTGGATCATCGTCTGCTCAATCCGGAACTCGCTCTTGATCGCCGCACGGGCGATCAGCACGGCGCGCAATCCGGCAACCAGGTTGCGGAACGCCTTGCCGAGAGCGAGCATGGTCGCCGGCGGGTCCCTCGGCTGCAAATCGTGCAACCCCACCCCTTCGAGAAAGGCGGCGAGCAATGCGCCGTCGTCGGTGACCGGCGGTGGTTCTGGCAGCGATGGTTCGGATCGTGGGGGCGGCGGCGCTGGTGCAGCTCTGGGCGCCGGTTCAACAGGCTGTGGCGGTGGGGGTGCTTCCACGGTCCGTCTCGTTGGCGGTGGTCTCGGTGCGGACCGGGGCACCGGAGCGGGTGCGGGCGGCGTTGCCGGCACGGCGGCTGGTGCCAGGCCATCCAGCAGATCCTTGTCCCAGTCATCTGGGAGAAGATCGTCGCCCGGGATCACGCCGCCGGAATGCAACGGTATCTGCCCCACCTCCTGCGGCGGCTGAAATGCATCCTGCAGTGCCGGCGAATGATCCTCCTGCGTCGGTCCGCGGAACAGCGACTCACGCGGTTCCGGCGTCAACGGGTCGAAATCGGGCGGCAACTGCGCGGAGCTGGGACGCAGGCGCAGGCTTGGATGGTCCGGCTCATCGAACGGATTGCGCTGTGCCGGCGCTGGTGCGAACGGATCCATCGCAAAGGGATCAGCGAATGGACTGGAGCGGTCTGCGCCTGGACGCGCGACCGCGTCCTCGACCAGCCGCACCTCGATCTCGTAAGGACCCAGACGCAGCCGATCGCCATCGCGCAGGCTGCGGATGTCGCTGGCGCCGATCGGCTCACTCTCGCGGTTCAGAAACGTGCCGTTGGTCGAGGTGTCCGCCAGCTGCCAGATCCCGCCGCGAAACGCGACGGCAAAGTGCCGCTTGGAAAGCAGGCGCTCCGGGTCCGGCAAAATCCAATCGACGCCCGGTCCGCGGCCAACGGAGAAATCGCCGCCGGACACGCTGCGGGTCTCAGGCGCCACCGAATCCGGGCAGCGCAGAACCGTCATTGTCAGTTGCATCGTCCCAGCCGAAAAACGCGTGCGGGGATATTACACTTAATTTGCCGTTGCTGGGGCAATTGGTTCGGCGACACCGCGCAACGCGAGTTCCGACGCCCGCAGGCAGCGCACCCAGTGGCCAGGCGTGACCTCCTGCAACGCCGGTGTCACTTGCCGGCACTGCTCGGTGACGTAGCGGCAGCGTGGATGGAACGGGCAGCCCGATGGCGGGTCGGAAGGATCGGCAACGTCACCTTCCAGCACGATGCGCTGCGCCCGCTGCCGCGGGTCTGGGACCGGCACGGCCGACAGCAGCGCCTCGGTGTATGGGTGCCGCGGCGAGGCGAACAACGACTTGGTCGGCGCAACCTCTACGATCCGGCCGATATACATCACCGCGACACGGTGGCTGACGTGTTTCACCACAGAGAGGTCGTGGGCAACGAACAGGTAGGCGATGCCCAGGCGGTCCTGCAGCTCCAGCATCAGGTTGACGATCTGCGCCTGCACCGAGACGTCGAGCGCAGAGACCGGCTCGTCTGCCACGATCAGCGATGGCGATAGCGCGAGCGCCCGCGCAATGCCGATGCGCTGTCGTTGGCCGCCCGAAAAGGCATGTGGGAACCGGTTCAGGTAGGCTGCCGGCAGGTGCACCAGGTCCAGCAGTTCGGCGACCCGTTGGTTGCGTGCGCGCGTATCCGTCATGCCGTTGACCAGCAGCGGTTCGCCGATGATTTCGGCGATCGTCATGCGCGGGTTGAGCGAGGAGAACGGGTCCTGAAAGATCATCTGCATCTGCCGGCGCAGTGGCCGCAATGCCTGCCGTGACAGGCGCGCCACATCGATCTCGGTGCCGCTCTCGCCGCGGAAGCGGATCTCACCGGCAGTGGGTGAAATGGCGCGCAGGATACAGCGTGACGTGGTGGTCTTGCCGCAGCCGGATTCACCGACCAGCGACAACGTCTCGCCCCGATCGATGCTGAAGCTCACGTCATCGACGGCGCGTACATCGGATACGTGACGGCCGAGCAATCCGCGATGGATCGGGTAATACTTGCGTAGCCCGCGCACATCGAGAACGCGGGTCATGCGGTAGGGACGAACCAGACGGAATCTCCCCCTCCCCTTGCGGGAGGGGGGTTGGGGGAGGGGGTCGATGGTGGCCAGAAGCCCCCTCCCCCTACCCCCCTCCCGCAAGGGGAGGGGGAGTATTGTCGGCGATCAGCCGTCATGCGACGACCGGCTGTGTCGTGTAGAGATGGCACGCCACGTCGTGCCGGTCGGCGATGGAGACCTCTGCGGGAAACCTCTTCTCGCATACGCCCGCTATGTGCTCCCTGCAGCGCGGATGGAACGGACACCCAGGTGGCCGCGCGTACGGGTGCGGAATGGAACCGGAGATCGTCGCCAGCCGCGAGCGCGGCTCGGCCAGCACGGACGGGATCGAGCGTAGCAACGATTGTGTATATGGATGACGTGGCGCGTGGAAGATGGCGTCCACCGGACCCTTCTCCACCTCATGGCCCAGATACATCACCACCACATCGTCGGTCATCTCGGCGATCACACCCATGTCGTGCGTGATCAGGATCACCGCCAGGCCACGCTCCTGCTGCAGTCGGCGCAGCAGGTCGAGGATCTGCGCTTGCGTTGTGACATCCAACGCGGTGGTCGGCTCGTCCGCAATCAGGATGCGCGGTTCGGCGGCCAGCGCCAGCGCGATCATCACCCGCTGACGCAGCCCACCCGACAGCTCGAAAGAATAGGAATCGATGCGTTGCGCAGGGCGCGGAATGCCGACCATGGCGAGCAGTTCGATCGCCCGCGTTCGTGCCGCACGCTTCGACAGCGATGAATGCAGACCGGATGGCTTCGATCAGCTGGTTGCCGACGGCATGAAATGCCGACAGCGAGCTCATCGGCTCCTGGAACACGAGGCCGATCTCGCCACCGCGGATCGCCCGCATCTCGGCACCATCACCTGCAAGCTGCACCAGATCGACGCTGCCGCCAGCGGCGCGACGGAGCAGAATTTGGCCCGACACGATCCGGCCTGGCCGCTCGACAATGCGCAGAATGGATCGCGCAGTGACGCTTTTGCCGCAGCCGGACTCGCCGACAATGCCAAGCGTGCGACCTTGGTAGAGATCGAACGACGTTCCATCCACCGCGCGCACCACGCCTTCATCGGCAAAGAAGTGCGTGTGCAGGTCACGCACAGACAGGATCGCATCAGCCATAAGGATCGGCCGCGTCGCGCAACCCGTCGCCCAGGAAGTTGAATGCCAGGATCACCACGATGACGGGGATCGCCGCGAACAAGAGCCATGGCGCCAGTCCCAACGTCTGCAGGCTCTGCGCGTCCTGCAGCATCACGCCCCAGGAGATTGCCGGCGGCCGCAATCCCAACCCCAGGAACGACAGCGTCGTCTCGCTGATGATCATCGCTGGCAACGCCAGACTAACGGCGGCGATGATGTGCGACAGAAACGACGGTACCATGTGCTTGAAGATGATGCGCAACCGCGAGGCGCCGGCGAGTTCGGCGGCGGTGATGAAGTCTTCCTCGCGCAGCGCCAGGAACCGTCCCCGCACCACGCGAGCCAATTCTGTCCAGCCAATCAGCGAGATGATGATGGTGATGGCGAAATACACCTGTTGCGGCGACCAGCTTGCGGGCACGGCCGCGGCTAAGCCCATCCAAAGCGGGATGGTCGGCACCGAGCGCAAGATCTCTATAACACGCTGGATCACCACATCGGCCCAACCACCTTGCAGCCCGGAGATACCGCCCAGCAGGATACCGAGAATCAAACTCAGTCCGACGCCGACCAGCCCGATGGTGAGCGACGTCCGCGTGGCCAGGACGAGACGCGAGAATACGTCGCGCCCGAGTTCGTCGGTGCCGAGCAGGAACAGTGCATCCTGCGGCTTGCCGCCGGAGACGCCAAACATGTGGATGTCGGTCGGGATCAGGCCAAGGAAGTTGTACGGATAGCCGCGCCCGAACAGCACCAGATCGCGTGGTTCGCTGGAGTCCGGCGCGTAGCTTAGCTTGAAGGTGCGCATGTCGCGCTTGCCCTTCAATGCGTAGACTTGCGGTTGGAAGCGACCGTCCGCGGTGAACCAGTGGATCGGCTGCGGCGGGATGTAACTGCGGCTCGACTGGGTGTCGAATGGCGGCGCATAGGCGATACCGTCGGCGAAGATCGCCACCAGGTAGAACAACGCGACGATCACCGCGCTGATCACCGCGAGTTTGTGCTTCCTGAACCGCCACCAGATGAGCTGCCGCTGCGTGGCAACCGCGACGCGGGTCTCCGTCTCGGTGACCAGCGGTTCTTCGATGGCAGTGTCACTCATCAACCACGCCCCAACCGGATGCGCGGATCGATCCACATCAGCAGCAGGTCCGACAGCAGCGTCCCGATCACCGTCAACACGCCGAGCAGCAGGATGATTGTCGACGCCAGCAGCATGTCCTGCGACAGCAGCGAGCGCAGCAGCAGCGGCCCGACGGTCGGCAGGCTGAGCACCACAGAAATGATCACCGAACCGGAGACCATGAAGGGCAGCAGATAGCCGATGGTACTGGCGAACGGGTTCATCGCCGCGCGCACCGGATATTTCATGATCACGCGCTTCTCCGGCAGCCCTCGTGCGCGCGCGGTCACCACGTAAGGACGACGCAGTTCATCCAGCAGGTTGGCGCGCATGATGCGGACGAGCTGTGCGGTGCCGGCCAGCGACAAGATCAGGATCGGCACCGGCAGGTGCTGCATCAGATCGACGACCTTGCTCCAACTCCACGGGGCGAGTTGCTGAGCCGGCGAGAACAGCCCGCCGACGCTCAATCCGAACAGCCGCGACCCGAAATACAGCACGATCAATGCCAGCAGGAAATTCGGAATCGCCAAACCAATGAAGCCCAGAAAGGTGAAAACATAGTCGCCGATCGAATACTGCCGCACCGCTGAATAGATCCCGATCGGCAGCGCAAGGCCCCAGGTAATGACGATGGCGCCCAACGACAGCAGCACCGTCAGCCACAGCCGGTCGCCGATCACCTCGGTCACAGGGCGGCCGTACTCGAAGGAGCGACCGAAGTCACCGCTCGTCACCATCGCGAGCCATTTCCAGTACTGCACGTAGAGCGGCTGGTTCAGTCCATACGCCTGGCGCATCGCGTCCGCCTCGGCCGGCGAGATCGCGGTCCCCGATGCTGCGGCCTGCGCAGCGTAGGCGGTCACGAAGTCGACCGGCGGCAGATGCAAGATGATGAACGTCACCACCGTGATTGCGAACAGCGTGATCGCCGCCAGCACGAGGCGACGTGCGAGGTAGGTCAGCATCTGCCGGCTGACTCCCTCAAGAAACTAGTGTGAGCCCCCTCCCCCAAATCCCCCTCCCGCAAGGGGAGGGGGAGTTTTTTCACGCACCATCACGCCTTGAAGTACCACGTCTCCGGATGGGAGTTCCCCGGCGTACGGCAATGCTGCGCATTGCAGACGCGGGCGGCGATGTTGCCCAGCCGGTTCGATACCAGCCGCACCCCTAGCCCTGCCGGCGATTGACCCACAGTGCCGATACCGTATTGCTGATCCACCAGTATCTTCCAGATCTCCTGCGCGTTCTTGTTGCGTCCGTCCGCGCGCAGCCCGGCGGCCTCGGCATAAAGATCGAAAATCTTTAGGATGTTCGGATCATCCGGCTTGGTACCCTGCTTGCCGCCCGACGAGTACCATCTGGCATATTCAGGCGCGAACGCCGAGTCCCGGAATGACCGGCACCGCCCAGGTGGGAAACAGGTAAAGCAGCTCGGTGCCGCCATTGTTCCAGACAAACAATTGGTGCTCGTTGTTGTTCTGCTTGGCAAAGCCAAGGCCGCGCTCCATCTCCTTGACGTCGGCCAGGATGCCGATCTTGCGCCATTGATCAGCGACCATCTCGGACAACTTCGGATACGGCAGGAATGCCGCAATCGCAATCACCTGCAGGCGCAGCACATCGCCATTGTCGGTGCGCAGCCGGAAACCGTCGCCGTTCTTTTTCGCCAGCCCGATCTTGTCCAACAGCGCGTTGGCCTGCTTCACGTCGAGCACCGACCACTTCTTGCGCCACTCTGTACCAGGACTTTGCGGCATGCTTTCGCCCGGCGCTGGTGAACCCGGCGTTCCGACGCCCAGCCAGAATGTCTCGTTCAACTGATCGCGGTCGATGCCCAGCGACAACGCCCGACGGAAGTCGACATTCTTCAGCCACTTGGCGATCTCGGCATCGCCCGTGTAGCTCTGGTTGACGTGGAACATGAAATCGGACCCGGCAAAACCGAGGTCCAGGTGCACCTTATAGTTTCCCTTCGCCTGGTTATCGAGCAGCACCGGCAGCTTGCCCAGATCGATATGCCGTTCCTGCTCGTCGTACTCCCCGGCCATCGCCCGCAGGTTTATGACCTCCAGGTTCTCCGCCAGCGTGAACTGGATCCGATCGAAATACGGCAGCTGGTTTCCCGCCGCATCGACCGCGTAGTAGTACGGATTGCGCTCAAGCAGCCAGATTGGATTATTGATCGGCCGCACGCTGCGCCACGGACCTAGCACCGGCACTTCGGTGTTCAGTTCCCAGTCCTTCTTGAAGTGCAGCATCTGCACCCAGTTCTCGAAGCCCTCCTGCTTCGCGCGGGCATTCACCGCATCGACGGAAGAGTATTTCGGCAGGAACTGCTTGAGGTAATGCGCGGGCGCATAGGCACCGAAGCTGATCTTGGCGGCCTGCCGCACCGCCTGCCCACCGCCCATCGCGGTGTCGCCGGCCATGATGTCCTCGAACAGGAAGTACGGCACCTCCCATTCCCAGCGCACCGTCGTTTCGTCCACCTTGACCATGCGCCCCGGCTTGCTCTGCGGACGCATCTCCGGCGTGGGTGTCGGCACTATTTCGGGATTGCTGTAGATATCCTCGAACCAGAAGATGAAGTCATCTGCGGTGAACGGGGCACCGTCCGACCACTTCATCCCCTTGCGCAGGAACAGCGTGTAGCTCTTGCCGTCGTCGCCGAGTTCGTAGCCCTTGGCCATGCAGGGCACGATCTTGCTGCCGTCCGCGCTCCAGTTCAGCGGCTTGTCGGACGATTGGATGCGGTTGCCGTTCTCGCCATCCGCCGGTCCGGTGAACGCGCGACGCCAGGTACCGCCATACTTGCCGATCTCGTTCAGCGGCTGCCACACCATCGGTTCGGCCGGAACGCGTTGCTCGACCGGTGGCAGTTTCCCGGCCTTGACCAGCTCGGTCAGCATCGGTGCTTCGGAGAATTTCGTGGGCCATTTCGCCGGGTCGGTGATCATCGTCGGCCCTTGGACTTCGCCGACCAGGCCGGATTGCGACAGGCTCGTCTGAGCCTCGGCGATCGCGCTGCGCAGGAACGCCATGGCCGCGGGACTGGCGGCAATACTCGCCAGGGCGACGCGGCGTGATAACAAGGCTTTAGGCATGGGCGTTTCCCCGCAACAGAGTGTTGCGGGGCAATCTAGCCGCGGCGCGGTCAGAGCAAGACGGTGCCGCCATCAACTGCGATGGTTTGCCCTGTAACGAAGCTACTCCCATCGGAGATCAGCCAAGCGATCGGTACCAGTCAGGTCAGATGGCTCCAGCGTGCGCTGAATTGTCTGCCCGGCGCGGATCACTTCCGCCCGTCCAGGCGTTCACCGAAGAACTCCACGGTGCCTTCGGTCATGACGGCGGACGGCGCCACCGTGTTGACCCGGATGTTGTCCCGCCCCAGCTCGCGCGCGAGGCCCCGCGTCAGCCCGATCACCGCCGCCTTCGAGGTCGTGTAGTGCAGCGCGAACGGCATGCCATAGGTCGCGGCGAGCGAAGCGATATTGATGATCGAGCCGCCGCCCGACTGACGCATCGCCGGCACCACTGCCTTGCAGCAGTTCCAGATACCTTTGACGTTCACCGCCATTGTAGCGTCCCAGTCCGTCTCGGCGATCTGGTTGAATTGTCCGCCGCGCAGTGAACCATACAGCGCAGCATTGTTGATCAGCGCATCGACCCGACCGAACCGCTCCATCGCCAGTTCCACCATCGAGTTCGGCCGAGGTGACGTCGGTCACGTCGAGCCTGACGCCGATCGCACCATCCCCTGCCGCCTGCACAGCATCGGCGCAGTCCGCCACGTCACCGGCGACGATGCGTGCACCTGCCTGGCCAAGGAAGCGGGCGTATTCAAGACCCAACCCGCGTGCAGCCCCGGTGATTAGCACAACCTTGTCGGCAACGGTCATTCTCGTTTCCTCCAGTCAGGTGGCGCGCCCGAGGCGATACTCATCCACCATGTCTCGCACTCGGTATACTCCCACCAGCCCGCGCACCAGCGCCGGCGCAATGCCGCGCCAGCGCAGCGGCCGCAGCGGCGTCAGAGGAAACACCGTCGGACTGTCCCGCCCGCCGTGCACCAGCGCTGCTAGGTCGCGCCCCATCATCGTCGCCGCTGCGATGCCCCGGCCATTGTAGCCAAGCCCGGCATACAGCCCGGGAGCCAATTCGTGCAGCCTGGGGAAGTGGTCGGTGGTCATCGCCACCCAACCTGTCCACGCCTGCTGCCACTTCACCGTGCCAAGTTGCGGGAACACGCGCTGGATCCGTCCGTTGACCCGTCGCCAGTCGGCGCTCGGCTCTGCGCCGAAGCTCGGTCCGTGTGCACTGCCATGCAACCGGCCGTCGGGCAGCATTCGAACGCCGGAATAGAGTTGTCGTGTATCGGTGAGCGACTGCCGTTCCGGCAGGATGGCATGGCGAAGATTGTCCGACAGCGGCTCGGACACAAAGCCATGCCCACGCATGGGGATGATGCTCTCGCGGAGCCCCGGCCAGAGTTCGCCCGTATAGGCGTTGGTCGCAATCACCACATTGTCGGCGCTCAGCGTGTTATTGAGCACCCAGTGCCCATTCCGCCGCTTCAGTGACCGTATCGGCGTCTGCGTATTCAGCGTCGCTCCAGCCTTGACCGCTGCATGTGCCAGTCCGCGTGCATAGGCGAACGGGTTTAGGTTGCCGCCGCGCCGGTCCAGCGAGGCCGCACGGTACAGCGACGATCCGATCGCTTCCGCGCAGCGCGGACCCTCAAGCATTTCCACCGGCGCACCACGCTGCTGCCAGTAATGCGTGCGCCGTTCCAGGTCACGCCGCCCATTCGCCGAATGCGCGGCAAAGATCAGACCCGAGCGGATCGCCCAGCACTCGATGCCATGGCGCATGATCAGTTCGAACACGAGGTCGGGCCCCGCAGCAACGGCATCGATGATTTGCTCGCCGCGCTCGTCCCCGTAGTGACGCAGGATCGCTGGTTCCCCGAGCTTCAGATATGGCACCACCTGGCCGAACGCGCGCCCCGAGGCGCCCCAGCCGATCTCCTTCGCTTCCAGTACTGCGACATCGACACCGGCTTCCGCTAGGTGCAGTGCCGCCGAAAGCCCCGTGAAGCCTGCACCGATGATGGCGGCCGCGACGTGCCGTTGCTCTTCGAGCTTCTGCGTCAGCGGCGGGGGTGGCGCGCCCCGCACGTAAACTTCAGGCGGCCCGCGCTGGTCGGATGACGGCTCATACATGAACCGACGATGCGGCTGGTCTGCGGCATCCGCAACCACAGGAGGCGACCGTCACCGATGCGCGACCACGAACCGATGGCTTGGACACCGTGGCCGACATGGTGGAAGATGGCGCAACAGCGCACGACCTGCGGGGCCTTGCCGGGTGCGGTGATTTGGCTTTTTGGAAGATCGACCAAAGGAGTTTCGACGGAAGAGAAAACACGTCCAGGGAGGCTGAACTTGCAAACAAGAAGAATGCTCGCGGTTGGCTTCGGTGCCCTGCTCGCATGCGGGGCCGCAATTTCCGCCGGACGGGCGGAGGAACAGCCGCGTCGCGGTGGCACACTGACCTACATGATTCCGGCGGACGCTCCACCGAGCCTGGACGGTCACCGCGAAGGCACCTTTGCAATGCTGCACGCGATGGCGCCGTTCTACAGCGTGCTGATCCGGGTCAATCCGGAGAACCCTTCGGATACCACGCAGTTCGTCTGCGATCTGTGTACTTCGGTTCCGCAGCCGACGGATGACGGCAAGACCTACACATTCACGATCCGTCAGGATGTGAAGTTCCACGACGGATCGGCGCTGACCGCGGCCGACGTGGCGGCGAGTTGGAACAAGATCATCTTTCCTCCGAAAGGCGTGTTGAGCGTACGGCAGAACTGGTGGTCGGTTGTAGACTCGGTCGAATCTCCGGATCCGACCACCCTGGTGTTCCGCCTGAAATATGCAACCACTTCATTCCTCCCATCGCTCGCGGATCCCTTTGCGTTCATCTATTCGAAGGCGATCCTCGATAAGGACGTGCGCTGGTACGAGCAGCACGTGATGGGTTCGGGCCCGTTCAAGTTCGTCGGCCTGGACATAGGCCAGTCGATCAAGGGCGAGCGCAATCCGGACTACTACCACAAAGGCCTGCCGTATCTTGATGCGTTCGTCGGCATCTTCAGTGAGAAGCAGGTCGTGCGGGTGGAGGCTATCCACTCCGGTCGTGCGGCGATGGAGTTCCGCGGTCTCCCGCCATCCGCGATCAGCGACTTGCGGCGGGAACTCGGGGACAAGATCAAGGTGCAGACCCACGACTGGAACTGCGGCAACCTGATCACGCCCAACGCACGGCGCAAACCGTTCGACGACGTGCGCGTGCGCCGTGCGCTGCTTCTGGCCATCGACCAGTGGAACAGCGCACCGGCGCTGTCGAAGATCGCCAACGTGCACACCGTGGGCGGGATTGTATTCCCCGGGTCGCCGCTCGCGGCGACCAAAGAAGAGCTGCAGAAACTGGCCGGGTTCTGGCCCGATATTGAGAAGTCGCGTATCGAGGCCCGCCGCCTACTGAAGGAAGCCGGTGCGGAGGGTTTGCGCTTGGAGCTGCTCAACCGGAATGTCGATCAGCCATATAAATACGTCGGCACCTGGCTAGTCGATCAGTGGAGCAAGATCGGCGTGACCGCAACGCAGCGCGTCCAGCCGACCGGCCCATGGCTGCAGGCGATGCGTAGCGGAGACTTCGATGTTGTGGTCGAGGCAAACTGCAACAGCGTGGTAAACCCGGTGCTGGATACCCAGAAATACCTGCCGCGCGAGAAGTTCGCAGCCAACTACGGCGGCTACGCCGATCCGGAGGAGGTCGATATCTACGAGAGGATGCTGCGAGAGACCGACTCCGGCAAACAGCGAGCCCTTATGCGGCAGTATGAGGCGCGGATCATCGACAGCCAGGCGCACGAGTTTCCGATGCTGTGGTGGAATCGCATGATACCTGAGCGGTCCTACGTTCGTGGCTGGAAGATCGGGCCGAGCCACTTCATCAATCAGGATCTGTCCAACATCTGGCTTGACGAGGCGCCGGCCGGTTAGGGCGCTGGAGCTGGCCCGGTGATTTCACGGCGTGCAGAGACGTGCGATGATCGCCCTGATGCGATGACTGCGGCAGCGGCGATCACTGCCAATAATAAGAGACAAGGCCAGGGGGCAGACACCAAGGGAGGCAGCAATCATGCGATCAGTCTTGTTCGCGGCCTGGCTCGGAGCGGTCATCGTGGCCGGCCCGGCCACGGCGGCCAATACCGGAGAAGCAACACCCAAGCGCGGCGGCACGCTCACCTACATGATCCCGGCGGACGCGCCGCCAAGCCTGGACCTTCACCGCGAGGCGACATTCGCGCTGGTGCACGCGATCGCCCCGTTCTACAGCGTGCTGATGCGGGTCAACCCGGAGAACCCCTCCGACACCACGCAATTCGTCTGTGACCTGTGCACCTCGATCCCCAAGCCGACCGATGACGGCAAGACCTATACGTTCAAAATCCGCACGGACGCGAAGTTCCACGATGGCTCGTCGCTCACCGCGGCGGATGTCGGTGCGAGCTGGCACGAGATCATCTTCCCGCGGCAGGGCGTGCTGAGCGCGCGCGCCAACTGGTACTCGGTGGTTGATTCGGTCGACGCCCCCGACGCCACGACGGTGGTGTTCAAGCTGAAATTTGCCACCACCAGTTTCCTGCCGTCACTCGCGGATCCCTACGCGGCCATCTACCCCAAGGCCATCCTCGATAAGGACCCGCACTGGTTCGAACAGCACGTGATGGGCTCAGGCCCATTCAAGTTCGTCGCCTATGACATCGGCCAGGACATCAAAGGCGAGCGCAATCCCGACTACTATCACAAGGGAATGCCCTACCTTGATGGCTTCATTGGCATCTTCGCAGCCAAGCAAGTGGTACGCGTGGAGGCGATCCACTCCGGCCGTGCGGCGATGGAGTTCCGGGGACTGCCCCCCTCGGCGATCAATGACCTGAAGCGGGAACTTGGCGACAAGGTGAAGGTGCAGACCAGCGACTGGAACTGCGGCAGCCTGATCACGCCCAACGAGCGACGCAAGCCGTTCGATGACGTTCGTGTGCGCAAGGCACTGCTGCTCGCGGTGGATCAGTGGAACGGCGCGCCTGCGCTGTCGAAGATCGCCAACATCCACACTGTCGGCGGCATCGTGTTTCCCGGCTCACCGCTGGCCGCAACGAAGGAAGAACTGCAGAAGATGGCAGGCTTCTGGCCCGACATCGAAAAGTCGCGCGCCGAGGCGCGGCGGCTGCTGAAGGAGGCGGGACAGGAGAACCTTCATCTCGAGCTGCTAAACCGCAACGTCGATCAGCCATACAAGTACGTGGGCACCTGGATGGTCGATCAGTGGAGCAAGATCGGCGTGACCGCGACACAGAAGGTGGAACCGACCGGCCCGTGGTTCCAGTCGATGCGCAGCGGCGACTTCGATGTCGTTGTCGAGGCCAACTGCAATAGTGTCGTCAACCCCGTGTTGGATACCCAGAAATACCTGCCGCACGATGTGTTCGTGGAGAACTACGGCGGGTATAGCGATCCTGAAGAGGTGGATATCTACAACAAGATGCTGCGCGAGACCGACTTCACCAAGCAGCGCGCGCTGATGCGACAGTACGAGACCCGCATCATCGATACCGAGGCACGGGAGTTCCCAATGATCTGGTGGTACCGCGAGATCCCCGAGCGTTCCTATGTGCACGGCTGGAAGATCGGTCCGAGTCACTATATCAACCAGGACCTGTCGAATATCTGGTTGGACGAAGCACCGAACGGCTGAGCACGTGTACCAGTATATAATCAAGCGGGTGCTGCTGGTGATTCCGACCTTGATCGGTGCGGCGGCACTCGTGTTCATCCTGATGCGGCTGATCCCGGGCGACATCTGTGTGGTGCGCCTAGGCTCCGGCGGCAGCAGCTTCGATCCGCGCGCCGTCGAACTGTGTCACGCCGAAATTGGACTCAACCGACCGCTGATCGTGCAGTTCCTCGACTTCCTGTGGGGAATTTTCACGTTCAACTACGGAATATCGATGTGGTCGGGCAAACCCGTGTCGCTGGAGATCATAACCCGCCTGCCGATCTCGCTGGAGATCGCCTTGCTGGCCACCGTGATCGCCATCCTGATCGCCGTGCCGCTCGGCACCATTTCGGCATTGAAGCAGAACACCTGGCTCGACGTAGTGGTCCGCACCTTCGCGATCGGCGGGATCGCCACGCCGTCGTTCTGGCTCGGCATCATCTCGATCCTGTTCGTGCTTGACCTGACCAACGCGATCACCGGCAGGCCGTGGATGCCGCCGATCGACTACGTTACCGATCTGGCAGGACCCGATCCGCAACCTGTCGATGGCTTTCCTGCCGGCGATCACCGTCGGCTACCGCTACGCGGCGGTCAGCATGCGGATGACGCGGTCGGCGATGCTGGAGGTGCTGCGGGAGGATTATATCCGCACCGCTCGTGCCAAGGGCCTGATCGAGAAGCTGGTGATCAACCGACACGCATTGAAGAACGCACTGCTGCCGGTGGTCACCGTGATCGGCATCGAGTTCGCCTTCCTGATCGGCGGCCTGGTTGTCACCGAGCAGGTGTTCAACCTGAACGGCATCGGGCGCCTGTTCGTCCAGGCGGTGCAGAACCAGGACTACACGCTGACGCAGGCGCTGGTGATGCTGACCGTCGTGATCTTCGTGTTCAGCAACCTGATCGTCGACCTGTGCTATGCGTGGCTCGATCCGCGCATTCGCTTCGCCTGATCACGGGCCGGGTATAGGGAGACCGCGCATGTCCACCACGGTGCAAGGCCAGCCGGTCGCCGGTTCCGGCATTACCGCGGACGAAATTGAACTCCGGCGATCGTTCTGGCATGCCACGCTGCACTTCTGCCGCCGCGAGCCATTGGGCGCATTCGGCTTGCTGATCGTGATCATCATGGCGGTGACCGGCGCGTTCGCCGAGCTGCTGGCACCGTACAGTCCCACCGCAAACGACTTCATGGCGATGACCGAGGCGCCGAGTTGGACGCACTGGTTGGGCACCGATCAGTTCGGTCGCGACCTGCTGTCGCGCATCATCTATGGCGCACGCACTGCGTTGATCGTTGGCCTCACGTCGGCCATCGTCGGCGGGTTCGCCGGCCTGGTGCTTGGGGTCGCCAGTGCGTATTTTGGCGGAGCGCTGGATCTTGTCTTTCAGCGCATCTTCGACATCGTCATGGCGTTTCCGCTCATCATCATGGCGTTGGCGATGGTGGCGATCTTCGGCACCGGCGTGCACAACGTCATTATCGCCATCACTATTCCGCTGATCCCGCGCTGCGCCCGCGTCGTTCGTTCCAGCGCGCTGGCGATCCGCGAGATCCCCTATGTTGATGCCGCGCGCGCCTGTGGTTTCAGCCATTCGCGCATCATCCTGCGCCACATGGTGCCCAACGTGATGGCGCCTTTCCTGATCATGCTAACGGCATTCGTTGGCCAGGCGATATTGGCCGAAGCGTCGCTGTCCTACCTGGGGCTGGGCGTGCAGGAACCGACGCCGGCCTGGGGCCTTATGCTGCAGGGCGGCGCCGAGGAATATGCCTCAACGGCGCCGTGGATCGCGGTTTTCCCCGGGTTGGCGATCGCTTTGACGGTGTTCGGCGTCAGCCTATTCGGAGATGCCCTGCGCGACGTGCTGGATCCCAAGCTTAGGGAGAGGTGAAGAGGGCCAAGGCCTCCGACGTATGTGCCGGAGCGCCCTATGATCACTCCCGGTCGGCGCCCCCCGTGTTCTTGCGCACGATTGCCAGGATGATCAGCAGGTAGCCGGGCACCCGAAGAAGATAGACCCAGACCCGTCTCTCATCCTGGGGCGGCAACATGGCCAGCAGGGTGCTGTCCGCGGCCATGAGCCAAAAGGCGACAGCAAATGCCAGAAGAAGAAGGTCGCGACTGCGCCACCAAAACTTGGCGAAGAACAGTCCGCAGGCCAGGTAACCCATCGTGATCAGGCCGGACAGGTAGATTGCGAAATCCCACCCGATCACGGAGTTTCCCAAATAAAACCATAGAGAAGGACTGTAACCGCAAGCAGCGCCGTGACAGCGCGCGGGATAGTCAGATCAACTTCGGGGAGCAGCAAAACGTCGATTGCCAAGACCAGGTTGTTCAGTGCCATCAGCGCAAAGCAGATCGCACTCCAGATCAGCAATCTGGTCCGTCCACGCGTGTAGGCGCGCGCCAACAGATAGGCGCACAGCAGGCTGGTGACGACGCACACAAGATAGATAATCGTTTCCAGCGGGGAGCCGATGAAGCTGATCGTCAGCATGGCCGATCCTCGTCAGGCGGCGGCGCTCAGCGCCGCTTTTCCCGCCGCCGCAGTCGGAACGCGTCGCCCAAGACCTTCTCGACTGGCTCGTGCAGGCTCACGACCTCGGGCCGCACGCTGTCCGACAACCCGACATAAGTCTTCAATCTGGCAACGTCGTGCAGCGTCACGCGCGAGCCATGCGTTTCGACGCCATACGCACGCAGCGCCATGAATGCGCGCGAGAGATTCTCGGCGCGACAACCGAGCCAAGGGGCGAGCAGCCCTTTGGTCACCGGCAGGCGGAAATCTGCGCTTGTAGCGGTGGGTTCCTTGACCTGGCTCAGCAGGAACGTTCCCAGCCGGTGCGCCGCCACCCGAACCTTCAGGTCCACAATCTGGCGCGTCATGTTGCCGAGTTCGGCTGACATCGCGCGCATCATCGCGATGGCGGCGGCGGGCTGCGCCGTGACGACGTCTCTCATCGGCTGCGCTGCAATGCGGACGACCGACGCGTCCGATACTGCCTCTGCGCCCATCAGGTAGGGTTCGCCGGCGAGCACATTGGCAAGGACGAAGCTGCTCGCTGGCCCGAGGATGTCGATCACGGTGCTGGATGAATCAGCTGCCGTCCCGGTCAGGCTGACGGTTCCATCGAGCAGAACGTATAGCGACTCGGGCAAGGCGCCCTCGCGGAACAGTACATCGCCCGCGTCGACCTCCGCCACGTCGCCCGCGGCCGAGACGTGGCTCCAGCGCGGCCTCGTCCAGTTCGGCGAACCCCGGCACGGCACGAAGCATCGTTGCGATCGGCTGCATGTCCCGTCACGGGAGTTGTTGCACCTGTCCGCTCTGTTATAGGGGCCCGCTGCCGCGGGCAAACATCAATACTCGAACTGATAGGTGAGCCCAATGCTCGAGCCGCCGCTGTCGCTCGAACCCTGGGTGTTCCCGCCCCCCATGCCGGCGGTGGTCTCGAGCTTCAGGCCCCTGGTGATGTCGTACTGCAGCGCCGCCTGGGTGCCGCCCGAGGCGCTCTGCTTGGCACCCAGGTAAAGCCCAGGGGCGACGTACTTGCCGGCCTGTACCGTGGCCGCACCCGCGTTGTTGGTGCCGACCGAGAGCCGATCGAGACCCAGCGATTTGCTCAGATTGGCCAGCGGATCGTTGGAGATCGCGCCGGAAAACGAGGCCAGCGCTGCCGCGATCTGTGCGATCTCGATCGGGCTGAGCTGGGACGTGCTGCGATGGAACATGATCTGCGCCAGGATTTCATCCTGCGGCAATTCGGGCACGCTGCTGAGCGTGATCTTCGGATGGCGCGCAGTACCGCCGACCGTGAGCGTGGCGACGATATTGTTGGAGGTGGTGTTGGCGACGAAGTGAAGCGCAGGGTCGGAGATGCCCGCGCCGATGAAGTCGACGCTGCCTTCACTGAACCGCAGGCTCTGGCCGACCGCGTCGAAGGTGCCGCGTTGCAGCTTCAGGCCGCCGCTGGGCTGCGGATTGGCCGCCGTGCCGTGGACCTGGATGGCACCAGCCAGCTCGGCATCCAGTCCGTGGCCTGCGATCGAGCATCTGGTCCACGTTGATCGTCAGGTTCAGGCCGATCTCGGGAGCCGGCGCCGCCTTCGCCGGCGGTCTGCGGCGGCGCATTCGGGATTGCGCACCGGAAGCACCGCAACGCTCTGCGGCAGCTGTCCGGGATCTGCAGGTCCGCCCGGCGCACCCGCACCGTGCCCCGCACCGTCAGATTGCCCTGCGGCCTCGCCGGCGATGGTGAGGTTCGCATCGAGCCGCGCGGTCAGCATGTCGTTGGCGACCGGCGTCGCGTTCTGGGCGGTGAAGGTGAGATCGACCGGCATCGGCGCCGCGAGACCGATTGTGCCGGACCCGCCGATCGTGCCCGGACCCGGCCTGGGCGGAGAACCGGGCGAGCCGGACGTGCTCGCCGTCCGCCTGCACGGTGGCGGCAATCGCTCGCAGGTTGAAGCCGACGCTATAGTCCTGCACCTCGCCGCCGGCGAGCTGCGCGGTGCCCGCAATGCGCGGCGCGGCCTGGTGCCGGTAATGCGGGCGTCGAGATTCACCCTGCCCGCCACGCGACGACCGCTGGCCGCCAGCAGCGGCTCGATCATCGCGAGGTCGGCCACGCCCGTGGCGCGCAGGTCCAGCGCACCGCCCGCCGTCACGGGCGCGGTGCCGGCCAGCGTCAGGTTGGAGCTTCCCGCCGTCAGCCGCGCATCGATCCGCGCCACGCCGCCGCTCAGCGCAGCCTGGGCGGTGAGATTGGCCGGCGGAATCGCCCGTCCCGGGCCGCTCTTCAACTGCACGCCGCGCGCATTGAGCCGCACGGTGCCATCGGGCCGCGCTGATGTTCCGGTGATGCGCGCATCGGCCGAGATCGTGCCGTTCGCCGCCAACTGCGGCGAGACGACGGGGCAATGTCCGCAGGGCAGATCGCGCAGGCTGGCAGTCAGATCCAGAGTGCTCGCCTACCTTGCCGCTGACCGCCAACACCGCCTGCTGCAGGCCCAGCCGCAGATTGTCCACCGCCACTGCCGTCGGCAGCGTCGATGTGCGCGGGCGCCAGCAAACGGAGAGTGAGCTGTTTCCACTCGGCCTGCAGCGACGCCAGCATCAGGCCGCGCTGCGGCACGTTCAGCGTCGCCGCTCGTGTTCAGCCGCGCGGCCGCCCCGGACAGATCGGGCAGCGTCGCCGCCAGCCTGACCGCCAGCGCGTCGAGCGGACCCTGCGCCTGCATCGTTGCCGGAGGCCCAGCTTCCCAGCCGACAGGCCATCCAGCGACAACGCGCCATCCACCACCGGATGGTCTGCCGGGTCGGTCGACCGCCGCCTTCAGCGTCGGCGCGGGTGACACCGAGGCGGTGCCAGGCATCCCGGCGTCACGCACGTTCACCGCGAGCTTTGCCTCCGCCGGCGTGGAGTCCAGCGTCGCCTCCACGCTGCCGGCGATCCGGTTGCCGACCAGCGGGCGCGAGGTCGGCGAGCCGGGTCATCGCGAAGGTCAGGCGGCCTTCGGGGACGATGTTGGGCGGCGTCAGGGTCACCGCACCCTCTGCATGGGCGCTCTTCCAGTCGGCGCGGTCGATCGTGCGATGTGCATCGCCCGTCTCGGCTGGCGCTGTGCGGCCACAGCCAGCCCGATCGGTGACGCCGAGCAGCGCGCCCTGAGCGGTCAGTTGCCCGCTGGGCGCGCCTGGCAAGCCCTGCGCCTGCAGGTGTGCGCTGAGCGCGCCCGCTGCTGATGTCCTTGCGTCGCCACCTCGCCGTTCATGTCCGCCGTCAGCGAAAGGTCCTGCGAACTGCCGCCGACATGGCCCTGCGCCGCCAGTTTGCCCTGCAGGACTTGGCTGCACGGCTGCGAGATCCGACAGCGCCATGGACCAGTCTAGATCGACGCTGCTCGGGCTGGCGTGGCCGGTCACCGAGGCTGTGGCCTCCTTGCCGTTCAGCGCGAAGCGGGTGATCGTCAGATCCTGGCCGCGCATGCTGGCCAGCAGGTCGATGCGGGCGTCGTTGCCAAGCAGGGCGGGCGCGGGCGGTGTCCCGGAGTCCAGGCCGATCGTGCCGGTTACGGCAAGCTGTGTCGTGCCGTCCTGCATCCCACCGCTCAGGTCGAGCGTCGTGTGACCCTGCAGCGTTGCACCGGCCACCGCGGCGAACGGCGCCAGCTGCGGGATGGTCAAGCCGCACCTTGGCCTGAGGCGCACCGGCGGTCTGCGCCGAGCCCTCTGCAGTCAGCAGCGGATGCTGCAGCGCGAATTCGACCGGCCGGTCCGGCGCCTCGAGGTGGGCGGTGGCATCCAGAGTGAACGGCGCCGCCGCGAACAGGTCCGGGGAGCGAACCCGGGACGCGCAGCCCCATCCGCCGTCGCGTGTAGCGCGCACCAGTCCCTGGTCGCCGGCGACATCGGCCACGAGGCGCTGCACGCCGCCGCCGCCGCCGCTTGACCTGGTCGATCTGCAGCCGGCCATTCACGGTTGGTCTGGCGAAGGGCCCTGCACGCGGGCATCGAGCGCGACGGCCTGCCAGGAGACGTCCGGCCGCGGGGTCATCGCCGGCGCGTGCGCGTCGAGCGTCAGGTTGGCGGCATTGTGCACGAGGTCCACGTGCCCTGGGCATCGGCGTTCGAGCTGACCGGCGGTGACCGCAAGTCGGGTCGCGACGGCATCGCGCGGTCCGTCCAGCGAGGCAGTGACTGAGATCGCGCCCAGGTCCGGCAATTGCGCGGCCCCGGCGATCAGACCGTGCGGCGGCTCGTCGGCCTGGATCGCCAGATGCACGTCCGCGTGCGTCGACGTTGGCGTCCAGCTTGTAGCTTCCCGGCGAATCCAGGCGGGTGACGGAAAGCTGGCCCTGCCCGGCGTATACGAGTTCAGCCGGCCAGCTGCCATCGAGCGCCAAGGCATACGGCGCGCCCACAACGCCGGCGCCAGTTCGAGCCGCCCGAGCTGAACCGGTGCAGCACGCAGCCTGACCGGCAGGCCGGAGCTCTTGCTGCTGCTCGAACTGGGCTCGGGCTGCCGTGCCAGGTCGCCGCTTCCGCGGTCAGCTGGTCGATGTCGAGCACGCCGCTTCGCCAGCCGCAACGGCGACCAGTCCAGCACGACGTCGTGCAGCGTCAGATAGGCGCCCTTGGTATCGCGCAGTTCGACGCGTCGCGACCCTGAGCGCATCGGGAAACCGGCCGCCGAGGCCCGCGATGGTCACCTGTCCGCCGGTGAGGCTGGGCACCAGTCTGGTCAGCAGGTTTCGGCCGGGTCTCGAGGTTGGCGCCCAGGATGCACCACCACCACCAGCAAGACCGGAACGCCGATCAGAATCGCCAGGATCCAGGCCAGCCACTTGGCGGCGCGGCGCATTCAGAACGCCTGTCCGAGGCCGAGGTACAGCTCGAACGCTGTCGCCGCCAGGCTGCTTGTTCAGCGGCACGGCGATGTCCGCCCGGATCGGGCCGATCGAGGTGTAGTAGCGGAAGCCGACACCGGCGCCGACCCGCCAGTTGCCGGTGAATGGTGCGCCGTTGGCGGTGACCTGGCCTGCATCGACGAACCCGACCACGCCGTAGCTGTCGAGAAAACGCTGGCGGAACTCGATCGTTCCGGCGGAGATCGCAGTGCCGCCGGTCGGGTTCCCGTCAGGGAATTGCGGCCCGACCGACTGATAGCGATAGCCGCGCACCGTGGCGCTGCCGCCGGCATAGAACCGCTGGTCCGGCGGCAGGACTGAACACGCCGGCCCCGGCGATCTTGCCGACCAGTCCGCGCAGCGCCACGACGCTGCGGCCGCCGCCGCTGACATCGATATAGGTCGAGCCGGAAGCCTGCATGACGAAGAACGTGGCGCTGCGGCCGCCGAATGACTCGGTTGGCGTGATGCCGGCACTCGCCCGGATACCCTCGGTCGGGTCGAACTGGCTGTTCGTGCTGTCGTAGCGTGCCACGATTGGCACTCCCAAGCAGGTTGTAGTGCGTTGGTCGATACCCTCCTGGGTCACCTTTTCCTGCTCGCCCAGCAGCCCGACGCTGCCGCTCCAATGCGGCGAGAACTTGCGGTTGAGCATCGCCTGCTCGATGACAGCCGATCTGATCGTAGGCCTTCAGGCTCTGCTTCAGCGCGATCAGATCCAGCTCGAGCTGCTGGTCCCGGGCCAGGAAGTCCGGCTTGATGAACTGCGCGTTGAACCTGTAGCCGGGCTCAGTCACCGCGGTGCCGCCCAGATCCACCGCCCCGGTCAGGTTCAACTGCTCGGCGTTGCCGAACAGGTTGCGGTCGTGCCAGCCCGCGTTGAGGTTGATACCGAGGTCGGTCGAGTAGGCGACGCCAACGTCGACCGAGTGTAGCTTGCGCTCGGTCACGGCGATGGTGATCGGCAGGTTGCCGTGCGCGTCCAACTGTCCGGCCGGCTCCATCCGCACCTGCCGAGAATACGCCCAGCGACATCAGGTCCTGCCGTGCCGCGTCGATGGCCGAGGGGCTGAACTGCTCGCCTTGATGGATCAGCAGGCGGCGGCGGACAAAGTCCTCGTGCATCGCCTCGAGGCCATTGATGTGGATCGGTCCTAGGTCTGCGCGCGGGCCGGTTTCCGCGTCGAACACGACGTCCACGGCGTTGTCAGACGGATGCAGGGTCACCGGCGGCAGGTCGACCTTGGCCATAGGATAGCCGTCCTCGCGTACTGCATTCAGCAGGCGATCACGCGCCGCCAGAACATCGGCCGCCACGGCTGGAGTGCCCGAGGCGAGGCCGAGCTTGTCGCGCGCGTCGGTCGGGACCGCTCCCTTGATGCTGACATTGCCCAGATGAAATTGCGTGCCGGGTGCGAAGCTGGCCGCGATCTCGGCCTTAGGTTCGGCCGGCAATTGGCTGATGATATCGGGCAAGGCCGGATCCGCGATCGGGTGGCCGGCGATCGTGAGATCGGCCTTCGCTGCGTAGTAACCGTAGCTTCGCAGCACTGTCTGGAACCGCTCGGCATCCTGGCGGGCGCGCTCCACGAGCGCGAAACCGCCGACCGGCGCCTTCTCTTGCAGCGAGATCAACGAGGACGCGTCGTGCAAGGCGCTGTCCATCGCCTTGTTCCCGGTCGGCTTTAGCGTCACGGAATAGGGTTGTGGATCGGCTCCTAGTGTGGGGACGGAACGGGACAGAGTGGCGGCAAGGATCAGCAGGAGGGGAACACGGCGCATCGACTGTAACGCTACCCCAGCGGTCTTCCGTAAGTGTCACGGATGCGCCATCATGAGGAAACAATGAGCGAGCTACACGCCAAGGACATGGACAAATCACCTCCGTCGTCGTTTGGCGGCGCGCCGACCGCTGCTGACTGAGCGTGACATCGTCACCCCCCAGCACCCTGCTGCCATTGGCGCTTGATCACCGAGGGCGATTGCTCGGTTCGCTGCATGTCGCGCGGCGCGCCGTCGCGGTGTCTGCTGTGGACGCTGCCCTGCATGGCGATCCAATCCGTCTGTCTCCTGCTTCCTGGGCGTGCAAAGGTGGCGCATGCTCGGTTCTATTGGGCGGTCGTCTGCCGGCTGCTAGGGGTCGGGTACGGGTGATCGGGACCCCCGCCTACCACAAGACTCGGCCGTCCCGTTATATTTGTCTCAAATCATTCGTCGTGGCTCGATGTCCCCGTGCTTGGTGGCCACCTGAATGCATGCTTCGTATCGAAGGACGAGGTGGGAGGTTGGCCGTTCGTCGGCACCGTCGCGCGATTGGGTCGCACCGTCTTCATCTCTCGCCAGCGCCATGCGACAGGCCGGGAGCGTGACGCCATGCGCGAGCGGTTGGCCGCTGGCGACAACCTGATGCTGTTCCCGGAGGGCACCACCTCGGACGGCTCGCGCGTGCTGCCGTTCCGCAGTTCATTCTTTGCCATCGCGGAAGGCGCTGATCCGCCGCTGATCCAGCCGGTCTCGGTGGTCTACGACCGGCTGGGCGGCCTGCCGACAGGCCGTGCCAGCCGCCCGGTCTTCGCCTGGTACGGCGACATGGACCTCGCCACACATTTCTGGCGCTTTGCCCAGCACCGCGGCCTGCGCGCCACGATCCTGCTGCACGCGCCTTTGGATCCTGCGCGCTTCGCCAGCCGCAAGGCGTTGTCACATGCGGTGTGGCAGGCAGTGGCCGATGGCGCGGGCAGGTTGCGGCAAAATCGGCCTGTCGAGGCCAGTGACGTGGCGGCCAACGCCGCGGGTGGGCCAGTTTATGCGTAGATTAAGCGATTGACACGATGACCGCTTTTGCTGGCAGATTGCTGCACAGGATCGGAGACGAACCCGCGCTGCAACGCTTGACCGGACCGACCACGTCTGCCAATTCATTTGCCTCGATGAGTAGGCCGGAGGCTGGCCTGCGGCGCCTGCACGTGATCACCTGGGGCTGCCAGATGAACGTGTACGACAGCGGGCGGATGGCCGACGTTCTTGCGCCGCTTGGATACGCGCCGTCGCCGGTGCCGGAAGGCGCCGACATGGTGATCCTCAATACCTGCCATATCCGCGACAAGGCGGCCGAGAAGGTGTTTTCCGAACTCGGCCGGCTGCGGCGGCTGAAAGAGCGGCGAGCGGCAAATGGCGAGCGCATGATCCTGGCCGTAGCCGGCTGCGTTGCCCAGGCGGAGGGCGCCGAGATCCTGGCGCGCGCCCCCTATGTCGATATTGTGCTGGGCCCGCAGACCTATCACCGGCTCCCGGAGATGGTGGCGCGGGCGGCTCGTGCTGGCAGCGCGGTGATCGAGACCGATTTCCCACCCGAGGACAAGTTCGACTTCCTCCCCGACGCTGCCGCGCCGCAGGGGATTACGGCCTTTCTTACGATCCAGGAGGGCTGCGATCGGTTCTGCAGCTTCTGCGTGGTGCCTTACACCCGCGGCGCCGAGACCAGCCGCCCCGCGATAGCGGTGATCGCCGAGGCGCGGCGGCTGATCGGGCAGGGGGCGCGCGAAATCACGCTGCTCGGTCAGAATGTCAACGCGTGGCACGGCGAGGCGCCGGATGGCGGCAGCTGGGGCCTTGGCCGGTTGCTGCGGGAATTGGCGTCGCTGCCCGGCCTGTATCGCCTGCGCTACACCACGTCGCATCCACGCGATATGAACGAAGAACTCATCACCGCCCATCGGGACTTGCCGATGCTGATGCCGTTCCTGCATCTGCCGGTGCAGTCGGGCTCCGATCGGGTGCTGGCGGCGATGAACCGGCGGCACAGCGCGGCTGACTACCTGCGGCTGATCGAGAAGCTGCGCGATGCACGGCCAGACATCGCCCTTTCGTCCGATTTCATCATCGGCCATCCGGGCGAGACCGAGGCCGACTTCCGGGCCACGCTGGGCCTAGTCCGCTCGGTTGGCTTCGCCCAGGCTTTCAGCTTCAAGTATTCGCCTCGCCCTGGCACGCCCGCCGCTGGCGCCCCCGCCCAGGTGTCAGATGGCGAGAAGGATCGCCGCCTTGCCGAACTGCAGGCGCTGCTGCGGGAACAGCAGTCACAATTCAATACCGCCTGCGTCGGCCAGACCTTGCCGGTTCTGTTCACCGGCGCTGGCCGCCATCGTGGCCAGGTCGCCGGGCGCTCACCGTTTCTTCAGCCGGTCCATGTAACGGGATCGCAAGAGCTGATCGGTAGGGAAATTTCGGTAGCGATTCGCGCCGCACTGCCTAACTCTTTGTCCGGAACCCTGGTGGCCGGGACAGGCCCGGCCATGACGATCGAAGACCGGGCTGACACCCGGGGCGATACCAAGAAGGAGAGAGCCTGCGCTTGAGCCAGTCCGCCACGTTTCCTGCCATTTCGCCAACCTCCTCGCACGGCAAGGCCGTGACCCTCCAGTTCAGTGACAACACGCTGCTGCCGCTCCTGCTTGGCGACCACGATCGCCATCTGGTCCGCATCGAGCAGGCCCTTGGCGTGCGCCTGTCGTGCCGTGGCAACCGCGTCGCGATCAGCGGCGAGCAATCGCGCGTCGACGCGGCGCAGGCGACGCTGGAAGCGCTGTGGCGTCGGCTGGAGCGCGGTGAGAGCGTCGGCCGGCCGGAAGTGGAGGCGGCAATTCGCATGGCAGAGGCTGATGCCGATCCCAAGCTTCCGAT
This sequence comes from uncultured Alphaproteobacteria bacterium, assembly GCA_963850535.1. Lineage (GTDB taxonomy): Bacteria > Pseudomonadota > Alphaproteobacteria > Acetobacterales > Acetobacteraceae > JAMXLO01. Next base: position 61,002 of record CAWKMC010000020.1, on the reverse strand, counting down.
GCCGGATCTGCCGGCGATCCGCACCCGCCGGGGGGTGGTTGGGCCGCGCAGTCCTGGGCAGGCGGCGTATATCGACGCGTTGGCAACGCATGAAATGATTTTCGGGATCGGACCGGCCGGCACCGGCAAGACCTATCTGGCGGTCGCCCAGGCAGTGGCCATGTTGCAGGCCGGCAAGGTGGATCGCATCGTTCTATCGCGTCCCGCCGTCGAGGCAGGAGAGCGGCTGGGCTTCCTGCCGGGCGACATGAAGGAGAAGGTCGATCCTTATCTTCGCCCGCTGTACGACGCGCTGCACGACATGCTACCGTCCGAGCAGGTGATCCGCCGGCTGGCCAACGGCGAGATCGAGGTGGCGCCACTGGCATTCATGCGGGGCCGCACGCTCGCACATTGCTACGCCATCCTCGACGAGGCGCAGAACACGACGCCGGTGCAAATGAAAATGTGGCTCACCCGTATGGGTGAGGGCACGCGCATGGTGGTGACCGGCGATCTGACACAGGTCGATCTGCCAGTCGGCATGCGGTCCGGCTTGCGCGATGCTCTGGATACGCTGGAAGGTATTCAGGGCATCGGCGTCGTCCGGCTAGGCAGTCGTGATGTCGTGCGACATCCGCTGGTCGCGCGTATCGTAGATGCGTATGATCAGCGGGCGGCGGCGGAAGGCGACAAGCGGCGCGAGGCGCGCCGTCGCGGCGAGAGTGAGGCGACCGGCAAATAAGGCGATGGATCCCGGGGCAAGTCGTAGCCCCGCGCAAGCGGGGATCCGAGACGAGGTCAGCGTCATTGTGGCGGAGCCGGCCTGGCGACGGCTGGTGCCGCGTGCCGACAGTATAGCGGCCCGCGCGGCCCGCGCGGCTGGCGCGCAAGGCACCATTGTGCTGGCGGCCGACCGCATGGTGCACCGGCTGAACGCACGCCATCGCGGCCGCAACAAGCCAACCAATGTACTGACCTACACTGCGCCCGCCCCGGAGATGCTGCTGGCCCTCGGCGTCGTCCGCCGCGAGGCAGCCGAGGCGGGACGGCGCCCAGCACACCATCTGGCGCATCTCGTGGTGCATGGCGCATTGCATCTCGCCGGCCACGACCACCACCGTGCAGGCGAAGCCCGCCGCATGGAACTGGCCGAAGCGCGCATCCTGCATAGGCTGCGCGTTCCCAATCCCTGGAAGCGCGCATGAGCAACGGCCACAACACACTGCTCGATCGATTACGGCAGATGCTCGGGCGCCAGCCGGAGCACTCCCTGCGCGAATCGATCGCCGAACTGGTTCAGGAAGCGGCGGAAGAGCAGGTGACGGCTGGCGAGCAGCCCGAACTCGATCGCCAGGAGCGTGTACTGATCGCCAACGTGCTGCATCTGCGCGAGACCACCGCCGATGACGTGATGGTGCCTCGCCCCGACATCGTCGCGATGCGGGTCGATGTGACGCTGGAGGAGGCGCTGCAGCAGATCCGCGCCGAGGGCCACTCGCGCCTGCCGGTGTATCGCGAACAGCTCGACGATATCGTCGGCATGGTCCACATCAAGGACATCTTTGCATATGTCGGCCGGCCGGAGGCGTTCTCGCTGGAGGCGCTCTTGCGCCGCCCGCTGATGGTGGCGCCGCAGATGCCGGTGCTGGACCTGCTGCTGCAGATGCGGCAGCAGCGCATGCATCTGGCATTGGTGATTGATGAGTATGGTGGCGTTGACGGATTGGTCACCATCGAGGACCTGGTCGAGACCATTGTCGGTGATATTGCGGACGAACACGATGAAGTACAGGCAGCGATGGTGATCGAGCGTCCGGATGGAGCGCTGGACATCAACGCACGGCTGCCCGTGGAGGATTTCGAGCACCGCTTGGGCCCTGTGCTGTCCGAAGACGAACGAGATGCGGATATCGACACGGTGGGCGGACTGGTGTTCACCCTGGCCGGGCGAGTTCCAACGAAGGGCGAGGTGATCAGCCATCCGTCGGGCATCGAGTTCCGCGTATTGGATGCGGACCCGCGGCGGATACGCCGCGTCCGGGTGCGGCGGCCGACGGAGACCGCAGAGGTGGCTGCCGCCGAGTAGCGCTACTCTTGCACGGAACACGGGAAAGCAGCAGAGGAAAGCTGGTGGTGCCCCAATCGCAAGCCATCGACAGTCGACGCGTGGCGCTGATTGCTTATGACGTTTGCCGTCGCGCGCTGACCCCGGCAGAACCAGCGCGAAGGGCGGCGATGCGCCCGGTGCTTGAGGCGTGGATACAAATAATCACGCTTGCCCGCAGCCTCCACGTGCCAGTCATTTATACGACTCCTATCAGCCGCGCCGATGGTGCAGATGTTGTGCTGCTGCCGACCGACCTATCAGAAGAAACCGGCGTGCCGCCACTGACCAACGCGGTCGAGGGGTCTGCGGACGCCGGCTTTCCCGACGAGATTGCGCCGCAGCCTCAGGATTACGTCTTCCTCAAGCGTAGACCGAGCGCATTCTACGGAACGGGGGCGGCCGAGCTCCTCCACATGCTGCGACGTGACGTCATTATTATCGGTGGCGGTGCGACCAATCGCGGCGTCGAGACCAGTGTCCGCGAGGCCTTCAACTTGGATATCGCATCTGTGGTGGTGCGTGAGTGTTGTTGGGGAAGCGACGCAGCGGCCCATGCATACAGTCTCGACAAGGCGATGAAGATGTACGCGCGCATTCGGCGTCTCGACCAAGTTGTCGCGATGCTGAAGGGGTAACGTGCTGCTGCCGGCACTCAAGCCTCGTGTCGCTCTCTTAATGGTTTGTTAAACCGTCTCAGCGCAATGGTATGTCTTCCTACTGAGTGAAAACCTAGCCCGCCTGCTTCCAATCTTTGGAAGTTGGCGGGTCTTTTCTCGTTCCGGCGTTCGTCCGCAACGTTTGCTATGGCCCGTCTTCATCCAGCGTACGACGCAGCAGGCGAAGATCGTCCCATGCCAATCGACGGTTTTCCGGCGCCTTCATCAGCTCCATGGCGCTGAAAGTCGGTAGGGTCGGGATCACCAGCGAAGTCCCCGGAATTGGCACGTTGATCCATTCGCCGCGTGGTCGACGTCGCGAGGTTGTGCGCGGCAACAGCGACCGGGATGGCAGCAGGCCCATGATCAGCAGTCGGCGGGGCGCGACCAGCGCAATCAGCCGGTGCAGGAACGGCAGACAGAGTGCCAGCTCGGTTGGACTTGGTGGCCGATCTCCCGGCGGCCGCCAGGGAAGCAGCGGGGTCAGCAGAAGTTGCGTGCGCGCCAGGTTAATGGCGGCGAGCATACGATCGAGGTATTCCCCCGCCGCTCCGGCGAACGCCAGGCCCGATCTGTCGTCATCGGCGCCTGGCGGTTCACCGATAAGCACCAGTGGGGCGCGCGGATCTCCTTCGGCAAAGATCGTGTGGCTGGCGGTGTCGCGCAGCACGCAGCCTTCGAATTCAGCCACCGCGGCACGAAGCTCTTCGAGAGTCGTGGCGGCTGCTGCGGCTTGCTGAGCACGTTGGGCAGGTGTGACGCGTGCCCCCTCCCCCCGTCCCCCTCCCGCAAGGGGAGGGGGAGTTTGGGGTTGATGGGGTATCTCCGCACGGAACCGGTCCACCGGCGCCTCCTCCAGCGCCTCGTCCGCACCCCATTCGATCTGCAGCTTTAGCGCCGCCAGGTCACTCACTACTCGGCCGCTTCCGCCTGCGCGTAGTCGATCGGTTCGGCGCACCAGCCCTCGCGGCGAAACCGCCAGTAAGCCCCGTGCAGCGCCTCGGTCACCGGTCCAGGCCGATCGTTACCGAGGATGCGGTCGTCCAGCCGTGTCACGCCCATCACGCCGCCCGCCGTTGATGAAATGAAGATCTCATCCGCCTCGCGCAACTCCGCCAGCGGTACGCTGCGCTGCTCGCAGCGTAAGCCGATCTTCTCGCACAGCTGAATTACCGCCAGTCGTGTGATACCTTCCAGCACGCCGCGATCCGGGGTCGCAACCACGCCATTGGTCACAGCAAACACGTTGAAGCCGGGTCCCTCAGTGACATTGCCTTCCAGGTCGAGCAGCACCGGATTGTCCGCGCCCTTGTCCTGTGCCTCGAACAGTGACTTTGTCATGTCGGCCCAGTGGAAGTTCTTAGCACGCGGATTGACGCACACCTCTGGAATGCGCGGGGTCGATGACACGATCAGATGTGCCCCACGTTCAATCACCTCGCGGGGCATCAGCCAGACATACGGGACGGCGAACGCCAGGAGATAGTTGCGCGCGTTCGATGGGTGTCGCCGGGTATTCGGCGGCGCCGATCCTCGCAGACAGTCCATTGCAACGTAGGCCTCATGCAACCCGGTACGCCTCACCAGCTCATGCAGGATGCCACGAATGTCCTCGTCGTTCTCGCGCGGGTGCAGGCGGAAATAATCCATTGACGCGCGGAAGCGCCTCAGGTGGTCGTCCAATTTGAAGAACGCGCCGTCCCACACGCTGACCACGTCGTAGGTCACATCGGAGCGACGATAGCCCCACTCGGTGATCGGGATCATCGCCTCGCCCACAGGCATGAAGCGTCCATCGATGTAGGCGGCACCCGACGGCCACATGGCAGCGCTTGCGGACATCGTATTGGCTCCTTCCCCTGCAACTGGCTGACCATAACAGAAGGGTGCCAACCGCACGAACCGTGTCAGCTCATTACCTGGATCATCTCCCGTATGCGGGGATAGACCTCGTTCGCCCAACGGCGTCCGCTGAACACGCCATAATGGCCGACGCCGGTCTGCAGGTGGTCCTGCTTCAGGTTCACCGGAATTCGGCTACACAGGTCGAGCGCTGCCATGGTCTGACCGATGGCGCAGATGTCGTCGCGCTCGCCTTCCACTGTGAGTAGTCCCATGCGGCGGATCGCTGCCAGCCGTACTGGTGCGCCGTGCCAGGTCATTACGCCGCGCGGCAGGTCGTGTTCCTGAAACACCCTCCGCACAGTCTCTAGATAGAATTCGCCTGGCAGGTCCATCACCGCGCCGTACTCGTCGTAGAACTTGCGGTGAGCCGTGGCGCTGATGTGGTCGCCGCCGACCAGACTGCGAAACTGGCCGAGGTGCGCGCTGACGTGCCGGTCCAGGTTCATGCTCATGAAGGCGGAAAGCTGGACGAAGCCTGGATAGACATGGCGATAGGCGCCGGGAAAGCGCCACGGCACCGCATGGATCAGGTAGCGGTCGAACCATTCGATCGGCCGCGACGTGGCGAGTTCGTTCACCTTGGTCGGGTTGACGCGGGTGTCGATTGGGCCGGCCATCAGGGTCATGCTGTGCGGCATGGCCGGATCACCGGCCTCGGCCATCACAGCGGCCGCAACCAGGGCCGGCACCGCGGGCTGACAGACCGCCACGACATGGCTGCCGGGGCCCATCGCGCGCAGAAAGCGAATGATGTGATCGACAAACTCGTCCAGGCCGAAGCGCCCCTCCAATAGGGGCACGTTACGCGCGTTCTTCCAGTCGGTTATGAAGACGTCGTGGTCCGGCAGCATCACCTGCACGGTGTGGCGCAAGAGCGTGGCAAAGTGGCCGGACATCGGGGCGACCAGTAAGACGCGCGGCTGCACCACGCTGCTGTCCTTGCGGAAGTGCAGCAAGGCGCCGAACGGAGTGTCGTCGGCCGCCTCTTCGGCAACCGCAACGTGTTCCCCATTTACCGGCACCGTCGCAAGGCCAAATGGCGGCCGCACGTGTGTCAGCCCGGAATCCGCGAGTATGCTTAACCCTGCCGAGAAATGGCTCAGCAGCGAGGGAGGGCCCACGCCCAAATCCACTAGACGCATCATCCGGAAGCCCACCCGAGCGAATTGCCGCAGTGGATGCAGCAGGTCCGCTTGGGCCTGATAGAGTTGATACATCATCGGTGCGGTTGTCGTGCGGGCGATTCGAAGGCTTATACTGCGTCGCAGCATGTACCCGGTCGATGATGGTGCGCAACATGGCTACGCTCCTGATCAGCAGCAGGAACTACTCCTCTTGGTCACTACGTGGGTTCCTGCTCGCCCGGCTGGCTCGCCTGGAGTTCGAGGAGAAGTTGGTGGCATCGGACGACCAGGCGACACGTGCCGAACTGCTGCTCCGCGCATCCTCCATTCGGGTTCCCTGTCTGGCTCATGACGGGGTGACCGTCTGGGACACCCTGGCGATCGCCGAGTACCTCAATGAGATCTGCCCGCTGGCTGGCATGTATCCCGGTGACCGCATGGCCCGTGCCCGCTGCCGCTCGATCTCGGGCGAGATGCATTCCGGGTTTTCCGCGCTGCGGTCATCGTTGCCGATGAACCTGCGCACCGAGGGCCGGCGCGTCGCTATCTGGTCTGCGGCGCAAGCCGATATCGATCGGATCACCGAAATCTGGCGCGAATGCCTGGGCACCTGGAACGGCCCATGGCTGTTCGGCCGGGCACCCACGGTTGCCGACGCGATGTATGCCCCCGTGGTTACCCGGTTTCGCAGTTACGGTGTGGAACTGGATCCGGTCTCCGCCGGGTATTGCACGCACATTTGGCAATGGCCCGAATTGGCCGAATGGGTCGCGAAGGCGCGGCTCGAGCCGGAGCAGATCGAGGAACTGGAGGTGGAATTCTAGCTTCGGTCGAGCGGTTGAATATCGTTTGCGCGGCAGAAGTAGAGCGCAATAGCGGGCTGACCATTAAAGTGCACACGGTAAAGCGGCTGCGGCGTATCAGCGATTACGCCCACTACCGTCCAGGTGGCTGGATTGCATTGCCAAGATGAACACTGCGTCCTGACAACGGGTAAATGAGCGGATGCTTTCATACAGACGTCATCGGCAACGACGGCGGTCGCCGCGCCTCCGGGGACCACGACACCACCGCCATCGCACCAGATCACGGAGGGTCAGTGAAAAGTTGGCATCACCTCCTGACAGAGAAGCCGGAGCGCTGTCATGACGTTCTGGTGCGGGATCTTGCCGCCGCAATTCAGTTCCATCAGTACGCCGTCGAGGCTCAGTTCCCGGCGCAGTTCCTCCAGCCGGCCGGCCACCGATGCTGGCGAACCGATCAACACGGTGCCTTCCAGCGCCTGCTCATAGGTCATCGTCTCGAGCCGTCGCGCAGTCGCGGCACGGCGTTCCGCCCCATCAACGCCGGCACGCTTCGCGGAAGTCAGCCAGCAGTGCCGCCTGCTGGCGATAGAAATGGATCAGGCTCGGTTCCGCCTCGCTGCGTGCCCGCGCATCCGATGGCGCGATATAGGCCGGGACACGGAGGAACACGCCACCATCCGACGCGCCGGAATCCGCAAGTGCCGCACGGTATGCTGCAATGTGTGGCGCGATCTCGGCTGCCGTTTCATAGCGCACCGCGACGAAGATCGGCAGGCCCTGCCGGCCGATCGATACAAATGTATCGGCGCTGGTTGCGGCGACGCGAATTGGCGGCGTCGGCTGTTGCAATGGCTTCGGTACCACCGACACGTCCTCGAAGCGATGGTATTTGCCCTGATAGGAAATGCGATCCTGCGTCCATGCCTTGCGCACGATGTCCAGCACTTCGACGAAGCGATCGCGGCTTTCGGCATAGGGCACGCCGTATGCCTCGTAGGTGCGCGCCACACCGCTGCGGCCGACGCCGAAGATCAGGCGCCCATTGCTGATCTGATCCACGGTTGCGGCTTCCTCGGCCAGGCGCAGGGGATGACAAAGCGGCAGCACCTGGACCGCAAGGCCGATTTTCATCCGCTGGGTGCGGGCCGCAATTGCGCTGGCGACGCAGAGTGGTGCCGACAGTACTGAACGTTCCGGATCGAAGTGCAGTTCGCCGAGCCACATTGCGTCCAGCCCCCAACGTTCGGCGCCATCGACCAGCTCGAAGGATTGCGCAAATGCCTCGGCGTGCGAACGACCAGGCAGAGACGGGAACTCGTGGAAGATGCCGAACTCCATCGCGGATGGCCTCACCGTTGCCTCATCAGCGATGAGCCTAGGTGCAGGCTATAGCGATGTCACCTCTGGCCCATGGGGTCAGGCCCCTGGGGTCAGGCCCCTGGGGTCAGGCAGTGGCTACGGCCGGGCGCGTCCGCGTAATGCGCAGTACCAGTATGGAGGCCATCAGGCACGCCAGGCCGCTCGCAAGGAACGCAAGCAGATAGCTGCCTGTCCAGGTGCGGACCACGCCAGCCCCCACCGCTGCCAGCGCACCGCCAACCTGATGCGTGGCGAAGATCCATGACATGATCACCGGCGCGGACTTCCTGCCGAACACCTCGTTCACCAGTGCGAAGATCGGGGGCATCACCGCGATCCAGTCCAGCCCGTAGAACACCGCGAACACCGTCAGGCTGACGCTGTCGAAGTTCGTATAGGGCAGCACCATGAGCGACAGCCCGCGCAGTCCAAAGATCCAGAACAGCAGAATGCGCGGATTGTAGCGGTCAGTCAGCCAGCCCGCGATGGTCGAACCGATCAGGCTGAAGATACCGAGCGACGCCAGGATGCCCGCGCCAGCGAATTGCGAATAGCCATGGTCGACACAGAACGCGATCAGGTGCGTGCCGATCAGGCCATTGGTGGAGAAGCCGCAGATAGCGAAGCTGGTGGCCAGCAGCCAGAAGTCGAGCGAGCCGACACCACGGATCAGGCCATCGATAGCGACAGCAAATGGGTTGCGACTGCGCGTTGGTGGCGGCGCCTCCATCGTCGCGCCGAGCGGTGCGAGACCGATGGCGGCCGGTGTTTCGGGCAGGAACAGCATGGCCAACGGGATCAAGGCCGCGACGGTCAGGGTGACGGCGATCGAGACGCTCTGCCAGCCGTAGTCCTGTGACAGACGGCCGAGCAATGGCAGGAAGATCAACTGTCCGGCGGCGTTGCCCGAACTCAACAGCCCCATCGCCAGGCCACGATGGGCTACGAACCAGCGGTTCGCCACCGCCGCGGCCATACCAACAGCGCCGGCGCTGGCGCCGATGCCAACCAGCAGACCCCAGGTGAAAAACAACTGCCACGATGCTGTGATGAAGGTGGAGAGCCCAGTCCCGACCAATAGCAGCAAGAGGCACAGCAGGATGGTGCGACGGAGACCGAAGGTCTCCATCAGCCCGGTGATGAATGGCTGCGTCATGCCCAGCAGCAGGATATTCAGCGAGATTGCTGCCGAGATCGTGCCGACACTCCAGCCAAACGCCTGCTGTAATGGCACGATCATGACGCCCGGTGCGGCTCGCACGCCGACTGCGCCCAGGGTGATGGTGAAGGCGACGGTCAGCGCGATCCAGGCATAATGAATACGTCCGGCGCAAAGTCTTGCCACGGCGACCGTCATGCACGAAGCCTTTCTGCTACTCACCCGTTATGGCCGGGCATGTCGCTTTCTACCAGTCTCGGTAGCCCGCTGCCGGCGCAGCCGAGCTATGCGAAGCTTGGCCCGACGGTGTGGCGCGGCTGGCGACTGGACCTCGGCAACAGCCATCTGCTTTGCTGTCTGCCAAATGGATCTACCCGCACCCGGCCCGACATCGCGTGTATACTTCTCGCAGCGGTTGCGGCTGCACTATGTCGATTGGGGCAATCCTGCCGCACCACCACTGGTCCTGTTGCATGGCGGCCGCGACCACTGCCGCAACTGGGACTGGGTCGCTGCGGCGCTGCGCGACGACTACCACATCATCGCCCCGGACTTGCGTGGCCATGGTGACTCGGCCTGGTCGGCGTCCGGGCACTACACAATGGCGAGCTACATTTACGATCTCGCGCAGCTCATCCATCAGCAGGAGCTGGCGCCGGTGGCAATCGTTGCCCATTCACTCGGCGGCAACATCGCGACGCGCTATGCCGGCATCTACCCTGAAGCAGTGCGCCGGCTGGTCGTGATCGAGGGCATTGGCCCGCCGCCTCCACCACGAGAGGGAACGCCACGTCGTCCGATCGAGCAACGGATGCGTGAGTGGATCGACGAGCAACGCTCGCTCTCTGGCAGGCTGCCTCGGCGCTACGCCAGTATCGAGGATGCGCTGCGGCGGATGCAGGAAGAGAATCCACATTTGTCAGCCGAGCAGGCACGGCATCTGACGCAGCATGGTGTGAACCAGAACGAGGACGGGACCTATAGCTGGAAGTTCGATAACTACGTCCGCGTTTGGCCGCCTTACGACATGACACGCGACGAGATTGCCTCGTTGTGGTCGCAAATCGCATGCCCAACCCTGTTGGTCTATGGCGAGGAGAGCTGGGCGAAGAATCCAGAGGACGATGGCCGCGCCGGCTATTTCCCCCATGCCCGCGTCCTGGGCGTCGACGGCGCAGGCCACTGGGTCCATCACGATAAGCTGGACATCTTCGTGCGCGAGGTTCGGTCGTTCCTGGCCTGATCCAGACTTAACCGTTTATTACCCATATCGCCCCACAACCGCCTACCATGAGCTCTGCCCTGATTTCCAGCGCGGATGCGTCGCGCATTCCGATGCCGGCGGAAGACGAAGACGCTGCCGCCCTCCGACGCAGCGTGGTTGCGAAACTGACCTATGATGTCGGCCGAGACCCGATCGTCGCGACCGACTGGGACTGGTTCATGGCGACCGCGCTCGCTGTGCGGGACCATGTGCTGGAACGCTGGATGGCGTCGACCCGCATTAACTATGTGAGCAAGGTTAAGCGCGTCTACTACCTCTCGCTGGAATTCCTGATCGGCCGCCTGCTGCACGACTCGCTTAACAACCTGGGGCTCGTGGACCGGATGCGCACGGCGCTGGCTGAGCTAGGCGTGGATTACGACAGGCTGCGCAATGTGGAGCAGGATGCGGCGCTGGGGAATGGCGGCCTGGGGCGGTTGGCCGCATGCTTTATGGAAAGCATGGCGACGCTGGGTATCTCCGCTCATGGCTACGGCATCCGCTACACACACGGGATGTTCCGTCAGGTCATCAAGGATGGCTGGCAACGCGAGTATCCCGAGAACTGGCTTGCCAATGGCAATCCATGGGAGGTCACGCGGCCGGATGCCACGCACCAGGTCGGCTTTGGCGGCACAGTGGAGACCCGGACGGATGAAGACGGCAATCTGCAATATATCTGGCACACCGCGGACACCGTAGATGCCGTTGCCTACGATACGCCGATCGTGGGTTGGCGGGGCAATTTCGCCAACACTTTAAGGTTATGGGCGGCGCGTGCGCCTGACCCGTTGCGGCTCGATGCGTTCAATCGCGGCGATCATATCGGCGCGCTAGAGGCGCGCGACCGGGCCAACGCAATCTCGCAGGTGCTGTATCCCAGTGATGACACGCCAGCCGGGCAGGAGTTGCGTCTGCGGCAGGAGTATTTCTTCACGTCCGCCTCGCTGCAGGATCTGGTCGGGCGGCACATGCGCCAGCACGTCGGCGATATCCGCACACTCGCGGACATGACGGCGATTCAGCTGAACGACACCCATCCGGCTATCGCCGTGGCCGAATTGATGCGCATCCTTGTCGATCAGCACAAGCTTGCGTGGGACGAAGCTTGGCAGATCACCACGAACACGATCTCTTATACCAACCACACCCTGCTTCCCGAGGCCCTGGAGAGCTGGCCGGTATCGCTGATGGAGCGGCTGCTGCCGCGCCACATGCAGATTGTCTATCAGATCAATCGAATCCACCTCGATGCTGTCTGCGCCTTGCCGCGTAGTGACGGGCCGCCACTAGCGGACTTGTCGTTGATCGATGACAACGCGGGAAGGCGGGTGCGCATGAGCTCGCTGGCCTTTCTGGGTTCGCACAAGGTCAACGGTGTATCCGCGTTGCACACCGAGCTGATGCGCCAGACGGTGTTTCGCGACCTGCACCGGCTTTATCCCGACCGTATCGTGAACAAAACCAACGGCATCACGCTGCGTCGTTGGCTGTTCGGCGCCAATCCACAGCTCACGGCACTGTTGACCGACGTGGTCGGCGAGCGGCTGCTGGACGATGCGGATGCACTGAGTGAGTTCGCCAAGGCTGCCGACGATACGTCCGTGCACGAACGCTTCGCGGACATTCGGCTTGCCAACAAGCAGGTGTTTGGCCGATCTGGTACAGGAGCGGCTACAGATCACGCTCGATCCGCAGGCGCTGTTCGACGTGCACGTCAAGCGCATCCACGAGTATAAACGGCAGTTGCTGAACATCCTGGAGACGATCGCGCTGTCGAACGAGATCCGGGCGCATCCGACCCACGACTGGGTGCCGCGAGTACGTATTTTTGCCGGCAAGGCAGCGGCGAGCTACTACCGAGCCAAGCTGATCATCAAGCTGATCAATGACGTGGCGCGAGTGATCAATAATGATCCGGTGCTGCGCGGCATGCTGAAGGTGGTGTTTATCCCGGACTACAATGTGAGCCTGGCCGAGGCGATCATTCCTGCGGCGGATCTGTCGGAACAGATTTCTACTGCGGGAATGGAAGCGTCCGGGACCGGCAACATGAAGCTGGCGCTGAACGGCGCATTGACCATTGGCACGCTGGACGGCGCCAACATCGAGATTCGCGAGCACGTGGGCGAGGACAATATCTTCATCTTCGGGCTGACCGCCGAGGAAGCGACCGAGCGCCGGCGACGTGGCCCTGGGGCCCGCGAGACAATCGCCGCCCAGCCGGCCCTTCAGCAGGTACTCGATGCGATTGCTTATGGAGTGTTCAGCCCCGAGGAGCCTCAGCGCTACCGTGAACTGGTCGACGAGCTGACCGGCAACGACCACTTCCTGGTAACGGCGGATTTCGAGGCCTATGTGACCGCGCAACGCCGGGTCGATGCACGTTGGCACAACAGGCGTGCGTGGTGGCATTCAAGCGTACTGAACACGGCCAACGTCGGCTGGTTCTCCTCGGATCGCACCATCCGTGAATACGCCGAGGATATCTGGAACGTGGCACCGCGCAAAACGTAGGGATTGCGCCACCTCTACCGGCGCGCCAGCATCGCGCGACACGGGAGGGGATCGTCATGGACCTGATCGTCCGCAATGCCAGGCTGTCGCATGCGCCTGATGCCCCGGCGGTGGACATTGGCGTCGCCGGCGGGCGCATTGTGGCGATCGAAGCCGCGTTGGCGGCGGATGGGCCGGAGCATGACGCTGGCGGGTGCCTCGTCTGCGGCGGTCTTGTCGAGACCCATATCCATCTGGACAAATCCAACATCATAGACCGCTGCCCACCCGAGCAAGGGCGCGAGGCCAATTCCATGCAACGCGTCGCCGCGGTGAAGCAGACATTCACTGTCGAGGACGTTTATCAGCGCGCCAGCCGCACGTTGGAGAAGTGCATCAAGCATGGCGCCACGCGAATGCGCACGCATCTGGAGCTCGATGGCGGCGTGGAGATGCGCAGCTTTGAAGCGATTGAGCGATTGCGCCACGACTATGCCTGGGCGATCGACATCGAGGTCTGCGTCTTCCCGCAGGAGGGGCTGACCAACAATCCACGCGCTGACGCTCTGCTGGCCGAAGGTCTGAGACGCGGCGCACGTGTCATCGGCGCCGCACCGAATTATGATCCCGACCATGCCGGGCAGATCCATCGGATCTTCCAACTGGCGCATGAGTTCGATGTGGACATTGACATGCATCTGGACTCGGGCAATTCGCCAGAGCAGATGGACATTCACCTGGTGTGCGAGCTGACGGATAAATACCGCCTTGGAGGCCGGGTAGCTGTCGGCCACATGTGCAAGCTGTCCACCATGCCGCCTGCGGAGTTGCGCGCCTTGGCACGACGCATCGCCGATGCGGGCGTGGCGGTGACTGTACTGCCTGCTACCGAACTATTTATGATGGGGCGCGATCAGGAGTACAACGTCCGACGCGGAGTGGCGGATCTCAACCTGTTGGTGGAGCATGGCGTGAATTGTTCGCTCTCCACCAACAACTGTACTGAACCCGTTCACACCATTCGGTGACGCATCGCTGCTGCGCATGGCGAATTTGCAGGCCAATATCTGCCAGATCAGCGGCGCAGGGCGGTTGCGCGAGTGCTTCGCCATGCTGACCGAGCGTTCGGCACGGTTGATGAACCTGAAGGACTACGGCATCAGGCTTGGCAATCCCGCCGATATCGTCGTGCTGGACGCAACAACACCGGAGCAGGCGGTTGCGGAGATCTGTCATCCGCTGGCCGTGTTCAGGGCAGGCAGACGCACAGTTACGCGCCCACGCGCCGAATTGCACAGGCCAGCATGATCAGCGGACTTCAGCTTTTTGCTGGGATGACGAAAGGATCGCGTTGGATGGATAGTTTCACAGCCAGCGACGGCAATCGCATCTCCTTTAGGATCGATGACTTCACCGATCCATGGCGCTCGCCGCAGACCTTGCTGCTGTTGCACGCGGCGATGGGTTCGTCCAGGCGCTGGTATGCCGCGGTACCGGTGCTCGCCCGTCACTACCGCGTCGTACGCATGGACCTGCGGGGACACGGTGAATCTCAGGTGCCACCGGCGCAGCCGTCGCTGTCGATGGATCGCCTTGTGCAGGACGTGCACGAACTGCTTGACCGCCTGGGCTGCGGCCCGGTGCATGTCGTTGGCAATTCGGCCGGCGGGTACGTGGCGCAAAACATGGCGATGACATCGCCCGACCGTGTGCGGAGCCTGATGTTGTTCGGCTCAACGCCAGGGCTGAAAAATAGTCAGGCGCATACCTGGCTGCCGCGTGTGGCGCGTGAGGGACTGCGCAACTTCCTCGCTGCGACCATTGAAGATCGCTTCCCACCGGGCCATGACCAAGGCCATATAGAATGGTTCCTCGACGAGGCCGCTAAGAACGACACGGCGTATATCGGCCGCTTCATCGGGCTGATGACAACCTTATGGTGGGCAGATGAGCTGCCGCGCATCCAGTGTCCGACACTGCTGGTTATGCCTGGTGCGGAAACCGTTGGCAGCACGCAGAACTACGAGATCATGCGGTCGAAGATTCCCGACTGCGAGCTGATCGCTTACGAAGGCTTGCCGCACAACATCTGCGACATTGCGCCGGATCGCTGCGCCAATGACATCCTTGCATTTCTGCGGCGGAGGTTCTCATGAAACTTGCCGACATTGCCCAGGTGATCCGCAGCAAGAATGCGGGCCCTCGCCGCCTGACGCTGGACCTGATGTTCGCTACTGATGCCGATTATCAGCGGGTGGCGCAATCGCCGTCACTTAGCCGGGAGAACGTCGGCGCGCGCTACGGTGTGGCAGCCAGCGATGTGACGGTAATTCCCTATCCTGCCGGGCGCGCGATCAAGATCGGTACTGGCGCGGCCGATCATGGCAGGCGACCCGGGTGATCGAGACGTCTACGGGGCTCAGCAGCATGCACCAATGCTGGAGGTGGAGATATGAGCGCCTCGACACGCATCCTTGAGGAGGTGCGCCGTGCCCGGCGGCCGATGAGATTTTTGGGGGCATCGGGGCAACTCGGCTACGGCATTCCCACTCCGGCCTTCAATGCAGGTTTGGCGCGCAAGCCGGACCTGATCGGCTGCGACATGGGCTCGATCGATATCGGGCCCACTTATCTCGGTAAAGGCGAGATGGCGACGGCACCAGCGGCGACGCGACGCGACCTGCGCAAGGTGCTGCTCGGTGCGCGTTCGATTGATGTGCCGTTGGTGATCGGCTCGGCTGGCTCCGCGGGCGCGGCGCCGCACCTGGACGCGACACTCGCCATCATCCGCGAAATCGCGCGTGCGGAGGGACTGCACTTCCGCATGGGTGTGCTGCGCGCCGAACTGTCGCGCGACGGATTGCGCGCAGCGGTGCGCGCCAGCGCGGTAACCGGCATCGATGACATGCCCACTTTGACCGAGGAGGAGGTGACGGAGGCGGCACACATTGTCGGGCAGATGGGCATGGGCCCGTTCCGCCGCGCACTGGCCGAAGATATCGATGTACTGATCGCGGGCCGTGCTTGCGACACGGCGATCTTTGCCTCGTTGCCGACGATGCTGGATTTCCCGATCGGGTTGTCGGTGCACATGGCGAAGATCATCGAGTGCGCCTCGCTCTGCTGTCTGCCGGGCGGACGTGAGTCAATCCTTGCGACACTTGATGATGATGGCTTTGTGCTGGAGAGCATGGCGGAGCAGCGACGCGCTACGCCGGTATCGGTCGCGGCGCACAGTCTCTATGAGCAGGCGGACCCGTACACTGTATATGAACCGGAAGGCCGCCTCGACCTGAGCGGTGCCGAGTATGCTGCCGTGGACGACAGACGCTGCCGTGTCGCCGGAGCCAGATGGCATGCGTCCAGCGATCCGTGTGTGAAGATCGAGGGTGCACGACGGATCGGCGAGCGAGCGGTGCTGCTGGCCGGCGCGGCTGATCCACGCTTTATCGCGCAGCACCGCGACATCTTACCGGCGGTGGCAACCGTGGTGCGCGACCTGGTGTGCGAAGACGCGCCCGAGGACTATACGCTGCGGTTTCGCATCTATGGCGTAGATGGCGTCCGCATGGCGGCACCAGCCGGAGAAGCATTGCCAAGCGAGGTGTTCATCATGGGCGAGTGTATTGCGCCCACGGCCGATCGGGCGGCCGAGGTGGTGCGTACGTTGAAACAGTATCTGCTGCATCACGGTTATTCTGGACGGCTGTCAACGGCTGGCAATTTGGCATTTCCGTTCACACCACCCGAGGTTTCACTCGGGCCGGCTTACCGTTTCAACGTGTACCATCTGCTGCACACACCGGATCCAGACGCGCTGTTTCCGCTGGAGGTGGAGACCCTGTGAGGCCTCCACCTCGCGAATGGGTCAATACCCGTAGGATTCGGTGCCGACCTGCACCCAGTGGGCGTTCTTCACCTGAGCCAGGAAGGCCTCATTCGAACCCTGATGCTTGGTAGGGCTGAAGCTCATGGTCGGTGAGCCAAAAATGTCTTTGTAGTCCTTGATGCTCTCCAGCGCGCTAATGAAGCTCTCTGCCGTGAGGTCACGGCCGGCTTTCTGCAATGCCTGCACCACCAGTTGCGCTGCGGAATAGCCAACCTCGGCGGCGAAATTGGGCGGATGCCCGAACTGCTTTTCGTACTTTGTCGCGAAGTCCCGCACCGCGGGGCGCGGATCACCAGGCTCGGCGAAGATAACCGACGTTGTCGTGTAAATGCCTTCGGTCACCCCACCAGGCACTTCGGCCACCGCCTGGTCATAGATGGCTATGTTGCCAAGTATGTCCACATTCCAGCCGGACTTGCGGATAGAAGAGACAATTTGCACCGTGTCGCGCACGATCGTGCCGAGTAGCACAAGATCGCAACCGGCGTCGCGCAGCTTCGCGACCGAAGCGCTGAAGTCGGTGTCAGTCGGCTTGTGCAGCGTCTCGGCGACAAGCTGCATATTCAGCGCCTTCAGCTCATCGCGCGCCCCATCCATCACGTCGCGGCCGAAATCCGTATCCTGCGACATGGCGCATATATGCTTCTTGCCGTAGTTCTCGGCGAACAACTTCAACCCGGCACGCTCCATGTCATAGTACGACGCGGCATAGCCGAACTTCATGTGGTTGAGCGGGTAATACATCGAGCGCGCCGCGGTCAGCGGGAAAATGTTGGGCACTCCCTTGGCGATCTGCTCCGGCATCGTTGCGTTGTTCATTGGTGTGCCGCCGTTTGCCACCATGATGAAGACATTATCGCGGTTGATCAGTTTGTTCGCCGCCTGCACGGCGCGCGGCACCTGATACTGCATGTCTTCCACGACATACCTGATCTTGCGCCCGTTGATGCCACCTTCGGCATTGGCATCGTCGAACACCATGCGCCAGGCATTGGTGTTGTTGACGCCCCACATCGCCGTCACGCCGGACAGGTCAGTGTAGGTACCGATGACGATTTCGTTGTCAGTAACACGGGGCTTCTCTCCCGCCGTGGCCGGGACCGTGAGTGCGACGGCTGCAACCGCCGCAAAGAATGCGTTCCGCATACGTCCCTACTCCCTCGCCGATTATGTCGATAGTCCCGCGCTGTCCCTCGGCTTATGGACAGCGCAGTAAGGACCTCCTTTCCTTTGGGGCGGATGGTCGGGCCAAGCCCGACCATCACTGTAATAGACCGTTCAGTACCCGACAGGCGTTGTGCTGACAGGAACCCAGTGGCCGCCCTGCACGACGCACAAGAAGGACTCGTTGGAACCTTGGTGCTTGGTCGCGCTGAAGGTCATCGGCGGTGAGCCGAATATGTCGTGCCAATCCTTGACGCTTTCCATGCCGGCGACGAAGCTGTCTGTTGTCAGGTCCTTGCCAGCATTCTTGAGCGCCTGAACGACAAGCTGCGCGCCGGTGTAGCCGATCTGGGCGGCGAAGTTCGGCTCCTTGCCGAAGTCCTTCTTGTACTTCTTCAGCAAACTTGGCCACCTCTGGGCTTTCGCTACTGGCAGCGACGTACAGTACCGGCGTCATCGAGAAAAAGCCTTCGGTAATCCCGCCCGGCACTTCTGCCACCGCCTCATCGTAGCTTGCCGCCTGGCCGAGCATATCGACCTTCCAACCGGTTTTACGCACGGCGGAGATGATCTGCACGGAATCGCGCACGATGCCTCCGACCAGGATGAGGTCGCAGTTGGCATCGCGAAGCCGTGCGACAGAGGCGCTGAAATCTGTGTCCGTAGGCTTGTGCAAAGTCTCGGCTGCCAGCTTCTGGTTCATTGCCGAGAGTTGGTCTTTGGCACCCGCCATCACGTCACGGCCGAAGTCGGTATCCTCCGACATGGCGCAAATCGTCTTCTTGCCACGCTGTTCCACGAACAGCTTCACGCCCGCACGCATCTGGTCGTAGTAGGAGCTGGCCAATCCGAACTTCAGGTGGTGCAGCGGCTCGTACATCGAGCGTGCCGAGGTCAGCGGGAATACATTCGGCACACCCTTCGCCAGCTGCTCGGGCATGGTGGCGTTGTTCATCGGCGTGCCGCCATTGGCGACCATCATGAATACGCCGTCGCGGTTGATCAGCTTGTTTGCCGCCTGCACCGAGCGCGGCACCTGATACTGATTGTCTTCGACGATGTACTTGATCTTGCGACCGTTGATGCCGCCTGCGGCGTTGGTCTCATCGAACACCATGCGCCAGGCATTGGCGTTGTTGACACCCCACATCGCTGTCACGCCGGACAGATCGGTGTAGGTGCCGATGACGATTTCATTGTCCGTCACCCCACGAACACTGTCCGCCGCCATGGCGGGGGCGATCAGCGCGGCAACGAATACCGCCGCGAGTAGCCTGCTACGCATCGATTAGTTCCTTCCTTACGTGCCGTAAGCTGCTTCTTTCAGGGCCTGATACCGTTGTTCGTCCAAGGCGGTGCCCTGCGTCGCCTTGCCGTCGACGTGTCGGATGTTTATGCCTAGACCAGTGGCCCAGCGTTCGCTCTCCGGTGACAACCGAGCACCACCTGCATACGCGACGCGTAGCCGGCCAAGGCCGATCTCACGTTTGACCGAACGCAGCACAGTAGCGCGCGCCAGCCAGGCGATCGGTCCACGCTTGGCTGCCACCGCGATTGCCCAGCGATACAGCATGCGCTGAAGACGGGTGGCACTGGCCGCAGCAGCCTCGATCCGATCACGCAGAATTTGCCAGATGCGCGCATCAGTCGCGAGTACCGTTGGCTGCAATTCCTGCAGGTTCTCGACAGCCGTGTCGGGGTTCTCGAGATAGTTGCTGATAACGCGTGCCTCAAGCGAAAGGTAAAGGCCAAGGATGCGCTCCATGACCTCGCTCATTGGCAGCAGTGCAAGGCGTTCATCGTTCGGGCGCAGCGGCAGCTTTGTCCGTGCATCGGCGATCAGACTCATCGTTTCGCCGTGACTGAGCGTCTGCAGATTGCCGCCTCGTACAAGCAGAACGGCCGGCTGCTCGGCGGCGATGGCAACAGGTGCCGCTTCGCGACTAGAGGTCACGAATGAGGCGAGGCTGACACACATCGGGTCGGCAAAGTCACGCAGGCCTTTCATGTCGATGATAACGATGCATTGCAGTGCAGGACAGCTGTCACGAATGAGCAGCGTTTTGTCGAGTTGTTCCTCGTTCTCCACAAACAGTAATCGACAACCGGAGTCGCGCAGAACCTGTCCGAGCTGCTCCGCGTCGCTGTCAGGCTGGATGCCACCGGAAACTCCGGCCGCGGCGAGGATGCCAAGGTCGACATAAACCCACTCCGGGCGGGTCTCTGCCAGCACACAGGCGACGTCACCTGGCTGAAAGCCTATCTTTGTCAGACCAGAGGTCACTTCGCGCACGCGGGCGCCAAGTTCGGCCCAGGTGATGGCCTTCCAGATGCCACGGTCCTTCTTCCGCAGCACGATCTCGCCAGCGTGTGCTGTTACATGCGTCGCGAGGACCGCCGGTATGCTTGCCGGGTTCAGTGCCACAGCCGCTTCCTCTTCCATCGCCTTTGCCCGCGGACGCCAGAGTCCTTCTGGCCCAGATAGAACTCCTTGATCGCGTCGCTTTGCATCAATTTGGCGCAGTAATCCGCCAGTACGATGCGTCCCACCTCCAGCACGTAGCCGAACTGTGCCGTGCGTAGTGCCATATGAGCGTTCTGTTCTACCAACAAAATGGCAACGCCCTGCTCGTCATTGATCCGGCGAATGATGCGAAAGATCTGAGTCACCAGAAGGGGTGACAGGCCGAGCGACGGCTCGTCCAGCAACAGCAGCTTTGGCCGCCCCATCAGAGCACGGCTGATCGACAGCATCTGCTGTTCGCCGCCCGAGAGCAGGCCGGCTCGCTGATGCGAGCGCTCTTTCAAGACCGGAAAATAGCCGAAGCATAGCTCGAGATCGCGATGCACCTCGTCTTTGTCGTGGCGCGTATAGGCGCCCATCAACAGGTTCTCGTACACCGTCAGGAAGGGAAAGGTTTCGCGGCCTTCCGGTACATGACAGATACCAAGACGCATGACGCGGTCCGGTGGCAGGTGGCCGATCTCCTTGCCTTCGAATTTCACGGAGCCGCGCTCCGGATCGAGCACACCGGAGACGGTACGCAGCACGGTCGTCTTGCCGGCACCGTTCGCACCAAGCACGGTAACGATCTGGCCCTGCGCCACTTGCAGGCTGACGCCACGGATAGCCTGGATCGGGCCGTAAAAGGTTTCGATCGCGGTGACGTCGAGCAACGACGCAGAAGCGCTCATGCCTCGCCCCCGATATAGGCCCGCACAACTTCGGGATGGTTCTGCACCTCATCCGGTGTGCCGAGCGCGATGACCTTGCCGTAGTTCAGCGCCATCACCCGATCTGACACCATGCGCACCAAGTTCATATCGTGTTCGACCATGATCACGGTGACGCCGAGATCCTTCTTGATGTCCTCGATCCAGAATCCCATCCCCTCGGTCTCCTCGACGTTGAGACCCGAGGATGGTTCGTCCAGCAGCAACAGTTTTGGCTCGACACAAAGCGCCCGGCCGAGTTCGACTACCTTTCGTACGCCATAGGGAAGATTGGCGATCAGTGTGTCGCGATAGCGCTCCAGACCGAGGAAGGCGATGACCTCTTCCGCCTTTTCGCGGTGCTGCAGTTCCTCACGCCGTACCGCGGGCGTGAAGACAAGTTCCGACAGCACGCCGACGGTCGAGTGACAATGCCGCCCGATGAGCAGGTTCTGCAGCAGAGTCGCGTTGGCGAAGAGCTCGATGTTCTGGAATGTGCGCGCGATTCCCAACCCAGCGATGCGGTACGGGGGGACGTTGGTGATGTCCTGGTCCTGAAAGATCAGTCGGCCAGATGTCGGCGAATAGATGCGGCTGATCAGGTTGAAGATGGTCGTCTTGCCAGCGCCGTTCGGGCCGATAATGGAGAATACCTCGCCGGGCTGCACATCGAAGCTCACCGCGTCGACCGCGCGGATACCGCCGAAACGGATGGCGATATCTTCGGCGCGAAACAGGCTCATCGCAGGCGCTCCGAACGGGCGTAAGATTTCTGCCGGCGAAAGCTGCTGCGGCGCTTCAGCGGGTACGCCTGGAACCAGTGCTTGATCTTGATCCAGCGACCATAGATGCCGCCGGGTTCGAACAGGATCACCAGCACCAAGACCAAGCCAAACAGTGAGGGCTCCAGGCCTGGCATGCGGCCGATGCCAAATGGGAGATCATCGCGCATGATGGCGATGAATTGCGGCAACAGACGCACGAACAGCGCACCGAAGATGACCCCGTGCAGCGAGCCCAGGCCACCGACGAAGACAATGGTGACGAACTGCACGGACAGCAGCACGTCGAACGCGTCGGGCGCCAGAAAGCGCACATAGTGCGCGAACAGCGCTCCGGCCAATCCGGTGATGAATGCACTGATGGCAAATGCGAACGTCTTGTAGCGCGCCAGGTGGATGCCCATGCTCTGCGCAGAGATTTCGCTGTCGCGGATCGCCACCATGGCGCGACCGAGGGGGGTGCGCAGCAGGTTGGCTGACAGCCACAGCACAATCACCAGCACAGCAAGCGAGAGGTAGTAGACGCCATTCGCGCTCTGGATTGGGATGCCAAAGATATAAGGCTCCGGCACCGGAAATCCGTCGAAGCCGCCCGTAACGGCATCCCACTTCTGGAACACCGTGCCGACAATGGAGCCAAAGGCCAGTGTGGCAATGGCGAGATACAGCCCGCTCATCCGCAATGTCGGCAACCCGATCGCGATGCCGAACAGGCCGGTGAACAGGCCGGATACCGGCAGGCTGATCAGCAGCGGCACGCCATGCGCGAGCAGGATCGAATTGGTATAGGCACCAATGCCAAGGAACGCGGCGTTGCCCAAGCTGATCAGGCCAGTGAAGCCAGCGAGCAGCATCATCCCGACGCCGGCGACCGCAAAAATGAATACGCCACCGAGTTCGCCGACGTAGAACTCGCTCAGCACGAACGGGATCACCAGCAGGGCGATGCACAACAGACCGTACCAGAACAGGTCGCCGCGATGGCGCCATATCGTTAGGTCCTGGCGATAGTCGGTCTTGAACAGGTAACGCATCGCTTAGACCCGCTTGCCGGCAATTTCTGCGAAGAGACCCTGAGGGCGCAGGATCAGCGTCGCCAGCAGCACGACGTTCGATGTGACCTCCTGAAAGCCGGCCGGCAGGAAATAGCCGGCCAATTGTTCGACGATGCCGATGACCACACCGCCAACCAGCGCACCCGGAATACTGCCGAAACCGCCGAGTACGGCGGCGGCGAAAGCCTTGATGCCGAGAAAGCCCATGTTCACGTCGATCATCGATACTGGGGACAGCAGGATGCCGGCAACTGCCGCGACGCCGGCACTGATCGCCCAGATCAGCGAAAACACTGTGCGCACCGGAATGCCCATGTAGTACGCGGCAAGCTGATTCTGCGACGAGGCCTGCATCGCGATGCCAAGTCGCGTGCGGCTGAAGAAGACGTACAGCACGCCGCACAACAGCACCGTACCAACGATGATGGAGACGTTGTCTTGTCCCAGGACAAGGCCGCTCAGGTTCACCGTGCGATTGGTGAACGGCGTGTTGAAGCCGACGGAATCGTATCCCCAGATAATGCCGGCATAGGCGCGGAAGATGAATCCGAGACCCAGAGTCAGCATCACCACCGCGAACTGCGGCTGGCCAATGACCCGACGCAGAATAACTGCGTCCAAGGCAAATCCGAATGCAGCGGTCAGCAAGATGGCGAGCAGCGCGCCGACCCAGTAGTTCAGACCGAAATGCGCGATCAGCGCGAACGCAAAGAACCCGCCCAGCATCATAATATCGCCCTGGGCGAAGTTGATCATCTCGGTCGCCTTGTAGATCAAGACGAACCCGAGAGCGATCAGGCCATAGATGCAGCCGGCGGCCGCCCCATTGACGACTAGCTGCAAGAGGCGCGCAGCGTCTTCCACGTTAGGCGGCCCTCCCAAGGGTGGGGCCGGCTTCGTGGCGCCCCGGTGTTTGGTTTCAGCCGCGACGATAGGACGCGGGTTCGCGCAAGGTCAATGCATTGCGGATACGCCAAACCGTCATCTACCGCCTTCCGCCATCAGCCGGGACGCCAATCTGCATTAAGGCAATTCCAAAACGTTCTTCGCCAGAATGTTGCGCTGAATCTCATTCGAGCCGGCGTAGATCGTCGAAGGCCGAGACTGAATGAACAGCCCGGCCGGGTTCAACTCACGGTTGCCATCTAGCTCTCCGAACTGGCCCCCGTGCTCACCGGCAACCTCCAGCATCGTCTCGGTGATGCGCTGGTAAAGCTCCGTTTGGTGTATCTTAAGCATTGAAACATCCGGGCCGAGCGCCTCGCCCCGGTATACCCGGGCGACAAATTCGCTGTACAGCGACTTGTGGTCCTCCAGGTCCAGCCGCAGGCGCGTGTAACGGTCCTGGAACCACTCCTCGTCCCATACGTCCATCCGCTCCGCGAGCAGGCGCAGCCGCGACAGCGCATACGACGACTGGCGCGGCGACCCTGAGCCGATGCGCTCGAACCCCAGCAGGTTCTTCGCCATCGTCCAGCCTTTGTTGATCTGGCCGACGAGATTGTCCTTCGGCACGCGAACATCGTCGAAGAATGTTTCGCAGAACTCGTCGCCCATATCGATGTTGCGGATCGGCCGGACCGTGATGCCCGGGCTATCCATCGGCACCAGCAGGAAGCTAATGCCATCCTGCTTCTTCGCCTGCTTGTCGGTGCGCACCAGCAGGAAGATCCAGTTGGCATCCATCGCCATGGAGGTCCAGATCTTCTGTCCATTGACCACCCACTCGTCGCCGTCCAATACCGCCTCGGTGCGCAGGCTGGCGAGATCGGAGCCGGCGTTCGGCTCGGAATAGCCCTGGCACCAGATGTGCTCGCCGGTCAGGATCTTGGGGAGGTAGTAATCCTGTTGCTCCTTGCTGCCGTACCGGATCAGCAGCGGGCCCAGCATGGTGATGCCCATGTCGTTGGATCGCGCGCAGCCATGGCGTTCCTTCTCTTCCATGAATATGAGTTGCTTGCCGGGCGACAGGCCCATGCCGCCGAATTGCTTCGGCCAGCCGGGGCAGAGCCAGCCTTTGCGCGATAGCATCTGGTACCAGGGCTTCGTGTCCTTGTAGTGCAGCCGCTTCGGCGGATCGCGAATCTCCGGCGGATAATTCGCCTCGATCCATTGCCGCACATGCATGCGGAAGTCGTCGTCTGACAGGTCGTTCAGATCTTCGATGACTGCGGACATACGCTCCCTCCTTATGCCGCGAACGGCGCAGCCTTGGCGTCGCGGAATGGCGTGCCGGATTCCGCCAGATCGCGCAACAGGCGCGACGGTGCCCAGCGGTCACCGTATTGCTGATGCCAAGCAGCGATCTGGTTGCACACCTCGCGCACGCCGATCGTATCCGCCCAGAAGAATAGCCCGCCGCGATAGCGCGGGAAGCCGAAGCCGTGCAGCCACATCACATCGACGTCGCTCGGCCGGTACGCCTTACCTTCTTCCAGGATCTTGCACGCCTCGTTCACCGATGAATACAGCAGCCGCCGCAGGATCTCTTCGTCCGTGAAGGTGCGCTGCGGAATGCCGAGACCGGTCGCGACCTCCTTGATGATGGCGGCGACTTCCGGATCAGGACGCGGCGTGCGATCGCCCTTCTCATAGCGATACCAGCCTGCACCGGTCTTTTGTCCGTGGCGCCCGATCTCCACCAATCGGTCAGCGATCGGCTGTTTGCGGAAGTTCGGGTTCTCGGCAGCACGACGCTTACGGCTGGCATAACCGATGTCGAGCCCTGCGAGATCACCTACGGCAAACGGACCCATCGGATAGCCGAAATCCACCATCACCTTGTCCACCTGCTCGGGCAGACAACCTTCCTCGAGCAGGATCACCATCTCGGTGTTGAACGGCGCACGCGACCGGTTGGCAACGAAACCATCGGTGTTACCGGCCATGGCCGAAAGCTTGCCGATTCTGCGCCCCATCTGCATCGCCGTCACCAGCGTCTCGGGTGACGAATGCCTGCTCCGGACGACCTCCAGCAACTTCATGACGTTGGCGGGGCTAAAAAAGTGCGTGCCCGCTACATCCTTCGGCCGGCGCGTCATCTCGGCAAGCTGGTCGATGTCCAACGCCGAGGTATTGGAGAACAATAATGCACCCGGTTTCATCACTTCGTCGAGTTTGGCAAACACGGGTTTCTTGACGTCCATTTCCTCGAACACCGCCTCGATCACCAGATCGCAGTCGGCGATGTCCTCATATCGGGCGACAGGCTCGATGCGCGCCAGTCGGCGCTGCATTTGGTCCTCCGACAGCGACCCGCGACGGACCGAAGTGGCATAATTGTCGCGGATCCGCTGCATACCGCGTTCCAGCGCCTCCGCGGTTGCGTCCATGATTTTCACCGGTAGGCCGAAGTCGGCGAAGCTCATGGCGATGCCGCCACCCATGGTGCCGGCGCCCACCACCGCAGCGTTGCTGAAATCGCGCACGGGCGTGTTGGCAGGGATATCCGGCAGACGCGCCACTTCGCGTTCGATGAAGAACGCATAACGGAGTGCGCGCGCTTCGGGACTGTCCTCCAGTTCCTTGAACAGGTCCGCCTCGCGTTGGCAACCTTCATCGAATGACAGCGAGCACGCGGCCTCGACGGCGTCGATGCAGTAATAAGGCGCTTTCTGGTTGCGTGCGCGACGCGCGATAGATTTGCGCATCGCCTCGAAGATGCCGTGGTCCTCCAGTCTCACAGAACGATTACGGACGCGCGGTAACGGGCGGACATCGATAATGCGCATCGCGTAGGCGATGGCACTCTCCAGGAGGTCGGCCGTTTCCGGCAGCAGCTCATCGATGATCCCAAGCCTCTTGGCTTCCCTCGCCGGCACGTGGCGGCCGGTGACGATCATCTCCAGTGCAGCCTTGGCACCGATCAGCCGCGGCAATCGCTGCGTGCCGCCGCCGCCAGGCAAGATACCGATGAGTACCTCTGGCAATCCGACCTTGGCACTGGGAAGTGCCATCCTGTAGTGGCATGCAAGCGCGATTTCCAGCCCGCCGCCGAGTGCATAGCCATGGATCGCGGCGATCACCGGCTTGCTGCTGGCATCGAGCGTATCGTAGACGCGTTGGCCAAGCGGCGGACGCGGTCGGTTGGTGCCGAAGCCGCGAATGTCGGCACCAGCAATAAAGCTGCGGCCGGCGCCGATCAGAACGATGGCCTTGATCGCCGGGTCGATGTTGGCTCGCGCAAGGCAGTCCTTGATGCCTTCAGCAACACCTGGACCCAACGCGTTCACCGGCGGATAATTGACCGTAATGACGCCGACGTCGCCCTGGCGCTCCAGGCTGACCGGTGTTGCTCCGCTCATCGATGCTTCCTCTGCCGATGCGCCTCGATGCTAGGAGACTGACGGGTCTGCGTCCATGCTCGCCGGTATGCGAAACGGATGGCCGGTAGCAATCAATGCAAGCGCAGACTTCGGAAGATCGAGCACGGTCGCCGTAGCGACTAAAGCACCACCTCCGCGACCACACGCAATGCGTCCACGGATGCGCCGGTCAACACCATCGTGGTCAGCTTGCCGGCCTTCGCGACCTGCTGCCATGCCTGCAGCCGATCCTTGATGCGATCCGCTGTTCCCACAAGTGCGATCTCATCGATCAGCTTATCCGGGACCAAAGCCTCGGCATCCTTTTTGTGTCCGCTCAAATAAAGGTCCTGGATCTTAGCCGCGGCCTCTTCGTAGCCGAGTCGCACAGCAAAATCGTTGTAGAAGTTCTTCGACCGCGCGCCCATTCCGCCAATGTACAGCGCGAGATTAGGACGCAGCGAATCACGACAGGCCTGCAAGTCGCTGCCCATGCTGATCTTCACATACGGCGCAAGATCGAAGCCGTTTAGATCCCGCGGCTTGCCTGCCTTCGCGCGCCCATCGAGGATCGGCTGCACTACCGCATCCGCCTGCTCCGGCGAAAACCAGATGGGCAGCGTGCCGTCCGACACCTCACCTGCGGAGCGCAGGCCTGCCGGCGTGATCGATGCGGTGTAGATCGGCAGGCTCGGATCGCCGTGCACAATACTGCGCAACGGTTTGCCCAATCCGGTCGCGCCCGGCCCAGCAAAGGGGATTTGGTAGTGTTCGCCCTGATAGGTCAGCGGCGCCTCACGTGCCAACACCTTGCGAATGATCTCGATGTATTCCTTGGTGCGGCTCAGCGGCTTGCCATAAGCGACCCCATGCCAGCCCTCGATCACCTGCGGCCCCGACGGCCCAACGCCAAGCAGGAAGCGTCCGCCGGACAGCGCGTGCAGTGTCATCGCCGTCATTGCTGTACAAGAGGGCGTGCGCGCCTGCATCTGCATAATCGCAGTGCCTGCCTTGATCTTCGTCGTCTGTGCCAGCACCCACGCGACCGGCGAGACCGCATCTGTGCCCCAGGCCTCACCCGACCACACCGATACGTAGCCCAGCCGCTCGGCCTCTAGCACTTCGTCCATGCTGAGCTTCGGTGATGCGCCGTTGATACGCATCGTGATACCAAGTTGCATCCCCGCACTCCTTCTATCGGACTTTAGCCATCACTTCATCACGGAAGCGGCGCATGTTGTCGATGGTGGCTTCTAGTGTCGTGGCGAACAGCCGCACATCGACCGCGTCGACGCCCAGATCCTGTAACGCCTTGATATCACCGACGTAGTCCGCAGTTCCGCCGGTGAACATCTCGCCTTCACCGTCGATGCTACGCCGCGGGCGGTGTGATGGTCCGACCAGGACCCGGAGTGCGACCTGCAGTGTCGCGGGATCGCGACCTCCCCTGTCCGCAAATCCACGGAATCGTTCAAGCCCGGACTTGAAGCGGGTGACCGTGTTCATCGGGAACTGCGGATTGGTGCCGACCGGATACCAGCAATCTGCATAGCGCATGATGCGCCGCAAGGCCGGCGCACTTTCGCCGCCGACCCAGATCGGAATCGGCTGCTGCACTGGCTTCGGCGTGAAGACCACATCGGAGAATTTTACGTACTTGCCGTCGAAGCGCGGATTGTCGTCGGTCCACAGCTCTTTGCAGACCGCCATCCATTCGTCAGTGACATGGCCCCTGTCATCGAACGGCGCGGCAGCGATCGCCTCGAACTCCTCCCGGCACCAGCCGACTCCGATGCCAAGCGTCAGCCGCCCCTTCGACAGATAATCGATGGTCGCGAGCATCTTCGCGGTCAGCACCGCGGGACGATGCGGCACCACCATCACCGACAGGACAAAGCGCAGCTTCTCCGTCAGCGCAGCGATATAGGCGGTGGTGGCGAGCTGCTCGAGCCAAGCGGCAGCTGTGCCGGCCGGGAACTCGCCATCGTTGGTATACGGATACTTCGACTCAAGATTGCGCGGCACCATGATGTGGTCGCTGACCGTCACGTAGTCGAAGCCGAGAGCTTCGCCTTCGGTGATGATGCGGCGCAGGCTGTCCGGGTCGATCAAGCCGCCTGTCGTCGGTGCGTTGAAGCCGATCTGCATGTCAGCGCACCTTTGCCATCACCTCGTCCTTGAACCGGCGCATGTTGTCGATCGTGGCCGCCAAAGTCGGCCCGAACAGGCCGAAGTCGAACGACGTGACGCCGACATCCTGCAGCGCGCGGATATCGCCGGCGTAGTCGGACGCGCCACCAGTGAACAACTTGCGCTCGCCATTGACGGTGCCCTTCGGTTGCGCCTCGGGGTTGGACGACACACGGTAGGTCAGGCCCACCGCGGACGGATCGCGCCCAGCCTTTGCTGTCAGGTCGCGCAGCTTCGCCACGCCGGCCTTGAACCGTGTCAGCGTGTCCATCGGGAACTGCGGATTGGTGCCGATCGGATACCATGCATCGGCATATTTCGCAGTCCGTCGCAGCGCCGGACCACTCTCGCCACCCACCCAGATCGGGATCGATTTCTGCACCGGCTTCGGCGTGAATACGACGTCGGAGAACGTCACGTATTTCCCCTTGAACTTCGGATCGTCTTTCGACCAGAGTTCCTTGCAGACCATCATCCATTCGTCGGTTACGTGTCCGCGGTCGTCGAAGGGCGGTGCGCCGATCACCTCGAACTCTTCCTTGCACCAGCCGGCGCCGATACCCAGCGTCAGCCGCCCCTTCGAAAGATAATCGATGGTCGCCAGCATCTTTGCCGTCAGCACGGCGGGGCGATGCGGCACAACCATAACCGAGGTGACGATGCCCAGCCTGGACGTCGCAGCCGCGATGAAGGCGGCCGTCGTGAGCTGTTCCAGCCGTGCCGCGCCAGCGCCGGAAGGAAATTCGCCCGACTCGCTGTATGGATAACGCGACACCACGCTTTTCGGCATCATCACGTGGTCGCTGACCGTGACGTAATCGAAGCCAAGCATCTCGGCTTCGGTCGCTATCCTCACCAGGCTGTCTGGTGTGATCAGAGGTCCGCTGGTCGGCGCGCTGCACCCGATCTGCATTTGTTCCTCCCGCTTGCGTTGCGTCGGCTGCGACGATAGCACACGATCCGCCGCTGCCAGCCAGACGGGGGACCCGCGCCGGAAGGGGGGGTAAACAAGAATGATCGATTTCGGCATTCACATCGGTACGCGTGGCTGCCTCACGTCGCGTGAAAACGTGATGGCGGTGGCGCAGCGCGCCGAAGCGCTAGGATATGCCTATCTCGGTGTTGCGGATCATCTGATCGTGCCGATGCACAGCAGCGTGCGCTATCCGTATACTGCGGATGGTGTGTGGCCCGGTGCCCCGACCGGCGAATGCTTCGACTGCATTGCCACTCTTGCGTTCCTCGCCGGGTGCACGCAGCGGCTGAAACTGCTGACGTCGGTCGCCGTCGTGCCTCATCGGCCAGCGGTGCTGACGGCGAAGCTCTTTTGCCACCGCCGATGTGCTGTCCGGAGGCCGTGTCATCGCTGGGGTTGGCACCGGGTGGATGCGCGAGGAATTCGAGGCGCTGGGCACACCACCCTACGATGAACGCGGCGCCGTTACCGACGAGTACCTGACCGCTTGGCGCGCGCTCTGGGATGAGCAGAGGCCGACACTGGATGGCAAGTATGCGAAGTTCGACAATGTCGTGTTCGCGCCGAAGCCGATGGCGCGACCGCATCTGCCGATCTGGGTCGGCGGTGAAAGTCGCGCCCGCGCTGCGGCGGACGGTGAAATTCGGCGATGCATGGTATCCGGGCTCGGCCAACCAGACGATCCGACTCAACACGCCGGAGCGGTTGCGCGGCGGCGTTGCGGCCCTGCATCGCACCGCCGAGAAAGCGGGCCGCGATCCGGCAACGATCGATGTCGGCTATCTGTGGTTCGCACCACCAGTGTGGAGCGCACAGCAGGGTCCCGACGGCCGGCAGTTGTTCACCGGCAGTTCATCAGACATGCTGGCGGACACTGCCGCCCTGGAGGAGGCCGGCGCGCGGCATGTGATCCTCTATCCACAACGACCGAGCATCGAGGAGACGCTGGATGTGCTCCAGCGCTTCGGGGAAGAAGTGGTACGCAACGCATGATCCACGACATCGAATCTGCGCCTCTTGACCAACTCATGGCGAGTGCGGCGGCCAAACGCGACGCTGCCCATGGACGGCTGGTGTCATACTCGCGCAAGGTGTTCATCCCGCTGACCAAGCTGTGTCGCGATGTGTGCCATTACTGCACGTTTGCAGAACGGCCGCAGCCGGGGCGGCCGGCGTATCTCTCGGCAGAGTCGGTTCTGACAATCGCGCGCGCCGGCGGCGCGGCGGGCTGCAGCGAAGCGCTGTTCACGCTGGGCGACAAACCGGAGCTCCGCTACCGCGCTGCGCGCGAGGCCTTAGCGGCGCTGGGGCATGAGACGACGGTGCAATATCTGCGCGAGATGTGTGCGCTGGTGCTGAAGGAAACCGGGCTGCTGCCGCACATCAATCCTGGGATCATGACACGCGAAGAAATCGCATCGCTGCGCGATGTCTCCGCAAGCATGGGGATCATGCTGGAATCGAGCAGCGACCGGCTATGTGAACCGGGCGGGGTGCATTACGGTTCGCCAGACAAGGCGCCGGCCGTGCGACTCGAGATGATGCGCATCGCCGGCGAACTGGCGGTGCCGTTCACCACCGGTATCCTCATCGGCATCGGCGAGACGCGCGCCGAGCGACTTGAGTCGCTGCATGCCATCCGTGCGCTGCACGAGCAGTACGGCCACATCCAGGAAGTCATCGTGCAGAACTTCCGTGCGAAACCAAACACCAAGCGGGCCACGGCGTCGGAGCCAGACCTTGACGATCTGCTGTGGACCATCGCAGCGGCGCGGCTGATCCTCGCCCGAGCGACGTGCACGTGCAGGCGCCACCCAACCTGTCGCCGGGTGTGACAGAAGCTGATCGGCGCCGGGATCGATGATTGGGGCGGCGTGTCGCCGGTGACGCCGGACCACGTGAATCCCGAGGCCCCTTGGCCGCAGATCGAGGTACTCGCGCAGCGCACTGCTGCGATGGGCAAGGTGCTGGTGCAACGGTTGCCTGTCTATCCGAGCTACGCGTTCGCGATCGATCGCTGGTGCGCGCAGGACATAGCCACACGTGTGCGGCGTGCGATCGATGCCGAGGGCTGGGCACGCGACGACGAATGGGCGCCGGGCCTTACCATGCTGCCGAAGCAGCGCGCACTGCAGTTGGATCGGGTTGACCCCGCGGTCAGTGACGCAGTCTCGAAGGCGGTGACCGGGAAACGACTTGATGAACAGGAGATTGTCCGGCTGTTCGCCGCCCGCGATGCCGACTATGAGCACGTCATCATCGCGGCTGACGCATTGCGCCAATCGGTCAGCGGCGACGTCGTGCGGTATGTCGTTAATCGCAACATCAACTACACCAACATCTGCTATTTCCGTTGCCGGTTCTGCGCCTTCTCCAAGGGCAAGACGCATGAGGACCTGCGTGGTACGCCCTATGATCTCGCACTCGACGAAGTGGTGCGGCGGTCACAGGAAGCCTGGGATCGAGGTGGCACGGAAGTATGTCTGCAAGGCGGCATCCATCCGGACTATACCGGCGCGACCTATCTCGGCATCTGTCGCGCGATAAAGCAGGTGCTGCCGGACATGCACATCCACGCCTTCTCGCCGCTGGAGGTGACACAGGGTGCTGCCACTCTTGGCCTGTCGCTGCGTGAGTTTTTGACGCAACTGAAGGAGGCAGGCCTCGGTACGCTGCCTGGCACCGCAGCGGAAATCCTCGATGACGAGGTCAGGGCGGTTATCTGTCCGGACAAAGTGAACACGCAGCAATGGCTCGAGGTTGTGCGCACCGCACACGAACTCGGGCTGCGCACCACGTCAACCATCATGTATGGTCACGTTGAACGACCGATTTCATGGGCACGCCATCTGCTGCGGCTACGCGACCTGCAAACGGAGACCGGCGGAATCACCGAGTTCGTCCCGCTGCCATTCGTGCATATGGAAGCGCCAATGTATCTGCGCGGCCAGGCCCGCAAAGGACCGACACTGCGGGAGGCGGTGCTGATGCACGCGGTGGCGCGCCTCGCGCTGCATCCGTTGATTACCAATATCCAGACGTCATGGGTGAAGATGGGGCCGGATGGAGCCGCACTGTGCCTGAACGCCGGCGCGAACGATCTCGGCGGCACATTGATGAATGAAAGCATCTCGCGCGCGGCCGGTACACAGCACGGCCAGGAGTTCCCGCCGGAATCGATGGAAGCCCTGATCTGTTCTATAGGCCGTGTGCCACTGCAACGGGACACGCTGTACCGGCCGGCTGCGCAGGAGCGCCGGGTCACTTCATTTGGCGCCCCCGAACTGGCCCCTGTGGTTCAGACGCCACCAGGCCGACGCCCGGTGTCATTGCGAGCGTAGCGAAGCGGTCTCGTGCCTGATACGCACTGACATCGAGATTGCTTCGTCGCTACACTCCTCGCAATGACAGTAGCGCACGTGTTTGCATAGGCGGCTTTGCCTGCATCAAAGCGTGCACGTCCTCGGGCTGATCGATGTCCAGCGCGATGCCAGGCAGCCTGAGGATCGTAGGTTCGATACCAAGGGCGCGCGCCGAGGCAAGGTGCGGTAGGAAACTGTCGTCGCCGAAGCGCAGCGGCATGACCAGTGGTGGCGAGCAGAGTACAGCGTTTGACCCGCGTTCGTCGTGCGCCGGCACAATGGTGACAGAGGGGGCCGGTCGGGCGGCCTCGACAACCGCGGCGATCTCTGCCGCGGTCACGCGCGGGATGTCGCCTGGCACGGTCAATATTTCGTGCCCCTCTGCGGCAAGGATGCGCGCCATCGCAGTGACTGCGCCGGTGTGGCCATCGCGCGCGCCATCGGTGACGACGCGTGCGCCATACCGTCGCGCCAATTCCGTTGCGAGCGGATCCACCGTATTCACCATAATCCCGGCGAGCGGCGCTTCTGCCAGTGCCGCCAGCACATCTTCCAGCATCGCGGCCGTCAGCGCCTGGCGCTGTTCGACCGTCAGCAACGAGGCCAAGCGTTGCTTGGCACCGGCAAACTCCTTGACCGGCACCGCAGCCCATATCGCCATGTGTGCTATCGCCGCAGCATGCGCGCCGCACTGAGCACGACTCGCGCCAGCGCCTCGCGGTCGGCCAGTGTCGTCATCAGTGTCTGCGCCAAGGTCACCTTCGCGCTGACCCCCGCCGCCTGGTCCATATCGGCGAAGTCGCAGACATAGCCGTCGATCAACTCGTCGTAGCGACGCGCCACGCCGCCGGCACTGGGCGTCATCCCAAGCTCTGCCATCATCTTCGCAGTGGGTCCCTTGATCGCGCGGCCGCCAATGATTGGCGATACTGCGATCACTGGCGCAGAACAGTCGGCCAATGCTTCGCGAACACCCGGCACCGCAAGAATAGGCTCGATGCTGATGAACGGATTGGAAGGACAGATCACCACCGCCTTGGTGTCGGGATCACCCAACGCGGCCACGAAATCTGGTTGCGCGCGTGCCGTGCTGGCGCCGTGGAAGGCCAGTTCGTGCACCACCGGCTCGCAGCGTCGGCGCACGAAATACTCCTGGAAGTCGATCCACCCCTGATCCATGCGCACGCGCGTGCGCACCGGATCGTCACTCATCGGCAGCACACGCGCGGCAATGCCAAGGCGCCCACAAAGATCTGCGGTAATGGCCGACAGTGTCTCTCCGCAGCGCAGGCGGCGCGTGCGTTCGACGTGCACGACGAGGTCACGATCGCCAAGCCGGAACCAGGTCTCGCCGCCGAGAGCGCCGAGCGTCTCCATGAACGACCAGGTCTCATCAGCACGACCCCAGCCGAGTTCAGGATTCGCGACGCCCGGCCAGCGTGTACATCACCGTGTCGATATCAGGAGATATACACAAGCCGAGGTGCTCGAAATCGTCGCCGGTATTGCAGACGACGAGCAGTTCGTCCTTCGGTAGTACGCGGCTCAAGCCGAGTGCCAGCTTGGCGCCACCCACACCACCGGACAATGCAACCACGGTCACCGGAACAGATCCTCCTCGAGCGGTCGCACCAGATCGGCGGCGCAAGCCACTGGTGCAGACCAGCTCAGACCGCGCACCAATACGACAGGTTGTGCTTCGGCTGCCTGGCCTTGCAGCAATGATGCGGCAGCGGCGATCTCATCGGCAAAGCCGATGATGCTGACCTCCAGCATGCGGCCGAACAGGTCCGGCTGACCCCGCAGATCCACCAGGCTCGGCAACCCTGCCGCACCGATGGCGATGCCGCAGGTGCCGCGGCGCCAGGCGCGACCGAAGCTGTCGCTGATGATGACGCCGATCTCTACGCGGTAACGCTGCCACAACGCCCGACGTAGTGCCTCGGCCGAAGCGTCAGGATCACGCGGCAGCAGCAGTACACGATGCACACCATCCGCCGGAGCCACGTTCGACTGATCGACACCCGCGTTGGCCATCACAAACCCAAGCCGATGCTGCACGATAATCAGGTTGGGGCGGGAACGGACAACGCGCGTGGATTCGGACAGGATGACCTCGACCAATCGCGGGTCCTTGCCGACTTCCGCCGCGAGCTTCGTTGCTTCGGTCGAGGGTGTCACGGTTGCCAGATCGACCGTGCGTCCCTCGGCTTTGGATATGACCTTCTGCGCCACGACAATAACGTCACCTGCGCGCAGTTCTCTCGGCCCAAGCCCAGCGATGATTAATGCGGCGATGTCCTCGCCCTCACGCACCATCGGGATGTCGCGCAGCGCTGTCAGTTCGAGGGCGGAGCTCACGGCTTACGCGTGCAAAGCAAGCTAGTCGAAGTGCCGGCGCAGCCTGGGCAGCACCTGCTCACCATAGAGCCGCAGGAACCGCTCCTGATCAGGGCCGGGCGCGTGAAACACCAAGTGACGGAATCCCATTTCCACGTACGGGCTGACTTTCTCAATGTGCTCATCAGGGTCGGTCGACACGATCCAGCGGCTGGCGGCGCGTTCGACCGGCAGTGCGGCGGAAAGGCGCTCCATCTCGATCGGGTCCTCGACCGACACCTTCTCCTCGGGCGTGAGTGCAAGCGCAGCCCAGTGACGCGTGTCCTGCATCGCACGCTCACGGTCGGTGTCGAACGACACCTTCATCTCGATCATCCGGTCGTACTCAGTCGGCGGATTGGACGCCAGTTTCAGCCCTTCCTCGACGTTCGGCAGCAGAGTTTCGGTATACAGTTTCCATGCCTTGCCGGAAGTGCAGATGAAACCCTGGGCCGAACGGCCGGCGTACTTCGCTACCTGGGGCCCAGCCGCGGCGACATAGATCGGCACAGGATCGTCCGGCTTGTCGTAGACGGTCGCTTTCTCGGTCCGGTAATACTGGCCCTCGAACGACACCCGATCATCGGTCCAAAGTTTGCGGATCAGCTGGCATGCCTCGCGCAGGCGAGCGAAGCGTTCCCGGGTCTCGGGCCAGGCCATACCTGTGGAAGGCACCTCGTTCAGCCCTTCGCCAGTGCCGACGCCGAGTACGACGCGATTGGGAAACATGGCTCCCAGCGTGCCGAATGCCTGCGCCACAATGGACGGGTGGTAACGAAAGGTCGGCGTCAAGACCGACGTACCCATTACGACGCGCTGAGTAGACGCCCCCAGCGCCCCAAGCCATGCGAGCGCGTTGGGCGCGTGCCCGTCGGTGTGTTTCCAGGGTTGGAAGTGGTCGCTGATGAATACCGAGTCGAAGCCCACCTGCTCGGCCAGCACCGAGAACGCCAGCAGCTTCGACGGAGCGAACTGCTCGGCGGACGCCTTGTAACCCAGCTTGAGCACGGTGTGTCTCCTCTTGTTCTGCCAACGCTAACCAGCCCTGGCGGCGCGCGCCAGTCCGGCCAGCTCAGCGCGAATGCCGCCCATGTCGGCCACCGGCGCTGACCAATGGACCCGGACAACTTGCTCGCCCTGCGCCAGATCGCAGCCATCCACATCGACGGCGACCATCTGCCAATCGCCTGGCCGACCGCCGACGAGCGCCAGCGCAGCCGCATGTTCCGCGTTACAACGGGCGATGATCTGGGATGCTTCGGCGTCAATCGCGGCGACGGCCCGCGGCTCCGGCGTCAGGTTCGCCGCACCCAGCCTGGCGGCCCGGCCAAACCCACCCACATACAGGCCGTTCGCCAGGACTGATCCTCCAAAGCGCGAAATCGCCGAAATCTGCATACAGCGAAGCGTAGGGATGCACCGCCAGATACCGCCGCTTCAGGGCCGCGTCATCCGCGACCTCGGCTATGCCCGTCACTGTAACGCGTGGGATCGTCTGCGGATTGTTTTCCGCCTGCGCACCCACAACCAGCACCGAACAGCGCGGCTCGACGCGCAGATGGCGAGTGTGCTCGGAGAGCTCGGACAACAGCAATAGGACGGACAAATCGGGCGCGCAGGCCGGTGTGACCAAGGAGGCGAATGGCTGCCCTTCCGTGGCGGTCGCCAGCGTGCCGACACGGGCCGCGCGTAGCAGCTTACGCGTTTCCCAGGCGGCGGTCGGGATATTCATGGACGAATCCCCGGCCGCCAGGCGAGGCTTTCCCGAGGGCAGCGGGAAGTCGGGCGCGCCAGGTGACCGATTATCTGTGCTGTTGCAGCCATATTTTGTTCACCCCCCGTCCGCAATGCGCCACAATCTAATGCCAGCCTCACCTCGATGGCAGGACGGAGGGAAACCATGACCGTACCCCCGAAAGACAATCCCATGAGGCAGACGATCGCCCTGGTCGATGACGACAGGAACATCCTCACCAGCGTGCAGATGACGCTGGAACAAGAGGGTTTCCAGGTCCGCACCTACACCGACGGCGAAAGTGCGCTCCAGGGCCTGAATGCCCGACCGGTCGATCTGGCGGTGCTCGACATCAAGATGCCGCGGATGGACGGAATGGAGCTGCTGCAGAAGCTGCGACAGCGGAGCTCGATGCCGGTGATCTTCCTCACCTCGAAGGACGAGGAGGTTGACGAGCTGATGGGTCTGCGGCTCGGCGCCGACGACTACATCACCAAGCCATTCAGCCAGCGGCTTCTGATCGAGCGCATCCGCGCCCTGCTGCGTCGCAATGAGGCCAGCCGGGCGGAAGGTTCTGGCGCTGCACCTGGGGGCGTCATGGTGCGGGGCGAGCTGACACTGGACGAGACCAAGCACCAATGCACCTGGCATGGCGAGGACATCCAGCTCACCGTGACCGAGTTCTTGCTGGTCAAGGCGCTGGCGGCACGGCCTGGCATGGTAAAGAGCCGCGACCAGCTGATCGACGCGGCGTACGGCGAGAACATCTACGTCGACGACCGCACCATCGACAGCCACGTCAAGCGCATCCGCAAGAAGTTCCGCACGGTTGATGAAACCTTCAACCACATCGAAACGCTCTACGGCATTGGTTACCGCTATAAGGAGCACTGAACGGATTTTATGCCCGACGGCAGCACCCTGACAGCGCTGGCGCCGCCGGCCGTTCCTCAGCGACGGCGGTTCCGTACGCGGCACTGGGTCTCGCCGTTGTTGCGCCGCATCCTGTTGGTGAACGCGCTGCCACTGGCGCTGCTGGCTGCAGCGCTGCTCTATTTGGATCAGTATCAGAACGGGCTGCTGGAGGCAGAGGTCGGCGCACTGCGTGAGCAGGCACGGATCTACGCCGGCGCGCTCGGGGAAAGCGCGGTGCGGATTGCTGAACCGGACAATCCGAAGCTCGTATCCGAAATCGCTCGGCCGCTGCTGTACCGGCTCACCGATCCGACCCCCGGCGCTCAGGCCAAGCTGTATGCGCCCGATGGTACGCTGATCGCCGACTCGCGCGTGCGCGAGGAGCCGAGCGGCGCCATCAATACCGAGCCTTTGCCACCGGCCGAACAGGAGGGCGCGGTGGTCGGGGCGATCAGCTGGCTGTACGACAAGGTGCTGGCGCTGATGCCGCGCGAGCGGCCGGCGCCACTGGTGGTCGATATGACGCCCGGCGCCGGTGGGCTGGAGTGGCAGCCTGACGTGAAGGAGGAACTTCGGCTCAACAGCTCCGGCCAGAGCCGTGAGATGCCGCCCTATATCCGCCGCACCAAGGACAATCGGCTGCTGGTGACGGTCGCCGAGCCGGTGGAACGTGACCGCAAGACCGTCGGCATCATTCTGCTGACCAGGGACGCACACGAGGTGGATACCAGCCTGTTCGCCACGCGCCTCTCCATTCTGGGGCTGTTCAGCTTGGCACTCGCGCTGACTGTGCTGCTGTCCTGGTACCTGTCGCTGACCATTGCGCGGCCGATCCTGCGTCTCGCCGGGGCCGCGGTCGACATGCGCGAGGGACAGGGTCGGGCCAGTAGCGTCCCTGTGCCGCTGCTGAAGCGGCGCGATGAGGTGGGAGCGCTGGCAACCGCACTGTATGACTCGACGCAGGCGCTGTTCGCCAGGATGGATGCGATCGAGAAGTTCGCCGCCGATGTGGCGCATGAGATAAAGAATCCGCTGTCATCGATCCGCAGCGCGATAGAGACACTGCGCCGCATCGACGACCCGGAGCGCCAGCGACAGCTACTCACGATCATCGCCCAGGATGTCAGCCGGCTGGACCGGCTGATCAGCGATGTCAGCGATGCGTCGCGTTTGGATGCGGAACTATCGCGCATCACGGCGGAGCCGGTGGATCTTGTGCCGATGCTGCATACGCTGCGCGAACTCGACGAAGCAACACGGGATGCAGAGAACGATCCACGGCTGGTCGTCGATGCCCCCACAAGTCTGATGGTCTGGGGCGCGGAAGATCGGCTGGTCCAGGTCCTGCGCAACCTGATCGCCAATGCGCAGTCATTCAGTCCCCCGCGCGGACGAATTGCGCTTACAGCGCGAGAGGCCGGGCGCATGGCGGAGGTCAGTGTCGAAGATGAGGGTCCGGGCATTCCCGAAGGGAACCTGGAGCACGTCTTCGATCGGTTTTACTCGGAGCGGCCGAAGGAGGAGAAGTTCGGCCAACACTCGGGCCTCGGGCTGTCGATCAGCCGGCAGATCGTCGAGGCGCTGCACGGCGAGATCATCGCGGAGAACCGCAAGGGCATCGGCAACCGCGTGCTGGGGGCGCGCTTCGTGGTGCGGTTGCCGCGGGTATGACGCCCGAGAAGGGTCAGTTTGCGTTGCCGCCAGCGGAAAAAAGGTGACACGCGACGAAGCGGTCGTCGGCCTGCAACAGTTCCGGCTCCCGCTGACTGCAAATCGACATCGCAGACGGACAGCGCGGGTGAAACCGGCAACCTGAGGGAGGATTGAGCGGGCTCGGCACCTCGCCGGTCAGAACGATCTCATCACGCTGTTCATCCGGGTGGCTTGGCAACGCAGCGGAGAAGAGCGCCGCCGTATAGGGATGCTTTGGTGCGCTCGCCAGCGTCTGTGCGTCCCCCATTTCGACGATCTTGCCCAGATACATCACGACGATCGCATGGCTCATATGGGCGACAGCCGCAAGGTCGTGGGCAATGAACAGATACGACAGCCCCAGCTCCTCCTGGAGATCGCGCAGGAGGTTCAGGATCTGCGCACGAATGGATACATCGAGCGCCGACACTGGCTCATCCAATACAACCAGCTTCGGCGACAAAGCGAGAGAGCGCGCAATCGCTATCCGCTGACGTTGTCCGCCGGAAAACTCGTGCGGGAAAAGATCCGCAGAGCGCTCCGGCAACCCAACCAGGTCGAGCAATTTCAGCACACGCTTGCGGGCCTGCCCGGAGGTCACTGTTTCGTTGGTGACCAACGGCTCGCTGATGATGTCGCTGATGCGCATACGAGGACTCAGCGACGCGTATGGGTCCTGAAATACCGCCTGTACCGATTTGCGGTATTGCTTCCGGCCTACCGGATCCAGCGCGCGCAGGTCCTGACCTTCGAAGCGGATGCTGCCACTGGTGGGTTCTTCCAGTCCCAACACGAGCTTCGCGGTTGTCGTTTTGCCACAACCGGATTCCCCAACGACTCCCAGCGTGCGGCCATTCTCTACGGAGAATGATATGTCATCCACCGCGCGCACCACTCCGCGGCTTCCGCCAAATAAGCCGCGCCGCGCGCTGAAGTGCTTGGTCAGCCCATCCGCCTCAAGCACGTTCATCAAGCGACTCCAGACTGCGTCGCGGCGGTCGTCAGCCAACACCGCGTGGTGCGTCCGCCATCAAGATTGAATTCCGGCGGCGCCTCCTTGCGACAGCGATCGAACACCTCCGGGCAGCGCGCCGCGAAGGCGCAGCCACGCGGTAATGCGGCCAGATCAGGAGGCTGACCCTCGATCGCCGTCAGCCGCTGACGCCTGTCGCTCATGCGAGGGATCGCATTGAGCAGCGCCTTCGTGTAGGGATGAGCCGGCGTGTTGAAGATCTGCGAAACCGGACCCGACTCGACCACGCGACCGGCATACATCACCACGAGCTTATCGCACATCTTGGCGACGATGCCGAGATTGTGGGTGATGAATATCAGCGCCAGACCATGTTCGCGTTGCAGCTCGCGCAGCAGGTTCAGATACTGCGCCTGTATTGTCAGGTCCAAGCTCGTTGTCGGTTCATCAGCAATCAGCAGGCGCGGTTCGCAGGAGATGCCGATGGCGCCGACGATACGCTGCCGCATGCCTCCCGACATTTCATGCGGAAACTGCCGCACGCGGGTCTCTGGCGAAGGGATCCTGACCGCCTTCAGCAGATCGCATGCACGACGCCAGGCCGTTTTGCGGTCGGCACCTTCATGCACGCGGATCGGCTCGGCCACCTGATTGCCAATTGTGAATAGCGGGTTCAAGGAAGCCATCGGATCCTGCAGAATCATGGCGATCCGCTTGCCGCGCACATCCTGCATTTCGGCGTCGGTCTTGCGAACGAGGTCCTCGCCCTCGAACCATAGCTGCCCCGATACGATCCGTGCGGCGGTCGGCAACACGCGGAGAATGCTCAGGGCCAACGTGCTCTTTCCAGATCCCGATTTGCCGACGATGCCGACTGTCTCGCCGGCGTTGACCCGCAATGTCACGTCGTCGACCGCACGAACCACACGCGTCCCTTGTGCGGATACGTAGTGGGTCGAGAAGTTATTGATCTCCAGCAGAGGCCGACCGGCCTTTACCGCTGGGCTGCGCCGAGGATCAGAGCTGACGAAGCTGAGGGTCGAGTTTGACACGGAGCCAGTCCCCGAGGAGGTTTGCGGACAAGTACCATCAGCATGATGCAGCAGCCCGGCATGACGGTCAGCCACCAGTAACCCACCATCAATCCTTGCTTGCCATCCGACAACATCAGGCCCCATGCAGGCTGCGGCGGTGGCACGCCGACACCAAGAAACGACAACGATGCCTCGGTGACGATGACCACTCCCAGCATCAGCGTCGCCAAGACAATAGCGGAATTGACCACATTGGGGAGTATATGCCGCCGCATGATCGTCATCCTGGAACAACCAGCGACGACAGCGAGGCGCACAAATTCCCGCTCCTTCAGCGAAAGGACCTCGCCGCGCACGACGCGCGCGTAGCGTGTCCAATAGACTGCACCGAGAATGATCACGATATTCCACATGCTCGGCCCGACAATCGCCGCCAGGAAAATGGCGAACGTCAACCCCGGCAGGGCGAGCCAGGCGTCGGTAAGCCGCATGATCGCTTGGTCCACCCAGCCGCCGATATAGCCCGCGAGAATGCCCAGTGTGGTGCCAATGACGCCGGCGACGATCACGGCAGTGAAACCGACCACCATGGATACACGCGCACCAAAGATCAGTCGCGACAGCACATCGCGACCAAGCTGATCCGTTCCGAGGATGTGATTCATGCTGCCACCGGCCTGCCAGACCGGCGGGCGGAAGCGCGCGGTCAGGCTGCCGACTTCAGGATTGTGCGGCGCAAGGAAGTCGGCAAAGAT
This sequence comes from uncultured Alphaproteobacteria bacterium, assembly GCA_963850535.1. GTDB lineage: Bacteria > Pseudomonadota > Alphaproteobacteria > Acetobacterales > Acetobacteraceae > JAMXLO01. The sequence continues at coordinate 17,726 of CAWKMC010000020.1, read as the reverse complement.
TGCAGTGAGCGCGATCACTGCAAGGATGGTGATCGGGATCAGCGGCAGATCGCGCGACCGCCTTGACGAAGCTCGCGGAGGCGACGGTGCGGGAAGGACCAGGGTGTCTGTGGTGATGCTCATGGCCGCTATGCCTCCACTCTGATCCGTGGGTCGATCACGGCATATGCGATATCGACCAACAGGTTCACGGCAACGATCATGGTGCCGCCCATGATCACCACGCCCTGCACGATAGGAAAATCGCGGAAGCTGATGCCTTCGTAGAGCAGCCGCCCAATTCCCGGCCAGGCGAAGACCGTCTCCACAACTACCGCGACGTTGATCATGAGCACCAGGTTGATGCCAGCCAACGTCAGGACGGGAATCAGCGCGTTCTTGAATGCATGCTTTGCTATCACAAGTGACTGTGGCAGACCCTTCAAGCGTGCCAGCTTGATGTATTCGGACCCTAACACCTCCAGCATCGAGGAACGCGTCAGGCGCATGTGCGACGCGGCAAAGTACCAGCCCAACGCGAAGGCCGGCATCAGAATGTGCAGCACACCTCCAAATCCGGACGAGGGCAGCCAGCCCAGATACACCGAGAACACCAGGATCAGCACCAGCCCGACGAAGAATGACGGCAACGACAGTCCGAGGAGTGCAAATATCTTGCCGGCGCTGTCCCAAAAACGGCCAACGCGCACTGCTGCGAGAATGCCAGTCGGGATTCCGACCAGCAGCGAGAACGCCATGGCCACCGCTGCGAGCAGCAGCGAATTCGGGAGGCGATCAAGGTAGAGACTGAAGACCGGCGTCTGATAGTAGAATGACTGGCCGAAATCGCCACGGAACAGGTTCGCCATGAACAGTCCGTACTGCACCCATAACGGCTTATCGAGGCCGAACTGCTGGTGAATGGCCGCTATATCATCCTCGCTGGCACCTGGCTCGACCAGCAGGGCGGCAGGGTCGCCAGTGACGCGGACGAAGAAAAAGATGGTCAACGACAGCAGCAGCAGCGAAAGGAGCGAGTAGCCAAGCCGCCGCAGGACGAACTGCCTCATGCCAATGCCCCTAAGCGCTCTTCAGCGTGATTTCCTCGTAAGGCGCCGTGTAGACGAACCCTTTGATCAGGCCCATGCCGGATTCTGCCACGCGCGGCCCGACACCGCTAATGAAGGCAAGTTGCCATATCGACACGTACATCGCGCGCTCGTCCAGCAGCCGCTGCATCTTTGCCAGGATCGCAGCGCGCTTGGAGTAGTCGAGCTCCACTGCCTGTTGGGGGAACAACTCGTCGATCTCGGGGTAGCTGCCATAGGCATAATTGCCGCCCTTGACCACGAATTCTTCAAGACGCGTTGCGGCGTTGCCAAAAGCGCCTGAGGCCCCTTGGATGATATTCTTGAACTTCTTGTCGGCATAGCCTTTGAAAAAGGCTGCCCGTTCCAACGGTCGAAGCTTGGCGCGGATGCCGACTTCCCCCAGGTAGTTGATCGCCGCCTCGCCAAGATTGGCGTAAGCGACATCGCAGGTATAGAAGCCAGCATCGAAGCCACCGGCGTGGCCGGCATCGGCTAGCAGCTGTCGCGCCTTATTGGGATCGTACACAGGTGGCGCCAGCTTCTCATAGAATTCAAAGTTCTCGGGAATGACACTGCCTGTAATGTGCGAATATCCCAGCGTCAGCGCCTTGTTGATGGTATTGTAATCGAGCGCGAATTTCGTCGCCAACCGCACCCGCGGGTCATGCCACGGCGACTTCGGATCCCACTGCTCTGGAAAGTATAGGTAATAGGGAGCCGAACCGACGGTCGGCCGCAAAGTAAGGCCTGGGGTACGCCGCAGTTCCTCGGCAAGTTCAGCACGTATGGAGTAAGCGATATCCACCTCGCCGTTCTTCAGTGCAGCGAGCCGTGTGGATTCATCGGGAATGACCCGCAGCACGATCCGCTTCACACTTGGCGGCTTGCGCCAGTACTGATCGAACGCTTCCAGCACCAGCTCGATGCCGGGTGTGAAGGAAACAAACTTATAGGGTCCGGCACCAATTGGAGCCTTCTTGAACCCGTCCTCCCCAACCTTCTCCACGTACTTGCGTGGCACGACCCAGCCGGCTCCAGAAGCGACGGTATAAAAGGTGATGAAGTCCGGCCAGGGGTTTTTCAGCTTGAATACGACGCGTTGAGGATCCGGCGCCTCAACGGAGGCAACCCGCTCCTTCAGCAGCGCGTGCGCAGCCCCGCGGTAGCGATCGAACGAGAACTTCACGTCATCGGCGGTGACCGGTTCGCCATTATGAAACTTTGCGCCCTTGCGCAGGACGAACTCGTAGCTGAGCCCGTCCTCTCCGGCCGACCAGGATTCAGCCAGCGACGGCGAAGGATTGCCCTGCGGCATCGGCTTCGCCACTGCATCATGCAGCGCATACAAGACCATGAAGGGCGTGATAATCCCTGCTGTCTCCGCCGGATCGAGCCAGGTCGGCGCAAGTGTGATGTGCACACCTACGGTAAGCTGGCCTGATGGTGCAGCGGCCTTCGCGGGGCTCGCCATGCCTGCGGCGAGACTGGATGCGGCAAGTGCAAGCACGTTGCGTCGTGTCGTCATGTATAGCTGCCTCTTGAAGCAGTCCTGGTGTGAGATCTTCGTATAGTACGCTGTGGGCGTAACCCGATGTCCGGGCGAAGACTGATTCGGCCCCGGAGCACCCGAGTGGGCCACGTGCGAACCGCCGCGGCGGCGAGGGCCAAAACATCGCGGTACGCAAGACGCTCTCGACGCCCATCGGACCAGGGCACCGATGATCCCATGCCACCTCCCTATTGGCTCTTTGTTTTCAAGCCTTACGAGCAAGCTTATTGGAGCTATGCGCCTCTGTCATCACCTCTTTTGCCGAGATCATTCCCGCGCAGGTCGAGCAGCCGGTTGGGGAGCTATTAGCCCGGCATCGAACGGCCCACGGTAATTGATAAACGCCTACAATCGCACCGTGTATTTGTGCCGGAACCATCGTGTCGTCGAAGATCGGCGACAGTTCGGCCAAAGCACGCGTGACATTGCCTTGCCCGGCGCTTGATTCGGCCACGACCGTCCCCATGTGGTTGGCGCATAACAGATCCGGGCCCCTCTGGCGGGGACGTCAGCCGCTTGGCTGACCAACCCCGCGATGTCGGATCGTCACGCGCCTCGGGCGTGTCGATCTGTTGCTGGGCCGATCCTCCTCCAAGACAGTCGACCTCTCTGGGTGCGAAATGCAGCAATCAGAGGAGCATGACACAGTGTTGCAACCGCAAGAACACTCCGAGAGCACCGACCGGAATCATTCGTGGACCTTTCTCTGGGCAGTGAATATCGCGGCGGCAGTCGTTGCGCGTGCCGATGGCGGGGTTCATCCTGCCGAGCGCCTTCGCCTCCGCGATTATTTGCGGACTTGCGGACTTGACGGCCGGAGATCGCCTTTGGGGCATGGTCTATTCGACAAGTGCATGCGCGAACTCGACCGCGAGGCGGAAAGTGACAGGAGTGTGCTCACTCGCGTCCTGGCTGGGTTCGACGAGACACCGTGGGCCTGGATCATCCTGCGCGCCTCCGAGCATGTCGCTGCCGCTGATGGCGCCGTCCACGGCGCGGAGATGCGGGCGCTTGAGACCATACGCACCATCCTGAACCTGCCGCCCGGGGTGCCCGAACGTTACGCCGCGTGCGGCTTATGGCCTGCCCGGGCATGACTGCCAGGCAAGCGGATCATCTGCACCGGCTGGCGGCGCGGTTGCCAGGACCGGTCCGTTCCGGACTGGCCTGGGTGTTGCGGCCGGAGGCGAAATGGCTACGGATTCCACTTGGGCTGCTTTTCATCGCCGGCGGGTTCCTGGGTTTTCTGCCAATCCTCGGGTTCTGGATGTTGCCACTCGGCGCGCTTCTTCTCGCGGAGGATTTTCCCCTGGTGCGCAAGCCAACTATTCGCGCCATTGAAGCGGTGGAACACTGGTGGGCCCAGCGACGTGATACGGCGAGAGGAAAACAACAAAATTCTCGATAAATCCTGATCTGCCGATGTGAGCCAATCGTCGGCAGGCGCGCCAAGAACAATCGCCAATCCGATGCGGCGGTGGTGAGTTGCGCGACCCGCTTCCTGCGGCGGCAATTGGTGCGTGCACCGGAGCCTGGGCACCATGGCTGGTTAATGCGAAGCTGACGTCCCGCACTTGCCCGAACGTGAAGGCCGCTTACGTGGCGGTCGTGGAGGCGTCTAGGAGTAGGCAGCATGCGTGCAATGGTCCTCGACGCGTGGGGTCGGCCTCTGCAGTCTACCGCAGTAGCCGATCCAGCGCCGGGCCCCGACCAGGTGCTGATCCAGGTGAGTGCCTGCGCCGTATGCCGGACCGATCTTCATGTGATGGACGGGGAACTCACGGAGCCGAAGCTGCCGCTCATCCTCGGTCACGAGATCGTCGGACGGGTAACCGCGCTGGGGACGAACGTGATCCGCTTCGCCATCGGCGATCGCGTAGGGGTCCCGTGGCTCGGTTGGACTTGTGGCGACTGCCAATTCTGCCGTTCAGGTCGCGAGAACCTGTGCGCCGAAGCTCTCTTCACGGGCTACCAGATCGATGGTGGTTACGCCGAATATACCGTCGCAGATCAGCGCTTCTGCTTCGCCATTCCTGATGCCTATACCGATGCCGAAGCCGCGCCGCTGCTTTGCGCTGGGCTGATTGGCTACCGCTCGCTTCGCATGGCCGGTGATGCGCGTCGACTTGGTCTCTACGGTTTTGGAGCGGCCGCTCACATCATTGCTCAGGTGGCCCGTTGGGAAGGACGCCAGATCTATGCGTTCACCAGTCCAGGCGACTCCGAGGCACAAAACTTCGCGCGTGAATTGGGCGCGATCTGGGCGGGCGGCTCAGATCAGCCGTCGCCCGAGCCGCTGGATGCAGCGATCATCTTCGCGCCCGTCGGTCCGCTGGTCCCAGCTGCGCTGCGGTCAGCCGAGCGGGGCGGCACCGTCGTCTGTGCGGGCATCCACATGAGCCCTATCCCGAGCTTTCCCTACGACATCCTTTGGGGCGAACGCGTGGTGCGCTCGGTCGCCAACCTTACCCGCCGTGACGGCGAAGAATTCCTACGATTGGCCCCCGAGGTGCCCGTGCGAACACGACCACTGTCTTATCCGCTCGAACAGGCCAATCAGGCACTCGATGATCTCAGAGCTGGCCGGCTGCAAGGCGCGGCAGGTACTGACTACGTAACCAAGGACACCCTGCCGTGCCACGCGTCCGAACCGGCCAGTGCCGTCGCGCGACGGATCTAGATAAACTGCCTAGGTACTTTGATTGCGTGGGTGCTCTTCACATCGGCGCCAGTGCAAATTTCTTAAATCTGACAGCAGCATCGAGCCGGCGCACGCGCATCAGCCAGCCACGTGCCAGGACAAGTTCGCGCCGCCTGTGTTTTGCGTGGATTGCCGGGCTGCTCGTGCTTGTGGCCTGTTCAGCGCCATCATCTCAAATCCGACATGCAGGTGGCATGTTCGCTCCTGCACCTGGATCGGATGGCGCAGGCGGGGGTTCCGGGATGTAGGCTGTCGACGGCGCTACAGCAATCTATACTAGTGCCACTTCGTGGCTCAAAGGGGCCTGTACTCGCTTTTCTCTGTCATTCAACTCCGATACGGGCGCGCGACCGTTTCGGGCATGACAAACCACAGCAGCAGCACACCAGCCAGCCCGGCTAGGGCCAGAAAGAGGAATGCGGCACTGTCACCAAGCCAGCTGGCGGTTACACCAGCCAATGTCGTGCTGACTGATGCGCCGGCTGCGATCGCGACGCCCAGTGATCCGAGCGTCAGATTAAAGCGACCGGATGCGCGAGTCAGGTCCGCTGCGACCAGGGTCATTGTCACGCCGAACACCGCCGCGCTAATGCCGGAAAGCATCTGGCAGACCAGCAACAAGAAGGGGCTGAGCTGACTGGCATATAGCAGCCCCTGAAGCGGCAGCATGCTCCAACCCAGCAACATGATCGGACGTCGGCCGCGTCGATCGGCGCTGCGCCCTACCCATGGCGCAAGAGCTGCCGTGATTATCTGGGGTACTACGATCGTAACAGCGATGAGGATATCTGCCAGATCAGGCCGGCGTTTGGTGATTTGCGTGGCTGCCAATGGGAGCATGGCTGCACTTGAGAGAAAGAACAGCACGACACAGGCGGCAAAGATCAGCAACCGATGATCAGATAAAAGCTCCTTCATCCCGCCCAGCGTTATCTTCGCTTCTTTATCGTCGGTTCCTGCCACCTTCGATATGCCGCCGACGGTCTCTGGACTGATCATGCGCAAGGCGACGATCGCCGGCACGCAGAGTGCGGCGGTAAGCCAGAATACAGAGCTTGCGGAGATGAGTGAGCCCGCAGCTCCCATTGCGCCAGCCGCCAGACCGTTGCCGATCGCTGCGAAACGCGCGTTGCGTCCGATTCGCTCGCTGAAGGCAGCCTGTCCGACCAGGGTCATCGTGACGGCGGCGATTGCTGGACCGATCACGGAACTTGCCAAGCCATGCAATACCTCGGCGAGGTAAACCGAGATCTGCGTCGGCGACAGCGCGTACATCAGCGCCGTGCCGCTGATCGACAGGATGCCGACCCATACGGCTCGACGTTTGTCGCGGAGCGCATCGACAATGGCACCTGCGGGGATCTGGCTCACGAGGCTGCACGTGGTGCCGATGGTGAGAGCAAAACCGACTTCGGCCGTCGTCCAACGGTTCTCTGTCAGATAGAGGGCGATGAATGGGCCAAAGCCGGTCTGCACGTTCGCGACAAAGAAATTGAGCCAGTCGAGGCCGTGCAAACTCCGCGATTGAGACATGTGTCAGCGCCCATCTCCGAGGGTTACGGGGACGGAGCCGTAGGCAAAAGTCGGCACTGCGCCCATTTGTTGTCGCGTCAACATCAGGCGAATAGGACGCGCAGAATTACCGGGTGTGAACCTGACTGCATTCCATGCAATGGCGATCTTGCGCCGGCCGACACCCAATACCCCGCCATAATCGATCACGACAGCCCGAGGTTCGCCATTGCTATCGATCAGGACGTCCCAAAGGCGCCCGGCATCGGCCCCATCGGTGTCCTGGACGTGTCGTCCGACGACACCAAGCACCTGCCCAGGCGCTAACGTTTCCTCACCAACATCACCCTTGCGAGGCGCCTGTCCCACAGCCATCGATACGCTCAAAGCCACAGCCCCGAGCGTTAGCAGGGCGCGTTTACCGTTCGTGTTCACGATCATTGCTTTCCTCACGAATCCGGCTCAAGTCGGTTTGGCAAAGCGAGCAGTCATGATAGCGCTCAAGGCATCCGTCTCCCGGCTATCGCTCCTCATCCTGTTCGCTGACTGATCGTGCTTGCTTACGCAGGATACCTCGGGGAAAGATGCTGGGGACCGTGGTGCCACGAAGAATACCCTCCGACTGAGTTGAGGTCCGAATGTCCGAGACTGCCCGTCGCCGGATCCCGGCATTCTGCCCACTCTGCGTCTCGCGCTGTGGCTGCGAGGCGGTCGTTGAGGACGGCCGACTGCTGGCGATCGAACCAGACCCATTGCATCCGACCGGCGAGGCGCTTTGCGCGAAGGGACGCGCGTCCCCGGAACTGGTCGAAGCGTCCGACCGACTGCTGTATCCCGTCCGCCGAACCCGACCAAAGGGCCATCCTGACCCTGGCTGGCAGCGGATCTCCTGGGATGAGGCGCTGGGCACGACAGCAGCGACCCTGCGGCGCATCGCCGCCGAGAGCGGTCCCGAGTCGGTTGCATTTGGTGTCACCACAAGCTCCGGGACGGCTCTTTCCGACGCGCAGCCCTGGGTCGATCGGCTGATCAATGCCTTCGGCTCGCCGAACAACTGCAACTCCATGGAAATCTGCTCGTGGCATCGCCAATTTGCCCGCGCCTTCACCACCGGCACGGGCATCGGCATGCCGGATTACGGCCAAGCGGGCTGCATCCTGCTGTGGGGTCACAACCCCAGCACGTCACTGCTCGCCGCGGCGACAAGGATTGCCGAAGGCGCGGGAGCGCGGGGCCAAGCTGATCGTCGTCGATCCGCGGCATATCGGCTTCGCGGTGAAGGCCGATTGCTGGCTGCCGGTGCGGCCAGGCACTGATGCGGCGTTGCGCTGGCAATCGCCGGGATCATGATCGACCGAGGGCTGGTTCGACGTCGATTTCGTCCGGGAATGGACCAACGGCCCGTTCCTGGTGCGTGAGAGCGATGGTGCGCTGCTGCGCGCTGATGCGCTGGCCGAGGGAGGCGGAAACGGCTTCGTCGCCTGGGACGAGGGACGGGCGGCGGCGCTGCACTATGATCCGGCAACTCGCTGCCTATGACAAGCCTCCGGTCCGGCTTGCGCTGATCGGGTAAGTTCGTAGTCGCCGGCTGCGATGGACCGATCGCCTGCCGACCCGCCTTCGATCTTTATGCGGCGCAGTGCCGCGCGATGTCGCCGAGAGCGCAGCGATTGTCCGGCGTCGATGCCGACGCGCTCCGCGAGGCGGCGCGGTTGCTATGGCAGCATCGGCCGGTCGCGCATTACACCTGGACCGGGCTCGAGCAGCAGAGCAATGCGACACAAACCGACCGGGCGATCGCGATCCTGCATGCGTTGACCGGCAGCATCGATGTGCCGGGCGGCAACGTTCACTTTGCGCAGGTGCCGGTCAACGATGTGTCCGGCATGAATTGCGCGACGCGGCGCAATGGCGCAAGGCGCTCGGGCTGACCGAGCGTCCGCTCGGGCTGGGCAGGTCGGGCTGGATTCTTTCCGATGATCTGTATCGCGCCGCGATCGATGACGAAGCCTTATCGCGTCCGCGCGCTGGTCGGGTTCGGGCTCAACCTGCTGCTGTCGCACGCTGATGCTGCGCGCGGCGCCGAGGCGCTGCGGCAACTCGAATTTCATGTTCAGACCGATCTTTACCTGACGCCGACCGCCGCCTTTGCCGACATCGTCCTGCCGGTCGCCAGCGCCTGGGAACGCGAGGGGCTGCGCGTCGGCTTCGGCCTCGATCAAGATGCCTGCGAGCTGGTGCAGTTCCGTCCGGCCGTCGTCGCGCCGCGAGGTGAGGCGCGCGCCGATATCGACATCGTGTTCGATCTGGCGGTCCGCCTCGGCTTCGGCGAGCATTTCTGGCACGGCGATATCGAGGCGGCGCTCGATCATCACCTGGCGCCGAGCGGGCTCGGTTGGCAAGCATTGCGGGCAGCGCCGCGCGGCATCCGAGTGCCGCTCGAAACCGCCTACCGCAAATACCGCAGCGGCGGCTTCGCCACGCCATCCGGGAAGATCGAGATCTTTTCCGCAGACGCTGCAGGCGGTCGGCGAACCGCCCTTGCCGGAGTTCCGGCCGCCCTATTCGCAGGCGCGCCGGCTTTCCGCTGACGCTGACCGCGGCGAAGACACCGCTCTACTGCCACAGCCAGCATCGCAACCTCGCCCGGCTGCGCCGGTTGGAGCCCGACCCGTTGCCGAGATCAGCCCGACGACGGCGGCGGCTCGGGATATCGGCGACGGCGATTGGCTGGCCATCACGACGCCGCGCGGCCGGGTGCGGGCACGCGCACGGCTTAATGCGCACTTGGCGGACGGCGTTGTCGCAGCGCGGCACGGCTGGTGGCAGGCCTGCGCCGAACTGGACCTGCCGGGCTACGACGCGCTCGGTCCCGGATGGCGCCAACATCAATCTGGCGATCGGCGTCGACGCGGCCGACCCGGTCAGCGGCGCCGCCTCGCACCGCTGCTATCCGTGCGAAGTCGCAAAATTGGTTTAGCGACGGCTACGAAGCGAGGTGGGGCGCTGGCAGGCCAGGACAAAGGCATGAGCGGCGCGCCGGCGGCGCGGCTTCGAGGGAAGGCACGAAAGCGACATGCGCGCCGGGCCGGCACTTCGGCGCAAACTGCAACCAGCTCCAACTCGCATCGTCGTGCTATCTGCACCGTCGTCTCCTGCAGCTATATCGCCTATGCCGTGACGCTCATGCAGTCGGTGCGGGACGTTCACCCGGACGCGGATCGCTTCATTGTGCTGGCCAACTCCTATCGGGACTTCACTGGCCTCGACGCCGCAGCCGAGCTGATTTTTTGCGACGACCTCGGCTTCGATCTGATCGCCAACATGAAGCTGTGGTATGCGGCCAAAGAATTCAAAGCGGCGATTAAGCCGCTCGTGTTCCGCCACATGTTCGATCGGCTTGGCTTCAACGAGGTGGTGTATATCGATCCGGACATCCTGCTGTTCATGCCGATGAACGAGGTATTTGCGGGACTGGCGGAACATAACGTCGTGCTGGTCCCACACATGATGCAGCCGCTGCAGGACGGGAAGGAGCCGCCCGACCTCACTGTTAGGAAGTCCGGCGGCTACAATCTGGGTTTCGTGGGGATACGCAACGATCGGTCGGCCCGTGCGCTGATCGATTGGTGGGCCAGTCGGTGCTACCGGGACTGCCGGGTTGACGATGCCGGCAATATGTTCACCGACCAGCGCTGGATGGACCTCGCGCCGGCGTTTGTACCCAGGCCGCTTATTCTGCGCCATCCGGGTTACAACGTCGCTTACTGGAACCTCGGTCACCGCAGGGTGCGGAAAGCGGCGAAGGGCAGCTGGCTGGTCGATGACGGCCCGCTCGTGTTCTTTCATTTCAGCGGTGTCAATCCGGAAGACGTTGAGACATCGGGCGAGGTCGCAGACCTGTGTCGGCTCTATCACAAGCGAGTTCTTGCGAACGGCTGGCTTAGATATTCACGGCTCAGCTACGGATTCGCTGCTTTTGCCGATGGCAGGCCCATCGAGGACGCGATGCGCCATTGGTTACTGCGGGCGATAGGCACTGGCCGCATCGATGCTTGCGCCGCCTTGACCATCGATTCGCGCTTCTTCGACCAGCCCGATGAGGTGCTGGCAGAAAAGTCCATCGCGCTCACCCGGTTCATGTATCAGGTCCTGGCTGGACCGGCAGGACCTGCAGCAAGCCTTCGATATCGTCACGCCTCGTGGTTACGATGGCTACTTCGACTGGTTCGTGGGTGGCGAAGCACGCCGTCTGGGTGTTGACGGACGCAACATCGCGGCGGCGCGCCGGCTGCGGGGTGAGTTGAACACGCTCGTCGCTCCGCCGCCTGAAGTGACGCCTCCCTGGCCATCGGTCAGCCACCGGGACTGGCGAGGTGAGTCACGAGACGTGTGGCGATTCCTTGAAGGGGACGTGGTCGCGTCAATTGCCGGCAGGCAGATCCGGTTGCCCACTCAGGTCGCTCTCATATGGGAACTGCGCTCAGACCTGCGCGCACATTTCAGACTTCGAACCGTCGACGAGCTCATCGGTTTTTTAGGTTGGGCCTTGACCAACGGAGTGGTCGAAGGGGTCGTCTGCTGCGATGAACTCTCACCCGACTTCTTGTCCGAGATGGCGCGTGAGTCATCGACGTCCAGCTCCTACCAGGACGTGCCGATCACAACAGGTCTGGTCGCAACACGATCGGCTGACTGTGCGAACAGGATGTACGAACCTAGGCATCGTTTCCCTGCGGAGCGGGCCGGCCGTCTCGCGCATGGACTTTGGCACGCCTATGTCGGGGCGAGGTGCTACAAATGGCCTCACGCACTCGTCGCCCCATTACTGTCGTGACTTCGAGGCGCCTTCCAGCGTGACGCTCGAGGGTGTCCCGCTGCCCCGGCTCGCGACGGCGATCTGGGAACTGCGCGAAGACATTCAAAACATGTATCCGCTTGACAGTGATGCTTCGGTAGCAGGCTTCGTCCTATGGCTGATCAACTTCGGACTCCAGGAATTCGGGATCTCGGCCGATCAGATCAGCCCGTGCTTACGGCACTTCCTCCTCGACGACTCGCCACGATACCCCGGCCTGAACCGAGTCGTCGAAATGCTGTATGCGACGCGCGGCGATCTGCAGGAATTGGCTAACATCGAGACGGAGGTGGGGCGCGACGAGCTGCGAAACTGGTGGCGGCAAGCTGCCGTTGAGGCGGAACCTGTAGCTCTCGCATTGCTCGTGCGCCGAGACAAACCGGCCAAGGAACACGACCGGATCTACCGCGCAAAGGTGGCGCTAAGCGGCCAGTGGTCCGCACCGACGGGACGTGGCGAGGATATCCGCTGCTCCGCCACCAGTCTGCTCGCTGTCGGCTTTACCGATTTTCTTATCGTAGATACGGAGAAGCACCATGTGTTGCGGCCCGATGGGAAAGTTCTTCCACGCGGCTGCAGAATCCAAGTCGACGTCAATATTCTCCACCTGAACGCGGACACGGCCTATGCCGATTGGCGGTCGATGCAGCGACTGAATGTGCTGACAAATAAGAGTGTCGGCTTCTGGGCCTGGGAGCTGGAACGGCTGCCAGGTTACTGGCGGCACGCTTTTTCATTCTTTGATGAGATTTGGGCTTCGACACGCTTTGCCGAGAGGGCGTTCCGGCATGAAGGGCTACGGCCAGTTCGCTTGATGCCGATGGCGGTCGCGGCGCCAGTCATGGAGCGGGAGATCAGCCGGAAGGAATTGCGGTTGCCAAACGATGCCACGGTCTTTCTCTTTGTCTTCGATTTTCGCTCATTTGCGACGCGGAAAAACCCAGAGGCCGTCGTCAAGGCGTTCCTTCGAGCGTTTCCGTCCGGCGATGAAAACGTGTTTCTGGTGATCAAGTCGATGGGCGCGGAAGAGAATTGCTCACATCTGGAGCGGCTGATCGCTCTGTGCACCGATCCACGGATCTCGCTGCGAGATATCAGGCTGGACCGCGATGAGTTGCTCGGCTTGGTAAGGGCTTGCGATGCATTCGTCTCCTTGCACCGCTCGGAAGGGTTCGGACGCGGTCCAGCGGAAGCAATGCTGCTGGGGCGCCCGTCAATTTTGCCCGCTTATTCGGGACCAATGGACTTCGTTTCGCACGAAACTTCCTTCCTCGTAGATTACCAGTTGGTGCGTGTGCAACCCGGCGAATACATCGGCGTCGTGGACCAGTCTTGGGCGGACGCAAACGTCGAGACCGCAGCGGGCCATATGCGAACTATCCACAACAATCCCGAGGCAGCTCGCCGTATTGGTGAGCTCGGCAGACAGCAAGTTACACATCTGCTAAGCCCGGCCGTTGTTGGACCGAGATTGCATAGCGCACTGAAGGAGCTACTTCTGAACGCAAGAACGCAAAGCCCAAGGGCCCGGAAGCGCTCAGACACCGCTGGTAAGGCACCGCTGCCGCCAAGGACGAGACTCGGTTCTACCCGTAAACCGAAAGAGCGCAGTGCTCAGGCAAAGTCGGAGATAGTGTGAGTTGGTCCGACCTCGAGCAGGTTCATCTGGGAACTGGCCCCCTCGACCGTCCTGGGTCCAGAGACCAGAGGGCGGCATGGTGTTCCTTGTGCTTGGCGGATGGGGTGTCCGCCCAACCAATATCCTTGACTATCCCAATCTGTCCTCAGGACCAACTAGCAAGCTCCATTTGGAGGGTATAACCGTCCACCGCTATTTCCACTTGTACCCAGCTATCCCGTGATGTAGTGTATGCCAGGCTGTATGCTGGGCGACGGAATACGGATTATGGGCAAGCTCAATGCAGCACGGCTGCGAACCCTGACTAAGCCGGGAACCTACGGTGACGGCGCGGGTCTCTACCTTCAGGTCCGGGGGCCGATGAACAGGTCCTGGCTTTATCGGTTCAGGCTGCACGGCAAAGGGCACCTGATGGGTTTGGGCGCAGTGGAGGGCGTATCACTCGCAGACGCACGCGAACTCGTCGCCGCGGCCCGCAAGATCGTCCGACAGGGCAAAAACCCAATTGAGCAGCGGCGCGCGGCTCGCCGCGAGAGCGCGGACCAGGCGGGGCTTACATTCCATCAGGTCGCAGATGCCTACATTTCTGCCCATGAGGCGAGCTGGCGCAACCCAAAGCACAGACAGCAGTGGCGCAATACCTTGGACACCTATGCGTTGCCGATACTTGGAAAGGCACCCGTGGCACAGGTGGATGTGGGCTCGGTGATGCGGGTGTTGGAGCCGATCTGGCGGCAGAAGACGGAGACTGCATCGCGGCTACGTGGGCGGATTGAGTCAGTCCTCGACTACGCCACAGCGCGCGGGTGGCGCAGTGGCGAGAACCCGGCGCGATGGCGCGGGCATCTCGAAAACCTCTTACCCGCCCGATCCAAGGTCGCGAAGGTGGAACACCACTCGGCGCTGCCGTGGCGGAATGTTGGTGCGTTTATGGAAGGACTCTTCCAGGAAGAGGGTGTCTCTGCGCTGGCCCTGCGGTTCGCGATACTGACGGCGGCAAGGACGGGTGAGGTGATCGGCGCTCGGTGGTCAGAGATCGATACGAAGCACCACATTTGGACGGTGCCGGCCGGCCGGATGAAAGCTGGCCGCGAGCATCGTGTGCCATTATCCGACGAAGCGGTCGCGGTGCTGCAGGAGACGGCAAAGCTCATGACCAAGACGGACGGGTTCGTGTTCCCAGGTGGCAAGGCCGGCAAGCCGCTCTCCAGCATGGCGATGCTCATGCTGCTGCGGCGCATGGGACGCGGCGACCTGACGGCGCACGGGTTCCGCAGCACATTTAGAGATTGGTGCGCCGAGGCGACCAACTATCCCCGCGAGGTGGCCGAGGCTGCGCTGGCGCATACAGTACGGGACAAGACCGAGGCGGCCTACCAGCGTGGCGATATGATGGAGAAGCGGCGCCGGTTGATGCAGGAATGGGCGACGTTCTGTTCGCGTCCTGCTCCTACCGGAGTGGTCCCGCTGCGGGCGGGTGTGTGAAGCGGAAAGGACTCGCTCCGAATTCGAGCGTCAACCGTACAGTAGAACGCGGCGGGGCTAGGTTGGCCCCCGAATCCCCGGGTCTCCGCGCCGGGTTGCCCCGCCTGCCTTGGCGGAGCGTAAGCGGAGACATGAGTGAGTCCGAGTTCAGATCGCAAGATCGAGCTGCTCCCCATTGAGGATCGGAAGCGCGAGCAGATCGCAGCCCAGCACTGGCTGCTAGCCACGGTAAGCAAGGTGCCCCCGGAAGAACCGAAGGAGATCCCTGCGTATCTGTCTGCCGCTGAGGCGATTGGGCTGATCGGTTTCGGTCGGGTCCGGGCGCTCGACGGCCCGTTGCCTGGCGCACCCTCGATGTATGATAGGTGGGGGGTCCATGTGACTGGGGCATCTCCATACCAACGCCAATACCCACTCGTTCATCGGATGCGCTTGGTCCTTGCGCGCGTGCACTGGTGGACGCTCCAGAGGCGCAAGAAAGCAGGGCTAGCAAAGTGCCCAATTTCAGCGCTGCGGGAGGACGATCGTGCGGAGGTTCGGTGGGCGATACGCAAGCACGGAATGTCGGCAGCTCAGACCATTGCACTGTTAAGAACCGATGTGCGGAAGTTGCTTGCGGTAACTTCGGCGATTGATCAAGCAATCGACCGTCTGCGCACGGATATCGCTGCAGAGCGCTTGGTCGCATGGGGTCGGCCGGGTGATTACCGAAAAGGCACACTTCGCGGAATGCACGAGCGTATTCCGCCGCAGTTCTTTGCAAATCGACACGCCACGATCCTCAGAACTGGTTGGGCAACATGCGATCCAAAAGCCCCGGACTTCGAGCGGAAGAATTGGACCGGCCCGGATTGGGGCGACGTTAAATTCAGGCGAGAGGAGATTCTCTCCCTATACGAGTCCAGGGGGAAGCCAATTGAAAGTAGATCCGGACCCATCTCCGTTAGAAAACCAAATCTCGTCGAGCCAATGCCGGCCAGCTTGGTCAACGACGGAAGTCGGATCGGATGGGACACGCGCACCTGGGCGTACCCGACTGGCGGTCCCCAATAAGCCAGGCGGGGGCGGCAGGAAGAAAGCCCAGGCAACCGCAGCAATGATCGAGGCAGTGGAGCAGGGACGGATCACTTTCCAGAGACTGCAGTCCATGAAGCAGAAGGAGCTGGCACGGCTCTATCCGGAGGCGGGGCGGACGCTCTTGGCCAAGTGCCGCGAAGCCGCCCTTCGCGAACTGACCGCGCGCGGCTTTCCGACAAAAGCCGACATAACTCCGACAAACGACAAATAGCGACACGCTTCGGCAGCCACCATTGTCCGCGTGTATTCAACTGCACCCGGACGTATGGATATGGACCCGCCCAGCCCAAAGTTTGCCCCACTGCCGCGGTGGTGCGCCATTTCTGGAATGTCCAGAACCGCCACGTACAATGAGCTTGGCCGCGGCAATCTCAGAGCAATCAAGGTCGGGACAAGAACCTTGGTGGACGTGGATGCCGGTCTGTCCTGGCTACGGTCCCTGCCTGCCGCGCAAATTCGCAATCCGCGAGCTGTCTAACAAAACCGCCCCAGCGCAGAACTGAGGCGGCGGCTGTGTAGTCGCAGGTTGGCACTTGCGATATTGCACGTCCGGTGCGTCGGTTCAAGCACGCGGGGGCATGGAGATTTACCATGCCGATCTCAAGAACTTGCTCTCCCCGCCCTATTGATACCGTCCTTGCGCACTCGCGTGAGCAACTGGCCGCCATCACTGCCATCGATCGCGAGGCCATCGATGTTGTGTCGCATGATCCCGCCGCTGCACGGCGCCTAGCGCTGTTGGCGTCGGAGCTGCGGCGCGCGATGACGGCGGAGGTGGAGCTGTGGTGAAGGTGCGCGATCCCGCCAAATCCCTTGGAACTAACCATGCCCCAGATTTGTGGTGTGGCGCCACGCTGATCCTGCCGAATGGAAAGATGCAATTCTTGAGTGTCGACTCGTTGCGACCGAGCGGTGCGGCATGAACCGGATGACCTCGGATGCCGAGATGGCGGCCATGTGGCGCGTGTACCAGGCGCTGAAGCTGCTCGATAGCGCTGCTCAGTATCGAGCGATCGCCTGGCTCCGTTACCGGCTGGATGCCGAGAGGCAAGGAACAGAGCCTAATCCAAGCGGCAAGGTGGTTTCCCTCCAATCCCACCGAAATAGCGAAGAGACTCCGTTCTGATGAGCGAAACCGCTATTCCGGTCGAAATCACCCGCCTTGCTAAGGCTGGCGGCCCACTGACGAAGCGAATTAGCCTGAACGCTGACGGTTCGCTGAAGAGTGATGGCTCCGCTTGTGTGATGTCGTCGGGCTGGGCGCGGAGGGTGTGCTTCGACACCCTCCAGACATTCGCAGCAATGATCGCCAGCCTTGAGCCACACGAGGCCATCGCCCTAGGGGCTTTGCGGCATGATCTGCCGGACGAGGTGGAGATCACCACAAAGGACCGCCTGGAGGCTCTGAATAGTTCCGCGACGCCGAACCTCATCGCCCGGACGAGCGACCATATTGCCTATCGGCCCACTGATGCTGCTCTCGCGCTGATTGATATCGACACCAAAGGTATGCCGCCAGCAGTGCGCAACCGGCTGAAAGAGCTTGGCGGTTACTGGGGGGCACTAATCTCCATCGTACCAGAGCTGGAGCAGACCGGCCATGTTATGCGTCGGTCAACGTCATCGGGGATTCGTCGCGCTGACACTGGTAAGCCAATGCCAGGATCGGATGGTGTTCATGTCTTCGTCCTGGTGGAAGATGGCGCCGATATTGAACGCTTTCTCCGCACCTTGCATGCCCGGTGCTGGTTACACGGACTTGGCTGGATGATGGTTGGCGCTGGCGGCCAACTCCTCGAGCGCTCGATTGTTGATCGGATGGTGTATGCCCCGGA